>NZ_BQXJ01000001.1:0-1661547 GCF_030158975.1 Acidovorax sp. SUPP2539 | reverse complement strand
GCTCTCCCGGGACTATGAGCGGTTGCCGGAAGTGCTCGGCGGGCTACATTTTCTGGTGTTTGCAGTGCTCATGTTGCCCGCCGCTGCACGGGTGCTAGCTGCGGCGGGAAGTTCATAACACGCTCTAAGAAGATGAAAAGCAACGGCATCGAGACGCAGTTGCCCTTTTTTGTTCTCAGATAGTTGGGCAACAGTTTGTTTTTGATATTGCGTCCGTAGGGATCTTCCAGGTCGTATTGAAATGGCCGCCGCTCGTTCCACCCATTGGGCTGATAGATGTGAAAACGCAAGGCATCCAAGATCAAGCGTTTGGACGCCCCTGTGGGCAGCGTCTTTCGAATCCCCCGCGCCATCTCATCCAATTGTTCCAATGTCGCATCGACATCGACACTGGGGTCCATCATTCGGTCGATGACCAATTTGACTCTGGACAGGTCGATGTCGGCCTCTGGGGCTTCCAACATCTTCTGGATGATTTGTCGGTTTTCATCCGGCGGTTGGCTCAGCCGCTGGGCATGGGCCATCGAAACCAATGCCAGGAAGAAGATGGCAGATGCCCATCGCGTCAAACGCATCGCCAAAGCCAGCCATTGGGGCGTGGGAGAGGGGCTCGATGCATGTTCCGCCTTGCCCCGTACCCGCCTCGGTCGGGGACGCGTTGCAGGATTTCGCGGGCCCTGTAATGCACTGCTGCGTTGGGTCTTGCGGCCATGATTGGTGTGCATCCCTGGGCACGCCCTCCTGGACTTGTCCATGGCCAAGGCCAAGACCTGTGCATCGCTGACGTGCACGCACGTGGCCGCGCCTTCTGCGCTCATTGAAACCTCCCCGTTTCATCTTTTTTGTTGGGGCGGATGTTAAAGGCAGAGCGGCCGGCGCGGGCCAAAAATGCATGCCAAATATTAACTATTTGTTAACCACCGATCCGTGTGTTGCCCATGATGGTTCTGAGTGGCTTTTGCCGCGAGAATGCTCATGGGCGTCCTCCATCGGCCGGAGGAGCCCTCAGCGGAACAGGGTGGCAGGTTGCGTCAAAAGCAACCCCGGCCCGCCCCTCACACCTCCAGCCACTCCTTGCGCACGTAGCTGTTCTCGCGTAGGCCCTGCGGTGTGCCCTCGAAGACGATGCTCCCATGGCCCATCACCAGCGCGCGGTCGGAGATGGTCATGGCGATGGTGAGCTTTTGCTCGATGAGCAGCACCGAGATGCCGCGCGCCTTGATCGCCATGAGGTACTGCCCCACCAGCTCCACGATCTTGGGCGCCAGCCCTTCGGTGGGCTCGTCGATGACGATGAGGTCGGGGTCGCCCATGAGGGTGCGGCACAGGGTGAGCATCTGTTGCTCGCCACCCGACATGACGCCGGCTTCGGTGTGCTGGCGCTCCTTCAGGCGCGGGAACATGCCGTACATGTCGTCGAAGCTCCAGCGGCTGCCTTTGCCCTTGCCCTTCTGGCCCAGCAGCAGGTTCTGGTGCACGGTCAGGTTGGGAAAGATGTCACGGCTTTCGGGCACGTAGCCCAGGCCCAGGTGCGCGATCTCGTAGGCTTTCTTGCCATCGAGGCGCTGGCCCTTCCATTCGAGCGTGCCCTCCCAGTCCACCAAGCCCATGATGGCCTTGGCGGTGGTGGAGCGGCCCGAGCCGTTGCGCCCCAGCAGCGCGACGATCTCGCCCGGCTGCACGCCGAACGAGACGCCGTGCAGCACGTGGCTCTTGCCGTAGTAGGCATGCAGGTTGTCGACCTTGAGCATGGTTCAGTGTCCTTCCGCCTGCTGCGCTGCCGCCACGGCCGAGCCCAGGTAGGCCTCCTGCACGCGCGGGTTGGCGCGCACGGCCTCGGGGGTGTCGAAGGCGATCACCTCGCCGTAGACCACCACGGCGATCTTGTCGGCCAGGCCGAACACCACGCCCATGTCGTGCTCCACGGTGAGCAGCGTGCGGCCCACCGTCACTTCCTTGATGAGGCGGATGAAACGCGCGGTCTCGCTCTTGCTCATGCCGGCGGTGGGCTCGTCCAGCAGGATGACGTTGGCGCCCCCGGCGATGGTGATGCCGATCTCCAGCGCGCGCTGCTCGGCATAGGTGAGGTTCATGGCCAGCGTGTCGCGCTTCTTGTCCAGGCGGATCTGCTCCATGAGCTGCGTGGCGCGCTCGTTGGCATCGTGCAGCCGCGAGAGAAAGCGCAGGAAGGTGTAGCGGTAGCCCAGGCTCCACAGCACGCCGCAGCGCAGGTTCTCGAACACGCTGAGCTTGGGGAAGATGTTGGTGATCTGGAAGCTGCGCGACAGTCCCATGCGGTTGATCTCGTACGGCGCCTTGCCGTCGATGCGCTGGCCGTTCAGCAGCACCTGGCCGCTGGTGGCGCCGAAGCGTCCGCTGATGAGGTTGAACAGCGTCGACTTGCCGGCGCCGTTGGGGCCGATGATGGCCACGCGCTCGCCCGGGGCCACGCACAGGTTGGCGCCGCGGATGATCTCGGTCTTGCCGAAGCGCTTGTGCAGGTCGCGCAACTCCAGCGCATAGGGGGTGTTGACGGGGGTCACGCTCATGCGGCCTCCCCCCGCTTGATGTCCTGCTCGATGGCTTCCTGGATGGCGCCCCATTGCAGCAGGAACTGGCGCCGCACGGTCTCGAACAGGCCGAGGCCCACCAGCAGCACGAAGCCCGCCCCGAACCAGCTGGACAGGGCCCGCGCGTTCAGCGTGGCGCCGAGAAAGTTCATCTGCGGCCCGAGCGCCGAATTGAGCTGCAGGTGGTAGGTCATCTCCACCATGCAGGCCGCGCCCAGCACCGCCACCAGGGCTGTGCCGCCCAGGGCCAGGTACGACACCCACAGCGTGCGCAGCCGGCCGTACTTGGCCACGCGCAGGTTCATCATGATCAGGCTGGCGATGCCGCCGGGCGCATACATCACCATGAACAGGAACACGAGGCCCAGGTACAGCAGCCAGGCCTTGGACAGCTCGGACAGCAGCACCGAGGCAAAGACCAGCAGCACCGCGCCGATGATGGGCCCGAAGAAGAAGGTGGCCCCACCCAGGAAGGTGAACAGCAGGTAGCCGCCCGAGCGCAACACGCTCACGCTGTCGGCGCCGGTGACGATCTCGAAGTTGATCGCCGCCAGCCCCCCGCCCACGCCCGCGAAGAAGCCCGCGATGATGAAGGCGAAGTAGCGCACGCGCTGCGTGTTGTAGCCGATGAACTCCACGCGCTCGGGGTTGTCGCGCACCGCGTTCAGGATGCGGCCCAGCGGCGTGCCGGTGAAGGCGAACATGAGCGCGGTGCACACGAAGCAGTAGGCCGCGATCAGGTAGTACACCTGGATGGCCGGGCCGAAGGTGATGCCCATGAACCCCTTGCCGTACACGCGGTCGGTGGTGATGCCGCCCTCCCCGCCGAAGAACTCGGGGAACATCAGCGCCATGGACGCCACCAGCTCGCCGATGCCCAGGGTGATCATGGCGAAGGTGGTGCCCGACTTCTTGGTGGTGACGAAACCCAGCAGCACGGCGAAGAACAGCCCCGCCAGCCCGCCCACGAGCGGGATGAACACCAGCGGAATGGGCACCGCGCCCTTGCCGGCCAGGTTCATCGCATGGATGGCGATGAACGAGCCCAGGCCGGTGTACACGGCATGGCCGAAGCTCAGCATGCCGCCCTGCCCCAGCAGCATGTTGTACGAGAGGCAGATGACGATGAGGTAGCCGATCTGCGACAGCATGGTGAGCGCCAGGCTGCTGGTGAACAGCATGGGCGCCACGATGAGCGCGGCCGCGAACAGGCCCCAGATGACGATGCGCCCGATGTTGAGCGGCTTGAACCGGTAGGCCGGCGGCGAGGAGGTGTGGGAGCGCATGGGTTCAGTCCTCCCGCGTGCCGAGCAGGCCCTTGGGCCGGAAGATGAGGATCAGCACCAGCAGCAGGTACGGCAGGATGGGCGCCACCTGCGACACGGTGAGCTTGAGCAGCGGCCAGCCGAAGGTCTGCTCGGTCACCGCCATGCCGGCCGCGCGCAGCGCATGCGCCAGCGAATAGTCCAGCGCCACCGCGAAGGTCTGCAGCACGCCGATCAGCAGCGAGGCAAGGAAGGCCCCGGCCAGCGACCCCATGCCGCCCACGACGACGACAACGAAGATGATCGAGCCCACCGAGGCCGCCATGGCCGGCTCGGTGACGTAGGTGTTGCCGCCGATCACGCCCGCCAGCCCGGCGAGCGCGCAGCCGCCGCCGAACACCAGCATGAACACGCGCGGCACGTTGTGGCCCAGCGCCTCGACCATGTCGGGGTGCTTGAGCGCGGCCTGGATCACCAGGCCGATGCGCGTGCGGGTGAGCAGCAGCCACACGGACAGCAGCATCAGCAGCGCCACCAGCATCACGAACGACCGCGACTTCGGGAACTGCGTGCCATACAGCGTGAAGAGCGGCCCCTGCAACTGCGCGGGCAGGCCATAGGGCACGGTGGAGCGGCCCCACACCAGCTGCACCACCTCCAGCACCAGGTACGACAGGCCGAAGGTCACCAGCAGCTCGGGCACGTGGCCGTACTGGTGCACGCGGCGCAGCGCGTAGCGCTCGAACGCGGCACCGAGCGCGCCCACCAGCAGCGGCGCCACGAACAGCGCCACCCAGAAGCCGACCAGGCCGGACAGGGTGTAGGCGATGTAGGCCCCCAGCATGTAGAAACTGGTGTGGGCGAAGTTGAGCACGCCCATCATGCTGAAGATGAGGGTGAGCCCCGAACTGAGCATGAACAGCAGCAGCCCGTAGCTGACGCCGTTGAGCAGCGAGATCACGAAAAACTCAAGATTCATCGAAGAACAGCGCCCGCACGGTTAAAAAAAGAGCCCGAGGAACCCCGGGCCCAAGGTCTCACAGCAATGAAATCGGATGCCCGGATCAGGAGGGCCGCTTCATCTGGCACGAGGTGGGCGTGCTGGCCACGTAGGGCTCGTAGTACTTCACCGGCACGAAGGTGTAGCCGGTATTTTCCGCGTCGTTAGGGTACTTGCCGCCGGCCTTCTCCCATTTGGAGACGAACAGGCCCTGCTGCAGCTGGTGGTCGCTCTTGCGCATCTCGACCTCGCCGTTGAAGCTGTTGAACTTCATGCCCTCCAGCACGGGGGCCACCTTCACCGGGTCGGTGGACTTGGCCTTCACGAAGGCGGCATCCAGCATGGCGAAGGCGTGGTACACGGCGCCGGTGTACATGTCGTCGTTGAACTTCTTCTTGTACTCGGTGACCACGCGGCCGATGTCGCCGGGCAGGTTCAGGTGGTTGTACGACACCATGTACACGCGCCCCGCCGCCGCCGCGCCCATGGCCGTGGGGCTGCCCGTCACGCCGCCGTAGTAGGTGTAGAAATTGACGTTGGCCAGCCCCGCATCGTTGGCGGCCTTGATGAGCAGGGCCAGGTCCGAGCCCCAGTTGCCGGTGATCACGCTGTCGGCGCCGGACTGCTTGATCTTGGCGATGTAGGGCGCGAAATCGCGCACCTGGGCCAGCGGGTGCAGGTCGTCGCCCACGATCTGCACGTCGGGCCGCTTGCGCGCCAGGTTCTCCTTCGCGAACTTGGAGACCTGCTGGCCGTGCGAGTAGTTCTGGTTGATGAGGTACACCTTCTTGACCTCGGGCAGGTCCTTCATGAAGGTGGTCATGGCCTCCATCTTCATCGAGGTGTCGGCATCCAGGCGGAAGTGCCAGTAGCTGCACTTGCTGTTGGTGAGGTCGGGGTCCACGGCGGCGTAGTTGAGGTACATGACCTCCTTGCCGGGATTGCGCGCGTTGTGCTTTTCCAGCGCGTCGATGATGGCCAGCGCCGGGCCGGAGCCGTTGCCCTGCACCACGTAGCGCGCGCCCTGGTCCATGGCAGAGCGCAGGGCGCTGGTGGTTTCCTGCGGGCTGAGCTTGTTGTCGATGCCGATGATCTCGAACTTCACACCCGCCGCGTTCTTCTTGTTGAACTCCTCCGAGAGGAACTGGAAGCTCTTGAGCTGGTTGGTCCCCACCGCCGCCATGAGGCCGGACAGCGGGTCGAGCCAGGCGATCTTCACCGTGTCGCCCTTTTGAGCGAACGCGCCGCCAGCGCTCACCAGGATTGCGGATGCAGCTACAGCCTTGATAGCAAATCTCATCGCTTGTCTCCTCTTGGGTTCTTGAATGGAACAGGGCGCAGCGTAAGGCACGCCACAGAGGAGATGCTCAGGGATTCACCCTATCCGCTATCCCGCATGCGACTGGGCGGCGGCCTCTCGCGGCCGCCCCCTCGCCGCACTGGCGTGCGTCACAGGCCCGGCAGGCGGTAGTCCTTGAGCTGCTCGCGCAGCTTGGCCTTGAGCATCTTGCCCGTGGCGCCGATCGGGATCGCGTCCACGAACAGCACATCGTCCGGGATCTGCCACTTGGCGGTCTTGCCCGCGTAGAACTGCAGCAGTTCCTCGCGCGTCACCTCCGCGCCCGGGCGCTTGACCACCGCCACGATGGGCCGCTCATCCCACTTGGGGTGCGGCATGCCCACGCACGCGGCCATGGCGACGGCCGGGTGTGCCATGGCGATGTTCTCGATGTCGATGGAGCTGATCCACTCGCCCCCGGACTTGATCACGTCCTTGCTGCGGTCGGTGATCTGCATGTAGCCGTCGGCATCGATGGTGGCGACGTCGCCCGTGGGGAACCAGCCGCGGCCCTGCGCATCGGGCACCAGCGGATCGCCCTCGCCGCGGTAGTAGTTCTCGACGATCCACGGGCCCTTGACCAGCAGGTCACCATAGGTCTTGCCGTCCCAGGGCAGTTCGTGGCCGTCGCCGTCCACGATCTTCATGTCCACGCCGTAGATCGCGCGGCCCTGCTTCATGAGGATCTGCATCTGCTCGCCGCGCGGCAGCGCCAGGTGCTTGTTCTTGAGCGAGCACAGCGTGCCCAGCGGGCTCATCTCGGTCATGCCCCACGCGTGCAGCACGCGCACACCGTAGTCGTCCTGGAACGACTGGATCATGGCCGGCGGGCAGGCCGAGCCGCCGATCACGGTGCGCTTCAATTGGCCGAAGCGCAGGCCACCCGCCTTCACGTGGTTGAGCAGCATCTGCCACACGGTGGGCACGCCAGCGGCGAAAGTCACGCCCTCGGCATCCATGAGTTCATAGACCGATTTGCCGTCCAGCGCCGGGCCGGGAAAGACCACCTTGGCGCCCACCAGCGGCGCCGAGTACGGCAGCCCCCAGGCGTTGACGTGGAACATCGGCACCACGGGCAGCACCGCATCGCTGGCCGACAGGCCCATGACGTCCGGCAGCGCGGCGGCATACGCGTGCAGCAGGGTCGAGCGGTGGCTGTAGAGCACCGCCTTGGGGTGCCCGGTGGTGCCGCTCGTGTAGCACATGCTGGAGGCGGTGTTCTCGTCGAACGTGGGCCACACGTAGGTGTCGGGGGCTTCGCCGATCCAGGCTTCGTAGCTCAGCAGGCCGGGGATGCCGCTGTCGGCGGGCAGCTGGTCGGCATCGCACAGCGCCACCCACTGGCGCACCGTGGGGCACTTGGCGTGCACGGCCTGCACGATGGGCAGAAAGGTCATGTCGAAGCACAGCACCCGGTCTTCGGCGTGGTTGACGATCCACGCGATCTGCTCGGGGTGCAGGCGGGGGTTGATGGTGTGCATCACCCGCTCCGAGCCGCTCACGCCGTAGTACATCTCCATGTGGCGGTAGCCGTTCCAGGCCAGGCTGGCCACGCGGTCGCCGGCTGCCAGGCCCATGCCGTCCAGCACATTGGCCAGCCGCCGCGCCCGCACCGCCATGTCGCGGTAGGTGTAGCGGTGGATGTCGCCCTCGACGCGGCGCGACACGATCTGCACGTCGCCGTGGTGGCGCTCGGCGAATTCGATCAGCGTGGAAATCAGCAAGGGTTGACTCTGCATCAGGCCCAGCATGTTGGCTCCTTGGGTTGTCGTTGTGAATGGTTCCGCGGCATCCTACCGTGCGCCCTGTGTGCTGCCGCCCTGGGGGCGCCAAGCACCGGGGCCGCATCTGTCGCCAGCTTGACAGCCGCCGCCGCGGCCCCGGGCGCCCAAGCCCCCTCGCCGCGCGTGGCAAAGCGGGTCGGAGACAATTCGGCAGATGAACGCCCCCCTTCCCACCGCCGCGACGGCGCCCGCGTCCGGCCTCGAATGGCGCAACGGCTTTGCAGCGCTGGGCCCGGATTTCTTCACCGAACTGGTGCCCACCCCCCTCCCCGCCCCGCACTGGGTGGCCACGAGCCTGGATGCCGCACAGCAGCTGGGCGTGCCCGCCGCCTGGCTGGCCTCCGACGCGGCACTGCAGGTGTGTTCGGGCAACGCGCTGCTGTCGGGCATGCAGCCATTGGCCACGGTGTACAGCGGCCACCAGTTCGGGGTGTGGGCGGGGCAACTGGGCGATGGCCGCGCCATCCTGCTGGGCGAGACCGACGGCGGCCTGGAGGTACAGCTCAAGGGCGCCGGGCGCACGCCGTATTCGCGGGGGGGTGATGGCCGTGCCGTGCTGCGCTCGAGCATCCGCGAATTCCTGTGCAGCGAAGCCATGCATGCGCTGGGCGTGCCCACCACGCGGGCGCTGGCCCTGACGGGCTCGCCCGCCCCGGTGCAGCGCGAGGTGGTGGAGACCGCCGCCGTCGTGACCCGCACCGCGCCGAGCTTCATCCGCTTCGGGCACTTCGAGCACTTCGCGGCACGCGACCTGCTGCCACAGCTGCGCACGCTGGGCGACTACGTCATCGACCGCTACTACCCCGAGTGCCGTGGCCCGGACGCGCCGGGCGGCAACCCCTACGCCGCCCTGCTCCAGGCGGTGAGCGAGCGCACGGCGGAACTGCTCGCCCACTGGCAGGCGCAGGGCTTTTGCCACGGGGTGATGAACACCGACAACATGAGCATCCTGGGCCTCACGATCGACTACGGACCCTTCCAGTTCCTCGACGCGTTCGTGCCGGGCCACGTGTGCAACCACAGCGACACGCAGGGCCGCTACGCCTTCAACCGCCAGCCCAACGTGGCCTACTGGAACCTGTTCCGGCTGGGCCAGGCACTGCTGCCGCTGATCGAGGACGTGGCGCTGGCGCAGGCGGCGCTCGCGTCCTACCAGACCGTGTTCCCGGCCGCGTTCCTGCAGCGCATGCGCGGCAAGCTCGGGCTGCAGGCCGTCCACGACGGCGACGCCGCGCTGGTGGACGGCCTGCTCAACCTGCTCGCCCAAGGCGGGGTCGACTACCCAATCTTCTGGCGGCGCCTGTCGCATGCCGTGGCCAGCGGCGACTTCGAACCCGTGCGCGACCTGTTCATCGACCGGGCGGGCTGGGAGGCGTGGTTGCTATCATTTTCAGAGCACCCAGGACAATCAAATCCCCGGCATATGGCCGATTCGATGCTGAAATGCAATCCGAAATTCGTGCTGCGCAACCACCTGGGAGAGCAGGCCATCCGCGCGGCCACGCAAGGCGACTTCGCGCCGCTTCACACCCTGCAGGCCCTGCTGGCCGAACCGTTCGACGAACACCCGGGCCACGAGGCCTGGGCCGACTTCCCGCCCGACTGGGCTTCCTCCATCGAAATCAGCTGCTCATCATGACCTTTCCCATCAAAAAGACCGATGCCGAATGGCAGGCCCTGCTGCAGAGCAAAGGCGCCGAGCCCGTCGCCTGGCAAGTCACCCGCCACGCCGCCACCGAGCGACCCTTCACCGGCAAGTACGAAGCGCACTGGGCCGACGGCAGCTACCACTGCGTGTGCTGCGGCGCCAAGCTGTTCGACTCCGGCACCAAATTCGACGCCGGCTGCGGCTGGCCCAGCTTTTCCGAGGCGGTGCCGGGCTCGATCAAGGAGATCGTGGACCGCAGCCATGGCATGGTCCGGACGGAGACGGTTTGTGCACAATGCGGGGCCCACCTCGGCCACGTGTTCGAGGACGGCCCCGCCTCCACCGGCCTGCGCTACTGCATGAACTCCGCATCGCTCGATTTCGAGCCCGGCTCCTCCTGAACGGCGGCAACGCCCGCCCACGCTCCAGCCCTCCCCCATGAAACTGCTGATCGACTTCTTTCCCATCATCCTGTTCTTCGCGGCCTTCAAGCTGTGGGGCATCTACACGGCCACGGCCGTGGCCATCGCTGCCACCGTGCTGCAGATCGGCTACCTGCGCTACAAGAACGGCAAGGTCGAGCCCATGCAGTGGGTGAGCCTGGGCGTCATCGTGGTGTTCGGCGGCGCCACGCTGCTCTCGCACAGCGAAACCTTCATCAAGTGGAAGCCCACCGTGCTGTACTGGCTGATGGGCTCGGCGCTGCTGATCGGCCAGCTGTTCTTCCGCAAGAACCTCATCCGCTCCCTGATGGGCGCGCAGATGGAGTTGCCCGACGCCGCCTGGCGCACCGTGAACTGGAGCTGGACCGGGTTCTTCGCCGTGATGGGCCTGGTCAACCTGTGGGTGGCCTACCGCTTCGACACCGACACCTGGGTCAACTTCAAGCTGTTCGGCGGCATCGGGCTGATGGCGGTGTTCGTCATCGGCCAGGCCCTGTACCTGAGCCGCTACATGAAGGAAGACGACACCAAGGCCGTGCCCAAGGCCACGCACGAGGCCGCCCACAAGGACGTGCAGCCATGACGGCGCTGGCCATCACCGCCGAGGCCATGGCGGCCCGGCTGCAAGAGCGACTGAACCCTTCCGCGCTGCAGGTGCTGGATGAAAGCGCCGCCCATGCAGGCCATGTCGGGGCCAACGGAACGGGTTTCGGCACCCATTTCCGGGTGCGGATTTCGTCACCTTTGTTTACAGGAAGACCCCGCGTCGCACAACATCGCCTTGTGTATGATGCGCTGCAAGAATTTATTGACCAGGGCGCTCACGCCATAGCCATTGAAGTTCTTTGATCCGGCCCTATTTGTCGGACTTGCGGTCAAAACGGCCGCAACTCATTTCCTTTTTGTGGACTCCCCAATGAAGAAAAAGCTTTTGTCCGGCCTCGTGGCCGCTGCCGTGCTGGGCGCGACGGCCTTTCCCGTCTACGCTCAAAACCTCGCCGTTGTGAATGGCAAGGCCGTTCCCAAGGAACGCGCCGAAGCCCTGAAGCAGCAAGTGGAACGCTCCGGCCGCCCCGTGACCCCCGAGGTCGAAGGCCAGATCAAGGAAGAAGTGATCGCCCGCGAAATCTTCTTGCAGGAAGCCCAGAAGCGCGGCCTCGAAGCCTCGCCCGACTACAAAGTCCAGATGGAACTGGCCCGCCAGACCATCCTGATCCGCGAACTGTTCGCCGATTACCAAAAGGCCAACCCCGTCACCGACGCCGAAATCCAGGCCGAGTACGACAAGTTCGTTGCCGCCAACACCGGCAAGGAATACAAGGCCAGCCACATCCTGGTGGAAAAGGAAGACCAGGCCAAGGCCATCATCGCGTCCATCAAGAAGGGCGCCAAGTTTGAAGACATCGCCAAGAAGCAGTCCAAGGACCCCGGATCCGGCGCCCGCGGCGGCGACCTGGACTGGTCGGCTCCGAGCAGCTACGTGGCCGAGTTCACCGAAGCGCTGGTCAAGCTGAACAAGGGCCAGATGACCCAGACGCCGGTCAAGACCCAATTCGGCTGGCACATCATCCGCCTGGACGATGTGCGGGAAGCCAAGCTGCCCAAGCTGGAAGAAGTGAAGCCCCAGGTGGCGCAGCAACTGCAGCAGCAGAAGCTGGCGAAGTTCCAGGAAGAACTGCGCACGAAGGCCAAGATCGAGTAATCGTTCACGGTCGGTGGACCGGCAGGCACCCTGCCGTTCCACCAGGCTTCGAGTCTCAACGCGGCCCCACGGGCCGCGTTCTGCTTTTGGGACGGGCCTTTTGCCTTTTCCTAAACACGGCCCAGCATCCAGGATGCCGCCATCAGCAGACCGATCATGACCGGCTGGTGCAGCATGTAATAGCTCAGGCTCCAGCGGCCCAACACCGCCAGCGGTGACAGCGCCCGGGGCAGCGCCACCTTCATCCATTGCGGGCGCCGTCGCAGCACCCATTGCCCGCTCGCCAGGCCCCACCACATCACGCCCAGCCAGGGCAGCACCGGCACATAGTCTTCGGTGAAAGGCTTGCGCGACACCAGTCCCAGCCAGTTGAGCGCATAGCCGTTGAACGTGGAAGCCCAGGCCGCCAGCGGCCCCTCCGTCAGCGCCCACCCGGCGATGGAGGGAAGCGCCACGGCCATTGCACCGGCAGGCCAGAGCCAGGCACCCCACCCCACCGTGCATCGCGCGACGAGAAGCATGGCAGCCATCCCGTGCAAAACGCCGAAATGGATGAAGCTCTGCGGAAACATCAGTGACGACCCTGCGGTGACCAGCAAGGCGCATCCCACGATCTGCAGCCAGCGCTTGAAGAAGCGGGCCCATCCGAGGCCCTGCTGCCAGGCCAGTGCCTGCCCCAGCCCCGCGCAGAAGAGAAAGAGCGCCACGATGGCTGTCCGCTGGGTCGTCCAAAAAGGATCGGCACGGAAATTCTGCGGCCAGTACCCGAAGTGGCTGAGGTCGAAACAGAAATGGAAGACCGTCATCCACACCATGGCCATGCCCCGCAAGGCGTCCACGCCCTCCATGCGCGCCCCGCCGGTGCGCGGAGAAGAGCCAAAGGGGGAAAACGAACGGGACGTTGCCATGTGCTTTGGAAGAATGGGAAGTGTTGGAGCGATCGGTCCAGGCGCTGCCATGGCTGAGCCTCAGGATGGGCGTACCGCGGTGCTGGATGCAATTTCAGCTTGTTGGCCGTATGTCCCCGTTCTAGCATGGGACCGAGGAGGCATTATGGACAATCATCCACAAGCAGAAATAGAACTGCTGCGCGAAGAAATCAGAACGCTCAAAAGCGCACTCGCCAACGTCACGACCCAGGTACAACCGCTGAATATGCTGGCCCAGGCCTTGGTGATATTGCACCAGGTACCTGCCGCACTGCGCATGGTGTTTGAGCATGCGATTCCCGAAGCCAACGTGCCGGATTTACCCTTCCTCATGGAAGAGGAAGACGCGGAACGCCTGGCGCACCAACGCGAGTGGATCTTGAGGCTGCTGCGAAGCCGGGGTTGATTTTCCTGCGCCTGCCATGGACGCAGAAAACTGCAGCGAAGGGAATACCGGAGAGGAGGGCAAATCCAAAAAGACAAAAGGGGTCAGGTCAAATGACCTAACCCCTTGAATCAATGGTCGGAGCGGCGGGATTCGAACTCGCGACCCTCTGCTCCCAAAGCAGATGCGCTACCAGGCTGCGCTACGCTCCGACAACTAGTATTCTAACCTTGCATCACAGCCATATTTGGAAGATTCAAGGAAATTTGCCAGTTTTTTTCCAAACTCACCGCGACGAGGGGCCCGGGCCACGGCCTGGGAGGTGGCGGAAAGTGATGCGGCCCTTGGACAGGTCGTAGGGGGACATTTCCAGCGAGACCTTGTCGCCGGCAAGAATGCGGATGTGATGCTTGCGCATCTTGCCGCCGGTGTAGGCGATCAGTTGATGGCCGTTGTCCAGCGTGACGCGAAAGCGGGAATCGGGCAGGACTTCCGTCACGGAGCCCTGCATTTCAATCAGTTCTTCTTTGGCCATGATTTCAAGTCAATCTTCAAACAGTAATAGGAGGTATCGGGGCCTGCGCGAAACTGCAACCGGAATGTCGGCCCATCTCGCAAGAGATCCAGGCGCGGTGCACAGCAAGCGGGGGTGGTCACTGCGCCCCATGGCGCATCGGTCGGAAAAGGCCGGCGGGGCGGCTTCCACACACAGCAGCAGCGAGGCGCTGCGCAAAACCGCACCATTGTAACGTAGTAGGGAATCGTGTGGAATAGTGCCGATACACCACTGCGCCGCGCGCCGGCCCATGCACCGCGCCGGTTGCGCCCTGTGGTGAATGACATCGATTTGACGCAGCGGCCCCGACTGACTTCGTCCCGGCATCTGGCGCCAGATGGCCTGCGCATGCAGCGTCAAGGCGCACGGCCGGGCCCCGCAGGCGCCCTCGGTAGAATGCCTCGCACCCCAACCGCTCAGGAAGTCCACCTTGTCAGACCGCCTTGCCGTACTGCCTCAATATCTACTTCCCAAACAAGCGCTGACGGCGCTGGCGGGGCGGCTTGCACGGGCGCAGGGAGGCCCCCGCACCACTGCCGCGATCGAGCGTTTCATCGCCCGTTACCGGGTGGACATGAGCGAGGCGGTCGAGCCCCGCCCGGCCGCATACGCCACGTTCAACGACTTCTTCACCCGCGCCCTTCGCCCCGGTACGCGCCCGCTCGCCTCGGCGGCCGCGGTCTGCCCGGTGGATGGGGCGATCAGCCAGTTCGGTCCCATCGACCAGGACCAGATCTTCCAGGCCAAGGGCCACCGCTACTCGACCACGGCCCTGGTGGGCGGCGATGCGGCGCTGGCCGCGCAGTTCGACAACGGCAGCTTTGCGACGATCTACCTGAGCCCCCGCGACTACCACCGCATCCACATGCCCTGCGATGGCACCTTGCTGCGCATGGTGCATGTGCCGGGCGACCTTTTTTCGGTGAACCCGGTCACGGCGCGGGGCGTGCCCGGTCTGTTCGCGCGCAACGAGCGCGTGGTGTGCGTGTTCGACACGCCTTTGGGAAAGATGGTGCTCGTGCTGGTGGGCGCGACCATCGTGGGCAGCATGGCCACGGTGTGGCACGGTCAGGTCAACCCGCCGCGCAGCGGCGAGCTGCGCCACTGGGACTATGCCGACCGGCAGATCGTGCTGCGCCAGGGCGAGGAAATGGGCCGCTTCCTGCTGGGCTCCACCGTGGTGCTTCTGTTTCAGCGCGGTGCGGTGCGATTTTCGGAGCAATGGGCCCCTGCCCGGCCCGTGCGGCTGGGCGAGGCGATGGCCGAGCGGCCGGCCGGCTAAGCGAGTGAATGACTTAAGCCTGAGTCAGCCTGCGGCCCACGTGCCCTGCCCCGATCCTGCATGAAGCGGGATGCCGGGGGACTTCAGCGCTTGCGCACGGTGGTGAACGCGCTGGGTGCCAGGAAGAGCCGGCTGGGGGATACGGACGCCTCGTGGCCCACGAGGTAGATGGCCAGTTCCTGGCGGCGCAGGGCCACATGGCTCACGGTTTCCCACTGGTCGCCCATGCGCACCGAGGTGCCGGGCCGAAACAGCGGCATGTGAAAGAACTCTCCCCATCCAGGCAGGGCTGCGGGCTTTTCCGCGACCGCAGGCGCGAGGGTGGGGGCGATGTCCATGGCGCATGCTACCCCGCCGCGGGCTCCAGCGGGGAAATGATTGGCGTGCGGCGTCACGGCGCTGTCACAGCTCGACCCTAGAGTGCAGCCGCAGCAGGCCGCAAGCGGCCTGCGCGCACCCGTTCCGCTCCCGCCTTTCCAACCTGCCTGCTCCCCATGACGCTGCCCCTGCCCCGACGCACCCTGATCCTGGCGCTTGCCGCCGCATTCGCGCTCTCCGCCTGTGGCGGTGGGGGTTCCGATGCCGCACCACCCGATGCGCCGCGCGGCCTGGGATTTGCCGATTCCGCACCGGTGCCCAACGAATCGACCACGCCGCCGTTCGTGGACTTCGCCTTCACCAACCAGCGCGGCGATGCCCGCTACGCCACGCTGGCCACCAACGCCGGCGTGCGGGTGCTGTCGGGCTTTCTCGACATCTGGAAGCCCAGCACGCTGCTGGTGGATGCCGGCGTGACGGCCGATGCCAACGGCGCCTTCCCCGCGATCAAGCCGGCGGCCTGGACCGGCGTTCCCGGTGACGCGACCGACGGAACGGTGCTGAACGCGCAGGTGCACACCCGCAACATCCAGTACGTGGTGGACGCCACGGCGCGCCGCACCGCGGCCCAGGAACTCCTGGCCTACGAAGACGACCGGCGCGGCAAGGCCTACAGCGTGACCGACGGCCTGGGCCCGCTGACCAACGCATGGCGCACCGCGGCGCAGCAAAAGACCAGCATTTCGGGCATTCCCGCGGACGCGACCACGGTGCTCTACAACGACACCGGCAACAACGCCGGCGTGGGCGGCAGCGCCAACGCGGGCTTCGGCACGGTGGTGGACTTCATCGGCGGCATCGGTGACAACGGCTCGACCGAGCCGGCCAAGCGCTTCTACAAGTACGCCCGCCCCTGGCGCTGGAGCGCCAACGTGCAGATCGTGCCAGCCCTGGTGCCCGCCAGGAGCACCACACCGGCCACCGACGGCGGCTTCACCAGCGGCCACACCGCCGAAGGCGTGCGCGATGCCATCGCCATGGCCTACCTGGTGCCGGAGCGGTTCCAGGAAATGCTGGCGCGTGGTCTGGAGATGGGCGAAAGCCGCATCCTGGCCGGCATGCACTCGCCCCTGGATGTGATCAGCGGCCGCGTGCACGGCCAGGCCGTGGCCGCCGCCAGCATCGCCACCGGCGTGAACGCGCCGCGCAAGGCTGCTGCCGTGGCCCAGGCCCGCAGCACGCTGATGGCGGCCGTCGGGGCGCGCACGCCGGAGGAATTCCTGCAGATCGCCCATTCGCAGGCCACCACCGCCGACCGTTTCGCCGACCGCGCCACCAACCAGGCCGAGTACCTGCGCCGGATGACGTTCGGCTTCGCTCCCATCGGCGACACCACGCGTTCGGCCGTCGTACCCAAGAGCGCCGAGGTGCTGCTGGAAACGCGCTTCCCCTACCTGGATGCGGGCCAGCGCCGCGTGGTGCTCAAGACCACCGCGATCGCCTCGGGCTACCCGGTGCTGGACGACGCCGAAGGCTGGGGGCGCCTGAACCTGTTCGCGGCCGGCGACGGCTACGGCGCCTTCAACGGCGACGTGGCGGTGACCATGGACGCGGCGCAGGGCGGCTTCAACGCGCTGGACGCCTGGCGCAACCCCATCGCGGGCGCCGGCAAGCTCACCAAGCGCGGCAGCGGCACGCTCGTGCTGGCAGGCGCGAACCGCTACACCGGGGGCACGGAAGTGTCCGCAGGTGCCGTGCGGGCCGACAGCAGCAATGCGCTGGGACAAGGCGACGTGTACCTGAGCGGCGGCACGCTGATCGGCAACACGTCGGCGGAACTGGCCATCGGCGGTGCCTTCACCCTGGGCAGCAGCAGCACGCTGGAACTGCGCGTGGGCGCCAACGGCGCCGGCCAGTTGCAGGCCGCCGGCCCGGTCACGCTGGCGGGTACGCTGCGCATCGCCTTCCGCTCGGGCTTCACGCCAACGGTCGGATCGACCCTCACGCTGGTGCGTGGCGCCCCGGTGCGCGGGACGTTCGGCAGCATCACGGTCAACGGCTTCAAGGTCACGCCCATCTATCTGGACGATTCCGTGCAGCTTCGGATCGACGCGGCGGCCTGACGCGGCGGGCGCGTAAGGCCGCTCCTGGCAGGCCTTACGCCCGCACCTGGGTGCGGGCAAATTCCAGCACCGCCTCCAGCATGCGGTGCAGCACGGGCTGCACGCCGGCCGCCGCCTCGGGCAGGTAGTCGAACGGCAGGGCTTCCTGCATGTAGCTGCACTGCGTCATCTCCAGCTGCACCGCGTGCACGTTGCGCGCGGGATCGCCGTAGTGCCGCGTGATGTGGCCGCCCTTGAACCGGCCGTTGAGCACCGCGGTGTACGCCGGGTCGGACTGCCCGATGCGCAGCAGTGCCTGCGCCAGCGCCGGTTCGCAACTGGCCCCTTCGGCCGTGCCCAGGTTCAGGTCCGGCAGCTTGCCCGCGAAGAACCTCGGCAGCACGGAGCGGATGGAATGCGCATCCCACAGCATGGCCACGCCATGGGCGGCGCGCAAGCGCTCCAGCTCGGCGGCCAGCTGCGCGTGGTACGGCGCCCAAATGGCATCGCGGCGCGCGGCGATCTCGGCGTCGTCCGGCGCATCGCCCGCCTCCGCGTAAATCGGCGTGTCGTCGAAGGTGTCCACCGGGCAAAGGCCGGTGACGCTCTGGCCGGGGTACAGGCTGGCGCCGTCCGGCGGCCGGTTCAGGTCGATCACATAGCGCGAATGCGTGGCCACCAGGATCGAGGCGCCGAGGTTGCGGGCAAAGCCGTAGAGCCGCTCCAGGTGCCAGTCCGTATCGGGCACCTGGCGGGCCTCGTCGGTGAAGCGCGCGGCGATGTCCGGGGGCACATGCGTGCCCACGTGGGGCATGGACACGAGCAGCGGCGCGGTGCCCTGGTGGAAGGAGAAGGGTGGCGGGGAATGGGTGGCGGTCATGCGATCGGGTCTGCGTTGGGGGCTTCGAAAGCCGAGGGCCGGCCGGTCGGTCAATGCCCGGCGCGGGTGATGGTGGCCGTGCGGGCCGCCACGAAGGCGTCGGCGGCACGGTCGTGCAGCGCGTGGCGCCCCGCGACGACGCGCGGCGTGCCGGCGGTCCAGAGGCTGTGCAGCGCCGAGGTGCGATGGCTGCCGAACACGTGCGCGCCCAGCATGCTGTCGGGCGGCAGGCCCTGCAGCGCGATGTGCTGCGCATCGAGCGCCACCAGATCGGCGCGCTCGCCCACCGCGATGCCGGCCGGAGCGCCCGGCGTGCAGCGGCCGCTGGCCTGCGCGCCGCCCTGCACCGCCTGCAGCGCCATGGCGGTGGCGACCTCGGGGTGGGCGCGGCTGGCCAGCACGTTGCGCTGGCGCAGGGACAGGCGCTGGCCGTATTCGAGCAGCATCAGCTCTTCCGCCGCATTCACGCAGGCGTGGCTGTCGGAGCCCACGCCCCAGCGGCCGCCGCCCGCCAGCCAGCGCGGCAGGTCGAACAGGCCGTCGCCCAGGTTGGCCTCGGTGGTGGGGCACAGGCCGGCCACCGCGCCGGTGCGGGCGGCGCCCGCGTATTCGTCAGGCGTCATGTGGGTGGCATGCACCAGGCACCAGCGCGCATCGACCGGCGCATGCTCCAGCAGCCATTGCACCGGGCGCTGGCCGCTCCAGGCGATGCAGTCGTCCACCTCCTGCGTCTGTTCGGCGATGTGGATGTGCACCGGCGCCGCCGGGCTCAGGGCCGTGAGGCCTTCGACCGCAATGCGCAGGCTGTCGGGCGGCACGGCGCGCAGCGAATGCGGGGCCAGGCCCAGGATGCCGCCCTGCGCGGCCACCACGGGCGCCAATCGTTCCAGTAGCGCGAGCATGCTGTCGGTGCTGCGGATGAAGCGGCGCTGGTCCTCGCGCGGCGCGCGGCCGCCGAAGCCGCTGGTCTGGTAGAGCACCGGCAGCAAGGTGATGCCGATGCCTGCGGCCTGGGCGGCGCGCAGCAGCGCGAGCGACATGGCGGCATCGTCGGCATAGGGCTGGCCTGCCGCATCGTGGTGCACGTAATGGAACTCGCACACCGCGGTGTAGCCCGCCTCCAGCATCTCCACATAGAGCCAGGTGGCGATCGCCTCCAGGTGCTCGGGCGTGGTGCGCGCGGCAAAGCGGTACATGAGGTTGCGCCAGCTCCAGAAGCTGTCCTGCCCGCCGTCCGGCTGGGGCGCGCGGTATTCGGTCAACCCGGCGAAGGCACGCTGGAAGGCGTGCGAATGCAGGTTGGGCATGCCCGGAAGGACCGGGCCCGGCGCACGCGGCGCGGTGCCGGCGGTGCTGCCCGGCGCCACGGCGGTGAGCCGGCCCGCGGCATCCCACTGCAGCAGCACGTCGCGCGCCCAGCCGCCGGGCAGCAAGGCGTCCTGCGCGAACAGGGCGCCAGCGGGAGGCGTCCGCGGCGCAGAGAACTCGGCAGGCGGGGATGAAACGGTGGTGCGCATCAGTCAATGGCCTCGGGACAGATGGGAAATGAGAAAAAGGTCTTGGGCCACCGGTGCATCAAACCGTCGCCCGGGCGATGCGCCCCTGCCGCACGATGGTGTGCGCCGGCTTGTGCCCGAACCAGTAGGCCAGCTCCGCCGCCTCTTTGAAGGGCCACAGCACGAAGTTCGCCGGCCGCCCCGCGGCAATCAGTCCGTGCGAATCCTGCAGCCCCAGCGCGCGCGCGGCGTGGGTGGTGATGCCGGCCAGCGCCTCGGGCACGGTCAGCCGAAACAGCGTGCACGCCATGTTGGCCATGAGCAGCAGGCTCAAAGCGGGCGAGGTGCCGGGGTTGTGGTCGGTGGAGACCGCCATGGGCACGCCGGCCTCGCGCAGCAGCGCGATGGGCGGCAGGTGCGTGTCGCGCAGTGTGTAGTAGGCGCCCGGCAGCAGCACGGCCACCGTGCCGGCGGCCCGCATGGCGGCGATGCCCTCGGCGGACAGGTGCTCGATGTGGTCGCACGACAGGGCTTTGTATCGCGCGGCGAGCGCCGCCCCACCCATGTCGGAGAGCTGCTCGGCATGCAGCTTGACCGGCAGGCCCAGCCGCTGCGCCGCCTGAAAGACCTGCTCGGTCTCGGCCAGCGTGAAGGCGATGCGCTCGCAGAACACATCCACCGCATCGACCAGCCCTTCCGCGGCCAGCACGGGCAGCATCTCCTGGCACACGTGGTCGATGTAGTCCTGGCTGCGGCCGGCGTATTCGGGCGGCAGCGCATGGGCGCCCAGGAACGTGGTGCGCACCGTGGTGCCGGTGGCCTCGCCCAGGCGCCGGGCCGCGCGCAGCTGCTTGCGCTCGTGCGCGGTCGCCAGGCCGTAGCCGGACTTGATTTCGATGGCGCACACGCCTTCGTCGAGCAGGGCCGACAGGCGCGGCAGGGCGAGGTCGAACAATTCGTCTTCGCTGGCCTCGCGCGTGGCCCGCACCGAGGCGACGATGCCGCCGCCGGCCCGGGCGACTTCCTCGTACGAGGCGCCGGCCAGCCGCATGGCGAACTCGTTGGCGCGTTGCCCGCCGTAGACGAGGTGGGTGTGGCAGTCCACCAGCCCGGGCGTGGCCAACGCGCCGCGCGCGGCGTGGCGCGGCAAGGCGGCATGGGCCGCGGGCACGGCGGCCTCCGGGCCCACCCAGCGCACCACGCCCTGCTCCACCACCAGCGCCGCCGGCACACCGTCGGGCACCGGCACGTCGGCCACCGCCAGCCCGGGCGCCAGGTGCAGGGTGTGCCAGACCCCGTCGGCGCTGGGGGCGTGGGCGAAGTCCTGGTGCGGCACGGTCATGCGATTCCCCCTTTTGCTATTAAATGCATAGCAGTATGCCCTAGTGATTATTGTGCCAGCGCCCGATTTGGCTGAAACCCTGGCACCAGCGCCACCCAGGCGATGGCCGGCGCGTCGGCCCCGCCGGCCTGCGGCTGGAGCGCGGCGCAGGCGCCGGCGGGCGCGGCGGTGGCCCACCACAGGCCCTGCCCCGGCCCGAAGACCTCGCCGCCCCGATGCCACCGGCCCGACAGCACCATGCACAGGCCGGCGGGCGTGCTGCCCGGCACGCACGCGTTCTGCAGCACCTGCACCGCGCCCTGCCAGCGCCCGTGCCGCAGCATGAGGTTGAAGTCGGTCGATGCGCCGCCCAGCGGGATGCAGTCGATGGCCTGGTCGCCCGCGAACGCCACGGGCTGCCAGCGCTCGTCCAGCGCATGGTCGATGCCCTCGTCCTCGGCGCGCAGGCGCACGCCGGCCCCGTCCAGCAGCATGATCTGGCGCTGCACGCCCTGGAAGGCCGAGAACGGCCCGGGCGCCGCGATGGTGGCCACGCTCACGCGCCACTCGAAGGCGTCCATGCCGGCGCCCGGCGGCCAGCAGGCCAGCTCGCGTGTGTCGCCGCCGCCGTTCTTCCACGGCGTGGGCGCGATGGCCGACAGGTCGAACCGCTGCAGCGCCGCCGTCATCCCGCCTCCCCCACCAGCAGCGGAAAGAGCGGGTGCGCCATGGGTGCGCCGGCCGGCAGGGTGTCGGCCAAGCCGGGGAAATCGGGCGAGGTTTTCCAGGCGCGCGGCGCATGGCGCGTGTCGTCGCCCAGAAAGCGCACCGAGAACACGCGGCGCCGCTGCGGCCCCGGCACGCCGCCCGAGGCATGCAGGGCCAGCATGTGAAAGCACACCACGTCGCCTGGCGCGATCTCCCAGCCCAGGATGGGAAACGCCGCGCGGTCGGCCTCGATGTCGGGCAGCTCGGCCAGCGAGCCTTCCGGAAACCACCGCGCCTGCTGGTCCATGAAGGTGCGCGGCATGCGCCACGGCCCCCGGTGCGAGCCGGCCACGAACTCCAGCGTGGCCTCGCGCGCCACCGGGTCCACGGGAATCCAAAGGCTCACGTTCTGGGTGCCGTCGATGTTGTAGTAGGGCTGGTCCTGGTGCCAGGGCGTGCGCTGGCGCGTGCCCGGCTCCTTGACCAGCACATGGTCGTGGTACAGCCGCACGCTGGCCGACTGCATGAGCCGCTGGGCGGCCCAGGCCACGGGCGTTTCGGCGATGAAGCGGCCGAAGGCGGGAATGTCCTGCCAGTTGCAGAAGTCCTCGAAGAACCGGCCCGGATCGTCCGGGCGGCTCGCCACCTTGGCGCGCGGGCTGGGCGCGGCCAGGTTGGCGTCGATGCCGCTGCGCAGCAGGGCCACTTCGCCGGGCGTGAGCAACTGGCGGATGCACACCGCGCCGTCGCGCGCGAAATCAGCCACAAGGGCGTCGGTCACGCGCTCGCGCAGCCGCTGCTGCAGGTCGTGCGGTGGCACCAGGGGGGTGGAAAGCGTCATGGCGAAGACCTCACTCTCGGCGGCTCGGTGGGGGGCGCTCAGGCGCGCGACAGAACGGCCTGCAGGAACGCGCGGGTGCGCTCCTGCGTGGGCTCGGTGAAGATCCTGGCGGGCGGGCCCGACTCGATGATGCCGCCGCCATCCATCACCACCACGGTGTCGCCGACCTCGCGCGCGAAGTCCATCTCGTGCGTGACGACCATCATGGTCATGCCCTCGCGCGCCAGCAGCTTCATGACCTGCAGCACCTCGCCCACCAGCTCCGGGTCCAGGGCCGAGGTGGGTTCGTCGAACAGCATCACGCGCGGCTGCATGGCCAGGGCGCGCGCGATCGCCACGCGCTGCTTCTGCCCGCCCGACAGGCTGGCCGGCATGGCCGCGGCCTTGTGGCCCAGGCCCACCTTGTCCAGCAAGGCGCGCGCCTGGCTTTCGGCCTCGGCGCGGGAAGCGCCGCGCAGCTTGCGCGGGCCCAGGGTGACGTTGTCGAGCACCGACAGGTGCGGGAACAGGTTGAACGACTGGAAGACCATGCCCACCTCTTCGCGCAGGGCATTGAGCTCGCGCTCGGGCAGCATGCGGCCCTCGTCCACCAGGGTGCGCCCGCAGATGTCGATGCGCCCGCCCTGGGGCTGCTCCAGCCCGTTGCAGCAGCGCAGGAAGGTGCTCTTGCCCGAGCCGCTGGGCCCGATCACCACCACCACCTGCGACGGCTGCACGTCGAAGTCGATGCCGTTCAGCACCACGTGCTCGCCGAAGGCCTTGCGCAGGCCGCGAATGCGCACGATGGGCGCCGCATCGGGAGCGGATGCCTGGGTCGATGGGGACTGCGTCATTGCACCATCCCCCCGGCGCGCAGGCGCAACTCGATGTGGCGCAGCACCAGCGTGGTCGCGCCGGTGAGCAGGAAGTACACGACCGCGATGGCCAGGTACACCTCCAGCGAGCGGTACGACACGCTGATGATCTTCTGCCCCTCGTGCATCAGGTCGTGGATGGTCAGCAGCGACACCAGCGCCGAGTTCTTGATGAGCGCGATGAACTCGTTGCCCAGCGGCGGAATCATGCGCACCACGGCCTGGGGCAGCACCACCCAGCGCATCGCCACGCCCGAGGACATGCCGATGGAGCGCGCGGCCTCCATCTGGCCCCGGTCGATGGACTGGATCGCGCCGCGCACGATCTCGGACACGTACGCGCCCGAGTAGATGCCCAGCCCGATCACGCCGCACAGGAACGCCGGCAGCAGGATGCCGAACTGCGGCAGCCCGAAGAACAGGATGAACAGCTGCACCAGCAGCGGCGTGCCGCGGATGGCCGCCACATAGGCCGTGCACAGGCCATACACGATGCGGCGCCGGGGGTCGAGGCGGCCGATGCCCACCAGCAACCCCATCACGCAGCCCAGGAGCAGCGAGGCGGCCGTGATCTCCACGGTCACCAGCGCGCCCTCCAGCAGTTGGGGCCAGCCGGCCCACACGGGGGAAAAGTCGAGTTCCATCGCTCGGGTTCAGTGCTTGTCGATTCGGTCGGCGGTGGTGGTCCGCCGGCTCACTTGGCAGCCGGCGTGGCCGCGGTGGTGGCGGCGCTGCCGCTGAACCACTTCTTCACGATGGCCGCGTAAGTGCCGTCGGCCTTGAGCTTGGCCAGCGCGGCGTTCACCGCGCGGGTGAGTTCGGGTGTGTCCTTGCGCAGCGCCATGCCGTATTCCTCGGTGGTGAGCTGCTCCTCGATCACGCGCAGGCCGGGCCGGGTGCGCACATATTGGTAGGCCGCGGGCTTGCCGGTGACGGCGGCGTCGGCGCGGCCGATGTCCACCAGGTTGAACATTTCCTGGTTTTTCTCGACCTCCACGCGCTGCGCCTTGGGGTAGTTCTGCGTGAGGAAGGCGACCGACTTGGTGCCCACCTGCACCGAGATCTTCTTGCCGTCCAGGTCGGCCGGCTTGCGGATGGTGGTATTGCCTTCCTTGACCATGGCGACCAGGCCGCCGGCGTAGTAAGGCTCGGTGAAATCGACGACCTTCTTGCGCTCGTCGGTGATGTAGATGCCCGAGACGGCCATGTCGAAGCGCCGCGAGATCAGGCCGGGGATCAGGCCCTTGAAGTCGATGTCCACCCACTCGACCTGCTTGCCCATGCTCTTGGCGACGGCCTCCACCAGCTCCACGTCGAAGCCGGTGCGCTTGCCGTTCTCGACGAACTCCATCGGCGGGAAGGTGGCGTCGGTGGCCACGCGCAGCACGTTGTCTTGCGCGCGGGCGGCGCCGGCGCCCAGGGCGAACACGGCGGCCAGGCTGGCCAGGAGGAGATTGCGTCGGATGTTCATGGGAGTTTCCGGTGGGGGGAGGAAGGGAAAGGAACTCGGGGGAAAAGAAAACGATGCGACCGGGTTCAGTGCAGAACGAGTTGGCGCGAGATGCGGGCGGCCGCCACGACCACCATGCGGATCAGCGCGGCCTCCTGGCCCTGGGCCCGCATCACCGGCGCCATCAGCGTGATGGCGCCCGCGGCCTGGCGGGACGCGCCGAACAGCGGCACGCTGCAGCCCCAGACGCCGGGGTCCACCTCGCTCTCGCTGGTGGCGAAGCCCGCCTTGCGGATCGCCTCCAGCGCCTGCTGAGCAGCCTCGCGCTCGGGCGTGCCCGTGCCCCATTGGCTGTCGAGCACCGCATCGCG
Organism: Acidovorax sp. SUPP2539; assembly: GCF_030158975.1. NCBI lineage: Bacteria > Pseudomonadati > Pseudomonadota > Betaproteobacteria > Burkholderiales > Comamonadaceae > Acidovorax > Acidovorax sp. SUPP2539. The sequence goes on along the minus strand of NZ_BQXJ01000001.1, from coordinate 1,636,303 downwards.
CGCGGCGGGCGGCAGATGGGCCAGCACGCACTTGGCCGAGGCGCCCGTGCGCAGCGGCACGCTGCGCCCCTTCTCGAACGAGCAGCGCAGCGAATGGTGGCTTTCCACCATGTCCAGGCAGATGGCCTGGTCGTTCACCGCGACGATCAGGCCGACGCTTTCCTGCGACTGCTGCGACAGCTCCACCATGCCGGGGCGCGCCTGCCGCACCAGGTGCGAAGCCAGGTCGAAGCCGAGGGCCAGCTGAAGGCTCAAAGGGCCCGGCGCATAGCCGCCATCGCTTTCCAGCACGAAGCCCCAGCGCTTGAGGCGCGCGAGCTGGCGGTACAGCGTGCTGCGCGCCATGCCGGTGTGCTCCATGAGCTCGGTCGCGGCCATCGCCCTGCCCTGCTGGGCCAGCACGGCCAGCACCTGGAGCACTCGGTCGGACGTCGCAACGGCGCTGGGCAATGCACTTCGGGTCATGCGTTCAGTATCGAAGGAAGCGGCCCGGGATCACACGCCCCCATTCCCGGCCATTGGGAATGGGGTTCCCCTTTTTTCTCGCGGAATGGCCAAATTCCGTTTTCCGACGGACCTGCGGATGCCTCAGCGCACCATGGGAAGGTTCAGGCCCTGCCTGCGTGCGGTGGCCACCGCGATGTCGTAGCCCGCGTCGGCATGCCGCATCACGCCCGAGGCCGGGTCGTTCCACAGCACGCGCCCCAGGCGCGCGGCAGCCTCATCGGTGCCGTCGGCCACGATGACCACGCCGGCATGCTGCGAGTAGCCCATGCCCACGCCACCGCCGTGGTGCAGGCTCACCCACGTGGCGCCGCCCGCCGTGTTGAGCAGCGCGTTCAGCAGCGGCCAGTCGCTCACCGCGTCGGTGCCGTCCTTCATGGCCTCGGTCTCGCGGTTGGGGCTGGCCACCGAACCGGTGTCCAGGTGGTCGCGGCCGATGACGATGGGCGCCTTGAGTTCGCCGCTCCTGACCATTTCGTTGAAGGCCAGCGCCGCCTTGTGGCGCTCGCCCAGGCCCAGCCAGCAGATGCGCGCGGGCAGGCCCTGGAAGGCGATGCGCTCGCGCGCCATGTCCAGCCAGCGGTGCGTGTGGTGGTTGTCGGGGAACAGCTCCTTGATCTTGGCATCGGTCTTGTAGATGTCCTCCGGGTCGCCCGACAGCGCCACCCAGCGGAACGGCCCCTTGCCCTCGCAGAACAGCGGGCGGATGTAGGCGGGCACGAAGCCGGGGAAGTCGAAGGCGTTCTTCACCCCCTCGTCGAACGCCACCTGGCGGATGTTGTTGCCGTAGTCCACCGTGGGAATGCCCATGGCCTGGAAGTCCAGCATGGCCTGCACGTGCACCGCGCACGACTGGGCGGCGGCCTTCGTCAGGGCGGCATGCTGCGCGGGGTCCTTCATCGCGGCCTGCCATTGCGGCACCGTCCAGCCGGTGGGCAGGTAGCCATGGATCAGGTCGTGGGCGGAGGTCTGGTCGGTCACCAGGTCGGGTTTCAATCCGCCCGCCTTCGCGCGGCGCACCAGTTCGGGCAGCACCTCGGCCGCGTTGCCCAGCAGTGCGATGGAGACGGCCTCCTTCGCGTCGCAGTGCTGTCGGATCAACTCCAGCGCATGGTCGATGTCGCGCGCCTGCTTGTCCACATAGCGCGTGCGCAGGCGAAAGTCGATGCTGCTTTGCTGGCACTCGATATTGAGCGACACGGCGCCGGCCAGCGTGGCGGCCAGGGGCTGCGCGCCGCCCATGCCCCCCAGTCCCGCCGTGAGGATCCACTTGCCGGAGAGGTCGTTGTCGTAGTGCTGGCGGCCGGCCTCGACGAAGGTCTCGAACGTGCCCTGCACGATGCCCTGGCTGCCGATGTAGATCCAGCTGCCAGCCGTCATCTGGCCGTACATGAACAGGCCCTTGCGGTCCAGTTCGTTGAAGTGTTCCCAGGTGCCCCACTTCGGCACCAGGTTGGAGTTGGCCAGCAGCACGCGCGGCGCGTTCTCGTGCGTCTTGAACACGCCCACCGGCTTGCCGGACTGAATGAGCAGGGTTTCGTCGGCCTCCAGCACCTTGAGCGACGACAGGATCTGGTCGTAACAAGCCCAGTCGCGCGCAGCGCGGCCGATGCCGCCGTAGACCACCAGGTCCTGCGGGCGCTCGGCCACCTCGGCATCCAGGTTGTTCTGGATCATGCGGTAGGCGGCCTCGGCCAGCCAGTTCTTGCAGTTCAGCTGGCTGCCGCGCGGAGCGCGGATCACGCGCGTGGGGTCGTGGCGGGGGTCGGCGAGCGGGGCTGCGGCGGTGGAGAGGATGGCGTCGTTGGCGTTCATGGCAAAGGCTCCTTCACGAAATCTGGGAAACGAAGCTGGGCAGGTGGGCGGTCACGGGCGCGGGCCAGGCGGATTCCTGGGCCCAGCCGCGCATGGCCTCGATGTCGGTGGCGAGAAAGCGGTCCTGCTCCAGGAAGGCAACGCGCGCGCGGATGGCGGCGATCTGCGCTTCGATGAGCGGTGAGCTTTTCAGCCACGGGGTGGCGGCGGCGCCCGGTGCGGGCACGCGGTCGAAGTCGATGCCCTGGGTGGCGGCCATGGCCTCGATGCCAACCACCACCGCCGTGTTGCGCACCATGTCGGTCAGGCGCCGCGCGGCGTAGGTGGCCATGGACACATGGTCTTCCTGGTTGGCCGAGGTGGGCAGGCTGTCCACGCTGCCCGGGTGGGCCAGCGACTTGTTCTCGGACGCCAGCGCCGCGGCCGTGACCTGCGCGATCATGAAGCCTGAGTTCACGCCGCTGTCGCGGATGAGGAAGGCCGGCAGGCCCGACAGGCCGGTGTCCAGCAGCAGCGCCAGCCGCCGCTCGGAGATGGCGCCGATCTCGGCCACCGCCAGCGCGATGATGTCGGCAGCGAAGGCCACTGGCTCGGCGTGGAAGTTGCCGCCCGAAATCACGTCGCCCGTTTCGGAGAACACCAGCGGGTTGTCCGAGGCGGCATTGGCCTCGATCTGCAGCACGCGCGCGGCATGCTGCAGGTTATCGAGGCACGCGCCCATCACCTGCGGCACGCAGCGGATCGAATACGGGTCCTGCACGCGCCCGCAGTGCGGGTGTGACGGATCGATCTCGCTGCCCTCCAGCAGCGCGCGCACGGCGGCCGCCACGGCGATCTGCCCCGGCTGGCCGCGCGCTTCGTGGATGCGCGCATCGAACGGCTTGACCGAGCCCTTGATGGCTTCGAGCGACAGCGCGCCCGACACCAGCCCGGCCGCGAACACGCTCTCGGCGCCGAACAGCCCGGCCAGCGCAAGGGCCGTGGACACCTGCGTGCCGTTCAGCAGCGCCAGCCCTTCCTTGGGGCCGAGCACGAACGGCTCGCAACCGATGGCGGCCATGGCCTCGCGGCCCGGCACCGTGCGGCCCTGCACCTTGGCCTGGCCCTCGCCGATCAGCACGCAGGCCAGGTGGGCCAGCGGTGCCAGGTCGCCCGAGGCGCCGACCGAGCCCTTGGCCGGGATCACGGGCAGCACGTCGGCATTGGCCAGGGCCAGCAGCGCATCGACGATGGCGGGCCGCACGCCGGAGTGGCCGCGCGCCAGGCTCACCGCCTTGGTGGCCAGCACCATGCGCACCACCGGGTCGGGCAGCGGATCGCCGGTGCCCACGCTGTGCGACAGCACCAGATTGCGCTGCAGTTCGGCCAGCCGGCCGTGGGCGATCTTCGTGCTGGCGAGCTTGCCGAAGCCGGTGTTGATGCCATAGACCACCTGGTCTTCTTCGACGATGCGCTGCACCGTGGCCAGCGAGGCCTGCATGCCGGCCTGAGCGGCCGGGTCCAACGACAGGCGCACGCCGCCCGCGCTCAAGCGCCGCAGTTCGCCCAGCGTGACGCGGCCGGGGTGCAGCACCAGGGTTTCAGGGGAGGAATCGGTCATCAAGTTCATCCTGTATATACAAGTAGGTTCGAGCGAAAAGGAAGCAAATGAAAGCGGCGGCCCGCTATCCGAACACGGGATTGCCGTCGGCCCGGAAGCGGCTGCCCAGGCGGTAGCGCGAGGCGGGGTGCAGGCAGCGCACCAGGGTCACCGGCACGCCGCGGCTCCAGGTGCGGCGGGTGAGCAGCAGGCACGGCTGGGCGGGCTCCATGCCCAGCAGCTGCGCCTGCTCCGGCGTGGGCAGCACGGCATCGACCACGTGCTCCACCTGGTCGAACGGCACGTTGCGCACCAGGAATTCCGAGGGCTGCAGCTGCGTGAAGTCCTGCTGCGCGAAGGTGGGCACCACGCGCGGGTTCACGTAGCGGTCTTCCAGCTGCACGGCCACGCCGTCCTCTCGGTGCACGCACACGGCATGGAACACCGACTCGCCCGTGCGCAGGTCCAGCGCCGCGGCCACCTCCATCGAGGCCGACACGCGCTCCACCGTGAGCACGTCGCAGCGGTAGTCGTGCCCGCGCTGGCGGATCTCGCTGGCCAGGTTGGCGATCTGCAGCAGCGTGGACTGCGGCTTGTCCTCCGCCACGAAACTGCCCACCCCGGCCACGCGCACGATGCGGCCCTGCTCGGACAGCTCGCGCAGCGCGCGGTTGACGGTCATGCGCGACATGCCGAACTGCAGCACCAGCTCGCTCTCGGAGGGCAGCCGGTCGCCCGCGCGCCAGGAGCCGTCCTGGATCTTGCGGGCGATGAACTCCTTGACCTGCTGGTACAGCGCCAGCGCGGGCTCCACCGGCGCCGCGGCAGCGGATTCGGCTTCGGCACGGAGGGCGGCGGCATTCATGTCGGCGGCGGGTTTCTTCGAGCGGCTCAATGCAGGTCCGCCGCCATGGACTCGGCGCGGATCTCCTCGGTCAGCCGCGCCTTCAGGTCCATGAACTCGGGCGAGGTCTTCACGCGGTAGTGCCGCGGGTGCGGCAGGTCCACCGCCAGCTCGGTCTTGATGCGGCCCGGCCGGGCGCTGAACACCGCCACGCGGTTGGCCATGAAGATCGCCTCGTCGATGTCGTGGGTGACGAACATCACCGTTTTGCGCTCAGCCTCCCAGATGCCCAGCAGCAGCTCCTGCATGAGTACGCGGGTCTGGTTGTCGAGGGCCCCGAAGGGTTCGTCCATCAACAGGATCTTGGGATCGTTGGCCAGGGCCCGGGCAATGGCCGTGCGTTGCTGCATGCCGCCCGACAGCTGCTTGGGGTAGTGCTGCTCGAAGCCGCGCAGGCCGACCTTGGCGATGAAGTACGCCGCCCGCTCCTTCTGCTGCGCCTCGGGCATGCCGCGCTCGCGCAGGCCGAAGCGGATGTTCTGCTCGATGGTCAGCCACGGAAACAGCGTGTAGCTCTGGAACACCATGCCGCGGTCGGCGCCGGGGCCGTCGATGCGCTGGCCGTCCAGCAGCACCTCGCCCGCGGTGGGAAAGTCCAGCCCCGCCACGATGCGCAGCAGCGTGGACTTGCCGCAGCCGGACGGTCCGAGGATGGTGACGAAGTCGTTCTCGCGCACCTCGAAATCCACCGGCAGCAGCGCCTGGGTGGCTTGGCCGCGCGCGCCGGCGAAGGTGCGTGACACGCCGCGAACGGAAAGCATCGGTGCGGTCATAGCGTGCTCCAGGCGAAGAGGCGGCGGTTGGCCGCCTTGAAGGCGAAGTCGGACACCAGCCCGATGACGCCGATCACGATGATGCCGAAGATGATCTGCCCCGTGTTCAGCAGCGCCTGGCTGTCGGTGATCATGTGGCCGATGCCCGACGACGAGCCGATCAGCTCGGCCACGATCACGTAGGTCCAGGCCCAGCCCAGCACCAGGCGCAGGGTTTCCGCGATGCCGGGCGCGGCGGCGGGAATGAGCACGCGGCGCACGATGCCCGTGTTGCCCGCGCCCAGCGTGTAGGCCGCCTCGACCAGATCGCGCCGCGCGCCGCCCACGGTCACGGCCACCATCAGCGTGATCTGGAACACCGAGCCGATGAAGATGACGAGCAGCTTCTGCGCCTCGCCGATGCCCGCCCACAGGATGAGCAGCGGAATGAAGGCCGAGGCCGGCAGGTAGCGGCAGAACGACACGAAGGGCTCGAAGAAGGCCTCCACCGGCTTCCAGGCGCCCATGGCGATGCCCAGCGGCACCGCGACCACGGCCGCCAGCACGAAGCCGCCGAGCACGCGCCATACCGTCATGCCGATATCCTTGTGAAAGCCGTACTCGGTGAACAGCAGGCCGCCTTCCTTGAGCATGGTGGCCGGGCTCGCGAGGAACGTGGGCGACACGAAGCCGCCCAGCGTGAAGAACGACCACACGGCGATGAACACCACGAAGAACGCCAAACCCAACACCCAGCGGGCGCGAGGGCTGACGGGCTCGAGCGGCGACATGGCGCGGCGACGAACGGGATCGGGGGCAGGCCCCGCCCGCAGCGCGGCAGGGGCGCTGGCGGAGGGCCCCGCGGCAGGGTGGCGGGCGGCAGTCGTCGCGGGCATGGTGGCAGGCTCCCGTGCCATCACTGGATGAAGCTGGCGTCGAAGGTGGCTTCGAGTTTTTCCGGCGCCTTGCGGATCACGCCGGCCTCCAGCAGGATGGGCACCGACTCCTTCATGAACTGCATCAGCTCGCCGGCGAAGAACTTCTGGTTGGCTGCCTTGTCCTGCCAGCGCAGGTAGGCCGACGACTTGGCGAACTGCTCGCCGCTTTGCTTGACGGCCGAGCCCATGATCTCGTTGGCCTTGGCCGGGTCCGCCTTGATCATCTCCAGCGCCTCGAAGTAGGAGTTGGCCAGGGCCTGCGCCGCCTTGGCGTTGGCCTTGAGCCAGGTGGGCGCGCAGCCCACGGTGTCCATCACCATGGGGTAATCGATGGTGGTGGCCAGGATCTTGCCGGCCTGCGGGTTGGCGCGCACGGTGGACAGGTAGGGCTCGTAGGTCATGGCGGCATCGTTCTGGCCGGACACGAAGGCCTGCGCAGCGGGCTGGGGTTCGAGCGAGACGGTCTTCACGTCCTTGAGCGTCATGCCGTTCTTGTTCAGCATCCAGGCCAGGCCGAAGTACGGCGCGGTGCCCGGCGCGCTCACGCCGATGGTCTTGCCCTTGAGGTCGGCGAAGCCCTTCACGTCGTTGCGGACGGCCAGGCCGTCGGCGCCGTAGGACTTGTCCATCTGGAAGATCTGCACGATGGGCACGCCGTTGGCGTTCCAGGCCACGTGTGTTTCCACCGTGGTGGCCGCGCACTGGATCGCCTCGGAGGCCAGGGCCAGGTGGCGGTCTTTCTGCGGAATCATCTTGAGTTCCACATCCAGGCCGTTCTTCTTGAAAATGCCCGCCTTGTCGGCCAGCGTGAGCGGCGCGAAACCCGTCCAGCCCGACATGCCCAGCGCAATCTTCACGTTCTGCGCCTGGGCCTGCAGGGACAGCCCCGCCACACAAACGCCCGCCACCGCCAGCGACACCATTTTCAAAACCGATCGGCCCATCATCTGCTCCTCACAAGAAAAGATCGATTCGCGCACCTGGAAGGCACGCGCCGCATTGCTCCGACGCCCGGAATGATGGCGGTGCGACAGGCCTGTCTATACAGGGTTACTACGCACAAGCCCTGATTTGGGCACGCACATTCCCACCGGGCGGGAGTCCCGGAGTCGGGCGATTTCTCGCGCCGGTCCGGGTGACGGGTGGGCTTGCAAGATCGGGGCCCGGCCGGCGTCCAGGTGGCCCGATCCAATGGCATTCCGGCAAACGCTATTATTTTCATAGCACAGGAGGCATGAAATATCCCGGCAACGGCCCTGTTTCGATCCCAAAGGCCCCATCGCCGGCGGCAGGCGGCCACCGGCGCCACCGCTGCGGCGACCGGCGCAGGCCCGCATTGAAGGGCCCGGCCTGGTGCACCCCGCGCATCGCCATCCCACCGACTGCCCCAGCGCTGTGCGTCCCGGGCGCGCTTCCCGTGGAAAGTAGGTACAAGCCCGGTGCCCGCCCAGGGCAAGCCGGCGTGGCACGAGGCCCCCGCCCGTTAGAATTTGTTTTTATCTAGAAAAGCGCCCTGCCATGAAGCAGCAACACCCGGCCCTTCTTTCCCTTCTGGAAACCCACGAATCCGCCATCCTGGACGAGTGGCTGGCCGAGGCAGGCGTCCAAGATCCCACCCACCAGCGCGCCACGGCGGCGCAAGCGCGAGAACTGCTGCAGCTGCTGCGCAGCGCGCTGCAGGCCGGCGGCGACGCGCAGGGTCCCAATGGCCCGGCCTGGCAAGGCATGAACGAGGCGCTCGAAGCGCTCTCGCGCTCGCGGGCCTCGCGCGGCCAGACGGCTGGCGAGACCAGCGTGTTCGTCCAGGCCATGAAAAAACCCCTCTTCACGCTGCTGCAGCAAACGGTGCCCGCCGCCGCCGACCTGGTTCCGGCCCTGTGGTCCGCCACGGCGCTGGTCGACCAACTGGCCCAGCGCACGGCCAACACCTTCCAGCAGGCGCGCGAGGACATCATCCGTCGCCAGCAGGAAGAGCTGCTGGAGCTGTCCACCCCCGTGGTGAAGCTCTGGGACGGCGTGCTGGCCGTTCCCATGATCGGCGTGCTGGACAGCAACCGTACGCAGGTGGTCATGGAAACGCTACTGCAGCGCATCCTGGAGACCGAGTCGGAACTCGCCATCATCGACATCACCGGGGTGCCCACCGTGGACACGCTGGTGGCGCAGCATCTGCTCAAGACCGTGGCGGCCATCCGGCTCATGGGCGCGGACTGCATCATCAGCGGCATCCGCCCGCAGATCGCACAGACCATCGTGCACCTGGGCATCGACCTGCAAGGCATCTACACGCGCGCCAATCTGGCGGACGCGCTGTCGCTGGCGCTGCAGAAAACCGGCTGGCGCATCACGCGCGCCGCCTGATCCGGAGCACCCCATGGACCGCATTCCCATTCTTCGCATGGGCGAAACCCTGCTGGTCACCATCCAGGTGGACATGCAGGACCGCACCGCCATGCAGTTGCAGGACGACCTGGCCGACCGCATCGCCAAGACGGGCGCCACCGGCGTCATGATCGACATCTCGGGCCTGGAGATCGTGGACTCGTTCGTCGGGCGCATGCTGAGCAGCATCTCCGGCATCGCGCGCATTCTCTCGGCCCACACGGTGGTGGTGGGCATGCAGCCCGCCGTGGCCATCACCCTGGTGGAACTGGGGCTGTCCCTGGAAGGCGTGCGCACCGCACTCAACGTGGAGCGCGGAATGCAATTGCTGGAGCGCATCCGCCAGGAGCCATCCCTTGTCCGCTGATCCCGCCGGTACGTTGCCGATCGCGTCGGAGCAGCACATCGTCGCCTGCCGGCAGACGGTCCGCGTCCTGTGCACGCAGCTGAAGTTTTCGCTGGTGGACCAGACGAAGCTCATCACGGCGGCCAGCGAGCTGTCGCGCAACACCCTGGTGCACGGTGGCGGCGGCCGCATGCGCTGGGAAACCCTGGAGCGGCAGGGCCGCCATGGCCTGCAACTGCATTTCGAAGACGAGGGGCCGGGCATCTCCGACCTGAAGCTCGCCCTGACCGATGGCTGGACCTCGGGCGGCGGCATGGGCCTGGGACTGCCAGGCAGCCGGCGCCTGGTCAATGAGTTCGACATTCACACGGCCCCTGGCGAAGGCACCCGCGTGAGCATCACCAAATGGAAGTAGCCGCCCCCACGGGCACCCCACCCCAGTTGTTGATGGGATGGACGCACACGGCCTTCGCGATGGGCGACACCAGCTGCGTGGGCGAAGCACGGCGCTTCGCCGCCCACGCGAGTGCCGAGATGGAATGGGGCGACACCGACAGCGGGCGCCTGTCCATCGTGGTGACCGAGCTGGCCAACAACCTGCACCTGCACGCCCACGAGGGCCGCTTGCTGATCGCGGCCGTGCCGGCGCTCGACCTGGTGGAGGTGATCGCCATCGACCACGGGCCCGGCATAGAGGATCTGCCGCTGTCCATGCGCGACGGCTACTCCACCGGTGGCACGCAGGGCGCCGGGCTGGGTGCGGTCCGGCGGCTGGCGGACGATTTCGATATCCACTCGTCCGTGCCGCAGGGCACGGTGTGCGTGGCCCGCGTGCGCCAGCACCGGGAGGCGGGCGATGCGCCAGCCGCCCTGCCCCAGACCCTGCGGGTGGGGGCCATCCGGTTGCCGCTGGCGGGCGAGACCATGTGCGGCGATGCCTGGGCCGCGGCCCTGGACGGCCCCCGGGCCGCGCTGCTCGTGGCCGATGGCCTGGGCCATGGCAGCGAGGCCGCCAAGGCGTCCGGCGCGGCGGTGGATCTGTTCCTGCAAGCCCCGTTCGGCGACCTGCGCGAGCAGATCGAAAGCATGCATGCCGAGCTGCAGTCCACGCGGGGCGCCGCCGTGTGCAGCTTGCGGCTGGATGCCACGGCGGCCACCGTGCGCAGCTCGGGCGTGGGCAACGTGGTGGCCCGCGTGGTCACGGGCCTGTCGGACCGCTCAGTCGTCACGCAGCACGGCACGGTGGGCCTGACCATGCGCCGGCCGCAGGAGACCACCACCGAGCTGCCGCCCTATGCGCTGCTGGTGGTGCACAGCGACGGCATCGAAACCCGCTGGCATCCCGCCAGCATCCAGCGCCTGCTGGGCAGCGATCCCACCCTGGTGGCCGCCGTGCTGCTGCGCGATCACCACCGGGCGCGCGACGACGCGACCGTGGTGGTGGTGCAGTGCATCGAGTGACCCGAAGCACGAAAGACACCATGGACGGCACCTCCGACCTCATTTCCGACCGCACTTTCCAGGCACCCGCCACGCCGGCACCGACGCCGACGCCGGCCCCCATTGCTACGCCCCAGGAATCCATCGAGGCGCTGCGCGCCGCCCTGGCCGAAAGCCAGCGGGAAGTCCAGGAGCTGAGCGCCGAGCTGGAGGAAACCAACCGCGGCGTGGTCGCGCTGTACTCCGAACTGGACGCGCAGGCCGAGCAGCTGCAAAAGGCCACGGAGATGAAGAGCCGTTTCCTGGCCTACATGAGCCACGAGTTCCGCACACCCATCAACTCCATCCGCAGCATCGCCCGGCTGCTGGCCGACCACGTGGACGGGCCGCTCAACACCGAGCAGGCCCGCCAGGTGGGGTTCATCCAGAGCACCGCAAGCGAGTTCGCCGACATGGTGGACGACCTGCTCGACCTGGCCAAGATCGAGGCCGGCCGGGTCGAAATCTCGCCGGCCTGGTTCGACATGCTGGACCTGTTCCAGGCCCTGCGCGGGATGTTCCGGCCGGTGCTGACCAACCCGGACGTCAACCTGTTCTTCGACGAGCCCCAGGGCATCGCGCCGCTGTACACGGACGACCGCAAGCTGTCGCAGATCCTGCGCAACTTCATCTCCAATGCGCTCAAGTTCACGCCCCGGGGCGAAGTGCGGGTATCGGCCCACGCCGTGGAAGGCGACCGCGTGCGCTTTTCCGTGACGGACACGGGCATCGGCATCGCGCCCGAATTCCATTCGAGCGTGTTCGACGACTACACGCAGATCGGCTCGTCGCTGCAAAAACGCCTGCGCGGCACTGGCCTCGGGCTGGCCGTGAGCCGCCAGTTGGCCGAGTTGCTGGGCGGCACGGTCACGCTGGAGAGCGCGCTGGGCAGCGGCTCGGTGTTCTCGCTGACGCTGCCGCTGCGGCTGCCGGGCAACGAAGCCGCGGCCACGGGGGCTCCCGCAACCACCGAGGGCGGTCCCCATGGGTAACGGCATGCAGGACGTCAGCGCCATCCACACGACCATCGACCGCGCCGCGCACACGGTGCTGGTGGTGGACGACAACCCGGTCACGCGCTACTCCACCGTCCGGGTCATCCGCGCCGCCGGCTTTCAGACCGTGGAGGCCGACAACGGCACCGAGGCCATCCGCCTGGCGGCCACCGGCGTGTCGGCGGTGGTGCTGGACGTGCACCTGCCCGACATCGACGGCTTCGAGGTCTGCCGGATCATCCGCCAGCAGGAAGCCACGGTGCTGCTGCCGGTCACGCACCTGTCCGCCGCCCACGTGCACAGCGAAGACCGGGTGACCGGCTTGAACGCGGGGGCCGACGCCTACCTCACGCACCCGGTGGAGCCGGCGCTGCTGGTGGGCACGCTGCAGGCGCTGATCCGTGCGCGCATGGCCGAAGACGGCCTGCGCCGCAGCGACCGCCGCTTTCGCGCCATCTACAGCCAGGCGCTGGCGGGCATCGGCCTGATCCAGCCCGACGGCCGCTTCACCGACGTCAACCCCGCCATGATGCGGCTGCTGGACCGCTCGCGCGACGAACTGCTGGGCCACCCCATCAGCGACTTCGCGCCGCCCGGCTGGCTGGACTTCATCACCGAAAAAACCGTGGGGGGCGAGCGTGGCGACCCCTGGCAGGGCGAGTTTCCGCTGCAACGGCCGGACGGCGCCTGGGTGTACCTGGAGTGGAGCATCTCGGCCCACGTGGAGCCTGGCCTGCGCATGGCGATCGCGGCCGACATCTCCGAGCGCATGGAGCTCGACTCCCGCCGCCAGGACGTGCTGGAGCGCGAGCAGGCGGCCCGCGCCACTGCCGAGCGGCTGAGCCGCACCAAGGACGATTTCATCGCGGTGCTGTCGCACGAACTGCGCACACCGCTGAACGCGATCGCCGGATGGGTGCACATCCTCAAGCGCCGCGGCGGCACGCCCGAACTGCTCAAGGGCCTGGACTCCATCCACCGCAACGTGAAGGCGCAGGCGCGCATCATCTCGGACATCCTCGACGTGTCGCGCATCAACAGCGGCAAGCTGCACCTGGAGCGGGAATGGATCGACCCCGTCGAATCGGTGCGCTCCTCCATCGACGCGCTGCAGGCCTCGATCGCCGAAAAGCGCCTGGACGTGGTGCTGGCCGTGCAGGACGCCAATGCCCCCGCCTGGCTGGACCCGACGCGCTTTCAGCAGATCTTCTGGAACCTGCTGACCAATGCCATCAAGTTCTCCAACGACGGCGCGCGCATCGACGTGTCGCTGCGGCGCGAGAAGGGCCAGCTCACCCTGTCCGTGCGGGACTACGGGCGCGGCATCGCCAGCGAATTCATCGACCACCTGTTCGACCGGTTCACGCAGAGCGACTCGCCCGACAACCGCCGCCACGGCGGCCTGGGCCTGGGGCTGTCCATCGTCAAGCAGCTGGCCGAACTGCACGGCGGCCGCGCGACCGCTGTGAGCGCCGGGCTCGACCAGGGCACCACCATGCAGGTGATGCTGCCGGTGGACCACAAAGGGGGTGACACGGCACGCGCCGCGCCCCGGGGCGACGATGCCCCGGCCGATCCGCCGATGAACGACCGGCCCCTGGCAGGCCTGGACATCCTCATCGTGGAAGACCACCCCGATGCGCGCGAAATGCTCACCGTGGTGCTCACCGATGGCGGCGCGCGCCTGCGCGAAGCCGGCGACTACGACGCGGCCATGCAGGCCCTGGCCGAACGCTGGCCCGACGTGCTGGTCTGCGACATCGGCCTGCCCGGGCGCGACGGCTACGACCTGGTCCGCAGCCTGCGCTCGCTGCCCCTGCCCAGCGGCAAGGTCCAGCCGATTGCCATCGCGCTGACCGCCTTCTCCCGCGCGCAGGACGCGCAGCGGGCCCTGGAAGCGGGATTCGACGCGCACCTGGGCAAGCCCTTGCAGCCCCATGCCCTGATGGCCACCATCAACCGACTGGCCGATTCACGCTGACTTTTTGCATGACCCCCTCCCCTGCCACCGCCACCACCGCCGACAGCGACCGCTTCGCGCACATCTTCGTCGGGGACAGCGAGATGGCGCAACTCATGCGCGCCCACGACTGGGAGGCCACCCCGCTCGGATCGCCGGCGTTCTGGCCCGAACCGCTGAAAGTGGCGCTGCGCATCCTGCTCACTTCGCGCTTCGAGATGTGGCTGGGCTGGGGTCCGGACATCGCTTTCTTCTACAACGACGCCTATCGCCCCACGCTGGGGGCCAAGCACCCGCGAGCGCTCGCGCGCCCGACCGCCGAGGTCTGGGCGGAGATCTGGGACCAGGTGAAGGGCCGCATGCACGCCGTGTACGAGCGGGCCGAGTCCACCTGGGACGACTCGCTCATGCTGCTGCTGGACCGCGCGGGCTACCTGGAGGAGACGTACCACACGTTTTCGTACAGCCCCTTGCACGGCGACGACGGCCAGGTCTTCGGCCTGTTCTGCGCGGTATCGGAAGACACGGGCCGCGTGCTCAACGAGCGGCGCCTGCGCCTGCTGCGCGAACTGGGCGCGGCGCTGTCGGCGGTCAACAGCCGCCGGGCCGTGCTCGACACCGCCTGCGAGCGGATGGGCCAGGCCCAGCGGGACCTGCCGTTTTCACTCGTCTACCTGTACGAACCCTCGGGCGTGGCCCGTCTGAGCTGCAACGCAGGCATCGAACAGGGCCATCGGCTGGCGCCCACCGTGCTGGATATGAACTCCCGGGAGCCCTGGCAGGTCCACCGCCTGCAAGCTGGCGACGTGGCCTTCGCCGTGCCGCTGGATGCGGTGGACGACGTGCCCACCGGCGACTGGGATACGCCGGCGCGGGCGGCGTTCGTCGTGGCGCTGCCGGCCCAGGGCGGCGCGCGGTCGGCGGGGTTCATGGTCTGCGGGGCGAACCCCCATCGGCCCATGCACGACGGTGAGGCCATGGCGTTCGTGCAACTGCTGGCCGGTCAGATCGCCTCGCGTCTGGCCAGCGCCGGGGTGCTGGAGGAAAGCACGGCGGAACGCGATCGCCTGCGCAGCCTGTTCCAGAAGGCGCCCGGCTTCATGTGCGTGCTGCGCGGCCCGGAGCATGTGTTCGAGTTCGTCAACGACTCCTATGTGCAGTTGATCGGGCACCGCAGCGTGGAAGGCAAGACGGTGCGCGAAGGCCTGCCCGAGCTGGAAGGCCAGGGGCTGTACGAACTGCTGGACGAGGTCTACCGCACCGGGCAGCCGTACCTGGCCCAGGGCCTCAAGGTCCTCATCCAGCAAAAGCCCGGCATGCCGCTGGCCGAGCGCTACCTGGATTTCATCTACCAACCCACCACCGACGGCCAGGGCGAGGTCACCGGCGTGTTCGCCGAGGGCTACGACGTGACGGAAAAGGTGGCGGCCGAACAGGAGCTTCGCGCGCTGAACAGCCACCTGGAAGCGCGCGTGGTCGAGCGCACCCAGGAGGTCGAGAACGCGCTCGCGCGACTCACCACCGAATCGCGCGAGCGCGAAGCCGCGCAGGAGGCGCTGCGCCAGTCGCAGAAGATGGAGGCCGTGGGGCAGCTCACGGGCGGGCTCGCGCACGATTTCAACAACCTGCTGGCCACGATCACGGGCAGCCTCGAACTGCTTCACCGCCGCGTGGGCCAGGGCCGCTACGACGACCTGGAGCGCTACGTGAGCGTCGGTCAGGGCGCCGCCAAGCGGGCGGCCTCGCTCACCCACCGCATGCTGGCCTTCTCGCGCCGGCAGACACTGGACCCCAAGCCCACGGACGTGAACCGGCTCGTGAAGGGCATGGAAGAGCTGATCCGGCGCACCATCGGGCCTGAAAACGAGCTGGAGGTGGTGGGCGCCGTCGGCCTGTGGACCACGCACGTGGACCCCCACCAGCTGGAAAGCGCCCTGCTCAACCTGTGCATCAACTCGCGCGACGCCATGCCGGGCGGCGGCCGGCTCACCATCGAGACGGCCAACAAGTGGATGGACGAGCGTGCCTCCCTGGACCGCGACCTGCCCCCGGGCCAGTACGTGTCGCTGTGCGTGACCGACACCGGCACCGGCATGGCGCCCGAGATCATCCACCGGGTGTTCGAGCCCTTCTTCACCACCAAGCCGATCGGCATGGGCACGGGCCTGGGGCTGTCGATGGTCTATGGATTCGCGCGGCAGTCCGGCGGCCAGGTGCGCGCCTACTCCGAGCCCGGCATGGGCACGACCATGTGCATCTACCTGCCGCGGCACGAGGCGCCGGCCCAGGACATCGACCTGCCCTCGGCGCCGTCGATCGCGGGAGGCCAGGGCTCGGGCACCGTGCTGGTGGTGGACGATGAGCCGAGCGTGCGATCGCTGGTGGTGGAGGTGCTGCAGGAGATGGGCTACGACACCATCGAGGCGCAGGACGGGGCATCGGGGCTGCTGGTGCTGCAATCGAGCACCCACCTCGACCTGCTAATCACCGACGTGGGCCTGCCCGGTGGAATGAACGGGCGGCAGATGGCCGACAGTGGCCGGGTCTACCGGCCGGACCTGAAAATCCTGTTCATCACCGGCTATGCCGAGAACGCGGCCGTGGGCAACGGCCACCTGGAGCGGGGCATGCAGGTGCTCACCAAGCCCTTCACGCTGGATGCGCTCGCGCGCCGGGTGCAAGGGCTCATCGCCCCGCCCTGAGGTCCTGCCCGTTGAGCCATCCCACTGCAGCCGACAGACACGGGGTTCGCCATCGCTGCCGCCGCAGCAGCGGCCTCGGGCCGTACCGGCCCCGCCCTCTGCAAGCACAGGTGTTGCAGGCACAAAACAGACGGTTAACCTGCCCGCTGCCATGGGCAGATCCAGCCCCTAGAATCTTGCTGCAGTCTTTTCTGCCCATCCCGATCCCCTGCCCTTCTTCCGTGTCACAGCGATCCCCTCTCCCTTCCGGCACCCCGGTGCCGGAGACCGACTGTCTTTCGGCGCTGCGACGAACCACGAAGGAATCGCACGCGCAGCTGGATGCCAGCCTGCCGCTCGGCAGAGCCGATGCCAGCCTGGAAGACTACCGCCACCACACCCTGGCGCTGAGCGCCTGGCTCACGGCGCTGCAGCCGCACTTGGCCGCCCTGGAGTCGCTGGTGCCCGGTTTCGACTTTGCGCGCCCCGCCCGCCTGCACGCCTTGCACGCGGATTGGCTGGCAACGCACGCCGCGCCGCCGCACGCCAAAGACGGCTTCGGTGATACCAGCGGCTGCACGCAGGAGATGGCGGCGCAGGCGTTTTCCGCTTTCGGGGCGCCAGGCCATGCCGCCGTCTGCTGGGGCCTGGCCTATGTGGTGGAAGGCTCGCAATTGGGCGGCCAGTTCCTGTACCAGCGCCTGGCGCCCCGGCTGGCGCCGCATCCGCTGCGCTACTTACAGGGCCTGGGTGCCGGCACGGGTTTGCGCTGGAAACATTTCACCAGGCTGCTCGACACCCACGTGCAGAGCCGTTTCGATATCCAGGCGGCGTGCGCCGGCGCACGCGCCGGCTTCGATGGCCTGCGGCAACAGTTGCAGGGCCAGGGGGTGCTCGCATGATCCAGTCATTCACACCCGGCACCACCACCACGCTGGACAACTGCGACCGCGAGCCCATCCACGTGCCGGGCAGCATCCAGAGCCATGGCACCCTGATCGCGGTGGACCGCGAAGGCGTGGTCCGCCATGTCGGCGCCAACGTGCAGGCCCTTCTGCACTGCGGCGTGACCGTGGGCGAGCCCCTGCCCGAAAACCCGGGCACCGTGTGCCCGCTGATTGCCGCGCTCCTGCAGGACGGCCTGCAGGCGCTGCGGGGCGAGCGGGATGTGCCCATGCCCAGCGAGTTGCAGGTGGAAGACCGCCAGTTCGACGTGGTGCTGCATGTCGGCAGCGCGATGCTGGTCGCCGAATTCGAACTGCGCCACCAGACCCACAGCGAGCTGGCAGGCTTTGCCGTGCAGGCCCACCGCGCGATGGAAAAGCTGCGCCGGCCCCGGGCCATCGATGAACTGCTGCAGCTGGCCACCGAAGAACTGCGGGCCCTGACCGGCTTCGACCGGGTGATGGCCTATCGCTTTCGCCACGACAGCAGCGGCGAAGTGGCGGCCGAATCGTGTGTCGATACGCTCGACCCTTACCTGGGCCGGCGCTATCCGGCCAGCGACATTCCAGCGCAGGCACGCCGGCTCTACGTGGCCAACACCCTTCGGCTGATCGCCGACGTGCGCTCGGCCGCGGTGCCCCTGCTGCAGGAGGCCGACGCGCCCCCGCTGGACCTGAGCGGCAGCATCCTGCGCAGCGTGTCGCCGATCCACATCGAATACCTGTCCAACATGGGCGTGGGTGCCTCGATGAGCGTGTCCATCGTGATCAACGAACAGCTCTGGGGCCTGATCGCCTGCCACCACATGGGTCCGCGCCAGGTGCCTTACAGCGTGCGCATGGCCTGCGACGTGATCGCCCAGGTGCTGTCGGCCAACATTCAGAGCACGCTCTCGCGCTCCCAAGCGGAGCGCTTGCAGCAACTGGCCGGTGCGCGCACCCACCTCATCGAAGAGTTGCTGCACGCGGACGACGAATTCACCGCCCTGACCCAGCACACGGCCGAGATGGCCGCCATCTTGCAGGCCGATGCGGCGCTGGTGGCCCATGGCGCGAAGCTGACCGTTTTCGGCGAGGTGTCGGAGGCGGCGGGCAGCGCCATCGTGCAATGGCTGGCCGCCGAGCCGGTCCAGGACCGGCAGCGCCTGTTCCAGACCCAGTCGCTGCCGCAGCTTGCACCCGACCTGGCCGCCGTGACGTCGCCCTGGTGCGGCGTGCTGGGCATTCCTTTCGACCGGGACCGCAACGGCTGGTTGATCTTTCTTCGCAAGGAGCAGATCGAGACCATCCACTGGGGCGGCAAGCCGGACAAGGACATCCGCCACGGCCCCCTGGGCCCGCGACTCACCCCGCGCGGCTCGTTCGATCTGTGGAAGGAAACCGTCCGGTCCACCGCCGAGCATTGGAGCACGCTGGAACTGGACGCCGCCCGGCAGTTGATGGACGAACTCGTGCGCGTGCAGAACGCGCGCACCGCCGAGATCAACCGCACGCGCAACCAGCTGATGGCCGTGCTGGGCCACGATCTGCGAGACCCCCTGCACTCCATCAGCATGGCTGCGCGCGTGCTCGAACAGGGTGGCACCGACGGCGGGCGGGCCGGCAGGATCGGCCAGCGCATCCAATCCTCCAGCAGCCGCATGCAGCGGCTGGTGAGCCAGGTGATGGACATGTCGCGCCTGCAGAGCGGCCTGGGACTGGATCTGCAGCGCACGGACGTGGATCTGGTCGCCCTGCTGAACGACCTCATCGACGAGGCCCGCACGGCGCACCCCGGCACCGAGATCGTGGGCACCATCCCCGCTGCCCTGAAAGCCCAGGTCGATGCCGATCGCATTGCCCAGGTGGTCGTCAATCTGATCGGCAACGCGCGGCACCATGGCCAGAGCGGACATCCCATCGAGGTGCATGCCAGCGCCACCGGTGAATGGCACGAGATCGCCGTGCGCAATGTCGCCGCCCCCATTCCGGAAGACATCGCCCGCAATCTGTTCAGCCCGTTCAAGGCTTCTTCGGTCGGCAACGCGCGCAATCGGTCGGGGATGGGACTGGGGCTGTACATCGCCCACCAGATCGTCCAGGGGCACGGGGGCAGCATCGGATACGAATACCGCGCACCCCATGTTGTCTTTTCGGTCCAGTTGCCGGTGCAGAGGCCGGGCACAATAGAGGCTTAAGAAGAAGACTATTGGGCTTGATCGTTCGATGGTCTTTAAAAAAAACACTGTACCGTCAGCGAAGCCCCGCATGCCTGCAGACATTCTCATCATTGACGACAACCGCGATGCCTCCGAACTGCTGAGCGACCTGCTCGATCTGCAGGGCTACACGGTGCGCGTCGCCCACAGCGGCAGCGAAGCGCTGCGGCACATGGCGCAGCGCCCCGCCTCGCTGTTCCTCGTGGACCAGCAACTGCCCGACATGCTCGGCACCCAGCTCGTTCCGCAGTTGCGCGCTGCAGCGGCCGGCCGGCCCTGCATCGCGATCGCCATCACGGGATTGGGCGTTTCGGACCGGGCGCAGTTGATCGGTTTCGATCACGTGCTGGCCAAACCGCTGGCCTTCGATGCGTTCGACGCCCTGATCGCTGCCTGCGCAGCCCAGCTGGACCAGCAAGGCGACGCCGAGCGCTGACGGATAGCTGACGACCCCGCTCCACCCGGGCACACGCGGCCATGCTGCGACAAGCCAACCACCCGTCGGCCGGCATGCGCGTGGCGATAATGCCTCGCTCCATGGCGAGTGCACGTGAATGTCGGGGAATGTACGGGCTTCAGGGGCTCCAGCCGCCGCCAAGCACTTCGCCTTTACCCATAAAACAGCGGCTTTGGCCCACGAGGCCAGGGCTGCCCCGAGTGTCAGAGCAATCCGTTCAGGTGTCTTGTGCTGGACTGGCAGGGATTGCGAGGACTCTTACACTCGACCGCCCGGAAACCCTCCATGCATGAATCTCCCGTCGATCCATCCACCGTCCAACACCTGCTCGGCTACGCCCTGGCACAGGCACGGGTAGCGGCCAACCGCGCCTTTTTCCAGGCCATCGGCGAGCCCATGCAACTGCGCACCGTCGAATTTTCCCTGTTGATGCTGCTCATGCCCGGCGAAGGATTGTCCCAACGGCAGCTGGCGCAGGCGCTCAACCTGAGTGCGCCCAACCTCACCCTGGTGGTGAGCCGACTGCAGAGCCGGGGCCTGCTGGTGCGCGAGCGCAATCCCACCGATCGCCGGGCACAGGCCATCCGCCTCACGGCCGAGGGCCTGTCCATTGCCCGGCAGGCGCATGCCATTTCGCTGGAGATGGAAGCAGGCATGCGCCAGCTGTACTCGCCGGCCGAATGGGCGCTGCTGCTGGAGTTGCTGCAGCGCGTCAGCCCCGGCGCGCAGTCGGCCAGCGAGGAGCAGGCGCGGGCAGCCCAGCGGCAGGCGACCCGTGCCCCCATCGGCCACCACCGCAACAATATCAACGGCATATAGCTATCAATTAAATAGCAAATATCCAGAAGGCCACGGCCAGCACGCCATTCGCCGTACGCGAGATTCGGCTGTACGCTGGCGTCCCCGGCGCGTAGCCGCTTAGGCGGCATGTGACACCAGCAGGGGTGCCCGCTGCGATGGTGGCCGTGACAATTCGCAGCCGTGCCGGCGCCCGGACCAAGCACCGTGGCGAGACCGCAGAACCATGTAGGCAAGTGCCTACATAGGCAGGTAGGAACTTCCTGCAACCTCTTGTTGCATCGCAACAGAAGATGCGTCCAGGACCACCTGCATGCACCCCAACTCCCTCCATGACCCGGCCTCCGGAGCCCCTTGCCTTCCAGGCAAGGCTCCGAGCCGGGCTCCGTCGCGCGTGAAAAGGGATGCAAGAGGAGGATGGCCCGGATCGATCCGCATGGCGTATGTGCCGGCAGCCACCGGGCTGCCCAGCATCCCCGCGTTCCGATGTCGATCTCCGCAGCCCACCCTGATTGTCTCCACCTCACCTTTCCACGTTTGATCCATCTGGGAGTTCCCACCATGTCACGCACCAAAAATGTCCTCGCCATCGTCATGGCCGGCGGTGAAGGCTCCCGCCTTCATCCGCTAACCGCGGAGCGCTGCAAGCCGGCCGTGCCGTTCAACGGCAAGCACCGCATCGTGGACTTCGTCCTGTCCAACCTGGTGAACTCGGAAATCTTTTCCATCTACCTGCTGGTGCAGTACAAGTCGCAGTCGCTCATCGAGCACATCCGCCAGTCGTGGACCATGGCCCGCTTCATTCCCGAGCATTTCGTGACGGTGGTACCGCCCCAGATGCGCAACGGCCCCGAATGGTTCCAAGGCACGGCCGATTCGGTCTACCAGAACATCCACCTCATTGAGAGCTTCCGGCCCGACATCGTCGCGGTGTTCGGAGCGGATCACATCTATCGCATGGACGTGCGCCAGATGATCGACTTCCATGTGGCCAACAACGCCGATGTCAGCGTGGCCACTCTGCCGGTGAAGCTGTCGCAGTGCGACCAATTCGGCATCGTGGAAACGGACGAGAACCACCGCATCACGCAGTTCGTCGAGAAGCCGAAATCCACGCACCCCATGCCCGGCAGTTCCACCCATGCGCTGGCCTCCATGGGCAACTACCTCTTCAATGCGGACGTGCTGCTCGACGCACTCAAGAAAGCGCACGAGACCGGTCACAGCGATTTCGGCAAGCACATCCTGCCGACCATGCTGGAGTCGCACCGCCTGATGGCCTATGACTTCGACACCAACACCATCCCCGGGACCGAGCCCTACGAAGAGCACGGCTACTGGCGCGATGTGGGCACCATCGATTCGTACTTCGACGCCCACTTCGACACGCTGGGCGCGACGCCGCGCTTTCGCATGACCAACCGCCAGTGGCCGATCTACGCCAGCCCCGACCAGGCGGAATCCGCCCAGATCGAAAATGGCGTGATCCACCGGTCGGTAGTGGGCTCGGGCAGCATCGTGGACGGGGCCTCCCTCGACCATGCCATGCTGCGCCGTTCGGTCGTCGTCGAGCGCGATGCCCGTCTGGAGCATTGCATCGTGATGGAGCGCACCCGCATTGGCCGCGGCGCCCAGATCCGGCGCGCCATCATCGACCAGGACAACGACGTGCCCGCCCATGAACGCATCGGCTTCAATCTGGAGGAAGACCGCAAGCGCTTCCATGTCACCGAAAGCGGCATCGTGGTGGTCCCACGCAAGTTCTTCACGACCCAGCAGGATTCCGGCACCAACACCCCCAGCATCGGCCGTGCCCGGCCACCAGCCCCCATGGCCCCCGAAAGCGACCGCAAAGTAGCTGCATGAAACCCGACCTGATGAATACGCCTTCCGCTCCCGTTGCATCCCGCCACAAGAAAGTCCGTTATACCGTCGAGCCGGGCCGCCACTGGCCGCAGGGGGCCACGGCGAGCCGGCACGGCGTGAACTTCGCCGTCTATGCGCCATCGGCCGAAAAGGTGGAGATCTGCCTGTTCTCGGAGGACAATCAGGAAACGGCGCGCATCACGCTTCCCTGCCTGAGCCGGGACACGTGGCACGGATTGGTGAAGGGGTTGAAGGTCGGTCAGAAGTACGGACTGCGGGTGCACGGCCCCTACGAGCCTGGCAACGGCCATCGCTTCAACCCCGCGAAACTGTTGCTGGACCCGTACGCGCTCGCCCTCGATCGGCCGGTGCTCGGCCATGCGGAGCAATTCGGCTACGAACTGGATCAGGAAGAAGAAGACCTGCAGCCCAGCACCGTGGACAACGGTGCGGTGGCGCCCAAATGCCGCGTCGTCAAATCGCGTTTCGACTGGGGTGACGATGCCCCACCCCGCGTTTCTGCCAAAGACACCGTGTTCTACGAAGTCCATGTGAAGGGCTTTACCCAGACCATGCCCGGCGTGCCCGAGCCCCTGCGAGGCACGTATGCCGGGCTGGCCAGCGATGCCGCCATTGCCCACCTGCGCGAGCTGGGAATCACCAGCGTGGAGCTGTTGCCTGTCCAGGCATTTCTGGACGACAAGCGGCTGGTGGACAACGACCTCACCAACTACTGGGGCTACAACACCGTTGCGTTCTTCGCGCCGGAGCCACGCTACAGCGCCTCCAAGTCAGACGGCGGCGTGGACGAATTCAAGGCCATGGTGAAGGCGCTGCACGCCGCCGGGCTGGAGGTGATTTTGGACGTGGTCTACAACCACACGGGAGAAGGCAATCACTTGGGGCCGACCATCAGCTTCAAGGGCATCGACAACGCCGCCTATTACCGGCTGTCTCCGGAAGACGCGCGCTACTACGTGGACTACACCGGCACCGGCAATACGGTGGATACGAGCAGCCCGGCCGCGTTGCGCCTGGTGCTCGACAGCCTGCGTTACTGGGTGACGGAAATGCACGTGGATGGTTTCCGCTTCGACCTGGCCTGTGCATTGGGCCGTGACCCCACGGGCGCTTTCACGCACCGTGCCGCCTTTTTCGCAGCCGTGGCGCAAGACCCCGTGCTGTCGGGTGTCAAGCTCATTGCCGAGCCGTGGGACTTGGGCCCGGACGGCTACCAGGTGGGCGGATTCCCGGTGGGATGGATGGAATGGAATGGCCGCTACCGCGACGCCGTGCGCGATTATTGGCGCAACGCCGACAGCAGCCTGCCCTCGTTCGCCGCCTGCCTGTGCGGTAGCGCCGACATGCTCGCCGCACGCAAGCGACCGCCGGTGGACAGCGTGAACATCGTGACGGTGCATGACGGCTTCAGTCTGGCCGACCTGGTGAGCTACAACGAGAAGCACAACGACGCGAACAAGGAAGACAACCGCGACGGTGAAAACCACAACCGCAGTTGGAACTGCGGTGCCGAAGGCCCCTCGGACGATCCCGCAATCCAGGCCCTGCGCGCGCGCCAGATGCGCAATTTCATCGCCACTCTGTTCGTCTCGCACGGCACGCCCTTGCTGTTGGGCGGCGACGAGATGGCTCGCACCCAGCACGGCAACAACAACGGCTATTGCCAGGACAGCGCCCTGTCCTGGTACGACTGGAACCAGGCTACGAGCGAGGCGGAGCTGATGGGATTCACCCGGACCCTGCTGGCACTACGGCATGCATTGCCTGTGTTGCGTCCTGCCGTGCACCCGGCAGGCACCACCGGACACCCTGCTTGCGTGGCCCTGAACTGGCACAGCGTCTGGGGCCTTTCAATGACCCAGGAGGAATGGGAAGACCCCCAGGTGCGCTGCGTAGCAGCGCTGATGGAGGGCCACGGCGACAGCGAGTCGGTGATGTTGCTGTTCAATGCGACCCCTGCCGATGCGGTCTTCACCCTGCCTCAGGACGAGCATGGCCGCGTCTGGACCGTGCGAGTGGACACCCGCACAGCAGCGGTGCCACCAGCCGACGCGGCAGACATCCCTGCAGGTGGGCAGTGGACGCTGCAGCCGCATTCCATGGCCGTTCTGACAACACCCTCACGCGCCGACCTGTCATGAGGTACCGGCATGACATGCCGTTTGGCACCCGGCTCACAGCCGACGGCGGCGCCGGATTCAGCCTGTGGGCGCCCAACGCCCGCGAAGTGGTTTTGCACCATGGCACGGCGCCAGCATTGCCCATGGTTCCGCTCCCGGCGCAGTCCCGCCCGAATGGCTGGTGGCACGTGGAGTTGCAAACAGCCTCTCGCGCCACCCGCTATCAGTGGCAGGTGGACGGTGGCCCCCTGATGCCAGACCCGGCTTCGCGCAGCAATCCCCACGGCCCGCATGGTGCCAGCGAGATCACCGATGCCAAGGACTTCGACTGGCAGGTGGACTGGCAAGGGCGGCCCTGGAGCGAGGTGGTCCTGTATGAATTGCATGTGGGCACGTTCACGCCCGAAGGCACCCTGCAAGCCGCGTTGCAGCAGTTGCCGCGCCTGAAAGACCTGGGCATCACCGCAGTGGAATTGATGCCTCTGGCATGCTTCGGGGGCCGGTTCGGCTGGGGGTATGACGGCGTGCTGCCCTTCGCTCCGCACCCTGACTACGGAACCCCCGATGACCTCAAGCGCTTCATCGATGGGGCGCATGCACTGGGCCTCATGGTGATGCTCGACGTGGTTTACAACCACTTCGGACCGGACGGAAACTACCTCGGCCTCTACGCACCGCAGTTCTTTTCTGAAAAGCACACCAGCCCTTGGGGCTCCGCCATCAACTTCGACGGCGCCCAGAGCGGGCCCGTGCGTGAATTCTTCATCCACAACGCGATGTACTGGATCGAGGAATTCCGGTTCGACGGACTCCGCCTGGACGCGGTGCACGCCATCATCGACGACAGCGAGCCCGACTTTCTCGCAGAACTTTCGCAGCGCGTGCGAACTGCATGCGCTGGCCGGCATGTACACCTCGTCCTCGAAAACGAGAAGAACCAGCCGGAGCATCTGGCCCCCAATCCCCAGCCCTCTCGCTATGACGCGCAATGGAATGACGATTTTCACCATGCACTGCATGTGCTGCTGACTGGCGAAACGCAGGGCTATTACGGCGACTACGGCACTGCGCCAACCGCCTTGTTGGCCCGCGCGCTGACGAACGGCTATGTGTTTGCCCCCAGCGATCGCGACGGACAAGGCCGCAGGCACCAGGTGGTGGCTGCAGCGCCCGAGCCCCTTTCCACCATGGTTCAGTTCTTCGGTAACCACGATCAGGTCGGCAATCGCGCGTTCGGCGAAAGGCTGGCGCAATTGGTTCCAGCGCCCGCTTCCGAACTGGCCATGCTGCTGACTTTGCTGGGCCCAGCGACGCCGCTGATCTTCATGGGCGATGAATTCGGCGCCCAGACACCGTTTCTCTACTTTGCCGATTGGGAAGGGGAACTGCGCGATGCCGTGCGCCAGGGCCGGTTGCGCGAATTCGGCCACGAAGTCCCGCCGGGCGGCACGCTTCCGGATCCTTGCGATGCGGTCACGTTCGCACACAGCCGCCTCGACTGGCAGCAAGCCGACAGCCCGCAAGGCCTGGCACGGCAAGCCTTGCTGCGCGAGGCGCTCGCGGCGCGCAGGCAGTGGCTCAACCCACGCCAGCACCGGCTGGCACCACGGGGCCACGTGGCCCGGGTGGTGGGCGCCCGCGGCCTGCAGGTGCGGTGGCATTACGACGATGGCGCGCAATGGCAGATGGATATCAACCTGAGCGAAATGCCCGTCGAGGCGCCAATACCCGACGGCCCGCAGGGAACCCCGCGGTTTTCACACCGCTGGAGCTATGACACGACCCAATGGGCACCTTGGTCCGCCCGCTGGTGTTTTCTGGAGCCCAACGCATGACGGACCCTACCCCCGGCGAAGCCCTGCGCCATCGCGCCCACTTGGCCGGCATTGCACTGAACTACACCAGCTTCTGGGGCGAGCACCGGGACGTGCCGACCTCCGTCATCGAGCGGGCGCTGGCCGCCATGGGAGACCATGCAGATACCAGCGCCGTGCCCTCCCCTGTGCTGGTATTGGAGGGCAGCGCGGCCACCGTGCCGCTTCACAACGAAGGGCCCTGGCGCCTGTTCACCGCTGAGACGGCGGAACGCACGCTGGTGTGCGAGGGCGTGGGCACCGTCGCCGAGGTACCCGCTTCGCTGTCCATGGGCTACTACGCCCTCCATTCACCGGGGGCATCGGCCGAACGGCTGGTCATCGTGGCGCCCGAGCATTGCTGGTCCCCGGAGCCCCTGCGGCAAGGCGAACGCTGGTGGGGCCTGAGTGCCCAGCTGTACGCCCTGCGCTCGGAACGAAACTGGGGGATTGGCGATTTCACCGATCTGGCGGACCTCGTGTCCATTGCTGCCGGGCAAGGCGCGGCTTTCGTCGGATTGAGCCCGTTGCATGCCTTGCGCGCGGATCAGCCAGAGGCTGCAAGCCCCTATAGCCCGTCAAGCCGGATGGCGCTGAACACGCTCGTCATCGATGTGGCGGCGGTGCCTGAATTCATGCGCAGTTCGGCTGCGCAGACACTGTTCTCGGACGCCGCTTTCCAGCAGCGGCTGGGGGCGTTGCGGGCTTCGAGCGAGGTGCGCTATGCCGAAGTCGCAGCCGCCAAGCAAGAGGTGCTGGGGCTGCTGTGGGACGAGTTCCAGCGCAGCGAATCGAGCACCGACTCGCCGCGAGCGGCGGCTTTCCGCGACTTCATGAGGGGTCAAGCCGACATCCTCGGGCAACACGCGCTGTACGAGGCCATCCAGTGCCATTTGAACGCCATCGACCCCAGTGTCTGGGGTTGGCCTGCATGGCCCGAAGCGATGCGCGACCCCCAGGGCGCCGAGGTGAAAGCCTTTGCCCAGGACCATGCGGATCAAGTGCAGTACCGCTTCTGGCTGCAGTGGCTGGCACATGCACAACTCGATCGGGTGAGCCAACGGGCCCGTTCGATGATGACGCTGGGTCTGTATTGCGACTTGGCGGTCGGAGCGAACGACGGGGGCTCGGAGACCTGGACCGGCCAGGGCCTGTACGCGCGCGGCATGAACGTCGGCGCTCCGCCGGACCCGCTCAACCACCAGGGACAGGATTGGGGCCTTCCTCCGATGAATCCCTGTGCGTTGGCGGCGGCGCATTTCCTGCCCATGCGCCGATTGCTGACGAGCGTGATGCGCCCGGCCGGCGCCTTGCGGATGGACCATGTCATGGCACTCATGCGCCTGTTCTGGACCAGTGCGGACGGCGGTGCGTACGTTTACTACCCTCTGGACGCCTTGCTGGCCATCATGTCCATCGAAAGCCATCGCCACCAGTGCATGGTGATCGGCGAAGACCTGGGCAATGTCGCGCCGCAGATGCGGGAGGCCATGGCGCACAAAACGCTGTTGTCCTATCGTCCTTTGATTTTCGAACGTGCCGATGGCGGCGCGTTCCGCACGCCGGCCCATTGGCCTCACCAGGCCCTGGCAGTGGTCAGCACGCATGACCTGCCCACACTGCGTGGGTTTTGGGCGGCCGAAGATATCGAGGTGCAGTCGCGCCTGGGCTGGCTGTCCGCCCAGGACGCCCACGCCCGCGCCTTGATGGAGCGCGCCCAGGACCGCGTGAGATTGCTCATCGCGCTCAACGAGGAAGGGCTGCTTCCGAGCGGTGCCACTGCGGACCCGCAATCGGTGCCCGAAGCCAACGCGGACTTCGTGGCCGCAGTGCATCGCTATCTCGCCAGAACACCCTGCTGGCTGGCGGCAGTGCAACTGGAAGACGTGACAGGCCAACTGGAGCAGGTCAATGTGCCGGGCTCCACCGAGGCCATGCAGCCCAACTGGCGCCGGCGCCTGAGCGTGCCACTGGAAAAGCTGGCGACCCATCCCTGCTTTGCGGACATTGCGGCCGCGATGCGCGCCGAGCGCGGCGGCGCAGCCCTGCCCTTCAGCGAGGCACTGCCGCCACTCGACACCGCCGATATTCCCCTGGCGACGTACCGGGTGCAATTCCACGAAGGCAATACCTTCGAGCAGGTCACCCGGGCCGTGCCCTATCTCCATGCACTGGGGATCAGCCACCTCTACAGCTCGCCGTATCTGAAAGCCGCGCCGGGCAGCACACATGGCTACAACGTGGTGGACCCGACCCGTCTGAATCCCGAGGTCGGGTCGGAGGCCACGCACACCGCCCTGTGCGAAGCGCTGCAGTCGCACGGGCTCAGCCAGGTGCTCGACATCGTGCCCAACCACATGGGGGTGCTGGATTCCAATAACCCCTGGTGGCAGGACGTGCTGGAGCATGGGCGAGCCTCCGCCCATGCAGCCACCTTCGACATCGAGTGGGAGCCGACCGCGCCAGAAATGCACGGGCGGGTGCTTCTACCCATGCTGGGCGGCCATTACGGCCGCGTTCTCGAATCCGGCGAACTTCAGGTGGCATTCGACCCTCAAGGGGGGCGGTTCAGCATCCGCTACTGGGACCACGAACTTCCCATCGACCCACAGCATTACGCGCGCATTTTTGCAGCCGTGCCCGCCCCGGTTTCGGGCGGCGAACGCGATGGCGACAGCCTGGCGCAGATGCAATCGCTGGTGGATGCGTTCGGCAATCTGCCTTCGCGCAATACCAGTGACGAGAACGAGCGCACCATGCGCCAACGGGACACACCGCTGCATCAGCGGCGGCTTGCGGAATTGGCGGGGGAGCACCCCTGGGTGCGGCAGTGGATCGAAGCGCTTCTGACGCAGTGGAACGGCCAGAAGGACAGTCCGGAAAGCTTCGATGCGCTGGACCAGTTGCTGCACGATCAGGCGTACCGCTTGGCGGACTGGCGTGTGGCAGGCGACGACATCAACTACCGCCGATTCTTCGACGTCAACTCCCTGGCTGCCGTCCGCATGGAAGACCCAGCCGTCTTCGAGTCGACCCACACCTGCATCTTTCGCTGGCTGGCCGAGGGAAAGATCTCCGGATTGCGCATCGACCATCCGGATGGATTGGCCGACCCCGCCCAGTACTTCGACCGGCTGCAAAAGCGCTATGCGTCGCTGGCGCGCGCTGCGGGACGGGAGCCCCGTGCGCTATACCTCATCGTAGAAAAGATCCTGGCGGACCATGAGCCGCTGCCGCAGGATTGGCCCGTGCATGGAGCCACAGGGTACCGGTTCAGCAGCCTGGTCAACGGGCTATTCGTCGAGCCGGCCTCTCAAGCGGCCTTCGACGATGCGTACTCCGCCTTCACCGGCGATCGCAAGGAATTCGAAGAGGCGGTGCACGAGTGCAAGAAGCACATCATCGAAACCTCGCTGTTCAGTGACCTGGGGTGGCTGGCCGACACGCTCTACCGCATCAGCCGCACCGATCGCAAGACCTGCGATTTCACGCGCAACCAGCTGCGCATCGCGCTGACGGAGGTGGCGGCCGTCTTCCCCGTCTACCGCACCTACATCGCGCCCGACGGCACGGGGCTGTCCGACACGGATCGGCAACACATCGAATGGGCCATTGCGGCGGCACGTCGCCGCATGGGCACCGCCGAGGGCGGTGTGCTCGCGTACCTGCAAGGTGTCTTTGTCGGCACGGAAGGTCAGCACCTGCCCGCGTTGCGGGGCGCGTTCCTGCGCCGCTGGCAACAGTTCACGGCGCCGGTGATGGCAAAGTCCGTAGAGGATACGGCGTTCTACCGCTATGTGCGCCTGGTGTCGCTGAACGATGTGGGCTCGGAGCCGCGGCGTTTCGGATTGTCCGGCGCCGCATTTCATCAGGCCAACCTGCAACGATCGCGGCGATTGCCGCATGGGCTGCTGGCGACCTCCACGCATGACAGCAAGCGTTCGGAAGATCTGCGCGCCCGCCTGAACGTGCTGTCCGAGATTCCGGCGCTGTGGGAAGACACGGCGATTCAACTGCGCGAACTCGGGACCCGTTTCACGACGGAGATCGACGGTGCGGTGGTTCCCAGCCCCCATGATCTCTGGGCGCTCTATCAAGCCCTGGTCGGCATCTGGCCGGCAGAAGGCGCCGATGCGGAGGAGCGGATCGGCTTGCGAGACCGCGCCAAGCAGTACATGGTCAAAGCCATGCGCGAGGCCAAGCAGGCGACCAACTGGCTGTTTCCCAACGAGGCCTATGAGGCAGCCGTTGACCGCTACATCGACGGCGTGCTCTCCACGGATCGTTTCGTGCGCGAACTGGAGAAATTTGTCCAGTCCATCGCCCCCTACGGATTTCGCAACAGCCTGTGCCAGCTCGCGCTGAAGCTGACGGTCCCCGGAGTGCCCGACATCTACCAAGGCTGCGAGCAGTGGAACTTCAGCCTCGTGGACCCGGACAACCGCAGACCCGTCGACTTCACGGAACTGGAGCGTTCACTGGAAACAGTGCGCTCGCACTACGCCCAGGGGTATCCCAAGACCGATGCATGGCGAGAGATGCTGGGCGCATCTCCGGCGCCGCTGGTCAAGCAACTGGTCACATGGCGGCTGCTGCAGTTGCGGCAGAAAATGCCGGAACTGTTCCTGAACGCCACCTACCTTCCTCTGCCCCTGGAGGGGCCGAGCGCCGAACATGCCGTCGCGTTTGCACGCATCCGGGAAGGCAAAGCCATTGTGGTTGTCTGCTCGCGGTTGCTGTACGGGCTGACCGCGATGGGTTGGCGTGGAACCCGCGTCGCGCTTGCCGCGGTACATCCTGCCTTGGACAAAATTCCAAGGTGGAAAAACTGGATGACGGGAGTGTCCCTGGTAGCCGACAAGGATGAAGGCCTGGAACTGGACATGCTGATGGGTGAGTTGCAACCAGAGGGCGGTACCTTGCCATTCGTGGTGTTGGTGCCCGAGGACGTCGAATGAAAGTCCTCTTCGTCACGCCTGAATGCGCCCCACTGGTCAAAACCGGTGGGCTGGGCGATGTCAGTGCCGCCCTGCCCCGTGCGTTGTCAGCCCTGGGGCACGATGTTGCCTTGCTCATGCCGGCCTACGGCGATATGGCCATCACTGGCCAGATCGTCGGCTTGTTTGCCATTGCGCCGCAGGGTGCCTGGCCGGCAGCGCAATTGCTGCAACTGCGCCAGGAAGACGGCTTCATCCTCTACCTGCTTTCGTGCCCTCAACTCTATGCACGCGCTGGCACGCCCTACGGCGCACCCAACGGCACGGATCACGATGACAACGCGCTGCGCTTTGGCCTGCTCAGCCGTGTCGCGGCCATGATGGGAACACAGGCCACGCCCTGTGGATGGCAGGCCGATATCGTGCATGCCAACGATTGGCCCACCGGGCTGGCGCCGTTCTATCTGGCGCAAGCGCGCGCCACGGCCGACGGCGCCCCAGTGGCACGCAGCATCATCACCGTGCACAACCTGGCATTCCAAGGTGTCTTTCCGATGCAGGCGTGCGATGCGCTGGAGATTCCGCCGGAGCATCGGGGCATCGCGGGTGTCGAATTCTGGGGCCGCATGTCGATGCTCAAAGCCGGCCTGAATTTTGCAGACGCCATCACCACTGTCAGCCCCACATACGCACGCGAAATCCAGGGCCCCGAACTTGGATTCGGTTTGGACGGAGTGCTGCAGGAGCGTGCGGACGCCTTGCACGGCATTCTCAATGGCGTCGACACGAACACATGGAACCCGGCGAGCGATCCTCTCATCGCTGCGCCATACAGTTTGGAAAGCCCGTCGGGCAAGGCGCTGAACAAAACCGCGTTGCGCCAGCGATGCGGGCTGGATACTGCGGAAAACCGCATGCTGTTCGGTCTGGTCGGACGGCTCACCCAGCAAAAAGGCGTCGATCTCGTGGTGGAGGGCGCGAAGCGTCTGGTGCAGCAAGGGGCACAGCTTGTCGTCTTGGGCAATGGCGATGCTGCGATCCAGTCCCGCTTTACGCATCTGGCGGCCCTGCATCCTGAGCACATCAGCGTGACGCTGGGCTTTGATGAATCGTTGGCCCACCAGATCGAGGCGGGCGCGGACTGTTTCCTCATGCCCTCGCGATTCGAGCCATGCGGACTGAACCAGATGTACAGCCAGATCTACGGAACCCCACCGATCGTGACGAACACGGGTGGACTTGCGGACTCCGTCGTGGACGCTGATTCACCTCAGTCGGCAGGCACCGGATTCATCATGCCGGCCGCCACCCAGGAAATGTTTGACAAAGCGGTGCAGCGGGCCATCGCGGCATGGCAATCACCCGTCACCTGGGAATCGCTTCAACGCGCCGGAATGCGGCAAACCTTCGGTTGGGACGCATCGGCCAGGGTCTATTCCGATCTGTACGGTGAATTGCTTCAGCCCTGAGCGCCAGGCCGAGATCATCGTTCTGTTCTGTCCTACAAAAAGCGGCAGAGGCTGCGGAAATACTTGTTGAGCGATTGGCAACAAGGCATCGCCAACCCGGCGCCTGCACTTTTCTAGGAGATAGAAATGACCCGTAAATCCTGGCCCTTCCTGTCCACATACCAAGAGCGCAGTCCTGAACAGAACGTGGCCTTTTCATCTGCCGATGCGACCAAGTCTTCAGCCGGGCAAAGCGCTATTTCCTTGGGCATGGAAAGGGTAGGCACTGCTTCACCCATGAACCACACACCCCTTCGCTGCTCCGACTTCACCATAAGCAATCTTTCGCCTTCGGTTGCTTAACGAAGGAGAGGCCGCAAATTGCGGCCTCATCCCATCGGTCAGAAGGTTCTACCCTCGCCCCGCGAATGGCATCTTGGTGGCCATCACCGTGTGGAACATGACATTGGCCTCCAGAGGCAGATTGGCCATGTAGAGCACCGACTGGCCCACGATATGGACGTCCATCAGCGGCTCAGCCGCTATCTGCCCGTTGGCCTGCTGCACCCCCTGCGTCATGCGCTGGGCAAGCTCTGTCCCCGCATTGCCCACATCGATCTGGCCCACTGCAATGTCGTATTTGCGGCCGTCCAAAGACGCGGTTTTGGTGAGTCCGGAAACTGCGTGTTTCGTGGCCGTGTAGGCGATCGAATGGGGGCGGGGAGCATGCGCGGAGATGGAACCGTTGTTGATGATGCGACCGCCTGGCGGCTGCTGCGCCTTCATCACACGAAAGGCCTGCTGCAGGCAATAGAACATGCCGTTGAGATTGGTGCCGACCACCCTGTGCCATTGCTCCAGCGGCAGCTCGTCAATGGGCACAGCCGGCGCGCCAACGCCAGCATTATTGAACAGCAAGTCCACTCGTCCGAAGGCCTCCACCGCTCGGTCGAACAAGGCCCGAACTGCAACGGGGTCCGCAACGTCGGTCGGAACCGCCAAGGCTTGCCCCCCGGCACTGGCTTCGGCAATCACCGCATGCAGCAACGATTCCCGGCGCCCAGCCAGGACCACACGCCATCCGTCCTTCAGCAAGGCCAACGCAGCGGCTTTGCCAATGCCCGACCCGCCGCCGGTCACGATGGCTACTTTGGATACATCACTCATCGACCATTCCTCATGCGACTTTTTTCAACGTAGCTGCGCATAACGTTCATCTGCGGGATTTGCGGCCCTTGGCGGGCGGTCCGGCACGCTTGCCAGTCGCCTTGGGCGACTGCTTGCGCGAGGAGCGCTCGTCGGTCGACGCCCGGGTGGCGGATTTGCCAGGGGATTTTCTGTTCGAGGGGCTGGCCGCATGCGCAGCGCGGTTGTCGGAGGAGCCTGCGCCCGCGGTTGCCTTGCCCTTCGTTGGCCGAGGGGGCGCAAGGTCTTCACCTTCCCGCATGAGCCGGAAATCGATCTTGCGGCCATCGAGATCCACACGGCTCACCTGCACCCGTACGCGCGAGCCGATCGCATAACGTATTCCGGTGCGTTCGCCGCGCAATTCCTGGCGGGCCTCATCGAACTTGAAATATTCACCTCCCAGCTCGGTGATATGTACGAGGCCTTCGACATACATGGCGTCCAACGTCACGAAAATGCCGAAGCTGGTGGCCGCGCTGACCACGCCGCTGTACTCCTCGCCCAGGTGCTCACGCATGTACTTGCATTTGAGCCAGGCCTCGACATCCCGGCTGGCCTCGTCCGCCCGGCGTTCATTGGCGCTGCAGTGCAGCCCTGCCGCTTCCCAGGCCTGTGTTTCACGGGTACTCACCGGTGCTTCCTTGCGTGGTTGCATGGTGGGCGCAGCAACGCGCGCAGCCAGACGCTTGGCCAGCTTGGCATGGGCTTCGCCAGGCGTGGGCAATGCCGGCAACCGGTATTTGGTTTTACCGAGGATGGCCTTGATCACCCGGTGAACCAGCAGATCGGGGTAACGGCGTATCGGGCTGGTGAAGTGGGTGTAGGCCTCGAATGCAAGCCCGAAATGGCCGCTGTTGATCGGCGTGTAAATGGCTTGCTGCATCGATCGCAGCAGCATCGTATGGATCTGCTGAGCGTCCGGACGGTCCTTGGTGGCGTCAGCGATGGCCTGGAAGTCGCCAGGCTTCGGATCGTCGCCAATGGACATACCCACCCCCATGGCCTTGAGGTAATTGCGCAGGATCTCCTGCTTCTCCGGCGTCGGTCCTTCATGCACCCGAAACAAGCCAGGCTGGCCACCTTGCGCGATGAAATCGGCACTGCAGACGTTGGCGGCCAGCATGGCTTCTTCGATGAGGCGGTGCGCGTCGTTGCGGGTGCGTGGAACGATCTTCTCGATGCGGCCGTTATCGTCGCAAATAATCTGCGTCTCGGTCGTTTCGAAATCCACAGCACCGCGCACATGCCGCGCAGCCAACAGGGCCCTGTAGACATCGTGCAGATTGAGCAGGTCTTTGACGCGGGGCTTGCGCTTCGTCGCCTCCGGTCCACGGGTGTTGGCCAGGATGGCGGCCACCTCGGTGTAAGTGAAGCGGGCGTGGCTGAACATCACCGCGGGGTAGAACTGGTACGCATGCACATCGCCCTTGGCTGTGATGAGCATGTCGCACACCATGCACAGGCGCTCGACCTCGGGGTTCAGCGAACACAAACCGTTGGATAGTTTCTCGGGCAGCATGGGAATCACGCGCCGGGGGAAATACACGCTCGTCGCCCGGTCATAGGCGTCGATATCGATCGCACTGCCGGTCTCCACATAGTGGCTCACATCCGCGATGGCCACCAGCAGTCGCCACCCCTTGGCACGCCCGACCTTGGCGGGCTCGCAGTAGACGGCATCGTCGAAATCACGCGCGTCTTCGCCATCGATGGTGACCAGCGGCACGTCCGTGAGATCCACCCGGCTGCGCTTGTCCTGCGCGCGGACCTTATCGGGCAGTGCCTTGGCCTGCGCCAAAGCATCGGCCGAAAATTCGTGCGGCACACCGTATTTGCGCACCGCGATCTCGATCTCCATTCCCGGGTCGTCCACCTCTCCCAGCACCTCGGTGATTCGACCGACCGGTTGCCCGAACAGGGCTGGAGGCTCGGTCAGCTGAACCACAACCACCTGCCCTGGCTTGGCCGCTCCGGTGGCTCCTTTGGGGATCAAGACATCCTGACCATACCGCTTGTCTTCCGGGGCCACGAGCCAGACACCGCTCTCTTGAAGCAATCGCCCGATGATGGGCTGGTCGGGCCGCTCGACGATTTCAACCACGCGCCCTTCCGGACGGCCCCGGCGATCCTGGCGAACGATCCGGACACGCACGCGATCCTTGTGGAGCACGGCCCGCATCTCGTTGGGGGGAATATAGATATCGGATTCGCCGTCGTCTCGCTGCACAAATCCATGCCCGTCGCGATGCCCCTGCACACTGCCTTCGATCTCGTCTTCATTGCGCGCAGCAGGTGCGCCAGGGGTCGTTTTTTTGATATACAATCTGAGTCTTTCCTGAAATGCCCAGGTGGCGGAATTGGTAGACGCACTAGTTTCAGGTACTAGCGAGTAACATCGTGGAGGTTCGAGTCCTCTCCTGGGCACCAAGTTTAACGACAACCTGCAGGGTTGTCGGCCAAAAAAGCCGCTTCTTTTGAAGCGGCTTTTTTTATTGTCCGCATTCCCGGCGCATGGCATGGTCTCAACAATAAATTTTGCAACTCAGCCAGAGCCTTCAAAAAAGACTCTATAATTAGAGTCTTTCCTGAAATGCCCAGGTGGCGGAATTGGTAGACGCACTAGTTTCAGGTACTAGCGAGTAACATCGTGGAGGTTCGAGTCCTCTCCTGGGCACCAAATTCAAAAAAGCCGCTGTGAAAACAGCGGCTTTTTTTTGCCCGATGCGCCATGAACCGGACGTCATGGCTCGGCTCATTCCGTGATAGGCCGCTCCGCCATCGGCGTGGCTGCGCAACCGGAGGCTGGAGCTTTCTGCCAACCAACAACCCGCAGTCCTCCATCGGTGGTTTGGTAGAACAGCAAGGCCGGTTCGGCCAAACGGCCTTGCTGTACTTCGCGCTTATTTACGCAGCAGGGTCTTCAACGCGTTCTGCAACCTGCGGGCGCTGGTTTCGTCGGTTGCACTTGCAAGCACCCGAGCCACATCCTGCCCCCACGTCTGGACGGGCGTGGGATCATTTCGGCGGGTGAGCAACTGCAGTTGGAGTGCACGGCGGGCCTGCAACTGCTCCGCAGGGGTCGGCACTTCGGCCGCCATTTCCAGCCTCAGCAAAGCCTCCGATGCATCCCCTTGGGGCGCGGCAGAAACCGCCTGGGTCCATGCCGTGCGGACGGACGCTTGCACTCCCAGTTCCTGCACGCTGGGCAACTGGGCTGCGTCCCGTTTTTGCCAAGCTGCAATCAGCTGGGTGAGTGCCTCGCCATGCGCTTGCGCAGCCAGTTTGCGCAGTGTGAGTTGCGCATGTTCGAGAGCCTCGCGCTGGGCACGGAAAGCGCTGTCGCCCAGGCGAGGACCGCGAGCTTCCGAACGGTCACCAAACCGATCACCCCGATCCCCGAACCGGTCGCCCCGCGCATCGCCACCCCGGCCCAGGCCGGAGGCATCGCGCGGACCGCGTCCGTCTTTGCGGTCTCCCGGCCGTGCTGGACGGCCCGGCAGTGCAGGCGCATCCTTCTTCATACCCGGGCGATCGTCGCCACGCACAGCCACCACGGGACGCGGTGCAGGCTTCGGCGCCGCGGCAGGCGGTGGAGCCTGATCTGTATCGGCGCCCTCCCCTTCCAAAGCCGCGCCCCCCTCTGCGGGTGCGGAAGTCACGTTGTCCGACGCAGTAGCTGGCCTGTTCTGCGCAGCGGATGCTGCTGCTTCATTGGCCAATGCCTGTCCGCGCAGCGCAGCCTCCAGAGCGACCATTGCGCCACGGATCTTTTGCGCATCGCCGCTGGCATTCGCTTCCTCCAACGCCTTGGAGGCTTCCAACACGACGCGGTCCCGAGCGCTGATCTCGCCAGCCATCTTGTCCCGATCAGCGGATTTGCGATTGAACGCTTCGTCAATCGGCTTGCGGAAGGCATCCCACAATTTCTGTTCGTGCTTGCGGTCCAGTGGCACGGACTGCGCCTCGGCCTGCCAGCGCTGCTGCAGTGCCTTCACCGCGTCGACCCGCAGTGTCGGCGCAGCCCCCAAGGCGATTGCCTCGTCGATCAGCGCGTGCCGACGTGCCAGGCTGTCCTTCTGCGCAGTTTCCAGCGGCGCGGCGGCGGCGGCCATGGCTTCTTTCCATTGGGGCTGCAGTTCGGCGAACACCTTTTCGCTGACATGACCGCCATCGCGCCACCGATCACCGAACTGGTGGAGCGCACGGTTGACCGCCTTCCAGTCGGGCTGTCCGGCCGTTGCCTGGGCCACCGTCCAAGCTTTCACCTCGTCCAGCAAGGCCACACGCTGGGCTTTGTGTTCAGCCGCATCGGCACGCACCTTTTCCAGCCACGCCTCGACCACCTTGTGGGCGGCATTGCAAGCCTCGTCGAATTTTTTCCACAGCGCATGGTTGGCCGGCCCCCCTTGGTCGGCCTGTTTCCACTGCTCGCGCAACTGGCGCAGCGTTTCCTGCATCTTGCGGCCGCCCAAAGCCTGGCCTTCGGGACGTTGCAGCAACCCTTCCGCACGGGCCACCAAGTCTTCGCGAACCTGGTCCGCGCTCCAGCGCTGCCAGCCTTCGAGTTCACCCGCCGCGACCAAAGCCGTGTGCACCTGCTGCTCCAATGCCGCGTCGATGTGCTTGCCATGGGTTTTCAGCACGCTGCGCAACGCAGCCGCAGCGCCCGCGCTGGCTTTGCCGTGGCCTTCCGCCGTCTCACGCTCCAGTTTGACCAATGCGTCGCGCACAGCCTGCACGGCCTTGTCTCGCACTTCAGGATCCACCTTGGAGCGTGCAGGTGGCCGCGCGGCCGGCTGCGCCGCGGCGGCTTCCGATGGTTGACCACGGGCCACGCGGAGCTCATCCGCCCACACGGGAACCGGAGGCAAGGCTGCCGCAGGATCTTCCGCCGCCGCCACCGCCTGAGCGACTGCCGGCTGGAATGCATCCCACACCACGAGAAGCTGGGTGCGCGAGGCATCGAGCAGCGGCGGGAAACGCGCTTCCACGCTGACCCAGGATGGGTCGTCCGTCAATTCCTGAGCCTGTTGCTGCCAGCGGCCCACGTCGGTGCGCAGCGCCTCCAATGCGGCCTGGGCATCACGCCAGGGCTTGGTGGAAAGCACCTCGATGCGCTGGGCCAGCAACACCGCGGCCTCACGCTGCACCTGCACACGGTGCTGCAGATCTTCGATGACCTTCATGCGCTCTGCCAATTGCACCTTGAGCGACGCCAAAGGTTCCCGCGACAAAGGGGCACCCGCCTTGGCCGCATCGCGCT
This sequence comes from Acidovorax sp. SUPP2539, assembly GCF_030158975.1. Taxonomy (NCBI): domain Bacteria; kingdom Pseudomonadati; phylum Pseudomonadota; class Betaproteobacteria; order Burkholderiales; family Comamonadaceae; genus Acidovorax; species Acidovorax sp. SUPP2539. Next base: position 1,596,875 of record NZ_BQXJ01000001.1, on the reverse strand, counting down.
GCCAAGCCAGCGCGTCGGCGATGTTCAGCTTGGCGGCAGCCAGCAAACCCTGCGCCTTTTCGGCCCACTCCGCAGCGATTGCCTCCTGGCCTTTGGCACGCCGGATTTCATCGAGGCGCTCGCGAACGGCACGGGCCGCGCCCTTGTCGCGCCCACTCAGTTCCTTGAACACCTCCTGCAACTGCTCCGGCGACGGCTGGGTCTGCAGCCATTCGCGGATGCGCGATGCCCTCTCTCCCGAGGTCGCGGCGGAAAACGCGCCGCCCGTCAGCGCATCCAAAGGATGCGGCTCGGTGTGCTTGGCCGGGGCCGGGTTCACTTCGGGTGCGTCAGACATTTTGTTGCGAGAAGAAAAGGGAAACATGGATTCAGGGGGTAAAAGGCCGTGGCCGAGGGAGCCAGCGCCTACAGGCAGCGCAGATGACGCCGCCGACAAGGGCGCTATTTTCGCCCGGTTTTAGCAAGTCCCCTACATGGGGCGTTTTTATTCGGACTCAGCGGGCACACAGGGCCATGGTTCAGACACTTGAGCGTTGAATATGGGGTGCCGCGCTGCGACTGCAATACGGCAATGTAGCCCACTGCCATGGATGGCTGAAAAAGCTTGTTTCCACCGGATGCGCCCTGTCAGCGAGTGGACAAAGTGAGTTCGGCGTGGGGCGCCCCGTTAGCACTCTCTGAATCGATTTTCGGTGCGCCGACGAACAATCGCCCCAGCGCGACTTGCCGCCCCGCCAGGTAGTCACGGACCGCCACTGCCCGTGCCTGTGCCAGTTCTCTCATCGCCTCATCGGGAATTGCCATGTCCGCCAATAACAAGGCTTCCATTTCTAGCACGGACAAATCCTTCGCCATGCCGACCAGATTGCGGGGCTTGGCCATGTCGGTGCCGCGATACACATCCTTGAGCGAGTCAGCGTACTGCGGCGAGCCCGGCGCCAGCGCCTGGGGTTCCGAGGGCGCTTGATCGCCCCGAGCAGCCATGCGGCGCGCTTGTGCCGCCACCCGGGACTGCAGCGCGGCCCGTTTCCAGCCCTCTTGTTCGGCCTCTCGCTGAGCGTGCCCGGCGACGGTCATGTTCAGTCCCGGTCGTTCCGAGAGTGCCTGTCCGATCTTGTCGAGCGTCTTTCGGGCTTCATCGTTCAGGGCCGCGCTGCCCGGGGCGAAGTTGACGCGATCCAGCTCAGAACTGCCCCCCATCCATCCGGCCAGCAATGAAAACGGCGAAGTGATCGCCTTCATCACCAAGTTGCCCACCGCGCGAAAAATCACCGGTCCCAGGCGGAACTGGGGGTCGTTCAGCGAGCCATTGATCGGCAGTTCCACGTCGATCACACCATTGCGGTCGGCCAGCAAGGCAACAGCCAGACGCACCGGCAAACTGGCCGGAGCACCCTCCACCGGCTCGCCAAAACGCAACTGGTTCAGCACGAGCTTGTTGCTGGCCGTCAATTGACCATCCGGCAGAACACGATAGTTGACGTCCATGCTCAGCTTGCCCCGCTCGATGCCATGGCCCGCGTACTTGATGCTGTAGGGCGATAGCGGCGGCAGTTCCAGATCGCGCATCCGCCCCTGGATGTCCAATGCCAAGGGCTTGGCCAGCGGATTCAGGCGCCCCGTGATGTCGAGCGAGGCGGAGCCCTGCGCACGTCCACGCAGTTGAAGGTCGGCCATGGCGGGCTCACCGCCCTCGGCGGGGGGCGCGGAGGCAAAAGCCCCCAGGCGCCCATTCAATTCGCTCAAGTCCGCTGAATAGTTGGGCCGAACGAACGAGTCGGTAAAACGCACCGAACCGCCAGTGAGCACCACGGGGCCGAAACGCATGACCGGCGCCATTGACGGCTTGGCCGCCTGGGGCGGCGTCGAGCCCGCCGCTGCGGTGATGTCGGGGGAAGCCTCCGCTGTTGCCGATACACCGGGTGGCCCCTGGGCAGGCTGAGCAAGGTCCTGCAGATTGATGCGCCCATTCGGCTGAACGATGATGCGGGCAAAAAAGTCGCTCAACGCCGTTTCCTTGACGTCGAGCGCGGTTGGCTTTCCCGGCGCCAGGGTGAAATCCACCCCCTGCAGGGCCAGCGACTTCCAGTTCAGCAGTTCTTCCCCACGGATGGGTGCAGCACCGTCGGCCGGTCCAGTCGCGGCTGGGCGAACGGCAAGGGCCCTCACCCGCACGTCGTCCAGTGCGGCATTGCCCCGCACGCCGACGGCCGGTCCGTCGGCTTGCGGGGCGTAACACACCTCGCCATTGAAGCTGCCGAGGGCACGCACCACATCGACCGCCAACGGGTTGTCCACATACGGCTTGAAGAGATGCAGTGGCAGGCGGGACGCCTGCACCTTGCCCTGTGCCAGCAGGGGCGTCATCTGCACCGTTCCTTCATAGGCCAGGTTGCCGGGATCCGTCCGCCCGGCCCCCAGTCGTGCCGACAGCGACAACGACACTGGAGGTGCGCCGGCATTCACCGGCCATGCCAGGCCCTTGGCCCGCATCTGGAAGGTGTCGAGCAGTACCGCCACAGGCTGTGCCTTGGCCGCATCGTTGAACGCCAGCGCTCCACCGTCCACCGACACTTCGGCCAGTTGCACGCTCCAGCCGGGGGCGGCATTCGTCCGCGTTGCGGCGGCGACTGGCACACGGCCTTTCCCTGCGGTGTCGGGCACCGTCGTCAGCCAGCGCTCCACCATCCAGCGCCCGTCCCCAGTGCGCTCCAGGCGCACTTTGGGCTGCAATGTCACCACCCGCGCGATGGCAACGGTGCGCTGCGGCATCCGGATCAACGCATCCTCGACCTCGACGCGGCCGATTTCAGCCCAGGCCGCGTTGTTGCGCAGGCCCGAGACCGTGGCGGCCCCCGCTGGGCAGTCCCGCCCAGCCGGAGCACAGGCCCATTCGGCGCGATCCACCGACAGCTTGGCGATCTTTGCCGCCCATGAGGAGCCGTTCCAGGCCACGCCCCCATCGGAATCCAGCGTTCCGTCCAGTTGGGGCTGGACCAGGTTGGCCAGGTACGGCCGGGCCATGGACAGCGGCCAGCCGCGGGCGGACACGGCCACGCGGCCCGATTGCGCCAGCACCTCCCCTTGAAGCGACAAGGTCGCGGCGTCGCTCCCCGCTTCCGATGACAGCCGGGCATCCGCGGTGAACTGCATTGGCCGGGTGAGTGGCAAGGCCAGCTGGGTCGCGCGCACCCGCAGGTCGCGTGCCGAGATACGGGCGGGCACCGCCGTACCCTCGTCCAGCCAGTCCACCTGCCCCCCGTTGATGGCCACCCGATCCACAACCATATCCCACGGCGCATCGGGAGCCGCAGTGGTCCCCGCCTTCGTGGCACCCTGGCCTTGTGCCGCGCCGCCCAGCACGGCCATGCGCCCTTCCCGGTCACGCCGCACCGTCGCGTGCGGCCCGCGCCACTCCAGCGAGGCCACATGCACCTTCCGCTGGAAGGGCTGCAGCGCCGCTACCTGGGCGGTGGCCATGTCGAACGACAGCAGTGGGCCACCCTGTCGATCGCTCACGCGTGCACCATGGACCTGCACGACGCCGCTCACCGAGAGAGCGGGTTCGGACTGTTTCTGGAACGTCAGCCGCAGATCGGCGTCCAGCGTGCCTTGCTCGATGCGCACCGGCATGCCGGAAGGAAGGTAGGCCAGGAACGGCTGCAGATCCAGCCCCTTGAACTGCAGCGTGGCTTCGGTGTCCCGGCTGTCCAGAAAAGGTGTGCTCTGAGCCCCGGTCGTGAACGCCGTGCCATTGAGTTGAAAGGCCAGATGGGGCGCGACCTTCACGGTGCGGTCTGCCGGCAGGTTGCTCAGAAACGGCACGCTCAGGGAAAATCCACGCACGGTGTGGACCCGTTTTTGCGGCGCATCGCCGAAATCCACCGCGCCATCCTTCACCACGATGTTGTAGAGCGAAAACCGCTGGGGCTGCGCATCGGGCGCAGCCGTCGCCGAGGATGGTGCAGAAAGCTTTTTCAGCAGGTCATCGAAGTCGGTCTGCCCAGCCGACGTGCGTGCCAGGCGCAATGTTGGTCCATCGATCTCCAGCGCGTCGATCACCGGCGCCAGACGCCAAAGGGACTGCAGTTCTGCATCTATATAGAGGCGCTGAATTTCTACCTGGGGCTCCTTGCCCGAAGTCTCTGCCGCCATCCTCAGATCCCGCAGTTCCAGTTCCAGGGTCCATGGCTTGAAATCGATCTTCCCGACAGACAGTTCTCGCCCCAACTGCTCGGACACCGTGGTGTGCAACACATGGCGCAGCGCGGGCGGAACCACGGCCCAGGCCAGTGCCCAGAATCCCAGCCAGGCCAGCACCGCCCACGCCACGCGGCGCATCCACAGGTTTTTGATGATCGAAAGCGCTTGCAGAGGCACGTCAGAGTCCGGTTTCCATTGCACAGATCATGGGATTCGAGCAGAAATCGGTCGGCGCAACATGTAACCAGTCGCAAAAAAGAAAGCCCGGTGGAATCTGTCGATCCGCACCGGGCTTGACGGCTGACACAACGGTCTTTTGCCATCATTTGCACCCTGGAGTTTGAACGTCCACGGGGCAGGAGGCAAGGTATTGCCTCCGGGGTCTGCCTTGGAAGTTTGACCAGTCACCTTCAGTGCACTGCATGCGTCTGGAGGGCGGCTCCGCTTCGTCCGGCGATGCCTGAATCACTCAGGCAAAGCCACTTTAGCCAAGTTGACGGGCCACCACAAGCTGGATTTTCAATCGCTATCCATGCCTCGATTGCATTCATCACCGTGGGGCTGCAGAAGCGGTAACGATGCCTCATGCAAGGGTGCCGATGCACCCTATAAACCTGTGTTTCCTACCAGATTTTTAAGATCCAATTGATCTAAAGATCAGTTTTGTTAGTATTGACTCTGTATTAAGAGCCCTCCTAGAATCCGCGAGCCCTGAAAAACGGGGTTGACGATCTTCCATCCGCTGCCGATCCCGGCTAAGTCAGTTCGGTCATTGAACGCTCTCCGGAGGCAATGCGAACCTGATGGCGTACCAATCCAGGCGAGATGCCTGGCACGGCCTGGCCCCTTGTGGGCCACCTTGCTCAGGCCTCGACTCAGAAAGGAAAAGCTACATGACAGCGTTAGGAACAGTGGTCGCCGGAGTGCGAACGTTCGCATCCGATGTGATCGACGGTTTTCTTGAAATCACCCACAGCAGCTTCGCCCTCCTCGGCCTGGCTGTCGCTTTTGCCGTCATCACTTTGACCGCACGTCCCGACCTGCGCCAGACCGGAGAGGAAAAGCTGATGAGCTGGCTGCAAGCCCGCCAGGTCGCGGTCATGGGCACGCCCATCGAGCCGGAAGCCAGCGAGCGCGCCACGGCGAGCAATCCGAAGGAACTCCCCAAGGAGCAGGCAGCCGTCACCTATTGGCTGAGCAAGAAGTACCGCGTGGCGCCGGAGCCTTTGGCAGTGCTGGTGGCCGAGGCCTACGAAATCGGCGGCAAGACCAAGCTGGACCCTACGTTGATCCTGTCGATCATGGCCGTGGAGTCGAGCTTCAACCCCTTCGCCCAGAGCGCGGTGGGCGCCCAGGGCCTGATGCAGGTCATGACGAACGTGCACACCGACAAGTACCAGAATTTCGGCGGCCACTTCGCGGCCTTCGATCCGGTGAGCAACCTGCGCGTGGGCGTGAAGGTGCTGCAGGAATGCATCACCCGCGCCGGGTCCCTCGAAGGCGGCTTGCGCTACTACGTCGGCGCGGCCAATCTGCCCGACGATGGCGGGTACGCCGCCAAGGTGCTGGCCGAGCACTTCCGCCTGCGCCAGGTGGCCAGCGGCCGGTCGGTGCCCTTGCAACCGCCGGCTCCTGCCACGCCGGCCGCCCCGCCGATGCTCTCCACGCAGGCGCCGGCACAGACCGTTCCTGCCAAGGCGGCCGCCGAAGCGGAAGCCCCCAAGGCCAGCGCCGACAAGGTCGCGCTTCTCTCCGCCCTTTGAACCGACGGTGCCCGACTTGGGGCATCGATTCATCCTCGGGCTCCAGGCCCGGTGCGGTCAGCTACACTCGCGGGGTACGCAACTGGCGATAGGCGCGGCACTCCACTGCCGCCGCTGACGTGGAAACCGACAGGGGTTCACCCCCTGTGAACCACTGGGGAGCGTGCCGCACGGGCTGAAAGGCCTGCTGTGTTCCGCCGTTCGCCTGGGCAGCCCTTGTTTCAAGGGACACCAGTTCATAGGACTGCCAACATGTACCAACGCAATATCCTCGTCAGCCAGGCCGACCCTGAAATCTGGGCCGCCATCCAGGCCGAAAACGTTCGCCAGGAACAGCACATCGAGCTGATCGCCAGCGAAAACTACGCCTCCCCCGCCGTCATGGCCGCCCAGGGCTCGCAGCTCACCAACAAGTACGCCGAAGGCTATCCCGGCAAGCGCTACTACGGCGGCTGCGAGAACGTGGACGTGGTCGAGCAACTGGCCATCGACCGCGTGAAGAAGCTCTTCGGCGCCGAAGCCGCCAACGTGCAGCCCAACTCCGGCTCGCAGGCCAACCAGGCCGTGCTGCTGGCCTTCCTCAAGCCCGGCGACACCATCCTCGGCATGAGCCTGGCCGAAGGCGGCCACTTGACGCACGGCATGCCGCTGAACATGAGCGGCAAGTGGTTCAACATCGTTTCGTACGGCCTCAACGACAAGGAAGAGATCGACTACGACGCGCTCGAAGCCAAGGCCCGCGAGCACAAGCCCAAGCTGATCATCGCCGGCGCATCGGCCTATTCCTTGCGCATCGACTTCGAGCGCTTCGCAAAGATCGCCAAGGAAATCGGCGCGATCTTCTGGGTGGACATCGCCCACTACGCCGGTCTCGTGGTCGCGGGCCAGTACCCCAACCCCGTGCCCCATGCCGACGTGGTCACCTCCACCACGCACAAGAGCCTGCGCGGCCCGCGCGGCGGCATCATCCTGATGAAGTCCGAGCACGAGAAGGCCATCAACAGCGCCATCTTCCCCGGCCTGCAAGGTGGCCCGCTGGAACACGTGATCGCCGCCAAGGCCGTGGCCTTCAAGGAAGCGCTGGAGCCGGGCTTCAAGGCCTACCAGGAACAGGTCGCCAAGAACGCCAAGGTGTTCGCCGAGACGCTGATCGAGCGTGGCCTGCGCATCGTGAGCGGCCGCACCGAAAGCCACGTGATGCTGGTGGACCTGCGCGCCAAGGGCATCACCGGCAAGGAAGCCGAAGCCGCCCTGGGCAACGCCCACATCACCATCAACAAGAACTCGATTCCCAACGACCCTGAGAAGCCGATGGTGACCAGCGGCATCCGCGTGGGCACGCCGGCCATCACGACACGGGGTTTCAAGGAAGAGGAAACGCGCCTCACGGCCCATCTGCTGGCCGACGTGCTGGACAACCCGCGCGACGAGGCCAACCTGGCCGCGGTGCGGGCCAAGGTGCACGCGCTGACCTCGCGCTTTCCCGTCTACGGCTGATTCATGCCCCGCTCTCCGCTCAGCGCCGCCTGCCCTGGCCCAACCGGGGCAGAACGGGCGCTGGCGCCAGCCTCGGCCCGCTCGGCGGCCCTTTTCCGCCGGCATGATGGAGGGGCCTTCCGATGAAGTGCCCCTTCTGCAGCCACCCCGAAACGCAGGTGGTGGAAACGCGTGTGGCCGAGGACGGGGATTTCGTGCGCCGCCGCCGCCAGTGCGGCGCATGCGACAAGCGCTTCACCACTTACGAGCGGCCGGAAGTGAACTTTCCGTCCATCGTGAAGAAGGACGGTCGGCGCATCGAATACGAACGGGCCAAACTGCTGGCCTCGTTCAACCTGGCGCTGCGCAAGCGCCCGGTCAGCACGGTGCAGATCGACAGCGCCATTGAGCGCATCGAGGAAACGCTGCTCAACCTGGGGCAGCGCGAGGTGCCTTCCAGCCAGATCGGCGAGTGGGTGATGCGCGAACTCAAGAAGCTCGACAAGGTGGCCTACATCCGCTTTGCCAGCGTGTACCGCAGCTTCGAGGACATTGACGACTTCCGCGCGCTCGTGGACGAAGTGCGCAAGTAAGAATCGATGGCCTGGGGTCTTTCGAGCCCTCACCGCATGACTACCATGCGGTGGCAGCTACCGATTTCATAGCAAACGAAAACGGCGCGCTGTCTGACAATGCGGGCGGCCACGTGGACGCCTCTGCGTTCTAAACTGGGCCGCTTCGTCCGCCGGAGCGGTCTGCGTGCCCGGCGTCCTCGCTACGATCCGCGTCCGCCGCCCTCGCTCCATGGAATCCCAGCCGCCGATTTCCAACCATCCCACTTCGCCCGCATCCGCTGCCCAAACCAACAGCGGGCCTGCCCACCGCCACACCTGGCAATTCTTTCGCGCCGGTGGCGTGGACCAGGTCACCATCCGCACCGGCGCCGACATCGCCCACCTGGCCGAGCTGGACCAGAAGCTCTGGGTAGCCCTGGCCTGCCCCACGCGCGGCATCGAGTTCGACCCACGCACGCTGGACCTGATCGACACCGACAAGGACGGGCGCATCCGCCCGCCGGAACTGCTGGCGGCCTGCGACTGGGCCTGTGCCCGGCTGGGCGACCCCGACCTGCTGGCGCGGCCGGCCGATGCGCTGGATCTGGAGGCAATCGACACCACCACGGACGAGGGCGCCGCGCTGGTGGCGCAGGCCCGGCGCATCCTCGCGCTGGCCGACCAGCCCGAGGCCACCACCATCACGCTGGCCCAGGTGCTGGAACGCAGCGAACAGCTGAGCGCCATGCGCTTCAACGGCGATGGCGCAATCACGCCGGACACGGCGCAGGACGACACCCCGGCGCGGGAGGCCATGGAGCAGATCATCGCCACGCACGGCAGCGTGCCCATCGAGCAGAAACCCGTGAAAGGCGTCGCCCAGGAGGCCCTGAAAGGGGTGGACCGCGCGCATGCCGAGGCCTTCTTTGCCGAGGTGGCGAAATGGCACGCCTGGTCGGCCCAGGCCAATGACCGCACCGCCGGACTGGCGCTCGGCAATCGCACGCTCGCCGCCACGCAGGCGATGAACGCGGTGCGGCACAAGATCGACGATTTCTTCGCGCGGTCCCGGCTCGCCGCCTACGATCCGCGCGCGGCGGCGGCACTCAACCCCACACAGGAGGAATACGCCGCGATGGCGGGGGTCGATCTGGATGCATCGTCCCCCGCGGTGGCCGCCCTGCCCCTGGCGCCCATCACGCCCCATGGCGCCCTGCCCCTGGCGCGCGGCACCAATCCCGCCTGGGCGCAGGCCCTGCAGACCTTCCGGGAGCAAGCGGTGGAGCCGCTGCTCGGCCGCCCGGCCGAGGCGCTGGCCGAAAAAGAATGGGAGCAGGTGCAAAAGGCCCTGGCCCCCTGCCAGCAATGGCTGGCCGACAAGCCGGCCACCAGGCTGGATGCGCTCAAGGACGATGCCCTCCGCCAGTTGCACGAGAGCGGCGTGCGCGAGCGCGTGATGGCCCTGATCGAGCAGGACGAGGCCGAGAAGGCGCACAACACGCAGATGCTGGACCTCGAGAAGCTGCTGCGCTTTCGGCGCGACCTGCTCGTGCTGCTGAACAACTTCGTCTCGTTCTCGGCGTTCTACCAGCGCGAGGGCGCGATCTTCAAGGCCGGAACGCTGTACCTGGACGCGCGCAGCTGCGACCTGACCGTGCAGGTGGCCGATGCGGGCAAGCACGCCAAGCTCGCCGGGCTGGCCAAGACCTACCTGGCCTACTGCGACTGCACGCGCAAGGGACAGAAGATGACCATCGTGGCGGCGTTCACGGCGGGCGACGTGGATTTTCTGTTCGTGGGGCGCAACGGCGTCTTCTACGACCGGCAGGGCCACGACTGGGACGCCACCATCACCAAGCTGATCGAGAACCCCACCAGCATCGCGCAGGCGTTCTTCTCGCCCTACAAGAAATTCCTGCGGATGATCGAGGAGCAGGTGGCCAAGCGGGCCTCGGCCAGCGATGCGCGGGTGGAAAAGTCCCTGGGCGCCACGGCCGGGCAATTGGCCAACACGCCGCTCAAGGCTGGCGGCACCACGCCCGCCGCCTCCACCGTGGTGGAGCCCGGGCGCCGCACCGACGTGGGCACGGTGGCGGCGATCGGCGTGGCGCTGGGCAGCATCAGCGCGGTGCTGGTGGGCATCTTCGGCAAGTTCGTGGACCTGGGGGTGTGGATTCCGCTGGCGCTCATCGGCATCGTGCTGGCCATTTCCGGGCCGAGCATGCTGATCGCGTGGCTCAAGCTGCGCCAGCGCAGCCTGGGGCCGATCCTGGACGCGAGCGGCTGGGCCATCAACGGCCGCATGCGTATCAACACGCGGCTGGGAGGCTCGCTGTCGCAGACGGCCCGGGTACCGGCCAATGCGCGACGGTTGCTGGACGACCCGTTCGCCGAGTCGCGCCGGCCAGTGTGGCTGGCGGCGGGGGGATTGTTGGTCGTCACCGTGCTGGCGGTGGCCGCTTGGCGCTGGTACCGGCTGGAGCATGCGCCGGCACCGGTCCCTGTCACCGCCCCCGTTGCCGCCACGGGCAGCGCACCGGCCACGGCAACCCCCGGTGCACCGGCGGCTTCGGTGCCTGTGGCGCCCCCCGTGCCTGCCTCAGCCGCGCGCTGAGGCGCGGGCGGCCCGAGGGCCCCGGGCTCAGAGAAACGATGCCTGGATCGGCGGCACCGGCGGCTCGACGTCGCCGCACTGCCCGCGATGGCGCAGGGCATGGTCCATCACGACCAGCGCCAGCAGGGCCTCGGCGATGGGTGCGGCGCGGATGCCCACGCAGGGGTCGTGCCGGCCCTTGGTGATGACCTCGGTGCTCTGGCCGTGCACGTCGATGGATTCGCGCGGGCTGATGATGGAACTGGTGGGCTTGATGGCCAGCGACACCTCGATGTCCTGCCCTGTGCTGATGCCGCCCAGCACACCGCCGGCGTTGTTGCTGGCAAAGCCCCGGGGCGTGAGCGAATCGCCGTGCGTGGTGCCGCGCTGCGCCACGCTGGCAAAGCCCGCGCCGATCTCCACGCCCTTGACGGCGTTCAAGCCCATCATCGCGTGGGCGATGTCGGCATCCAGCTTGTCGTACAGCGGCTCGCCCAGCCCGACCGGCACACCCGTGGCCTGCACGCGGATGCGCGCGCCGCACGAATCGCCCGACTTGCGCAGCGCGTCCATGTAGTCCTCGTACGCGGACACATCGGCGACTGGCGCGAAGAACGGGTTCTGGGGCACGTGGTCCCAGCTTTCGAACGGAATGGCCAGCTCGCCGATCTGCGTCATGCAGGCGCGAAAGCGAACGCCGTATTTTTCGGACAGCCACTTCTTGGCGACCGCGCCGGCCGCCACCGTGGGGGCGGTGAGCCGCGCCGACGAACGCCCGCCGCCGCGCGGGTCGCGGATGCCGAATTTGTGCCAGTAGGTGTAGTCGGCGTGGCCGGGGCGAAAGCTCTCGGCGATGTTGGAGTAGTCCTTGCTGCGCTGGTCGGTGTTGCGGATCAGCAGGGCGATGGGCGTGCCGGTGGTCTTGCCGTCGTACACGCCGGAGAGGATCTCGACCGTGTCGGCCTCGTTGCGCTGGGTGACGTGGCGACTGGTGCCGGGACGGCGGCGGTCCAGGTCGGCCTGGATGTCTGCCTCGGACAGGGGCATGCCGGGGGGGCAGCCGTCGATCACGCAGCCGATGGCCGGGCCGTGGGATTCACCGAAGTTGGTGACTGCGAATAGGGTGCCGAGTGTGTTGCCGCTCATGGGGCGCGATTATCACCGAGCCTTGCGACCCGGCCCGATCCATCCCACCCCGCGTCGAATGCTATTGAAAACATAGCAATCCAGGCAATCGATACCCCGGCATGGGGCCTGTTTGGCTTGAAGGGAGCGATCAGACCGCCGGGCGGGCGTCTTCCTCGGGCCAGTCGCGGATGTAGGCCTTGAGCATCTTGTTCTCGAAGTTCTGGGCATCCACGACGGCCTTGGCGACGTCGTAGAAGCTGATCACGCCCATGAGCATCTTCTTGTCCATCACCGGCATGTAGCGGGCGTGGCGGTTGAGCATCATGCGGCGCACCTCGTCCATGTCGGTCTCGAGCGTGCAGGTGAGCGGGGCGTCGTCCATGGCCGTGCGCACGAGCAGGGTGCCGACCGAACCGCCGTTCTTCACCACGGCCTGGATCACTTCGCGGAAGGTGAGCATGCCCACCAGGTCACCCAGGTCCATGACCACGAGCGAGCCGATGTCCTTTTCGGACATGATTTCAGCGGCCTGGGACAGCGGCTCGTCGGCGTTGACGGTGTAGAGGGTGTTGCCTTTGACGCGAAGGATGTCGCTGACTTTCATGGGGGAGGTCTCCGTGGTGCGCGCCAAGGCGCTGCTGGCTGAATCCTGCGCAATATAGCCCACAATGCGGCGCTTACCCCCCTACAGAGGAGACACGGATGCCCGGTTACTCAGACCCTGGCTTCGACACACTGGCGCTGCACGCGGGCGCCTCGCCCGACCCGGCCACCGGGGCGCGCGCCGTTCCCATCCACCTCACGACGTCGTTCGTGTTCGAGTCGAGCGACCACGCGGCCGCGCTGTTCAACCTGGAACGCCCGGGCCACGTGTACAGCCGCATCAGCAACCCCACCAACGCCGTGCTGGAGCAGCGCGTGGCCGCCCTGGAAGGCGGCGTGGGCGCCATCGCGGTGGCCAGCGGCCAGGCCGCGCTGCACCTGGCGATCTGCACGCTGATGGGCGCGGGCGGCCACATCGTGGCCAGCACCGCGCTGTATGGCGGATCGCAGAACCTGCTGCACTACACGCTGGCACGCTTCGGCATTGAGACCACCTTCGTCGCCCCGGGCGACATCGACGGCTGGCGCGCCGCGGCGCGGCCCAACACCCGCCTGTTCTTCGGCGAGACCGTGGGCAACCCGGGCCTGGACGTGCTGGACATTCCCACGGTGAGCGCCGTCGCGCACGAGGCCGGCGTGCCGCTGCTGGTGGACTCCACCCTCACCTCGCCGTGGCTCATGCGGCCCTTCGAGCACGGTGCGGACCTGGTGTACCACTCGGCCACCAAGTTCCTGTCGGGCCACGGGACCGTGATCGGCGGGATCGTGGTGGACGGCGGCAGCTTCGACTGGGAGGGCCCGCGCACCGCGGGGCGCTTCGCCGAGCTGACCCAGCCCTACGACGGCTTTCACAACATGGTGTTCACCGAGGAAAGCACCGTGGGCGCCTTCCTGCTGCGCGCGCGGCGCGAGGGCCTGCGCGACTTCGGCGCGTGCATGAGCCCGCACACGGCCTGGCTGATCCTGCAGGGCATCGAGACGCTGCCGCTGCGCATGGAGCGCCACATGCGCAATACGCAGAAGGTGGTGGAGTTCCTGGCCAGCCACCCCTTCGTCTCGCGCGTGGGGCACCCGATGCTCGATTCGCACCCCAGCCACGCGCTGGCGCAAAAGCTGCTGCCGCGCGGCGCGGGATCGGTGTTCAGCTTCGACCTGAAGGGCAACCGCGCGCAGGGCAAGAAGTTCATCGAGACGCTGAAGGTCTTCAGCCACCTGGCCAACGTGGGCGACTGCCGCAGCCTGGTGATCCACCCGGCCAGCACCACGCACTTTCGCATGAGCGACGAGGCGCTCGCCCAGGCCGGCATCTCGCAGGGCACGATCCGCCTGTCGATCGGCCTGGAGGACGCGGACGACCTCATCGACGATCTGCAGCGCGCGCTGAAAGCCGCAGAAAAGGCAGGTGCGTGATGCGCATCACCGTCAACGGCCACGGCACCTATTGCTATACCGGCGGCAAGGCGTTCGACGCGGCCAAGCCGACCGTCGTCTTCATCCACGGCGTGCTCAACGACCACAGCGTGTGGGCGCTGCAAAGCCGCTACTTCGCCAACCACGGCTGGAACGTGCTGGCCCTGGACCTGCCGGGCCACTGCCGCAGCGAGGGCGATGCGCCCGAAAGCGTCGAGCAGGCGGCCGGCTTCATCGCCGCGCTGCTGGATGCGGCGGGCGTGGCCCGCGCCGCACTGGTGGGCCACAGTTGGGGATCGCTGATCGCGCTGGAGGCCGCCGCCCGACTGCAGGACCGCATCACGCACCTGGTGCTGGTGGGCACCGCCTACCCGATGAAGGTGTCCCCCGCCCTCATCGAGTCGGCCCTGAACACGCCTGAGAAGGCGCTGCGCATGGTGAACGTGTTCTCGCGCAGCACGCTGGCCTCGCCCTCGGGCGCGGGCTTCTGGGCCTATGGCGCGGGCATGGCCCTGGGTCGCCGCGTGCTGCGCAGCAACCCGGCCGTGAACGTGTTCCACCGCGGCTTTCTGGCCTGTGACCGCTATGCAGGCGGCGAGGCGGCCATCGCGCAGATCACCTGCCCGGTGCTGTTCGCCCTGGGCGCGCACGACCAGATGACCAACCCGAAGGCGGCGCAAGGCCTGATCGCGGCGGCGCGCGCGGCCGGCAAGGCGGTGCAGGTGGCCAACCTGCCGGTCGGCCATCACCAGATGACGGAGGCGCCGGACGCCACGTTGTTCGCGATCCGGGACTTCCTCGCGGCCTAGCGGTTTTACGAACGGCCGGTGGACGTGCCCAGCGTGCGCACGACCTTCAGCACCACGTTGCGCGCACTGTCTTCCTCCGAGCTGATCACGAGCCAGCGCCCCGCGCCGTCCCGGAGCACCTCGCGCGGCTCTGCGCTGGTCGGCGGGTCCTGAATGGAAGTCGCCACGTTGGTGTCATTGTTGGCCAGTGCACCGTTGCCGGTCAGGCTTGTCCACACCGCACGGAACCGGCGTGCAGTGGTGCCCGCTGCCGCGGCTTCCTCGATGGCGCCGAAGGCCTTCATGTTTTCGTCGCTCTGGACGAAGAAGGATTTGAGGCGATAGTTGGCAGGAAGCGCCACGCGCTCGATGCCTTTGTCGCCAAAGGACGTGTCGAGCGCGCCATTGGCACTGAACTTGGCGACGCTGAGATGGCAGTCGCTGCCCGCGCAGGTTCTGGCAGCGACGACAAATCCGCCATCGGGATGGGACGCGAGCCTGTATTCCTCCAAATCCGCCCCGAAGGACGTCCAGCCACCGGAGGTCTGCGCTTGCGTCGCGCCCGCGTGCACCGCGACGCAAAGCCCGGGGTCGGATCGGGGGTCTGCGTAGAGCCGGCCACCCAGTTGGCCTGCGGTGATGATGCTGCCGTTGCGCAGCGCCAGCACCGCCGCGCCGCTGGCCTCGCAGGGCGCAGGCGGCTGCGATGCCGTCGGTTGATTGAACGCGGCATCGGGGATTCCGTCCGCAGACAGGCGGCGCAAAGAGCGGCCGAACACTTGCAGGATGGGGCGGTCGTTGGACGTCAGCAGAACGGGTTTCTGATCGGGCTGGATCGCCAGCGCGAGGTTAGTGAAATTGGTGGAGAGGAAGCCCTCCGCGATGCCCTGGGTGCCGAACGTGCCGTCGACCGCCCCGTTCGCGGTGAGGCCGACCACGGTGTTGTGCCATGTGCCGGGCTCCCCGGACGCCGTCAGGCACCGGGTCTGGTAGGACGGTGAGAAACACGGTTCGTGTGCCTGAACCGCCACCAGGATTCTGCCGTCGGCCTGGAGTCGAACATCGCTGATCGACTCGTACCCCTTGACGGAAAACCGTGCTTCGCCGTTTTGGCCGAAGCCCCTGTCGACGTTTCCGTCGGCGCTCATTCGGACGACAAAGGTCTGCGTGGCGAGCAGTGATCCGAAACCCGAAGGGGCGTCGGGGACCGCGACCCTACTGCCTGCAATCAGCAACCTGCCATCCGGCTGCACGCCCAGGCTGGCGAAGGATGGCGTGCCGAGCGGGAAAGTGGCCACCCCGGCTTCGCCGTACGTGGTGTCGACCTTCAGGGCATCGGACAGAGTGACCGTGGTGGATCCCGATCCGCCGCCACAGGCCGTCAACCCGAATCCCACCAGGCAACTCGCCAGCCAGACATTGTGTGTCGGTCGTTGAAAAATACGCCCCGTATCGAGTCGATGCATGCAAAACCCCTCCGTTGATTGGAAAAACCCTTGCGGGGGATTTTGCATGGTCGTTGGCTGAAACCCCACTCGGCGGGTCTGCGCTTTGTGGGATTGGGTAACACCCGCCGAAAGATCTGCGATAGATTTCGCCATTCCGAGCAGCACCCGCTGGTACGGAAAAATGGGGAGGGAGGCAACCGATGCGTGAGTTTCTGATGTGGGAAAACGAACCGGTGGCCGTGCCCGCTTTCCGGTCGATCGCGATCGTGGAGGGCACGATCCACGCCCCGACCATCGCCCCGCACCTTCGCAAGCTCTACGCCCAGTTCGAAGCGCGCTTCGGCACGTCGGCGAACGAAACCTCGTACCACTTTCCCGGCTACAAGGGCAAGATCCGCCCGGCGACGCAGCGCATCCTGAACGACGGCCGCGCCTATCTCGCCCGGGACGGCGGAACCCCGTATGGCGAGGGCCTGCGCCGCTACGGCCACGCGCTCGCCGACTTCCCGCACCCCGGCTTGCCGTTCTTCGGCATCGAGCAGCGCAGCGACCGTTTCTTTCTGGAGACCGCGATACCGCAAGACTCGCCCCATTGGCACGACTTCGCGGAGGAAGTCAGCGCGACCTTGATGGAACTGCCCACCATCAGCGGCACGATGGGCATGGGACGATTTCTCCCGCCCCATAAAAGCAGCCTCAGGTTCCTGCTGAGCGCCGATCCGGAGCGCCATCGGGCCGCGTTCAGCACCGACGCCGACATGGTGGAGCCCGCGCTTCGCAGGGAAGGTTCACCGCATCGGTGGAAGGCGGGAGAAGACGCCGGTATTGCCGATGTGGGCTGGCGAACATTCATCGGCCGCGAATATTGGGATCGGATCGAACCCGCACTGTCCGAGTTGACCCTCGACCCCGACATCAAGATTGAGCGATCCACCCACCTTCTCTCGATCACGGCCGGCGATCGCCCGATCTGGGGCGCGCCCGACGAAACCGATGCGTTGAGGCCGTTTCGAACGGTCGCCCGCGCGCTCGCGCCCGTCCACCAGCCCCTCGGCGCCGCCCGGGCCTTCTGGTTCGGTGGCGGGGCCACTGCCGATCATGATGATTTGGTCGCGGCGTACCTCGCCCGTTTGGACCCGGCGTAGTGTTCCGCCCGCCGCACAGGCGCTTTCATGCTGCGCACTGCCATTTCGAGTGAAATGTGCTCCATGCCCTAGTAGTCATTGCCCTTGCAGCTATTTATTTAATAGCACTGCAGCAATCACCCCCGTGCGGATGCCTGCACGGAAAAGCCATCGGGCCTACACGCCCCACCCTGCGCGGCCTTGCATCGGCTCCGCATTGGTAGGTTAGCGGCTGATCCACACCCTTGCCGCCAGGGCCCGGGCGTTCATGCGCCCAAGGCCGAGCGCGCGGCCGTCACGCCAGCAGCCGGCACAGCTCGGTGAGATCGGGCACCGTGGCGTGCGGCTCGCCGTCGTGCGGCCAAGCCGCCTCGGCGCGGTTGATCCACACCGCCTGCATGCCCGCGCCCAGCGCGCCGTGCGCGTCCAGCGTGGCATCGTCGCCCACGTGCAGCACGCTGCCGGCCGGCACGCCCAGGGCCTCGGCGGCCGCATGGAAGATGCGCGGATCGGGCTTGGCGATGCCGAACTCGCGTGCGCTGATGCGGGCCTGGAAATAGGCGCCGATGCCGATCAGGTCCAGGTTGGCATTGCCGTTGGACAGGGCCGCGATGGGATAGCGCACGGCCAGGAATTCCAGCGCCGCGATGGCGTCGTCGTACAGCTGCACGCGCTGGCGCTCCGCGAAGAAGGCATCGAAGGCGCCACTAGTCAGGCCCGTGTCCTCTCCGCAACGTCGCAGCGCAGTTCGAATGTTTTCTCGGGCCAATGCGCTCAAGTCGTGCGACAGGTGCGGATGGGCCTGGACGACTTCGCTGCGCAGCACGGCCGCAGCTTCGGGGTCGGCCAAGAGCGCGGCCGCGGCGGGAGCCTTGTCCTGCAGCCAAGTGCACAGAACAGCGCGGGCGCGGGCGATGGTGGGCCAGATGGGCCAGAGCGTGTCGTCCAGGTCGAGGGTGACGGCGCGGATGCGTTGGGTGTCGAGCATGCGGGGAGGATAGCGCAGGGGTTTCGCGCGCGGCCCGCCAAAAGGGTGCGTGGCCTTTGCCACAATGCGGGCATGCCCTCCCCCACCTCCGCGCCCTCGTCGCCGGCCCCCCTGTCCGGCGCCCTGCCCCCCCTCCCCCCTGCCGCCGCGCAATCCGCCGCCGGCCTGTCCCGCGCCGCCGTGCTGCTGTGCAACCTGGGCACCCCCGAGGCGCCCACCGCGCCGGCGCTGCGCCGCTACCTGGCGCAGTTCCTGGGCGATCCGCGCGTGGTCGAGATTCCCCGCGTGGCCTGGCTGCCCATCCTGTACGGGATCATCCTGCGCATCCGCCCCGCCAAATCCGCCGCCAAGTACGCGAGCGTGTGGATGCCGGAAGGCTCCCCGCTGGCCGTGTGGACGGCCAAGCAGGCCACGCTGCTGCGCGGCTGGCTGGGCGAGGCGGGCCTGGGCGTGCGCGTGCGCCATGCGATGCGCTATGGGCAGCCGTCGATCGCCTCGCAGCTCGATGCACTGCAGGCCGAAGGCGTCGAGCGCGTGCTGGTGCTGCCGCTGTATCCGCAGTATTCGTCCACCACCACGGCCAGCGTGGTGGACGACGTGCAGGCCTGGACGCGCAGGCAGCGGCGGCTGCTGGAGTTTCGCTTCGTGAACAGCTATCACGCGCACCCGGGCTACATCCAGGCCCTGGCGCAGAGCGTGCGCGCGCACTGGAAGCGCGAGGGCGGCCGGGCCGAGCAACTGGTGATGAGCTTTCACGGCATTCCGGCGCGCAACGTGCAGCTGGGCGACCCCTATCAGCAGGAATGCCTGACCACCGCCACGCTGGTGGCGCAGGCCCTGGGCCTCTCGCCCGAGCAGTACCGGGTGACCTTCCAGTCGCGGTTCGGCAAGGCCCGCTGGCTGGAACCCTACACCGAGCCCACGCTGATCCAGATGGCCCAGTCCGGCACGCGCAGCGTGGACGTGATGTGCCCGGGCTTTCCCTGCGACTGCCTGGAAACCCTGGAGGAAATCAACCAGGAAGCGCGCGAGGCATTCCTGCACGCGGGCGGCCAGGCGTTCCGCTACATCCCCTGCATGAACGACGACAACGCCTGGATCACCGGCCTCAGCCAGATCGCCCAGCAGCACCTGCAGGGCTGGGACCGGCACTGAGGCACGCCGAGCACGGACGGCCCGCCATGCAGATTTCCAACCCTTCCGCCACCCGCACGCTGTGGTTCACCGGCCTGTCGGGCGCGGGCAAGACGACGCTGGCGCAGGCTTTCGCCAGCCGGCTCCAGGCCTGCGGCATCGCCTGCACGGTGCTGGACGGCGATGTGCTGCGCGGCGGCCTGAACGCCTCGCTCGGGTTCAGCGCTGCCGACCGCAGCGAGAACATCCGCCGCACGGCCGAGGTGGCGCGCCTGTTCAACGAGGCCGGGCTGTGGGTGGTCGCCGCCCTGATCTCGCCCCAGGAGAGCGACCGCCGGCGGATGCGCCAGATCGTGGGCGAGGACCGCTGCCGCCTGGTGTGGGTCCGCACGCCCCTGGCCGTGTGCGAGGCCCGGGACCCCAAGGGCCTGTATGCGCGGGCCCGTGCCGGCCAGTTGCCGGGGTTCACGGGCGTGGGCGGGGCCTACGACGAGCCCCGGGATGCGGACTTCGAGATCGACACGGCGGGGGCCTCGGTACAGGCCTGCGTCGAGGCGCTGTGGGCGGCGCATGGCCCGTCCCCCACCGCGCAGGGGCCGGCGCGATCCGCCGAGCGCTGAAGCGCCCGGCAACACAGCCTGACAGGCCTGCAGCGCAATCAAATCGCCGGCATCATGCTATCAATTCAATAGCAAACCTGCTGCCGCGTGCGACACGGGTCACCCGCCACGGGCCGCAGTGCGGCCCCACTCACTCCGGCACGCTGATCGCGCCGCTGGTCACGGTGATGGCATTGCCGTTCACCGGCGTGGCGGCGATGGCCGGCACGTTGGCCGCCGTGATCGCGGGCGCGCTGCCCGGCTGGCCGCCGCGTGGCACCGTGCGCACCACCTGGCTGGCGGGCAAGGCGGTGCCGTTGGCAAGGTGGTCGTACATGGCGTCGAGCGCACGGTTCAGGTACACGTGCAGCGGGATGTAGCGCGTGTCGTAGCCCGGCAGCACGCCGGTCAGGCCGATGAAGCTGTCGAAATGCTGTGCGTTCGTCACCTCGATGTAGCGCAGGCGGCTGGAGGCGCCTTCCACCCGGCGGTTCAGCGCCGCATAGGGACGGGAGGTGTGGTTGACGGGCAGCAGCGCGTCCGAGCGGCCGTGCACGATGATGGCGGGCTTGCCGCGCAGGTTGCCGCTGCGGCGGGTTTCGTCCACGCCGGCCTGCAGCCGCTGCGCCGCGTCGTCGGTGCCCGTCACAAGATTGCGCAGGCACAGCGCGCCGCTCAGGTTCCAGTCGCGCGCGCCGGTGGCGCTCTGCGACAGCACGTCGCGCGTGGCGCCGCCCAGGCTGCGGTTGTTGACGAGCTGCACGCCCGCCGAGGGTGGCACGCCGTTGCCGGTGGCGAACATGTCGGCCAGCGCGGCGGGCGCCAGCGGCGTCACAGCACCTTGCGCCGTGGTCGCCGCGAAGCTGTAGCCGCACAGGTTGTCCTTCACGCTCGAACGCGAGAGCGCGTTGGCGAAGGTGACCGCCACGGCGGGCACGACCTCGAAGCCGGCGAGGGACGGGTACTGCGCCACCGACTCCGCCTCCCAGCCGTAGGCCCGCAGCCGGGCCAGCGCCTGTTCGGCCAGGGCCACGGTGCTGCCGCCGGTGATGAGCCCCTGCGCGCGCAGCGCCTCGCAGCGGTTGGAGGCGATCGGCAGCGACGGGCTGGCGAAGCCCACTGCGAACGTGCTGGCGTACGGGCTGTCGCTGATGGAGGGCGCCAGCGCGGCGCAGGCCTGGTACAGCTGCGCGTAGGTGGTGTAGTCGATGAGGGTGCGGCTGTTCACGGCCACGTCGGTGGTGCCGCGGCGCACGGTGACGCCGGGGTTGGCCGGCAGTTCCACCGCGGGCTCCGACACGGCCACGCCGCCGATCAGGCCCTGCGTGTCCTGCTCGGCCGCGGCGATGGCTGCGGCCCCGCCGTTGGAGAGGCTGGAGGCGATGACGATGGTGTTGGACGGCTTGAAGGTGCGCAGCCGCTGCCCGCCCGGGGACAGATCGCCGAAGCGTTCGTTGATGACGTAAAAGCCCATCTCCACCGCGCGCAGCGTGGCCAGGCCCCAGTCTTTCTCGGGGTTCTGCCCCGAGTGGGCGTGCTTGAACGCGAAGCGGTTGGGCGTGGCAGTGTTGAACGCGGCCAGGTCGGCGGCCGACAGCCCGGCGTTGAACGCGGCGCTGGTGCCGGCCGAGGTGGCCGAGGTGCGCGTGCCGTCGATCAGCGGCACAGTGTCGGCCTGCAGGTCGTGCGGGGCCGCGCCCGTGCCCTTGTCGGTGTAGGCCACGGCACAGCCACGCTTGAGGCCCCACTCGCCGGTGGACATGCCGCCGTAGATGCCGCGCGAGCCCGAGGCCGTGGCGGTGATGATGCAAGGCTTGGCGGGGTTGAAGGTGTCGGGCACCTGCACCATCAGCGTGACGTTCTGCCGGCCCGAGCCGTCGTCGTAGTAGGCGATGGTCTCGGTGCCGGCGATCTTGCCCTCGCCCGCCGTCACGCGGCCCTGCGCATCCACGTTGGGTCCGTAGAGCGTGCCGTAGCCGCCTGCGGCCGTCATGTCCAGCAGCGCGCGGTAATTGGTATAGATGGCGTTGCGGCGCATCTCCGCGGCCGTGGGCTGGGCGCCTTCGTAGCCGGGGGCATCGGGGTCCGCCAGGCCGGTGCGGCCCAGGCCGGCGGTCAGCAGATCGTCGTCCACGCCGTCGTAGGTCGCCTGGCGCAGGCTGGCCAGGTAGGACGGGCGCACGTTGAAATCGAAGTCCACGGTGTTGCCACCACCGCCACCGCAGGCAACCAGGAGGGCGGCGGTCAGGGCAGCGAGGGCAATGGCGCGGGGAATGAGCGGTCGCATCGGAAATCTCCTGCAGCGGGGAAACGGAATGAAATTGTCGTGGAGAGTATGCAATGGCCGTGCGGGGCGTTGCCAATGGCGGCATCCACAAGGCGTTGCAATGTTTTCAAGTGCGGATCATGCCACGGTGAGGAATCTCGCCCAAAAACAATGCGAACCATTCGCAATATCATTTAACATGCCGCCTTGAAAAACAGCGCCCTGGTGGGGAGCCCCGGGGAGAGCCTCTCCCCGGGGCGCTCGCTGCGCCTCGCTGGCCCTGCGTGGCGGCCCCTGCCGTCGCCACCGCCCCTCCCGATTGCGCCCATGCCACCACCGATCGAACCACCGTCCGACCTCCGCCCGACCCCTGGCGGCTTCTTTCCGCTGTGGGGCTGGCCCATCGCTCTGGGGGTGCTCACCGCCACCGGCCTGCTGAGCGCCCTGGTCAGCGATGGCTGGGGAGACGTCTGGTCCTGGGTGGCGCTGGGGGTGCCGGTGGCCACCATGGCCTGGTTCGGCCTTCGCCGCCGCCCGCCCTCGGCTTGAGCCCGGTCCCGATTTTCCGTGGCCCGATGCACTTGGCTCCTGGACGGACTTGTCCAGGCCGCGCCGCCCCTTTCATTCATTCACGCCCTTCCTGACCTTGCCCCTCCCATGCCCATGAACCAGCACACCCCCATCGCCCTGGCCGTCGCAATGGCCCTCGCCACGTTCGGCCTTCAGGCCAATGCCCAGACCACGGCCACCCCTGCGGATGCCCCCACCCTGCCCACGGTGACGGTGGGCGCCAGCGCGGATGCATCGGCACAAGGCCTGTCGCCCGCCTACCCCGGCGGCCAGGTCGCCCGCGGCGGGCGGGCCGGCATCCTGGGCACGCGCGATGCGATGGAGACGCCTTTCAGCATCACCAGCTACACCAACGAACTGATCCAGGACCGGCAGGCGCGCAGCGTGGGCGAGGTGCTGCAAAACGATGCCGGCGTGCGGCTGGCGCGCGGCTTCGGCAACTTCCAGGAAACGTATTTCATCCGCGGCTTTCTGCTGGACTCGGACGACGTGGCCTACAACGGCCTGTACAGCCTGCTGCCGCGCCAGTACATCGCGACCGAGCTCTTCGAGCGCGTGGAGCTGCTGCGTGGCGCCTCGGCGTTCCTGAACGGCGCGGCACCCAACGGCGGCGGCATCGGCGGCGCGATCAACCTGCTGCCCAAGCGCGCGCCCAACGAACCGCTGTCGCGCGTGACCGTGGGCACGGGCTCGGGCGGGTACGGCCAGGTGTCCACCGACATCGCGCGCCGCTTCGGCCCCGACAACAGCACCGGCATCCGCCTGAATGCCGCCTACCGCGACGGCGACACCGCCGTGGACCATGAAAAGAGCCAGCTGGGCCTGGTCTCCGTGGGCCTCGACTGGCGCAGCCGCGACGTGCGCCTGTCGGGCGACATCGGCTGGCAAGACAACAAGCTCAAAGGAACGCGCACCAACGTCACCCTCAACGGCGCGAACGCCAACTTCATTCCCGCCGCGCCGGACGCCTCGGCCAACTTCTCGCAGCCCTGGACATACTCCAACGAGCGCGACCTGTTCGGCACCTTCCGGGGCGAAGTGGACATCAGCCCCGATGTGACCGCGTGGGGCGCCTGGGGCCTGCGCCGCAGCGAAGAGTCCAACTCGCTGGCCAACCTCAGCGTGAGCAACTCGGCCACCGGCGAAGGCAGCACCTACCGCTTCGACAACACCCGCAAGGACCGGGTGAACACGGGCGAGTTGGGCGTGCGCGGCAAGGCCCGCACGGGCAGCGTGGGCCATGAGTGGGTGGCCTCGGCCTCGTACTTCGATGCCGAGAAAGACAACGCCTACGCATTCGACTTTTTGAACACCCGCCCGGGCAGCCTGTATGCCTACACGCCCTACGCACAGCCCGCCTTCAGCGCGAATGCGGGCTATGGCGGCACGCTCGCCAGCCCCAACCTGACCGGCCGCACCCGCATGACCAGCTTCGCAGTGGGCGACACGATGTCCTTCGTGCAGGACACCGTCCTCGTCACGCTGGGCCTGCGCCACCAGAAGCTCGACGTGGCCGACTATGCCTACGGCACCTCCGCCCTGACCAACCGCTACGAGCAAAGCCGCACCAGCCCCCTGGCGAGCGCCGTGTTCAAGGCCAGCAAGCAGCTGTCGCTGTACGCCAACTATGTCGAGAGCCTGAGCAAGGGCGAAACCGCGCCCGCCACGGCCAACGGCACGCCGGTGGTCAACCGCGGCGAGCAGCTGTCGCCCTACGTCGCCAAGCAAAAGGAGATCGGCCTCAAGTACGACGCTGGCCGGATCGGCGGCTCGCTGGCGCTGTTCAGCACGACCAAGCCGCGCGCCATCGTCAACGCGGCCAACGTGTTCGCATCGTCCGGCAAGGACCGCCACCAGGGCGTGGAACTCAACGTGTACGGCGAGGCCACGCGCGGCCTGCGCGTGCTCGGCGGCATGACGTGGCTGGATGCCAAGCAGCGCGAGACCGGCAATGCC
The DNA here is from genome assembly GCF_030158975.1 of Acidovorax sp. SUPP2539. NCBI lineage: Bacteria > Pseudomonadati > Pseudomonadota > Betaproteobacteria > Burkholderiales > Comamonadaceae > Acidovorax > Acidovorax sp. SUPP2539. The sequence goes on along the minus strand of NZ_BQXJ01000001.1, from coordinate 1,572,272 downwards.
GCGCTCAATGGCAACCGCGTGATCGGCGTGCCGCGCCTGCAGGCGAACCTGGGCGCGGAATGGGACGTGCCAGGCGCGCAGGGCCTGGCCCTGGACGCGCGCGTGGTGCGCACCGGCGCCACCTATGCCAACGACGCCAACACCCTGCGCGTGCCCGCCTGGACGCGCCTGGATCTGGGCGTGCGCTACGCCACCGAGTGGAGCGGCCGCCTGGTCACCCTGCGCGCCCGTGTGGACAACGCCACCGACCGCAACTACTGGGCCTCCGCCGGCGGCTACCCGGGCTCCGGCTACCTCGTGGTGGCCGCGCCCCGCACGTTCACGCTGAGCGCCAGCGTGGATTTCTGATCGCGCCGCGACGCACCCATCCATTGCCCCGACCATGCTGACTGCACGCTCCCTCAAGACCTGGACCTGGCTGCACAAGTGGAGCAGCCTGGTCTGCACCGTGTTCATGCTGCTGCTGTGCCTCACAGGCCTGCCGCTGATCTTCCACCACGAGATCGGGCACCTGCTGGGCACCGAGGTGGAAGCCCCGCCCATGCCCGCCGGCACGCCGCACGTCAGCCTGGACCGCGTGCTGGACGTGGCGCGCGCGCAGCACCCGGACCGCGTGGTGCAGTTCGCCTCGCAGCCCGAGGACAGCACCGACCTGTGGTTCGCCACCCTCACGCCCACGCCCGCCCCCACCGAGGATTTCCGCTCGGTGGCGGTGGATGCGCGCACCGGCGCCCTGCTGGCGCAGCCGCGCTTCGACGAGGGGTTCATGTACGTGATGTTCAAGCTGCACGTGGACCTGTTCGCGGGCCTGGCGGGCAAGCTGTTCCTGGGCTTCATGGGTTTGCTGCTGCTGGTGGCCATCGTCACGGGCGTGGTGCTGTACGCACCCTTCATGCGCAAGCTGCGCTTCGGCGAGGTGCGGCGCGAACGCTCGACGCGCGTGAAGTGGCTCGACCTGCACAACCTGCTGGGCATCGTCACGCTGGTGTGGGCCTTCATGGTGGGCGGCACCGGCATGATCAACACCTGGGCCGATCTGCTCGTCAAATACTGGCAGTACGACGAACTGAGCGCGCTGCTGGCGCCCTACAACGGCCAGCCGATCACGCCCGTGGCCGAGCGCGCCTCGGTGCAGAAATCGCTGGACGCGGCCCTGGCCCGCGCACCGGGCACCAAGCTGTCGTTCATCGCGTTTCCGGGCACGTCGTTTTCCAGCCCGCACCACCACACGTTCTTCCTGCGCGGCAACGAGCCGCTCACGTCGCGGCTGCTGCAGCCGGTGCTGGTGGATGCCAAGACGGCGGAGGTGACCGCCGCGCCCAAACTGCCCTGGTACCTCGTGGCCCTGCTGGTGTCGCAGCCGCTGCACTTCGGCGACTACGGCGGCATGCCGATGAAGATCCTCTGGGCGCTGCTGGACATCGCCACCATCATCGTGCTGGGCAGCGGGCTCTACCTCTGGCTGGGCCGCAGGGCCGCCAGCCCGGCGACCACTTCCCCCGGAAAAACCGCCAGCGGAGAAGCCGCCCTGGCCTCCCCGCTGACGACGGCACGCGCACCGATCAAGCGGTAGCCAGGGCCAGGCGCCGCGCGGCCCACCCGCGCATCAGGCGGGGCACGACCAGCACCGCCACCACGATGACCATCAGCGTGAGCGACATGGGCCGCGTGACGAAGATCGACCAGCTGCCCTCGCCGATCGAGATCGCATTGCGCATCTGCGCTTCGGCCAGGGGCCCGAGGATCATGCCCACGACGACCGGTGCGGTGGGGAAATCGAACCGGCGCATCAGCACGCCCAGCACGCCGATGCCATACAGCAGGAACAGGTCGAACGCGCTCTGGCGCATGCCGTAGGCCCCCACCGTGGCGAAGATCAGGATGCCCGCATACAACTGGGGCTTCGGAATCTTGAGCAGCTTGACCCACAGGCCCACCATGGGCAGGTTCAGCACCAGCAGCATCACGTTGCCGATGTACAGCGAGGCGATCAGCGCCCACACCAGCGTGGCCGACGTGGTGAACAGCTGCGGGCCGGGGTTGATGCCGTAGTTCTGGAACGCGCCCAGCAGCACGGCCGTCGTGTTGGAGGTCGGGATGCCCAGCGTGAGCAGCGGGATCATCGCGGCCGTCACCGTGGCGTTGTTGGCGGCCTCGGGGCCCGCCACGCCTTCGATGGCACCTTCCTTGCCGAACTCGGCCTTGTCATCGCCCTTGGCCAGCTTCTTCTCGGTGGCGTAGCTCAGGAAGGTCGGGATCTCCGTGCCGCCGGCGGGAATGCAGCCGAACGGCGTGCCGATCAGCGTGCCGCGCAGCCAGGCAGGAATGGAGCGCTTCCAGTCGCGCGCCGTCATGTGCACGCGCCCCATGCGGTTTTGCGTGTCCACCACCCGGCCTTCGTACATGGCGGCATACAGCACCTCGGCCACGGCGAACAGGCCCACGGCCACCAGCACGATGTCGATGCCGTCCAGCAGTTCGGGCTGGCCGGCCGTGTAGCGCGCCGCGCCGGAGATCTGGTCCATGCCGACCAGGCCGGCGGCCAGGCCCACGAACAGCGCTGTGAGGCCGCGCACCGTGCTCTTGCCCAGCACCGCGCTCACGGTGGTGAAGGCCAGCACCATCAGCATGAAATATTCCGGCGGCCCCAGGCGAACGGCGAAGTCGGCCACGTAGGGGGCGAACAGCGTCACCACCACGGTGGCGATGGTGCCGGCGACGAACGAGCCGATGGCCGCCGTGGCCAGCGCCGCACCCGCGCGCCCGCTCTTGGCCATCTTGTTGCCCTCCATGGCCGTGACCATGCTCGCCGTCTCCCCGGGCGTGTTCAGCAGGATCGAAGTGGTCGATCCGCCATACATCGCGCCGTAGTAGATGCCGGCGAAGAAGATCATCGAGGCCGTGACCTCGACCTTGGCCGTGATCGGCAGCAGCATGGCCACCGCGACGGCGGGGCCGATGCCCGGCAGCACGCCCACGGCGGTGCCCAGCGCGCAGCCCACCAGGGCCCACAGGAGATTGGCCGGAGTGGCCGCGGTGGCGAAGCCCGCCAGCAATGCGTCGAAGATTTCCATCACAGCCACCCTGTTTGCGTGAGGCCCGGCAGGTTGATCGCCAGGAATTGCGTGAAAGCCCAATAGACCGGCGCCGAGATCAGCGCGCCGGTCAGCACGTCCATCGCCCAGGTGCGCGCCGCACCGGCCGACGGCTGCCCGGCCGCCCGGCGAAGCCCCTGCACCGCCAGCACGTAGCACAGCGTGCAGCTCAGGATGAAGCCCACCGTGGCGATCAGCGCTGCATTCAGCAGCAGTCCGGCCGACACCCAGACGAACGCCACCTTGTTGGCGCGCGCGGCGCCGCCGGGCTCGTCCATGGAGCGAAAGCCGCCTGACAGCGCCTCCCACAGCAGCACCCCGCCGCACAAGGCCAGCACCCCTGCCACCAGCCAGGGCAGGAAGCTCGGGCCCACGCCACCGTAGCCCGCGTTCGAGGGAATGCTCACGGCGCCGAAGGCCAGGCCGCCCGCGATCAGCACCACGGCGGCGCCCACGGCCGCCTGCATGCGCGCGCCGGGCACCGTGCTGGGCCCGGGGTCGGGCTCGGCCAGGGAAGGGGGGGAAGAAGCGATAGGCTCCGACATGCTTGTGTCCTCGTCATCCCCCGGGGCCACCGGCACGGGGTGCATTGATTTCAGCGCTGGGGTTCGGCGGCCGCGCAGGTCACGGCGGTGCGCCACCCGGGCCGGGCGCCGCACCGCGTGGGCAACACCGGGGGTCAGACCATGCCGGCCTTGACCATCGTGGCGCGCAGGCTGGCGAACTCGGCATCGACGAACGCGCCGAACTCATCGCCGGCCAGCCATGCGGGCGTCCAGTCGTTCTTCTCCAGCGACTCGGCCCAGCTCTTGCTCTTGAGCGCCTTGGCCACCATGTCCACCAGGCCCTTGCGCTGCTCGGCCGAGATGCCCGGGGCGGCGTACACGCCGCGCCAGTTGCCGATCTCCACGTTGATGCCCTGCTCCTTGAGCGTGGGCACCGAAGAGCCCTTCAGGCGCTGGCCCGAGGTCACCGCCACCGGCACCATCTTCTTGGTGTTGATGTACTCGGCCATCTCGCTGTAGCCGCCACCGCCGATGGTCACGTTGCCGCCCAGGATGGCCGCGATCGCCTCGCCGCCTCCGCGGAACGCCACGTAGTTGATCTTGGCCGGGTCCACACCGGCTTCGCGGGCGATCATCGCCGCGGCGATGTGCTCGGTGGAGCCGCGCGAGCCGCCGCCCCACTTCACGCTGCCAGGGTCCTTCTTGAGCTGGGCGATCACGTCACCCATGGTCTTGAAGGGCGAGCTGGCCGGCAGCACGAACACGTTGTATTCGCTGGTCAGCCGAGCGATCGGCGTGGCCTGCGACAGGTTCACGGGCGGCTTGCCCGTGATGATCCCGCCCACCATCACCGAGCCCATCACCATCAGCGCGTTCGGGTCGCCCTTGCTGGAGTTGACGAACTGCGCCAGGCCGATGGCGCCAGCCGCGCCGCCCTTGTTGTCGTAGGTGACGGACGAGGCCACGCCGGCGTCCTGCAGCGCGCGGCCCAGGGCGCGGCCCGTGGTGTCCCAGCCACCGCCGGGGTTGGCCGGCAGCATCATCTTGACGGCGGTGGCAGCGCGGGCCGACAGCGGCAGCGCGCCGGCCGCGGCCAGGGCCGCCAGGGATTTGAGGAAGGTGTCACGGCGCATCGTTGTCTCCTGGATTCATAGTTGTACGAACGGGCTGATGATGCGCGCCGTTCCTGTCAAACGGCTGTCCGCGCGCTCAGGGTAAACACCCATCTTCGGCGCCGCTGCGAGCGGTGCTAAGGTGCCGCGCATGCAACTGCTTCTCGTGGAAGACGACCCGGCCATGCAGGCCACGCTGCAACGCTCCCTGACCCGCCGCGGCATGGAGGTCACGGCCCTCGGCGACGGCCGCGCCGCCCTCGCGCAATGGACCGCGCGTGCCCCGGATGCCGTCGTGCTGGACCTCACCCTGCCCGGCCTCGACGGCCTGCAGGTACTGCAGCAGGCGCGTGCCAAGGGGCTGCGCACCCCGGTGCTGCTGCTCACCGCACGCGGCACCGTGGGAGACCGTGTGCTGGGCCTGAACGCCGGCGCCGACGACTACCTGCCCAAGCCCTTCGACCTGGACGAACTGGAGGCGCGGCTGCGCGCGCTGGTGCGCCGGACCGGCGAGGCACCTGAGGCCAAATCGGCCTCCAGCACAATCAACATCGCGGCAGTTCGCTATGAAAAAGATAGCGGCGCCATTTACCTGGGCAACGAGGTCATGGAGTTCACCCCGCGCGAACTGGCCCTCATGCACGCCCTGCTCGCCCAGCCCGGCCATGCGGTGACCAAGGAGCGCCTGTACGAACTGGTCTTTCCCGGGCAGCTCGACGTGCAGTACGAGGCCATCGAGGTCGTCGTCTACCGCCTGCGCAAGAAGCTGGTGGGCACCGGCCTCACGCTCATGACCCTGCGGGGGCTGGGCTACCTGCTCAAGGCCGATGCATGAAGCGCGCCGACGCGCGCCCCCGCACGCGATCTCTGCGCCGGCAACTGCTGGTGGGCATCCTGGTGCCCGCCTCGCTGTTCATCGCCTACAACACCCACAGCCTGTACCGGCAGACACTGGCCTCGCTGCACACCGCCTATGACCGCACGCTGCTCGCCTCGGCCAAGAGCATCAGCGAGCAGATCGACGTGACCGGCTACGACGACGCGGCCCAGCTGCGTGCCATCGTTCCCTACTCCGCGCTGGAGGCCTTCGAGGCGGACAACCAAAGCCGCATGTTCTACCGCGTGTCCGACCTGCACGGCGGCTTGGTGTCAGGGTTTGCCGAACTGCCGTTCTGGCACGGCAGCATTCCTGCCCGCCCGCCGTATGCCGCACTGGTGGATTTCTACGACGACCAGTTCCGCGGCCGCCCTGTGCGCGTGGCCGTGCTGCTGCAGCCCGTGGCCACGCCCCAGGGCCGCGGCATGGCCGTGATCCAGGTGGCTGAAACGCTGGAGCTGCGCCAGACACTGGCCCTGCAGATCCTGTGGACCACGCTGGCGCGGCAGGCACTGCTGGTGGTGGCCATCGGCGTCATCGTGGTGCTGGTGGTGCAACAGGCCACGCGCCCTGTGCGGCAGCTCAGCGCGCGGCTGCAGAACCGGCCCGAGGACGACCTGCGCCCCATCTCGGCACCGTCCGCGCCGCGCGAACTGCAGCCGCTCATCGACGCCACCAACCACGTCATGCTGCGACTGTCGCACCTGCTGGCGCACCAGAAACGTTTCGTGCGCGATGCCTCGCACCAATTGCGCACGCCGCTGGCCGTGCTCAAGACCCAGGTGCAGTCCGCGCTGCGTGGCGATGCGCCTCCGGAGCAGGCGCTGCACGAGATCAGAGACACCGTGGAGCGTGCCACCCAGCTGGCCAACCAGATGCTCGCGCTGGCCAAGGTCGAGCAGTTGCGCCAGCAAAGTGCCCCACCCGTGACCCGGCTGGATGAAGAGCTGCGGGCGATTGCCCTGGAACTGTCGCCCCTCATCGCCCAGCGCGACCTGGACTTCGGCATCCACACCGACCCGGCCCCCGTGCAGGCGCACGAATGGATGCTGCGTGAACTCACCCGCAATCTGCTGCACAACGCGATCCGCCATACACCGGTGTCCGGCGTGCTGTCGGTGGAATTGCGCACGGACGGTCGCCACGTGGCGCTGACCGTGGCCGACAGCGGCCCCGGCATCGATGCCGAGCTGGCGCAGCGCCTGTTCCAGCCGTTCTCGGCCGGCGACGTGCGCACCGGGTCCGGACTGGGGCTGGCCATCTGCCAGGAGATCGTGCAAGCGCTGGACGGACAGATCGAGCTGTCCAACCGGATGGACGGCGCACGGGTTGTCGGGCTGGATGCGGTGGTGCGCCTTCCGTTGGCATCGGCCGACAATCCGCCGCCCGCGGATCGGAAGAAAATGGCCGCATGAACCCTCCCGAATCGATGCGCCTGGACAAATGGCTGTGGTGTGCCCGTTTCTACAAAACCCGCTCGCTGGCTGTGGAAGAGATCGGCAAAGGCCGCGTGACCGTCAATGGCCAGGCGGCCAAGGCAGCCAGAGAACTGCGGGCCGGCGATACCGTCGATCTGCGCCAGGGCCCCATGCAGCGCACGGTGCAAGTGCGAGCGCTCAGCGGCATGCGCGGTCCTGCACCTGTGGCGCAATTGCTTTATGAAGAAACGGCGGAAAGCATCGCCGCTCGCGAAAACGCCGCGGAGCAGCGCCGCCTGGCGCCCGAGCCCGCCGCCAGCCTGCATGAAGGCCGGCCGACCAAACGGGATCGCCGCAACATCGACCAAGCGCGTGATTGGGGCAGTCGCTGGAGCGCGTCCGCCGACGATTGACCGGCGGCTCCTCGGCGCCATGCCGGGGCACCGCGCCAAAAGAAATGCCCGCACAGGGGCGGGCAAAGTCGGGCAGGCATTGCGGCCTGGTCACAGCCCGAATTCCTTAGGGGAGGCGATGCCCCGTCCGGTGGAATCCATTTTGAGCACGACCCTTACTCTCCGCTGACAGCACAAAAAAGAATGCCCGCACGAGGCGGGCAAAACTTGCTAAAGAGCAAGAAAGGGAGGTGTCGGCTGGAGGTGCCGACGGGATGAATCATAACCCTCTCACGTTCGAAAAAAGCAGGTCTATCGTTTCGCCTGACGGAATTTGAGAAATATGCTATTCCTGACGTCGATTCTGCACAAATCGAGAGGCCAAGTTCACGGCTTTTGTCACCTGCGCTGATTTGCCGCGATGCAAGCGCCACGCGCGTCAAATTTTTCACATCGCCACAAAAGACGCAAAAAGTTACATAAAACCATGCATCCCTGACTTCCGACTCAGGTTTCTCCTACGCTCTTTTCCGTGGTGAAAGCGCAACCTTTGAACGCACAGGAGACGCTTCAAGTGCGTTTGTTTGTGAACTCCAGCAACAAGGAAAAAAGCGATGCCGATGAGCCCTCCTCCGCAAGACAACCAAAACAGGCAGTTCAACCGGAGCGCCTCACACGCTCAACCGCCCATCAGCAGGTAATTCGCTGCCTCCACCCTGAACCCTTTTTTTACCCACTAATTAAAGACTTGGCCAAAAGGCGTAAGTCATTGCCCAACCCACCCCATCCCATGGACAACTACCCGGCAAGGAGCGCGAAACATCGCGGCCTCATGCAACAGTTCACCCCCTTGAACCTCTCCACCGATTGGGCGGAATACAACGTGATCAAAGCCCGCGGCGTCCGCATCGTGGCGTTGTCCGGCCAGGCCGCCTACTCGGCCAACGGCTACACCGTGCAGAACGCGGCAGGCTGCATCGAGATCACCGGCGGAAAAGTCGGGGTGCACGGCACCATGCTGATGATCGGATTCACCCTGGATGCAGCGGCACCGCCACCCGCGTTCGAAATCTTGTCGGGCGATGCTGTTGGAATGATGACGCTGCCGGCCCATTGTTTTGCCGCCTATGCCGCGATTGCAAACACGACTGGCGCCCACTTTCGCATTGGCGCGGATGGGATACTCAATGCACTGGCCACGGATGCGGCCTCGCTGTACCTGACGTCTGCCACCTGAGGCCGTCTTCGGTCGCAAAAAACATGCGCAAAGCCAGCGGCTAATGGGTGGAACTGACATGCGCTGGCCGCACTTACCGCATCTCACAGGGTGTATCCACGCCCTCGAACTATCATCGCCTCGCCTGGCCAGGTGACGGGGTCTCAGGCCAACGCCGTGTCCACTCGCGGTGAAGGCGTTTGTGCTCAGCGCGCGCGCGTCGAGCGCATTCACCCTGTCTTTTTTTGTGGCCTGATAAAGCGCATCCACAATGCAAGGCTTCAACCACTCTCCACCCCACTCCGATGCGTGAACAACTGACAGCACGGCTTGCGCAACTCAAGAGCGAGCTTTCTGCAGGCGAGCAGCAACTCCGGCAACTGGAAGCGCGGCAAGCTGAACTCAGCCATACCCTGATGCGCATCCGTGGAGCGATCCAGGTTCTGGAGGAACTGGAACAGGAAACCGCGCCGCGGGGCGACTGAGCGCAACGGAATCCACACGCTCTGCGGCGCCTCGCCGGAGCCACTCATTCCCAATGGACAAGCCACCGATTGATGGTGGCTGCCCATGGATTCAGATGTGTGCAATTTCAGCGAGGCAAAACGGTATTGGGGGTCTTGCCTGCGTCATGCGTTGGTTGCTCGTCGGCTAACGGGGCATCGGGCTCGACCAGACTTCCCGCGGCAGCCCCGCCCAACGCGCCCGCCACGGCACCGACGGTGCCACCCACGAATACTCCGACAGGCCCTGCCACGGCCGCACCAACGGCCGCGCCTGCGGCCGTACCGGCCATGACACCGCCGCCCATCAGCGAAGATTTCGATTCGCGCTCGGCCTCCTCAGGCGACAGCGCGTATTGGGCCGCCACGGCCGGGTCCTGCGAAGGAATGCCGTGACCGGGACGGGCCTGCTCGGCCAAGTCAGTGCCGGCAGGTCTTGTTTCAGCCAGGGGCGTATGAGATGCGTTCATGGTGGGCTCCTTTGAGGTTGTCGCTTCGCAGGCGAAATGCCCGCTGCCATTCCGTTGTAAAGAGCCCATCACCCTCGCCTCGCCGTCCCGAACACCGCGTGGATGTCGGACGACACGCAATCGCGGCAAATTACTTGACCCAGGTCATTTCTGGCAGGGTGCGGATCGAAATCTGCGCCACGGCGCAGGCATGGCGCGTTCAAAACGGCAACCCGGTCGAAACGAAAAACCCGCCGAAGCGGGTTTTGAAAAGAACGCTATCGCGGGCGCAGGGAGCGGCATCGATATGCCGTCCTGCGCTGATGCCACCGCTCAAAAGGAAAAAGCCCCAAGTGAAAAATCACTTGGGGCTTTTGTACCTGGCGGAAACGGATGTTTGTGGCCCTACGAAACGTTGCGTACACGCTGCAGTGCGCGCTTCACAACCGAGGTCGACACACCGTATTTTGTTGATAGCCCAGCCTGCGTTATCCCTCCGGCTCGGTACTCAGCAACCAGCCTGACTTCATCTTCGGGACTCAGCGCCCGCACTCTTCCGGGAATCCGGCCCCTCTCCCTAGCCGCGATCTGACCCGCAATAGATCTCTCCCTGATCATCGACCGCTCGAGCTGGGCAACCGCGCCCAGGATTTGAACGACAAACACGCCCATGCTGTTGGTCGTGTCCAGCGGCTCGGTCACGCTCTTGATGGTGGCACCGACGCGATCGAGATGACGGAGCATATCCAGCAAATCGAACAAGCTGCGAGCTATTCGGTCGATCTTGTAGACGACAAGTACATCGCCCTTCCCCAGGTTGGAGAGACACCGCGCCAACTCCTGCCGGCCACGCCTAGTAGCACCGCTGGCCTTCTCTTGATAAATCCTCTCACAGCCAGCCTTGACCAGTGCATCCAGCTGCAGTGCTGTGTCCTGATCTTGGGTGCTGACCCTTGCATATCCGATGAGCATCGATGTCCCTTTCTGGGACGGAAATGTATGGCCCGGTCAATCGCGTGAAGGTCCAAAGTATCGCGCTAGGACTTAAGGGCTAGGTCAGTGGAATATGCAGGGCGCATCCACTTCGTGGACCGGGCTCTGGCCTTCGGTTGAGCCAACTCGCCAGGCTCTGTCTCCGTCTCGGGGATCAGCACTGCGCGTGCGGGGCATCACACCTGTGCTCGGGGATCCACATTGCGCTCATGGGGCCATGCACTCATGCTCAAGGCAAGCCGCCGCGGCTGTCGGCGTGCGGCGCTGCGCTTGCCCACCTCGGCCGCTCTGGCGCGCGTTGCGCGTGAGGAGCGAGGCACATGTGCTCGGGGTGTATCACTGCGCGCAGGGGGTGTTGCACACATGCTCGGGGCCGATCATTCGATGGGGCAGCGCCTAGCGCGCCGTCTCAATCACTGCGTGACTAACGATCCCTTGCGCGGGGGACAGTTAGCGCCCTGGCGATGACATAAGGCACAGGGTGAGGTGAGGTCCTACATGGGGTTTGTCACCCCATACCCCGACCCCGGAAAGCAGACACAAGGTCTGCAACCGGGGCCCCGTTTGTCTCTCAGAAAGGAGCGGGGGGGAAGTAGTGCACGATGGCGGCGGCGACTACAGCCATGAGCAAACAGATGACCAAAACCAATGACCAATGCCATTCAAACGGTTTTTGCTCAGGCAATACAAAATCTCTATGCGTTGCCTTTTCGGATGCCGAATAGGTAGCGTTTCTTTCGTTATAACGCATGCCATTTTTACGCGCGTAGTCTTGGCGGTAATAGTCTCTGTCCTCAATGCCCATACAGCCTCCCTACCGAGATTCTAGAAGGTCAGACATTGACAGACCAAGGATGCTGTCTAGGCAACGGTGAATAGCCGCTTCGAAGGCTTTAGCCCAAGCTTTGAACGCAACCACTGCACAAAAGCACGTTTGTAAGCCAGCTCATGACAAGCGCGAAGACGACGACAGCGAAGGGCCTTCCTGCTGTGATAGGCCTCCCAGTCTTCAACAGTCAATGGTGGTCTGCTCATGGCTCTATTATGAAGTTTTAAGACATGTGAAACATCAGAAGTTCACAGGCCTAGGGTGACTGTCTGGATACTGTTCACGCAACGCTCGGCGCAGATCAAGGAGGCCGTGGCCAGACTCCGCCGGAGGGACAAACTTTGGGGGAGGAGAAACAGCAAGCACCTCATTGTCTGGAATGGTGCCACCAGTAAGCACCACCGCTGGCGGTTTGGTGATGGCTTTGCAGGCCTCGGGCTCACGGTCAAGCGACTTGCCGGTAGTGTCGTAGCACCGGCAGGCTGTAGCAGTAGCCATGCAGCCGGCAAACACAGGGACAGAAGCCGCAGGAGAGGCAGGAGCAGCGACAGCAACGGGACTGAGGGTGTCGACAGGGCTAGACGCCGCAAGGGCCGCAGGCGGGGCGCCAGGGGCCTTTGCGCCTGGCTGCGGTGCCTGAGCGACCTGGGCAGGTTTGGCTTGGCCTCCAGCGAAGCGATCTGCCAGTCTGGCATAGGTCGTTGGAGCCATCACGCCAACACCAACGATGCCAGCCAGAATGAACCACACCAGGCCGGGGATGCGCCGCGGTTGCTTCGTATGCAGATCTGCGCTCTTGTACAGCTTGAACACCTTTTTGCTGTAGCGCCAAGGGGACTTGGTCATGCTCTTTGCGTAGAGCAAACCGCGGGAGACGTGATCCCATTCGTAAACGATGGCCATGGGCATGTTGGCAATGCGGCGCACGTGTAAATGGCGACCACCCAAGGCGTGGATGTTCTTGTCCACCAGCATGACATTCTGCGTGATGATGATGAAGTCAACCCCCATGTGGCGATGGGTCTCCAGGGCTTCGATATCGGCCGGCACCGCGCTGCCGTTGGCCCTTGGCTTCCAGTGCCGCTGGACCTCGTCGAAGACGATGACACTGCCAGGCTTGGCCCAGGTGTGCCAATCGCGAAGGCCTTGGTTGTCTCCACCGTCGATGAGCTCGTGATCCAACAACAGCCCGTTGATGTTGGTGTAAATCGTACGAGGGTGCATGGTGATGACACCGTCCGCCCCTTCTTGGGGAATGTGCGTGCCAACCAGCGGCAGCAGCAGCTTCTCGATTGTGTAAAGCGTTTTTCCGGCACCAGGCGTGCCAGTAATGACGGTGATCATCCTGGGTTCTTCCCGAGAATTTGGGTTGCGGACTGGATCTGCCACAGCAGGAGCTTTGTGGTGATGGCACCGAGGATCATCCCAACGCCGGTGCCGCCGCCTGCGTACAGAAACAAATTCAGCATGTCGGCAGGCAAAGTGTTGATGCCACCCTTCACCAGATCCTTGACCTGGCCGACGGCGATCTGAAAGCCAGTGATCGTGACGACGCTGAAACCGATGGAGGTCAGGATGCGTGCGATGAGCGGCTGCATCATCGACAGAAGCCATGTTCCGATCTTCATGCGTCGGCCTTTCCAGGCATCACGATGAACAGCGCGCCGAGTGCGCACATCAAAAGGAGCAGGGGTCGCACATAGGTTGCGACATAACTGCACGTCTGCGGCCAGTCGTACACCATGACGGAACGGCCGTTGATGTTGGCGAACACAGAGGCAGGGCACGACCCACTGCCCCAACTGTTTTCCACCTGGTAAGTCACATCGAAGGTCGCCTTTGGAATGTCGCCGTCTGGTGTGTCCAAATCAGGTTTTTCGCAGGCCAAGACACCAGGGTTCTGCTTGCAGAAATCCGGCTTGTCCTCAGCCGTCGAATCGTCATTTGTCTCGGTGACTGTGTCGTTGTTGGTGATCGTGTCACCGGTCACGTTGTTGGTGATCGTTGTGTTGTTTACCGTGGTGGTGTTGTACGTGACCTTGTTATCGGTGTAGCTCACGTTGTGCGTAGCCGTTGAGGTCTCGGTGCGCGTTGCAGGCTGGGTATTGGACGAGCCGGGAGGCGCTTGATTGGTGGTGCCTGGCTGAACCTGAATTTGCGTGGAAACCCGTTTTTGCTCACCAGGCACGCTAGATGGGCCAGACACCGAGGTGTCAGGTCCGGAAGCGCCAAATGGGTCAATTCCAGCGCTTGTTATGGCTTGCTCCACAATTCGAGGAGTCAAAATTGGGGCCTCTGGTTCATCCATGTATTGAGCAATGTCATCCATGGATGCGGGCAGGTTATCTACCCAATTTGACAGCTGAGAGAGAATCGGCATGCTAATCCACACTGTTTCCCTCTGCCCGCTCACGGAATCGCGATATGCGACATCAAACCAACAACTTGATTTTGTGGAGCCGGCATTAGAAATAGACGGACCATTTCTGCCAATTTTTGGATATTCAGCCATCGTATGAGCCTGCAACGCACTGCACGCTGCTTGATAACTCCCAAACCAGCCAGTAATGTTTTGTATTTGGTATTGATAACCATCACCTTTTTGCCGCATTAACCAAGGCTTTTCCGGATAATCAGCAGGATTAGGATTGGGAGTAACACCGCGTTGGGCGAACCAGTCAGCCACAAGGGGCACGCCAACCATTAATGCCGTTGCTCCAACTGGGCCGGTTAACAAACCGCCCACAGCGCGAGCGAATCCCGCACGCGTGATTGGTGCTTTTGCTACAGCTTCTACCACCTTGCCAGTATTGCCGAGAGGTGTCTTTACAGTACCGCCCATCACCACGCCGGTGCCATTTTGAGCAAGCCCATAATTCCCCACTCGGCCCGTAGCATTTGGGAGGCCATACGCCGAAGTTGTCCAAGGCGTACCAGTTCCAGAGGCTATGGTTATGGTAGATGTATTGCCAAGGACATTTCCATAGGCCGCCTGCAGCGTTGCAAGCCGAGCATTTGGATATGTGGACGCATCGACTACCGAAACGCCACCCAAAGCAAAAGCAGCAACGATCCAGCGAACAACATTTCGAGAGAAGAAGGCATTTCTATCTTTCATTAGTCGTGATCCGGATTAATGCTGAATAGATTCAAAACCTGCTTGGCGCCCCAGATCACCACGCAGGCGCCAATCACCAAGCCGAACAAGGCGAGCAGGTCCGCCATGCGGTCTTCATTCGGTGGGGCCGGCTCCACCTGCACGACCACCGTCACGGTGTCCGTGGACGCTGTGGCGGTGTTCGTGGCCATGGCTTAGCGCCAGCCGAGCTTGGAGGCCAGCTTCAGCAGGCCCCACACTGCCACCATGGCGCCAATCACCAAGGCGATGGCGGCCAGCATGTCGGTCTTGGCTGCGCCCACGTCGGTAGCGATGGATGCAGGCAGCTCCGCGTAGGCCGCACCAGCAGTGGCGAACAGGACAGCGGGGATAGCTGCCAGCTTTGCGGCAAGGGTCTTCGGGTTCATTGAGTTTCTCCAGGTTGGTTGCTGCGGAATTGCAGCCCAAAGAGCAGCACGCTGCCCTTCAGGCTTCAATCACTCAGCGCGGAGCGACAGAGGTGCCAGGCGCGGCCTGAGCGGGCTTGCCGGGAGTCACTTGGGGAGGCAGCGGGACCACGGAGACGATCTCCTGACGACGCTGGCCGTAACGCATAACGTCCTGCATCTCAAGCTCCGCCATGCACGGCAGCTCCAGACCGTCGAGCTTGCGAAGTACCGCAGGCTCGCATTGGTATTCGCTGCCCATGAGGCCGCGAGCGCCCTTCCCCACGATGGGGAGGGCGGTGTACAGCTTGCCGATGGCATAAGCGTTGCCAGTTTTCTTGCTGACGCCTTCGCTGATTTCGATACCGATAACGTGTGCTTTCATGGCCTTTTCTCCTGTAGTGCGACCGACGACGCCGCGATGAATCCGGCCAGGGTGGCCTTTTCCAGTCGTCGTGGGACGCCTGGCCGGGAAATGAGGTCTAAGAGGGTCTCTGCAGGGACGTGGCCGCGCATGACGTGCACGAGCTTCCCGTAGCCGACACTGGCGTGATGGACCATCGTGTCCAGGCTCAGATCGCCCTCTTTCTGATGCGTGGCGATACGCTCGCCGGCGACGGGCAGCAAGCGCTGCAAGCACTCGTAGGCACCGACGAAATACAGGTCGCAGCGGGTGAGGACGTCGAGCGGCACGTCGCGATCCTTGTTGCGGATTTCGACGTCGAAGCGCGTCCACTTGTCGCCACTGCCTGGCGCGAGCTGGAGGCCCTTTTCATAGGCGCGCAGCATCTTTCCGTTCTCGCGTCGGCCGATCTCCAAGGGGAGGGCGGTGTACAGCTTGCCGATGGCATAAGCGTTGCCAGTTTTCTTGCTGACGCCTTCGCTGATTTCGATACCGATAACGTGTGCTTTCATGGCCTTTTCTCCTGTAGTGCGACCGACGACGCCGCGATGAATCCGGCCAGGGTGGCCTTTTCCAGTCGTCGTGGGACGCCTGGCCGGGAAATGAGGTCTAAGAGGGTCTCTGCAGGGACGTGGCCGCGCATGACGTGCACGAGCTTCCCGTAGCCGACACTGGCGTGATGGACCATCGTGTCCAGGCTCAGATCGCCCTCTTTCTGATGCGTGGCGATACGCTCGCCGGCGACGGGCAGCAAGCGCTGCAAGCACTCGTAGGCACCGACGAAATACACGTCGCAGCGGGTGAGGACGTCGAGCGGCACGTCGCGATCCTTGTTGCGGATTTCGACCTCGAAGCGCGTCCACTTGTCGCCACTGCCTGGCGCGAGCTGGAGGCCCTTTTCATAGGCGCGCAGCATCTTTCCGTTCTCGCGTCGGCCGATCTCCAAGGTGCGGCCGTAGAACGGCTGGTCGGACAGCCAATCGCCTGGCGTGCTGTGCCTCGGCGGGCGGCCTTCGCCTGCCGTGAATTCGCCTGCGTGCATCCAGTCGCGGGCGTCTTCGACGGTGAATTCGCCGTTGAGGCAGTCAACGGCCAAGTCCACCCGTGTGATAGTCGTTTCCCATTGAGAGCCGAGCCAGTCCTGCACCGATTGCCAGTCGCTGACCTTGGCGCAGGCGCTGCCGGAGAGGTCCAGGCGAGCGCGGCCGCGCATGCGATCGCCGCCCCAGTCAAGCAGAGCGACCTGGGAGCGTGAGCCATCGTCCAGCCGCATAAACAGCCGGGCACCGAACTCGAAGCCGAAATGTCCGCGCCCACCTTCGGCCTCGACAGCGAGGCCGCAACCGCGCAACAGGTCCAGCACGGTGGCGACGACGTGTTCGTCGGGCTCCGGCTTCCAAGTCGCCGTGAGCCAATCGACCTTCGCGCGTTGCTTGGGAGTTTCCCCCAGTGTTACAGCACTGGGGGAAGGCTGGCGCCGCGTCATGCCGAGGCCTCCACAACCGCCGCGAACGGCGTCTCAAACCGAACCGTCATGCCCATGTCGCGCACCTGGCGCACGTAGCCGTCGAATGCTTGCACGTTGCTGAATCGCTTGGTTAAGTGGCCATCGGCCAACATGCCCAGAGGGCACCGAACGAGCCAGGCACGCGCAGGCGCTGGCTCCATGTGGATGAGGGCCGATTGGCCGCCGTTGATGAGCCTCATGCGCGCGGATCCTGGTTGACCTGGTCAACGTGACGAAGACAGTGGGCGATGTGGCGCGCATAAGTGCTCACAGCGCGCCAGTAGGCAGCCATAGGAGCCTTGCGACGCTTCCAACAAATTTCGGCCTCGGCATTAGCATGCTGACGAAGTTCCGTCATGAGCTCAGCGAGAAACTGACGTTCGCCAGGTGAAAGCTCAGAGCGCTTCTGCGCTGCGGGCAGCTTAAGAAGCGGATTGATGTAGCCCATGTCAACAAGCTCCCAATAGATCTCGCTGCCTGGCAAGGAACGCGAGCTGGGCTTGGTTGGCGACGACCATCGGCTTGTGGTCAGGGCAGATGCCGCCGCTGGTCACCTCGAGGTCGTGCAGCGTGCAGGCCGTGCGCGGAGCGATCACTGGGCTGTCGTGGCGCACCACTTCGAAGTGCGCGCAGTTGCGGCAGCCTGGGCGGTCGCCGGGGGTCTGGTAGCCCACCTGGGCGTGCTTGGCGACGAGTCTCATGCGGGCTGCTCCTCGCAGTGCGAAAAGCAGTCAGGGCAAAGACCGCCCTGGTAGCCAATTGACCGATCAGCTTCTAGCTCGTCGCTGAAGCCAGACCAGTCGCAATGAGTGCAGAACAGGTACCCCAGCTTGGAGGGCATGGTGCCCTCCCCCTGCCCGGCGGCTGGAGCCGGCAAGCTGGCCACCGTTTGGGTGGCAGGGGTCGGGCAAACGGTAACGCTGGACACGTGCACCAAGCGGAAGAAGCAGCCTGTGTCGTAAGCCAGTTCAAGGACGTTGCCGTCCACTGATCGGACCTTGTACTCGTCGCCCTGGTAGGTGACGCGCGCGCCTGCGGTGATGGTTGAAACGGGGGGCATGCCGGCTCCTGTGTGAGAATTACCAAAATGAGACTGGACTCAAATTGGTACCGGACGCAATCTAACACAAATGGACTCAATATGGCACCACTTGCAACACTCAGCGAATTAATCGAGCGCGCAGCAGAGGCTGCTGGAAGCCAACGCAAGCTAGCAGCGTTGCTTGATGTGAACCCATCAAACCTGATTGAAATGAAACAGGGAAAGCGCGCCTGCAGCTGGCGGCTCAGAGGAAAGATGCGCGTGATCCTGGGCGAGGAGCCAGCACGCGCGTTTGTGACCTCAATGGCTGAGGATCTGTCCGCGTCAGATAACGAGGACGAAAAAAAAGCTGCAGATGGCTTTGCGGCCATGCTTGCAGCTTTTCCTTCGGATTGGCGGAAACGGAGGGATTCGAACCCTCGATGAGGCTCTACACCCCATACTCCCTTAGCAGGGGAGCACCTTCGGCCACTCGGTCACGTTTCCAATCCGGCTATTATGCCTCAGATTGAAGGCGGTTTTGACTCGTTAAGCGGGCGACTGGTCCAGTTCGAACGCCTTGTGCAGCGTGCGCACCGCCAGTTCCACGTACTTCTCGTCGATCACGACGGAGGTCTTGATTTCGGAGGTCGAGATCATCTGGATGTTGATGCCCTCTTCGCTCAGCACGCGGAACATCTTGGCGGCCACGCCCACATGGCTGCGCATGCCGATGCCGACGATGCTGACCTTGCAGATCTTGGCGTCGCCCACCACTTCCTGCGCGCCCAGTGCCGGAACGACCTTTTCCTTGAGCAGATCGATCGTGCGCGCGTAGTCCGAGCGGTTCACGGTGAAGCTGAAGTCCGTTTTGCCGTCCTTGCTCAGGTTCTGGATGATCACGTCGACATCGATGTTCGCATCGGCCACGGCCCCCAGGATCTGGTAGGCGATGCCGGGCTTGTCGGGCACGCCGAGCACGGAGATCTTGGCCTCGTCGCGGTTGAATGCGATGCCGGATACAACGGCTTGTTCCATTTTTTCGTCTTCCTCAAAAGTGATCAGCGTGCCGGAGCGGGCTTCTTCGTTGATGTCGATGTCCCAGGGCGTGAAGCTGGACAACACGCGCAGGGGCACCTTGTATTTGCCGGCGAATTCGACCGAGCGGATCTGGAGCACCTTGCTGCCCAGGCTGGCCATCTCCAGCATTTCCTCGAAGCTCACGGTGGCCAGGCGGCGCGCCTCCTGCACCACGCGCGGATCGGTCGTGTACACGCCGTCCACGTCGGTGTAGATCAGGCATTCGGCGGCCTTCATCGCTGCGGCCACGGCCACGGCGGAGGTATCGGAGCCGCCACGGCCGAGCGTGGTGATGTGGCCGTGCTCGTCGATGCCCTGAAAGCCCGTCACGATCACGACCTTGCCGGCGGCCAGGTCGGCGCGCACGCGCTGGTCGTCGATGGATTCGATGCGGGCCTTGGTGTAGGCGCTGTTGGTGCGGATCGGCACCTGCCAGCCGGCATAGCTCACCGACTCCATGCCTTCGGACTGCAGCGCGATCGCCAGCAGCGCGGAAGACGCCTGCTCTCCGGTGGAGGCCAGCATGTCGAGTTCACGGTGGTAGGCGGACGTGGCGCGAGAAGGCGCCAGTTCCTTGGCCAGCCCGAGCAGGCGGTTGGTTTCGCCACTCATGGCGCTGGGCACCACCACCAATTGGTGGCCGGCCCGCGCCCATTTGGCCACGCGCTTGGCGACGTTGCGGATGCGCTCCGTGGAGCCCATCGACGTGCCGCCGTATTTATGAACGATCAGTGCCATTGGATATCTGGAATGACGAAACGCAAGACGGCGCAGGGAAAGGAGAAAAATTGTTCTGGCGCGCCGCCGTTTTTCGTGCAGGGATGGGGACCAAAACCTAGGAATTGTACCAACCGAGCACCTGGGCTTCGCGCACGGCGAAGCCGCGGCCGACCTTGATGCGGATGCGGTGCCCCCGCGTGGTGCACGCGGCGATCTGGTCCAGCAGCTCGACCAGTTGGGCCGCGGCCGGCGTGGTGCCGTGCACGCTGCGCAACCAGTGGCGCAGCACGTTGGCCTGCCGGGCCCGGCTCAGCGCCTGCAAGGCCGCCAGCCGCGGCGGCACGCCCACGGCGACCAGATCGGCCTCGGCCAGTTCTTGCAGCAGTTCGCTGGCCTGCGCGGCATGCTCGGCGCTGCGGGCGAAGGTGTCGCGGAACTGGGGAAATGCGGCATCGAGCGCCGGCAGCAGCCGGTGGCGGATGCGGTTGCGGGTGTAGTGCTCGTCGCCATTGGTGGGGTCTTCCACCCACGCCTCGCCCCGCGCCACCAGCCAGGTGCGAACATCGGCACCCGCCACCCGCAGCAGGGGCCGATGCCAATCGAGGCCATCGCGCTGCCAGTGCGCAGGCATGGACGCCAGACCCGGCACGCCGGCGCCCCGAGACAGCGCCAGCAGCAGGGTCTCCGCCTGGTCGTCCGCATGCTGGGCCAATGCTATTGTTTTTATAGCATCATGCCCTAGTGTTACTTGTGCCAGACCCGCAAAAGCCTCGTACCTCATCCGGCGGGCGGTGTCTTCCGGGCTTTGGCCCGGCGCGGGGCGTGCGTTCACGCGCGCCACCTGGAGCGGCACGCCCTGGCGCTGGCACAGGTCGGCGCAGTGGCGCTCGAAGCCATCGGCCGCCGCCTGCAGCCCATGGTGCACATGGAACGCATGCACCTGGCCGGGCCACCGCCCTGCGCAGGCCAGCAGCAGCGCGGTGGAGTCGGCCCCGCCGCTCAGCCCCACGGCCAGCGGCAGGGCCGGTGCGAAGGCCGCCATGGCGGCGTCGAAGGATTGCGTCATGCCAAAGGGACGTTTCAAAGGGCTGTGATGGCAGCGACTTCCATGCAAAACGGCCCCGAAGGGCCGCTGCGTTCATGGCATGGGGCGTGGTGCCGGAGCCCTGTGCTTCAGCGCGTCTCGGCCTTGGTGTCGGTGAAGCGGCCGTAGCTTTGCAAACGCTCGTAGCGGCGGTCCAGCAGTTCCTTGGGCTTGAGATCGGCCAGTTGGCGGAAGGCATCGCCCAGGGCGCGCTTGAGGAAGGCGGCCATCTGCTTGTGGTCGCGGTGGGCGCCGCCCACGGGCTCGCTCACGATCTTGTCCACGAGGCCCAGGGCCTTGAGGCGGTGGGCCGTGATGCCCATGGCATCGGCCGCGTCCTGCGCCTTGTCGCTGGTCTTCCAGAGGATGGAGGCACAGCCTTCGGGGCTGATCACCGAGTAGATGGAGTACTGCAGCATCACGACCTGGTCGGCCACGCTGATGGCCAGCGCGCCGCCGGAGCCCCCCTCGCCGATCACGGTGGTGATGATGGGCACTTCCAGCTGCGCCATCTCGAAGATGTTGCGGCCGATGGCCTCGGACTGGCCGCGTTCTTCGGCATCGATGCCGGGATAGGCGCCGGGCGTGTCCACGAAGGTGAACACCGGCAGCTTGAATTTCTCGGCCGTCTTCATGAGGCGCAGGGCCTTGCGGTAGCCCTCGGGGCGGCTCATTCCGAAGTTGCGCGCGGCGCGCTCCTTGGTGTCTCGGCCCTTCTGGTGGCCCAGCACCATGCAGGCATGCCCGTTGAAGCGGGCCAGGCCCCCGACGATGGACAGGTCATCGGCGAAGTGGCGGTCGCCGTGCAACTCGACGAAGTCGGTGAAGATGTCGCGCACGTAGTCGAGCGTGTAGGGGCGCTCGGGATGGCGGGCGATCTTGGTGATCTGCCAGGGCGACAGATCGCTGTAGATGTCTTTGGTGAGCTGATGGCTTTTCTTGCTCAGCTGGTCGATCTCTTCCGAAATATCGACCGCGCTTTCGGTCTGCACGTAGCGCAGTTCTTCGATTTTTCCTTCGAGCTCGGCAATCGGCTGCTCGAAATCCAGAAAGGTTTTTTTCGCCAACGTAATTCTCCTTGGGCTCCTCGCCCTGTTCAGGCCAGCACCACGGGCACGGACGCAGCATCGGTTGCCGCGCCCTCCCGCGAGGGCGTCAATAGTCCACCGGCAACGGGGCGAGCGACCGCCAAATATACCAACTCGCCACGCTGCACCAGGGTTTCCAGGCCTCAGCCACTTCGCGGGCATCGCTGCGGCTCACGGGATCGCCCGAAAAATAATGCTGGCTGATGCCCTGGATCAGGGTGGCATCGTCCAGCGGCATGACGTTGGGGCGGGCCAGGTGGAAGATGAGGAACATGTCCGCCGTCCAGCGGCCGATGCCGCGGATGGCGATCAGCTCCTCCGTGATGGCCTCGTCGTCCATCGCATCCCAGTCCTTGACGTGCAGCTTGCCGGTATCGAAGTGCAGCGCCAGATCGACCAGGTAGTCCACCTTGCGCGCGGACAGGCCCGCGCCGCGCATGTCGTCCACCTTGAGCTTGAGCACGCTGGCCGGCGTCATGGTTCGTGGCAGGGCCGCGAAACGGTCCCACACCTTCTGCGCGGATGCCACCGACACCTGCTGGCCGACGATGCTGCGCGCGAGCGTGGTGAACGCATCGCCGCGCTGGCGCAGGGCCACATCACCCAGTTGCGGGATGAGCCGCTTCATCACGCGGTCTTTCTTGACGAGGTGCTTGCAGGCCTCGGCCCAGTACGCGGGCGCGACCAGTTGCGGCCCGTCATGGGCTGTCTTTTTCGTCGCAGCCACCGCTTATCCCGCCCGCACCAGAAATTTCACCGCCGCCAAAGGCCGCTTCATCCAGGAACCGCTCACTGCGCCGCCTCCCAGGTCGTGCCGGCGGCGGAGTCCTTGAGGACGATGCCCTGCTCCAGCAGCGCCTTGCGGATGCGGTCGGCCTCGGCGAAGTCCTTCGCGGCCTTGGCGGCGGCGCGCGCGGCGATCTGCGCCTGGATGGCGGCTTCGTCCAGCGTGGCGCCGGCCTTCAGGAAGGCTTGCGGATCGCCCTGCAGCAGGCCCAGGCACCCGGCCAGCGCCTTCAGCAGTCCGGCGGTCTGCGGCGACTGCGTGCGGTTGACCTCGCCAGCCAGATCGAACAGCACAGCGACGGCCTCGGGGGTGCCGAAGTCTTCGTCCATGGCGGCCTTGAACCGGGCCGCGTAGGGATCGGCCCAGTCGATCGAGGGTGTGGGCGCCGGCGCGACCAGGCTCAATGCCGTGTAGAGGCGCTTGAGTGCGGCGCGCGCGTCGTCCAGGTGGGCGTCGCTGTAGTTGAGGGCGCTGCGGTAATGGGCGCGCACGATGAAAAAGCGCACGGTCTCGGCGTCGTACTTGGCCAGCACGTCGCGGATGGTGAAGAAGTTGCCGAGCGACTTGCTCATCTTCTCGTTGTCCACGCGCACGAAGCCGTTGTGCACCCAGAAGCGCGCCAGCGGCTTGCCGGTGGCGCCTTCGCTCTGCGCGATCTCGTTTTCGTGGTGCGGAAACTGCAGGTCGGCGCCGCCACCATGGATGTCGAAGCTCTCGCCCAGCGTGGCGCAGCTCATGGCCGAGCACTCGATGTGCCAGCCCGGCCGGCCGGCGCCGAAGGGGCTGTCCCACTTGGCTTCGGGCGGCTCCTCGGGCTTGGCGGACTTCCACAGCACGAAGTCCAGCGGATCGTCCTTGCCGTCGGCCACGGCCACGCGCTCGCCCGCGCGCAATTCGTCGAGCGACTTGCCGGACAGCTTGCCGTAGCCCGCGAACTTGCGCACCGCGTAGTTCACGTCGCCGCCGCTGGCACGGTAGGCCAGGCCCTTGTCTTCCAGAGCGCCGATCAGCGCGAGCATCTGCGGCACGTATTCGGTGGCGCGCGGCTCGATGGAGGGCGGCTCGATGCCCAAAGCGCCGATGTCCTGGTGCATGGCGGCGATCATCTCGTCGGTCAGCTCGCGGATGGTGATGCCGCGCTCCACCGCGCGCCGGATGATTTTGTCATCGATGTCGGTGATGTTGCGCACGTAGGTCACGCGCAGGCCGCTGCTCTTGAGCCAGCGCTGCACCACGTCGAACGCCATCATCATGCGGGCGTGGCCGATGTGACACAGGTCGTAAATGGTCATGCCGCAGACATACATGCGCACATGTCCGGGCTCCAGCGGAGAAAAAGGCTCCAGCGCACGCGACAGCGTGTTGTAGATACGCAAACTCATGGAAATTCAGTCAAGGGGTGGATGGTGCAGCCGGCGCCCTGGCAGGGGCTGCGCAAAGAGGCGGGAGCCTCCCGGAAGGGCCGTGCGCGGCGGTGCGCACATGCAAAATCAGGAGCGGCAACAGCGTACCGGCATGACAAACCCCTCAGCTACAATCCGCCGCAGTATAAGCCCCCGTTACGGCTTGACACCTCCAACCATTCCCGTCCGCCCATGAAGCATCCACAACGCACCCTTGCCCATCTCCTGCGCCTGATTGCCCTGTCGGCCTTGTTGGGTGCCCCGCTGGCCCACGCGGACGACTATGCCGAGATCACCCAGTTGCTCAAGGCAGGCAAGCCGGCGGATGCCCTGGCCAAGGCCGACCAGCGGCTCACCGCCAACCCCCGCGACCCGCAACTGCGCTTCCTGCGCGGCGTGGCCCAGGCGGATTCGGGCAAGCAGACCGAAGCGGTGGCCACCTTCACGAAGCTCACGGAAGACTATCCCGAGCTGCCCGAGCCCTACAACAACCTGGCCGTGCTGTACGCCAACCAGAACCAGCTCGACAAGGCGCGCACCGCGCTCGAGATGGCCATCCGCACCAACCCCAGCTATGCCACCGCGCATGAAAACCTGGGCGACATCTACGCCAAGCTGGCCAGCCAGGCCTACAACAAGGCGCTGCAGCTCGATGCCACGCACGCAAGCTCGGTCAAGCCCAAGCTGGCTCTGATCCGCGACCTGTTCTCGACCGAGGCCAAGGCCTCCACCGCCAAGGCGCCCGCGGCTGCACCCGTGGCAGCAGCGGCTCCCCGCCCTGCACCGGCACCCGCGCCCGTGGCGGCCTCCCCGGCGCCTGCCACCCCTGCGCCGGCCCCCGCACCCACCCCGGCCGCACCGGCCGTGGCCGCTGCACCGGCGCCCACCCCGGCTCCGGCCCCCGCTCCCGCAGTGACGGGCAACACCGCCTCCAGCGCCGCCGCCGCGGCGGAACGGGAAGTGTCCGCTGCAGTGCACGCCTGGGCCAAGGCCTGGGAGAGCCAGGACATGAACGCCTACCTGGGCGCCTACGACAAGAACTACACGCCCAACGGCAAGCAAAGCCACGCCGCCTGGGAAAAAGAGCGCCGCGACCGCATCGTCGGCCGCGCCAAGATCAATGTCAGCGTGAACGATCTGCGCATTTCCGTGAACGGCAACAAGGCGCAGGCGCGCTTTCGCCAGGGCTACAGCTCCGGCAGCTATAGCGTGAACAGCCGCAAGACCCTGGACCTGGTGAACACCGGCGGCCAGTGGACCATCGTGCGCGAGGCCACCGGCGGTTGATGGCGATCGTTTCGTTGACGCGCTCCACCATCGCCTTCGGGATGCTCCCTTGCCCTCTGCTGGCGCACCGCGCCGCATTCGTTCCCGCTTGAAGCCTCGCATGCCTGCGGGACGTTCCCCCTGGAGCCGCGGCATTGCGGCGGGCATGGCGCTGTCGCTGCTGGCGGCAGCCTGGCCCGCGCACGCCCAGGGCGACAAGCTGCGCGGCGTCGGCAAGAACGCGCGCACGGCGCCCGTGCGCATCGCCCCGCTGGCCGATGGGCAGGCGGAAAAGCGCCTCATGGAGGTCTACCGTCTCACCGGCGAAGGCAAGGGCCGGGAAGCCCTGGCCAAGGCCGAGAGCCTGGTGCGCGACCACCCCAACTTCCAGCTCGCGCAACTGGCGCTGGGCGACCTGCTGTCGGCCCGCACGCGCCCCCTGCGGCAGATGGGCGACGTACCGGCCGGCCAGGGCGATGCCCCGCCACCCCAGGAAGCCGCCGACGTGCTGGCCGAGCTGCGCGCGGAGTCGCGCCAGCGCACGGACGCCTTGCGGGTGCGCCCCCAGGCGCGCACCATTCCCGCCCAGTTCATCGAGCTGTCGCTGCGTTCACGGCACGCGATCGCGGTCGATGCGTCGCGCTCGCGGCTCTATCTGTTCGAGAACACGCCCAACGGGCTGGAGCTCGTGGCCGACTACTACGCCTCGGTGGGCAAGCTCGGCATCGAAAAGCTCATCGAGGGCGACCAGCGCACGCCGCTGGGCGTGTACTTCATCACGAGCCGCCTGGACCCGGCCACGCTCAAGGACTTCTATGGTGCCGGCGCCCTGCCCATCAACTACCCCAATCCGCTGGACCAGAGCCGCGGCAAGACGGGCAGCGGCATCTGGCTGCACGGCACGCCGCCGGACCAGTTCTCGCGCGCGCCGCTGGCCACCGACGGGTGCCTAGCCCTGGCCAACCCGGACCTGGAGCGCATCCTGCGCACGGTGGAGCCACGCTCCACACCGGTGGTGATCGCACGGCAGCTGCAATGGGTACCGCCCCATAGCGTGCAGGCCGACCGCAAGGCGTTCGATGCGGTGCTGGATGCCTGGCGCACCGCCAAGTCGCAGGGCGACCTGCAGCGCCTGATGGGGTTTTACGCCCCCACGTTCCAGAGCTACGGCAAGATGCCGCTGCAGGAGTTTTCCAAGCAGCTGGGCGCGGAAACGCGCGCGCTGCGCGGGCGGCCGATCCAGCTCAAGGACAAGACCCTGCTGCGCTGGACGGATGCCTCCGACACCATGGTGGTAACGTTCGGCGAGGTCATCGAAGGGGCCCGCACCGGCCCCGTCAAGCGCCAGTACTGGACCCGCAAGGGCAACCAATGGCAGATATTTTTCGAAGGAGTGATTGGATGATTTCCAGAAGAAATTCGACCCTGGCGCTGGCCAGCATGGCGCTGGCAGCTATCGTTTCCGTAGCACCCGCCCAGGCGCAGGACGCGGCCGCCCCCAAGGTGAAGCTCGCCACGTCGCTGGGCGACATCGTGGTCCAGCTCGACCCCGCCAAGGCCCCGAAGACGGTGGACAACTTCCTGTCCTACGTGAAGGACAAGCACTACGACGGCACCGTCTTTCACCGCGTGATCAACGGCTTCATGATCCAGGGCGGCGGCTTCACGCCCGACATGCAGCAAAAGCCCACCAAGGCACCGATTCCGCTGGAGGCCAACAACGGCCTCAAGAACGACAACTACACCATCGCCATGGCCCGCACCGGCAACCCGGACTCGGCCACCTCGCAGTTCTTCATCAACGTGAAGGACAACGCCATGCTCAACGCTACCGGTGAAGGCAACGGCTACGCCGTGTTCGGCAAGGTGGTCTCGGGCACCGACGTGGTGGACAAGATCAAGGCCGTGTCCACGGGCAACAAGGGCATGCACCAGAACGTGCCCACGACGCCCGTCGTCATCACCTCCGCCACCGTGGTCAAGTAAGAGCCCGCGGCCCCTCTTCACCACGGCCCTCCCGGCCCCCAACGCTTTCCAAGGAATCCCATGAGCAATCCCCAAGTCGAACTGCACATCGCCGGCCACGGCGTCATCACCCTCGAACTCGATGCCGAAAAGGCGCCGAAGTCCACCGAGAACTTCCTGGCCTACGTGAAGAAGGGCCACTACGACAACACGATCTTCCACCGCGTGATCCCCGGCTTCATGGTGCAGGGCGGCGGCTTCGAGCCCGGCATGAACCAAAAGGGCACCGAAGCCCCGATCGAGAACGAGGCCAACAACGGCCTGAAGAACGCCAACTACACCGTGGCCATGGCCCGCACGAGCGATCCGCACTCGGCCACCGCCCAGTTCTTCATCAACGTGGCCGACAACGGCTTCCTGAACCACACCGCGCCGTCCGCCCAGGGCTGGGGCTATGCCGTGTTCGGCAAGGTGGTCAAGGGCACCGAAGTGGTCGATGCCATCAAGGGCGTGAAAACCGGCCGCAAGGGCTTCCATGACGACGTGCCCAAGGACGACGTGATCATCGAGAAGGCCGTCGCCCTGTAATCGCGGCGACCGCGGCGCACCCATCCCCGCCCGCCCCGTGTCCACGACCGTGCCCCGGTTCGAGGAGCTTGCCGCTCCTTCGGACTGGCGCACGGTCGAATTCATTTCCGACCTGCATCTGCAGGCCAGCGAGCCCGCCACGTTCGACGCCTGGCGACGCTACCTGCGGACCACCGACGCGAGCGCGGTGTTCATCCTGGGCGACCTGTTCGAAGTGTGGGTGGGCGACGACTGCATCGACGATGCCGAGGGCGCCTTCGAGGCCGAATGCGGCGCCCTGCTGCGCGAGGCAGCCCGCCAGCGGCCGGTGTTCTTCATGCACGGCAACCGCGACTTCCTGGTCGGGCAGCGCTTTCTGGCCCACTGTGGCCTGACGGGGCTGCACGACCCGACGGTGCTGCAGTTCGGCGGCGAACGCACCGTGCTCAGCCACGGCGACCTGCTCTGCCTGGACGACGTGGACTACCAGCGCTTTCGTGCGCAGGCCCGCAGCACGGAGTGGCAGCAGCGGTTCCTGTCCCAGCCGCTGGCCGTGCGGCGCGCGCAGGCGCGCGGCATCCGCGAGCAGAGCGAGGCGCGCAAGCAGTCCGGCGATGCCGCCTACGCCGATCTGGACGGCCCGGCCACGCAGCAGTGGCTGCAGGCCGCTGGCGCCAGCACGCTGATCCACGGCCACACGCACCGCCCCGCCGTCCACGCCGTGGGGCCGGGCCTGCAGCGCGTGGTGCTGAGCGACTGGGACGCGGCCGCTCGCCCGCCGCGCGCCGAGGTGCTGCGCCTGTCGCCCGGCCGGGGCTTGGAACGGCTCGCCGCCGTCCCCATGTAGGCGGCATCTCTTTTCCCGCCAGGGAGTGCGCGAGCAGGCCCTCCCCCTCTTTCATGCCTGCTCTCTGGAACAAACTCTGGCACCGCGTGCGCGCGACCGTCGCCCCCGTGCCGGAGATCTCCGCCCCGCTCTGGCTGCAGACCCTGCAGCGCTACCCGTTCCTGTCCGCCCTGCCGCTGCAGGACCAGGCCAAGCTGAGGGCGCTCAGCGCCCTCTTTCTGCAGCGCAAGGAATTCACCGGCGCGCACGGCCTGCAGGTCACCGATGCCATGGCGGTCGCCATCGCGGCCCAGGCGTGCCTGCCCGTGCTGCACTGGGGCACGCCCGCTCAGGCACTCGACTGGTACGACGATTTCGTGGGCATCGTGGTCCACCCCGGCGAGGCCGTGGCGCGCCGGCAGTCCACCGACGAGGCCGGCGTGGTGCACGACTACACCGAGGTGCTGCTGGGCGAGGCCATGCACCGGGGCCCCGTCATGCTGAGCTGGCCGGCCGTGGACAGCGCGGGCAGCGGCCAGGACCGGGGCATGAGCGTGGTCATCCACGAGTTCGTGCACAAGCTGGACATGCGCAACGGCAATGCCGACGGCTACCCTCCCCTGCCGCCGGGCTTTCTGGGCACCCCCGGCCCGCAGGCGGCGCGGCAGGCCTGGCGCGCGGCGTGGCAGCCCGCCTATGACGCCTTCCGGGAGCGCGTGATCATCGCCGAGCGCTTTGGCGGCGAATGGCCCTGGCTGGATGCCTACGGCGCGACGGCCCCGGCCGAATTCTTCGCCGTGGCGTGCGAGGCGTACTTCGTGGACCGGGCGACGTTCGCCGCCGAGTTCCCGGACCTGATGCCCACGCTGGACGCCTTCTACCGCCGGGGATTGTGAGTCAAAACCCTTTCACGCCCTAGATTTCATTGCCCTCATTGCTGCTACTTATATAGCAATCAACCGCCTGACCGGCGCGGGCGCTCACAGCGCGGATTCGAACAGTTCCAGCTGCGGCGGCCCCAGGTACAGATCGCGCTTTTGCCCCGCGCCCGCGTGCGCGGCCCGGAAGGCGTCGGAGCGGGTCCACGCCTCGAAATCCGCGCGCGACGCCCAGACGGTGTGCGAGGCGAACAGCGTGTGCTCGGGCGTCGTGTCGCCCCGCAGCAGGTGGAAGGACTGGAAGCCCGGCACCTGCGCCAGATGGCTGTCGCGCTGGCGCCAAATCTCGACGAACTCTTCCTCACGGCCGGGGGCGATGCGGAAACGGTTCATGGCAACGAACATGGTGGGAAGCTCCTCGAAGTGAAAGATCAGAAATGAAACCGCAGAAGTGAAACCGCAGGAGGGGCCGCGTTCACCGGACGGCGAGGCGCGGCGCGCGCCCGCCGCAGCAGGGTCGGCGCGCCCGTGGCGCTCAGGGTTTGCGCGCCATCTCGCCCGTCGCGACCCGGCGGCGCAGCTCGGCCAGCACGGTTTTCATCCGCCGCTCGTTCTCCACGCCCATGCGCACGAGGATCTTCTGGCCGCTGGACAAGGCCTGCAGCTTCGGGTCGGCGAACTCGTAGCGCACCCAAGGGCGCGTGGAGGGCACCTCGCCGGTCACCTTGGTGAGCTGCACCTGCACCGGGCCGGTGGGCTCGGGCGCCTGCAGCAGGTTGTCCAGCGTGGCCACCAGCCGGTCGTTGAAGTAGCGGCGCGGAAAGCCCAGCTCTTCGTACGCCTGCTGGAACAGCGGGTACAGCCGGGCGTACAGCGCAACGGCCTGGTCCTGCGGAATGGCTTCGGCCAGCATGACGAAGGCGCGGTAGCGGCCCGCATTGGTGGCAGCGATCGTCTCGGTGTCGCTGCCCTCGCCATCCACCAGGAACCGCTGCGGCATGGGCTGCACGGGCCACAGGCGGGACGGCGCGCTCTGGCGCGACAGGTTGTCCACCGTGGCGACCGCGCGCTGCACGAAGCCGTCCATGCGCAGCAGCGACGCGACCGAGTCCGCCCCGACCCATCCCGTGACCGCCTCGGTCAGGGGGCGGTCCGATTCGGCCAGGGTGGGGAGTTTGGTATCGGGCGGCTGCACCGTGTCCATGGGGTTCTGGGGGCCGGAGGCCGCGGATGCGGGTGGCGCGGCGGCCGGGGACGCGGACTGGCTGGCCACGGGCGGCAATGCCACCGGCTCGGACGCCGTGCGCCCCCAGAACCACCAGGCCGCGCCGGCGCCCAGTGCGCCAGCCACCAGCACCCACGGAATCCAGGCGCGCGAAGCCTGCTGCGCGGGCCGCAACTCCACCGTGTCACGTTCAGGCATGAATGCCTCCTTTTCTTGGGTTTCGGGAAAGCCGCAGTAGAAAGACAAGACGCCCCGCGGCCGCCCATCGATTGGAAGCGATGGACTCCACCGGGCCGTAACGCCGTGTGACGGGTCCGGCCACCGCTGGCATGGGGGGCGTCGTGCACCGCGCGGTGGCCGATGCAAGCCGGCCGGGGTCCATGCAAGGAACGGTGGGCCCGCGGGGGCCCATCGGTCAGCCGCTCAGCGCGAGGCCTGCGGCTGCGGGTGCTGCAGGCCGCCCAGCCATCCCATGGCATCGGTCAGTTCGGCCTGCCGGATCTCGTGCGCGCCTGGGTATTCGCGGTAGGTCAGGTCCAGCGACAGCCCCCGGGCATGGTCGCGGATGGCGTGGGCCTGGGCCAGGGGAATCACGTTGTCCTGCACGCCATGGCTCACCCAGAGCGGCTTGCCGTGCAGGCTCTCGGCCGCGGCGGCGAACGGCATCGCCTGGGGCAGCAGCCGGCTGTGCCACACCATGGCGGCGTGCAGCAGCTCCGGCCGGGTGAACAGCAGGGACAAGGCCATGATGCCGCCCTGGCTGAAACCGCCCACCACCACCCGCTCGGGCGGCACGCCCAACTGCAGCGCAGCGGCCTCGACCGTGAGCGCCACCAGCGAGCGGCTGGCCGCCTCCTGCGGCTCGTGGATGGAACGGCTGCCATTGGGCAGCACGGAAAATTCGAACCACGCATGGGAGCCCGGCCCCATGGCATGCGGCGCGCGCAGGCTCACGACATGGAAATGCGGAGGAACGTAGGGGGCCAGGCCGAACAGGTCACCCTCGTTGCTGCCCACGCCGTGCATGAGAACGAGCAGCCAGGGAGAGGTGGTGTGGGCCGCGGCGGGGCGGTTCAGGAAGGGAAGCGGCAGATCAAGCATCGATGGGTGCCCTGAAAAGGCGTTCAAGGCAGGGATGAAGGGTTGCGAATCGGGGTTGGAGTGGATCGGGGCCCGGGGAGTTCATGCCGCGGACTGCAGGGCGAAGGCGTCCATGGCCAGGGCACCATAGCGGACCTCCCGGCTCAGGTAGTGCGCCTGCGCCTCGGGGCCGGCGGCGCCCAGGGCGAAAAACAAGGGCAGAAAATGGTCTTCGCTGGGGTGGGCGCGCTCGGCATGTGGCGCCTGCCGCCGGTAGTCCAGCAGCGCGGGCCAGTCGCGCCGCTGCATGGCGTCTTCGATCCAGCGGCTGAATTCAGTCACATAGGGCAAGGGCTCGTTGGCGCCGCCGAAGAACTCCGCCAGGTTGTGCGTCATGCTGCCGGAGCCCACCACCAGCACGCCTTCGCTGCGCAGGCCCTGCAAGGCGGCGCCCATGGCGTAGACCTCGGCAGGCCCGGCGGTGGACGGCAGCGCCACCTGCACCACGGGCAACCGGGCGTCGGGAAACAGGTGCATCAGTGGCACCCAGGCGCCATGGTCGAAGGGCCGCTCGGCATCGCCTTCGGCCGCGATGCCGGCCGAACGCAGGCGCGCCAGCACCGTTTCGGCCAGGGCCGGGGCGCCTGCGGCCGGGTAGCGCAAGGCATACAGGGCCGGCGGAAATCCGCCGAAGTCGTGCCAGGTGGCGGGCTGCGGCCCGGTCATCACTTTCGGCGATCGCGGCATCCAGTGCGGCGACATGACCACCACCCCGCGAAGGTGCGGAAAGCGCACCTGGACCTCCTGGCCCCAGCGGGTGAGGGCCGGGCCGGTTTCGCCGGCATCCACCGCGAACAGCGGGGCGCCATGGGAGAGATACAGCGCGGGGAGTTCGGCATTCCTGCCGCTGTCGGTGGGTGCGCGGGCCCGTTCCAGATCGGACATGAAGATTCCTCGGTTGCAGACAGATGGGGTCGGTGGCGGCGGTTCCAACCCCCTGGGCGATCGGCGCAGCCTGTGCCGCCACGGGCCAGCGAACGCCCGCCGTGGCGCTGACCGCCTTTTCAGTCGCGCACCGGGCCGCGCAGCGCCTTGATGCCCGAGCGCACGCTCTTGGATTCCAGGCGCCGCTGCTTGGAGCCGTAGGTCGGCTTCGTGGCCCGGCGGGTGCGCGGCGGCTGCGCCACGCTGGCCACCAGGGCCTGCAGGCGCTGCAGTCCGTCGAGGCGGTTGGCTTCCTGGCTGCGGTACTGCTGCGCCTTGATGACCAGCACGCCCTCCTGCGTGATCCGGCTGTCGCGCAGAGCGAGCAGGCGCTCCTTCACGCCGTCGGGCAACGAAGACGCCGCGATGTCGAAGCGCAGGTGCACCGCGCTCGACACCTTGTTGACGTTCTGCCCGCCAGCGCCCTGCGCCCGCATGGCGGTGATCTCCACCTCACGCTCGTCCACCTGGGGCACGAAGGCCGCCGGCGGCGCGGTCATCGGCCGGCCGCCAAGGGTGCGGCAGCCGGCTGTGCCCCATCCGCCAGCGCGGCCAGCAGTGCGGCCATGAAGGGCCGGGGCTGTTCGAACTGCACCCAGTGGCCGGCCTCGGGGATGAAGTCCAGGCCGCGGAAGTCCGGCACCACGGCCCGGAACGCCGCCTCAAGCTCCACGATCCAGCGCTTGTAGAGCGCATCGTTGCGGCCATAGATGGCGTGCACCGGGCAGGTCACCCGGGGCAGCGAGCGCGCCAGGATGTCGGTGTGCGCCAACCGGCGGCGCGGCATGCGGTCGCGCACCACGTTGGCCACGTGCAGGCCCAGCGCCAGGCCTTCGATGAGCGCCGGGTCCTGCAGCATCAGCACGGCCAGATTGTGGCGGTGCACCTGCGGCTGCTGGTCCGGGGGCAGGTGCCGCCAGCCTTTCAGTTCGAACTGGCGGTGCGGCACCACGCCCATGGCCGGCGCGCCCACGATGACCAATTGCCGGGCCAGTTCGGGGTGGTCTGCCAGCAGCAGGCCTGCCACCATGCCGCCGAACGAGAACCCCACCAGATCGCAGGGCTGCGGCCCCCACAGCGCGCGCATGCCCTCGCACAGCGGCTCGACCAGCGCGTCGGCATCGGCGCCGGCCGGGGGCAGAGCGGACTCCCCGAAGCCGGGCAGATCCGGCACCCAGACCTGGTGGCCCGCCGCGACCAGGTCTTCGATGTTACGCACCCAGTGGGTCCAGCTGCCGCTGCCGCCGTGCAGCAGCACCAGCGGCGGCTGCCCGGGCACGGCCGGGCCCCAGGCGTGCCACACCAGATCGCCGTCGCCGCAAGGCGTGGTGTGCCGCGTGGCCAGCGCCTGCAGGCGCCGCACTTCGGGCGGGGTGCCATCGGGCGCCGCGGCCCCGGCAGGTCCGGGGTGGGTCGCTGGGGCGGAGGGCGCCGTCACCATCCCGCCAGGCCGTCGATGGCCAGCGGATAGCCCTGCACGCCGAACCCGCACATCACCGCGCGCGCCACGCCGGACAGATAGGAATGGTGGCGGAAGGCTTCGCGGGCATGCACGTTGCTGATGTGCAACTCCACCAGCGGCACGCCCGTGCCCTTGACGGCATCCAGCAGTGCCACGCTGGTGTGGGTGTAGGCGGCGGCATTCAGCACCACGCCGGCCAGCTCGCCCGCGCCGTGGAGGCGGCCGGCCTCATGGATCCAGTCCACCAGGTCGCCCTCGTGGTTGCTCTGGCGGAACTGCAGTGCAAACCCATGGCGCTCGCACGCCTGGGCGCACAGCCGCTCCACGTCGGCCAGCGTATGCACGCCGTACACCGAGGGCTCGCGCGTGCCGAGCAGGTTCAGATTGGGTCCGTTCAGGACAAAGACGGTTTTCACAGGGCCAGCACTCCAGGCAAGGCGTCGCCGCCAGTCGGCGAACGCGAACAGGGCGAATTATGCGTGGCGCTCCCAAAGAAAACGGCCCCGAGGGGGCCGTTGGGGCTGCATGGGCAGCCAGGGGGACAGCGATGGGTTTCAGCGACCGTAGTAGTAGCCCCGGTCCCGTCCGTGCCAGTGGCGGCCGCCGCCGTAGTACCCGTAGGGGGCGACCACCACCGGAGGCGGGGGCGCGTAGTACACCGGCCGTGGCGGCGGGTAGTAGACGGGAGGGGGTGCATAGACCACCGGGGGCGGGCCGTAATAAACGGGACGGGGCGGTGGGTAATAGGCTGGCGGGGCCACCACGACGGGGTAACCACCGCCCCCGACACCGACCGCCACGCCGGGCGCCCCGATGCCCACAGACCAGGAAATATCGCGTGCCTGGGCGGCACCGGTGCCCGCCAGGAGGGCGAGCGCCACGCCGGCGGTGGCGGCCATGGCTGAGAGAGAGCGGCTGTTCGTCATGGAAATCTCCTTTGGATGGGAGCCCCGCCATCGCGGAACTCCCGTGGATGCTCAACGCATCACATGTCCGAAAGGATGGCACAAACCCCCTGCAATGTTGTTTCTGGACGTAGCGCGCTGTGTTTCACCCGGTAACGCCCCCGGCACCGCCGCCTAGAATGCCGCCATGAGTTCCCCAGCCCCCCTCGACCCCTCCTCCAACGCCGCGGCCAAGCCCAGCAATTTTCTTCGCCAGATCATCGAGAGCGATCTCGCCAAGGGCACGCATGCCCAGGCGCGCTGGGGCGGCACGCCCGGCGATGCGGCGCACCATGCCGGCGGGCAGCCCGACCCGGCGAAGATCCGCACGCGTTTCCCCCCCGAACCCAACGGCTACCTGCACGTCGGCCATGCCAAGAGCATCTGCCTGAATTTCGGCTTGGCCGCCGACTACGGCGGCGTGTGCCACCTGCGCTTCGACGACACCAACCCGGAGAAGGAAGACCAGGAGTACGTGGACGCCATCATTGACGCCGTGCATTGGCTCGGCTTCGACTGGAAGGCCAGCGGTGATGGCGCCGACCACCTGTACTACGCCAGCAACTATTTCGACTTCATGTACCGCGCGGCTGAGTACCTGATCGAAAACGGCAAAGCCTACGTGGACGAGCAGACCCCCGACGAGATGCGCGCCAACCGCGGCGACTTCGGCAAACCCGGCGTGGACAGCCCTTTCCGCAGCCGCACCGTTGCCGAGAACCTCGCGCGATTTCGCGAAATGCGCGAGGGCAAGCTGCCCGACGGCGCCGCCGTGCTGCGCGCGAAGATCGACATGGCCTCGCCCAACATCAACCTGCGCGACCCGGCCATCTACCGCATCAAGCACGCCGAGCACCACAACACCGGCAACCAGTGGTGCATCTACCCCATGTACACCTTCGCGCACCCCATCGAGGACGCGCTGGAGCACATCACCCACAGCATCTGCACGCTGGAATTCGAAGACCAGCGCCCCTTCTACGACTGGCTCATGGACCGCCTGGTGGAAGGCGGCCTCATCGCCGCGCCGCAGTCGCGCCAGTACGAGTTCGCGCGCCTGAACCTCACCTACGTGGTCACCAGCAAGCGCAAGCTCAAGCACCTGGTGGACAACGGCATCGTGACCGGTTGGGACGATCCCCGCATGCCCACCATCGTCGGCCTGCGCCGCCGCGGCTACACGCCCGAATCGATCCGCCTGTTCTGCGAACGCATCGGCGTGACCAAGGACTACAGCTGGATCGACTACAGCACGCTGGAAGGCTGCCTGCGCGAAGACCTGGAAGCCAAGGCCCACCGCGGCATGGCGGTGCTCAACCCCGTCAAGCTGGTGCTGACCAACTGGGACGAGGTCATGGGTGCCGGCCACCTGGAGCCCTGCAGCCTGCCCGCCCTGCCCCACCCGCCCGAGGGCACCGAATCGCCCCTGCGCCATTTCACGATCGGCAAGGCGGTGTGGATCGAGCACGAAGACTTCGAGGAAGTGCCCCCCAAGGGATACAAGCGGCTGTTCCCCGGCAACAAGGTGCGCCTCAAGGGCGGCTACGTGATCGAATGCACGGGCTGCAACAAGGACGCCGATGGCCGGATCACCGAAGTGCTGGCCACCGTGGTGCCCGACACCAAGAGCGGCACCCCCGGCGCCGACACCGTGAAGGTGAAGGCCGCCATCACCTGGGTGGGCGTGGCCGATGGCGTGAAGGCGGAGGTGCGCATGTACGACCGGCTCTTCACCGATGCGCAGCCCGATGCCGGCGGGAAAGACTTCCTCACGCTGCTGAACCCGGACAGCCTGAAGGTTGTGACGGCCATCGTGGAGCCCTCGCTGGCCAACGCCCGACCGGGCGACCAGTTCCAGTTCGAGCGGCACGGGTACTTCGTGGCGGACAGCAAGGACCATGCGGCGGGCAAGCCGGTGTTCAATCTGGCCGTGGGCCTGAAGGACTCCTGGGGCAAGTAAGCCAACGCAACAGCCGGCCCGGACAACGGCGGCCATCGCCGTCGCGGGCCGGTCCCGTTATCCAACGATGGCAGTCCTTGGCCATCCAGCGCCAGGGACGCATCGCACTCCCGATTTCGAGAATGAACTTTTCCGCGCGCCTTCAACAACTCCCATCCGTTGCCGACCTCTCCGCCCTGCACCTGCTGGACCCGGACGGACAGGTCATCGCCACGCTGGAAAACAAGCCCGGACAAGCGGGCTCTCTGGCCGTCTACAACGCGTTGTCCACCTTGTACGGCGGCACCATCACGCCCGCAGCGGCCAGCCTGGGCCTGGAGTGGTACGCAGAGCACACGGCCGATGCACACGCCCACCCCGGCAAGCACCCCAACATCGACCGTCTGGTGGCCTGGGCGTCCGGCACGGCCAGCTACCGTGCGCAGCGGGTACCAGCGCTCCCGGCCGCCGCCTGACATCCGCGGGCAAGGCCGGTTCGGAAGCATCGCGATTTCGGCAGTGACACCCGCTCCATGGCGGCGTCATCTCTGACGGCCACGGCGCTGGCGCGCCAACCATAATCCGCCCGGCACCGGCCTGTCGCCTGTGTCCCGGCCCGATCGCCGGACCACCCACTTGGAGGCGCGATTGAAACACCCTCACCGTTCATGGGCCCGCGCGGCATGGCAAGTCACCGGCATCCTGGCCTTGGCCGCGTGGCTGACCGGTTGCTCCGGCGTCGGCACGCTCAATGCACTCACGGCCAAGGACAGCCATACCCTCCAGGCCGGCGTGGCCTACGGCACGCTGCCGCGCCAGCAACTGGACATCTACCGGCCGAAAACGACTGCGCCAGC
Source organism: Acidovorax sp. SUPP2539 (assembly GCF_030158975.1). Lineage (NCBI taxonomy): Bacteria > Pseudomonadati > Pseudomonadota > Betaproteobacteria > Burkholderiales > Comamonadaceae > Acidovorax > Acidovorax sp. SUPP2539. The sequence goes on along the minus strand of NZ_BQXJ01000001.1, from coordinate 1,534,253 downwards.
GGCCGGCTGGCCGGTCGCGGTGTTCTTCTACGGCGGCTCCTGGAACAGCGGCGAGCGCGGCGACTACCTGTTCCTGGGCGAAGCGCTCGCGGCACGCGGCGTGCTGACGATGGTGGCCGACTACCGCCTCTATCCCGAGGTGCGCTACCCCGAATTCCTACACGACAGCGCATTGGCCGTGGCCTATGGCCTGGACCATGCGGCGCAGTGGGGCGGCGACCCGAAACGGGTGTTCGCCATGGGCCACAGCGCCGGTGGCTACAACGCCGCGATGCTGGCGCTGGACCCGCGCTGGCTGCAGCCCACAGGCCACACGCCGAACGATCTTGCCGGCTGGATCGGCCTGGCGGGGCCGTACGACTTCTTTCCCACCGACAACCCGCAAGCGCAGCCGGTGTTTTTTCACCCGAACTACCCGCCCAAGGCCCAGCCCATCGAGTTCGCACACCCCGGTGCGCCGCGCACCTTCCTGGCGGCCCCGGTCAACGACCGGCTCGTGAGCCCGGAGCGCAGCACCCAGCAGATGGCGCAGAAGCTGCAGGCCGCTGGCGTGCAGGTCACGCTGAAGTCGTATCCCCGGGCCAGCCACACCACGCTCGTCGGCGCATTCGCGTGGCCGCTGCGCTGGGTCGCGCCGGTGGTGGACGATGTGGAGGCGTTCATTCAGTCGACGCCGCCAGTGCGATAAACCAGGGCGGCCCTCACGGGACATGCACCCGTTCGCACGCGCCTCAGCGCCCCGTCCACAGGATGACGTTCCATTCCAGCGGATTGAAACTGCGGTCCCGGTTGAAGTCCACATAGCCATTGGGCATGTTCCAGCGCAGCACCGGGCCGCCCCAGTCGGAGACCTTGCCTGCGTGGTAGGGCGTGCCGTAGGCCGCATTGAAACGGTCGATCCAGGTGCCATGCACCCACCAGGGCACGTGCACCATGGTTCGCACCAAGTGGCCCTCCCGAAAGAAATTGGCCAAGGTCAGGGCGCCGTGGCCGTCCGCCTGGCTGACGGTCGCGTAGCAAACGCGATCGCCCAGGCTGTCCGCGCCCGGGGCTTGGCCCACACAGCGCAGAGGCACGCCGGCGAAGTGCTGCTTGAGCGCGGCTTCGTCCATGGTGGACGACAGCTCGGCCAGGCGCAGCGTCACGGACGGCGAGGTCTCGCGGAAATAGCGGCCGTACACGTCCATTCGGTCGCGATTGGTGAACACCATCAGCGCCAGCAGCACCAGAAAAATCAGCACCACTCCCTTGAGCCACTGGGGCACGGTCTTTTCACTCATTCGGTTGCTTCCTTGTATGTTTGACGGGGATGGCACGCCCCCCCGGCCGGTTCCGACCTGATCGACGCCCACCCCGGTTGAGCGACCGGCATCAACGTCCCAGCTCGGGCATCGCACCCATCAGAAGGTCGCAGGTGCCCTGCACCGCCTGCCGCATGTGCAGCGCGCGCTGGCGGGTGGCCGGAACGCCACCGAAGCGCGTGGCGCAATAGCACTCCAAGGCATAGCCCAGCCATTGACCGGCCAGGGGCGCAGCACCCTCGAAGGACGACCAGTGCTCGCGCACCGATTGGCCCGGCAGGGGTGGATGGCCACGAACCCGCAGGCACCAGGTCATGGCCCGGGCAGACAGCTGCATCGATTGCGCGGGAAACGGCCGGGCCAGGAGCCAGGACACGCTCAGTGCCGCCGCAAGCCCAATCCGATAACGGTAGCGGAACAGCAGCACGGCGACCAGAAAAAGCGCCACCCAGAGCAACAGGTCGAGGAGACTGAGCCGTCGGGCCGCGCCAGTGGTCGCTGGGGATTCCAGCGTGCCTGCGCCCTCGCCCGCCCCGGTCCCGGCACCGCCCGCCGGCCGTGTCGTGCCATGGGTGCTGGCCAGTCGATCCAACCACCCCTGGGCGACACCGACCGCCCCCTGGATGACACTGCGCTGCCACTGCGGCACGGAACGGTCGCGCGCCGCCTCGCGCATGTGGTCCAGCATGCGGCCCCACTGCTGTGCCAAACCTCCTGGCTGTGGCGTGGCGCCCCCCTCGGAACCGCCCTGTGCCGGCCCCGCACCGCCGCCATCCGGCCGGCTGCTTTGGCCAGCCGCCCCTCCCGCGTCGCCCGCCGGTTTATCGAACAGGCCGGGCACGTCGGCGCCGGGCGGCAAAAAGCCGAAACCCAGCACGGGTGGCCGGGGCGCGAACAGAAAGAGCATCGACGCCAGCAGGAACGACAGCCCCACGAAGCCGATCGCCATCGACAGTTTGGTGGCGCGCGAAATGGCCACGCCCTCCGCGTGCAGCCATGCGAGCGCGAGGGCCCCGAACAGCCAGGCCGGCCCCAGATAGAACCAGAGGCTCCAGTCGGCGTTGTAGTGCGTCGCCACCATGAAGCTCACGGCGAAGACGACCGTGAGGGTGAGGTAGAAATCGCGCCGGGTTCGCATCGTGGCAGCGCGGGCTCCCATGACGATGAGCAGGGCCACGCACACCCAGCGGGGAAAGGCGTACAGCGCCACGCCAGGAAACAGCGCAAGGACGAACCCGAGCAAGCCCAGCACACGCCACTGGGTTCTGCCTGCGCCTTCGGGCCGCTTCAGATGGATCGCGCCCGCACCGAAGCCAAGCAAGGCCCACACCAGCCACAGCAGGCTTTCGAAGCCGAATCCCCTGAATCTGCGGTCCAGGTACGAAAACGCAAACGCGATGAAAAGATAGCTCAATCCCACGAACACGATCACGCCACGGCTCTGAAGCGCGGGCGAAGGTGCCGGTGCGGAAGGTCTCCGGGCGGCGATGGGCAGGGCCCATGGGGTGTCACCGGGCGTCACGTTGCGACCTCCATGAAAGTGGCACACCCTGCGCTGGCGGCGGTCCGACGCAGTTGCGCGGCCGCGGTGGTTTGCGCGGTCGTGCCGGCGCGTCCGAGGGCGATGCAGACCACCACGGCGCAATCCAGGCCGCTCCATTCGGCCAGCGCCGACTGCAACGCCATCACCGGCAGATCGCAGGGGATCACCAACGCCACCTGCTCCCCGGCAGCGGCGTCGGTCGCCGCGCGGGCGCTGGCCCAGCGCAAACCGTCTTCGCCGGCAGGCAAGGCTGCGGCCAGCGCACGGCGTGCCAACGCAGCATCCTGCACCGGCGACAAGTCGGCACTCCCATAAAGGAACAACTGCGCACCGTGGGCCGCAGCCGCGTCGCACACGCCAACCGCCAGGCGAATGGCCTGCTCGCCCGCGCTGTCCGCATTCCCCAAGGCCGGCAGCGAAGGGGCATGCACCACCACGCGCAAGCGGATGGCACCGGTTTGCTGAAAGTGCTGGATCACCAGTTCGCCAGCGCGGGCCGACGCGCGCCAGTTCACGCGGCCCACGGCATCCCCGTGCTGGTATGCGCGCATTGCGCCCAATTCGAACGACGCCCCCCTTTGCCGCAAGGTCAACTCGCCACGCGGGTCGGCCGCCACGCTCCATGGCAGCGGCCAGTACACCGGTTGCGCACGCGGCAGCACATGCAGGGCGATGTCCGGGCACTGCATGCTGTGGCGTGCGTGAACCAATCCCAGAGGAAAGCCGCTGGACAGGCGCACCGCCACCAGCCGGTAATGTCCGCGGCACGGAAAGCGCACCACGCCGGCCAGCGCCGTTCCTGATGCAGGTGCGCTTTTACGCGCCCGTACGATCGGCAAGGTCTGGCGCAGCACCACGCGTTGCGAAGCCCACTCCCACTCGGTTTCGATCTCGACCAAAAAGGCGGGCCAACGGGCACGCCGCTCCACCACGATGCTCAGATCGCATGCGGTGCCTTCGATCACCTCGGTGCCGGCAGCGGTCTGCAGCCGCACGGTGGTGGTGCGCAATGAAAGCCAAGGCACCACGAACCCCAGCACGGTCACGGTCGCGAGAAAAAGGAACATGCCGTAGACCATGGGGTCGCGGCGATTGAGTGCTGCGACCAACAGCACCCCGCACAGCGCGAGCAACACCCGCGACCTGGAAAGCCAGCGCTCCATGCCCTGCGCCCTACACCGGCGTGCGCTGCGACAGCAGGATGTCCTGGATCAGGTCGGCCGCCGGCTTGGGCTGCGCGCCCTGTGTCTGCACGATGATGCGGTGGGCCAGCACAGGCACTGCCGCTTCGCGAACGACGGCCGGGTCCACATAGGAACGCCCCCGGATGCAACTGAGCGCCCGCGCCATGCGTGCCAGGCCCAGCGTGCCCCGCGGGCTGGCGCCGAACCGGATCGCCGGATGCCTGCGGGTGCCCGACACGATCGCGGTGATGAACTGGGCCACCTCCGGCGTGATCGACACGTTGCGCGCACCCGCCACCAGTTGCTCGAACTGCCCGGTGCCGCAGACCGGCTGCAGGCGTTGGATGGGGTGGGAAAACTGCTGGCTGGTGATGAGCCCGGCCTCGGTGTCGCTGTCGGGATAGCCCAGCGACAGGCGGATCAGAAACCGGTCGAGCTGGGCCTCCGGCAGCGGGTAGGTGCCCGCCATGTCGATGGGGTTCTGCGTGGCCAGAACGGCGAAGGGCGCAGGCAGCGGCAGGGTCTGCCCGTCCAGGGTGATCTGCCCTTCCTCCATGCACTCCAGCAGCGCCGATTGGGCGCGGGGATTGGCACGGTTGATTTCATCGGCCAGAACGATGTTGGCGAACACCGGGCCGGGGCGCAGCATGAAGCTGCCATCCTTGGGGTTGTAGACCGGTCCACCCACGATGTCGGACGGCATCAAATCCGCCGTGAACTGGATGCGCTTGAACGACAGCCCCACCGACACCGCCAGTGCGCGCGCCAGCATCGTCTTGCCCAGCCCCGGCACGTCTTCGATCAGAAGATGCCCGCCGGCCATGATCGCGGCCAAGGCCAGCTCGATCTGGGGGCGCTTGCCCTCCAGCACCTTCTCTACGTTTTGAACGATGGCCTGCGCAAGCTGCGCGCACTGCGGCGTGGTGCCTGCCGATACGGTTGTGGAGCTCAATTTTCCCGCCCTGGTGCAAAGAAGTCAGGGCGCCGACGCACGCGTCTCGCCCTCTCGGAGCATGGAATGTAAGCGCAAAAGCGCGGGCCGGCCGGGAGCCGGTGGACGCGCCATGCAAGGCCGGCGCCGCCCTGGAGTTCGCCACCCGAGACGGCACCCGCCGCCGGCCAACGCGCCGCGAGCGGCTGGGGCAGGTGCCCCGCCGGCCACCGCGGATCAGAGCTGCGAGCCGAGCAGCGACGCCATCCGCTCGGCCAGCTTCTCCTTCATCGGCCGGTCCAGCCAGTCCTGATGGGTCACCCGCCGCGACCGCTTCAGGTCGTCCTCGAACACCACCGTCTGCCGTTGGGCAAAAGGGGCGTCGTACACGTTCAGGTTGGCCTCGTCGTTCAGCCGGAACGAGCGGTTGTCGAAGTTGGTGGAGCCCACCGACACCATGAGCTGGTCCACGATCATGACCTTGCAGTGGTACATGGTGGGCTCGTACTCGTAGATCTCGGCGCCGGCCTGCAGCAGTTCGCCCCAGGTGGCGCGGGAGGCGGCCTTGACGGTTTCGGTGTCGGTGTGCTCGCCGGGCGTGATGAGCCGGATGCGCACGCCGCGCGCCAGGGCGTCCAGCATGAGTTGCCGGGTCAGGTCGTCGGGCACGAAGTACGCCACCGACAGGTCGAGGCTGTGCTCGGACGAGGTGATGGCCAAGTGGTACATGAGCTGCATGCTCTCGCTGCCGCTGGAGGGCGAGCTGGAGAACATCTGCGCCTTCTGCGTGCCGCTCTGGGCGATGGCGGGAAAGTACGCTTCGCCGTGCATCACCTTGCCCGTGACCTTGAGCCAGTTGTCCAGGAAGGTGGCCTGCATCTGCGCGACCGCGGGGCCCTTCACCTGGTAGTGAGAATCGCGCCAGTGGTCGGGGTCCTGCGCGTTGCCGGTCCATGCGGGCGCGATGCCCACGCCGCCGGTGAAGCCCACCAGTCCGTCGGTGACGAGCAGCTTGCGGTGCGTGCGGTTGTTCAGGCGGGCCAGGTTGTACCAGTGGGGCTTGTGGAATTTCTCGACCTCCACGCCGGCCGCCTTCATCTCGGTGAAGTAGCTCTCGTCCATCTTGGAGCTGCCCACCCAGTCCAGCAGCACATGCACCTTCACGCCGGCACGGGCGCGCTCGCTCAGGGCATCGGCGAACTGCTTGCCGATGTCGCCGGACCAGTAGATGTAGGTTTCGAAGGTGACGCTTTTCTGCGCGGCCCGGATGGCGGCCAGCATGGGCGGAAAGATCTGGTCGCCGTTGAGCAGTTCCACCACCTCGTTGCCGCTGGTGATGCCCGGGCCCAGCAGGCTGCCCATGGCACGTTCGTACTGGGGCTGGGCGGTGGTGTACAGGCGCGGGATCTGGTGCTGCACTTTCTTCTCGCCGGCGGTGAAGTTCAGTGCGAACAGCACGATGGCGGTGGTGGCCACGAAGGTGAGTGCTACGGTGAGCAGGGTGCGGCCTGTTTTTTTCATGTGCGCGATTGTGGGTGGGCGCCGGGTGCGCGCTTGTAAGCCCACGCCTCCAAGTCTGCCAGCGCACGGGGGCCGTGGCAGCGCACTGCGCAGGCGTGCCGCCGGCCTGTGGCGGTCAGCCGGCTTCGAAGCGGTTGCGGCCGTTGTGCTTGGCGCGGTAGAGCGCCTTGTCGGCCCGCTCCACGGTGGCGGCGTGGGGCTCGCCGGGCACGCGCTCGGCCACGCCGGCGGAGAACGTCACCGCCAGGCCCGGGGCCAGCGCCTCGAAGCCGCCGCGCTCCATCTGGCCGCGCAGCCGCTCCAGCACGCGCATCGCACCGCTCTGGCCGGTACCGGGCATGAGCAGCAGGAACTCCTCCCCGCCCCAGCGCGAGAGCACGTCGCGCCCGCGCACGCCGGCCTGGGCGATCTCGGCGAAGCGCTGCAGCACGGCGTCGCCCACCGCATGCCCGTGCGTGTCGTTCACGTGTTTGAAGTGGTCGATGTCCATCATGGCCATGGCCATCGGCGCCGTGGCGGGCTCGCCCGGCCGGCCGTCCTGAGGGTGCACCGCGGCGCCCACCGTCCAGTGTAGGGTGAGCAGGTCGCCCATGGCGCGCCGGTTCAGCAGGCCGGTCAGCGCATCGTGCTCGGCGAGTTTGCGGCTCAGCTCCAGCGCCTCGGTGAGGGTGGCCTTCTGCCGGGCCAGGCGGCTGCGCAGGCGGCCGATGCGGATGGCCAGCGCGGCCACCGCCGTCACCACGATGAGCGAAAAGGCCCAGTGGATGGCCTCCACGCGCGGGTCGTAGCGCGGCGGATCGCCCGACGTGCGCCACAGCATGACCCCGGTCACGAGCACCAGCCAGTACGCCATGAGCACGCGCGTCTGCCCCGCCCGCAGCTGGAACATGCCGCCCAACAGGAACAGCGGTGCCAGCAGGCCCAGCAGCGCACCGCGCGCCGGCCCGGTGATGGCATAGGCCCAGCCGAGCGCCGTGGCCGCCAGCACCGACTGCAGCATGGACAGCGACGGATCGTGCGGCGACAGCCGCCGGCCCTGGCCGCTGCGCACGAGCAGGCAGCAGACGAAGCTGGTGCCCAGCGCGAAGGCGGTCAGCGGACAGGCCTGCCTGGCGTCCACCAGCCCCAGCATCACCTCGGCCTGCTGCACCAGGGCGATCAGGCACAGCAGGCCGAACGCCAGCAGGCACTGCGACATGCGGATGCGCACCTGCTTGCTCTGGCCGAACAGCGCCCGGTCGATCCGGCCCCGCAGGCCCGGGGGTGGCGGCAGGACGCCATCGGCCGCGCGGCGCGCCGGTGATCCGCCGGGCGGTGGGGAATGGGGGCGGGCGGCAGGCGGCATGGCGCAGCAATTCAGGAGCTGAAGGGGCGAAAGCCGGAGGGCAGCGCCTGCGCCGGTGACGGCGGTGCCAGCGGACCCGGCCAAGGGCCCGCGGCAACCGAATGGCAGGGCGGAAACGGGCATGCGCGGCGCATGCAGGGCATCGTACCGGGGCCGGCGCCGCCCGGCGGCCCTGGCGTGGCCAAGGCAGGGTATCTCCCGAGCCGTCCGCACATGCCAGGGCTTCGGGCGCGCGCGGGCGCAGGCGCCGTCGCTAAACTGCCGGCATCCCCGCTTCCCTTCGCCCGCGCCATGGCAGACCACCGCACTCCCCCCTCCCTTTCTCTGCAGGCCAGCCGGCGCACCGCCCTCGTGGCCACGCTGGGCCTGCTGGCCTGGCAGGGCCCCGTCCAAGCGGCCAAGCCCCGGGCCAGCGCGCCTTCGTCAGCGCCCTCCCCATCCGTCTGGCCCCGCGCATCGCAAGTGCCCGGCGGCGTGGCGCGCCTGTCGCTGGGGCCGGCAGCCACGCGGCCGGTGGCGCACGTGGACGAAGGCGCGGGCGACGTGCCGGTGCTCGTGCTGGGCGATGCGATCGAGTGGACGGCCATCGTCGGCATCCCGCTGGCGGCCCAGGCGGGGGCCGCCGGGATCGTGGTGCGGGGTTCGGCCACCGAAGGCGATGCAGCGCGCAAGGTGCCCTACACCATCGCGCCCAAGAAGTACCGCGAGCAGCGCCTGAGCGTCGCGCCGCGCACCGTGGACCTCTCCGCCGAGGACAACGCCCGCTTCGAGCGCGAGCGCGAACACCAGCGGCAGGTGACGGCAGCGTTTTCCACACCGCTGCCCAAGCCGGCCGACCTGCGCATGCACGTCCCGGTGCCGGGGCCCCGGTCCAGCTCGTTCGGGCTGCGGCGGGTGTTCAACGGGCAATCGCGCAATCCGCACAGCGGCATGGACATCGCCGCAGCCAAGGGCACGGCCATCGTCGCGCCGCTGCCGGGCCGGGTGATCGACACCGGCGAATACTTCTTCAGCGGCGGCACCGTGTGGCTGGACCATGGCGGCGGACTGCTCACCGTGTATGCCCACCTGAGCGCCATCGACGCCAAGGTGGGCGACCAGTTGCAGACCGGCGACCGCCTGGGCGCGGTGGGCGCCACCGGCCGCGTGACCGGGCCGCACCTGCACTGGGGCGTGATGCTCAACCGCACGATGGTGGACCCGGCGCTCTTCTTGCCCGTGTGAGCCGGCGCCCGTTGCGCCGGGCCGACACGGGCAGGTAAAGAACGGGCCGCTTCGCGGAGCGGGCAGCGACAATTTCCGCCTCCGATCCCCTGGCCTTTTTGGGTGTTTCCATGCGATCTTTTCTGGGTGCCGCGCTCGCGGCGATGGCGGTGCTGTGCAGCGGCTGCGCCGTGGTGGCCGTGGGCGATGCCGCGGTGACGGTGGTGGCGACCACGGTGAAGATCGGCGCCACGGTGGTGGGCACGGCGGTGGACGTGGGCGCGGCCGGCGTGCGCGCCGTGGCGGGCGGCAGCGACTGAAAGCCCGCGCGAGCGGCAGGCCCTGCCGTACCGCGCCGGTCGCCACGGCGTCGGCCGCCCGCCGCGCTATGCTTGCCGCCCCATGCCGACCCCGCCCCGCGCACCGCGCGCTCCTGGCCCCCTGCGGCCATCCCGCCCGCCCCGGCCAGCGGCCGCACGCCCTTCCGCCCGATCCCCTGCGGGGGCCGTGGCAGCCGCCGCCGCGCCCGGCACGCCCCGCCTCATCCGGTTTCACAAGCCCTATGGCGTGCTGAGCCAGTTCACGCCCGAGGGGCGCTGGCGCGGGCTGCAGGATTTCATCGACATGCCCGGCGTGTACGTGGCGGGCCGGCTGGACGCCGACAGCGAGGGGCTGCTGCTGCTCACCAGCGACGGCGCGCTGCAGGCGCGCATCGCCGATCCGCGCTTCAAGATGGAAAAGACGTACTGGGTGCAGGTGGAGGGCACGCCCGACGAAGCCGCCCTGGCCGCGCTGCGCGACGGCGTGCGGCTGAACGACGGCCCCACCCGCCCGGCCCGGGCGCGCCGCATGGAGCCGCCGCCCGCCGTGTGGGAGCGCGACCCGCCCATCCGCGTGCGCCAGCGCATTCCCACCGCCTGGATCGAACTGGCAATCAAGGAAGGCCGCAACCGCCAGGTGCGGCGCATGACCGCGGCGGTCGGCCTGCCCACGTTGCGATTGATCCGCGCCGCCATCGGGCCTTATTCGCTGGACGGGCTGGCGCCGGGGACCTGGCAGGCGGCGGCGGTGCCCGCAGAGCCTGGGGGATAGCGCAGAAATTGCTATTTAATTGATAGCAATATGCCCTAGAATTCATTGTGCTGGCGGCCTTTTTACCGAATATTCGAGCCGCTGGCGCTTCGGGCCGCGCAGGCGCAGCACAATCGCTGCCCCAAAAGGAATGAAACCGTGAACGCCCCTGATCTTTCGCTCGAACCCGTCGAGACGCCCGAGGCCGCCCGCGCCGCTGCCGCGCGCGTGTGCCCGCGCTGCAGCCACACCCGCCAGGCCACCGATACCGCACCGGCCTGGCAATGCCCGCGGTGCGAGGTGGCCTACGACAAGGTGCTTCCCACCAGCGTGGCGGCGCGGCAAAAGCCCGAGGGCGCCCGCGCCCGGCCGGCCGCCGGCCCCGGCGACAAGCCCTGGACCCTGATCGTCCTGGCCGGCGGCGTGGTGGTGCTGATGGCGCTGATGGGCTGGAAGTGGAACCACGACAAGGCCCAGGCCGCCGAACGCATCGCCCGCGCCGAAAGCGATGCGCGCGCCCTGCAGATCGCGGCGCAGCGGGAAGGCATGGAACAACTGGCCCGGCTCGGTGCAGCCGAGACCCAATGGCGCCGCGGCCAGGGCCTGGGCGTTCTGCCCGCCGTGCGGGCCATGGCCGAGCAAGGGCACCTGCGGGCCATGGTGCTGCTGTCGGCCATGCTGGACGAGGGCAACGGCGTCCCCAGTGACCATGCCGAGTCCATGCAGTGGCTGACCCGGGCCGCCCACCAGGGCTCCAGCCTGGCGGCGGTGCGGCTGGGCGCCATCTACCAGGAGGGCCGCGGCGGAGAACCCCGCCAGATGTCGCTGACCGAGAACTGGTACCTGCGCGCGGCGCGCCAGGGCGATGCGGCCGGGCTGTACCGGCTGGGCGATCTCTATGCCAACGGCGCGGCCACCGTGGCCCAGCGGCCCGTTGCCGCCTACATGCTGCTGGAACTGGCCGAACGCCTGGGTCGCGGCAACCCGGAAGACCCGCTCACCCTGCCCCGCTACGGGGCTGTGCACCTTCAGCTGCTGGCCCGCAGGATGGGCCCGGTCGATATCGCCGAAGCGCGGCGGCGCGCCGATGCGTGGAAGCCCGGGCAGCCGCTGGACCTGTGACTGGACGCGCGCGGGACCCAAGGCTCGGCGCCGCTGCCCCACCGTCGCTGTCCCACCGCCCGCTCAACGGCGGCGCCACCACAGCATCAGGCCGAGAAACACGGCCCCGGTGAGAAGGGGCATCCACGGCATGAGCCGCTCCACGGGGTTGGACGAGCGCATGCCCGACCACACCTCCAGCCGCACCCGGTCCATGCGCAGGTTGCTCACCCCTGCGAACTCCAGCACCGGAGGGACCGTGCGGTCTTCCTTGAAGCTCAAGGGCGCCGCGGCGCCGGCCATCTCTACGACCTGGCCGGCGCGCACGCCCCGCGCGGCGACCTGGGGCACGGCACCCACGCGCGGTGCGCCATGGATGGACCAGCCCGCCATCCAGCGCGCGCTGGCATCCCCGTCGGCCAGCGCCACGCCCGAGACCCGCACCACCAGCGTGTAGGGGTTGCCGCTGCGGGGCAGCGCCATCTCCTCGCCCGTCCAGGCCTGGGTCGGGGGCGGTGCGCCTGCGGAACGGGCCGAATCGGCGGTGTCTTTCCGGTCCTGGAACAGTGCGAACTTCGCCAGCGCTTCGGCCGGCAGTTCCTGGGTTTCCACCAGGCGCTGGCCCCAGGACTGCGGTGCGCCGCTGGCCTGGGCGGGCAGCGACGCACCCAGCACGCCCAGGCCCGCCAGCGCGATGCCGGCCGCCAGGACCCTTCCACGGCGGCACGCCGCCCGCGCGAAATCGAATGTGGATGTGGATGTGTCGTGCCCCGTTGCCATGCCCTCGTGTCCTTCGTGTCGTGCGATGTCTGCCTGCGCAGCCACGTCAGGGGGCGCATGCGGACGGCAGTGTATCCAGTGGTTTCAGGCTGGCCGGTGAAACGCTACTTTTTTGATAGCGCAATGCCCTAGTACTGATTGTCCTGGAACCATTTTTCGCCTTGATCACCTGCGTTGCGAGCGCCCCTCCACCGCATGCCGAAGTTATGCCCGCCCTCTGTGGGCCGTTCTGTGGACAACCCCAGGGACAACCCGCCGGATCGGCGCAGGCAGTGGCTTGCAGCCCGGTGCCTGCATTTTGGGCAGTGGCGGCCGGGCGCGGCCGGCGCCTTTGCGGGGTACGGCTATAGTGCGCGGCCGGCGCGGCCCCTGCGCCCGCCTTCATTGCATCCCATCCCCCGCCCCGATCCCCCGTGCCCATCGCCACCCTGCTCTGCCTGGTCGTCGCCGTCAGCGACGGCGACACCCTCACCGCCCGCTGCGGCGACCGCCGCCCGATCCAGGTACGCCTGGCCGCCATCGATGCGCCCGAGCGCCGCCAGGCGTTCGGCCCGCCGTCCCGCCAGAACCTCGCGCGGCTGTGCCTGCGGCAGAAAGCCACGCTGCAGACCGTGGCCCGCGACGCCTACGGCCGCACCGTGGCGCACGTGCGCTGCGGCCAGGGCGATGCGGCCACGGCCCAGGTGCGCGCCGGGCTCGCCTGGGTGTACACGCCGCGCGCGGCCGCCTACCCGCAACTGGCGGCGCTGCAGCGCCAGGCCCAGGCCAGCCACGCCGGGCTGTGGTCGCAAAAGCGCCCGCGCGCGCCCTGGGACTACCGGCGACAGCACCCGCGCGGATAAACCGGTAGCATGCGGCGCTGACTTCCCACCGTTGGAGCCGCCCGCCGCGTCCGTCCGTTCGCTGGCCGGGCAGGCTCCGGCCAGCCACCCTCCAGCCTCCCCAGCGCCGTGCCCGACCTTCCCACCGCCTCCCCCGCTCCCCCCGTTCCTGCCACCGAAAGCGTCTACCGGCACCGCGGCTTCCTCGCCTTCCTGATCGCCCGCCTGGTGGCCGTGTTCGCCACCCAGGTGCAAGCCGTGGTCGTGGCCTGGCAGGTGTACGACCTCACGCGCGAGCCCATCGCCCTGGCCTACGTGGGCCTGGCGCAATTCCTGCCCATGCTGTGCCTGCTGCTGCCGGCCGGCGACCTGATCGACCGCGCCAGCCGCCGGCACATCCTGGCCGTGAGCTGGTCGGTGGGCGCGGTGTGCAGTGCCCTGCTGTGGTGGTTGTCGGGGCACGGCACGGCGGGCGTGGCGGGCATCTATGCGGCGCTGGTGCTGTTCGGCTGCTCGCGGGCGTTCTCGGGACCGGCGCTGCAAAGCCTGCTGCCGCAGATCGTGCCGCGCGCCCAGCTGGCGCAGGCCATGGCCACCAACAGCATGCTGATGCGCCTGGCCAGCATCACCGGGCCGCTGATCGGCGGGGTGCTGTATGCCACCGGCGGCGCCTCGCTCACCTACCCCGTGTGCTGTGCGGGCTTCGCGCTGGGCGCGCTGCTGCTGTCGCGCGTGACGGTGGCATACGCCGCGCCGCCCTCGTCGACGCAGGGCCGCATGTGGGACCGCTTCGGCGCGGGCATCCACTTCATCCGCACGCGCCCGATCATCCTGGGCACGATCTCGCTGGACCTGTTCGCCGTGCTGCTGGGCGGCGTGGTGGCGCTGCTGCCCATCTACGCGCACGAGGTGCTGCACGTGGGGCCGCAGGGCCTGGGCGCGCTGCGCAGCGCCATCGCCATCGGCGAGGTGGGCGCGGGGCTGTTCCTGACGATGCGGCCCTTCAACCGCCACGTGGGGCGGCGCATGTTCATCGCGGTGGCCATCTTCGGCACGGCCAACCTGGTGTTCTCGCTGTCGCACTGGTTCCTGCTGTCGTTCCTGGCCCTGATGGTGGCCGGCGCGGCCGACATGGTGAGCGTGTACATCCGCGGGGCGCTGGTGCAGTTTTCCACGCCCGATGCCATGCGCGGGCGGGTGAACGCGGTCAACATGCTGTTCATCGGCTCGTCCAACGAGCTGGGCGAGTTCCGTGCCGGCACCAGCGCCGCGTGGCTGGGCGCCGTGCCGGCCGCGGTGGCGGGCGGGCTGTGCACCCTGGCGGTGGTGGGCGCCTGGACGCTCCTGTTCAAGCCCCTGCGCGACGTGGACCGCTTCGAGGAAGCGAGCGAGGAACGCCAGCGCCGCTGACGCTGAACGCCCGGCGGTTGACAGCGGTTACCAAAAAGTCCGCAGCCCGCCCATTCGCTCATATTTCGATAGCAATATGCCCTAGTGGATATTGTGCTGCAGGCGGTTTTGGCTTGAAGCTTTTTTGGCCGCCGCGGATACATCTGTATCCCGGGCGTAAAACCCCTGCGGCCCCCCTTGCCGCGCCCCGCGCCGCGCTGCACCATGGGCACCGTTTTCCCCATGGAGCCCTGCCATGACCCCCTCGCCCTCCGCTTCGACCGCCCTGCCCCTCACCCGCAGGCACTGGCTGGGATGGACCGCCGTGTCGCTCGCCGCCGGCGGCGGCGGCGCCTGGGCCGCCGGCAGTCCGGGGGGCGCGCCTCCCGGGCTGGACGATGCCGGCAGCGTGCGCCTGCTGGAACGCCTTTCGTGGGGCGCCACGGCGGCGTCGCAGCAGGCGCTGGCTGAGGCCGGCACGGCGGGCTACCTGGCCGCCCAGCTGCGCTCCGCCCCCGCGGCCCTGCCGCCCGAGGCCCAGGCCCAGATCGACGCCATGGCCATCACCCGCACCCCCATGGAGGTGCTGGCCATCGACATGCAGGGCCGCCAGCAGGCCATCAAGGACCTGCCCGACGAGGAGGCGCGCAAGGCCGCGCAGGAGACCTACCAGCGCGACATGCGCGCCCTGCAGCGCGAGGCCGAGCGCCGCTTCGTGCTGCGGGCCGTGTACTCGCCCGCGCAGCTGCAGGAGAAGATGACCTGGTTCTGGATGAACCACTTCAGCGTCTTCGCCGGCAAGGCCGACATCCGCGCCATGGTGGGCGACTACGAGGACCGCGCCATCCGCCCGCACGCGCTGGGGCGCTTTCGGGACCTGCTCGGCGCCACCGTGCGCCACCCGGCCATGCTGCGCTACCTGGACAACGCGCAGAACGCCGCCAACCGCATCAACGAAAACTACGCGCGCGAGCTGATGGAGCTGCACACCCTGGGCGTGGACGGCGGCTACAGCCAGCGCGACGTACAGGAGATGGCGCGCGTGCTCACCGGCCACGGCGTGTCGCTGCGCCCGCTGGGCGAGCCGCCGCCGAAGCTCAAAGCCGAGTGGACGCGCCAGTACGTGCGCCACGGCCTGTACGAATTCCACCCCCAGCGCCACGACTGGGGCCCCAAGGAGCTGCTGGGCCAGCCGCTGCAGGGCCAGGGCATGGCCGAGCTGGACGAGGCGCTCGACCGCCTGGCCCGCGCCCCGGCCACGGCGCGCTTCGTGTCGCGCAAGCTCGCCACCTACCTCGTGGGCGATGCGCCGCCGCCCGCGCTGCTGGAGGCCATGGCCGAGTCGTTCACCCGCAGCGACGGCCACATCGCCGCCGTGCTGCAGACGCTGTTCGCCAGCGCGCCGTTCCAGGCCTCGCTGGGCAAGCGGCTGCGCGACCCAGTGCAGTACGTGATGGCCGGCCTGCGCATGGGCTATGCCGACCGCGTGCTGGCCAACCCCGATCCGGCCCTGTCGTGGCTGCAGCGCCTGGCCGAGCCCTTGTATGGCCGCGCCACGCCCGACGGCTACCCGCTCGATTCGGCCGCGTGGACCAGCTCGGGCCAGATGGCCGTGCGCTTCGAGGTGGCGCGGGCCCTGGCCGGCGCGGGCGCCGCCGCGCTCTACCGCCCCGACGGCGCACCGCCGCCGCGCGTGGCGCCCCCGGCGCTGGCCCAGAGCGCCTACTACCGCGCGCTGGAGCCGCAGCTGGCCCCGGCCACCCGCGTGGCGCTGGCGCGCGCGGCCTCGCCGCTGGAATGGAACACCTTCCTGCTCAGCGCGCCGGAGTTCATGTACGCCTGAGCGGCCCGGCCGCACGGCGCTCTCCGCCACCCGCAGCCCATCGTCCGCCTCGCCCCCCCGTTTCGCTGTTCCGCTGAAAGGCTTCGCCATGACGCACTTCTTCGCCCCACGCCGCCCCGGCCCTTCCGGGGCCGGCCCCGCCCCCACCCGCCGCCAGTGCCTGCAGGCCCTGGCCGCGCTCGCCGCGCCGGGCGTGCTGCAGGCCAGCCTCGCGGCCACCCCGCAGGCGGTGGACGCACGCTTTTTGCTGGTCTTCCTGCGCGGCGGGTACGACTGCGCCAGCCTGCTCGTGCCCACCTCCAGCAGCTACTACTACGAGACGCGGCCCAACATCGCCATCGCCAAGCCAGGCGAAGCCGGGGGCGCGCTGCCGCTCACCGCGGACTGGGGCCTGAACCCAGCGCTGGCGGGCTCGCTGATGCCGCTGTACGAGAAGAAGCAGGTGGCGTTCGTGCCGTTCTCGGGCACCGAAGACCTCACGCGCAGCCACTTCGACACGCAGGACAGCATCGAACTGGGCCAGCCCGTGGGCGGGCGGCGCGACTACCGATCGGGCTTTCTCAACCGCCTGGCCACCGAACTGGGCGTGCAGCCGCGCTGGCACGACCACCTGTCGCCCATGGCCTTCACCGACACGCTGCCGCTGGTGCTGCGTGGCGGCTACGACGTGCCCAACACCGCCCTGGGCGCCGCGGGCGCGGCCAAGCCCGGCATCGACGACCGGCAGGCCGGGCTGATCGCCTCGATGTACGGCGGCACGCCGCTGGCCGCCGCCGTGGCCGAGGGCTTTCAGACGCGCGACGAGGTGGCGCGCACCATGCAGGGCGAGATGGATGCCGCCAGCCGCAACGCGCTGAGCACCAAGGGCTTCGAAGGCACGGCACGCCGCATGGCCCGGCTGATGCAGTCGCGCTACAACCTGGGGTTCGTGGACGTGGGCGGGTGGGACACGCACGTGGGCCAGGGCAACGCCACGGGCGCGCTCGCCAACCGCTTCGAGGAGCTGGGCCGGGGCCTCGCGGCCTTCGCCGACGAGATGGGGCCGGCGTGGAACCGCACCACGGTCGTCGCCATCAGCGAGTTCGGCCGCACCTTCCGCGAGAACGGCAACCGCGGCACCGACCACGGCCACGGCAGCGTGATGTGGGTGCTGGGCGGGGGCATCGCGGGCGGGCGCATCGCGGGCGAGCAGCAGGCGCTGACGGCCACCACCCTGTTCCAGAACCGCGACTATCCCGTTCTGAACGACTACCGCGCCGTGCTGGGCGGCCTGTTCGCCCGCACCTACGGGCTGTCGCCCGCGGCCCTGGCCCGCGTGTTCCCGCAGACCCGGCCGCGCGACCTCAAGCTGGCCTGAGGCCGGGCCGGCTCAGGCGGCCGTGCCGGCTCCGGCCGCCGGAGCCTGGGCCGCATCGAACACGCCGCTCAGCAGCTCGGGCAGGCGCTCCGCCCCCATGCGGAACCCGCAGGCCTGTGCATGGCCGCCGCCGCCCATGCTCTCGGCCAGCACCGAGCAGTCGAAGTTGCGCTGCGAGCGCAGGCCCACCTTCACCTTGCCCTCCTTGCTGACGATCCACATCAGCGCGAACGTGCCGCACTGCTTGGACAGCATCTCGCCGATCAGGCTGTGGAAGGCGCCCGGGGCATTCACCATGAGGCCCTGTTTGCCGTTGAACGTGATCGGCTGCGCGCCGCCCGCCACATCGGCGGCGAGGTGGCGAAACTTCTCGTCCATGGCATTGCCGCGTGCCACGAAGGCGGCGGACTGCTCGGGCGTGAATTGAGCGATCTCTTCCCAGCGGGCGAAATCGAACGGCTCCATGTCCAGCGCGGCCAGATAGCCGGCGCTCTCGGGGTAGGCCCAGGCCCAGATGTCGCGGTCTTCCACGTAGCGCACCAGGTCGGGCAGCGGCGTGTCGGGGTAGAAGAACTCCCACGCCAGCCGCGCGCCGGACTTGTCCATGTCGAAATGCACCACGCCGCAGCGGCAGGCAAAGCCGGTGAGTTTTTCGGCAGCGCTCTTGTGGTGGTCCAGCATGACCAGCTTGGTGGCCCGCTCGTCGATGGCGGTCAATATCTCGGGCGTGAAAGAGAAGTCGAGGATGTACACCGCCCGGCCTTCGAGCGCGGGCAGGTCGTCCACCGACTGCACCTGCCCGTGCGACAGGCCCACGCACTCGGCCTGGCCGCCGTAGTAGCGCCAGGCGGCCAGCGCGGCACCGAAGCCGTCGGCGCAGCGGCCGTGGTACAGGACCAGGGGGTTGGGATCGTTCTTGTCCGGGTGCACCAGCAGTTGCAGGGGCAGGAGGGTTTTCTTCGTGGGGATCGTCATGGGGCGCATTGTCGGGCACTGGGCCTGGGCACTGGCACGGAGCCCCCGGGGCGGGGGCTTGGCAGCGGGAGCGGTTTGGCTGTCCAATGCCCCTGGGCCGGCGCCCGGTGCCATGCAGGCCCCCTGCCGGGTGTACGACCGATCCGCAAGGAGTTTTCGATGCGCAAGCTGTCCCTCTGCGTCCTGGCCCTGTTCCTGGCCGGCTGCGCCACGCGCGGCGCCGACAGCCTCTCGCTCGGCGCGCCCGGCAGCGCGGGTCACCCCGCCGATCCCGCGCGCCAATCGGCCGACTTGGCCGACTGCCAGCGCTACGCCAGCCAGATCGGGGTGGCCAGCGAGACCGTGGACGGCCTGGTGGCCGGCGCCGTGCTGGCCGCCACCGTGGTCTGGGCGCTGGGCGGCAGCCGCAACGCGGTGCAGGATTCGGCGCTGATCGGCGGGGCGCTCGGCGCCACGCAGGGCGTGCAGGCGCTGGAGCGGCGCCAGGGCATCGTCGCCAACTGCATGGCCGGGCGCGGGTACGCCGGCAGCACCTACCCGGCCGTGGCCGCCGTGCCGGAGCCCAACCAGCCCGCTCGCTCGGCACACGCCGACTACACGCCCCTGCCCGCCCGCGCCATCGGCACCGACACGTTCAACGCCGAGCGCCTCGCACGCGACCAGTCCTGCACCGCCACGCCCATGGCCTGGCTGGCCGCGAAGGGGCCGGGTTTCGAGACCTACACCGTGCCCTGCAGCAACGGCGACGCCCTGGCGATCCGCTGCGAATTCGGCCAATGCCGCGTGCTGCGCTGAGGCGCGGCCGGCAGCGCAGGGCCCGCGGCACGTCAGGGAAGCGCGGCGTTTCCGGCATCCAGCGCCGGAGGGCGCAGCAGGTCTTCGTTGACTCCCATGGTCTGGCTGGCGCGCTCCACCGCCTGCCACAACGGCGCGGGCATCTGCAGGATGTCCTCCGGTGAGCTGGAGCGCGCGATCCATGCACTGATCTGGAAATGCTGCTCGTGGGTCAGCAGGTCAAGGTTCAGCATCTCGTCGATGGTCTTCATTGCAATCCGATTCCTGGGCAGGGCCATGCGGGCACCCCCGGGACGAAATGCCCGGGGTGGTATGGACCACATGGTGCCATGAGCGCCCAGGTCAAGCGGCCAGGGGCGCTCGCGGCCACCCACCTGTCAGGGGGCGGACGGCGGGCGCATCCTCCCGGCCAGATCCCCCTGGCCGCGCGACTGCAGCGCGTCGGCGGCGCCGGCGATGTCGCGCGCCTCGCGGTTCTGGCTCAGCTTGGACTTGCCCACCAGCGCGGTGAGCGCGATCTCGATGCCCACGATATGCTGCAGCAGGCCGTTGATGAATTCGGGCGACGAATCGCCCATCTTCCACGGCCGGGGCTCGGCGGCCTCGTGCTGGCGCGTCAGGCGCGCCACGATGCGGCGCACGAAGCGTTCGTCGTCGTGCACGGTCAGCACGCCGTGCGCGTGCACCACCTCGTAGTTCCAGGTCGGCACCAGGCGGTGCGACTCGTGCTTGCTCGGGTACCAGTTGGGCGAGATATAGGACTGGGGGCCATGGAACACCACCATGACCGGCGTGCCAGTGGGGCAGCGCTGCCACAGCGGATTGGCGCGGGCCACATGGGCCGACAGCCGGCCGAACGGGCCCACCTCCGGGTCGAACTCGAACGGCAGGTGTTCGGCGTCCAGGCCCCCTTCGCCGTGGGTGACCAGCGTGCCCAGAGGGTGCTCGCGCAGGAGACGCTGTAGGGCTTCGGGCCGGTTTTCGGCGAAATGCGGTGGGATGTACATGGGTGGGGCTCGGTCGGAATGCGGTGCACGAGACTGTCATGCAAAACCGGCACAATCCGAAGAGCCAGTTTTTCACCATTTCAATGGACCAGTTTCACCCCCCTGCCCCGCCCAGCACCGGCCGCCGCATCTACGACCTGCTGCGCGCGCAGATCGCTGACGGCACGCTGGCCGCCGGCGCGCGGGCCCCGTCCACCCGGGCCCTGGCCACGGACCTCGGGGTGTCGCGCACCACGGTCACCGCGGCCTACGAGCAGTTGGCGGCGGAGGGCTTTCTGGTCACCGCCCCGGGGCGGGCGGCCCGCGTCGCCCTGGCGCCCGCCGCCGTCGCCCGGCCCCGGGCCGACCCGGGCGGCGGGGGCCCGCCCGCCCCGGCGTTGTCCGCCTTCGGGCAGCGCCTTGTCGGCATGGGCCTGCCCGCGCTGCCCGCTGCGGAGCCCGCGCGCATCGATTTCCTGTATGGCGCGGTGGCCTCGCGCGACTTCCCGGCGCTGGCCTGGCGCCGCGCCTACCAGGCCGAGTTGCTGCGCCACCAGCACAGCCTGCGCTACATCCCACCCGAAGGCGACGCCGCCCTGCGCTGCGCCATCCAGGGCTATCTGCGGCGCGCGCGCGGGCTGGCCTGCGATACCGCGCAGATCCTGGTGGTGCATGGCTCCCAGCAGGGCATCGACCTGTGCGCGCGCCTGCTGCTGGACGCGGGCGACGCCTTCGCCTTCGAAGAGCCCGGCTACCTCATGGCGCGCCGGTGCTTCGAGGCCACGGGCGCGGGCCTGCGGGCCGTGCCCGTGGATGCGCACGGCCTGGACACCGCGCAGCTGCCCGAGGACGGCCGCGTGCGCCTGGCCTATGTGACGCCTTCGCACCAGTTTCCCCTGGGCGGCGTGCTGCCCATCGGCCGGCGCATGGCGCTGCTGCAATGGGCGCAGCGCCACCGCGCGTGGATCGTCGAGGACGACTACGACGGCGAATTCCGCTACGGCCAGCGCCCCATCGACGCGCTGCAGTCCATCGACCCCGATGGCCGCGTGATCTACATGGGCACCTTCTCCAAGGCGCTGTCGCCGCAGCTTCGCCTGGGCTACCTCGTGCTGCCCACGGCCCTGGTGGCGGTGTTCCGCCAGGCCAAGCGCATGGCCGACCGGCATGCGCCGGTGCTGGAGCAGCGCACGCTGGCCGCGCTGATCGAAACCGGCGCGTACGAGCGCCACGTGCGGCGCACCCGGCGCGAGCACGAACGCCGCCGCGCCGCGCTGGCCGATGCCATCGCCCGCCACCTGTCGCCCACCGCGGAGCTGGCGGGTACGGCCGCGGGACTGCACGGCGTGCTGTGGCTGCCGTTCATCCGGCCGCAGGACGAGCCCGCCCTGGCCGAGGCCGCGCGCGCGCAGGGCGTGGGCATCTACCCCGTGTCGCCGCTGTTCGCCGACGCGCAGCGCGGCGGGC
The DNA here is from genome assembly GCF_030158975.1 of Acidovorax sp. SUPP2539. Lineage (NCBI taxonomy): Bacteria > Pseudomonadati > Pseudomonadota > Betaproteobacteria > Burkholderiales > Comamonadaceae > Acidovorax > Acidovorax sp. SUPP2539. The sequence goes on along the minus strand of NZ_BQXJ01000001.1, from coordinate 1,512,640 downwards.
CGGCGCGGCCCGCGGGTTGGGTGCTGGGGTATGCGAGCCTCACGGTGGAGCAGATCGAGCAGGGCATCCGGATCCTGGGGCGCATCGTGGCCGCCTGGGTCGCGGGAGCGCCCGCCCCGGTGCCGCGAGGCTGAGGGCCGGGCCGCGAAAAAGCGGGTGCGGTTATCCTGCCCGCCGACCCCGCCCCGGCCCCATTCCCTTTTTTTGCACTGCATGTCCCCCCTGCACATTCTCTGGCGCGACGAGCACCTCGTCGCCGTGTACAAGCCCGCCGGCTGGCTGGTGCACCGCACGGGGCTGGACGCGGGCGAGACCCGCTTCGTCATGCAAACGCTGCGCGACCAGATCGGGCAGCACGTGTACCCGGTGCCCGGCTGGACAAGGGCACCTGCGGCGTGCTGGTGATGGCGCTGCACCCGGCAGCGGCGCGCACGCTGTCGCAGGCCTTCGAGCACCACGCGGTGCGCAAGCGCTACCTCGCCCTGGTGCGCGGCTGGATGCCCGATGCGGCCGAGGTGGACCACGCCCTGCGCCCCGACGACGCCCCGCCCGACGCCCCCGTGCAGGACGCCCACACCACGCTGCGCTGCCTGGCCCGGCTGGAACTGCCCGAGGCCGCCGACCCGCGCTTTCCCGGCACGCGCGCGTCGCTGGTGGAGGCCCGGCCCACCACCGGGCGGCGCCACCAGATCCGCCGCCACCTCAAGCACCTGGCGCACCCCATCCTGGGCGATGCCACGCACGGCAAGGGCCCGCTCAACCGCTGGTGGGCCGAGCGCCTGGGCCGCCAGCGGCTGTGGCTGCACGCCTGGCACCTGGGCCTGGCGCACCCGGTGACGTGCGAATGGCTGGCCCTGGACAGCGGGTTGCCCGACCCGTGGGCGGCCAGCCCCCCGACCGCCGCCACGGGTCCGCACCCCGCTGGCGATGCGCTCGACTGGCAGCAGCGCGTGCTCGCCCTGCCCTGGCGAGCGGCCGGATGATCGCCCAGTGCCAACGGCCGCGTCCTACCTGCGGTGTCGCCCGTGGCTGCTGGCAGGGGCGCGGTGCGGCCCCGACATTGGTCGGCGGTAGCGCGCCCCCGCACCCCGTCCTTTCATTTTTCATGAGGTATTTCCGGATGACCCAGACCCGCCCCCTTTCCCCCCTGCCGCGCGGAGCCCGTCGATGATGGGCTGGTGGGACCAGATCGCCACCACCGTGGCCGCCGAATTCTCCGACCTCACCGACCTGGGCCAGGCCACGCGCATCGTGGTGCGCCTGGGCATCGCGGGCCTGCTGGGCGGCCTGCTGGGCTGGGAGCGCGAGAACAAGGGCAAGGCCGCCGGCGTGCGCACCCACATGCTGGTGTCGATGGGCGCGGCCATGTTCGTGCTGGTGGCGCAGCAGGCCGGCATCAGCGCGGGGGACAACAGCCGCGTGCTGCAGGGCATCGTGGCCGGCGTGGGCTTCCTGGGCGCGGGCACCATCCTCAAGGGCGACGGCGAGAGCCAGGTCAAGGGCCTGACGACGGCCGCCGGCATCTGGCTCACCGCCGCCATCGGCGTGGCGGCCGGCCTGGGTCTGGAGGCCACGGCGGTGCTCAGCACGCTGCTGGCGCTGGCGATCTTCAGCGCCGTTCCGCTGCTGCAGCGCCTGACGGAACGCGACAGCCACCCGGACACCAAGTAGCGGCCTTCGGCGTGTACCATCGCGCCACGGTCCCATCCGGCGACCCGCAACGGAGCACTCCATGGCCAAAGGCGAACAGCGCAGCAACAAGATGGCGAAGAAACCCAAGAAGGACACTTCGCCCCCCAAGGAAGGAAGCGGTTCCGACCGCCCCATGGCCCCCATCACCGCAGTGATGCCGCGCGGCAAACTGAAGAACAAGTAACGGCAACGGCCCACGGCCCCACCGGAGCCGGGCCCTGCCGCCCGACCCACCCACAGCGGCCTGCCCTGGTTTCACGGCGCAGGCCGCTGTTTTTTCTTCTTGGGCGCGGGCCAGATCCACTGCGGCATGGCGGGTGCCTCGGGTGCGGCGGCCGCCGCAGCGGCAGCCGCAGGGGCCGCTGCCGCCTCGAAATGCGGCCCCGGGCCGGCCTGGGCCAGCAGGTCCTGCGCGTTGCGCAGCGGGCAGTCCTTGAGCGACAGGCACCCGCAGCCGATGCAGCCGTCGAGCTGGTCCCGCAGCTGCGTCAGCATGCGGATGCGGTCTTCCAGATCGCTCTTCCACGCCGCGGACATGCGCCGCCAGTCCGTCGCCGTCGGCGTGCGCCCCTGCGGCAATGCCTGCAAGGCTTCGGCAATGCCGGACAGCGGCACGCCCATGCGCTGGGCCACCTTGATGACCGCCACGCGCCGCAGCACCGATCGCGGATAGCGCCGCTGGTTGCCCGTGCTGCGCACGCTGGCGATGAGCCCCTTCGATTCGTAGAAATGCAGCGCCGACACCGCCAGCCCGCTGCGCGCGGCGACTTCGCCGACCGTCAGTTCGGGTGTGGGGCCGGGCACGGCGGGGGCTGCCGCTGGGGGTGTGGAACGGGGCGTACGGGCAGAGTGGGCTGGTGGCATGGCAAGTGTCGGGAGCGAAGCGGTGACTGCAAAAGTCGAAAAGTCGCACAGGGTTGACCTCAAGTTTAGTTGAGGTTTGATACTGCCCACTTTCCACTTCATCCCCACCGGTCCATGTCCCTCGCCACCGCGCCTGCCCCAACCGCTCCGTCCGCCGCCACCCCCTCCGCACCCGCGCTGCAGCCCCACGGCCCGGCCGCTGCCGCGTACGTTCCGCCACCCGGCGGCCAGCGCGCCACGCCGCTCGCCGTGTCCTTCCTCAACCCGGCCGGCCTGTATGACCCGCGCCCCAATGGCTATTCGCACCTGGCTGTGGCGCAAGGCGCGGCGCGCACGGTGCACGTGGCCGGACAGGGCGGTGAAGATGTGCAGGGCCGGCTGGCCGACGGTTTCGCGCAGCAGGTCGCCCAGGCCCTGGCCAACCTCGGCACTGCACTCGCCGCGGCCGGCGCGCGGCCCCAGGACGTGGCCAAGCTCACGGTGCTCATCGTGGACCACAGCGAGCAGCGGCTGCACACCTTCGGCCAGGCCCTGATGGCGATGTGGGCCGGCGCCCCGGCGCCCGCCTGCACGCTGATTCCCGTGCCGCGCCTGGCGCTCGACGGCATGCTGTTCGAGATCGATGCCCTCGCCTACGTGCCTGCCGGCTGACCGGCCGCCGCTTCCAGCCACTCCATCCCGCCACCTTCGCGCCCGCCTCCGAGAATCCCGCCCCGCATGCCACCCCGTACCCTGCCCGCCGCCCCATCCTCCTCCCGCCCCGACACGTCGGCGGGCCTGTCCACTCCCGTGCTGCTGCTGATGGCGGTGGCCTGCGGCCTGTGCGCGGGCGCCAACTACTTCAACCAGCCGCTGCTGCACTCCATCGCCGTGCACCTGCAGGTGTCCGAGGGCACGGCCGCGCTGACCGTCACCTTCGCGCAGGTGGCCTACGCGGTCGGCTTGCTGCTGCTGGTGCCGCTGGGCGACAAGCTGGAGCGGCGGCGGCTGATCGCCACGCTCATGGTGCTGGCGGCGGCGGGGCTGTTCCTGAGCGGGTTTGCCGACCGCTTCGCGCTGCTGGCGCTGGGCACGCTCATGACCGGGCTGTTCTCGGTGGCGGCGCAGGTGCTGGTGCCCATGGCGGCCGCGCTGGCCGCGCCCGGGCGCAGCGGGCAGGCCGTGGGCCTGGTGATGAGCGGGCTGCTCACCGGCATCCTGGCCGCACGCAGCGTGGCGGGCCTGCTGTCGGGCCTGGGCGGCTGGAACCTGGTCTACCGCGTGGGCGGCGTGGCCCTGCTGGTGGTGGCCGCGGCGCTGTGGTTCGCCCTGCCCACGCTGCGCAACCCCCACCCGCCGAGCTACGGGCAGGTGCTGCGCTCGCTGGGCACGCTCGCGCGGCGACACCCGCGGCTGCGCAGCCGGGCACTGCTGGGCGGGCTGTCGTTCGCCTCGGTGAGCGTGCTGTTCTCCACCATGGCCCTGATGCTGGCCGGCCCCGCCCACCGCATGGGCGATGCGCAGATCGGGCTGGTCGGCCTGGCGGGCGTGGCCGGGGCGCTGATGGCCAACGTGGCCGGCCGACTGGCGGACCAGGGGCGCGAGCAGCTCACCACCCGCGTGTCGGTGCTGCTGGTGCTGGCCAGTTGGGCGGCGCTGTGGCTGGGCGGCACGTCCATCGTGTGGTTCCTGGTGGGCATGCTGGCGATCGACCTGGCGCTGCAGGGCGTGCACATCAGCAACCAGAACGTGATCTACCAGTTGGCCCCCGAGGCCCGTTCGCGCCTGAACGCGGTCTACATGACCACCTACTTCACCGGGGCGGCGCTGGGCTCGGCGCTCGGCTCCGCCGCCTGGCAGCGCGGCGGGTGGAGCGCCGCGTGCCTGGCCGGCGTGGGGGTGGCGGGGCTCAACGCCCTGGCGATGGTGCACGACGCCCGGCTGGCGCGGGGTGCGCCGGCTCCGGCCGCGCCGCCGGCCTGACGCCTTCGGGCGGCGATTCTTGCACCGCAGCAATTCGGGAACGGGTCCGACACGGCGGCCCTGGCGCCTGCCATGTAATGGGTTTCAGCTGCGCGGGTTCCGTGCAGCCCCCGCAACCCCGAGGAGGACCATCCCATGAAGCAACACGCCACCATCCGCGGAGAAGTCACGTACCGCGAAGGCGACGGCATGCCGATCGCCATTCCCGAGGGCCCGGTCGAACTCGCCCACGCCCCCGACAGCGTGACACTGAGCTGGACGGCGGACAACGACGCCGCCGGCTTGGCCGCCATGCCGCGCGACCAGTACGAGCTCTACGTGCAGGACGGCAAGATCCTGCCCAAGGGCGGCCAGGCGGAGCAGGAAGACCACGTGGCCCCGGCCAGCGCCTGACCTCCCCCGCCATTTCATGACCCAACCGCTGCAGCGGCGGCCGCCCCCGCCGCCGCTGCACGCCATTCTCAACTTCAGACTCAGGGCACGGGGCGGGTGAGGTACACCGCCTCGCGGCCCACGATGGGCGCGCGCGTGGGCATCATCACCGTACAGCCGTCGCACAGCGCGCGTATCCCCTGCGCGCCGTCGGTGGCGATCAGCTCGCCCTCGGCAAACACCTCGAACCCCACCAGCGGCCGCGTGAAGCGGAACTCCGGCGTCGTCACCATGCAGGTTTGGAGCAGTTCGTAGCGGCGCTGCGGACCGGGCGCAGGGCGCTCGCGTTCGATCAGCCCGAAGTACCCCAGAAAATCCAGCGCCGCCGTGGTCGCGACCTCGCCCGCGGACTTCAGGAAGTGCTGCCCGCATTCGACCACCAGCCCCGTGCCCGCACCGCCCGCCTCGCCCAGGCGGCCGTGCTGGATCAGCGGCGTGCCCGACCCCAGCCCGCTGGGCATGAGCAGGTGCACGCCCGGCCGGCCGATGGCGCAGGCCACTTCGGTATTGCGCGAATAGGCGGGGTACACCCAGAACGGCTCGACGTCCTGGCTGGTGGAGTGGATGTCCAGCACGTGGTCGGCCGCGGCCACCACGGGGCGCAGCTCGCGCGCGCGGCGCATCTCGATGCTGTCCAGGCTGCCGTCCAGCTCGGCCGCCGACCACACGCGGTTGAGGTTGTGGTCGATCTGGCGGCTGTCGAACGGCCGGCTTTCGTCGAACGACTCGTAGGCCTGCACGTTGGCGAAACTGATGGTGAGCGTGCCCTTCAACGGGCGCACGCCGCTGTCCAGCAGGTGCGTGGCGGCCACCATGCCGCAGATCTCGTTGCCATGCGTGAGCGCATTGATGAGCACGTGCGGCCCGGGCTGGCCCGAGGCGAAACGGTGCACGTAGGGGATGCCGGTGTTGCCCTCGCGGTAGGCGGACAGGTCGCGGGGCAGGACTTCGAACAGGGGCGGGGTGAGGGTCATCGCGGTGCGGTGGAGGGCGCCATCGGCTGCGGCGGCCCGTCCGGGTGAAGGTGGTGGGGAAGCCGGTCATCGTAGCCGCACCGCGCGGCCTTTGCAGGGCCCGGCGCGGTCCCCGTCACGCCATGCCGGACACCGGAATGGCGCTCTTGTACGATCGCCGGCACCGGCCCCGCCCTGGGGGCCGCCCGCGCAACCCATACCCTGTCCATGACCCCGCCCTCCATCACGTGGCTCCCGCTCGCGCAAGCGCATGCGCGCTGGCCCGGCGGCTGGCGCGAGGCATTGGCCAAGGCGCACGGCGCGGCCCCGCCGCTCGCGGACGCCCGCCTGGTGTGCTGCGTGGAAGGCCCTCTTTCGCTGCCCGAACTGGCCTGGGATGGGACAGCACACTGGCCGCCCGGCACGTTGGCGGATGCCTTTGCCCTGCCTGCCGGCGCCCCCGCACCCGCACTGCTGCTGGTGCAGGGCGACCTGCACGTGGCGGGCGCCGTCACCGCCCCCGCACCGGGCATGGCCGCCCCGGCCCTGGTGGTGTGCGGTGATGCGCACTGGGGGCATGCGGTGCTGGAGGGCATGCCGGTGGTCATCACCGGCGACCTGCAGGTGGACGGGCTGCTGTGGGGCGGCGGTGCCGATCCGGCCGAGGCGGGTGCAACCGGGCCCGGCCTCGAGGTCGGCGGCTCGCTCGGCGCACAGGTGGCGCTGTTCACCGGCGGCTACAGCCTGCGCACGGGCGGCGAGGACCGGGTGGCCTACCCCTTCGGCGCCCCGTTCGGCGGCCACGACCTGGCGGCATTCTCTGCGGAGCCGCTCGCCGCCGTCTTCGATCCCGCGTGCCTGCACGGCCTGGCCGTGGGCGAGGACGGCCGCCTGGGCGCCCTGCCCGACCGCGCCGCCGTGCGGGCCGCCCTGCGCGCCGGCCGGCCCGTGCTGCGCAGCCCCGACGCGATCGCCGCCGACCTGGCCAGCGACACCGCGCTGTGCCCGGGCGGCGCCATGCACGCCAGCCACCTGCGCCAGCTGCTGCGGTCCCGCCTGCTCGATGCCGCCCACAAGAAAGCCACCGGCTGGTTCGGCCAGACCGACTTTCTGCTGTGCCGCCAGCACGTGGACGACGAGGGCGACACCTACGGCAACGGCCTGTTCATGACCGTGTGGAAGACCTGGGACTTTCACCTGTCCATCGACGATGGCACCGCACGCCAGGGCTGGTGGCAGCGGCTGACCGCCCGCCTGCGCGCGCCGCCGCCACCGCCCCGCAGCGACGGCCTGGCCGTCATGCACCGGCGTTATGCCGCAGGCGTGCCCGGCCCCTGGGAACCGCTGGCCGAGGATGGGGATCCCGCCGCGCTGCAGGCCTGCCTGCACGCATGGCACGGCGTGCTCGACCACGCCCGCCGGGCCGCGGCCCAGTCACGCGCCGGCCACCCCGTGTGGCGGCGGCTGGAGGCGGCATTGTCCCCCGAGCGCATCGAGACACTGGCGCAGTTGCCGGTGTTCACCGAGCAATACAACGACTGGTGGGGCACCGAGCGCAACGGCTGGTGGGAGGGCGACGTGTGGGTCGGCGTGCGCCAGCCCTGCATGCACCAGGGCGAGCCCTGGGGCCTGGCCCTCAAGCTGAGCTGGCGCAACGGCACCGAGGCGCCGGGCGACGCGCCCGACGACGCGCACGCCGCCTACCAGCTGGAGATCGAGGCCGCCGCCCCCGGCGCGCCGCCGGTGGTGCGCATCACCTGCGCCCAGCGGCAGTCCGACCCTCGCCAACCGCTGCCACGCCACGCCGTGGACCATGCGGCGCGCCTGCTGCGCTGGTTCACGGTGCTGGAGCAGCGCCTGCATGCGGCGCACGGGGGTACGGCGCAGAGCGGTGATATCGCCTGATTTGCTATCTATTTAATAGCAATACAGGCAATCGATACTAGGGCATGGGCCCGTTTTGACTCAAAACCGGCAGGCCCGGGCTTCAATCCCCGCCGCCGTCCCCGCCCCCATCGCCATCGCTCTCCGGCGCCTGCGAATCGTCCGGGCCATTGCCATCGTCGCCACCCCGGCTGCCGCGTTTGTTGCGGCCCCGGGCTTCCTTCCTGGCGGCGCGCAGAGCCTCCTGCCGGGCGCCCTCGGCCTGCCAGACCTCGAACTCCTCGGGCGTCTCCAGCGTGATGCGGCCCAGGATGGCGGTGCGGAAGTCCGTCATCACCAGCTCGGCCGCCTTCTGCAGGTTGACGCGGCCGCCTGCCATGATGGCGCCGCGCTTGCGGGCCACGGCCTCCAGGATCTCTTCGTCCTGCAGGTTGCCCACCGCGCCCGCCGGCAGGCCCAGCTTGTAGCGCGCCTCCATCAGCGGCACGTAGTGCTGCTTGAGGTAGCCGATCAGCTCCAGCGCCACTTCTTCCTCGTCGTAGGCATTGCGGCCGATGGCGCCGCTGGCGGCCAGCTTGAAGCCGCTTTCGGGCACGGTGATGCGCGGCCACAGCATGCCGGGCGTGTCCCACAGGTAGAAGTCGTCGGCCAGCGTGATGCGCTGCTCCAGCTTGGTGATGCCGGCCTCGTCGCCCGTCTTGGCCTGGCTTTTCTTGCTGAGCGTGTTGATGAGCGTGGACTTGCCCACGTTGGGAATGCCGCAGATCAGCACCCGCATGGGCTTGGCCATGCCGCCGCGCTGCGGCGCCAGTTGGTGACAGGCGTCGATGAGGCGCCGCGCCGGCGCGGGCTCGGAGGCATCGAGCGCGATGGCGCGCGTCTCCGACCGGGCGTTGTACCAGTCCAGCCACAGCGGCGTGCGCGCGGGGTCGGCCACGTCCTGCTTGTTGAGCACCTTGACCGCCGGCTTGTGCCCGGTCAGCTCGGCCAGCAACGGGTTGCTGCTGGAGCCGGGCAGGCGCGCATCCAGCAGTTCGATCACCACGTCGATGTCCTTGATGCGCTCGCCGATCGCCTTGCGCGTGAGGTGCATGTGACCGGGAAACCACTGGATGGCCATGGAGAGTCTTTCGCTTTTTTGAGGGGGTTCGAGGGCGACAAGGATAATCGGCCCTGTCTTCACCTTCCGCATTGGCCTACATGCCCCTTCCCCCACCCCCCGTTCACCGCCCCGATCAGAAGCACGACAAGGAGTTGCTGTTCAAGGGCGTGACCTGCGCGCTCATCGGCCTCATCGTGCTGCTGGCACCCTACGTGGCGCGGTCGTCCAGCGTGGCGGACATGATGCGGCAGGCCTCCCTGGTGGGCTGGTTCGCCCTGGTGCTGGGCGGCGCGTTCCTCGTGCGCTACGCCATGCGCCGCTATGGGGGCCGCCGCCGCTACTGACGGCGCGGGACGATGCGATGACCGAAGTCGCCACCGACCTGGCCCGCGCACGCGCCGGGTTCGCCGCGCTGCAGGCCCGCGCGCAATCCCATGCGGTGGCGCTGCGCCCGCCCCCGGCGGAGCCCACCACCTGCTGCGGCCGCGGCTGCAACGGCTGTGTCTGGGAGGGCTTCTACGCCGCGGCCGAATGGTGGCGGCAGGATGCACTGGAGGCGCTCCAAGCCGCGGCCACCGAAGCCGCCCCACCGGGCTGACGGCACCCCGACCGCCTTCGACCTCAGCGCTCGATCGTCTTGTTCCAGCGCGCGTTCCATGCAGGGCGGCTGGCATTCACGCTGTCCCAATCCAGGGTCACCGCGTTCTTCATCCACTGGTTGATCTTGGCCACCTGCCCGGCACTCTCGCCCGCGGCGGGGGCCTTGGGGTTGGTGGGGATCTGCGCGCCGAACTGCAATACGTTGGCCTGCGCCAGCGGGCTCAACAAAAACTCGGCGAGCTTCTGTGCCAGTTCGGGCTCGCTGTTCTTGGCGATCACGCACTGGGCGGTGAGCAGCACGACCGAGCCCTCCTTGGGCTGGGCGTATTCCACCGGAATGCCCTTGGTCTTGAGAGCCTCCACCGCGGTGGGCGTGAGCGGGAAGATCGCGGCCTCGCCCGTCTGCACCATCTCGGAAATCTTGGCCGAGCTGGGGATGTACTCCAGCACGTTCGGCCCGATGGTCTTGGCCCAGTTGCTGAAGCCCGGCTCCACGTTCTTGTCGTTGCCGCCCTGGATGCGGTTGAACATCAAAAAGCCGTGCAGCCCGAACGACGACGACGGCATGGACTGGAACACCACCTTGCCCTTGTATTTGGGGTCGGCGAAGTCCATCCACGACGTGGGCGCCGCCCAGCCCTTCTCGGCGAACATCTTGGTGTTGTAGGCGATGCCGGTCATGCCCACGCTCACGCCGCTGGCCAGATCGTCCTTGAAGCGCGCCGCAGGGTACAGGTCGGCCAGGTTGGGGTTGGGCCTTTGCTTTTCGCACAGGCCCATGCCCATGGCGCGCACCATGATGCCGTCGTCCAGGAACATCACGTGCATCTGCGGCCTGTCCTTGTTGGCCTGCGCCTTGGCCAGGATGTCGGAGGAGGTGCCCGGCACCACCACGACTTTCACGCCATGCAGCTTCTCGAAGGCCGGAAAGACGTATTGCGTATAGGCCTTCTCCATGGTGCCGCCGTTCATGCCGATGTAGAGCGTCTTGGTCTGCGCGGCGGCCCCCGCGGTAAGGACTGCCAGCACGGCGGCAGCCCCCAGTGGGCGGAGCAGCGTGCGCGAGGAGCGGATGGCGAAGGTCATGGGTCTTTCCTTTCAGTGGGGAACGGAGGGGGCGGGGGTCGGTTCAGTCGGTGCGGGGCTCCGCGGCGGGCGGTCCGGCTCGGCCGCCGCTTGCATGCCGAAACGGTCGATGGCGAAGGCGTCAATGGATGTGGTGCTGCGTCCGTCGCGCGCCAGTTCGGCCAGCACCTCGCCCACTGCGGGGCCGATCTGGAAACCCGCGCCGGCAAAGCCGAAGCCGTGAATCAACCCGGGCGTGGTGCGGCTCGCCGACAGCACCGGCTGGCGATCGGGCAGGTAGCCCTCGGTGCCGCTCCAGGTGCGAATGAAGTGCGCGTTCTTCAGGGCCGGCAGCAGTTCCACCGCCTGCACGCCCAGCGCGGCGATGGCGCCGCGCTCCGAACGGGCGCGATCGGCATCCACCGCAAAGCCCGATCCACCGCCCAGCACCAGATTGCCCCGCGCCACCTGGCGGCAGTAGATGCCGCCGCCCTCCACGCCCAGACTCCAGTGCATGAAAAAGGGCAGCGGCTCGGTCACCGCCATGGCCGGGTGGCCGGAATGCAGAGGCACCGCCTCGCCGAACTGCGCGGCCAGCGGCCCGGCCCAGGCGCCCGCGCAGTTGAGCAGCACCGACGCGCGCACCTGCAGCACGGTGCCCGAGCGCAGCGTGAACCGCTGCCCGTCGTGCGCGACCTCGGTCAGCGGGGTGCGCTCGAAAATCTGCGCGCCCGCGCGCCGGGCGGCCAGCGCGAACGCGGGCGACACCAGGCGCGGGTTGGCCTGCCCGTCGTCGGGGCAGAGCGACCCGCCCACGGCGCGCCCGCCCAGCCAGGGGCAGCGCTCGCGCAGCGTGGCGCCCGACACCAGTTGAATGCCGAGGCCGAAATCGCGGCTCAGGTCGGCGTATTGCTCCAGCGCGGCCATGTCGGCCTCGCTTCGCCCGATCTTGAAATGCCCGCTACGCAGGTATTCGCCGTCGGTGCCGACCAGCTCGGGCAGGCGTGCCCAGATCTCGTGCGCGCGCTGGGCCAGCGGCAGCTGGCTCAAGGGCCGGCCCTGCCGTCGCACGCCGCCGTAGTTGACGCCGCTGGAGCGCGAGCCGCACAGGTCACGCTCCAGCAGCACCACGGCCACGCCCCGGCGGCGCAGCGCCAGCGCAGCCGAAGCGCCGACAATGCCGCCGCCCACGATGGCGACGTCGGTGTCCACGGTACGGGGTCCCGTCGTCCGGGGGGCGGTCATGCAGCGGGCTCCACGGCGGCGTCCTGCTCTGCCGGGCGAACCTGCAGATGGATCGGAATGGGCTTGATCGGCGCCTGCCCGCGCAGACGGCCCACCAGCTCCACCGGCCGGCCCGTGGCACGCGCCAGTATTTCAGCGGCGGCCACGCCGCACATGCGGCCCTGGCAGCGGCCCATGCCCACGCGGGTCAGCGCCTTCAAGCGGTTCATCTCGTCGGCCCCGGCATCGCGGGCACAGGCCCGCAACTCGCCCGCGGTGACGTGCTCGCAGCGGCACACCACCACGTCGTCGGGCGCCTGCGCCGCCCAGTGGACAGGGAAAGGAAACGCCCGCTCCAGCCCGCGCCGGAACCGCACCAGGCCCGCCAGTCGGCGCTCCAGGGTGGCAGCGCGGGCCGGATCCACCGCCATGCCCAGGTCGGCCAGCAACGCCAGCGCGGCGCGTTCGCCCGCCCACTCGGCGGCGTCCGCGCCTTGGATACCGGCGCCATCGCCCGCCAGGTAAACGCCCGGCACGCTGGAGCGGCCTGAGCTGTCGCGCTCGGGCAGGTGGGCGCGCTGCAGGGGAGCCCAGGCGAAGCGGCAGCCCAGCAGGTCGGCCAGTTGCGTTTCGGACCGCAGGGCGTAGCCGAAGCCGACCGCGTCGCAGGGCACGGTGCGCTCCTGATGGCCGTCGTCCCAGACCACGCCCGCCACGCGCGCGGCATCGGCAGGGCCTTCGCCGCCCAGGATGCGAACGGGCTGCACGCCGGTGTGCACCGGCACGCCATGCGCGCGCAGCCAGCCCACGTAATACAGGCCCTTGGCCAGCACGGCCGGCTGCGCCAGCATGCCGGGCAGCGCGGCGCACTGGTCGGCGAAGCGCGCGGTGTCCAGCACGGCTGCCACCTTCACGCCCGCCCCGGCGCCGGCTTTCGCATATTGGTAGGCCACCAGGTACAGCAGCGGGCCGGTGCCCATCAGCACCACGCTGCGCCCGATGGTGCAGCCCTGGAACTTGAGCGCGACCTGCGCGCCGCCCAGCGTGTACACGCCCGGCAGCGTCCAGCCCGGCAGAGGCAGCACGCGGTCGGTGGCGCCGCTGGCCACGATCAGCGGGCCGTGCGCCACCGAGCGCGTGGTCTGCGTGGGGCCGTGCAGCACGTCCAGCACGCCGCCGTGCGCGTTCCACACCAGGCTGTCGGGCTGGTAATCGATGCGCCCGAGCAGGCCGTCGAGCGCGCTGTGCAGCGCGGTGGCGCGCGCCGCTTCGGTGCCGTACAGCGTGTGCGCGGTGCGCTCGAAGTGGGCGGGTGGGCGGCGGTAGATCTGCCCGCCGCCGCGCGCGGCCTCGTCGATCAGCACGGGCCGCAGGCCGTGCGCGGCCAGGGTCTGCGCGGCGCGGATGCCGGCGGGGCCGGCGCCCACGATCACGGGGGGCAAGGGATTGCTGGCGGTCATGCCGTGCCCTCGCCAGTGATCAGGGCCATGCCGGCCACCACGAAGGTGGAGCAGGCGCGCAGCCGTTCGCCGCCGGCCGTTTGCACCCAGCAGTCCTGGCAGGCGCCCATGAGGCAGAACCCCGCGCGCGGCTCGTGGCTGAACTCGTTGCGGCGCAGCCGGGCGCGGTGGGTCAGGATGGCGGTCAGCACCGTGTCGCCCTGCAAGGCCGTGGCGGGCTCGCCGTCCAGCGTGAAGAACAAGGGTGCGCGGTGCGTTTCAGCCACGCGGTGCAGCAATGCGGTGGGGGTTGCAGCCATGGCGTTACTTGCGCCCCACCAGCACGCGGTCCAGGCCATAGACCCGGTCCAGCAGCACCATGGCGCAGGCGGTGAGCGCCACCATCAGCGCCGACACGGCGGCCATCAGCGGGTCGATCGACTCGGTGGCGTACATGTACATGCGCACCGGCAGCGTCACCGTGCTGGGCGAGGTCACGAAGATCGACATGGTCACCTCGTCGAAACTGTTGATGAACGCCAGCAGCCAGCCCCCCGTCACGCCCGGCAGGATCATGGGCAGCGTGATGCGCGTGAACACCGTGGCCTGGCTGGCTCCCAGCGACAGCGCCGCGTGCTCGGCGCTGCGGTCGAACCCCACCAGCGCCGCCACCACCAGACGCAAGGTGTAGGGCGTGACGATGAGCGCATGCGCCGCCACCAGCCAGCCGAAGCTGCCCGTGCCGCCCGTCAGCGCGAACAGGCGCAGCAGCGCCACGCCCAGCACCAGGTGCGGAATGATCAGCGGCGACAGGAACAGCCCGTTCAAGAACCCGCGCCCCGCGAACTCGTAACGCGTGATAGCGATGCCCGCAGGCACGGCCAGCACGGTTGCCAGCGTGGCCGAGGCCAGCGCCAGCCACAGGCTGTTCCAGAACGACTGCATGAAGTCCGGGTGCTCGAACACGGCCCTGAACCAGCGCAGCGAGAACTGGGTGGTCGGCAGCGTGAGCGTGTTGTGCGGCGTGAACGCCACGATGCACACCACCACCAGCGGGGCGAGCATGAAGGTGATGACCAGGGCGTTGAACGCCAAGGCGATGGGGCCGTTCTTGTTCATGGATCAGGACTCCCGTCGGGCCGCCCGAAGGCAGGCCTGCGCGCCCTTGGGGGGCGGCGAATACACCAAGTGATGGAGCGTGGGGGTCGTCACGTTCAACCCAGCGCTTTCTTGTAGCGGCCCTCGACCAGGCGGTTGTAGCTCAGCATCACCACCAGATTGGCCACCAGCAGCGTGAGCGCGATCGCCGCGCCCAGCGGCCAGTTCAGTTCGTGCAGGTACTCGTCGTACACCACCGTGGCGACCATCTTGAGCCGCCGCCCGCCCAGCAGGCCGGGAATGGCGAACGAACTGGCCGCCAGCCCGAACACGATCAGGCTGCCCGACAAGATGCCCGGCATCACCTGCGGCAGCACGATGCGCCGCAGCGTGGTGAACGGCGTGGCCTGCAGCGACAGCGCTGCGTTCGCCACACCCGGGTCCAGCTTTTGCAGCGATGTCCACACCGGGATCACCATGAACGGCAGCATCACATGCACCAGCGCCACCACCACGGCGACCTCGGTGTAGAGCATCTTGAACGGGCCGATGCCGAAGAGCTGCAGCGCACCGTTCACCAGCCCCTCGGGGCCCAGCAGCATGCTCCAGCCAAAGGCCCGCACCACCACCGACACCAGCAGCGGCGCCAGCACCACCAGCAGCAAGATCGAACGCCAGGGATTGCCCATGCGGCTCAGGATGTAAGCCTCGGGCGCGCCGATGACCACGCAAATCAGCGTGACCACGCCCGCGATCCAGAACGTGCGCCAGAAGATCGCGTGGTAGTACGAGTCGGTGAAAACGTGCGCGTAGTGCTCCAGCGTGAACTCGCCCGCTTTCACGCCCGTGGCCGGGTCGAACGCGTTGAACGACAGCACCGCCGTGAGCGCCAGCGGCACCAGCAGCAGCACGGTGAACATCACCAGCGCCGGGCCCGACAGCCACCAGGGCGCGGCCCTCCTTTGCAGCGACGTGGCGGCCACGCTCATGGCGCCACCTCGGTAGCGGCGGCCTCGGTCTCCAGCTCGGCCAGAGCGGCCTCGTCGGCGGGCAGCAGGCGCATGCAGTGGTCGGGCCAATCCACGCCCGTGCGCTCGCCCTCGGCCAGCGCGGCGCGGCCATCGTTGGGCGCGAGCACCATCAGGTCGCCCACCGGCGTGCCGACGCGGTAGAGCCACTGGCTGCCCAGAAAGAACCGCTCGCACACCTCGCCATCGAGCCGGCCCTGCACGGCGGGCACCAGCTGGGCTTTTTCAGGGCGCACGCTCAGCAGCACGGCGGCGCCGGGACGAAAGCGGGGGCCATCCACCTCCACCGCCAGCGGGCCCACCGACACATGCGTGTGCGTGCCGTTGGCATGCGTCACCTTGCCGGGCAGCAGATTGGCCTTGCCCACGAAGGTGGAGATGAAGCGCGTGCGCGGGTGCTCGTACACGCGGTGGGGGTGGTCGATCTGCGTGGCGCGGCCGGCCTCCATCACCACCACGCGGTCGCTGATCGACATCGCCTCGCTCTGGTCGTGCGTGACCATGATCGTGGTGGTGCCCACCTTGCGCTGGATCTGCCGCAGCTCGAACTGCATCTCCTCGCGCAACTTGGCGTCGAGGTTGGACAAGGGCTCGTCCAGCAGCAGCACCGGCGGCTCGATCACCAAAGCACGCGCCAGGGCCACGCGCTGGCGCTGCCCGCCCGACATCTCGCGCGGGTAGCGCGTGGCGTGCTGCTCCAGGTGCACCAGCGCCAGGGCGTGGGCCACGCGCTCCGCGCGTTCGGCCTTCGGAATCTTGCGCATCTCCAGGCCGAAGGCCACGTTGGCCGCCACCGTCATGTGCGGAAACAGCGCATAGCTTTGGAACACGATGCCCAGCCCGCGCGTGTTGGCCTTGGCATGGGTGATGTCTCGGCCGTCCAGCTCGATGCGCCCGCTGGTCACCGCCTCGAACCCCGCCACCATCTGCAACGTGGTCGTCTTGCCGCAGCCCGAGGGGCCCAGCAATGAGACGAACTCCCCCTTTTGCACCGTGAGGTTTATGGCCGACACCGCACAGGTGCTGCCATAGAACTTGGTGACATCCGCGAGCTTGAGAAACGACATGGAAGAAGCCTTTCCGGGAGCTGCATCGCGCGGGCCGCCAGACCCTGCCGATGCTTGCAAACCTGCTGTAGAGCGGCACCGGCCACCGCCTTCCTGCGCTGGTGCACCCGGGTGGTGCGCCAGCCGCGCAAAGTTGAAGCAGCCGCTGATTTCAATTCACTCTATTGCAATAAACAAACCAAGACACTTCTGGTATTCCATTAATCAGAACTTTTCTTGAATTTATTCCATTCAATGAAATATCATGCCGATCCATTGAACCCAAAATTCCACAGGAGCGATGCATGCAAGCACCAGCCACCGCCACGGGCGGCGTCCCCCGCGTGTTCGCGGTCATCCGGGCCTTGTCGGCCGTGCAGGCCGAGGGCGGCCGGGTCACCCAATTGGCGCGCGCGGTCGGTCTCACGCAGGGCACCACGCACCGTTTGCTGCAATCGCTGGTGGCCGAAGGCATGGCCGAGCAGGACGAGCGCACCAAGCTGTACCGCCTGAGCATGGATTTCTTCGCCCTGGCTGCCAAAGCCGGCAACCCCGGCGACCTGCGCAGCCTGTGCCGGCCCGTGCTGCTGCGCCTGTGCGCCAGCCTGGGCGACAGCATCTTTCTGCTGGTGCGCAGCGGCTTCGACGCCGTGTGCCTGGACCGCAGCGAAGGCCCCTTCCCCATCCGATCCTTCACCGGCGACATCGGCGGCCGCGTGGCCCTGGGCGTGGGCCAGGGCGCGCTGGCCATCCTGGCCTTTCTGCCCGAGGCCGAGCGGGAAGAAGTGATCCGCTTCAACCTCTCTCGCGTGCGGGAGTACGGCGTGTTCGACGAGGTGTACCTGCGCACCGAAATCGAGCGCGTGCGCCAGTTGGGCTATGCCGGGCGCAACACGGGCCTGCTGGAAGGCATGGCCGGCGTGGCCGTGCCCATCTGCGACCGGGAAGGCCGGGCCGTGGCCGCCCTGAGCGTAGGCACCATCGCCGACCGGCTCAATACCGACCGCATGCCGACCGTGGTCGAGTTGCTCAAGCGCGAGGCGGCGGCCATCGGACCGAAGATCAACCCGTTCGATGCCACGCTGCGGCGGCCGGCGCAGAGTTTGGCGAGTTCGCCGGCCGAGCAGCAGTTCGTGCCCGGCGCGGACCGGTCGGCCGGCGTGGGCGCATCCGACTGACCGGCTCAAGCCCGTCGAAACGGATCACCAAGCATCGCATTCCTCAAAAAATGCGCGGTGCAGAGCGCCTGGCCCCCACCTGCCCGCCTCATGCGGCGAAATGATCGCAAAGGAAATCCACGAAGGCGGTGACCTTGGGGCTCACGAGCCGGCGTGATGCGTGCAGCACCCAGCCTTCGGGTTCCGCCCCCTGCACCACGCCCCACTCGACGATGCGCCCGGCGGCCAGGTCCGGCGCCACGGCGGTCCGGGGCACCAGGGCCGGGCCTGCGCCCGCGAGCACCGCGTTTCGGATGAGCAGCGGGGTCGAGTAGCGCAACAGCGGCTTGGGCAAGTACGTGCGCACGCTGCCGGCCTGGTCGACCACCGTCCAGGGCTTCGCCACGGTGCGGCCCGTGCGCATGACCGCCGGGAGTTCGATGCCGCCGCCGGGCGCTGCGGCATTCGCTGGCGGCATTGGCCAATTTGGCGGCGCGACCAGCAGCAACTGATCGCGCAAAAAACAGCGGCCGACCAGCGTATCGTCCGGCCGCGGATTGAAGCGCACGACGATGTCGTACCCGTCGCCCACCAGATCGACGAGGCGGTCTTCCGCCGTGACCTCCAGCCGCACCTCGGGGTGCGCGTGCAAAAATTCCGCGCCCAGCTGTCCCATCGCCACGTGCGCGAACAGCAGCGGTGTGCTGACGCGCAGCACGCCGCGCGGCCGGCCGATGCCGGACTTCAGCTCATCGACCACCTGCGTGATCTCGCCGAAAGGATCGGCCGTGCGCGAATGCAAGATGGCGCCCTCCGGCGTCAACTGCAATTTGCGGGTGCCCCGCTCGACGAGGCGCACGCCCAGGGCATCCTCCAGCGCCCGCACGCGGCGGGACAGCGTGGCCTTCGGCACGCCGCTGGCGCGGCTGGCGCTGCCGAACCCGCCGTGGGTCGCCACCCGATTGAAGTCCGCCAATGCCGTGATATCCATACTTTGTTCCATTGATGAGACGCCATGTCCATATTTCCTGGACTATGCACCATTCCTGAGCCACTGAACAATCACGGCGTGGGCAAGCACTGCCCGCTCCCTTCACCCCATCAGCAAGGAATGCCCCCCATGAAAGCAGTACGGTTTCACCAATACGGTGGCCCAGAGGTTCTGGCCATCGAAGACATCGCGAAGCCCGCGCCCGGCCCCGGCCAGGTGCGCATCGCGGTCAAGGCGGCAGGCGTCAACCCGATCGACTGGAAACTGCGGGCCGGCTACATGCACGCGATGATGCCCATCGCCATGCCCGCCGGCAGCGGGTTCGACGCGGCAGGCATCGTCGATGCCGTGGGCGAAGGCGTGTCCGGCCTGGCCGTGGGCGACGCCGTGTTCGGCAAGGGCATCGACACGATGGCCGAATACGCCGTCCTGCAGGAATGGGCCGCGAAGCCGCAGGGCCTGTCTTTCGAAGAAGCCGCAGGCTACGCGGTTGCGGTCGAAACGGCCACGCGCATCATTGCCGAAGTGGGCGTGCAGCCGGGCGAGACGCTCCTGGTCAGCGGCGCCGCCGGGGGCGTGGGGTCGGCCGTGATCCAGCTGGCCAAAGCCGCCGGCATCCGCACGATCGGCACCGCCAGCGCCGCCAAGCACGACTACCTGCGCTCGCTGGGCGCCACCCCGACGACCTACGGGCCCGGGCTGGCCGATCGCGTGGCCGCCCTGGCGCCGCAAGGCGTGCAAGCCGCACTCGACATTGCCGGCTCCGGCGTCATTCCGGAACTGGTGGCGATCACCGGCGATGCATCGAAAGTGCTGTCGATCTCCGACCTGTCGGCCCCGCAACACGGCGCCAAAACCTCGTTCGAACCCATGGACGCGGCCCTGGCCAACAAGGCGCTGGCGGGTGCGGCATCGCTGTTCAACGCCGGCGCGTTCACCTTGCCGGTCGAGCAAACCTTTCCGCTCAACCGCATCGCCGCCGCGCATGAACTCAGCGCGCAAGGCCACGTGACCGGACGGCTCGTCATCACCTTGAATTGACGGATCGGAGGCCGGGCCCTCACGGCCTGGCCTCTTTCAACCCCATCGATTTCCCCAGCGGCGCCTGGAAGGCTGCGTGCGGAATCCAATGACCGTCAACCTCCACCTTCAACCGTCAGGCAACAAGGCCACACCATGGACATCAGCAACAACACCGTCCTGATCACCGGCGGTTCGTCCGGCATCGGGCTGGAACTGGCGAAGCAGCTTCTGCACCTCGGCAACACCGTGATCGTCACCGGCCGCAACCCCACCAAGCTGGCGGCCGTGAGCCGCTCGCTAACCGGCATCCACACCCGGGTTTGCGACGTGGGCGACCCCGCGTCCATCCGCGCGATGCACCAGACGCTGCCCCAGGAGTTTCCGGCACTGAACGTCGTCATCCACTGCGCCGGCATCATGCGAAAGATCAATCTCCAGAGCCCCACGGACGATCTGCAAGCCCTGACCCAGGAAGTCGAAACGAATCTGAAAGGCACCCTCTGGGTCAACCAGATGTTCCTGCCCCACCTGAAAAAGCAGCCACGCGCGGCGATCGTCAATGTGTCTTCGGGGTTGGCCTTCGTGCCCATGGCCATCGCGCCCATCTACTGCGCGACCAAGGCGGGCCTGCATGCCTATACACGGTCGCTGCGACTGCAGCTCAAACGCACCCGCGTGCAGGTCTTCGAGCTGGCGCCACCGGGCACGGATACCTCGCTGTTCTCGGGCGATTTCACGAAGGAAGATGTGGGTGGCGTCACCCCGATGCCGGTCGAAACCCTGGTGAAACATGCCTTGGCCGGGCTGCGGACAGACAAGCTCGAGATTCGGCCGGGGTTGAGCAACGTCTTGAAGATCGCATCGCGCATCGCACCGAATTTCATGTTCGCGCAGCTGGGCAAGTCGGCGGATTTGATGCGGGACCATTGAGCCGGACGAGCGATCTTTGCCGCCAATGTGTTCGACGGCGCGGCCAGGGCCTTTCCCGTCCACCCGTCACACAGCGTTCGACTTAGGCCATGGACCATCGCCCCTCTCACGCCAATCTGGCTGGGGCCCAGGCCGGGTATAGCCCCACACCCGAATGACTCCCGCTTCGACGGAATAGGGAATGCCGTGGCGCTTGAGGACCTCTTGCAGCCACTGTGCCGAGGCCGCTTGAAGCTCGATCCACTCCCACTCCGCGACCGGATGGAGGTGGTAATAGAACTCGCCGTCCCATGCAGTGCAGAACCCCGGTGGCGCGAAAACGCTGCGGCCCCGGAACTGGGGGTGCTGCTCGACCGGTGCCGCGAGCATCTCGGCACGCAGCTTCGCCCATTTGGTGTGATTGAGCGCCGGATACAGCTCCCCGCGCTGGACCATGGCTGACAAGCGCTTCATGTCTTCATCGGTTGGGCGAGGCATTGCCTTGCTATCCCATTTGCACAGACGGGTCACATGGCGCTCCGAAATTTCCATCGTTCAGTCCAGTCGCAGGCAACGATGCACGCCACGATAACGACGCCTGCAGCAGGTCCGGGTTTATATCGCTGCGCGCCAACTCAAAGGCTGCCTCACACGCTCACCGAGCCCCTGAACCCTCGGGCAGCGTAGTAAGACTCGGCCCCGTTGTGGTACACGAAGACCCTGCCGTAGCGCCTGTCGCAAAACAGCGCGCCGCCGAGTTGTCTGATTTCCGGCGGCGTGGCGACCCAGCTGGACGTTTTGCGGTCGAACTCCCCAAACTGTTGAAGCGTCCGGTATTGGTCCTCCGTCAGCAGCGAGATGCCCATGGCAGCGGCCACGTCCTCCGCGTTGTTCTCTGGCTTGTTCTGCTTGCGGGCATTCCATGCCGCTGCGTCGAAGCAGAGGCTTCTGCGACCCTGGGGGCTTTCAGCGGCGCAGTCGCAGAAAACGCAGGTGCCGGCGGCATCCGCTGTTCCGATGACATCGGGTTCGCCTCCTGTGGCCTCCATGGCGTGGAGCGCCTTCAGCTTTTCGGGATTGTTTTGCAAACGCGCATGGACGTGGGCCCAATCGACACCCGGGTGCCTGTGAGTGTTCTGCTGGAACCGCTGCTGCAATGCTTCAAGGACGAGGTCGCCCTGGTCTGTTTTCACGTCGCTCCACTCCTGTTTGAACATCATTTTTGCCAGCGGATGCGTGCATGAGGTCTGAACGCCCGCTGACCTCGTGTTGATTCTGCTTGACCTTGCAACGGCTCAATGCACCCGAAGCACCTCAAACTGCTGCCGGCTCGGAGCGAGCTGTATCGACACTTCATCCCCCTCGCATTTACCCAGCATGGCCCTGCCCAAAGGGGCTTCGCAGCTGATGACCTGAACGAGCTGACCGCCGCTGACCAACTTCATGCTGCCCCCATCCGGGCCGAGAAAGATCTGCTGCTCCTTGTCGTCGGAATCGACCAGGCAGACCAGCGCGCCGAGCTGTATGCCTTTGCTGGCGTCGTAGGGGCGCGGGCGGAATTGGCGCCAATCGGCCAGCGCCTGGCGGATGGCTTCGGCGCGCCGAGCCTGGCCGGTCGCCAGATAGGCGGCTTCAAGCCCCAAGGTGTCGTATTTGTTCTCGGCGATGTTTTCTTCGTGGGTCGCCGTTTCATGGGCCGCCCGCATTGCCTGCTCGGTTTGCAGCAGGTCTTGTGCGAGCCGTTCCAACACCTGCTGCTGCAGCAAAAATTTATCCATGATCAAAGTGAGGCATGTCGAACGAGCGGTGGGCAGGTCTTGATTGTGAAGGGCTCCGACAGACTTCGAAGGCTCCCGTTGGCCGCGGGGTTAACTTCAGCGATGGGAGCAATGCCGCAGCTCAATCGGCTAAGCCATTGGCAGAACTGACCAATCACCCGACGCTTGGCATTGGCCTCACTCAGGGGACTCCATCAACAAAAGACGCTCGGATAGAGTGACGGATATGCGTCCTGATCCCCTTGCCTGGTGGCATTCTGAGTTCGGCGAGATTGCGCCTTGCGGGCATCTTCTGCGTCGCGCTCTCAGCGCGCAATGGGTGCGATTTCATTCACTCCCTGAATCGAAACGGTACGCTGAGTCGCTGGACGAATACGCCGAAATTGAACATCGACATTGTCTCGTCGCATCAGCGCTCTTCAGCGCCAACGAGCCCTTGTACGTCTTTCGCGCGCTTGGCGAGGAAGCCAGGCTGCGTGGAAAGGCCAAGCATCAGCTTGCCGGGCGCCAATTCAGAGAGGCCGTTGCTGTGATGCAGCCCGAAAGTCTCGGCCAAGACGAAGAGGATCGAATGTATGTCCGGGCTTTGGTTTGCCACTGGAAACCCGATTTTTTCGAAGCTGCGATTCGCCTGCTCGCAGACTGGAAAGAGGTGGGCATCTCGTTTGCCTCTCCGGCGACAAAAAACATTTTCTGTCCCTATGACGGGGGGATGGACGTCTTCACGCACTCCATCGCACCCGAAGAGCTTCGTGCCCGCTTTACGGACTGGCTATCGCCCCGTCCGGACGGTTTATGAACGACGGCTTGGGCCCAAAGCGAATCGTAGTCTCAACCGAAATTGGCCACACGTGGCAGACCTTGAAACCGCTAATCATTCAGGCCAATCTAACTTTTCGCGTTAACTCCCCCACTCTCCCCCACCACCCAATCCCTGAACGCCTTCACCAACGGCGCCTCCGCCCGCGCCTCCGGATACACCAGGTAATACGCATCGCCACTGGTCAGCACGGTATCCGACAGCTCCACCAGGCTCCCCGCCGCCAGCTCCGGCTCGATCAAGAACCGCGGCAGCAGCGCCGCCCCCAGCCCCGATACCGCCGCCTGCGCAATCATGGCGAACTGCTCGTGCCGTGGCCCGCGCAGCGCCAGGCTGGTGGGGGCGCCCACCAATTCGAACCATTCCGACCACTGCGTGGGCCGCGTGCTTTGCTGCAGCAGCACCACGCGCGCCAGGTCTTGCGGGGTGTGGATGCCGTGCTGGCTTTGGTAGCCGGGGCTGCACACCGGCACTACTTCTTCGTGCATGAGGTATTCGCACACCGCGCCGGCCCAGTGGGGCGTGCCGAAGTGGATGGCGGCGTCGAACGGGGTGCCCGCAAAGTCGAACGGCTCGGAGCGCGCCGCAAAATTGACCGTCACCTCCGGATGCAGCGCCATGAAGCCGCCCAGGCGCGGGATGAGCCAGCGAGTGCCCAGGGTGGGCAGCACGGCCAGGTTGAGCAGGCCGTCGGTGCTGCTGAAGGCCATGGCCTTTTGCGTGATGGCCGACAGCTGCTGCAGCACGCCCTGCAAGTCGGCGGCGTAGACGCGGCCGGCGTCGGTGAGCACCACGCGCTGGCGCACGCGGTGGAACAGGGCGGTGCCCAGCTGCGCCTCCAGCTGGCGGATCTGGCGCGAGACGGCGCTCTGGGTCAGGTGCAGTTCTTCGGCCGCGCGCGACACGCTGTGGTGGCGGGCGGCGGCTTCGAAGGCCAGCAGGTCGGCCATGGAGGGGAGAAAGGCGCGGCGCAGTAAGGTCATGCTTCAAGGGAATGACTCTGCGCGGGGCATTGCCGGCCAGCGCAGATTCGACTAGGGCAAGGGTTTTTACCAACCCTGGACTTGATTCCATTTTTACATCAAGTCGTTCCGTTATTTTGCTATGCAGGCGGGCGCGATTGGGGGATATTGGCGCACGCTTTCCTGCTTCTTTTCTTTGTCGCGTTTTACCGTTCTTGTTTTTTGACTGCGAGCACTACCGCCATGTCTGCCAACGCCGCCAACCCATCCGTCCCCGCCACGCACGCCCCTGCCGTCTCGGCGGAGGTCGATCAACTGCTGCAACGCCTGGGCGTGCCGCGCACGGCCTACACAGGCGGCAGCCTGCCGGTGCGCTCGCCCATCACGGGCGAGGCGATCGGCGCGGTGGCGCAGCACAGCGCGGCCGAGGCCACGGCGGCCATCGGGCGGGCGCATGCGGCCTTCCAAAGCTGGCGCAATGTGCCGGCTCCGCGCCGGGGCGAACTGGTGCGCCTGCTGGGCGAAGAGCTGCGCGCGGCCAAGGCCGACCTGGGCCTGCTGGTAACCATCGAGGCGGGCAAGGTGCCGTCCGAGGGGCTGGGCGAAGTGCAGGAGATGATCGACATCTGCGACTTCGCCGTGGGCCTGTCGCGCCAGCTCTACGGCCTGACGATCGCCACCGAGCGCCCCGGCCACCGCATGATGGAAACGTGGCACCCGCTGGGCGTGTGCGGCGTGATCTCGGCGTTCAATTTTCCCGTGGCGGTGTGGTCGTGGAATGCGGCGCTGGCGCTGGTGTGCGGCGATCCGGTGGTGTGGAAGCCGTCGGAAAAAACCCCGCTCACCGCGCTGGCCACGCACGCGATCGCGCAGCGCGCCATCGCCCGCTTCGGCGCCGATGCGCCCGCGGGCCTGCTGGAGCTGATCATCGGCCAACGCGACCTGGGCGAGGTGCTGGTGGATGACGCTCGCGTGCCGGTGCTGTCGGCCACGGGCTCCACCGCCATGGGCCGGGCCGTGGGCCCGCGCCTGGCGGCCCGCTTTGCGCGCGGCATCCTGGAGCTGGGCGGCAACAACGCGGCCATCGTGGCGCCCACCGCCGACCTGGGCCTGGCGCTGCGCGGCATCGCCTTCGCGGCCATGGGCACGGCGGGCCAGCGCTGCACCACGCTGCGCCGGCTGTTCGTGCACGAGAGCATCTACGACCAGTTGGTGCCCCAGCTCGCCAAGGTGTATGCCAGCGTGCAGGTGGGAGACCCGCGCACACCCGGCACGCTGGTGGGCCCGCTGATCGACCGACCGGCCTTCGAGGGCATGCAGAAGGCGCTGGCGCAAAGCCGCGCGCTGGGCGCCACGGTGCACGGTGGCGACCGGGTGGAGGACATCGCGGGCAGCGAGGCGTATTACGTGCGCCCGGCGCTGGTGGAGCTGCAAAAGCACGAAGGCCCGGCGCTGCACGAAACCTTCGCGCCCATCCTGTACGTGGTGCGCTACGGCGCGCTGGAGGAGGCGATCGCCATGAACAACGCGGTGGGCGCGGGCCTGTCGTCGTCAATCTTCACGCTGAACGTGCGCGAGGCCGAGCAGTTCATGTCGGCCGCAGGGTCGGACTGCGGCATTGCCAACGTGAACATCGGCCCGAGCGGCGCCGAGATCGGCGGGGCCTTCGGCGGCGAGAAGGAGACCGGCGGCGGCCGCGAGGCGGGGTCGGACAGCTGGAAGGCCTACATGCGCCGCGCGACCAACACCATCAACTATTCCACCGCCCTGCCCCTGGCGCAGGGCGTGACCTTCGACATCGCCGATTGAGCGATCGGCGGCGGCGCACCGGATCCCCCGCCGCCGCGGTCCCCCGGCCTGGGCCCGAACGGCCAGGCCCATCCACACAGGAGACAAGCACCCATGGCATTCCCCCTCAAGGCCCTGGCTGGCGCGGCCACGGCCGCAGCGGCCTTTTTCTGGTGCGGCGCAGCCACCGCGCAGGCGTCCGCACCGCCCGCCAACCCATCGGCGCAGCAGCCCACCCTGGAGAAGATCAAGGCCGCCGGCAAAGTGGTGCTGGGGGTGCGTGAGGCCTCGCCGCCCATGGCCTACGCCCTGGGCGCGAACGAGAAGTTCGTGGGCTACCACGTGGAGCTGTGCGAGCGCGTGATGAAGGAGATCGCGCCGCAGGCCCGGCTCGAATACATGGCGGTGACCGCGCAGAACACGCTGGCGCTGGTCCAGAACGGCACCATCGACATCGGCTGCGGGCCCACCACCAACAACACGGCGCGCCAGCAGCAGGTGGCCTTTGCCGTGACCACCTACGTGAGCGAGGTGCGCATGGCGGTGCGCGCGGATTCGGATTTGAACTCGGTCAGCCAACTGGGCGGGCGCACCGTGGCCGCGTCGGCCGGCACCACCGCCGTGCAGATGCTGCGCAAGCAGGAGCGCGCGCTGGGCGCCCCCATCAAGACGCTGCTGGGCAAGGACCACCAGGAGAGCTTCCTGCTGATGGAGTCAGGCCGCGCCGATGCCTTCGTGCTGGACGACAACCTGCTGGCGGGCGCCATCGCCACCTCCAAGGACCCGGCGGCCTACCGCATCGCGGGTGAGCCGATGGGATCCGAGCCGATCGCGCTGCTGTTCCGCAAGGACGACCCCGCATTCAAGGCCGGGGTGGACGGCGTGCTGGTGCGGCTGATGCAGACGGGCGAGCTGGAAAAGATCTACGCCAAGTGGTTCACCAGCCCCATCCCGCCGCGCAACCTGAGCCTGAACCTGCCCATGAGCGGCACGTTGCGGCAACTGATCGCGGCGCCCAACGACAAGCCGCTGGAGGCCTACCTCAAATGACCGCCACCCTGCCCACCGCCCTTGTCAATGGCGCAGCCCCGCCCGGCGCGTTCACGCCTGCGCGGCGCATCGCGGCGCTGGGCGTGTCGCCCATCCTGCGCATCACGGACCACGCCAACGCGCTCAAGCGCTCGGGCCGGCCGGTGATCGTGCTGGGCGCGGGCGAGCCCGACTTCGACACGCCCGACCACATCCTGGAGGCCGCGCGCCGGGCGCTGGCGCGCGGCGAGACCCGCTACACGGTGCTGGACGGCAGCCCGGCGATGAAGGAGGCGGTGCGCGAGAAGTTCCGACGGGACAACGGCCTGGACTTCGCCCTGGACGAGATCACCGTGGGCACGGGGGCCAAGCAGGTGCTCTACAACGCGTTCATGGCCACGCTGGACCCGGGCGACGAGGTGATCCTGCCCGCGCCCTACTGGTCGTCGTATGCCGACGTGGTGACGATCGCGGGCGGCGTGCCGGTCAACGTGCCGTGCACCGAGGCGGACGGTTTTCGGCTGACGCCGGCCGCGCTGGAGGCCGCCATCACGCCGCGCACGCGCTGGCTGCTGCTCAACTCGCCCTCCAACCCCACCGGAGCCGCCTACAGCGCCGCGCAGTTGCGCCCGCTGCTGGACGTGCTGCTGCGCCACCCGCAGGTGTGGCTGCTGTCGGACGACATCTACGAGCACATCCTGTACGACGGCGCGGCCTTCGCCACGCCAGCCGCGCTGGAGCCACGCCTGAAAAACCGCTGCCTCACGGTGAACGGCGTGTCCAAGGCCTATGCCATGACGGGTTGGCGCATCGGCTTTGCCGGCGGCCCGTGCGAGCTGATCGCCGCCATGGCGGTGGTGCAGAGCCAATGCACCTCGTGCCCCTCCTCCATCAGCCAGGCGGCGGCCATCGAGGCGCTGACCGGGCCGCAGGCCATCGTGGCCGAGCGCTGCGCGGATTTTCAGGCCCGGCGCGATTTCGTGGTGCAGGCGCTCAACCAGGCGCCCGGCCTGCGCTGCCGCACGCCCGAGGGCGCTTTCTACACCTATGCCAGTTGCGCCGGCACGCTGGGCCGCACCACGCCGGGCGGCGCGCTGCTCAAGACCGACGTGGATTTTTGCCAGTACCTGCTGGCCGAGTACGAGGTGGCCGTGGTACCGGGCACGTATTTCGGGCTGGCGCCGTACTTTCGCATCTCGTACGCTACCTCGATGGCACAGCTGCAGACAGCCTGCCAGCGCATCCAGGACGCCTGCGCGGCGCTGCGGTGAGCCGGCCCGCCATGTTTCCATTCCTTCAACGCCCTTGATCGACGCCTTCATGACTTCCACCGTTTCTCCCCGCACCGGCGGCCAGGTCCTCGTGGACCAGCTCATCCTGCACGGCGTGCAACAGCTTTTCTGCGTGCCGGGCGAAAGCTACCTGGCCGTGCTGGATGCCCTGCACGACGCGCAGATCGCCGTCACCGTGTGCCGCCAGGAGGGCGGCGCGGCCATGATGGCCGAGGCGCAGGGCAAGCTCACCGGGCAGCCCGGCATCTGCTTCGTGACGCGCGGCCCAGGGGTGACCAATGCCTCGGCCGGCATCCACATCGCGCACCAGGATTCGACACCGCTCATCGTGTTCGTGGGCCAGGTGGCGCGCGGCGCGCTGGGCCGCGAGGCGTTCCAGGAGCTGGACTACGGCGCCGTGTTCGGCACCATGGCCAAGTGGGTGGTGCAGATCGACGACGCGCGCCGCGTGCCCGAACTGGTGTCGCGCGCCTTCCACGTCGCCACGTCGGGCCGCCCGGGCCCGGTGGTGGTGGCGCTGCCCGAGGACATGCTGACCGATGCGGTGCAGGTGGCCGACGCCCAGCCCTACACGGTGCCGGAAACCCACCCCGGCGCTGCCGCGCTGCAGGAACTGGCCGAGCGCCTGGCCGCCGCCGAGCGCCCGGTCGCCATCCTGGGCGGCAGCCGCTGGTCAGAGCGGGCGGTGCAGGACTTCGTCGCGTTCGCGCAGGCCTGGTCGCTGCCCGTGTACTGCTCGTTCCGCCGGCAGATGCTGTTCCCGGCCGACCATGCCAGCTACGGTGGCGACCTGGGCCTGGGGGCGAACCCCAAGCTGCTGGCACGCATCCGCGCAAGCGACCTGGTGCTGGTGGTGGGCGGGCGCCTGTCGGAGATTCCGTCGCAGGGCTACGAGCTGTTCGACATTCCCGTGCCGTCGCAGCCCCTGGTGCATGTGCATGCCGATGCCAACGAACTGGGACGCCTGTACCGGGCAACGCAGTCCATCCACGCCACGCCGCAGGCCTTTGCCAACGCACTCGCCGCGCTGCAGCCGCCCGCCGCGGTGCGCTGGGCGGCGCACACGCAGGCCGCCCGCGCCGATTACCTGGCCTGGAGCGATCCGGACCCGATCCGGATTCCGGGCCCGCTGCAGATGGGCGAGGTCATGCGCCACCTGCGCGAGGTGCTGCCGGCCGATGCGATCTTCTGCAACGGCGCGGGCAACTTCGCCACCTGGGTGCACCGCTTCTGGCCTTTCACCGCCTATGCCAGCCAGTTGGCGCCCACCAGCGGATCGATGGGCTACGGCCTGCCGGCCGGCGTGGGGGCCAAGCGGCTGTGGCCGCAGCGCGAGGTCGTGGTGTTCGCGGGCGACGGCGACTTTCTGATGCACGGCCAGGAGTTCGCCACCGCCGTGCAGTACGGCCTGCCCATCATCGTGGTGCTGCTGGACAACGCCATGTACGGCACCATCCGCATGCACCAGGAGCGCGAATACCCCGGCCGCGTGAGCGCCACCCAGTTGAAGAACCCCGATTTCAAGGCCTATGCCGCGGCCTTCGGCGGGCATGGCGAGCGGGTGGAGACGACGGCGGAGTTCGCCCCGGCGCTGGCACGCGCCCGAGCCAGCGGCCTGCCCTGCGTGCTGCACTGCCTGCTGGACCCGGAGGCCATCACGCCCACGGGCACGCTGCAGGGCATCCGCAGTGCGGCGCAGGCCCGCAAGCCGGGCTGAGCGCACAGCGCGGGCGGCCGTCCCGGGGATGCCCGGGCCGCGCGGGTGTCAGCCGTGGACGGGCACCGCCATGTACTGCTCGCGCCAGGCCTCGAAAGGCAGGGTGTCCGCCGCTTCGATGGCCTTTTGCTCGGCCACCGATTGCGCGGCGGCGGCCTCGAACCGGGCCTGCTGCGCCTCGGTCCAGGGCATGGCCAGCAGCGTGTCGCGCGCCCATTGCGATCGCTCCAGCGCGAAGGCGCTGAAACTCTTGCCGTGCGCCTCGGCCATGCGGTCGAGCACGCGGGCCGACGGCGTGGCCTGCGGCTGCTGCATGAGGCGCCGGGCATCGGCCAGCGCGCTGCCGTAGTCGCCGGTGCCGTGCGCGGCGTCCAGCGCCGCGGCCAGCGGCTCGCATTCGGCTAGCACCTGCGCGCCCCATTCGGCCAGCGGGATCTCGCGCCCGGCGCGCTGCAGCAACAGGTCCGGCTCGCGGCCGCGCTCGGCGGTCAGGTGCTGGTTGCGCTGCAGCTCAGCGATCTCCTGCGGCGTGTCGGGCGGACTGTCGGACAGCAGGCAGTGCAGCAGGAACACGTCCAGCAGGCGCATGGTCTGCGTCTCGATGCCCAGCGGCGCGAACGGGTCCAGGTCCATCAGCCGCACCTCGACGTATTCGACCCCCCGGTCGCGCAGCGCGTTCAGGGGCCGCTCGCCCGAGCGCACGGTGCGCTTGGGGCGGATGGTGCCGTAGAACTCGTTCTCGATCTGCAGCAGGCTGGTGCCCAGTTGGTTGTATTCGCCCCCGGGGTTGCGCACGCCTAGCGCCTCGTAGGCGGGGTATGGCCGGCTCAGGGCTTCGCGCAGCGAGGCGGCGTAGCCGTCCAGGCCGTTGTAGCTCACCGCCAGCGTGGCCTGCGCATCGCTCTGGTAGCCCAGGCGGCCCATGCGCAGCGAGGTGGCGTGCGGCAGGTAGAGCGCCTCGCCGCCCAGGCGCTGCAGGCCGTGCTCGCGCCCCTGCACGAAGCACGGGCACAGCGCGGGCGAAGCGCCGAACAGGTACAGCAGCACGAAGGCATGGCGGCGGAAGTTGCGGATCAGCGCGAAGTATTCGTCGCTGGTCACATCGGGCAGCGACCAGTTGTAGTGGATGCCAGAGATGGTCTGCATGCGCCGGCCGTAGCGGTGGCCCAGCCCCATGCGGTACACGCTCTTGGCACGCCCCACGTTGGACGAGCCGTAGCGCGCCAGGGGAATGGTCTCGTCGGTGGGCAGGCCGCAGGGCATGCTGGACAGCCACAGCATCTCGCCGCCCGAAGCCTGCAGGCTGCGGTAGACGAACTGGTGGATCTCGGTGAGTTCGTCCAGGCATTCCTGCACGCCCAGGCGCGCGCCCGTGATCAGCTCGATCTGCGACTCGCTGTAGTCGGTGGTGATGTGGGGATGGGTCAGCGCCGAGCCGAGCGCCGCCGGGTGCGGCGTGAGCGCCAGCCCTCCCGTGGGCAGCACCCGCAGTCCCTCTTTTTCGATGCCACGGCGCATGCCAGCCAGTCGGCTGGCGGGCTGCGCGTGGATTTTCCGCTGCAGATGGCTCATCATCATTTGGTCGTTTCTTTATAACCTGATCGTCGGTTCGGCCCGGAACTTAGCACGGCCGGCACACTCTCGCTGGCGCACCAGATCAAGACCTTGGCTTCGCCCGGCCGCACCGCCCTTCGCAGGCAGGCCCGCGGCCCCGGGTGCCGCATTGCACCATCGCGCGTGTCGTGGCCAGCCAACGCAGGGCGTGCAATGTGCCCGGTCCAGCCACTGTTCCCAGGCAACCCCTTGCCCGTGGAACGCACACGACGCCCATGAACGACTGGACACCATGCCCAAATTCTCAGTGCGTCCCACCACCTCGTCCGCAGGCGTGCCCGGCAACTCGACATCGAGTGCCCACGCCGGTGCGCCGGCCAGCCACAAACAGGCCCACCACAAGCTGCACCAGCTCGACCCGCGGGCCGCGCAGAACGAACTGCTGTCGCCCCTGTACGACGCGGGCCGGGCCGCGCGCAAATACCTCGCGCAGCCGCTGCCCGCCGCCGATGCCGCGGCCATGCCCCCGCGCAAGCCCCGATCGGTGCTGGGCCAGTTGGCGAACAAGGTGGGCAGTTGCTTAGGCATGGCACGGGGCAACCCGAAGCCCATCGAGGAAATGCTCCGCTACCAGAACACCCCGCAGGACCCCTCGCGCATCCCGCCGCGCAGCCGCGGCCATTGGGAAAGCGTGGCGCCGGTGCTGGCCGGCCAGATGAAGGCCGGCGAAACCGTACGGCTGGCCCAGATCGCCGTGGACAAGGCCATCGCGATGGAACGGCTGGTGCAGCACCACGAAGCGCACCAGGCCACCGAGGCCGGCTTGCGCGGCCAGCGGGCCGCGCACATGGCCGACCAGGCGCACCAGCTCACCAGCGAAAAGAAATCCCTGGCCATCTGGCAGGCCGCGCTGCATGCGCAGCAAGCCGCCGCGCAAAAGGAACTGCAGGCCACGCAGCAGCGGCTGGACCAGGCGCTCGAGCGCTTGCGCGCAGACAGCGAAGAGGCGGGCGGCAGCCGCCGTGGCGAGCTGGACGGGCTGGCCGAGCACATCGAGGCACTGCAGGCACTGAAAAGCCGACAAGCCGACAAGCACGCCGAACTGGTGCTGCGCAGCCAGGACAAGGACGCCGCGCTGGAACACACCCAGCGACTGGCCCAGACCGCCGCGCGAGAAATGTTCGAGTTCGAAGCCGGCGCCGCCGACCTGAAGTCGCTGCAGCCGGCCCTGGCCCAGCGCCGCAAGGAGGCCGAGGTGCAGCTGGAGCACGCCCAGCGCCGCCACCGGATCGCGGCCGAAGCCCTGCAAAAGACCTATGGCGAGGTCATCGACCTGCAGCTGCGGCGCCTGCCCGGCTTCGAGGTGTACCGAAGCTCGCCCGAGATCAAGGCCCTGCGCGAGGCGCTCCGCGACTGGGTGAAGACCATCGACCCCACCCGCCACGGCGCCGAAGCCATCGAGCCCGCGGGCGCACTGACGATGGCGATCAAGGCCCTGGCCGATACCAGCGAGGGCAATGCCGAGGTGGCGCTGAAGACGCTGCAGGCCCTGCGCAACCACACTTGGAGCACGCTGCTGCCCGACCCGGCCGCAGGCCCGCACGCAGCGCCCGCGCTGGGCGATGTCACCCAGCGCACGGTGGACCTGCTGGCCCGCATGCCGCGCGGCACCCAGGCGCTGGGCCACCTGCTGGCACCGGCGGCCGAAGGCATGCCCGACCACACCCGCCGCCACACGGCTCGCCTGGCCCTGCAGACCGAGGCCGCGATGCGGACCGCGCCCACACCGCAGCTGCGCGAATGGCTGGCCGCCGCCTCCCATGCCGCCCGCACGGCCCTGCACGCTGCCGACCCGGCCCAGGCCCTGGCCGCCTGCACGGACGACGAGCGCGCGGCCTACCACGCCATCCGCAACGGCTACCGCAGCAACGCCGAGGGCTCCCCCTACGACCGCGCCAACCAGCACCTGCAGAAAATCGCGGACTGGCTGCACGACATCGACCACACTGAGGCCGATGCGGCCAGCCCCGCCGCCCCCAAGAGCCGGCGGGGCCAGAAGATCAACCCGCTGCGCTCGCTGCCGCAGGCCCTGCAGGTGGGATCGGCCACCGCCTTGCCCACCCCGAACCGCCGGGCGGAAGACGAACTGGAGAAAGCGGCGGACCACCTCACCCAGTACCTCAGGGCCGCGCGAGCGCAACGGCCTGCGACCGAGGTGCCCTCCGAATCCGAACTGGCCTGGCAGGCCATCGCCGAAAAGATACGCTGGGCGCCCGAGGGCACCGAGCGCGCCTCCATGGTGCTGGACACCGCCCTGCTCGACGGCATCCGCGCGCAATGCGATGCCGCGCGGCGCGATGCGGCGCGAAAAACCGCCCGCCGTGGCGGCGAGATCACCACCGCCACCGAATCCCCCGCGATGCGCTCCGCATGGGAGCAACTGCGCGCCCAGCCGCACACCGGCGTGCAAGCCCTAGCCCTGCTGCAGCACGCATTGCTGAGCGAGCCGCTGCAAGAGGCGAAAAACGGGTCCGCCCCGCCACCGGTCAGCGCCGATGGGGAACACGTGCAGGCCCAGGGCAATGCCTTCCACGTGGCGCTGTACAAAGCCCTCAACCTGCTGCACGACGGGGACCCGGCCAACGCCACCAAAAGCCGGGCGCTGTTCAACCTGCTGCGCGATGTGGCCCAGCACCTCGAATGGCGCGACCGGATGAAGCTGCTGGGCCAGAAGACCTACGGCGTCAACCTCGGTCCGCTGTCGGCGGCCGCGGCGATCACGAGCGCCGTGGGCCTGGGCGTCAAGCTCATCGGCGGGGTGCAGCACAACGAGGACCGCATCCTGGAGCTGTACCGCGGCCGCACCGGCATGTACCTGCAGATCACGTCCCAGTCCACCAACCAGGTACAGGCCGGTGCCGGGGTGACCACCGGCTACTCGGTCGCGATGGACACCGATCAGGCCAGCTTCGGCGTGACCGGCGGGGCCGACTGGCGCTGGCGCGGCGAGCGGGGCGTGGAGAACGGCGTTCAGATGCGCATGCCCCGGCTGACCAAGAACCGCGAGCCCCAGCTGGACGCGCAGTTCATCGACGCGCTGGAGCATCTTTTCGACATGGCGGCCCCCACCGGGGACGGCCAGCCGGCCCGCCGGGACTGGATGCGGGAGCTGCTGGCCCACCACCCCGAGCTGAGCATGGGGATCATCGACGACGCGCAGCGCAGCAGCATGGGCACCGAGACCAACGTGTCGCTCAGCGCGGGCGTGCGGGTGGGCGAGGTGGCGGGCAAGGGGCGGCGGGCCGGCGTGTCAGCCGGCGTGGGCGTTAAATCCCGGCAGGACAACGGCCAGACCCGCACCACGGTGGCCGGCTACATGACCACCATCTACCGCGATGCCACGGCCCAGATGAAGGTGGAGGTGTCGGGGCGCGCCACGCTGGGAGTGCAGTTCGCGGAATCCGTGCAGGACGATCCGAAGAACGGCCCGCGCCAGAAGGCCAGCGGCAGCCTGGGGCTGCTGGATGCCAGCTACGGCCGGGAGCTGGTCTCCAAGGCCGTGACCCACTTTTGCACGCTGTTCGTCTTCGACGACGAGATCGATCCGATGCGCAGCGACCGCGCCACCGATGTCTCGGAGTTCGACGTGTTCCAGCAGCTCGTGCGCGACGAGTGGGACAGCTGGTCGGCCTACGGGGTGGGCAAGCTGGGCGCTGCGGTAGAGGACGACTTGAAGCATGTCGCGTCCGAACTGCAGCTCGAACATTTCATGGAGCAGACCCAGGCGTTCGCACAGGGCAACGGCCTGGCGGCCATGTTCGCCGACAAGGCGATGAAGGCGCCCGCCGCCCCCGCGCTGGACATGTTCCGCGCACTCGCCCGCATGGATGGCGAAGCCGCCAAGGCGAAGTTCGAGGCGGCCTGCACGGAATACGAAAGCGCGGCCACGGAATTCGAGGCGGCCGGAATGGACCTGCGCTCCACCCGCGCGCACCTCAAGCAGGCCCGCACGGCGCTGGAGGCGGACCAGACGGCCGCCGCAGCGGAGCACCTGGAGCAGGCCGCAGCGCGCATGCAGCGCAAGGCGATGGGCAAGACCGGCCGGTCGCCGGTGATGGCGCGCCGGCGGGACGAAGGGGTGGCGCACATGAAGCAGGCCGAGTTGTGCCGGGAGCAGGGAGCCACGCGCCTGCGGGAAGCCCAGGGGCATGCGCAGGGTTTCGACGACCTGGTGGTGAAGGACGAACTGTGGGAGCCCACGCTGCTGCTGCTGCGCGAAAAGGCCAAGATCCTGCGCGAGCGCGGCCTGGACTTCTTCCTGAAACGCCAGAACAACCGGGGCGCCGAAGCCATGCGCACGGTAGCGCAGTGGATCTTGTACGAGCCCGTGCTGCGCGCGGATCCCGGCCACGAGGTGGAGCCGGCGGGGCAATGGAAGGCCACGGCGGCCGCGCCTGCGCAAGCGCGCCTGCCCACCGTGCCCGAAGGCGACGAGGAAGGCGAGATCCAGGCCCACCGGGACTGAGCGCGTTCCCCGGGTGTCGCGACCTCGGCCGCCCTCAGGCGCTGCGTTCGGCCACGGGCTGCGCGTCCGGCGCCTTTGTGTTCATGCTTTGCAGCACCTGGTCCGCATCGCTGCGCAGTTCCTCGGCCAGCCCCACCGCCAGGCCCAGGCGGCGCAACAGCCACGGGCCGAGCTGGGCATCGAACGGGTCGGGCAGCGGCTCGGGGCCGGGCGAGATGCGCGGGGGCATGGCGGCATCCGCCGAGCCACGCGGCGCGGACAGGGCGTTGCCGATGGCCTCGGCCGTGGTGGCCAGCGGCGCCTGCAACCGCTCGGGCTCCAGGTGGCCGCGGCGCAGCAGCAGCATGGTCTTCACGGCCGTGAGCTGGGCGAGCAACTGGTAGCAATGCACCTGCAGCCGTTCCAGGGGTTCGAGCGGCGGGCGCACGGCGCGCGGCTCCGACAGCGACCGCTGCGTGGCCTGCACCAGGGCCGAGAGACTGTCGTAGGCCTCGCGCCGCGCCAGCCGCCAGGCCAGCTCGGGCGCGTTGTCCACCGCCTGCAGCTGCCCCAGGGCCAGCGCCTCGCGCGCATGCAGCGCCTGCGCGGCCAGGGTGCGCGACACGAGGGCGGGGATCTGCGTGCGCTCCCACGAGGGCAGCACATAGGAAAACGCCCAGGCCACGCCGGTGCCGATGAGGGTATCGGCCAGCCGCTCGAACAGCGCGAAGGCCGTGCTGCTGCCCGCATGCAGCATGTGCGACTGCACTAGTCCGAGCACGGTGGCCGCCACCGCGGTGATGAGGTAGCGCCGCACGGCAAAGCCATGGGCCACGGCCTGCGCCAGCGTGAGGCACACGATCAGGCCCAGCGCGGTGGGGTGCATGGACAGCAGCCCCAGCGCCAGCACGCAGCCCAGCAGCGTGCCGGCCACGCGGCTGTTGCGCCGCTCCAGGGTCTGCGCCAGGCTGCCGCGCAGCACCACCACGATGGTCAGCAGGATCCAGTAGGCGTGCGTGCCCCAGGGCAGCGCCTGCGCCACCGCATAGCCCACGCCCATGGCCAGGGCCGCGCGGATGGCGTGGCGCAGCGGCGGCGCATCCCAGCGCCACAGGCCGTTGAACGGGTGCCACGACCACGCGGTGGGGCTCACGAACATCTGCCAGTTCGCGCGCACCACGGCCAGGTTGGGCTCGGCCTCGCCGCGGGCCAGGGCGATCATGCGCAACGCCTCGTCGTTGATGTGGCCGATGCGGTCCGCCAGCCCGCGCGCCAGCAGGCGGGGCGACGGGTTGGCGCCCTCGGGCCCGGGCTGGGGCTGAGGCACTTCGTCCCAGCGAAGGGCCGCCAGGTGGGGCCGGTGGTCGGCGAAGGCGGTGGGCCTGCGGCCGATGAGCATGGCGTCGGCCAGGCGCTCCATCTCGTCGGCCACGTGGTGCAGCACGTCGCGCAGTCCGACCACCACGGGCGCATGGCCGGGGTGGGCCTTGAGCGTGTCCAGGTCCAACTCGCAGGCCAGCAGGTGGTCGCGCATTTCCAGCACCAGCAGCAGCATGCCGGCCAGCCGCTGGCGCCGCGGCGTGCGGGGCGACTCCAGCACGATGTTGCGCGCGGCCTGCAACTGCTCGGCCAGGGCCGCCTGCCGGTGCAGCAAGGCCCCCGCCAAGGCGGGCGCGGGCGGGCCCTGCAGATCGACGGGCGTGAATTGCCGTGCCTGCACGCGCATCAGCGCAGCGAGCGCCAGCAGAGCATCCGCCACCGACTGCACGCGGTAGCGCGCATTGAGCGCATGGTTGGCCACCACCGAATACAGCACGTACAAAGCCGCCCCGAGCGCGAAATGCCCGGTGGTCGCGAGCGCCGCCGCCAGCGGCTCCACGCCCGGCGTGGGCGGCACGGCCATGGAGAACACCATGGAGAACATCACGGCCACCGCGATCGGCACGCCGCGCTTGCCCCAGGCCATGGCCAGGAACGCGACGAAGCTGGCCGGCACGATCAGCAGTCCCAGGGCCAGCTCCGAAGGGTGCAGCATCTGCACCCCGAAAAAGAGCGGCACGCCCAGCAGGGGCGCCGGCAGCATCTGCCAGAACTTGCCCCGCGCCGGGCCGGGCAGGTCGGGCGGCGCGGTGACGATGACCCCGACCGACGCCGAGGCGGCCGCCGCCGCGCCCAGCCAACCGTGCACCCCGGCCGAAATGAGCAGCAGGCCGAAGGCCACCGACAGGCCGTTGAAGACATAGTGGCTCAGCGCCACGCGCAAGGCGGCCCGCAGGCGGTGTTCCGGAGAGATCCTCATAAGCCGGCAAGCGTACCGCAGCACTGCGCACCGCGGCGTCAGGCAGCGCCCCATTCGCAGGGCCGCCGGGTAACATCGGCCACCCCGTCGCCGCCCGGCCCGCCCCATGTCGCCAACCACCCCGTCGCCGTTCCACCGCACCTGGTCCCCTGCCCCGCGCCGCACACCCTGGTCGGTGTTGCGAGGGCTCGCCGCACTGTGCGCAGCGGCCGTGCTGTGCGGCTGCGCGGGGGTGACGGTGTCGTCGATGTCGCCGCGCGAATACCTGTCGCAGCGGCGCGGCGACGTGCTTACCAGCGGCCGGGTCAGCGAGGCCACCGAAGAGGTGCTGCGCGTGATCGGCAGCGATGCCGACACCTGCGCGGACGACCTGGCCGACTGCCGCAACCAGCTGGCCGCCTCGAACGGCATCAGCGAGGAGCAGCGCCTGTCGGCGCTGGCAGAAGTCTGGCTGCAGGTCGGCCTCGAAGGCGAACGCGACCACAGCGCGCCGCTGCCGCAGGACGAGGCGCTCGATGCCTGGATGGAGTCGGCCCGCTACGCCTGGGCCTATCTGTTCTTCACGCAGCGCTCCCCCGGCGAGCGCGCGTTCGAAGACCGGCAGACGCAGGTGCGCGACTACTACAACTTCGCCACGCAGCGCGTGGTGTCCCTGCTGTTCCAGCGCTACCGCGCCGAAGGGCGCCGGTCGGACGAGGCGCGCACCCTCGGCGCCTGGCGGATTTCCAGCGACGCCTCGGACATCCGCCTGCCCAGCGACGCCCCGCTGCCCGAGGAACTGATCCCGGCCACCACGCTACGGTTTTCCGGCGTTCGCAACACCTACCGGCGAGACGGCTTCGGCACGGAACTGGTGGCGGCGTCGGTGCCCGAGCCGGGCGAGCAAACGCCCGCACCGTTCAAGGAAATGCCCTACCCCGCGGCCACCGCGCTGTTGCGGTTTCCCGGCAAGACGCTGGGCGAAGTGCTGCGCACGCAGGAGGTGCAGGTGGCGATCTACGACCCCTACCACACAGCGCGGGTGGAACTGGGCGGGCAGCAGGTGCCGCTGGCAGGCAACTTCACCGCGGGGTACGGCCTGTGGCTGGCCCGCTCGGGCTTCGCCACGCAGGCCATGCGCACGCTGCTGGGCTGGAGCGACCGGCTGGACGCGCCGCGCATCCACCTCATGCAGCCCTATGACCCGAACCGCCGCACCATCGTCATGCTGCACGGGCTGGCCAGCAGCCCCGAGGCCTGGATCAACGTGGCCAACGAGGTCCTGGGCGATGCGCAGTTGCGGGACGCCTACCAGGTGTGGCAGGTGTACTACCCCACCAATGCACCGCTGGCTCTCAACCAGCACGACATCCGGGAGGCCCTGGTGCAGACGCTGGCGCACTTCGATCCCGCCGGCACGGCGCACGCATCGCGCGACATCGTGCTGGTCGGCCACAGCATGGGGGGCGTTCTGGCGCGGCTGTTGGTGTCCGAATCCGGCGACACGCTGTGGGACGAGGTCATCGGCCGCCCCGTGCTGCCCCCGGAAGACCAGGCCCGGTTGCGCGAGGACCTCGGCCCCTTCCTGGTGTTCCACCCCATGCCCCAGGTGAGCCGGGCGGTCTTCATCGCCGCGCCCCACCGGGGCACGCCGTTCGCCAACAAGACCCTCTCGCGCTGGCTGGCCAATATGGTGACGCTGCCGCTGGCCGTGCTGGAGCGCTTCGGCGATGCGACCCGCACGCTGGCCAGGGCACAGGCCACGCAGCCCTCGTCCGGGGGCGTTCCGCCGCGCCTGCCCAACAGCATCGACAACCTGGCCGACACCGACCCGTTCGTGCGCGCCGCCGCCGACCTGCCGATCGGCCCGCGCGTGCGCTACCACTCCATCATGGGCCGCGAAGACCCGGGCACCCCGCTGGCGCAGTCGAGCGATGGCATCGTGCCCTACGGCAGCGCCCACCTGGCGGGTGCCGAGTCGGAACTGGTGCTGACCTCGCACCACAGCGTGCAGGAAAACCCCCGGGCGATCCTGGAGATCCGCCGCATCCTGCGCGAGGCGCTCGCGGCCGAGCCGGTGCGCTGAAACGCCGGCGCGGCGCGACGCCGGCCCCGGACGCTCAGCGCTGCTGGGCCAGCCGCACCTCGTTCGTCCCTTGGGCCGCGCCGCTTTGCGGCACCTGTTCGCCGGTGCGGTCGGTCACCTCGGCCAGGCGCGCGGCGAGTTGCTCGGGCACATCGGACCCGATGCCCAGATGCACCCCCTGCGTGAGCGTGACGTGCGCCGCCTCGAAGGTGCCGGCGCCCGCGCACAGGATGGTGCGCGTGGGCGCGCTTTCGTGCGCCAGCACCAGCATGGCCGGCACCACGGCCTCGGGCTTGAGGGCGGCCAGCACCTCCTCGGGCATCAGGCCCTCGGTCATGCGGGTGGCGGCGGTGGGCGCGAGCGCGTTCACGTGGATGCCGTGCTTGGCCCCTTCGATGGCGAGCGTCTGCATCAGCCCGACCTGCGCCAGCTTGGCGGCGCCGTAGTTGGCCTGGCCGAAGTTGCCGTACAGGCCGGTGGAAGAGGTCGTCATCACGATGCGGCCGTATTGCTGCGCCACCATGTGCGCCCACACGGCCTTGCAGCAATGGGCCGCACCCATCAGGTGCACATCCACCACGAGGCGGAAATCGTCCATGTCCATCTTGCCGAAGGACTTGTCGCGCAGGATGCCGGCGTTGTTGACCAGGATGTCCACGCGGCCCCAGGCATCGACGGCCTGCTGCACCATGCCCTGCACGGCCGCGAAGTCGGTCACCGAGGCGCCGTTGGCCAGCGCCTCGCCGCCGGCCGCGCGGATCTCGTCCACCACGGCCTGCGCCGCACCCACGGCCGCGCCGCTGCCGTCCACCGCGCCGCCCAGGTCGTTGACCAGCACCTTCGCGCCCCGCGCCGCCAGCGCCAGTGCATGCTGGCGGCCCAGGCCGCCGCCCGCGCCCGTCACGATGGCCACGCGGCCCTTGAAATCGATTGCCATGGGTTTCTCTCTCCTGTGGGCCCCGCGGGCCAGTGGATGGTTTTGCAAAAGCGGCCGCGCAATGTGCTGCAATCGGCCCAGCACGAATTCTGATCGAGCCCCCACCGCATGGCCATGCCCCACCGTCCCGATGACGACATCACCCTTCGCAAGCTGCACATCCTGCGGGTCTTCCTGGAGGCGGGCAACCTCGCGCGTGCTGCGGAGAGCCTGGACATCAGCGCGGTCAGCGTGCACCGCGCCCTGCACTCGCTGGAGGACGCGCTGCGCTGCCCTCTGTTCCGCCACGAAGGCCGGCACCTGCACCCCACCGAGGCCGCACACCACCTGGCGGAGGTCGCGCGCGAGCTGCTGGGCACGCTGGCCGAGGGCATCCGCTCCACGCGGGCAGTGGCCGGGTATTCGTCCGACCGCATCCGCATCGGATCGCTCTATTCGCTGACCAGCCGCACGGTGCCCACCCTCGTGATGGGCATGAAGCGGCGCCTGCCCGAACTGCAGACCGAACTGGTGCTGGGCTCGGACGCCGACCTGCGGCAAAAGCTGCGCAACGGCGCCATCGACGCCGCGCTGATGGGGTCGTCCGGCGATATGCCCGACCTCGAGTGCGAGCCCTTGTTCGAGGACGACATCCACTTCGCCGCGCCGGCC
This sequence comes from Acidovorax sp. SUPP2539, assembly GCF_030158975.1. Classification (NCBI taxonomy): domain Bacteria; kingdom Pseudomonadati; phylum Pseudomonadota; class Betaproteobacteria; order Burkholderiales; family Comamonadaceae; genus Acidovorax; species Acidovorax sp. SUPP2539. The sequence continues at coordinate 1,470,775 of NZ_BQXJ01000001.1, read as the reverse complement.
GACTCGCCCTACCCGCCCGACGAGCCCATCGACCTGGCCGCCTGCGCCAGCGAGCGCTTCGTCAGCCTCACGGAAGGCTTCGTGACCTACCAGGGCTTCATGGAGACGTTCCGGGTGGCCGGCTTCACCCCCGACGTGGTGATGCAGACCGAGGACATCTTCTCGCTGATGAACCTGGTGAGCGGCGGCGTGGGCTGCACCCTGCTGCCCGGGCGGGTGCGCGGCGTGCTGCCGCCCAACGTGCGGCTCATCGCGCTGCAGCCGCGCTACCGCATGCGCCAGACCATCGCGCTGCACTTCCTGCGCACCCGCGAGCGCGACCCCAACCTGCTCGCCCTGCTGGCCGTCTGCCGCACCGCCAAAGCGGCGCTGTCCTGAGCCGCCTCGGCTGCCACCCGTGGCAACCCTACGGGGTAACCCTGGATCGTTTCGATTAGCGTAAGTGTCGGCACGCCGCTGGCATTGATCCGCGCCGCCCGGCTGCGTATCGTCCCCTGCAAGAACAAAGCCCCGCATCCATGAGCACAGCCACCGGCCTGTGCCGCCGCGGGGCGCCACGGACAGGAGACAAATTCAATGACTTCCCACTGGATATCCATCTGCGCGCTCGCCAGCATGTTCGTCATCGCCACCGTGCTGCCCATCAACATGGGCGTCATCGCCTTCGTCGGGGCCTTCCTGGTCGGCACGCTCGTGGCCGGCATGAATGCCAAGGCCATCATGGCGGGCTTTCCGGTCGACCTGTTCCTGACCCTGGTGGGCATCACCTACCTGTTCGCGCTGGCGCAGAACAACGGCACGATCGACTGGCTGGTCAAGCTGGCGGTGCGCGCGGTGCGCGGGCGCATCGCGGCGATCCCGTGGATCATGTTCTTCATCGCCGCGGCGCTCACGGGCGTGGGGGCCGTCAGCCCGGCGGCGGTCGCGATCATCGCGCCCATCGCGCTGGGCTTCGCGGCCAAGTACGGCATCAACCCGCTGATGATGGGCCTGCTCGTCATCCACGGCGCGCAGGGCGGCGGCTTCTCGCCGATCAGCATCTACGGCGGCATCACCAACAAGATCGTGGCCACGGCCGGCCTGCCGCTGAACCCCATCGCCACCATGGCGGCCAGCCTCGCGGTGAACCTGGCCGTGGCCATGGCGCTGTTCGTGGCCATGGGCGGCCTGAAGCTGGCGCGCCAGCGCACCGGCGCCCGCAACACCCCGTTCGACCTGCCGCAGGTCGCCCACGGCCAGGGCGGCGCCCAGGTCTATGGCAACGCCGAGGGCGACTCCCTGGCCGAGGAACGCCGCACCGCCGCCCAGACCGACGACTCGCTCATGAACGCCGCCCCGTCCACGCCGCAAGCGGAGGGTGCGCGCTGGTACCAGGCGGTCACCGTCATCGGCCTGCTCACCCTCGCCGTGCTGACGCTGTTCTTCAAGCAGGACATCGGTTTCGTCTCCATCACCATCGGCCTGTTGCTCACGCTGATGGCGCCCAACCTGCAAAAGCGCGCGCTCGGCCAGGTGTCGTGGCCCGAGATCATGCTGATCGTGGGCGTCAGCACCTTCGTGGGCGTGATGGACAAGATGGGCACCATCGACTTCGTGGGCCACAGCGTCGCCGCGCTCACCTCGCCGCTGATGGCGGCGCTGCTGCTGTGCTTCGTCGGCGCGGTGATCTCGGCCTTCGCCTCGTCCACGGCAGTGCTGGGCTCGCTGATCCCGCTGGCCGTGCCGTTTCTGCAGGGCGGCGGCTCGGGCGATGCCGGCGTGGGCGCGGTGGGGTTCATCGCGGCCATGGCCGTGTCGTCCACCATCGTCGATGTGAGCCCCTTCTCCACCAACGGCGCGCTGGTGCTGGCCAATGCGCGCGGCGTGAACCGCGAGGTGTTCTTCCGCCAGCTCATGGTGTATGGCGCCGCTGTCACACTGATCGCACCCGTGGTGGTGTGGCTGCTGTTCGTGGTGCTCTGACCGGCCGCAGGCCCCCACCCTTCCTTCTTCCAACCCACCCCTACCTCCCATGAACCCCAGAGACTGGAACACCCGCGCGGACCGCCGCGCCGCCCGGCTCGCGCGGGCCGACCGCGCGCTGGCTGCGCACGGCATGCCGCTGGCCGGCAAACGGGTCGATGCCGCCGCCATCGGCACGCTGCTCGAAGCCGTGCTGGAGCCCGGCGACCGCGTCTGCCTCGAAGGCAACAACCAGAAGCAGGCCGACTTCCTGGCCGATGCGCTGGTGCAGGTCGATCCGGCGCGCGTGCACCACTTGCACATGGTGCAATCGGTGCTGGCGCTGCCGCAGCACCTGGACGTGTTCGAGAACGGCATCGCCTCGCGGCTCGATTTCAGCTTCTCGGGCCCGCAGAGCGCGCGCATCGCGCGGCTGGTGTCGGCCGGGCGCATCGAGATCGGCGCCATCCACACCTACCTGGAGCTGTTCGCGCGCTACTTCATCGACCTCACGCCGCAGGTCGCGCTGATCGCCGCGCAGGCGGCCGATGCCGAGGGCAACCTCTACACCGGCCCCAACACCGAGGACACGCCCGCCATCGTGGAGGCCACGGCCTTCTCGGGCGGCATCGTGATCGCACAGGTCAACGAGATGGTGGACGGCCGCACCACCACGCTGCCGCGCGTGGACATCCCGGCCGGCTGGGTGAGCTTCGTCGTGCAGGCCCCGCGCCCGCACTTCATCGAGCCGCTGTTCACGCGCGACCCGGCGCAGATCAGCGAGATCCAGGTGCTCATGGCCATGATGGCGATCAAGGGCATCTACGGCGAGTACGGCGTGCAGCGCCTGAACCACGGCATCGGCTTCGACACCGCCGCCATCGAACTGCTGCTGCCCACCTACGGCGAGTCGCTAGGCCTCAAGGGCAAGATCGCCCGGCACTGGGCACTCAACCCGCACCCGGCGCTGATTCCGGCCATCGAGGCCGGCTGGGTGGAATCGGTGCACTCCTTCGGCTCCGAGCTGGGCATGGAGGACTACATCCGCGCGCGCTCGGACGTGTTCTTCACCGGCCCAGACGGCAGCCTGCGCAGCAACCGCGCCTTCTGCCAGGCCGCGGGCCACTATGCCTGCGACCTGTTCATCGGCTCCACCCTGCAGATCGACCTGGACGGCAACAGCTCCACCGCCACACTGGGGCGCATCGCGGGCTTCGGCGGCGCGCCCAACATGGGGGCCGATGCGCGCGGGCGGCGCCATGCCAGCCCCGCCTGGCTCAAGGCCGGCGCGCAGGCGCGGGCGGGCCGCACCGGCGCGGCCGGCACGCCGCGCGGGCAAAAGCTCGTGGTGCAGATGGTGGAGACCTTCCGCGAACACATGCAGCCCGCGTTCGTGGAACGGCTCGACGCCTGGACGCTGCAGGAGCAGGCCGGCATGGCGCTGCCGCCCATCATGATCTACGGCGACGACGTGACCCACATCCTCACCGAGGAAGGCATTGCCAACCTGCTGCTGTGCCGCAGCGACGAGGAGCGCGAGCAGGCCATCCGCGGCGTGGCGGGCTACACCGCGGTGGGCCTGGCCCGCGACCGGCGCGCGGTGGAGAACCTGCGAGACCGCGGCGTGATCCACCGCCCTCAGGACCTGGGCATCGACCCGCGCGATGCCACGCGCAACCTGCTGGCCGCGCGCAGCATGCGCGACCTGGTGCGCGCGTCGGGCGGGCTGTACCAGCCGCCCAAGAGATTCCGGAACTGGTAGGAGGCACCCCATGAGCGACATTCCCGCAGGGCTCGAAACCCTGGACTTTTCCTTCCCCGGCGGCCGCCCCACAGGCCCCTTCGCCCCCGTGCTGGTCGGCGTGGTCGGCTCCGGCAACCTCGAGGTGCTGCTGGAGCCCGACAGCGGCACCGGCTGCTCGGTGCGCGTGGAAACCTCCGCGCGCGGCTTCGGCCCGATCTGGCAGGCGGTGCTGGACGACTTCCATGCGCGCCACGCCTTGGCCGGCGTGCGCATCGCCATCAACGACATGGGCGCCACGCCCGCCGTGGTGGGGCTGCGGCTCGACCAGGCCGTGGCCGAACTGCCGGGAGCGCGATCATGAGTTTGAGCTACGCGGAATGCAGCGCGCGCGAGCGCCTGGCCCACCTGCTGGATCCCGGCAGCTTCCATGAATGGCTGCCGCCGGCCGAGCGCGTGACCAGCCCGCACCTGGCGCAACTGGGCGTGCCCTCGGCCTTCGACGACGGCGTGGCCGTCGGCCGCGCCACGCTGGGCGGGCGGCCCATCTTCGTGGCCGCGCAGGAGGGCGAGTTCATGGGCGGCGGCGTGGGCGAAGTGCACGGCGCCAAGCTCGTGGGCCTGCTGCGGCGCGCGCTGCGCGACCGGCCCACGGCCGTGCTGCTGCTGGCCGAGTCCGGCGGCGTGCGGCTGCACGAGGCCAACGCCGGGCTGATCGCCGTCTCGGAGGTCATGCGCGCCGTATTGGATGTGCGCGCCGCCGGCATCCCGGTGGTGGTGCTGATCGGCGGCGCCAACGGCTGCTTCGGCGGCATGGGCATCGTGGCGCGCTGCGCCGACCACGTGGTGATGAGCGACATGGGCCGCCTCGCCATGTCGGGCCCCGAGGTGATCGAGGCCTCGCACGGCGTGGAGGAATACGACGCGCGCGACCGCGCCCTGGTGTGGCGCACCAGCGGCGGCAAGCACCGCTGGCTCACGGGCGACTGCGACGCGCTGGTGGAGGACGACGTGGCCGCCTTCCGGGCCGCCGCCATCGCCGCGATCGGGGCCGCGCGGCCCGTCACGCCGGCGGCGCTGGAGGCCGAACACGCGCTGCTGGCCGCCCGCGTGGCCGCGCTGGACCACCTCCCGGACGATGCCCCCGCCGACGACGCCACCGCGCTGTGGCAGGCCCTGGGCGTGGCCGATGCCGCCCGCGTGCCCGAGCTGGACGTGGCGGCGGTGCAGGGCCTGCGCCCGGCCTGAACCCGCAGCAACGAACGAGAAGGAACCGACATGCAATGGAACACCCTGGCCGAAAGGCTCTTCGGCGCGCAGCACGGCATCGTGGCCGATGGCGACCTGCTCTTGGGCACGCCCACCTTCGACGGCCAGCCCCTGGCCGTGATCGGCACCACAAACCATGCGCCCATCGGCGTGCGGCTGGCGCTGGCCCAGGCCCGCGCGGTGCTGGACACCGTGGCGCAGCACCCCGGCCGCGCCATCCTGCTGCTCATCGACACGCAGGGCCAGCAATTGCGCCGGCGCGACGAACTGCTGGGCATCAACCGCGCCATGGCGCACCTGGGAATGGCCATCGACCTCGCGCGCCGGCACGGCCACCGCGTGGTCGGGCTGGTCTACGACCAGGCGCTCTCGGGCGGCTTCATCACCTCGGGCCTGATCGCCGACGCCTGCTACGCACTGCCCGAGGCCGAGATCCGCGTGATGCGCATTCCCGCCATGGCGCGAGTGACCAAGCTGCCCGAGGCCCGGCTCACGGAGCTGTCGCAGTCCAACCCCGTGTTCGCCCCCGGTGTGGACAACTACGTGGCCATGGGCGGCGTGCGCGCGCTGTGGGAAGGCGACCTGGCCGCCGCGCTGCGCGAGGCCCTGGCCCACACGCCCACCGACGACGTGCGAGCCCGGGACGGCGCCGCGCGCGGCGGCCGCCAGCTCGCCGCCGCCGTGGCGCAGCGCGTGCTGGACGCGGCCTGAGCACGGGACGCCCCCCTTTCACGCACCCACGCCCATGGCCACCGCCCTGCCCCTGCAGCGCCACCAGCTCGCCTGCCTGTCCGATGCCGGCTGGCAGCGCCAGCTCGCCCTGCCCTGGGACGGCGAGGCCCGCGAGTGCCTCGATCACTGGGCCGCGCGGCGCCTTCCGCTCGTGGTGACCACCCAGCCGCCCGGCCCGGACGGCAGCATCGCGCTGGGCCTGCCGGCCCCCGGCCGCTGGGCACGGCGCCGCCTGGCGCTGCGCGTGGCGCGCGAAGACATCCTTTACTTCGACGCCTTCCCCCCGGCCCTGCTGGCCCAGCCGCTGATGCCGACCGGATCGAAGGCCGCCTGGGGCCGCCTGGGCGAGGCGCTGCAGGCCTGCGGCGTGGCGGCCCGCATCTACGGCAGCCACGGCTGGCAGCTCATCACCGGGCTGGACCACCTGCGCAGCGGCTCCGACGCCGACCTGTGCATCGGCGTGGCCGGCCCCATGCAGGCCGATGCCGTCGCCGCCTGCCTGCTCGCCTTCCCGAAGGCGCAGCCCCGGCTCGACGGGGAACTGCTGTTCGCCAACGGCGCCGCCGTGGCCTGGCGCGAATGGAGCGCCTGGCGTGCAGGCCGCGGCAAGGCCGTGATGGTCAAGCGCCTGGCCGGCGCCGCGCTGGCGCAAGCGCCCTTCTGGCCGGCCACGGAACCGGCAGAGGAACCGGTGCAGGAGCCGATGCCATGACCGCCAACGCACTGCGCCGGCCCGCCAGTGCCCCGCGCCCAGGCCCCGGCCCAGGCCCGGCCCCGCACACCATCGGCCGCGCCGCCACGCTGTCGCTCTACGACGAACTGGCCTTGTCGCCCAAACCTGGGCTGGTGACCCTCACCGACAACGGCAGCCACGCCGACATGGATGCCCGCACCTTCATGCGCAGCCTGTTCGCGCTGCGAGGCTATTTCGTGCGCATCGCCGCGCTGGGCCATGCCGGCGAAGGGTTCCCGGCGCTGGAGCGCTGCGGCATCGAGGCCGAAGCGCGCATGGTGGCGGCCACCGGCGGCGTCAACACCCACCGGGGCGCGATCTTCACGCTGGGCCTGCTGTGCGCCGCGGCGGGGGCGCTGGCGCGCGAGGGCACGCCCCTGCAGCCCGCCGCGCTGCGCGAGGCGCTGCGCCGCCACTGGGGCGCGGCGCTGGCAGAGCGCGCCGAACGCACGCTGCGCGCGCCGCGGCTGCCTGGCGGCATCGCCGCGGCGCGCCACGGCCTGCGCGGCGCGGCACAGGAGGCCGCGCTCGGCTTTCCCGTGCTGTTCGACACCGCAGTGCCCGCGCTGCGCCATGGGCTCGCCCGCGGGCTCGGCGTGCAGCAGGCGCGCGTGGACACACTGTTTTCCGTGATGGCCGTGCTGGACGACAGCAACCTCGCCCACCGGGGCGGCCTGGAAGGCCTGCGCCACGCCCAGGCCTGTGCGCGGGGCTTTCTGGCCGCGGGCGGCGCCGGGCGGCCCGGCGGCCTGGAGGCCGCCCACGCCATCGGCCGTGATTTCGTCGCACGGCGCCTGTCGCCCGGCGGTTCGGCCGACCTGCTGGCCGCCGCCTGCTGGGTGGTCCGCATGGCGCCACCGGCAGGCAGCGCACCATGAGCTATGCCCTGGTGTTTTCGGGTCAGGGCATGCAGCACCCCGGCATGCTGCCCTGGCTGGCCGACGGCGCCCCGGTGCGCGCGGTGAACGAACGCCTCGGCGTGCGCGACTGGCGCGCCGCACTGCAGGACGCCGATTGGGCCGCGCGCAATGCCCACGCACAGGTGCTGCTCACCGGCCTGGCCCTGGCCGCATGGGACGCCCTGGCCCCGTTGCTGCCCCCACCGGCCGCCGTCGCGGGCTACAGCGTGGGCGAGCTGGCCGCCTTCAGTGCAGCCGGCGTGTTCGATGCCGGCACCGCGCTGTCGCTCGCCCAGGCGCGCGCCGAGGCCATGGACCGCTGCGCCGCCGGCCACCCCGGCGGCCTGATCGGCGTGAGCCGCATGGCACCGGCCGCCATCGACGCCCTGGTGCGCGACACCGGCCTGGCCGTGGCGATCCGCAACGGCCCGGACAGCGTGGTGCTGGGCGGCGCGCTGGCCGCGCTGGACCGCGCCGAAGCGCTGGCCACGGCCCAAGGCGGCCACTGCACGCGCCTGCGCGTGGGCGTGGCCTCGCATACGCCGACCCTGCAACCGGCGGCCGATGCCTTTCGCCAGGTGCTGGAGGGCACGGCTTTCGCCCGCCCGCGCACGGCCCTGTTCAGCAACGCGGCAGACCGCATCGCCAGCGTGCCGCAGGCCCGCGACGCACTGGCGGCGCAGATCGCCCGCACCGTGCGCTGGGACGAGTGCATGGACAACCTGCATGCGCGCGGCGTGCGCTGCGTGGTCGAGGTGGGCCCGGGCCAGGCGCTCGCCAAAATGTGGAACGCACGCTACCCCGGGGTGCCGGCCCGCGCCTGCGACGAGTTCCGCAGCGCGCAGGCGCTGGCCGCGTGGGTGGACAGCCACGGCCTGTCCTGATCCCCTGGACGGCGCGGACCGGTGCCCCGGCACGCAGCGCCCTGCCAACACATTGGCAGCTTTTGCGAACGCGTTGTCGCAGCAGCGCCCGGCACCGCCCCTAAGCTGGTGGCCTCCTCTTCATCGATGGCGGCGGCACCGCCGGGAACACGTCCATGCTCACGCTCCATCACTGCCTCAGCGCACGCTCTTTTCGCCCTTTGTGGATGCTGGAAGAGCTGAATGCGCCGTATGCGCTGCAGGTGCTGCCGTTCCCGCCGCGTGTCCACGCGCGCGAATTCCTCAGCGAGAACCCGCTGGGCACCGTGCCGCTGCTAGTCGATGGCGATACGCGCATGACCGAATCCGCCGCCATGTGCCAGTACCTGTGCGCGCGCCACGCCCCCACTCCCCTGCAGGTCGAGGTGGGCGAACGCGATTTCGGCCGCTATCTCAACGACCTGCATTTCGGCGAAACCACGCTCACCTTCCCGCAGACCCTGGTGCTGCGCTACCGGTATTTCGAGCCGGCAGAACGCCGCAGCCCCCAGGTGGCCGACGACTACGCCCGCTGGTTCCTGGCGCGGCTGCGCACGCTGGAACCTCGGCTGGCACAGCAGCCCTACTTGTGCGCCGGGCGCTTCACGGCGGCGGATGTGTCGGTGGGCTATGCGCTGCTGCTGGCCGAGCACCTGGCGCTGGCCGCCGCGTTCCCGCCCGCCGTGGCGGCCTATTGGGCCCGCCTGCGCGAGCGGCCCGCATTCGTCCGGGCCATGGCGGCGCAGGAGGCGGCGGCACGCGCGCAAGGGATGCCGCTCACGCCATCGCCCGACCTGCGGCCCTGAGCCGGGCGGAACAGGGGCTGGGCACTGCTGCCGCGTGGTGGCAGCGGCGACGACAAGGACGCAAGCAAATTCGGGTAAGGTGCTCTTCTGGCAAGACCGCGACGCGTTGCCACGGCCCATCGTCCGGCCTTCAACGCGCTGCCGCGCCCCGGCCCATGGCCTGCGATTCATGGATGGCTGCTCGCGCGATCTCCATTCCATCAGTTCAGCCCGCATTTTTTTCATTGCAAAGGACCACCCCCATGAAAGCCATCTGGAACGGCGTGACCGTCGCCGAGAGCGACGACACCGTGCTGGTCGAGGGAAACCACTACTTCCCCGAAAGCGCGCTGAAGCCGGAATACTTCACCTTCAGCAACCACAAGACCATGTGCCCCTGGAAGGGCCAGGCCACCTACCGGTCGCTGCTGGTCAACGGCGAACTGAACCCCGACGCCGTCTGGACCTATTCCGACCCCAAGCCCGAAGCCGAGTCGATCCGCGGCCGCTTCGCGTTCTGGAAAGGCGTCAAGGTCGGCGCCTGAAAGGCCCCTCGGGTTATCCCTGCCCGCACTGGACAATCATGTGGATAACCCGGGACAACGCCTGTATGGCGACGCCAAGCCGTTGATTTTGCATGGAAACCGATGCGCCGCCTCATTTTTAGGCACCCGGTTGCCCACAGGGCTGTGGTTATCCCTGGTGCCGCTGGACAATCATGTGGATAACTCGGGACAAGCCCTGTATGGCGACGCCAAGTCGTTGATTTTGAACGCCTACCGCTCGACTGCCTTCTTTTTAGGCAACCCAGTGTGCTCAGCGCTACGGCCCATGAATGCTATTAAAAACATAGCGACATGCCCTAGTGTTGATTGCACTGGAGGCCTTTTTCATCCCTAACCCTCTCGTTCACCGCCCTCCTGAGGCCGTTCGCCATGAGTGACCCTTCTTCCGTTCCCTTTTTCACCGCCCGCGTCGGCGACGACGGCACCCAGTGCGATGCCTGGCCCGAGCAGCCCTTGCTGCTGTCGCTGGAGCAAGGCGGCATCGACTGGCCCAGTTCGTGCCGCAACGGCACCTGCCGCACCTGCATCGGCCTGCTGGCCGAAGGCGAGGTGCGCTACGCCATCGAATGGCCCGGCCTGTCCCCGGAGGAGCGCGCCGAGGGCTGCGTGCTGCCCTGCGTGGCCTACCCGGTGAGCGACGTGCGGCTGGAAGCGCCCGGCATCTGAAGCCGGCTGAAATGATCTGAACCCGGGCCCGCTCCGCGCCCCCATGGGGCGGGCACCCTTGCTGTGGCGCGCGTTCCTCGCCCAGAATCTCCCGGACACGCATCGCCACGCGAGGGAGGACACCATGAACGCCAAAGACACGCCGGCCACACCGGCCGCCCATGCCAACGCCACGGGCCCGGACGCCGCCGACCGCGCGCCCACGCGCGAGGCCATCCTGGCCGAATGCATCACCGCGGACGAGCAATGGGCCGCGCAGCCGGGCCGCAACCTCGTGCTGCTGTTCGACGGCACCGGCAACATCCTGGGCAACCAGCAGGACACCAACGTGGTGAAGCTGCTGCGCATGCTCGGCAAGGGCCGGGACGCATCGGGCAGCGAGCCCACGCAACTGGTCTATTACGACCCCGGCGTGGGCACCACCAATGAATTCCCGGCGGACGGCATCCTGTCCAAGGCCAGGAACCAGCTGCGGCAACTTGCCGGGTTGGCGCTGGGCAGCGGCGTGTTCCCCAACATCGCCGAGGCCTACAAGTTCCTCGTGCACACCTACCGGCCGGGCGACCGCATCTACCTGTTCGGCTTCTCGCGCGGCGCGTTCACCGCGCGGGCGGTGGCCGGCATGATCAACATGTACGGCCTCATCCATACCGAGGGCCTGCCGCTCATCGAAACCCTGGTGCGCACCTATTTCGCTCCGAGCGGTCAGAAGAACCAGGCCGGCACCAAGAGCCGCGAGGCCTTCGCGCGCGACGTGATCGACAACTTCTCGCTGGGCCGCACGCCGCTCGTGCACTTCGTGGGCGTGTGGGACACGGTGGAGGCCATCGGCAGCGGGCTGCTGGGCGGCATCAAGATCACCAACTCCACCGAGTTCGCCCGCAAGCGGTTCGCCAACGTGCGCCATGCCATGTCGCTGTACGAATCGCGCAGCAAGTACTCGCCCCGGCGCTACGCCGATCCGCACTTCACCGAGCGGGAGCGGCCCTGGCGCAGCTACGACCAGCGCTGGTTCCGCGGCGTGCACAGCGACGTGGGCGGCTCGTACGCGCGCGACGGGCTGTCCAATCTCACGCTGAAATGGATGGTGGACGAGGCCTTCGCCAAGGGCCTGCGCGTGGACCGGGGCCAGCTGCAGCCCGGCGACCCGCTCACGGCCATGCACGACCAGGCCTACGACTGCCCCTACTGGGTCTGGACCGGCCTCAATGCACGCGAGCGCTTTCCGAGCGACTTCATCGACCCCACGGCCCGCCCGGTAGACGGCGCCGTGCCCGCCAACACCGTGCCGCGCACGCAGCCCTGGCGCTGGCTGGGCGTGGCGCTGGCGGTCGTCACCGCCGTGCTGTTCGCCGTCACGTTCCAGTTCGGCCAAGCCGCCTGCGACCTGCAGTCGGCGCCGGGGTGGGTGCAGGGCCTGCCTTCGGGCTTTCAGGTGACGGCGCACTGGCACGCCGGCTGGGGCGTGGTCTGCGGCGGCACCGACAGCGTGCGCCGCGCCATCGCCTGGGACTGGGCCCTGCTCGCCAGCTACGCGCTCTGGCTGGCCTACCCGGTGGCCTGGGCCCTGCGGCGGCTGGTCGCGCGGGCCGTACCGCCGGGCTGGGCCCTGGGCTGGCTCTACCGCCGTGCCCACTGGACGATGCTGGCCCTGGTGCTGTCGGACCTGGTGGAAAACTACGCCACGCTGCACATGCACCACCCGCACTGGCCCACGGTGCTGACGGTGGCCAGCGGCCTCAAACTGCTGTCCCTGCTGCTGCTGGCGTGGGTGATGGTGGCCGGTGCCCTGGCCGGGCGCGAGGGCGTCCGGACGCGGCCCGCCTCGCCCGCGCCCCAAGTCCGCTAAGTGGACTAAAATCGCCGCCTTTGGGGCGCGTAGCGCTCCCGCACCGTGCGGCCAGCGCCGCACCGCCCGCTCTTTGGAGGCGGCTCCGTCCGGGCCGTGGCCGGACCAGCGTGCGGTGCACGCCACCCGCGCGGCCCACCGAAAGCCCTGCCCTCCATGAACACCCCCCTGACCCCTGCGCCCATCTCGCCGGTGCAAGACATCGTGGCCGAGATGCGCGCCGGGCGCATCGTCATCCTCGTGGACGAGGAAGACCGCGAGAACGAAGGCGACCTGGTCCTGGCCGCCGACCACGTCACCCCCGAGGCCATCAACTTCATGGCGCGCTTCGGCCGCGGCCTGATCTGCCTGACCCTCACCCGCGAACGCTGCGAGCTGCTGAAGCTGGCCCCGATGGTGGCCCGCAACGGCACCAAGATGGGCACGGCGTTCACCGCCTCCATCGAGGCGGCGGAAGGCGTGACCACCGGCATCTCCGCCGCCGACCGCGCCCGCACCGTGCAGGCCGCCGTGGCGCCCCACGCCGTGGCCGCCGACCTGGTGCAGCCCGGCCACATCTTCCCGCTGCAGGCGGTGGACGGCGGCGTGCTCATGCGCGCCGGCCACACCGAAGCCGGCTGCGACCTGGCCGCCATGGCCGGCTGCAGCGCCAGCGCCGTGATCTGCGAGGTGATGAAGGACGACGGCACGATGGCCCGCCTGCCCGACCTGCAGATCTTCGCGGCCGAGCACGGCCTCAAGATCGGCACCATCGCCGACCTCATCGAGTACCGCAGCCGCAACGAATCGCTGGTGCAGAAAGTGGGCACGCGCCCGCTGCAGACCGCCTTCGGCGAGTTCACCGCCCACGCCTTCCGCGACGAACCCAGCCAGGCCGTGCACCTGGCGCTCGTCAAGGGCCAGTGGGGCCCGGACGACAGCGTGCCCGTGCGCGTGCACGAGCCCCTGTCGGTGCTGGACGCGCTGGAGGTCAACCGCTCCATGCACTCCTGGGGGCTGGACAGCAGCCTGCAATACATCGCCGCCCAAGGCCAGGGCGTGGCCGTGCTGCTCAACTGCGGCGAAAGCGCCGAGCAGTTGCTGGAGCAGTTCGAAGGCCGCGCCCGCTCGGCCCACGCGCCCGAGCGCGGCCGCATGGATCTGCGCACCTACGGCGTGGGGGCGCAGATCCTGCGCGAATGCGGCGTGCACAAGATGCAACTGATGGGCCCGCCGCGCCGCATGCCCAGCATGGCGGGCTACGGCCTCGAGATCACCGGATACCTTCCCAAGGAATAAGACATGTTTGGCGCAGACAAAGGAACAGCGGACAAGCTCGACGGCAAGAAGCTGCACATCGGCATCGTGCAGGCCCGTTTCAACCAGAGCATCACCAACACCCTGGCCGCGGCCTGCCGTGCCGAACTGCTGGCGCTGGGCGTGCAGGAAAAGCACATCCACCACGTGCTGGTACCCGGCGCGCTGGAAGTGCCGGTGGCCCTGCAGGCCATGGCCGAGCGCGACGAATACGACGCGTTGATCGCCCTGGGCTGCATCATCCGCGGCGAAACCTACCACTTCGAACTGGTGGCCAACGAATCGGGCGCGGGCGTGAGCCGCATCTCGCTCGACTACCACGTGCCGGTGGCCAACGCCATCATCACCACCGAGAACATGGAGCAGGCCATCGCCCGCCAGACCGAAAAAGGCCAGGACGCCGCCCGCGTGGCCGTGGAAATGGCCAACCTGCTGGAGGAGCTGTCGTGAGCGATTCCACCTCTTCGCACCCCGGCGGCGCCAAGCGCCCGCCACGGCAGGCGCGCACCGGCGTGACCAGCACCGGCGCCCGCAAAGCCGCTTCCAAATCCAACCGCAGCCGCGCCCGCGAGTTCGCGCTGCAGGCGCTCTACCAGCACCTGGTGGGCCGCAACGACGCCACCGCCATCGACACCTTCACCCGCGACCTGGCGGGCTTTCACAAGGCCGATGCCGCCCACTATGACGCGCTGCTGCACGGCTGCATCGAATCGGCCGAGGCGCTCGACGCCTTGATCACCCCGCAGCTCGATCGCAAGATGGCCGAGATCTCGCCCATCGAGCACGCGGCCATGTGGATCGGCGTGTACGAGTTCCAGCACTGCCTGGACGTGCCGTGGCGCGTGGTCATCAACGAATGCATCGAGCTGGCCAAGGAGTTCGGCGGCACCGACGGCCACAAGTACGTGAACGGCGTGCTCAACGGCTTGGCTCCCACGCTGCGCGCCACCGAAGTCGCGGCCGACAAGGGCGCGAACCCGGTGCAGCCACCGCAGGCCCCGGCGGACGGCGCCTGAGCGCCCGGGGCCGGTCCGGCCCCGCCCCCGCGCCGTGCCCCGGCGGGCATCCCATCCCCACGCCCGCGCCGCGCGGGCAGGAATCTTTTCCATGCAGTTTTCCTCCCGCGCCGAGCGCATCGAACCGTTCTATGTGATGGAAGTGGCCAAGGCCGCCCAGGCCCTGGCGCGCGAGGTCGCCGACACGCGCGAGCCGATGATCTTCCTGAACATCGGCGAGCCCGACTTCACCGCGCCGCCGCTGGTGCAGGAGGCGGCCGCCCGTGCCGTGCAGCGCGGCACCACGCAATACACCAACGCCCTGGGCCTGGAGCCGCTGCGCGAGCGCATCAGCGGCTGGTATGCCGACCGCTTCGGCGTGCAGGTGCCGGCCCGGCGCATCGTGGTCACGGCGGGGGCCTCTGCCGCGCTGCAGCTCGCGTGCCTGGCCCTCATCGATGCGGGCGACGAGATCCTCATGCCCGACCCAAGCTACCCGTGCAACCGCCACTTCGTGAGCGCGGCGGAAGGCAAGGCGGTGCTGATCCCCACCACGGCAGAAGAGCGCTACCAGCTGAGCGCCGCCAAGGTCGAGGCGGCCTGGGGTCCGAAGACGCGCGGCGTGCTGCTGGCCTCGCCTTCCAACCCCACCGGCACCTCGATTGCGCCCGAGGAACTGCGCCGCATCCATGCGGCCGTGCAGTCGCGCGGCGGGGTGACGCTGATCGACGAGATCTACCTGGGCCTGTCGTACGAGGAACGCTTCGGCCACACGGCGCTGGCCATCGACGAGAACGTCATCAGCATCAACAGCTTCAGCAAGTACTTCAACATGACCGGCTGGCGCCTGGGCTGGATGGTCGTGCCCGAGGCCATGGTGCCGGTGGTCGAGCGGCTGGCGCAGAACCTCTTCATCTGCGCCAGCACCGTGTCGCAGCATGCCGCCCTCGCCTGCTTCGAGCCCGAGAGCATCGCCGAATACGAGCGCCGCCGCGCCGAGTTCAAGGCCCGGCGCGACTACTTCATTCCCGCGCTGCAGGCGCTGGGCCTGCCGGTGCCCGTGGTGCCGGACGGCGCCTTCTACGCCTGGGCCAACTGCACGCAGGCCGCCGAGCGCCTGGGCGTCTCGGGCAGCTGGGACTTCGCCTACGAGGTGATGCGCCTCGCCCATGTGGCCGTCACGCCGGGCCGCGACTTCGGCGCATTCGAGCCGCAGCGCTTCGTGCGTTTTTCCACGGCCAATTCGATGGCGCAGCTGGAAGAATCCGTGGCGCGCCTGCGCACGCTGCTCGGATGAAGGCCGGCATGGCAACGGAGAACGCTCCCCTTCGGGCCTCGGCCCCGTTCGAGTGGCCCCTGCGCATCTACTGGGAGGACACCGACGCCGGTGGCATCGTGTTCTATGCCAACTACCTCAAATTCTTCGAGCGTGCCCGCACCGAATGGCTGCGTTCGCTGGGCCTGGGGCAGCAGAACCTGCGGGAACTCACGGGCGGCATGTTTGTCGTAACGGACGCGCGCCTGCGCTACCTGCGGCCGGCGCGCCTCGACGATGAACTGATTGTTACGGCCTCTTTGCAAGAGGGTAGCCGCGCATCCCTGACAATACGCCAGCAAGCGCTCCTGAAACCAGAGCAAATGATCGAATCCCAGCCCGTGCTACTGTGTGAAGGCACCATCCGCATCGGATGGGTCGATGCCGCCACCCTGCGTCCCGCACGCATCCCGGGCCCCCTTCTGGAACAACTCTCATCATGAACTCCCAAGACATGTCCATCCTGAATTTGGTGCTCAACGCCAGCTGGGTGGTGCAACTCGTCATGCTGCTGCTGATCGGCGTGTCCGTGGCCAGTTGGGCCGCGATCTTCCGCAAGCTGTTCGCCCTGAAGCGCGTGAAGTCGCTCAACGAAGACTTCGAGCGCGAGTTCTGGTCGGGCACCAGCCTGAACGACCTGTACTCCAGCGCCGCGCAGAACGCCAAGAACGCCGGCCCCATGGAACGCATCTTCGCCAGCGGCATGCGCGAGTACCAGAAACTGCGCGAGCGCCGCATCTCGGACGCCGGCACGCTGCTCGACGGCGCCCGCCGCGCGATGCGCGCCAGCTTCCAGCGCGAGATGGACGTGGTCGAGTCCAGCCTGTCCTTCCTCGCCTCCGTGGGATCCGTCTCGCCGTACGTGGGCCTGTTCGGCACCGTGTGGGGGATCATGCATGCCTTCACCGGCTTCGCCGGCATGGAGCAGGTCACCCTGGCCACCGTCGCCCCGGGCATCGCCGAAGCGCTGGTCGCCACGGCCATCGGCCTGTTCGCCGCCATTCCGGCCGTGATCGCCTACAACCGCTTCGCGCGCGACATCGACCGCGTGGCCATCCAGCAGGAGACCTTCATCGAGGAGTTCTCCAACATCCTGCAGCGCAACCTGGGCGCGCAGCCCACGTCGTCCGCCTCGGGCCACTGAGCAGCACAGGAGACAGCAGCATGCCCGCAATGGCTTCACGCGGCGGCGGCCGGCGCCGCACCATCAACGAAATCAACATGGTGCCCTTCATCGACGTGATGCTGGTGCTGCTGATCATCTTCATGGTGACCGCGCCCATGCTCACGCCCAGCGCCATCAACGTGCCCTCCGTCGGCAAGGGCGCCAAGCCGCCCAAGTCGTTCGGCCAGGTCATCATCCAGAAGGACGGCAGCCTGCAGCTCAAGACCGGCGATGCCGAGCGCCCGATCACCCTGCAGGGCCTGGGCGCCGCTGCCAAGGCCTGGCAGGCCACGCAGCCGCCCGATACGCCCATCCTCATCAGCGCCGACAAGACCGTGACGTACGAAACCGTGGTGAAGGCCATGGATGCGTTGCAGAGGGCGGGCGTGCAGCGCGTAGGCCTGTCGGTCAAGTCCGGCGGCTGACGGGGCCCTCGCCGCCCCTCGATCCTCCGCACCGTTTTCGCCTTTTTTCGATCGCATGCACGCCTCCAACGACCGCGACCAGTTCGCCCCCACCCGTCCGCCCGGGCGCCTGCGCGCCGTGGCGCTGGCCGTGCTCGTGCACGCGGCGCTGCTGGGCGCCCTGACCTGGGGCGTGAACTGGAAGACCAGCGCGGACATGCCTGCCGTGGAAGCGGAAATCTGGGATCGGATTCCGCAGCAGGCCGCGCCCCGCGACGTGCCACCACCGCCGACGCCGCAGCCCGAGCCCACCCCCGCTCCTCCCCCACCGCCCCCGGCGCCGGCACCGCCGCCCCCACCGCCCCCGCCACCGAAGGCGGAGCCCGACACGCGCGAAGCCGACATCGCCATCGAGCGCGAGAAAAAGCGCTTGGAGCAGGAAAAGAAGGAACGCCAGCAGCAGGCCGAGCGCGAAAAGCGCGAGCGTGAGCGCAAGGAACAGGCCGAGCAGGACAAGAAGGAACGCCTGCAAAAGGAAAAAGAGAAGGAACAGCGCGAGAAGGCCGACAAGGCGGAACGCGAAAAGGCGGAGAAGGAGCGCCGCGAAAAGCAGGCCGAGCAGGACCGCCAGGAGCAGCAGAAGAAACAGGCCGAGGACAAGCGCAAGGCGGAAGAAAAGCGCAAGGCCGAAGCCGCACAGAACAAGCAGGCCGAAGCCCTGCGCCAGGAAAACCTGCGCCGCATGCAGGGCCTGGCCGGCGCCACGGGCGGCGAAACCGCCACGGGCAACGCCCAGCGCAGTGCCGGCCCGTCCGGCAGCTACGGCGGCAAGGTGGCCGCCAAGGTCAAGCCGAACATCGTCTATCCCGACGCCATTTCGGACAACCTGCGCACCGAGGTGGAAGTGCGGGCCTCGCCCGACGGCACCATCGTGGGCACCCGCATCACCAAATCGAGCGGCAACAAGGCCTGGGACGACGCCGTGATGCGCGCGCTGGACAAGACCGAGACCCTGCCGCGCGATGTGGACGGGCGGGTGCCCTCGTCCCTCGTCATCGGGTTCCGACCGCGGGATTGAGGCTGGCCACCGGTTGGTTGCCGGTTGCCCGGGATGCTCTTCAGACGTGCGCCCGGGCGGGCCACCTGCCATTCCAGCCAAACCCGCCAGGGAAGCAGCAACAAAAAAGGGTTTCAAGCCGAAATGGCCTGAAACCCATATTCTTCTAGGGCATTCTGCTACTTTTTCAATAGCAAACACCACCAACCCACGGTGGCGAACGGCGCCGTGCGCCGGCCCGCCCTCCGCGTGGGCCCGATCTCAGTCGCGCCGTTCGATCATGCGATTGACGCTCAAGGCCCCCAGCGTGCAGGCCGCAGCCGACAGCAGGTACAGGCTCACCGCAAACAGGCCGAAGTGTGCGGACAGGCCCAGTACCACCAGCGGTGCGAACGCCGCTCCCACCAGCCAGGCCAGGTCGGCGGTGAAGGCCGCGCCGGTGTAGCGGTACTTGGACGCGAAATTGGCCGTCACCGCGCCGGCCGCCTGGCCGTACGACAAGCCCAGCAACACGAAACCGATCAGGATGAACGCATCCAACGCCACGGCGCCACCGCCGATCAGCGCGGGCGCGAACCCGCTGTACACGGCGATCATCACCGCCAGCACGCCCAGCGTGGTGCGCCGGCCCAGGCGGTCGGCGATCACGCCGGAAGCGATCATGCTGCCGATGGCCAGCACGCCGCCGATCAGTTGCACGAACAGCACGTCGTTGATCGGCTGCTCGGGGTACAGGGCCGCCCAGGACAGGGGAAACACGGTCACCAGGTGGAACAGCGCGTAGCTGGCCAGCGCCGCGAAGCCGCCGATGAAGACGTTGTAGCCCTGGGTGCGCACCATCTCGCCGATGGGCGTGGGTTCCAGTTCGCGCTCTTCCAGCAGCTTGGTGTACTCATCCGTCACGACCAGGCGCAGGCGGGCGAACAGCGCGACCACGTTGATGGCGAAGGCCACGTAGAACGGATAGCGCCAGCCCCAAGAGATGAAGTCTTCCGTCGACAGGCTGGCATGCAGGAACAGGAACAGGGCGCTGGCGATGATGAAGCCAGTGGGCGCACCCAGCTGGCCCAGCATGGCGTACCAGCCGCGGCGGCTGGCCGGCGCGTTCAGCGCCAGCAGCGAGGGCAATCCGTCCCACGAACCGCCCATCGCCACCCCCTGCAGGATGCGGAACAGGGCCAGCAGCACGATGGAATAGGCCCCCAGGCTTTCATACCCGGGCAGGAAAGCCATGCCGGCTGTGGAAAAACCCAGCAGGAACAGCGCGGCCGTCAGCTTGGTGCCACGGCCCCAGCGGCGCTGCATGGCCATGAACAGCGCGGTGCCGAAGGGGCGTGCAACGAAGGCCAGCGAGAAGACGGCGAAGGCGTAGAGCGTGCCCTGCAGCCGGTCCACGAAGGGAAAGAACACGGTGGGAAAGACCAGCACCGAAGCGATGCCGTAGACGAAGAAGTCGAAATACTCGGAAGCGCGGCCGATCACCACGCCGATCGCTATCTCCTCGGGAGCGACGGGGGAGTGTCCGTTCTGTACGGGCCGGGAGTCTTCTTCCGTGGTGGCGCGCGATGAAGATCCGGGAAAATGCTGTGTCAATGTGGTCATCGGCGTGCTCCTTTTTGAATGCACCAGCAGTTTTTGCTTTGGCGGGCCAGTGAACTGTCTCTGGCAGCCGCAACCCACTGTAGGACAAAACGTCCCATTCACACCACAATGGTTTTCACGTAGATTCGACGCCTTCCCGCGGCCATCCGTGCCGCCTTCCACCTTTCTTGCCCGGTATGCCCTCCACCCACCGACTTCGCGGACTGCTCGCAGTGCCCGCGGCCGCGCTGCTCGCCGGCTGCAATGCCGTCGTGCTCAGCCCCTCCGGCGACATCGCCGCACAGCAGCGCGATCTGATCGTCGTCTCGACCGTCCTGATGCTGCTGATCATCGTGCCGGTGATCTTCCTCACCTTCCTGTTCGCCTGGCGCTATCGTCAGGCCAACACCGAGGCCGAGTACCAGCCGGACTGGGACCACTCCACGGGCCTGGAGCTCATCATCTGGTCGGCGCCGCTGGCGATCATCATCGCCCTGGGGGCCATCACCTGGGTCAGCACCCACAAGCTGGACCCCTACCGCCCCCTGGACCGCATCAGCGAAGGCCGTGCCGTGCCGGAAGGCGCCAAGCCCCTGGTGATCGAGGTCGTCGCGCTGGACTGGAAGTGGCTGTTCCTGTATCCCGAGCAAGGCATCGCCACGGTGAACGAGATCGCAGCGCCGGTGGACCGCCCGATCCAGTTCAAGATCACCGCCTCGACGGTCATGAACTCGTTCTACATCCCGGCCCTGGCCGGACAGATCTACGCCATGCCGGGCATGGAAACCAAGCTGCACGCCGTGATCAACGCGCAAGGCAACTTCGAGGGCTTCTCCGCCAACTACAGCGGCGCGGGCTTCTCGGGCATGCGTTTCCGTTTCCATGGCGTGGACCAGGCGGGCTTCGACCAGTGGGTCAAGCAGGCCAAGGACGCCGGCGGCGAACTGGGCCGCGACGGCTACCTGCAGCTGGAAAAGCCCAGCGAACGCGACCCCGTGCGCCGCTGGGCCACCGTGGCCCCCGGCCTGTATGACGCCATCCTGAACCGCTGCGTGGAAGCCAACCGCATGTGCATGAAGGACATGATGGCGATCGATGCCAATGGCGGCCTGGGCAAGCCCGGTTCGTTCAACGTGGCCTCGCTGGACGACGCCACCCGCTCGCGCCTGGGCCTGGCCGACACGCCCGCCCGCAGCTACGTGGGCGCCATGTGCACCGTCACGAACCCCGAGGGCGCCGCGACGGCCTCCCCGGCCCCTGCCACGCAGCCGATCTAAGCGGCACGCGTTCAGACCCCTCACTTTTCACGCGCCAACGGCACGCGACCTCCGATGTCCGATCCTACAGACCTCACCCGACTTATCTTTGGCCGCCTCTCCTGGGAGGCCATCCCACTGCACGAACCGATCCTGATCGCGACGTTCGCCGCCGTCGTGCTCGGCGGCATCGCCGTGCTCGGTGCGCTGACCTACTTCAAGCTATGGGGCTACCTGTGGCGCGAGTGGTTCACCAGCATCGACCACAAGAAGATCGGCATCATGTACATCATCCTCGGGCTGGTGATGCTGCTGCGCGGCTTCGCCGACGCGATCATGATGCGGATGCAGCAGGCCATCGCCTTCGGCGACAACCCCGGCTTCCTGCCGCCGCACCACTACGACCAGATCTTCACCGCCCACGGCGTGATCATGATCTTCTTCGTGGCGATGCCGCTGGTCACGGGCCTGATGAACTACGTGGTGCCGCTGCAGATCGGCGCGCGCGACGTGGCCTTCCCGTTCCTCAACAACTTCAGCTTCTGGATGACCACCAGCGGCGCCGTGCTGGTGATGGCCTCGCTGTTCGTGGGCGAGTTCGCCAAGACCGGCTGGCTGGCGTATCCGCCGCTCTCGGGCATCCTGCACAGTCCGGACGTGGGGGTGGACTACTACATCTGGTCGCTGCAGATCGCGGGGGTGGGCACGCTGCTGTCCGGGGTCAACCTGCTGGTGACCATCGTGAAGATGCGCGCGCCCGGCATGAGCCTCATGAAGATGCCCGTGTTCACGTGGACCTCGCTGTGCACCAACGTGCTGATCGTCGCCGCCTTCCCGGTGCTGACGGCCGTGCTGGCGCTGCTGTCGCTGGACCGCTACGCCGGTTTCAACTTCTTCACGAACGACTTCGGCGGCAACTCGATGATGTACGTGAACCTGATCTGGATCTGGGGCCACCCTGAGGTCTACATCCTGATCCTGCCGCTGTTCGGCGTGTTCTCCGAAGTCGTCTCCACGTTCAGCCGCAAGAAGCTGTTCGGCTATGCCTCCATGGTCTATGCCACGGTGGTGATCACCATCCTGTCGTACCTGGTGTGGCTGCACCACTTCTTCACGATGGGCTCGGGCGCCAGCGTGAACTCGTTCTTCGGCATCACGACCATGATCATCTCGATCCCGACCGGGGCGAAGATCTTCAACTGGCTGTTCACCATGTACAAGGGCCGCATCAAGTTCGAGGTGCCCATGCTGTGGACCATCGGCTTCATGGTGACCTTCGTGATCGGCGGGATGACCGGCGTGCTGCTGGCCGTGCCACCGGCCGACTTCGTGCTGCACAACAGCCTGTTCCTGATCGCCCACTTCCACAACGTGATCATCGGCGGCGTGGTGTTCGGCCTGTTCGCCGGCATCAACTACTGGTATCCCAAGGCCTTCGGCTACAAGCTCGACCCGTTCTGGGGCAAGTGCTCGTTCTGGTTCTGGCTGATCGGCTTCTGGATGGCCTTCATGCCGCTGTACGTGCTGGGCCTGATGGGCGTCACGCGCCGCATGAGCCACTTCGAAGACATGTCGCTGCAGATCTGGTTCCAGATCGCCGCCTTCGGCGCGGTGCTGATCGCCCTGGGCATCGGCAGCTTCCTGATCCAGCTGGTGGTCAGCTGGCGCAACCGCGAAGCCCTGCGCGACACGACGGGCGACCCATGGGGTGGCCGCACGCTGGAGTGGTCCACGTCGTCGCCGCCACCCGCCTACAACTTCGCGTTCACGCCGCAAGTGCATGACAACGATGCCTGGCACGACATGAAGCAGCGCGGCTACGAGCGTCCTCTGGGCGGCTTCATCCCGGTGCACATGCCCAAGAACACGGCCGCTGGCGTGGTCATCGCCGGCATCTGCACGGTGCTGGGCTTCGCGCTGATCTGGCACATGTGGCTGCTGGCCGGCGTGTCCTTCGCCGCCCTGCTGGTCGTGAGCATCGCCCACACCTTCAACTACCAACGCGACTACTACATCGATGCGGAAACCGTTGCCCGCACCGAAGCCGATCGCACCCGTCTCCTGGCCAGCCATGTCTGATACCACCGCACTCCACCATCCCGGCGCCTCGGGCGCCCCGGCGAAACCGGTCTTCCACCTCACGGAAGAACACCATCCGCAGAACGGCACCCTGCTGGGCTTCTGGATCTACCTGATGAGCGACTGCCTCATCTTCGCCTGCCTGTTCGCCGTCTACGGCGTGCTGGGCCGCAGCTACGCCGCCGGCCCGTCCGGCGCCGACCTGTTCGACCTGCCGCTGGTGGCGCTGAACACGTCCATGCTGCTGCTGTCGTCCATCACGTATGGCTTCGCCATGCTGGAGATGCAAAAGAAGAAGGTCAACCGCACCATCGTGTGGCTGGCCATCACCGGCCTGCTGGGCGCGGCCTTCATCGGCCTGGAGCTGTACGAGTTCAACCACCTGATCCACGAAGGCGCCGGTCCGCAGCGCAGCGCGTTCCTGTCGGCCTTCTTCGGCCTGGTGGGCACGCACGGCCTGCACGTCACCTTCGGCATCATCTGGCTCGTCGTGCTGCTGTTCCAGCTCAAGAAGCACGGCCTGACCCCCG
Source organism: Acidovorax sp. SUPP2539 (assembly GCF_030158975.1). Classification (NCBI taxonomy): domain Bacteria; kingdom Pseudomonadati; phylum Pseudomonadota; class Betaproteobacteria; order Burkholderiales; family Comamonadaceae; genus Acidovorax; species Acidovorax sp. SUPP2539. The sequence goes on along the minus strand of NZ_BQXJ01000001.1, from coordinate 1,447,014 downwards.
CCAACCGCCGCCGCCTGCTGTGCCTGTCCATGTTCTGGCACTTTCTGGACGTGGTCTGGATCGGCGTCTTCACCTTCGTCTACCTGATGGGAGTCCTGCCATGAGCACCCCCCACAACCACCAGAACCTCACCGACACCCACGATGGCCACCACGGCCACGACGACCACCACGATCATCACCATGAAGACGATGTCGCCAGCCACGGCTCCATGCGCGACTACGTGATCGGCTTCGTCGCATCGGTCATCCTGACCGCCATTCCGTTCTGGCTCGTGATGGGCAAGGTGTTCGAGCAGTCGAGCACCACGGCCCTGGTCATCCTGGGCTTCGCCGCGGTGCAGATCGTGGTGCACATGGTGTACTTCCTGCACATGAACACCAAGTCCGAAGGCGGCTGGAACATGCTGGCACTGGTCTTCACCGTCGTGCTCGTGGTCATCACGCTGGCGGGCTCGCTGTGGGTGATGTTCCACCTCAACCACAACATGATGCCCATGTCGATCCACGACATGAAGAACATGCCTTGACCCCGATCTCCGGCAGCGCGACTGCATCCTCTCCCGCGCCCGCCACGGGCGCGGACAGGCCCGCCCCGCCCCGCTCCCGGGCCGGACTGGCCGCGATGGGGGTGTGCGCGCTGCTGGTGTTTGCCACGCTCGTGGCGCTGGGCAGCTGGCAAGTGGCACGCCGCGCCTGGAAACTGGATCTCATCGAGCGCGTGGAGCAACGCATCCATGCCGCTCCCACCGCCCCCCCCTCCCCCGCCGAATGGCAGCGCAGCCCCGATGCGGCGCGCGACGCCGAGTACCGCCATGTGCGCCTTCGCGGCACCTTCGACCACGCCAAGGAGGCGCTGGTACAGGCCAACACCACCCTGGGCGCCGGCTTCTGGGTGGTGACGCCGCTGCGGCAGGCCGATGGCACGGCCGTGCTGGTCAACCGGGGCTTCGTGCCGCCGGAGGCCCGCGATCCTGCCGCACGCACCGCCCCCGCGCCCCAGGGCGAGACCGAGGTGACCGGCCTCCTGCGGCTGAGCGAGCCCGGAGGCGGGTTTTTGCGGCACAACGACCCCGCCGCCGACCGTTGGTTCTCCCGCGATGTGGCCGCCATCGCCGCCGCGCGCGGGGTGGCAGGCATCGCGCCCTATTTCGTGGACGAGGACGCCGCACCCCGCTCCGCTGCACCCACCGCCACGGGCACGGGTACGGGCACGTCAGCGGACGCCCTCCAATGGCCCGTCGGCGGCCTGACGGTGGTGCGTTTCCCCAACAGCCACCTGGTCTATGCCATCACCTGGTACACGCTGGCCCTGATGGTGGCCGCGGGTGCCTGGTATGTGTGGCGCGACGACCGCAGGCGCCGCCAGCACCACGCTTCGCCCGCCACCGATGCCGCACTCCCCTGACGCCCCGGCCGAACGGCCCGCGCCGCGCACGCGGGCGGCGGTGGCGGACTCCACCGGGCTCAAGAACCTGCAGCAGCTGATCCAGCTGCGCTGGATCGCCGTGATCGGGCAGCTTTTCACCATCGAGGTGGTGCACTACAGCCTGGGCATCATCCTGCCGCTGCAAGCCATGCTGATGGTGCTGGGCGCCCTGGTGGTGTTCAACACGGCCAGCCTGCTGCGCTGGCGCATCGGCCGCCGCGTGCGCAACGTGGAACTGTTCTTCGCCATGGTGGTGGACGTGGCCATGCTCACCGCCCAGCTCTACTTGAGCGGCGGCACCACCAACCCGTTTGTCTTCCTGTACCTGCTGCAGGTCACGCTGGCCGCCGTGCTGCTGCGCGCGGGCTACACCTGGACCATCGTCGCCATGACGGTGGCCTGCCTGTGCGGGCTGGCCCTGTTCAGCCGCCCGCTCGCCCTGCCGCTGGACCACGACCGGGGGCTGTACAGCCCCTACGTGCTGGGCATGCTGGTGTGCTTCATGCTGAACGCCGTGCTGCTGGTGATCTTCATCACGCGCATCGGCCGCAACCTGCGCCAGCGCGACGCCCGGCTGGCCACCATGCGCCAGCGCGCCGCCGAAGAAGACCACATCGTGCGCACTGGGCTGCTGGCCTCTGGCGCGGCCCACGAGCTGGGCACGCCGCTGTCCACCCTGGCCGTGATCCTGGGCGACTGGCGCCGCATGCCGGCCCTGGCGCAGGATGCCGAGCTGCAGGCCGAGATCGCCGAGATGCAGGCCCAGGTGCGGCGCTGCAAGACCATCGTGAGCGGCATCCTGCTGTCGGCCGGAGAAACCCGAGGCGAGGAATCGATGCAGACCACCGTGTGCACCTTCCTCGACCAACTGGCCGAGGAGTGGCGCAGCACGCGGCCCGTGGGCACGTTCGCCTACGACAACCAGTTCGGCGAGGACCGCCCCATGGTCTCGGATGTCACCCTGCAACAGATGGTCTTCAACGTGTTGGACAATGCACGGGATGCGTCGCCGCATTGGGTGGGCCTGGCGGCTGAGCAGGAGGCCGATGCCCTGCTCATCACCGTCACCGATGCCGGCCCCGGTTTCGCCCCGGCCATGCTGGAGCAGTTCGGCAAGCCCTACCAGTCCAGCAAGGGCCGGCCGGGCGGTGGGTTGGGGCTTTACCTGGCCACCAACGTGGCGCGCACCCTCGGGGGCACCATCACCGCGCGCAACCGCGCGGCCGGCGGCGCCGCCGTCACCATCACCCTTCCGCTGGCAGCCGTCGCGCTGCAGGAGACCCCGGACCATGGACGCTGACCGCCTGTTGCTGATCGTGGAGGACGACGAGGCCTTCGCACGCACGCTGGCGCGCTCGTTCGAACGGCGCGGCTACCACGTGCTGCATGCGGCCAACCTGCCCGAGGTGGAGGCGCTGCTGGACGGGCACACGCCGGGCTACGCCGTGGTGGACCTGAAGCTCAAGGGCGAGGCCTCGGGCCTGGCCTGCGTGCAGAAGCTCCACTCCGCCAACGAAGACATGCTGATCGTCGTGCTGACGGGCTTCGCCAGCATCGCCACGGCCGTGGAGGCCGTGAAGCTCGGCGCATGCCACTACCTCGCCAAGCCTTCCAACACCGACGACATCGAGGCCGCCTTCGGCCTGACCGAGGGCAATATCGAAGTGGAGCTGACCAACCGCTCCAGCTCGATCAAGACGCTGGAATGGGAGCGCATCCACGAGGTGCTGGCCGAAACCGGCTTCAACATTTCGGAAACCGCGCGGCGCCTCGGCATGCACCGGCGCACCCTGGCACGCAAGCTGGACAAGCGGCGCGTGAACTGAGTCCCGCTCCACCGGGCACCCTGCTCAGAGGGATGCCGGCCATGCCTGCCTGTACAAGCATCGACACCGATCGGAAGCATTGGTACGCTCACGCTGACCTGACAGCGGGGCCTTCGCAGGAGAGCGCAGGCCGCCGCTGAAGGCCGGCGAGGCTTATCGACACCAAGGGAGAACAAACACCATGCGGCAATCCGAAAAGGCGCGTTGGGCTGCCAGCGCCATGCTGGCTCTGGCTTTCATTGCGCCCGCACACGCAGACCAAGACCTGCGCAATTGGGGCAACGACCCTTTCTTTCAGATCTCCCATGCCGTGGCGGACTGCCCGCAACCCCTGGGGCCGCTGCTGACCCGGCAGGAATGGCAGCGCGAGGAACACTACCGCGCCGAACGCGGCAACAGCTGCTACATCCAGGGCACTTGCCGCCTGTCCAGCGGCTATCGGTACGACGGCGAAATCAGCGAGGCCGTGAAACGGCGACTTACCCACATCGCGGAGCAGACGCAATGGGACCGCAAGTCGACCCTGTGGCTCATGCTCCAGCGACGCATCATCTACGTACAGGGCTGCGTGGCCTCCGACTTCGACCGGGAGGCATTCGTGAAACAACTGGCAGAGACGGCCGATGTGGTCACGGTGATCGACCAGATGGCGGTGCTCGGCCCCCCTGATGCGATCCGCTACCCGCTGGCACCGGCGGCGCAATCCCCTGCCGCCGAGGCAAAGCCTTAGCCACCACCGATCCATCTGCCCCCGGGGCAGATCTGTCCAAGGGCCGTGGGTGCTGATCTGGCACCGGAATGCCATCGCCCTGAGTCGCTCGCCCAGCGCCCTGGAATCGACGAGGCGCCCCACTCACACGTTCGCACGCGCGGCACCAGCAGCCGGAGCGACAGCCATCTGCGCGTTGCCCGACGCCGCTTCAGCAGGTTCCATCCCAAGCCGCTCCATCGAAAGCGGAGCGCTTGCGCCGCTTCCATGCCCGTCGCGGCCGTCCATTCCTGAGTTCAAAGGCTCCCAAAAGCGGTTTCCCAGGCCCACCCATGCCCAAATCCGTCTGCTCAGCCGAGGGGAAGGCGATCCTGCAGGCCGCCATGAACCAATATCGATGCGAGTGTTTTTAGCTTCGCCAGCAAGCGGCGTGGCTGAGCAGATAACGCAAGCAAAGCGAACGCACGGCTTCGAATCCTCTAAAAAAACCCCAAAAACCCACGGTTAATGCGGCACAGCAGCCGGGCTTTTATCCGAAATATAAAAATGCGAATTAAAAAGCAGTTACAGAAACAATAATTTACACACCATACAAATAAAGATCAAAAAAGGCATCGACAAACAAACCTGTTTTTTTAGAAACTGAATCCGCAACAAAAACCCCCGAAAAAATTCAGATCGACCAAAAGCACGGGATCGGGGATCTTCAGAAAAAGGAATCGCTTTAATCCGCTGGATTTATCCAGTTGGGCGAAGCTTTGTCTTTTGCTTTCGCAATGGGTATTCACCCATTGCGAAAGCACTGCAGGCCTGGGGTTGCGAACATGGAACAAACAGGGGAATTCCAATGCGGGTGGGTTCAAGCCATTTTTCGATCGCTCCTGAAACGGTGAACAGCGCGAAGCCCCAAGCACCAAGGCAGCCTTCAGAAAATCCCACAGAAAAAGAAATGTCCGGTGGCACCTACGCCCTCGGCAGCCATGTTCTGGGGCAGTACTCGCGTCGGGCAGAGGTTGTGCCGGACGGCGAAGCGCGGATGGACTTCAGGGCATTGGCTGCCGTGGCCGCATTCGAGCTCTGCGACCGGCTCGACCTGCAAATCCCCGTCGCGGTGCTGGACTTCTGGCGCAGCCGCGTGCCACGCACGTCGGGCTTCGAGGTGCGGCCGGCAGTGCATCAACCGATGTTCCGTGCCTTGTGGCCTGCCAATACCGATGCCCAATGGAGAAAATGCCCCGCCAACCAAGTTGGTGCATTCATCGATTTATCCAGAAAAATTCCCGAAAATGGTGCGCTCATCGTGCAACTGGCGGACCACACCACTCCCATTGAAATCGGATCCGCCAAAATTCTGATCCACTGCCAACTGGAAAATGAAATAGCGTCCGCCGTGGTGATTGCCAATGCGCGCGATTTTGCAGCACCGGCCTGCAATGCCATTGCCGAGATGTATCTGGAAATCCTGTGCACCATGATGGGGGACAAGAATATATCCGCGTCGCAGGCAGCGGGCATTGGAGTTGCATCGCTTCAATATGCAATCAATATGCTCTCCGGCCATTCACACGAATATGGACCGTTTCTTTCGATTCCCGATTGGCTGGAACAATCGGCGGATCGCCACAGGGACAAGGTAGCGTATTTTTTCGGCAATTCAGCGCTCAGTTACCGGGACTTCAACGGCAAAGCCAACGCTTTGGCCGGCCTGCTGGCAGCCCGTGGAACCGGGTCGGCCACGCCCGTTCCGGTGCTGCTGGGCAACAGCCTGGAGCTGCCCGTCTGCTACTTCGCGCTGATGAAGCTGGGCGCTGCGTTCGTTCCTCTGGACCCGGGCTGGCCGATGGAGCGTCGCGAGCAAGCCCTGGAGGCGCTGAACAGCCACACGGTGCTGTGCACCGACGCTTCCAACGTACCGGCCAGCCACCGGAACCGTGCGGTGGCGGTCGACGTCGCCCTTCTCGACGGTACCTCGGCCGCCCGCATGCAGGCCCCCATTGCCCCTGAACAGGCCATCTACGGCATCTTCACTTCTGGAACGACCGGACGGCCCAAATGCGCCATGAACAACCATGCGGGACTGACCAACCGGTTCCAGTTCATGACGCGCTATTTCCACCGCGACGGCGGCATACGGTGCGTGCTGCAGAACACGCGGCACACCTTCGATTCGTCGGTATGGCAGTTGTTTTGGCCGCTGACGGCCGGGGGCAGCACCGTGATTCCGCAGGAGGGGGCCCACCTCGACCTCGAAGGCACGGTAGAGACGATTGCACGGCACGGCGTCGACATGACGGATTTCGTGCCCAGCGTGTTCAACCAACTGGTGGTGCTGGCAGAGCACAGCCATGACATCCGCCGTCGGCTCGCCACGCTGCGTGAACTGGTGGTGGGTGGCGAAGAGATCACGCCGCAAATGGTGCACCGGCTGCGTGCCATCCTGCCAGCGCTGCGAATCACCAATGCGTATGGTCCGACGGAAACCTCGATCGGAATGGTGTTCCACCCGGTCGAGGATGCCGACGGACTGTCGATCCCGCTGGGACGGCCGATCGACAACTGCAATGTCGTCGTCGTGGACTCAGCGCTTCGGCCCTTGCCGCCCGGCGCCCGGGGCGAACTGCTGGTGGGCGGCGTGTGCGTCGGTAACGGCTATCTGCACGATGCACAGCGCACGGCGGCCGCCTTCGTGGACAACCCTTTTGCCTCGATTGCGGGGGCCAAGCTCTACCGTACCGGCGACCTCGGCTATTTCGACAGCCTGGGCCGGCTGCGCTTTTCGGGCCGCAGGGATTTTCAGGTGAAGGTCGGTGGGGTGCGCATCGAACTGGGCGAAATCGAAAGCGCCGCGGAGCAATGCCCTGGCGTGAACCACGCCAAAGCGATGACCGTGGGCCAGGGTGACGACCGGGCACTGGCCTTGTTTGCCGCCGGCGATGCCGGCCTGACACGCGACGCGCTGGAATCCCACCTGCGCGGGGCATTGCCGCGCCACACCGTGCCGCGGCACATCGTGCTGCTGGCAGAGATGCCGACCACCGACAACGGCAAGCTCGACCGCAGGGCGCTGCTGAGCCAGCTCGAGCGCCCTGCCCTGGACACCGCGGCGGACACGTCCGTGCAGCAAGACGCGGCCATTTCGCTGGCCGATGCCGTGCTGGCGGTCTTTCGCCGTCAGTTGCACCAGCCGGCCCTGGGCGCGGACGATCCATTTTTCGACCATGGCGGCGATTCGCTGCAGGCCGTGTCGCTGATCGTGTCGCTGGAAAAACGCTTTGGCGTGCCCGTGCGCATCGCGGAACTGATGGCGCAGCCGACCGCGCGGCAGATCGCTGGCTGCATCGAAGCGAAACAGCGCAGCGCCACCCCGGGCCATTGCGAAGGCCGCGAAGAAAGCCAGGAACCCCAGGACGAACAGGCGATGGAACGCGATGCCACGCTGCCCGCCGGCTGGGTCGCAGCACGCCGGTCGGACCACAACGCACCAAGGCGGCCTTCCAGCATCTTCATGACGGGTGCCACCGGTTTCGTGGGCAGCCACCTGGTTCGCGAAATCCTGTCGAGCGACGCCACCGCGACGGTGCATGCCCTGTGCCGGCATGCCGGCAACGCACAGTCGGCAATGGAGAAAGACTTGCAGGAACGAGGCCTGTGGCGGCCGGACTTTGCAGGTCGGCTGGTGGCCGTTCCGGGCGATCTGGGCCAGCCGGCCTTCGGCCTGGAAGCGGCCGCCTGGCGCCAGCTCTCGCAATCGTGCGACGCCGTGCTGCATTGCGGGGCGATGGTCAACTTTCTGTACGACTACGGCGCCCACCGCGCGACCAATGTTCTGGGCACCCGGGAGGCGCTGCGCCTGGCCCTGGAGGGCCGGGCCAAGCCGCTGCACCACATCTCCACCCTCGGGACGCTGGACCAGCACGCCGCGCTGCAGGCTTCGCCGCTCGCCGAGGACTTCGACCTCGCTCAGGGCGTCCGGCCCGCCAGTGGCTACAGCCGCTCCAAATGGGCAGCGGAGCGCCTGCTCGACGCAGCGCGAAGGCAAGGCGCCAATGTATCGATCTACCGGCTGGGCGAGGTCATGCCGGCCGCCGCAGAGGGTCTGCTTCAGCGGCCCAATGAGCGCGCGCTGACCCACTTTCTGCTGACGGCCATCGCGCACCTGGGGGTCCGGCCGGCCGCGGAGATCGTCTCCGACTGGTCGCCTGCGGACTACGTGGCGCGCCGCGTGGTGCTCGCCATGCGTTCGCCCCAGGCATGGGGCCGCACCTTCCATTTGCTGCATCCACAGCGAATGGCCTTTCCGACGATCTTCGAAGCCGCCGGCACCCCGATGCCGCAGGTGTCCTGCACGGCCTGGATGGAGCGGCTCGATGCGGCCGTGGCAGCGGGCGGCCCGCGGGCACTCACCGTGGTCCGCCGCCTGCTGCCATCCGCAGGCGATGAACGGGCCTTCGCCGACGCACTGTCCGCACTGCTGACGGACAACCCCCGTCTTTTCCGGCGCGAAGAATGTGCGGGGCTGGAGCAGGCCATGGCCGCGGAAGACGGCAGGGACTTCTCAGCCTCCATCGGCCGCTACGCGCGGCAGTTGCTCCGGTCCGGTGCCGCAGCGCCATCGGCCGTGGGCTGATCCCCTCGACTGCTTTGGTTTCCCGTATTTCTTTTCTTTGATCGACAGGAGGGGGCGCGATGCACTATCGACGGATGGGCCGGCTTGGCTGGCAGGTGAGCGAAGTGGGCTATGGCATGTGGGGGATCGCGGGAGGTCCGGGCAACTTCACTGGCGCCAACTACGAAACGGCGCCGCGCTGCCTGGAGCGCGCGGTGGAACTGGGCTGCAACTTCTTCGACACCGCCTGGGTGTACGGGCGCGGCATCAGCGAGCAGATGCTGGGCAGCCTGCTGCGTGCGCACACGGGCGACCGGCTGTACGTGGCAACCAAGATCCCGCCGAAGAACCGTGAATGGCCGCCCCGACCGAGCGACCGCCTGCAGGACGTGTTTCCGGCCGATCACATCCGCGAGTTCACGATGAAGAGCCTGGAAAACCTGGGCACGGATCGCATCGACCTGATGCAGCTGCATGTCTGGGAAGATCGCTGGGCGGACGAAGAAGAATGGCAGCGCGCATTGGGGGACCTGCGTGCCGAAGGGCTGATCGAGGGCATCGGCATCAGCGTCAACCGCTGGGAGCCGGACAACTGCCTGCGGGCCATCGACACCGGGCTGATCGACGTGATCCAGGTGATCTACAACATCTTCGATCAGGCCCCGGAAGACCGGCTGTTCCAGGTGGCTGCTCAGAAGGACATCGGCCTCATCGCGCGGGTGCCTTTCGATGAGGGCGGGCTGACGGGAACGCTGTCCCACGACACGGTGTTCCCGGCCGAGGACTGGCGATCGACCTACTTCGGGCCGGAAAACCTTGGCCCCACCGTGGACCGCGCCGAGCGGCTGCGCACGGTGTTGCCCGAGGGCATGGCATTGCCCGAGATGGCGCTGCGTTTCATCCTGCACCACCCGGCAGTCTCGACGGTGATTCCCGGCATGCGCCAGCTGCGCAACGTCGAGGCCAATCTGAGCGTGAGCGACGGGCGCCGGATGGAGGCTCCGCTGCTGCAGACGCTGCGCGCGCACCGCTGGGACCGCTCGCCCACCGCGTGGTCCCAGTGAAGGGCCATCCGGCCGAGCCCCCTCTCGCCCCCTTTTTCCGGAGCCTTGCATGAAACAGATCATTGCCCTGTGGGCGCATCAACGCGCGCTGTCCACCGCCTTCCTGCGCATGATGATCGAGCGCAACGACGTCACCGTGATCCATGAGCCCCTGGTGACACTGCTCGACACGGGCGAAGTGCCCCTGCCCGATGGTTCGGGCGGCCAGGTGGTGGTGCGGTCCGAGCGCGCCTTCTTCGACCACCTGCGCACACTGGCAGCGCATCGCCCCGTGTTCTTCAAGGACACGGTGGAGCACCGCTACCGGTACCTATTCGACCACCCCGAGGAGGTGGCGGACATCGAACACACCTTCATCGTGCGCGACCCTGCGCCGACGATCAGTTCGATGTACCACATGAAGCCGACCATCGCCTTGCATGAGGTGGGCTACGAACACCTTTTCGAGATCTTCGAGCTGGCCACCCGGCTCAAGGGGTCGGCCCCGGTGCTCGTCGATGCCGACCGCCTGGTCAAGACACCGCAGGCCGTGGTGCAGCGCTATTGCGAAGAAGTCGGCCTGCCCTTAATCGCCTCGGCCCTTCAATGGCAGCCCGGCGATCGGCCGGAATGGAGCCGCACCCGCCAATGGCATCTGGACGCGATGCGCAGTTCGGGCTTTGCGGCCACCGCCAAGGCGTACCCGGACACCGTCGCCAACAACCCGCTGCTGAAGGGGTACTTCGATCACCACTACCCGTTCTACCAGCAGCTCGTACAGCACGCCATTTGAGGTTCGCGCGTCCGCGCGATTGCCACCCAGTTCCCTTCCAGACACGTTCCGCCTTTCACGTCGTTCTCACCCCTTCCCAACCGAGAGAAAGCAGCCAACACCATGTCGTCGATCCAAGCCAATGCCATCGCCCCCCTCCGCCCCGTCGAGGCCCTGTCCTCCGGCGAACAGTTCGCCCAGGCGTACCTGAAAAAAGGGGACACGACCGAAGTGCACTTCGACTTCACCATCACCGAGGCCTTCAAGCCCACGCAGGACCGGCCCCGCCTGATGGTGAGCCAGCTCTTCAGGAAGCGCCTGGTGAGCGAGACGCACAACCGCTTTTGGTCCGAGAGCCGCCCCCCAAAAGTGGAGACCGGCGGCATCCACGAAGGAGACTTGCGCCAGGAGGCCACCTTCCGCTTCGGCATGGGCGAAGGCATCGTGCGCCCGATCTCGGCCTGGGTCCAGCTGCCGCCGGAACTGGCGGGCGACGAGCGCGGCATCGCCGAATTCATCGACTACCGGCTTCTCGTGCGCCTGGCAACGGCGGAAAACCAGGCGCTCACCTTCGGCCCGCACGGCCTTCTCAACCATCCCGGCGTAACGCGGCTGCCCTACGCCACCAGCTACTTCGACGGCATCATGGCCGCCTGCAACGCGATCGAGCAAAACGGTGCCACCGCGCACGCCATGATCGTGAACCCGGTGGACTACTACCACGGCCTTCTGGGCAAAGGCATCCTGGGCGACCTGCAGCAAAACGGCACGAAGATCGTGCGCACCCGCATGGTGGCCCCGGGCTGTGCGCTGGTCGGCGATTTCGCGGTTGCGGCGCGCATCCTGCACACGGGCAAGTCGGTCATCCGCGTGGGTACGCCACCCGCCGGCACCTTCGCCACGGAAGGCACGGCGGTCTGCGCGGAGATCTACGAAGGGTTGGCAGTGCACCTGCCCACACACTTCTTCCATGTCGTGAAGGCCGACTGAGCCCCGCAGCACCGCGCGCGGGATGGCCCGCGCGCCCATCGACAAGGACTGCCCCCATGAACGCCCCACAGACCGGCCTGGCTTTCTACCGGCCTTTCATGCCGATCTTCCTCGGCCTTTTCTTTTGCCATCTGGGCATCGGCGCCACGCTGTCGGTGCTGCCGTTCTACGTCAAGGACGCGCTCGGCGGCAGCGATGTGGACGTGGGCACCGTCATCGCCGCCATCGCGGTGGCGGTGGTGCTCACCCGGCCCGTCGCCGGCCGGCTGTCGGACCGCATCGGGCACCGGACGCTGATGCTGCTGGGCGCCCTCCTTTGCGTGCTGGCCGGCGCCGGCTACGCCATGGCGCAGCGGGTGGATGTGCTGACTGCCGTACGGGTGCTGCACGGCATGGGCGAAGGTTGCGCCTTCACCGCCGGGGCCACCTGGCTGGTGGGGCTTGCGCCCACAGCCCGGCGCGGAAAGATCATCGGGCTCTACGGGGTGAGCATGTGGTCGGGCGTGACGCTGGGGGCACTGGCCGGCGCGGCGCTGATGCAGGCAGCCGGGTTCTCCGCCGTCTGGATGCTCTGCGTTGCCGCGCCCCTGGCCGGCTTCGCTTTCGTCATGGCCAAGCCCGCGCCCCCAAAGGTGCCCGCGGCGGCAAAAAGCGCGCTCTTTCCTCGGTCGGCGTGCCTTCCCGGCGTCACCCTGGCGCTGGGGTCCATGGGGTATGCCGCGCTGGCCTCGTTCGTCTCGCTGTACATGGCGGCCAAGGGCATCGACAACGGCATCCTGGCATTCAACGTGTTCGGCTTCGCATATGTGGGATCACGGCTTTTTCTTGGCCATTGGCCCGACCAGTTCGGGCCATATCGCGTTGCCCTGTGGGCGGCATTGGGCGAGGCCGTGGGCCTGCTGCTGCTCGCCATCGCGCCCAACCTCATGGTGGCGGTGCTGGGTGGGCTGGCGATGGGGCTCGGACTCTCGCTGTTCTACCCCTCGCTGGCACTGATCGTCATCCAGAAGACCGAGCCGGCCCACCACGGCGCCGCGCTCGGCATGTTCACCTCGTTCTGGGATCTGGGCATCGCTGCCGGGGGCGTCGTGGCCGGGTTCGTTGCGGCCCGCTTCGGCTATGCCGAGATCTACGGCGTGATGCTGGCGGCCACGCTTGCCAGCACGGTCGGCGTGATGCTGCTGTGGATGCCGCTGCGCGCTCGCGGGCGGCCATCGCTGCCGTCATGAGGCACGCCCTCCGGCCACACCCTCATATTCAGACACCTCTTTTTTCAAGGAGCCGACGACATGTTTCTCGATCATCTGCAGCGGCTGGAAGCCGAGAGCATCCACATCCTGCGCGAGACGGTGGCGGAGGCGGACAACCCCGTCATGCTGTATTCCATCGGCAAGGACAGCTCGGTGATGCTCCATCTCGCGATGAAGGCGTTCTACCCCGCACGGCCGCCATTCCCGCTGCTGCACGTGGACACGCTTTGGAAGTTCCGCGAGATGATCGCCTTCCGGGACCAGCGGGCGCGGGACACCGGCATGGAGTTGCTCGTGCACAGCAACCCCGACGGCATCGCGATGGGCATCGACCCTTTCGTGCATGGATCGGCGGTGCACACCGACCTCATGAAAACCCAGGCGCTCAAGCAGGCGCTGGACCACCACCGGTTCGACGCCGCCTTCGGCGGAGCGCGCCGCGACGAAGAAAAATCGCGCGCCAAGGAACGCGTGTTCTCGCTGCGGTCAGTACACCACCGCTGGGATGCGCGGCGACAGCGGCCCGAGCTCTGGCGGGTCTACAACACCCGCAAGCACCAGGGCGAGAGCATCCGCGTATTCCCCCTCTCCAACTGGACCGAGGCGGACATCTGGCAATACATCGCACGCGAGCAGATTCCCATCGTGCCGCTGTACTTCGCCAAGGAACGGCCCGTGGTGGAACGCAACGGCATGCTGCTCATGGTGGACGACGAGCGCCTGCCCCTCGCCCCGGGCGAACGCCCCCAAATGCGCAGGGTGCGCTTTCGCACGCTGGGCTGCTACCCGCTCACCGGCGCCATCGAAAGCGATGCCGATTCGCTGGAGGCGATCATTGCCGAGACCCTGGCGGCGCACACCTCCGAGCGACAAGGCCGGGCCATCGACCACGATGGCAAAGGCTCCATGGAACTGAAGAAACAGGCGGGGTATTTCTGATGAGCGGCACCCAACCCTCTCCCGCGCCGCAGCGCAGCCTGCTGCGCGTCATCACCTGCGGCAGCGTGGACGACGGCAAGAGCACGCTGATCGGCCGGCTGCTGTACGAATCCAAGAGCCTCTACGAGGACCAGTTGCAGGCGTTGGCCGCCGACTCCCGCAAGTCAGGCACGCAGGGCGGTGCGCTCGACTTCGCGCTGCTGGTCGATGGCCTGGTGGCCGAGCGGGAACAGGGCATCACCATCGACGTAGCCTACCGCTACTTCTCATCGCCCACGCGCAAATTCATCCTGGCCGACACACCGGGCCACCTGCAGTACACGCGCAACATGGCCACCGCGGCCTCCAACGCCGGCGCGGCGATGGTGCTGGTGGATGCGCGCAAAGGGGTGCTCAGCCAGACCCGGCGGCATGCCTACATCGCCGCGCTGCTGGGCATCCGGGCCCTGGCCCTGGTGGTCAACAAGATGGACCTGGTGGACTACCGCGAAGACCGCTTCGCCGAGATCGAAGCGGAGTTCTGCGCGCTGGCGCAGCAGATGGGCCTGCCTGCCCCGGTGTGCATTCCCATGTCGGCCCTGCGAGGGGACAACCTGGTCGAGCGCAGCCTTCAAACGCCGTGGTACCAGGGGCCCACGCTCGGACAGTGGCTGGAGGCCACGGAGGTCGACGAGGCAGGCGCCGCGCGACAGCCGCTTCGGTTTCCGGTGCAATGGGTGAACCGGCCGAGCGAAGACTTTCGGGGCCTGGCAGGCACGGTGGCAGCGGGCAGCGTGCGCGTGGGTGACGCGGTGGTGGTGCAGCCCCGCGCCCAGCTGGCACGCGTGAAGCGCATCGTCACGTACGATGGGGATCTGCCGGCCGCCACGGCGGGCCAGTCGGTCACCCTGGTGCTGGATGCCGAGCTCGACGTCTCGCGCGGCGATCTCATCGCCGACCCGGCCTCTCCCGCGGAAGTGGCCGACCGCATCGAAGCCGACATGGTCTGGTTCAGCGAAACCCCTCTCTTTCCTGGCCGCGGGTACTGGCTCAAATGCGGCCCCCGCACCGTGGGTGCGACCGTCACGCGCATCGTCCACCGGGTGGACATCGAAACCTTCGACCGGCTGCCTGCGGACCAGCTCGACATGAACGCGGTGGGCCTGGTCGAACTGACCCTGGACCAGCCCATTGCCTTTGACGCCTACGACCTCAACCGCGACGCCGGCGGGTTCCTGCTGATCGACCGGATCGACAACGAGACCTCCGGGGCGGGCATGCTCGTGCGTGCCCTGCGCGATGCCGACAACCTCGTTTGGCACCACACCCAGGTCAGCAAGGCGCAGCGGGCCGCCATCAAGCACCAGAAAGGCTGCGTGCTGTGGCTCACCGGGCTTTCCGGCGCCGGCAAATCGACCATCGCCAATCGGGTGGAGCAGCAGTTGCACCGGCGCGGCTGCCACAGCTTTCTGCTGGACGGGGACAACGTCCGGCACGGCCTCAACAAAGACCTGGGGTTCACCGATGCCGACCGGGTCGAGAACATCCGCCGGGTGGGCGAAGTCGCCAGGCTGATGGTGGATGCCGGGCTGATCGTGCTGGTGGCTTTCATCTCGCCGTTCCGTGCCGAACGGCGTGCAGCGCGCGCGCTGCTCGAGGCTGGCGAGTTCCTGGAGGTGTTCATCGACGCGCCGCTGGAGCTCGCCGAGCAGCGCGACCCGAAGGGGCTGTACCGAAAGGCCCGCAGCGGCGCCCTGAAGAACTTCACCGGCATCGACTCGCCCTACGAGCCGCCGGAGCAGCCGGACATCCACATCCAGACGGCGTACATGTCGCCCGAACAGGCCGCCGACTGCATCGTCTCCCGGCTCATCGCCGCGGGGCTGGTGGTGCCGCCCTCGGCGGCGCGCACCGCCGCCACCGCATGAGCCGCACCGGCTCTGCCGGCACGGGCGCCGAGTCGCACTGGGACGCCATCGTCCTGGGCGGGGGCATGGCCGGGGCCAGTTGCGCCTGGGCACTGGCGCAGCACCGGCGGGTGCTGCTGCTGGAGCGCGAGGCGCATTGCGGCTACCACGCAACCGGCCGTTCGGCCGCCCTGTTTTCAGAATATTTCGGTAGCCGGACGGTCCGCGCGCTCACCGCGGCCAGCCGCCCGTTTTTCGAAGCACCCCCTGTCGGCTTTGCTTCAGTGCCGCTCGTGGCGCCGCGCGGCGTGGTGGCGCTGGCAACGCAGGACGACGTGGACTGCGGCCGCATCGACACCGCCCTGGCTGCCGGCCACCATGCCCGCCAACCCGCCCGCGTGATCGGGCTGGACGCGGCGCTGTCGCGCTGCCCGGTCATCGACCCGAGGCCTTACCGCTGCGCGGTGTGGCGCCCCTCGGTCATGGACATCGACGTCGATGCACTGCACCAGAGCTACCTGCGCGGCATCCGGGCCGCCGGCGGCCGCGTGCAGACCGCCGCGGGGGTCGAGTGCGCCGAGGGCGATGCGTCGGGCCACTGGACCGTCCACACGGTGGCGGGCCGGTTTCACACGCCCTGCGTGGTGAACGCCGCAGGCGCCTGGGCCGACGAGGCCGCGCGCCAGGCCGGCGTGGCGACCATCGACCTGGTGCCCAAGCGGCGCACCGCCGTGATCGTGGATCTGCCCGACGGCATGCCCGGCCAGCCCGCGCTGGCGTCCTGGCCGATGGTGACGGACCTTGCCGACACCTTCTATTTCAAGCCCGAGGCCGGGCGCCTGCTGGTCAGCCCCAGCGATGAAACCCCCATGCCGCCCTGCGACGTGCAGCCCGAGGAGTGGGATGTGGCCGTTGCGGTAGATCGGCTGCAACAGGCCACCACCCTGGCTGTGCGTCGCGTGGCCCACCGCTGGGCAGGCCTTCGCAGCTTTGTTGCCGATGGCTCGCCCGTGCTCGGGGCCGCCGGGAATGCGCCTAGCTTCTTCTGGGCCGCCGCGTTGGGCGGGTACGGCATCCAGATCGCACCGGCGGTGGGACAAGCCTTGGCCTCCCTGGTCCTCACGGGGAGCCTGCCGGACCATTTCGTCGAACGCGGGCTTTCGGCCGCCGCTCTGAGCCCGGACCGGCCCACCCTTGCCGAAGCCCCCTGCGAGCGCCTCGAAGCACTGCCATGAGTGGCGGTGGGCCTGAATCGAAACGCCATGGGCGCCTGGTCGATGCGGCCGGCCATCTTTTGCCCAGTGGCTCAGGCCAAGCCGCTACAGGGCGCGCCTGCCCTTGCCCCAGGCGCGTCCACGCAGCGGCCAATACCCGGGCCATCCAAAAGGCAGCCACCCCTGACGCTCAGGTCAGCCGGCATGCTGCTTGAGCACCGTCGGTTCCAACAGCGCACCCGGCCACATCTGCACGAGATAGCGGTCTTCGCCTTCCAGCCCATCGGGAGACAGCGAATCCAGACCCGCGCTGGACAGTCTGACCCGGTACGTTCCAGGCGGCACATCGAACCGGGCCGCATCGGGCAAGTAGTCCGTGCACCCCGCCACGACGAGCGGGCCTGTGGCAATGGCCACCGATCCATCGACCACATGGTCGAACCGGGCCAGTTCGGTCTGCGGCTCGGCCTCAAGCAACTCCAGGGTCACCGGCACCGGCATGTTCCGAGCAGTGCCAAACCCGACGACGCCCTGCGACACGGCCAGCATGCGAAGCGTCGCGGCCTCGTCCCAGGCGCTTGCCAGGTCGCCTGGCGCCGCCTCGTCCTGAAGATAGAACTGGTGGTAATCCGCGAAAAGGGTCAGGCGATGGGATGGCATGGCGGGAGGGCTTTCGGCTGCGCGGTTTGACTGCGGCGCTCCGCGGCGCCATCGATCGGTTACGCCCGATCCTAGCGCCGGGCGAAAGCGCCATCCAGACGCCACCAGACCGTTCAGCATCAAAAAGGCCTCCTGCGCAATAAAAACGCCGGCATCTAGCTATCATTTCAATAGCAAAAGAAAAAGCCCGCCGAAGCGGGCTTTTTCTTCAGGGTGGCAGGCGCCGGTCAGGCGGCGACGCCGTCCGCAACTTCCTTGTACTCCTCGATCTGGTCGAAGTTCATGTACTTGTAGATCTTGTCGCCGTTCTGGTTGAGCACGCCCACATCCGCCAGGTACTCTTCCTTGGACGGAATGCGGCCCAGCTTGGAGCAGATGGCCGACAGTTCGGCGGAACCCAGGTACACGTTCGTGTTCTTGCCCAGGCGGTTGGGGAAGTTGCGGGTGCTGGTGGACATCACCGTGGCGCCTTCCTTGACCTGTGCCTGGTTGCCCATGCACAGCGAGCAGCCCGGCATTTCCATGCGGGCACCGGCCGCGCCGAACACGCCGTAGTGGCCTTCCTCGGTCAGTTGGTGGGCGTCCATCTTGGTGGGCGGCGCCATCCACAGCTTGACCGGGATGTCCTTCTTGCCTTCCAGCAGCTTGGAGGCTGCGCGGAAGTGGCCGATGTTGGTCATGCACGAGCCGATGAACACCTCGTCGATCGTTGCGCCGGCCACGTCGGACAGCGTCTTGGCGTCGTCCGGATCGTTGGGGCAGCAGACGATGGGCTCGGTGATCTCGGCCAGATCGATCTCGATCACGGCGGCGTACTCGGCATCTTCGTCGGGCTGCAGCAGCTGCGGATTGGCCAGCCATGCTTCCATGGCCTTGATGCGGCGCGTGATGGTGCGCGCATCGGCATAGCCCTGGGCGATCATGTTCTTGAGCAGCACGATGTTCGAGTTGATGTACTCGATGATCGGCTCCTTGTTCAGACGCACCGTGCAGCCGGCGGCCGAGCGCTCGGCCGAGGCGTCGGACAACTCGAACGCCTGCTCCACCTTCATGTCCGGCAGGCCTTCGATTTCGAGGATGCGGCCCGAGAAGATGTTCTTCTTGCCCTTCTTCTCGACGGTCAGCAGGCCGGCCTTGATGGCGTACAGCGGAATGGCGTGCACCAGGTCGCGCAAGGTCACGCCGGGCTGCATCGCGCCCTTGAAGCGCACCAGCACCGATTCCGGCATGTCGAGCGGCATCACGCCCGTGGCGGCGGCGAACGCCACCAGGCCCGAGCCGGCGGGGAAGCTGATGCCGATCGGGAAGCGCGTGTGCGAATCGCCGCCCGTGCCCACCGTGTCGGGCAGCAGCATGCGGTTGAGCCAGCTGTGGATGATGCCGTCACCGGGCTTGAGCGAGATGCCGCCGCGCGTGCTGATGAAGTCGGGCAGCTCGTGGTGCATCTTCACGTCCACGGGCTTGGGGTAAGCCGCGGTGTGGCAGAAGGACTGCATCACCAGATCGGCGCTGAAGCCCAGGCAGGCCAGGTCCTTCAGTTCGTCGCGCGTCATCGGGCCGGTGGTGTCCTGCGAGCCGACCGAGGTCATGCGCGGTTCGCAGTAGGTGCCGGGCACCACGCCTTCGCCCTCGGGCAGGCCGCAGGCGCGGCCGACCATCTTTTGCGCCAGCGTGAAGCCCTTGCCGGTGGCGGCGGGGTTCTGCGGCAGGCGGAACAGCGTCGAGGGCGCCAGGCCCAGGGCCTCGCGCGCCTTGGCGGTGAGGCCACGGCCCACGATCAGCGGAATGCGGCCACCGGCGCGCACTTCGTCGAACAGCACTTCGCTCTTGACCTCGAACTCGGCGATGACCTGGCCGTTCTTGAGCGCCTTGCCGGCGTAGGGCAGCAGTTCGATCTCGTCGCCCATGTTCATCTGGCTCACGTCCAGTTCGATGGGCAGCGCGCCCGCGTCTTCCATGGTGTTGTAGAAGATCGGGGCGATCTTGGAGCCCAGGCACACGCCGCCGAAGCGCTTGTTCGGCACGTAGGGGATGTCTTCGCCGGTGAACCACAGCACGCTGTTGGTGGCCGACTTGCGGCTGGAGCCCGTGCCCACCACGTCGCCCACGTAGGCCACGAGGTTGCCCTTGGCGCGCAGGTCTTCGATGAACTTCACCGGGCCGCGCTTGCCGTCTTCCTCGGGCGTGATGCCGTCGCGCTTGTTCTTGAGCATGGCCAGCGCATGCAGCGGAATGTCGGGGCGGCTCCAGGCATCGGGGGCGGGCGACAGGTCGTCGGTGTTGGTTTCGCCCGTGACCTTGAGCACGGTGAGCTTGATGCTCTGCGGCACTTCGGGGCGGCTGGTGAACCACTCGGCGTCGGCCCAGCTTTGCAGGACGGCCTTGGCGAATTCGTTGCCCTTGTCGGCCTTTTCCTTGACGTCATGGAACTGGTCGAACATCAGCAACGTCTTCTTGAGGCCTTCGGCCGCGACGGACGCCACGGCCGCATCGTCCAGCAGGTCGATCAGCGGCGTGAGGTTGTAGCCGCCCAGCATGGTGCCCAGCAGCTCGGTGGCCTTCTCGCGGCCGATCAATGCGCACTTTTCCGTGCCGTGGGCCACGGCCGCCAGGTAGCTGGCCTTGACCTTGGCGGCATCGTCCACACCGGCCGGCACGCGGTAGGTGATCAGGTCCACCAGGGTGGCTTCTTCTCCGGCGGGCGGCGCCTTCAGCAGCTCGATCAGCGAGGCGGTCTGCTTGGCCGTGAGAGGCAGGGGCGGAATGCCCAATGCGGCGCGCTCGGCCACATGGTCACGGTAGGCTTTCAACATATTTTTCTCCGGTGGGTTTTTGGTGTGTGGGGCGGGCCATGGCAGGCCCTGCGGTCCGGGCGCAGCGGGTGCGCCCGGGCAAGAAGAATCACTGGGCCGGTGCGGATGCAGCCGCCGGTGCCGCCACGGTGGCAGGTGCGTTGGCGGAGGCAGGCAGGGCTTCCAGCAGGCTGGGCTGCGGGTTCTTCTTGATGGATTCGGTCACGGCGACCTGCTGCGGGCTCATGCACTCGTCGGCCAGGCGCTGGCCGAGCTTCTGGTTCATGAGCATGGACTTGTTGGCGATCTGGATCCACACGGCGCCGGCCTTCTGGTCCTCCAGGCGCACCGCGCCCGTGCTGGTCGCGATGGGCGACATGTAGTAGTTGAAGCCCTTGCCGTCGATGCGGAAGTGGCCCGGCGACTTGGCATCGGCTTCCACATGCACGGAAGCCCCCAGTTCGCAGGGAATGTGGCCGGTATGCACGCGTTCGGCGATGGCCAGTTCCTGCGGCGTCAAGGCGGCCTCGGCGGCGATGATGCCGGTGGCCACCTGGTTGGTGGCGCTCTTGAGTTGCGTGCGGCTGCTCGTGGCCTTCTTGGCCGCGGCCGGCTTGGCTGCCGCGCTCTTGGCAGCCGGCTTGGCCGCGGGCTTGGTCTCGGCGGACTTCTCCTTGGCAGCGGCCTTGGCAGGTGCGGCCTTGGCCGTGCTCTTGGCCGGTGCGGGCTTGGCGGGAGCGGCGTCTTGCGCCATCACCAGCGCAGGGGCCAGCAGCATCAGGGCAGAAGCGATGAAGGTTTTCATGGGAACTCCGACGAAAAAGGAGGTGTGGGGAACTTGATAGTGGGACGGCTCAGGCCTCTGGGCCCGCAGCCGGCTGGGCAAACCAGGCCTGCGCCGCGGCGGGCAGCGCGCGGCCGGTCTGGTGCGCACGCTCCAGCACCTGCCAGAAATAGCGGTAGCTGGCGCGGTCGTGCAATACGCCATCGACGCTGACGGGGGCCCAGTCGGCGTGCGCGGCGGTGGAAAGAAGCTGGGCGGCCTGCGCGATCTCGTCCTGCGCGGGCGCGAAGGCTTCGAGGATGGGGCGGATCTGCGCCGGGTGGATGCTCCACATGCGCGTGTAGCCCAGCTGGCGCGCGGCGCGCCCTGCCGCCGTGCGCAGGGCATCGGCGTCGTTGAACTCGGTCACCACGCAATGGGACGGCACCTTGCCGTGGGCGTGGCATGCCGCGGCGATCTCGAGCTTGGCGCGCACCACCAGCGGGTGCTCGAACTGGCCCTGCGATCCCATGGCACTCGCGGGAATCGCACCGGCGTGCGCCGAGACGAAATCCATTAGGCCGAAACTGATCGACTGCACGCGCGGATGGGCGGCGATCTCGAAGGCCTGCTGCACGGCCGCGGGCGACTCCAGCAGCACGTGCAACGGCACCTGCCCCGCCGATGCGGCGAGCAGGGCCTTTTCGGCGTGCAGCACGTCGTCCACCGACTCGACCTTGGGCACCATGATGTGGCACAGCCGCGTGGCGGCTTCGCCGGCGATGGTGGCCATGTCTTCGGTGAAGGCGGGGTGGTCCACGGCATGCACGCGCGCGGCCACCCGGGCATCGGGGGGTGCGGTGCGAGCCAACCGCGCCACGAGGGCCGCATGCTCGCGCTCGCGGCCCACGGGGGCGCCGTCTTCGCAATCGAGGGTCACATCGAATACGCAGCGGCCCAGCTCGGCCGCCATGGCGGCTTGCAGCTCCAGGCTCTTGCGCATGCGCGCTTCCACGCCGCTGTAATGGTCGCAGACCGGCAAGCGCATTGCACTGGCCTGGGCGCCCATGAGCACTGCCGCGGGGTGGGCACCGGTCGCACTCATGACGGGCGCTGCGCCACGATGAACATGCGCGGGAACGCCAGCAAACGGCGGCCATCGCTGCGCACGGCGTAAGCCGCGGCGATGCGGCGCTCGTACTCGGCCAGGAAGCTCTCGCGCAACGCATCGCCCAGCGGGTCGATGAAGGGCTTGAGGCCCGTGGCGCGCACCCATTCGACGATGGCCGCGGGCGACGCCATCACATGCTGGTAGACGGTGTGCCACACGTCGATGCGCTCAGCGCGCGGGGCCAGCAGATCGTAGTAGCCGCCGATGTTCAGAAGCTCGGTGCGCAGCGCGTCGGCATCGCCGATGGGCTCGCGCCACGGGGCTTCGGCCGCCACTTCGCGCATCAGGCGGTGCGTGGGCTCCTGGCGGTTGTCGGGCATTTGGATCGCCAGCACGCCGCCGGGGGCGAGGCTGTCGAACAGGCGCGGAAAGAGGTCGCCATGCCCCTCCACCCATTGCAGGGAGGCATTGGCGTAAATGAGGTCGGGCGCCGTGTCGGGCACCCAGCGGGCGATGTCGCCCAGCACGAAGGACACGCCGGGAAGGCGCTCGCGCGCGCTGGCCAGCATGGCTTCGGAATTGTCGATGCCGGTCACCTGCGCCTGCGGGAAGCGCCGGACCAGCAGCTCGGTGGAATTGCCCGGCCCGCAGCCCAGGTCCATCACGTGGACCGGCGCGGAATGGGGCACCCGCGCGAGCAACTCCTGGGCCGGGCGCGTGCGCTCGTCCTCGTAGCGGCGATAGAGCGCGGGATTCCAGTCGAGCATGAAAAAACGGAACCCGAAAAAATTACAGCAGGTGCTTCACGCCGTCTTGCTCGCCTTGCAGCTCGGCCAGCGTCTTGTCGATGCGTTCCTGGCTGAAAGCGTCGATTTCCAGGCCTTCGACGACCTTGTACTCGCCGTTTTCGCAGGTGACAGGGAAACCGAACATCACATCCTTCGGAATGCCGTATTGGCCATCCGAAGGAACACCCATGGTGACCCACTTACCATTGGTGCCCAAGGCCCAGTCGCGCATGTGGTCAATGGCGGCGTTGGCTGCCGAAGCGGCCGAGGAGGAACCGCGTGCCTCGATGATGGCGGCGCCGCGCTTGCCCACCGTGGGCAGGAACGTGTTGGCGTTCCATTCCTGGTCGTTGATCGTCTTGGCGACGCTTTCGCCATTGATGGTGGCGAAACGGTAGTCGGCATACATCGTGGGCGAGTGGTTGCCCCACACGGCCAGCTTTTCGATGGCGGCCACGGGCTTGCCGGTCTTGGCGGCGATCTGGCTGGCAGCACGGTTGTGGTCCAGGCGCAGCATGGCGGTGAAGTTCTTGCGCGGCAGGTCCGGCGCGCTCTTCATGGCGATGTAGGCGTTGGTGTTGGCGGGGTTGCCCACGACCAGCACCTTCACGTTGCGGCTGGCCACGGCGTTCAGCGCCTTGCCCTGGGCCGTGAAGATGGCGCCGTTGACGGCCAGCAGTTCGGCACGTTCCATGCCCGGGCCGCGGGGACGCGAGCCCACCAGCAGGGCGTAGTCCGCGTCCTTGAATGCCGTCATGGGGTCGCTGTGAGCTTCCATGCCGACCAGCAGCGGGAAGGCGCAGTCGTCGAGTTCCATCATCACGCCCTTGAGCGCCTTTTGCGGGCCTTCGACGGGCACTTCGAGCAATTGCAGGATGACGGGCTGGTCCTTGCCCAGCATTTCGCCGGAGGCAATGCGGAACAGCAGGGCGTAACCGATTTGACCGGCGGCGCCGGTAACAGCAACGCGGACGGGCTTCTTGCTCATGAAAAACTCCAGAAAGTGGAAAAACGGGTGTCGGTGCAGTCGATGCACCAGCGCCAGTCAAACCAAGCAGCCCGTGCCCTGCAGAACAGCTCCCGAGTGTACCGCTGAAATCCGGAGCCGGTCAATTTGTCTTATGTCTTATATAAGATATGATCCTGCCTCGCCGACGCGCGAAACACCCCACCTTTGCCTTGCGCGCCAGCCGCCCCTCGATCCGCCGCCATGTCCACCCTTCCGGTTGCCGCCTCCGACAGCCCTGCACTACCCGCAGGAAGCGCGGGCGCACCCACGCCGGCCTTCAGCCCGCTGTACCAGCAGATCAAGGGACTCATCCTGCACAGCCTGCAGCATGGCGAATGGAAGCCGGGCGAATCGATCCCGAGCGAGATGGAACTGGCCGCCCGCTTCCGCGTGAGCCAGGGCACGGTGCGCAAGGCCATCGACGAGCTGGCGGCGGAGAACCTCGTCGTTCGCCGCCAGGGCAAGGGCACCTTCGTCGCCACGCATGCCGAGCGGCACGTGCAATACCGGTTCCTCAAGCTCATGCCCGACTCGGGCGATGCCGGAGTCGAGGGGCCGGCCCAGCGCCACATCATCGAATGCCGCCGCATCCGTGCCAGCGCCGAGATCGCGCGCGCCCTGGCGCTGCGCAGCGGCGATGCCGTGGTGCATGCCCGGCGCATCCTGTCGTTCGGCGACGTTCCCACCATCCTGGAGGATATCTGGCTGCCCGGGCAGGCCTTCAAAGGACTGACCGCCGAGCAGATGTCCAGCTACCAGGGCCCCACCTACGCCATGTTCGAAATCGATTTCGGCGTGAGAATGGTGCGCGCCGACGAGAAGCTCCGGGCCGTGCAGCCCGATGGAGAGCAGGCGCGGCTGCTGCAGGTCGCACCCGGTACGCCGCTGCTCAGCGTGGAGCGCATCGCCTACACCTACAACGAAGTTCCGATGGAGTTACGCAAGGGCCTGTATCGCACCGATACGCACCACTACCACAACGAACTGAGCTGAAGCTGCCCGACCATGCCGATACCGCGCGGTGAAATTACGCCGTACCGAAACACTGCGGTTGTTGCATTGCAATAGAATTTTGGGTTGTTTCGTTCGCGCGAAATTACAAA
Source organism: Acidovorax sp. SUPP2539 (assembly GCF_030158975.1). Lineage (NCBI taxonomy): Bacteria > Pseudomonadati > Pseudomonadota > Betaproteobacteria > Burkholderiales > Comamonadaceae > Acidovorax > Acidovorax sp. SUPP2539. The sequence goes on along the minus strand of NZ_BQXJ01000001.1, from coordinate 1,422,125 downwards.
GCAGTTACATCCACGAAAGCACCGCCATGACCGAGATCGCCAAAAAGCGGCCTGAATTCCGCAACATCAATGCCCTCACGGACCTGCCCACCTACCGCCTTCCTGCCGCAGGATGGGTGTCGATCCTGCACCGCGTCAGCGGTGTGATCATGCTGGTGCTGCTCCCCTTCATCCTGTGGATGTTCGACACCTCGGTGTCCTCCGAAATCTCCTTCGGCAAATTCAAGGCCGCTTTCACGGTGGGCCTGGGCTTCGTGCCGGGCTGGTTCCTCAAGCTCGTCGTGCTGGCCCTCATCTGGTCGTACCTGCACCACTTCACCGCCGGCCTGCGCCACCTGTGGATGGACGTGAGCCATGACGCGGTGAACAAGGACTTCGGCAGCAAATCCGCCACCGCCACCCTCGTCATCAGCATCGCCCTCACCGTCGTGCTCGGCGCCAAGCTGTTCGGCCTGTACTGAGCCGCGCCGGCCATCCCACGAACCCCACAAAAAAGGATCTTCTATGTCCGTGAACTACGGCTCCAAGCGCATCGTCGTCGGTGCCCACTACGGAGTGCGCGACTGGCTGAGCCAGCGCGTGACCGCCGCCCTGATGGCGCTCTTCACCGTGGTGCTGCTCGCCCAGGTGCTGCTGACCAAGGGTCCCATCGGCTACGACCGCTGGGCATCGATCTTCTCGGCGCAATGGATGAAGGTACTGACCTTCTCCGTCATCGTGGCCCTCGCCTGGCACGTCTGGGTGGGCACGCGCGATGTGCTGATGGACTACGTGAAGCCCGTGGGCTTGCGCCTCGCCCTGCAAGCCATCGCGATCTTCTGGCTCGTCGGCTGCGCCGGCTGGGGTATCCAGATCCTCTGGCGTCTCTGATCCAATCCCCCGCGACTGAAGGCAAATAACAATGAGCTACACCAAAGCGAACATCACCACGCGCAAGTTCGATGTCGTCATCGTCGGCGCCGGCGGCTCCGGCATGCGCGCCGCCCTCGAACTCTCCCGCGCTGGCCTGAACGTGGCCTCGCTGTCCAAAGTGTTTCCCACCCGCTCGCACACCGTGGCGGCGCAGGGCGGCGTGAGCGCGTCGCTCGGCAACATGAGCGAGGACAACTGGCACTACCACTTCTACGACACCATCAAGGGCTCCGACTGGCTGGGCGATCAGGACGCCATCGAGTTCATGTGCCGCGAAGCCCCCAAGGTCGTGTACGAGCTCGAACACTTCGGCATGCCGTTCGACCGCAACCCCGACGGCACCATCTACCAGCGCCCCTTCGGTGGCCACACGGCCAATTACGGTGAAAAGCCGGTGCAGCGCGCCTGCGCCGCGGCCGACCGCACCGGCCACGCCATGCTGCACACGCTGTACCAGCAAAACGTCAAGGCCAAGACCAACTTCTTCGTGGAGTGGATGGCGCTCGACCTGATCCGCGACGCCTCTGGCGACGTGGTCGGCGTGACCGCCCTGGAACTCGAAACCGGCGAGCTGTATGCACTGCAGGCCAAGGCCGTGCTGCTGGCCACCGGCGGCGCGGGCCGCATCTTCGCGGCATCGACCAACGCGTTCATCAATACCGGCGACGGCCTGGGCATGGCGGCACGCGCCGGCATCCCGCTGCAGGACATGGAGTTCTGGCAGTTCCACCCCACCGGCGTGGCCGGTGCCGGCGTGCTGCTGACCGAAGGCTGCCGCGGCGAAGGCGCCATCTTGCTCAACAGCAACGGCGAACGCTTCATGGAGCGCTACGCGCCCACGCTGAAGGACCTGGCGCCGCGCGACTTCGTCTCGCGCTCCATGGACCAGGAAATCAAGGAAGGCCGTGGCTGCGGTCCCAACAAGGACTACGTGCTGCTCAAGCTCGACCACCTCGGTGCCGAGACGATCCACAAGCGCCTGCCTTCGGTGTATGAGATCGGCGTCAACTTCGCCAACGTCGACATCACGAAGGAACCGATCCCCGTGGTGCCCACCATCCACTACCAGATGGGCGGCATTCCGACCAACATCAACGGCCAGGTCGTGATCCAGAACGGCGACGTGCACAACCAGGTCGTCAACGGCCTGTACGCCGTGGGCGAATGCTCGTGCGTGTCGGTGCACGGTGCCAACCGCCTGGGCACGAACTCGCTGCTCGACCTGCTGGTCTTCGGCAAGTCCGCAGGCCGCCACATCGTGGACATGATCAAGGGCAGCGGCGAGCACAAGCCCCTGCCGGCCGACGCCGCCGACCGCACCCTGGCGCGCCTGAACCAGCTGCAGGATTCGAACGAAGGCACCTACGCCCAGGACGTCGCCAACGACATCCGCGCGTCGATGCAGCAGCACGCCGGCGTGTTCCGCACGCAAGAAGGCATGGATGAAGGCGTGGTCAAGATCAACGCCATCCGCGAGCGCGTGGGTTCCGTCACGCTCAAGGACAAGTCCAAGGTCTGGAACACCGCGCGCATGGAAGCGCTGGAAGTGGACAACCTCATCGAAGTGGCCCAGGCCACGATGACTTCCGCCGCCGCCCGCAAGGAATGCCGCGGCGCCCACACCGTGTATGACTACGAGCATCCGGCCGACCACGCGGAATTCCCGCTGGGCCGCAACGACAAAGAGTGGATGAAGCACACCTTGTGGCACAGCGCAGGCAACAACCTGACCTACAAGCCCGTGAACCTGAAGCCTTTGACGGTCGACAGCGTGCCTCCCAAGGTCCGTACGTTCTGACCCTATAAGCCCACGAGAAAGAACACCATGAAGCGCACCTTTCAAATCTACCGCTACGATCCGGACAAGGACGCCAAGCCCTACATGCAGACCGTGGAGATCGAACTCGACGGCCACGAGCGCATGCTGCTGGACGCCCTGGTGAAGCTCAAGGCGCAGGACCCGTCCATCTCGTTCCGCCGTTCGTGCCGCGAAGGCGTCTGCGGCTCCGACGCGATGAACATCAACGGCAAGAACGGCCTGGCGTGCCTCACCAACATGAACACGCTCAAGGGCACCATCGTGCTCAAGCCGCTGCCCGGGCTGCCCGTGATCCGCGACCTGATCGTGGACATGACGCAGTTCTTCAAACAGTACAACTCGATCAAGCCGTACCTCATCACCGAAGGCATCACGCCCGAGAAGGAACGCCTGCAGAGCCCGGAAGAGCGCGATGAGCTCAACGGCCTGTACGAGTGCATCCTGTGCGCCAGCTGCTCGACGAGCTGCCCCAGCTTCTGGTGGAACCCCGACAAGTTCGTGGGCCCCGCCGGCCTGCTGCAGGCATACCGCTTCATTGCGGACAGCCGCGACGAGGCCACGGGCGCTCGCCTGGACAACCTCGAAGACCCCTATCGCCTGTTCCGCTGCCACACCATCATGAACTGCGTGGACGTGTGCCCCAAGGGCCTCAACCCCACCAAGGCCATCGGCAAGATCAAGGAACTGATGGTGCGTCGCGCCATCTGACCCCCATGGCCGACGACGAATTGCTCGACGAACGCGAGGCCGCCAAGCTGAAGTGGCGCAGCCGCCGCGGCCTGGTGGAGAACGATCTGTTCATTGAGCAGTTCTTCGCCACCTACGGCTCGCGCCTGACCCCGCGCCAGGCACAAGGTCTCACGACCTTGATGGACCTTTCCGACAACGACCTGCTGGACCTGCTGCTGCGGCGCAAGGAACCCATGGGCGAGATCGATACCAGGGACGTCAAGGAAGTGCTTGAACAGCTGCGCCGCAGAGCGTCAGCACCCCCTCCACCGCTTGCGGGCTAACAACAGAAGGAAACTGGAAATGAAACTGGCAGACAACAAGGCAACGCTATCGTTCAGCAACGGCAGCCCCAGCGTGGAACTTCCCGTGTACCAAGGCAGTATCGGCCCCGACGTGGTCGACATCCGCAAGCTGTACGCGCAGACGGGCATGTTCACCTATGACCCCGGTTTCCTTTCCACCGCGGCATGCCAGTCCTCGATCACGTACATCGACGGCGACAAGGGCGAGCTGCTGTACCGCGGTTACCCCATCGAGCAACTGGCCACGCAGTGCGACTTCCTGGAAACCTGCTACCTGCTGCTCAAGGGCGAACTGCCCAACCCCGCACAGAAGACCGAGTTCAGCGACAGCGTGACCAAGCACACGATGGTCAACGAGCAGATGCAGTTCTTTCTGCGTGGCTTCCGCCGCGACGCCCACCCGATGGCCGTGCTGACGGGCCTGGTGGGTGCGCTTTCGGCCTTCTACCATGACAGCACGGACATCAACAACCCGCAGCATCGCGAGATCTCGGCCATCCGCCTGATCGCCAAGATGCCGACGCTGGTGTCGATGGCATACAAGTACGGCGTGGGCCAGCCCTACATGTACCCGCAGAACGACCTGAGCTATGCCGGCAACTTCCTGCGCATGATGTTCGGCACGCCGTGCGAAGAGTACAAGGTCAATCCGGTGCTCGAACGCGCGCTCGACCGCATCTTCATCCTGCACGCCGACCACGAGCAGAACGCCTCCACCTCCACGGTGCGCCTGTGCGGCTCCTCGGGCACCAACCCGTTCGCCGCCATCGCCGCTGGCGTGGCCTGCCTCTGGGGCCCCGCCCACGGTGGCGCCAACGAAGCCGCATTGAACATGCTGCACGACATCCAGGCGCAGGGCGGCGTGGAGAAGATCGGCGAGTTCATCAAGCAGGTCAAGGACAAGAACTCCGGTGTGAAGCTGATGGGCTTCGGTCACCGCGTGTACAAGAACTACGACCCGCGCGCCAAGCTCATGCAGGAAACCTGCAACGAAGTGCTGGCCGAACTGGGCCTCGAAAAGGATCCGCTGTTCGCCCTGGCCAAGGAGCTGGAAAAGATCGCGCTGGAAGACGACTACTTCGTGCAGCGCAAGCTCTACCCGAACGTGGACTTCTACTCCGGCATCGTGCAACGCGCGATCGGCATCCCGGTGAACCTGTTCACCGGCATCTTCGCGCTGGCCCGCACCGTGGGCTGGATTGCCCAGCTGAACGAGATGATCGGCGACCCCGAGTACAAGATCGGCCGCCCCCGCCAACTGTTCGTGGGCGCAGAGCGCCGCGACGTGCAGCCGCTGGACAAGCGCTGAGCCGAAGCCGCGCTTCTGGAGAGGGCCTGCGATGCAGGGCCCCTTTCTACAGAATGCAACGGGCGACATCGAATGCCAGTCAGCCATGCTGACTGGCATTTTTCATGGTGGTCCACGCCACGTCTCTGGTGGCCCAGCAGAGGCGCATCACAGCGATATCAGGCTGCGGCAGACGACCTTTGCGGACGCCTCAGGGACATAGGGCCCATTCCATGAGGAGCCGCTATTGCAGCCATTGGGTGGCCGAAAGCCCAAACCCTTTCGGAAATAAAAAAGCCTTCCAAATCGATGATTTGGAAGGCTTTTACCAATGGTTAGTTGGTAGGCGCGATTGGACTCGAACCAACGACCCCCACCATGTCAAGGTGGTGCTCTAACCAGCTGAGCTACGCGCCTGTGTGTATTCGAGAAGCGAGATTGTAGCAGTAAAAAATACGCGTTCCAGGCAACTTCGCGCGCTTTCTTTCAACGGCGCCGTGCGGAGCGCACGCCTTGCACTGTGGCCACGATGCCGAGCACTTTGTTGAGCCGTCCGGAGTCGGCCACCTCCACCGTGAACGTCATCCAAGCCGTGCCTTTCACGGACTGCGTCTGAACGCCGATCACGTTGGTCTTCTCCCTGGCGAAGACCTCGGAAATGTCGCGCAGCAGGCCTTGCCGGTCTGCAGCCTCGACCGACACGTCCACGGGATAGACCGACGGACCGGCACCGGCGGACGCCTTGGATTGCCCCCACTCCACTTCAATGACGCGTTCGGCACTGCGTGCCGCCATCTCGCGAAAATTGCTGCAGTCGGCGCGGTGCACGCTCACCCCTTTGCCACGCGTGACGAAGCCCCGGATGTTGTCGGGCGGCGCAGGCTTGCAACACTTGGCCAGTTGCGTCATCAGCGAATCGATGCCCACCACCAGCACCCCGCCCTTGGGCGCGGCCTCGGAGGTGCGCGTCTTCTTGAGAAGCAGGTAATCGTCCGGCTGCAGCACGGGCTCGGGCGGGCGCAGCAGCGTCTCGATGGTGCGCAGCGAGAACTCGTCCTTGCCCACCACTTCGAACAAGGCGTCCGCCGTCTTGAAGCCCAGCTGCACGGCAAGATCGTCGAGCTTGATGGCGGTCTTGCCCTCGCGCTGCAGCAGCTTTTCCACCGCCTCGCGGCCCCGCGCCGTGGTCTCATGGGTGGCCTGGGCGTTGAACCACGCTCGCACCTTTGCGCGGGCGCGGTGGCTGGTGAGGTAGCCCAGTTCGGCATTGAGCCAATCGCGTGACGGGCGGCCTTCCTTGACAGTGGTGATCTCCACGGTCTGCCCGTTCTGCAGCGGCGTGTTGAGCGGCACCATGGCACCGTCGACGCGCGCGCCGCGGCAACGGTGGCCGACACTGGTGTGCACCGCATAGGCGAAATCGACCGGGGTGGCGCCCTGCGGCAGCTCCACCACGGCCGCATCCGGCGTGAGCACGTAGATGCGGTCCTCGAACAGCCCCCCGTGCTGCACGGTGTCCGCCATGTCCCGCTCCCAGGCCAGCAACTGGCGCAGCACCGCGATCTTGGCGTCGTATTCGCCGGAGGCCGAAACGCCCGCATAGCCTTTGGTGCCCGCCTCCTTGTAGGCCCAGTGCGCGGCCACGCCATGCTCGGCGTGGTCGTTCATGGCCTGGGTGCGGATCTGGATTTCGATGGCCTTGCCCGTCTCGTCGCGCACGACGGTGTGCAGCGACTGGTAGCCGTTGGGCTTGGGCTTGGCGATGTAGTCGTCGAACTCGGCGTCGATGGGCTTGAAATGCTCGTGCACCCAGGACAGCGCGGCGTAGCAATCCTTCACCGACGGCACCACCACCCGCAGCGCCCGGATGTCGAAAACATGCTCGAAGTCGAGCGACTTGCCGCGCATCTTCTTGACGATGCTGTAGATGTGCTTGGGCCGGCCCTGCACACTGGCGCTGATGCTGCGGGCTCGCAGTTCGGACTCCAGCCGGCCGCGAAGCTGCTCCATGTACACCTCGCGCTCGGCCCGCTTTTCGTCCAACAGCCGGGCCACCTGCTTGTAGGTCTCCGGCTCCAGGAAACGGAAGGACAAGTCTTCCAACTCCCATTTCATCTGCCAGATGCCGAGCCGGTTGGCCAGCGGCGCGAACACCTGCAGGGCCTCGCGCGCGATGCCGGGCGACACAGCGCGTTTGGTGGCGGCATAGAAACGCAGGGTTTGCAGGCGCGAGGCCAGCCGCAGCATCACGACGCGCAGGTCCCGGGAGAACGCCAGCAGCATCTTGCGCACGTTCTCGGTCTGCGTGGCGGGGTCGTCCACCGGCTGTCCGGCGATCTGGGCTTCGCGTGCCTGCTGCTGCACGCGCATGAGCTTGGTGGTCTCCACGGCCAGCGCGGCGAAGTTCTGCCCGAAGGCCTTGGCAATGACCTCCTCGGGCTTGTTCAGGTGCGAGCAGGCATGCACCAGATAGCTGGCCGCCTGCATGGCTTCCGACCCGCCGATGTTCTTGAGGATGGAGGCGACGGCCTCGGCATGCGCGAAAGTGTTCTCACCGGTCTCCAGCGTCTCGCTGGACAGCAGCGGTTCCGCAAAAGCCCGGGCCCGCGCAAGCGCGCCCGCCTGCTCGGGCAGCGAAAGCGCCGTGGCAGCGATGAGCTGCGGCACGGCATCGGACCGGGGCGACGCGCTCCCCGCGCCTCCCTGGCCCAGCGTGGCGGGAGGTGCGGTGGCCAGGCTCTTCACAGCCCACCTCTTCTTTCGCTGGGATCGAAGAGGAACGCCTCGACCGCATCCACCTGTTCGTCCGCCACCAGCGTCGGGGCATGCCCCACCCCGCTCCACTCCACCACCTGGGCCCGAGGCCCGCGTTGCGACATGGCTTGCGCCGTCGAGCGCGAGAGCAGATCCGATTGCGCGCCGCGCAGCAGCAGCGTGCGCGCGCTGATCCGGTCGTACAGCTGCCACAGCTGCGCCTCGCCCGCAACGGCGGCCTCCTGCGTCATCGCGCGAAACGGGTGGGCGATGGCCGGGTCGTAGTGCAGCACGAACCCGCCCTCGGGCGCAGGCCGGAGCATGGCACGCGACAACGCCAGCCACTGCGCCGGCGTATGGGGGCCGAAGCTGGAGGAAATCGCCCACAAGGCGTCTGCCGCCTCCTGCTGCGTTTCGAAGTGCGCGGGCCGCCCGAGGTACTGGCCGATGCGCTGGAGCGCACTCCATTCGATCACCGGCCCTACATCGTTGAGGACCAGCCGGCGCACCGGCACGGGAAGCGGCAACCCTGGCTGGCCGAGCAGCGCCATGCCGATCAGCCCGCCCATGCTGGTGCCCACCCAGTCCAGATGCTGGATGGGAGCGCGGCCATGCACGTCGGCCAGCAGTGCCAGCATGTCGGCTGCGTAGACCGGCACCTGATAGGCCGTGGGGTCGGCGAGCCAGTCGCTGCGGCCGCGGCCGGCCACGTCGGGACAGATCACCCGGGCATGACGGGACAGCCGGCGGGCGAGCACATCGAAATCACGCCCCTGGCGCGACAGGCCATGCACGCAGACCACCACATGGGGATGGCCCGGTTGGCCCGTCGCGTTCCATTCCCAATACGCCATGCGATGGCTGGCGGCTGCACCGTCCGCCGAGCCCTCCTTGGCAGCGATTCCAGGGCAATTCACGTAATTCAGCGTAGGCTCGGTCATGGGAACGAATTCGTCACGGGGGCGCTCGATAATGGTTGCGTTCATCCTAATTCATTCGGAGAGACTCACATGCTTCAAGGCAAAACGGCCCTCGTCACCGGCTCCACGAGCGGCATCGGACTGGGCATCGCCAAGGCGCTCGCGCGCCAGGGCGCCAACGTCGTCCTCAATGGTTTCGGCGATGTGGACGGCCCCCGTGCCGAAGTGCTGGCGGCCGGAGAAAGCCATGGCGCGCAGGTGGCCTACCACGGCGCCGACATGGGCCGCGCTGCGGACATCGAGGACATGATGAAGTACAGCGCCAGCCAGTTCGGGCGCGTGGACATCCTGGTCAACAACGCAGGCATTCAGCACGTGGCGAACGTGGAAGACTTTCCTGTCGAGAAGTGGGATGCCATCCTTGCGATCAACCTGACCAGCGCCTTCCACACTTCGCGCCTGGCCCTGCCTTCGATGAAGGCGGCCAACTGGGGCCGCATCATTAACATCGCTTCGGTGCACGGACTGGTGGCTTCGGCTCAAAAAGCGGCCTATGTAGCGGCCAAACACGGCCTCGTGGGCCTGACGAAGGTCACCGCGCTGGAAACCGCCACCACCGGCGTGACCTGCAATGCGATCTGTCCCGGCTGGGTGCTCACGCCGCTGGTTCAGAAACAGGTCGATGCCAAGGCGGCCGACCAGGGCCTGTCGAACGAAGACGCCAAGAAGCAGTTGCTGAGCGAAAAGGAACCCTCGCTGCAGTTCACCACGCCCGAAGAGCTGGGTGAACTGGCGGTGTTCTTCTGCTCGCCGGCGGCCAACAATGTCCGCGGCGTCGCCTGGAACATGGACGGTGGCTGGGCCGCCCAGTAAGAACGAAAAGCCTTAACCGCCCGATCACCGGCGCCCTGCCTTGGCATCCAGGGAAGGAGGCGGTCCGGCACGGGCGTCAGCCCGCCAACCCCTCAGCGCAGTTGCACGGCGCCGGAGACGTTCACCACCACCTGCGCCTTGCCGGCTTCCACCGGTACGGGCGCATCGGCGGACATCGACGACATCTTGGCCTCCATGGCCATCATGCGCGGCCGGGGGCCGGGGATCATCTCGTTGCTGTTCACCGCCACTTCGCGCAGCGTGTAGCCGCTGAAGCCGAAGCCCCGCGCCAGTTCATTCGCACGGGCCTTGAATTGCTCGATGGCCTTGGTCTGTGCCTCGCCCTCCACCTTCTCGCGGGCCTCGCGCGACAGATCGAAGGCGATCTGGCTGATCGGCATGGACTGGATCTTGCCGGCGGTGGTGGTGATGCGCGAGAAATCACGGCCCTGCAGGATCAGCTCGGCCCGGCCCTGCCAGCCGTTGATCTTGCCCTCCTTGCCATAGCGCGGGTACATGCCGAACGCGCCGGTGCGCACGTCCATCTGGTCCGGCTGGGCAGAGCGCTTGGCCTCCGCCAGCGCGGAGTCCAGCGCTTGCTTGAGCTGCGTCTGCACCGTGGCTGCGTCGGCGCCTTCCTTGCTGGTGGCCAGCGTGAGCACCAGCAGGTCCTGCTGGACATCCACGGTGCCGGTCGCGGACAGCTGCAGCACATTCTGCGGTGGCGGCATCACGGCGTTTTGGGAGAAAGCGGCGCCAGCGCACATCAGAAGAGCGCCTGCAGCTATTATTTTGGTAGCAATTTTCATGATCGGAATCCTTGTGAAGAGAAAGTGGGCGGGTGCATCGGACACCCTTGAAACGCTACGTTAACCGGTCCGGATCAATCGGCGGTAAAGGCCCGATAGCGTCTGTGCGTGGCGGGGCAAAACTTGTAACAGTTGGTCAGGTATCTGGCAAAAAGCCGAACTTCGGGGTTCAAGGTGGTCAGAATCGGCTCTGTTACAAATAGGACTTGGGAAACAAATGGCCTCAACAACCAACCGTACCGACAAGATTCTCGTGGTGGATGACGACGCCCGCATTCGCGATTTGCTGCGGCGCTATCTCACGCAAGAGGGCTTCGAAGTCATGGTTGCGGAAGATGGCAAGGCCCTCAACCGCATTCTGCTGCGCGAAACCGTGGACCTCATCGTGCTGGACCTGATGATGCCCGGCGAGGACGGCCTCTCGATCTGCCGCCGCCTTCGCGCCGCCAACGATCGCACTCCCATCATCATGCTGACCGCCAAGGGCGAGGACGTGGACCGCATCGTGGGCCTGGAAGTGGGCGCCGACGATTACCTGGGCAAGCCGTTCAACCCCCGCGAACTGCTGGCCCGCATCCACGCGGTGCTGCGCCGCCGGCCGCCGCAAGAGGCGCCGGGCGCTCCGTCAGGCGACAACGAGGTCGTCACCTTCGGTCCTTTCACCTTCGATCTGGGCACGCGCGCACTGCAGCGCAGCGGCGAAGAGCTGCCACTCACCACCGGCGAGTTCGCCATGCTGAAGGCGCTGGTCCGCCACCCACGGCAGCCGCTGTCGCGGGAAAAGCTGGCCCTGCTGGCGCGCGGCCGCGAGTTCGAGCCGTTCGACCGCAGCCTGGACGTGCAGGTCTCCCGCCTGCGCAAGCTGGTCGAGGTGGACGCCGCGGCGCCCCGCTACATCCAGACCGTCTGGGGCGTGGGCTACGTGTTCGTGCCGGACGGCACGAGCTGATCTCCCCTTTGCCGAGGGCCGCGTTTTCGCCGTGGCGCCCTCTGCCCTCCGGCAATTTCCCGATGATTCTCACGACATGAGCGCCAACTACGAAGCAGCGTCGTCCGACGCCACCAGCCCCGCCCCCCTGGAGGCCCCCGTGTACCTGCGGGCGCAGCGTGCACGGGTGGGGCTTAACCTTTTCTGGCGCACGTTCTTCCTGCTCGCGCTGTTGCTGGTGGGCAGCATCCTGGCCTGGCTGCAGACGCTGCGGGCGCTGGAGTTCGAGCCGCGCACGCTGCAGACGGCGCAGCAGATCGCCTCGCTGGTGAACCTGAGCCGCGCGGCGCTGGTGCATGCCGATGCGATCGCGCGCGTCTCGCTGATCAAGACCATGGCCGACCAGGAGGGCGTTCGCATCCTGCCGCGGGAACCGTCCGACCGCTTCGACCTGCTGGACGCCTCGGCGCTCGGCATGCGGCTGACCGAAGAGCTCACCACGCGCCTGGGGCCGGGCACCATCGTGGCGAGCAACGTCAATGGCGAGAGCGGCCTGTGGGTGGGCTTCACCATCAACGGCGACCCCAACTGGCTGCTGATGGACCGGTCCCGCTTGAGCGCGGCCGGCGGCAAGACCTGGATGATCTGGCTCATCACCGCCGCGGCGCTGTCGCTGGCGGGTGCCGCGGCCATCGCGCGCCTCATCAACCGACCGCTCAAGCAGCTGTCTTATGCCGCCAACCGCGTGCGCGACGGCGACTTCGCCGCCAGCCAGCTCGACGAGGAAGCCGTGACCAGCGAAATCCGCGAGGTGAACATCGGCTTCAACCGCATGGCGCAAAAGCTCGCCAAGCTGGAGCAGGACCGCGCCGTGATGCTGGCGGGCATTTCACACGATTTGCGCACGCCCCTGGCCCGCCTGCGGCTGGAAACCGAAATGAGCGTGTCGGACAACGTGGCCCGCGAACACATGGTGGCCGACATCGTGCAGCTCGACGCCACCATCGACAAGTTCCTCGACTACGCCCGCCCCGACAACGTGACCCTGAACCCGGTCAACCTGCATGGCGTGGTGTCGTCGTGCGTGTACGCCGTGCAGGACCACCGCGAGCTGCAGATCTCGATGAACGTGCCCGAGGACCTGAACGTGCTGGCCGACGAGGTCGAACTGGCGCGCGTGATCTCCAACCTGCTCGAGAATGCCCGCCGCTACGGCAAGACGCACGACAGCGGCACGGCCACCGTGGACATCGCGGCCAAGGGGCGCGAGAAGTGGGTGCTGATCAAGGTGCGCGACCATGGCCCGGGCGTGCCGCCGGAGCAGCTGGCCAACCTGACCAAGCCGTTCTTCCGCGGCAATTCGGCCCGCACGGCGGCCGCCGGCGCGGGCCTGGGCCTGTCCATCGTGGACAAGACGGTGCAGCGCATGGGCGGCATCTTCGCCCTTGCCAATTCGGGATCGGGCGGACTGGTGGCCCACATCCAATTGCAGCGGGCGACCGACCTGCCCGGCGGCAAGGACCCCAAGCAGCGCCTGCAGCGCCCTCAGATCAAGCGCAACCTGCCCCCGCGCCGCCCTAAGCCGGCGAAGGCTTGACGAACAGCAGCGTCGCGGCCCGGGCCTCCATGGCGAGGCCCTGCCCCACCGGGCCGAGCCGCTCGGCGGTCTTGGCCTTGACGTTGACCTGGCCCTCCTGCAGCGATAGCGCCTGCGCGATGCGGGCCCGCATGGCGGGGATGTGGGCGGCCAGGCGCGGCGCCTGCGCGATCACCGTGCTGTCGATGTTGCCGATCTCGTAACCCTGCGCGCGCACGCGCCGCGCGGCCTCCACGAGCAGCGCCACCGAATCCGCGCCTTTGAACGTGGGGTCGGTGTCCGGGAAGTGGCTGCCGATGTCCCCCAGCGCCGCGGCGCCCAGCAACGCATCGGTGATGGCGTGCAGCAGCACGTCGGCATCGGAATGGCCGAGCAGGCCCATGGTGTGCGGCACGTCCACACCGCCGATGACGAGGCGGCGCCCCGGCACCAGCGCATGCACGTCCCAGCCTTCGCCGATTCGGATGTTCATCGTTCGCGTTCCTGCAGGCGCTGCGCGCGCCTAAAAAATCGTCTTGCCCGGCACAGCCGAGGCTTCGCCCCGGGCGCCGCCGAAGCGGTCCAGGGTGGCGGCATGCATGCGCTGCGCCAACACCGCCTCGGCCAGCGCGAAGTCGGCCGGGTAGGTCACCTTGAAGTTCTGCGCGCCGCCCGGCACCAGCCGGGGGTGCAGGCCCATGGCCTCCATGGCGCTTGCTTCGTCGGTGGCCGCCGGGCCCAGGTGCTCCAGCGCCTGCCGCAGCGGCCCGAGGCGGAACATCTGGGGCGTCTGGGCGAGCCATTTGTCGGTGCGGTCCACGGTGGAGGCCACGCGCACGCCGCCCGGGCCGTCGATCGCGGTCTTGAGCGTGTCGGCCAGCTTGTGGGCCAGCAGCCCGCCTACGGCGTCGTCGGCACAGGCGTCGATCAATGCGTCGATCTGCGCCGTGGTGACCAGACAGCGGGCCGCATCGTGCACCAGCACCCAATCTTCGGGCAGCGCGCCGCGCTCTTGCAGCACGCGCAGGCCGCCCAGCACCGTCGCCGCGCGGGTGGCGCCCCCGCAGGGTGCCACGAAGAAGGTGGGCTGCGGCTGGCCGTCGAAAAACGCATCGCCCGGGGCCACGGCCACCAGCGTGCCCAGCAGCCGGCCCACGCCGGCGAACGCGGCCAGGGTGTGCAGCACCATGGGAAGCCCGGCCACCGGCTGGTACTGCTTGGGCAGCACCGGCACCTGGCCTGCCGCCACCCGGTCGATCCCCGAAGGCTGCGCCACCGCACGGGCGCCCACGCCGGCACACGGCACCAGGGCCCAGAAACGCCCCTGGCCGGAGAGCGGTGGCGGCGAAAGGTGCGGGAGCAGATCGGTCATGGGGCGGCCATTGTAGGAGGGGCGGGCGTCCCCATCTGACAACGTGCGCCAAGAGCACGCCCGCCTAGAATTGCCATTCGCCCGCACCGCCCGACCGCCGCGCACACCGCGCCCCCGGGGCCGGTGTCCCGGGCCCGACGCACCGCCACCCGCATGGACCTCCCCAAACTCATCCCCGGAAAACGTTTCACCCTGCCACGCCCGGTGGGCAGCGCCGATGCCCTGCTGCTGGCGCGCCTGGGCGAGCGAGAGAAAGCCGCGCGGCGCACCACCGCCATCGTGACGGCCGACGCTACCGATGCGCGGCGCCTCATCGATGAGATGGCGTTCTTCGCCCCCGAGCTGCGCTGCGCGCTGTTCCCCGACTGGGAGACACTGCCCTACGACACGTTCTCCCCGCACCAGGACCTGATCAGCGAGCGTCTGGCCACGCTGTGGCGCATCAGCCAGGGCGAAGCGGACGTGGTGCTGGTGCCGGCCACCACGGCGCTGTACCGGGTGGCACCGCCCTCCTTTCTCGCGGGCTACACCTTCCACTTCAAGGTCAAGCAGAAGCTGGACGAGGCGAAGTTCAAGGCGCAACTCACGCTGGCGGGCTACTCCCACGTGTCGCAGGTGGTGAGCCCGGGCGAGTACGCGGTGCGCGGCGGGCTGATCGACCTCTTTCCCATGGGCTCGCTGGTGCCCTACCGCGTGGACCTGTTCGACGACGAGATCGACAGCATCCGCACGTTCGATCCGGACAGCCAGCGCAGCCTGTACCCCGTGCCGGAGGTGCGCCTGCTGCCGGGCCGCGAATTCCCGATGGACGACGACGCGCGGGCCAAATTCCGCAGCCGCTGGCGCGAGATGCTGGAGGGCGACCCGACCAAGAGCCGCATCTACAAGGACATGGGCAACGGCGTGGCCACCGCGGGCATCGAGTACTACCTGCCGCTCTTCTTCGACGAGACGGCGACCGTGTTCGACTACCTCGGCGCCGAGGCCACCGTGGTGCTGCACGGCGACCTGGAGCCGGCCTTCCAGCGGTTCTGGCAGGACACGAAGGACCGCTATCGCCTGATCCAGGGCGACCCGGACCGCCCGGCCCTGCCGCCGGAAGCGCTGTTCCTCACCACCGAGCAGTTCTACACCCGGGCCAACGCGCACGCGCAGCTCGCGTTGCGACCGGGCGTGGAGGACATCGCCGACAACGCCCATTTCCAGAAGCTGGGCGACCTGTCGGTGGCGCGCGGTGCTGAAGACCCCCTGGCGCGCCTGCACGCCCACATCCGCAACACCCCGCACCGCGTGCTGCTGCTGGCGGAAAGCGCCGGGCGGCGCGAGAGCCTGCTCGATTTCCTGCGCGCCTCGCAGTTGAGCCCGCCGGCCTTCGACTCGCTGGCCGAGTTCCAGGCCCATGCCGAGGAGAAGGTGGGCATTGCCACGGCCGCCGTCACGACGGGCTTCAGCTGGCTCGGCGACGGCATCGACTTCGTGACCGAGACCGAGCTGTTCGCCGCCGGCGCCACCACGCGCCGGCGCAAGAAGCAGGAGCAGGTGAGCGATGTCGAGGCGCTGATCAAGGACCTGTCCGAGTTGAACGTGGGCGACCCGGTGGTGCACAGCGCGCACGGCATCGGCCGCTACCACGGGCTCATCAACATGGACGTGGGCCAGAAGAACCCCGACGGCACGCCCGCGCTGCAGGAATTTCTGCACCTCGAATACGCCGACAAGGCGGTGCTGTACGTGCCCGTCAGCCAGCTGCAGCTCATCAGCCGCTACACGGGCGTGAGCGCCGACGAGGCGCCGCTGCACAAGCTGGGCAGCGGCCAGTGGGAGAAGGCCAAGCGCAAGGCGGCCGAGCAGGTGCGCGACTCCGCGGCCGAGCTGCTCAACATCTACGCCCGCCGCGCGGCGCGCGAAGGCCACGCCTTCCGCTACTCGCCGCAGGACTACGAGCAGTTCGCCAACGACTTCGGCTTCGAGGAAACGGCCGACCAGAACGCGGCCATCCACGCCGTCATCCAGGACATGATCTCGCCCCGCCCCATGGACCGCCTGGTCTGCGGCGACGTGGGCTTCGGCAAGACCGAGGTGGCCCTGCGCGCGGCCTTCGTGGCCGTCACGGGCGGCAAGCAGGTGGCGTTCCTCGCACCCACCACGCTGCTGGCCGAGCAGCACTACCAGACGCTGATGGACCGCTTCGGCAAGTGGCCGGTGAAGGTGGCCGAGGTGTCGCGCTTTCGTTCGGGCAAGGAGATCACCTCTGCCATCAAGGGCATCGGCGACGGCACGGTGGACATCGTGGTGGGCACGCACAAGCTGCTCTCCGAATCCACCCAATTCCACAACCTGGGCCTGCTCATCATCGACGAGGAGCACCGCTTCGGCGTGCGCCACAAAGAGCAGATGAAGGCGCTGCGCGCCGAGGTGGACGTGCTCACCCTCACCGCCACGCCCATCCCGCGCACGCTGGGCATGGCGCTGGAGGGCCTGCGCGACCTGTCCGTGATCGCCACGGCGCCCCAGCGCCGCCTGGCCATCAAGACCTTCGTGCGCAACGAGGGCACGGGCGTGATCCGCGAGGCCGTGCTGCGCGAACTGAAGCGCGGCGGGCAGTGCTACTTCCTGCACAACGAGGTCGAGACCATCGAGAACCGGCGCCAGAAGCTGGAAGAGATATTGCCCGAGGCCCGCATCGCCGTGGCCCACGGCCAGATGCCCGAGCGCGAGCTGGAAAAGGTCATGCGCGATTTCGTGGCGCAGCGCTACAACATCCTGCTGTGCTCGACCATCATCGAGACCGGCATCGACGTGCCCACGGCCAACACCATCATCATGAGCCGCGCCGACAAGTTCGGCCTGGCGCAGCTGCACCAGCTGCGCGGCCGCGTGGGCCGCAGCCACCACCAGGCCTATGCCTACCTCATGGTGCCGGACATCGAGGGCCTGACCAAGCAGGCCGCGCAGCGGCTCGACGCCATCCAGCAGATGGAGGAGCTGGGCAGCGGCTTCTACCTGGCCATGCACGACCTGGAGATCCGCGGCGCGGGTGAAGTGCTGGGCGAGAACCAGAGCGGCAACATGCTGGAGGTGGGGTTCCAGCTCTACAACGAGATGCTGTCGGAGGCCGTGCGCTCGCTCAAGGCGGGCAAGGAGCCCGACCTGCTGGCGCCGCTGTCCGTCACCACCGACATCAACCTGCACGCGCCCGCGCTGCTGCCGAGCGACTACTGCGGCGACGTGCACCTGCGCCTGTCGTTCTACAAGAAGCTCGCCACCGCCAGGACCACCGACCAGATCGACAGCCTGCTGGAGGAGATCGTGGACCGCTTCGGCAAGCTGCCGCCGCAGGCGCAGACCCTGATCGACGTGCACCGCCTGCGCTGCATGAGCCAACCCTATGGCGTGGTCAAGGTGGATGCGGCGCCCGGCGTGATCCACATCACCTTCAAGCCGCAGCCGCCGATCGATCCGATGAACATCATCCACCTGATCCAGAAGAACAAGCACATCAAGCTGGCCGGCAACGAGAAGCTGCGCATCGAGCGCGAACTGCCCGAGGCCAAGGACCGGGTGCAGATGGTGCGCGACGTGCTGCGCAGCCTGGGACAGCCGCTGACGCAGGGTGCGCCCGCCTGACGGATGGCTTGGGGCGGTGCCATGGCGAACGGCATGCTGCGTGCGGTGCTTGCGGCCTTCCGGCCTGGGTGGCCGGTCCCCTGGCCGGACCCTTTGAGTTCGGAGCAAAAAAGGCCCAGAGCACAATAAGTACTAGGGCATATAGCTATAAAAATAATAGCATCCGACATGCCAATCGCTGGCGCACGCGCCAGCACACCGCGAACAGGTGCAGGAATTGCTTGGACGATGGCACGCGCCGGGATGGCACCGGCGGCCATTCGTTCCAACCGATCCAAGGAGTCCGCCCATGCGTGTTGCACGCCCGATCCCGGCATTTTTCTGCGCCCTCGGCCTCGTGGCCACGGCAGCGCCCGCGCTGGCCCAGGGCACCTACCCGGACCGCCCGGTGAAAGTGATCGTCGCGCTCCCCGCCGGCGGCAGCGCCGACATGATCGCGCGCATGGTGGGCCAGAAGATGGCGGCCGAACTGGGCCAGCCGTTCGTGGTGGACAACAAGGCGGGCGCCTCGGGCCAGATCGGCACGCCCATGGTGGCCCGCGCGGCGCCGGACGGCTACACGGTCATGGTGTCGCCGGCGTCGTTCCTGACCACCAACAAGAGCATCTTCAAGACCCTGCCCTATGACCCGCAGGCCGACTTCGTGCCCATCACCAAGCTGGTGAACCAGCCGATGGTGCTGGTGGCCAAGGACGCGCAGAAGTTTCCGAGCGTGGCCGCCGTGCTGCAGGCCGCCCGGGCCGCACCGGGCCGGGTGACCTACGCATCGTCGGGCGACGGCAGCCCGCAGCACCTGGCGGCGCTGATGTTCGGCACCCGCACGCAATCGAGCATGCTGCATGTGCCGTACAAGGGCGGTGCCCCGGCCATCAACGACACGCTGGCGGGCAACGTGGACCTCATGTTCGCCGTGCTGCCCGAAGCGTTGCCCCACATCCAGTCGGGCAAGCTGCAGGCGCTGGCGGTGATGAGCGCACAGCGTTCGGCAGTGCTGCCCCAGGTGCCCACCATGGCGGAAAGCGGCGTGCCGCAGGTGGAGCTGTCGGCCTGGGTCGGCCTGCTGGCACCGGCCAAGACGCCGCAGCCCGTCATCGACCGGCTGCGCAGCGCCGCCCACGCCGCCTTGGCGGGCGACACCCAGACCCGGCTGGCGGCCAGCGGCATGGAAGTGGCGCCGGGCACCACCCAGCAACTGCAGGACACCATCGCCGCGGAAATCAAACTGCACGCCGAACTGGTCAAGGCGGCCGGGCTGGCGCCCCAGTGAAGCAACGAGGCGGGAGCGGCAGCGATCACGGCAAAGGCAGGCAGCGGCAGGCGACCTGGGGATAATCCCCGCTGTGTCCCGGAACGCCGCTGCGGCGCGCCGGGCAGTCCCCTCCCCTTCCTTTTGTCTTCGCCGCAGGATCTTTCCTCCCCCCATCCATGAGTGCCGCCACCGAATTCGCTCCCGGCCTTGTCGTCCAAGGCCTTTCCACCCCGCTGTCCCTGTCGGACTTCAAGCTCATCGCATTCGACATGGACTCCACCCTGATCAACATCGAGTGCGTGGACGAGATCGCCGACGCGGCGGGCCGCAAGGCCGAAGTGGCCGCCATCACCGAGGCCGCCATGCAGGGCCTGATCACCGACTACAAGGAAAGCCTGCGCCAGCGCGTGGCCCTGCTGCGCGGCGTGACCGTCGGGCACCTGGAACACGTGTTCGCCGAGCGGCTGCGCTTCAACCCCGGTGCCAAGGAACTGGTGGCCGCGGCCCGCTCCGCGGGCTTGACCACGCTGCTGGTCTCGGGCGGCTTCACGTTCTTCGCTGACCGGGTCCGCGCCGGGCTGGGCATCGATCTCGCGCGGTCGAACCAGCTGGAGGTCGAGGACGGCGTGCTCACCGGCCGCATGGTGGACCAGGCCTGGGGCGACATCTGCGACGGCGCCGAGAAACGCCGGACGCTGCTGGAGGTGGCCTCGCTCCTGGGCATTTCGCCCAGCCAGGCCATTGCCGTGGGCGACGGCGCCAACGACCTGCCCATGATGGGGGCCGCGGGCCTGTCGGTGGCCTACCACGCCAAGCCGGCGGTGCGGGCCCAGGCCAAGGTGGCGATCAACGAAGGCGGGCTGGATCGCCTGCTGGAAGTGCTGCGCTGACGCCCTGGCGTGCCCATCGGCGCGCCACTCCGAATGCTATTCTTTCAATAGCAACCAAGCCAAACGATACTAGGGCATCAGCCTCTTTTCATTTGAATGGCGATTCGTCAGATCGCATAAGAGGATCGCTCTTTATATCGATATGAAAATAAAAGAATGGCGCATGCCCGCGCCCTTCACTACATTCACGTCTTCCAACGGCGCGCGCTGAGGCGTCCGCCGACCGATCCAACCGACTGAAATGAAAGCCCTCTCCATGCTGAAGAAAACGCTGTCCGCCATTGCCGTTGCCACCCTGGCCTTCTCGGCGCATGCCGCCGATGTGCTCAAGGTCGCGGCCTCGGCGGTGCCGCATGCGGAAATCCTGAACTTCGTGAAGCCGCAGCTCAAGGCCCAGGGCGTGGACCTGCAGGTCAAGGAATTCAGCGACTACATCCAGCCCAATGCCGCGGTGGAAGACAAGCAGCTGGACGCCAACTTCTTCCAGCACCAGCCCTACCTGGACAGCTACAACAAGGACCGCAAGAGCAGCATCGTCGCCGTGCCCGACGGCAAGGTGCACGTGGAGCCCTTCGGCGCCTACTCCCGGAAGATCAAGGCCGTGGGCGAGCTCAAGGAAGGCGCTCTGGTCGCCATCCCCAACGACCCGTCCAACGCTGGCCGCGCGCTGATCCTGCTGCAAAAGCAGGGCCTGATCGAGCTGAAGGACCCCAAGAACATCACGGCCACCCCGATCGACATCGTGAAGAACCCCAAGAAGCTCAAATTCCGCGAACTCGAAGCCGCCCTGCTGCCGCGCGCGCTGCAGGACGTGGACCTGGCCCTCATCAACACCAACTACGCCATCGAGGCCAAGCTCAACCCCACCAAGGATGCGCTGTTCATCGAAGGCGCCGACTCGCCCTACGCCAATCTGGTGGCCGCGCGCGCCGACCGCGCCAACGACCCCCGCATCCAGAAGCTGGTGAAGGCGCTGCACACGCCGGAAGTGAAGAAGTTCATCCAGGACAAGTACCAGGGCGCCGTGGTGCCCGCGTTCTGAGGGCGGACCAACGTCGCGCCTGCGGCCCGCACGCACCGGCACACGCGGCGATGCGTGCGGGCCGCGTCGCCTGCAGACGGCCGTCGCGTCCGGTGGCCAGCGCCAGCAGCGCACCGGCGCACCGGCGCGTTGAGCCGCCGGACTCCGATGGGGCTCAGAACACCATGCCCCCGGCAACGTCGATGGTCGTTCCGGTGATCCATCCACCGCGCTGCGACACCGCGAACGCCACGGCGTCGGCGATGTCCGCCGGCGTCCCCACCCGGCCGAGCGGCGTCTTGCCGACCAGCATGTCGACCATTTCCTTGGGGGCATCGGCACTGCCTTCCGTTTTCACGAAGCCCGGGGCGATGCCCACCACCCGGATCTGGCGGGGTCCAAGCTCTATGGCCAGCGAACGCGTCAGCGTGTCGACGGCGCCCTTGGTGGCCGAGTAGGCATGCACCACCGGGTAGGGACTCTTGGCCAGCCCCGAACTGATGTTGACCACGACGCCACCCGCCGGCAGCACGCGCGCAGCAGCCTGCGTGGTCAAAAGCAAACCCCGCACGTTGAGCGCGAAGTGGGCATCGATGCTGTCCGCCGTCAGCGAATCCAGCGAGTCCATGCGGTAGATGCCCGCGTTGTTCACGAGGATGTCCAGCCGACCGAACTGTGCGAGGGCAGCATCGATCAACGGCTGGATCTGCGATGGCTGCGATAGGTCTGCCTGCGCGGCGACTGCCCGGCCACCGGCGGCGGTGATGCGGCGCACGACGACGTCCGCGTCCGATGCGGCGGTGGCGTAGTTCACGACGATGGACGCGCCATCGGCGGCCAGTCGCTCGGCGATGCCGGCACCGATGCCTTTGGACGAACCGGTGACGATCGCGACCTTGCCTGAGAGTGAGTTCATGGATGTGCCTTTGGGGTGATGAGGGTGGAGGAATGAAGTGCTGGGATTCCCATCGGCGCCGGGCCGGAGAAGCGCCAACGATAGGCACAATGTCGCTTCAGATAAATGGGTGCTCGCGGCATGCGGCATGAAGCAGTGCTTCACAATCAGCCCCATGCCCCCCGATCTCCTTGCCCCCATTGCCGCGTTCGCGCGCGTTGCGCACCATGCGAGCTTCACCCGGGCCGCCGCGGAACTGGGCGTGTCGCCGTCGGCGCTGTCGCAGACGATCCGCAAGCTGGAAGCCAGTCTGGGTGTGCGGCTGCTCGACCGTTCGACGCGGCGCGTCGGCGTCACTGAACTGGGCCAGCGGTTCCTGGCACAGGCGCAACCGAGCCTGGCGTCGTTGGCGCTTGCCATCGAAAGCATGAACGAGTCGCGAGACAGGCCGTCAGGGCTGCTGCGGCTCAATGTTTCGCGCACCGCCGCCGACATCGTGGTGCTACCGCACCTGCAGGCGTTCCTCGCGGAGTTCCCGGACATCACGCTCGACCTGCATTGCGACAACGCGCTGCTCGACATCGTGGCTGGCGGCTTCGATGCCGGCATCCGACTGGGGGAGTCCCTGGCGCAGGACGTGGTGGCCGTGCCCATCGGCGGGCGGCAGCGCATCGCGACGGTGGCGTCCCCCCGTTACCTGCAAGGACGCGCCTTGCCGCAGGTGCCCCAGGACCTGGCCGGCCATCGCTGCCTCAACGTGCGGCTGGGCGGAGGGATCTACCGCTGGGAATACACGAACAGGGGGCGCGCGGTCGAGGTGGAAGTGCAGGGGCCGCTGATCTCGAACGACGGAGACATCCTGATCGCGGCAGTGCGCGCCGGCGCCGGCATCGCCTGCGTGTTCGAAGTGCAGGTGGCCGACGACATCGCCGCAGGCCGGCTGATGCCGGTGCTCAAGCCCTGGTGGCCGACCTTTCCGGGCTTCTACCTCTACCACCCGAGCCGCACCCACGTGCCGCGCAAGCTGCGCGTGTTCATCGACTTCCTGCAGGCCCGCGCCAGGCCCTGAAGGCCGCGCCACGCCGCACAAAGGGGGCAGCACGGTGATCAAGCGAAGGCGCTGCGGCTCGGTGATCCGCACGTGGCGGCACCGCCGCCGGCGCGCTCACTCGCTCGCTCGCTCGCCGGATCAATCGCCCTGCAGGCTGCGCGCCACCCACCACGCCAGCGCAAACATGGTGGCACCCGTCAACGTGTCGAGCACCCGCCACGCGCGCGGATCGGCGAACACGTGCTGCAGCCGCCGACCCGCGAAGGCCAGCACGAGAAACCACAGCAGGCTGGCGCAGGCGGCACCCACCACGAAGACCCACTTCAGGCCGCCATCCTGCCGCGCGCCAATCGACCCGATCAGCACCACGGTGTCCAGGTACACGTGCGGATTGAGCAACGTGATGACGGCCAGCGCGCCGACGACGCCCAATGCACTGCGTTCGGTCCGCCCCGTGGCGGCCAGCGCCGCCTGAGGTGCGCAGAACGCCCGGTGCCACGCGAAGCATCCGTACGCGAACAGGAACACCGCCCCGCCCAACGTCAGGCACCAAGCCAGCGTGGGCGATTGGCCCAGCAGCTGCGCCATGCCGGCCACGCCCATCGCCACCAGCAACGCGTCGCTGATGACGCACCAGGCAATGCAGGCGCGTACATGACGGCCCTGCACGGCCTGGCGCAGCACAAACAGGTTCTGTGCGCCGATGGAGACGATCAACGTCAGGCACACCGTGAATCCGGCCAGCCACGAGGCGGAGGCGGAAGCGGCAGAAAAGGAGGGGGGCGAAGCGATCCACATGGGTGAATTGTCCGAACCGCATTGATTTAAGTAAACTTAAAGTCTCTAAGCAATATGAAGCAAAACTAATGCTTGACTATGCCGGCCTGGAAGCCTTGGCGGCCGTGGTGCGCGAAGGCAGCTTCGAGCGCGCTGCGCGCAAGCTGCACGTCACGCCCTCGGCCATCTCGCAACGCGTGAAGCAGTTGGAAGAGCGCGCAGGCCAGGTGCTGGTGCTGCGCGGAACGCCGTGCACGGGCACCGACGCGGGCCGCCGGCTCTGCCTGCACGTGGAACAGGTGGCCTTGCTGGAAAACGAACTGCGCCGTGCCAACCCTGCGTTGATGCCCGACACCCAGGCGCCAGCCCCCACATTGAAGCTGGCGGTGAATGCCGATTCCCTGTCGACCTGGTTCATGGACGCGATGGCGGCCTTCACCGCAGGAGGAAACGAACTACTGGACATCCGCATCGACGACCAGGAACACACCGCCCAGCGACTGCGCGAAGGCGAGGTGATTGCCGCCGTCACCGCCAGCGCGGGCAGCATCGCGGGCTGCAACACCTGGCCGCTGGGCGCCATGCACTACGTGGCGGTCGGCAGCCCGCCATTCGTGGCGCGCCACTTCGTCGGCGGCGTGACGCCCGAGACCGCGGCGCTCGCGCCCATGATGGTCTATGGCCGCAACGACCGCCTGCAGGACCAGTGGCTGCAGCGCCAGGGCCTGGCCTCGCGCCGCCATCCGCCCCGCCACTTCATGCCGTCCAACCAGGGCTTCCTGCGCAGCTGCGAGGTCGGCATGGGCTGGGGCATGCACCCCACCGTGCTGATCGAACGGCAACTGGCCGATGGCACGCTGGTGGAGCTGCGGCCGCAGGCGGGGATGGACGTGCCCCTGTACTGGGCGCTGCCGCGCTCGGCCCAGGCGGGGCTGGAGCGGCTCACGCGCTGCGTGATGGCGGCGGCGGGGGCCTGGCTGGGCGACGGCACGGCGCGACCATCGCTTGCTGCGCGTCAAACCCCTTGACGCCGGAACGGGCATGCTCTGCCCCGGCCCGGTCCAACCCACCCGACCACCCGACTTCAACCACCGCGCAGCCCCGCGCACCGATCCGATGGATTCAACCGCTCCCCTTCAGCCCCCCGTTCGGCACGCTCTGGACCTGGTGGGCATCACCGACCTCGTGCACGGCTTCTACGCCGACGTGCGCGCCGATGCCCTGCTGGGCCCCGTGTTCGACGCGGCGCTGCAGGACCGCTGGGAGCCGCACCTGGCGCGCATGGTGGACTTCTGGAGCACGGTGGCGCTGGGCAGCCGGCGCTACCGCCGCAACGTGCTAGCACAGCACGGCGCGCTGGAGGGCGTGACGCCGGCGCATTTCGCGGCCTGGGTGGGGCTGTGGCAACAGCACACCGAGCGCCGCTTCGCGCCGGAGGTCGCGCATTCGCTGCAGCAGGCCGCGCACGGCGTGGCCCGCGCGCTGTTCCGCAAATGCTTCGGGCACCTGCCGGCCTTCGACATGCCGGCCGGCGGCCACTGAGGGCGCGCGGCGGCGGTTCAGCGCCGGGTCGCCGGGCCCTGCCCGGCCTGGGCGCGCAGCGGCTCCAGCAGGGCCGACAGGCCGTTGTGGTCGATCTCGTGCATGAGGGCCAGCAGCCGGCCCAGATCTCCTCGCGGAAAGCCCTCGCGGGCGAACCAGTTCAGGTAGTTGCCCGGCAGGTCCGCAATGGCATGGCCCTTGTACTTGCCGTAGGGCATCTGGACGGTCAGCAGGCGCTGCAGTTGTTCCGGATCCATGGCGGCGCCTCTCAGCCCCCGGCCCGCTTGACGGTGTGGCCCCGTTGCCGCAGCACGTCCATCACGCGCTCGACATGGTCGCCCTGCACCTCGATCACGCCGTCCTTCACGGTCCCGCCGCTGCCGCACGCGGCCTTGAGCTGCTTGCCCAGCAGCGCCAGCGCGGCCTCGTCGAGCGCCACGCCCTTCACCACCGTGACCGCCTTACCGCCCCGCCCCTTGGTCTCGCGAGAGACCCGCACGGTGCCATCGCCCACCGGCACCGCGCGTGCCGCCTGGCAGGCGCACTGCGCCACGGGCTGGCGGCAGCCGGGGCACATGCGGCCCGATTCGGTCGAATAGACGAGGCCGCCCAGGTCGCTCAGGCGCATGGCAGCACCCCCTGGGCTTTGAAGAAAACGGCGGCAGTGGCAATCAGGCGCATGGCGAGGGGCCCGGGGCGCGGGCGAAGGACGGCGGGCAAAAAGTGAAGGCAGGAAATGAGGCAGGAAAGGCCTCAAAGACCGCGAATTATCCGCATCCCGCCCCAGGGCGGCACAATCGCGGGTTCCCTCCTTCGCGCCCCGGTGCGCGCCTGCCATGCCTTTTGCTTCCCTCGGCCTCTCGCCCGCCCTTGTCCACGCCGCCGATGCGATGGGCTTCACCACGCCCACGGCGGTCCAGGCCGAGGCCATTCCGGCCGTGCTGCGCGGCGCCGACGTGCGGGCCTGTGCGCAGACCGGTTCGGGCAAGACCGCCGCCTTCGCCTTGCCGCTGCTGCAGCAGTGCCTGCCGCACACGCTGGCCCAGGCCGGCCGGGGGGCGCGCCGCGTGCGGGCCCTGGTGCTGGTGCCCACGCGCGAGCTGGCGGAGCAGGTCGGCGAGGTCCTGCGCGATCTGGCCCGGCACCTGCTGCCGCAGCGCCTGGCGGTTGCCGTGGTGTTCGGCGGCGTCTCCATCAACCCGCAGATGATGGGCCTGCGCAGCGGGGCCGACATCGTCGTCGCCACGCCGGGCCGCCTGCTGGACCTGGTGGACCACAACGCGGTGGCGCTCTCCGCCGTGCAGACCCTGGTGCTGGACGAGGCCGACCGCCTGCTCGACTTAGGCTTCGCGGAGGAACTGAACCGCGTGCTGGCCCTGTTGCCCGTGCAGCGGCAGAACCTGCTGTTTTCGGCCACCTTCGCACCGGCGGTGGCCGCGCTGGCCGACGGCCTGCTGCGCGAGCCGGTGCGCATCGAGATCGCCCACTCGCCCGAGACCACGCCCGACATCGCCCAACGCGCCATCGCCGTGGACCCGGGCCGGCGCACGCAGCTGCTGCGCCACCTGGTGCAGACGCACGAATGGTCGCGCGTGCTGGTGTTCGTGGCCACGCAGTACGCCGCCGAGCATGTGGCCGAGAAGCTCTACCAGGCCGGCATCTTCGCCTCGCCCTTCCATGGCGGCCTGAGCCAGGGCGCGCGCAAGCAGGTGCTGCAGGAGTTCAAGGACGACCGCTGGCAGGTGGTGGTGACGACCGACCTCGCCTCGCGCGGAATCGACATCGCCCAGTTGCCCGTGGTGGTCAATTTCGACTTGCCCCGCTCGGTGACCGATTACGTGCACCGCATCGGCCGCACCGGCCGCGCGGGCGAGACCGGCGTGGCCGTGAGCTTCGTCAGCGCCAGCACCGAGGCCCACTGGCGCCTGATCGAAAAGCGCCAGCGCATGGCCCTGCCGCTGGAGCAGATCCCCGGCTTCGAGCCCACCGAAGCCGCGCCGGCCACGCCGCCGGGCAACGGCGGCATCAAGGGCAAGCGCCCGAGCAAGAAAGACAAGCTGCGCGCGGCTGCGGCCCGCCAGGATCAGGACGGCGGCGCGGACGACTGAGCCGCGCCAGCCGTCGTCGCTCGATCAGGCCCGGGTGCGCGGGTACAGCGGATAGGCCGGGTCGGTGTAGCCCGGGGTGGACGGGTGGCCCGGGGCCACCAGCTCATTCACCAGCGCTTCGTCCTGCGCGGTGATCTCCACGGCCAGCGCGGGCGCGTAGTCCTGCCACTGCGCCAGGGTGCGCGGGCCGGCGATCACGGCGCTCACCGCGCGGTGCGCCAGCACCCAGGCCGTGGCGAACTGGGCCAGCGTCACGC
Organism: Acidovorax sp. SUPP2539; assembly: GCF_030158975.1. Classification (NCBI taxonomy): domain Bacteria; kingdom Pseudomonadati; phylum Pseudomonadota; class Betaproteobacteria; order Burkholderiales; family Comamonadaceae; genus Acidovorax; species Acidovorax sp. SUPP2539. The sequence goes on along the minus strand of NZ_BQXJ01000001.1, from coordinate 1,394,423 downwards.
CGCGTTCCTCGGCATGCTGTTTCAACTGCTGCGCGACCTGCAGCGATTCCTCGCGGAACTCGGTCTCGGCCATGCGCTTGTCGCCGCGTGCCGCGCGCGTGCCCTCGGCCGGCGGCTGGCCCGGCAGGTACTTGCCGGTGAGCACGCCGCGCGCGATCGGGCTGTAGGGCACAACGCCCACGCCGTGGTGCGCGCAGGCCGGCAGGATCTCGACCTCGGGCATGCGGTTGAGCAGGTTGTAGTACGGCTGGCAGACCACGGGCCCGGGCAGGCCCATGCGCGCCGCCAGATGCACCAGCTCGGTGATGCGCCAGGCGCGGAAGTTGGACACGCCCCAGTAGCGGATCTTGCCGGCGCGCAGCAGCGCATCGATGGCGAACAACGGCTCCTGCAGGTCCATGTCGTTGACGTCGCGGTGCAGGTACAGGATGTCCACGTGGTCGGTCTGCAGCCGGGCCAGGCTGGCATCCACCTCGCGCAGCATCCAGGTGCGGGAATACTGCGATTCGTTCACCCGGTCGGACATCTTGTTGCCCAGCTTGGTCGCCAGCACCCAGTCGTGGCGCTGACCCTTGAGCAACCCGCCCAGCATCGTTTCCGACGCGCCCCGGGTGTACACGTCGGCCGTGTCGATGAAGTTCACGCCGCGCTCGCGCGCGTCGGCCACGATGGCCGCGGCCTCGTCGCGCCCCGTCTGGTCGCCGAACATCATGGTGCCCAGGCACAGGGCGGAGACTTGCAGGTTGCTGCGGCCAAGGCGGCGGTATTGCATGGCAGGGACCTTTCGGTGTGAAGAAAAAGAGGAAGGAAGAGCGAACCCGGCGGGGGCGCGCGGCAGGTCAGTAGTGCGGCGGCAGTTCGTCGCGCAGGCTGCGCACGGCCGCCCCGCCGCCTTCGGGGATCTGCTGGCGCAGTTGGGACACCTCGGCGATGAGCCGGTCGATCTGCTGCTGTTGCCGGTAGATGGTGAGGTTGAGCTGGTCGAGCAGGTCTTCGGCGAAGCTGGCCTTGATCTCCAGCTCGTTCAGGCGCTGTTCATTGGGATGGGTGTCGGGCATGCCGCTATTGGAACCGAAACCACGCTTCACCCGCCGCCGGTGCCTGGCGACGCCCCCAGCACCCGTGCCACCAGTTGCCGGGCGGGGGCCGGCAGTGCGTCCAGTTCCCGCACGCACAGCACCAGCGAGCGCGCAGCCCACGCGTCGTCCAGGACCACGGCCCGCACGCCGGCCGAACGGCCGCAGCGCTGCACCACGGCGCGCGGCACCACGGCCAGGCCCACGCCCTGCCCCACCATGCGGCAGACCGCCTCGAAGCTGCCAAGGCGGATGCGGTAGCGCGGGCGGGTGCCCAGCCGGCGGGCATGGCCCGCGAGGTGGTCGTCCAGCGCGCTGCCGGCCGGCAGGCCCACCAGTTCCCAGCCCAGCACCTCGGCGAATGCGATGCGGCGGCGTGCCGCCAGCGCATGCCCGCGCGGAACCACCAGCACCAGCGGGTCCGCCCCCAGCACGAAGGCCTGCAAGCCCACGGCATCGACCGAATCGGCCAGCACGCCGATCTCGCAGACGCCGTGGCGCAAGGCGTCCACGATCTCGTGGCTGGGGCGCTCCTGCAGGTCCACCGACATGCCGGGATGGTCGTGCAGGAAACCCGCCAGCCGGTCGGGCAGCCAGTCGCTCAGCGCGGCGCTGTTGCACATCAGGCGCACGTGGCCGCGCAGGCCCGAGGCATGGTCGCCCAAGTCCCCCTGCATGCGCTCGATCTGCTGCAGCACGATCAACGCGTGCTGCAGCAAGGTCCGCCCGGCGGGGGTGGGCGACACGCCGCGCCGCGTTCGCAGCAGCAGCGGCACGCCCAGCGCGGATTCCATGCCGCGGATGCGCTCGCTGGCCGATGCCAGCGTGATGCAGCTGGCTGATGCGCCGGCGGTGATGGTGCCCGCCTCCAGCACGTTGGCGAACAGTCGCAGATCGGTCAGGTCGAATGCCATGGGCGCCAAGGTAGCACGCCCTGCCTATGGCCTCGCCTGAGGCAGGCTGCGCCGAATCCCGATTGCCGGGTTAACGGGCGCCTCCAACAATCCACAGCATGACCGCATCGCTCACCCCCACCGCCTTCCTCCCGGCCACGGCCGTCTTCCTGCTCGCCGGGTGCGTCAAGGGCGTGGTGGGCCTGGGGCTGCCGACCGTCGCGATGGCGCTGCTGGCCCTGGTCATGCCCCCCGCCCAGGCGGCGGCCTTGCTGGTGGTGCCCTCGCTCGTGACCAACCTGCTGCAGTTGCGGCCCCTGTCGGGTCTGGGGCCGATGGTGCGCCGGCTGGGCGGCATGCAGCTGGGCGTGTGCGCGGGCACGCTCGCGGGGGCGGCGTGGATCGGCGCGCCCGCCGGCCAGGGGGCGGAGGTGGCGCTGGGCACCGTGCTGGTCATGTACGCCGCCTGGGGCCTGCGCGGCGCCCCGCTGCAGGTGCCGGCGCGCGCCGAACGTTGGCTGGGGCCGGCCGTGGGCGTGGCGACGGGCCTGGTCACGGCCGCCACCGGCGTGTTCGTGGTGCCGGCGGTACCCTACCTGCAGTCGCTGGGCCTGGCGCGGGACGAGCTCGTGCAGGCCATGGGGCTGTCGTTCACCGTCTCCACCCTGGTGCTGGGCGCCGCCCTGGCCGCCAACGGGGCGTACCCGGGCGCGGCAGCCCTGTCGTCCGTGGCGCTGCTGGTGCCCGCCGTCATCGGCATGGCGGCCGGCCAGTGGCTACGGGGACGCCTGTCGCCCGCGCGGTTCAAGGCCTGCTTTTTCATCGGCCTGGGGCTGTTGGGTCTCTACATGGCCGTGCGCGGGCTGGTGTCCTTGCAGGCCTGACCGGTGCGGCCATGAAAAAAGGCGCCATGGCGCCCTCGGGGGTGGTCAGGGCAGCGCCAGCAGGCGCCGCGCCGGTCCGCAGCCGGCCGGTCAGGCGCGCACCGCCTGGCCCAGCCGGGCCACGCCCTCGCGGATCTTGTCCACATCGGCCGTGGCGAACGACAGGCGCAGCGTGGCGTGGTCGGGCTGCGCGCAGAAGAATGGCGTGCCGGGCACGAAGGCCACGCCCTGCTCGATGGCCTTCCTGGCCAGCACGTTGCCGTCGGCCACCTGGCCGCGCACGCCGGTGAGGCGTGCCCAGACGAACAGGCCGCCCTGCGGCTGCACGAACGCGATGGCATCGCCCAGTTCCTTGCGCAACGCATCGCCCATGGCCTGGGCGCGCTCGGCATACACCGCGCGCACCTTGGCCAGCGTGGCGGGCATGCGGCCGGCCTTGAGGTACTGCGCGGCCGTGGCCTGCGCGAAGGTGCTGGTGTGCGCGTCGCTGAACTGCTTGCACATGGTGGCCTTGGCCAGCAGCTCGGCCGGGGCGATGAGCCAGCCCACGCGCAGGCCCGGGCTCAGTACCTTGCTCAAGCTGCCGCAGTGCACCAGCAGGTCGCGGCTGCCAGGCACGTCGGCCGACAGCGCCAGCAGGCTGGGGGGCGGCGCCTCGCCGAAGTACAGGTCGCCGTAGGGGTCGTCCTCGACGATCAGCGTCTGGTGGCGGGCGGCCATCTCCAGCACCTTTCGGCGGCGCTCCAGGCTCAGCAGCGCGCCGCTGGGGTTGCCGAAGGTGGGGATGAGGTAGACGAACTTGGGGCGGTGCTCAGCGATGAGCTTTTCCAGCGCGTCGGTGTCCACGCCTTCGCCATCGACCGGCGCGCTGATCAGCTCGGCGCCGTAGAGGCGAAAGCACTGGATGGTGGCCAGGAAGGTGGGGCCTTCCACGATCACCTTGTCGCCGGGGCTGATGAGCGTCTTGCCCAGCAGGTCCAGCGCCTGCTGGCTGCCGGTGGTGACGATGAGGTTGTCGGTCGCCACGTCCCTGGCGCCCTTGCTGGCCATGAAGGCGGCCAGTTGCTCACGCAGGGGGTTGTAGCCCTCGGTGGCGCCGTACTGCAGGGCCGCGCCCGGCTCCTCGGCCAGGGCTTTATTGGAGGCCTCGCGGATGCCGTCCACGTCGAACATCGCGCTGTCCGGAAATCCCCCGGCAAAGCTGATGATGCCGGGCTTGCCCAGCAGCTTGAAAAGCTCGCGGATGGCGGAGGTCTCTACATTGTTCAGTCGGTCGGCGAATTGCAGGGGCATGGTCGGGGTCTCACTTTCTGGATGCGATTGTCGCCAAATCGGCGTGGCGTTTTCCTGCGTGTGGTGCCAGTGCCCGCGGCCGGCGCGCCGGGGCCGCGGCGCGCCGCCACGGCCCCGGTGGCGAAATGCTGCGCCGCTGCGGCCGATACGGCATTCAGCGGGCGGCGGTGGCCACCGCGGGCCGCGGGCCCAGCTGCTGCCACAGGTAGGCGAACTCCAGCGCCAGCAGGTGGGCGCGCTGCGCGTTGTCGGCCGCGCCGCCGTGGCCGCCTTCGGTGTTCTCGTAGTACAGCAGGTCGTGCCCCTGCGCCAGCATGCGCGCGGCCATCTTGCGCGCGTGGCCGGGGTGCACCCGGTCATCGCGTGTCGAGGTGGTGAACAGCACCCGGGGATAGCGCGCATCGGCCCGCACCTGGTGGTAGGGGCTGTAGCGCGCGATGAAGGCCCAGTCGGCCGGATCGTCCGGATCGCCGTACTCGGCCATCCACGACGCGCCCGCCAGCAGCGTGTGATAGCGCCGCATGTCCAGCAGCGGCACCTGGCACACCACCGCGTTGAACAGGTCGGGCCGCTGCACCATCACCGCGCCCACCAGCAGCCCGCCATTGCTGCCGCCCTGGATGCCCAGGTGCACGGGCCGGGTCACGCCGCGCGCGATCAAGTCCTGTGCGATGGCGATCAGGTCGTCGTAGCTGCGCTGCTTGTGTTCGCGCACCGCCGCCTGGTGCCACGCCGGGCCGTACTCGCCGCCGCCGCGCAGGTTGGCCACCACCAGCACGCCGCCCTGCTCGCACCAGGCCCGGCCGTAGTCGGCGGCGTACCAGGGCGTGAGCGCATGCTCGAAGCCGCCGTAGCCGTAGATCAGCGTGGGGTTGTTGCCATCGGCCTGCGCGCCGCGCGGCCACAGCACGAAATACGGCACGCGCGTGCCGTCGGCCGAGGTGGCGAAGCACTGCTCGGTGCGCATGCCTTCGGCATCGAAGCGCGCCGGCCCGGCCTTGAGCAACTCGCGCTCGTCATCGGCGGTGCGGGCCAGGAACAGCGAGGCGGGCGTGGTGAAGTCGGTGTACGACAGCAGGTAATGCTCGGCCAGCGGGTCGTCGGCCAGCAGCGGGTCGTGCAGGGCCGTCACGCCCAGTTGGCCGGGGAACGGCGTGTCCACCGCGCGGCCGACGAAGGGACCGCCCTCGCCCCCGGGCCGGTGCCACAGCTCCAGCCGCTCGGCCACGTTGTCCATCACCTGCAGCAGCACGTGGTCGCGCGTGGTGTCGTAGCCGGCCAGCGAGCGCGTGGCCGTGGGGGTGAACAGCGCCGCGGCCCGGCGCTCGCCACGCAGCCAGGCCGCCGCGTCGGCATGCAGCAGCGAGCCGGCGGCGAAGTGCGCCTGCCCCAGCACCAGGTCGCTGCGCAGCTCCAGCAGCAGCGTGCCGCGCACGAAGTCGGGAATGGCGTCGTCCGGCACGTCCAGCCGCACGGGGGCGGCATCCGGCGCTTCGGCAGGCCCCTCCGTCAGCCAGACCTCGTGGCGGTAGAAGTCGATCATGCGGGTGAACACGGTGCGCTCGAAGCCCGGCGTGCGGTCCACGCCCACCCCCACGCCCACGTCCGACGCCTCGCCCTCGAACACCGTGACCGCGCCGGCCAGCGGCGTGCCGCGCCGCCAGCGTTTGATGATGCGGGGGTAGCCCGATTCGGTCAGGGAGCCCTCGCCGAAATCGGTGCTCACGTAGACCGTTTCGGCGTCGATCCAGGTCACGTCCGACTTGGCCTCGGGCAGGGCGAAACCCGCTTCGACGAACTGCCGCGACACCAGGTCGAACTCGCGGATCACCGTGGCGTCGGCCCCGCCGCGAGAGAGCGACACCAGGGCGTGGCGGTACTCCGGGCCCAGCACCTCGGCCCCGCCCCAGACCCAGTTCTCGTCCTCGGCCAGGGCGAGGGCATCCAGGTCGAGCACCGTTTCCCACGCGGGTTCGGGCGCGCGGTACCCGGCCAGCGTGGTGCGCCGCCACAGCCCGCGGCGGTGGTGCCCGTCCTGCCACAGGTTGTAGAGCCAGTCGCCACGCCGCACCACGCTGGGAATGCGGTCCTTGGCGTCCATGATGTCCAGCAACTGCTCGCGCGTGGGGGCATATTCCGGCCGGGCCGTCAGCACCGCCTCGGAATGCGCATTGCGCTCGCGCACCCAGGCCAGGGCGCGTTCGCTGTCCACCGATTCGAGCCACTGGTGGGGGTCTTCATCCTGCGCGGGATCGTGGGCGGGCGTTGCGATGGGCGGCGTGGATTCGGGCATGGGTTCCTTGAGGGATGGCGTTCCGGGCCGGCACGGCCGGTCTTCGGAGATTTTCGCCGCCCCGGCTTGCCCTGTGCCGGACCGGGGCTTGGCCGGAGTTTTGCGAGGCAGCGGGCCCTGCCGCTTGCTACCGCGCGGGCACGGCCGCACCGGTGCCGGCGGGCTCGGACCACCGCGCCGTCCCCTGGCAGGCGGCCAGGTGCCGCGGCGCCGGCCCGCTGCAGGGGGGCGCAGCGCCCTCCCGGTTCAGCCGCCAGTCCATGTGCGCGAGCAGATGGCCCAGCAGCGTGCGGTACAGCGCATCACCCACCAGCGCATCCTCCACGCCGGCGTCCAGGTTCGGGTTGTCGTTGATCTCGATGACATGGGCGCCGGCCGCATTGCACTTGAGGTCCACGCCGTAAAAGCCGTTGCCGACCAGCCGCGCCGCGCGCGTGGCGGCCTGCAGCACCGGCGGCGGCACGGCATCCAGGGACACGGCCTGGGTTCGGCCCTCCACGTACCCGCCGTCTTCGCCGTGCCGCAGGATCTGCCAGTGGCCTTCGCACATGTAGTACTTCGCTGCGAACAGGGGCTCCCCGCCCACCAGGCCGATGCGCCAGTCGAAGTCGGTGTACATGAACTCCTGCAGCAGGATGATCCCGGACTCGCGGAGCATTTCGCGCGCAATGGCGTGCAGCGCCTCGGCGTTCTCGGCCTTCTTCACGCTGCGGCTGAACGAGCCGTCCGGCACCTTCACCACCACCGGGTAGGCCAGGCCCCGCGGCAGATCGCCCAGCGTGCGGCGGCTCACGAGGTGCGTGCGCGGCGTGGCGATGCCGTGGCCCTTGAGCAGCTCGGCCAGATACGCCTTGTTGGTGCATCGCAGGATGGACACCGGATCGTCGATCACCGGCATGCCCTCGGCCGCGGCTTTCTTGGCGAACTGGAAGGTGTGGTGGTTGACCGCCGTGGTCTCGCGGATGAAGAGCGCATCGAACTGGGTCAGGCGCGAGAAATCCTTCTTCTCGATCAGTTCGACCGCGATGCCCATGCCGTGGCCCACGTCCACGATCTTCTGCAGCGTGCGGCGGCTGGACGGCGGCAGCGGGTCGTTGGGGTCGTGCAGGATGGCCAGGTCCATGCGCGGCGCGGCCACCGGCGCGGCAGGCCGCCAGTGGCGGCGCGTGAAATGCGCCAGGGCCTCGTCGAACAGGCCGTCGCGGTGGGCATCCACATCGCGCGGATCCAGCGATTGCAGCGCGGCGACGTGCCAGCCGGGCGATGGCTCGCGCCGCTGCAGGTGCAACCGCAGCAGCGGGCAGCGGAACAGCTCGAAGCTCTTGCGCGCAAGCGCGGTCAGTTCCGCGTCCTCCGCCAGTCCGAAGAACACGTGCAGCGTGAGCGAGCTGACGGACTGCGGCACGCTGTTCAGCGGACCGATCAGGCGGTCCAGCGCGGCCAGCGAGGCCGCCTGCTGCTTGCCGCGCTGCAGGGCCACGATGGTCTCGACGCTGGGCGTGACCCGGTCGCCCCGCGCTTCGGCCAGCAGCGAGCAGTAGTAGCCCATGCCCAGGTAGCTGTAGTTGCGGCACAGGTTGGTGACCTTGCGCGCACGCGCTCGGGGGCGCGGCTCCTCGGCGATGAACGCCTCCGCGGTGACGATGCGCACCCCGGGGTCGCTCCAGCGGAAATCCGAGCGTCTTTCCACCACGATCACATGTTCTGAAGTCACTTCAAGGCTTTCTGGACAGGATGACGGCCGCTGTCCGGCGGCGGCGCCCGTAGCGGGCCATCTTCTTGAATTCGGACAGGCTCACCGACACGCCGCCGTCGCCCTCGCCCGAACGGGCCATGGGGTCCAGCACCCGGAAGACCGTGCCGTCGAAGCCGGTGATGACGACCCAGTGCGGTGCCTTTTCGCGGTGCAGCCGCCACAGGCTGATGAGCACGATGGGCACGTGCCCGTGGCGCAACTGCTCGATCACGCCCTCGGGCGAGACGGGCAGCGCGAACACCGGCGCGCCATGCGCCACCAGTTCGGCGCGGAAATCGTCCTCCACGTGCTGGATCACGCGCTTCTTGTGGGGCTCGCGCACGCTGTCCATGAAGAGCGACGAGCCCGCGGCGGCGTACACCGCCACACCGAAGCCACGGCGCAGGGCGGCGCAGGCCAGGCCGAACGGGCCGCAGCCGCCATGGCCCGCGGCCATGAACACCGTGGTCGCCTCGCGCCACAGGCGGATCTCGGCGGCCTGGTCCAGCACGGTGTCCGGCGCCAGGGCCGACATGGCGATCAGCAGCGCGCAAGGGCCGCAGGTGAAGTCGAGCGTCTGTCCGTAGTGCCGGGCCCCGGGCAGCATCAGCCGGTCCCGGCGGTGGCCGTCGAACACGTCCTTCTCGAAGCGGATCGCATCCGCGCCGTCCGCGTAATAGGCGGGCGCGCGGCCCACCGCCACGAACCCGAAGCGCTGGAACAGCCGGTGGGCGGCCACGTTCTCGGCCCGGCTCTCCAGGCGCAGCAGGGCGCAGCCCCAATGGCGCGCGCAGTCCAGCGCCTCCGCCAGGAACGCACTGGCGATGCCGCCGTGGCGCGCCTGGGGCGCCACCGCGATGGAATACAGCCGCGCCACCGAGGTGCCCTGGCGGCGCAGGACCACGCAGGCGCCCAGCAGCGCGCCGCCGCCCGGGACCGCGCCCGCCGCCGGCCGCGCCACCATCACGCGGGCCGAACGGCTGCGCAGCAGGCGCCGCCAGCTCGGCAGCGAGATGCGGTCTCCCAGGAACGAGGCGCGCTCGATCGCCTCCAGCGCGCGGGCATCGGCAGGCACGCCGGCATCGATCGCCCGCCCGGGCGTGGCACGGGGCCGGGCCTTATTCATGATCGCGCCCGCTGTCCGGGCGCGGGGCCGGGCGCTCCATCCAGTACAGCAGGCACCAGGCGCCGCCCAGCGGCAGGAAGACCACGAGCAGGGCCAGAAAGAGGTGCAGGGCAACGTCGTGCATCGAACAGGTTCTCAGTGCATCCAGTGGGTGGGCCGGGCGATGCGGCCGAATTCCGCGCAGGGCATGCCGGCCGTCAGCAGCCGCAGGCACGCGGCCAGTTCGCCGCGGCGCACGTTCATCTCGATGCGGATGCAGTGCCGCGCCGCATCCACGTCGATGCGGTAGCCCTGCACGCGCGGGCCCAGGATGCGGTGCAGCGAGCGGCGCCCTTCCAGCACGTCGGTGTGAAAGAGGCGCAGCGGCAGCACGACGATGTCGCTGTCAGCCGGCGGCCGGGCCTCCAGGGCCACGCGGTGAAGGGTCGGAAAAGCGCAGGAATGCGGCATGGGGCGAGTCGCCGCCACGGGGCCGGAGGGGTGCCGGCGGGCGGTGGCGGGCTGCGGGTGGAACATGGCCCCAGTCTAGGAACGCCGGCATAAAAACGCCGTAAAAAATGCGCCGGCGCCCGTCAATTCCCCGTCAACCCGCCCGGACGGCGGCCCACCGCCGGACCGGCAGACGCCCGGGCGGCCGGCTGCGGGACAATGCGGCTCCCCGCGTGCCCACAACGACATTTCCACCATGAAGACCGCGCAGATCGAACCCTTCTTCGCCGCCCTGAAGGCCGCCAACCCCATGCCCAACACGGAGCTGGAATACACCACCGTGTTCGAGCTGCTGGCCGCGGTGCTGCTCTCGGCCCAGGCCACCGACGTGGGCGTCAACAAGGCCACGCGCAAGCTCTTTCCGGTGGCGGGCACGCCGCAGGCCATCCTCGACCTCGGGCTGGAAGGGCTGGAGGGCTACATCAAGACCATCGGGCTGTACCGCAGCAAGGCCCGTCACCTGATGGCCACCTGCCGCATCCTGGTGGAGCAGCACGGCGGCGTGGTGCCCCGCACCCGCGAGGCGCTGGAGGCCCTGCCCGGCGTGGGCCGCAAGACGGCCAACGTGGTGCTGAACGTGGCGTTCGGCCAGCCCACCATGGCGGTGGACACGCACATCTTCCGCGTCAGCAACCGCACGGGCCTCGCGCCCGGCAAGAACCCGCTGGCGGTGGAGTTGCAGCTGATGAAGCGTGTTCCTGCGGCCTATGCGGTGGACTCGCACCACTGGCTGATCCTGCTGGGCCGCTACGTGTGCCAGGCGCGCAAGCCGCGCTGCTGGGAATGCGTGGTGGCGCCGTACTGCGACTACCAGCCCAAGACCCCGCCGCCGTGACAGGACGGCTGGGCATCCAAAGTGCCTCCAGCACAATTGATACTAGGGCGTATAGCTATATTTTTCATAGCACCACACCCTAGCGCCCGTGGGTGGCGGATTCACCCCACGGCCGGCACCGCGCGCCGCCGGATCAGGCGCGCAGTTCGCGCAGCAGCTTGCCCACATCGAGGCCCTGCGCACGTTGCTGGATCTGCGGCGCGTAGCGCTGCTGCAGGTTGCGCGCCTCGTCCACCGTGCGCGAGAAGGACGTTTTGAGCGCGTCCTTGCCCAGCGTGCGGCCACCGGCGTAGTAGCGCTGCGCCACCTTGCCCAGCGCGTACGTGGTGGCGAACGAGAACGCCGAGCCCGTGGCGGCGCTGCCCACCGCGCGGCCCATGCCGCCCATCACCTTGCCCAGCAGCCCGCCCACCAGCTTGCGGCCGAACTGCTCCACGTACTGCGAGGTGAGGCCCACGCCCACCGTGGCGAGAAAGTCGGTGATGTGGCCCTTATCCAGCTCGTAGCCGTACAGCTTGCCGATGCGGTAGACCAGCCGCGTCTGCAGCGGAATGATCGCCATGGAGGCCAGCGACTGCGGCAGCAGCTCCAGCGCCCCGTTCAGGATGGAGGCGTTCAGCACCATGGAGTCGATCTCGGCCGCATGGGGATCGACGGCCGGCGCCGGCGCGCCACCCGGTACAGGCGCTGGCACCGGTGCCAGCGCCTGTACCGGGGCGGAGACGGCCGCGGTGCCCGCCGCCACCGCCGCAGCGGCACCTGCCCCCGCCACGGCGATCGCGGCAGGCTCGGTCCAAACCTGCGATGCGCCTTGCGAATCAACGGGCGCATCGCGCAGGGGCGCAGCCGCCAGCGCATCGGCCTCGCGCACCACGGCGGCGGCTTCGTCCGGCGCCATCTGCAGGGCCGTGCCCAGGCGCTGCAGAAAGGCCTTTTCCTGGGCATTGCACACGCCGTCGGCATCGCACACGCCCACGGCCATTTCGTAGGCCAACTGGCGCAGCGCGGGTGTGTCCAGCGCCTGGGCCGCGTCCTCGATGCGCACGCGCTGCAGCAGCACGTCCTGGTAGAGCTTCATCAGGTCCAGGCCGGTGCCGGCGCTGAGGGACTCGGCCAGCTGGCGCAGGTGTTCGCGCTCGCGCTCGTCCTTGTGTTCGTCGGCAAAGGCCGCCATCAGGCTGATGGCCATCACGGCGCGGGTGTGTTCGGGTTGCATGGATCGGTATTCCTCGGGTGGCAAAAACGAAAAGGCGTCAAAGGGGAGAGGCGGTCGGCCGGCGCCGCGTGGCCGTGCCGCCGGCCTCCAACAGGCTGGCGGGCCGGCGCGGTGCCGATCCGGGTTCCCGCTGCGCTGTATGCGTTGGTTTTGCAGAGGAAGGAAAGCGCAGCCGCCGCAATGGCAGAGCGATCCCCGGGCTGAATCTAGGAGCGAAAGCGCGGTTTTCAATAGGCTGGTGGCGCGATGCCGGATTTGGCTGACAGCCAGGACTTCGTCGTCCCGACGACAATGCGGCCTGCCACAACAACACACCCTGCATGCCGCGCATGCGGACCAGAAAGGCCCGTCTTCCATGACTGCATCCGTCCCCACCGCGGCCGACGCCGACGCGCCCGCGCCCCGCGCCTACACCGCCGAGGAGAAGCGCCACCGCGTCTTCTCCATCATGGCGGCCTCGTCGGGCAACCTCGTCGAGTGGTTCGACTTCTACGTGTATGCCTTCTCGGCGCTGTACTTCGCGCCGGCCTTCTTCCCCAAATCGGACCCCACCGCCCAGTTGCTGAACACCGCCGGCGTGTTCGCCGCGGGCTTTCTCATGCGGCCCATCGGCGGGTGGCTGTTCGGGCGCATCGCGGACAAGTACGGGCGCAAGACCTCGATGCTGATCTCGGTCACCATGATGTGCGCGGGCTCCCTCGTCATCGCCGGCCTGCCCACCTATGCCGCCATCGGCGCCTGGGCGCCCTTCCTGCTGCTGATGTGCCGCCTGTTCCAGGGGCTTTCGGTGGGCGGCGAATACGGCACCACCGCCACCTACATGAGCGAGGTGGCGCTGCGCGGCCAGCGCGGCTTCTTCTCCTCGTTCCAGTACGTGACGCTGATCGGCGGGCAGCTGCTGGCGGTGCTGGTCATCGTGATCCTGGAGACGCTGCTGAGCGAGGCCGAGCTGAAGGCCTGGGGCTGGCGCATCCCGTTCGTGATCGGCGCCATCTCGGCCGTGGTCGCCCTGCTGCTGCGCCGCACCCTGCACGAGACGCAGACCGACGCCGCCAAGCAGAACAAAGAGGCCGGCACCATGGGCGGGCTGTTCCGCCACCACAAGGCGGCCTTTTTCACCGTGCTGGGCTACACGGCCGGCGGCTCGCTGATCTTCTACACGTTCACCACCTACATGCAGAAATACCTGGTGAACACGGTGGGCCTGCCCATCAAGACCACCAGCTACGTGATGACGTGCGCGCTGTTCGTGTACATGTGCATGCAGCCGCTGTTCGGGGCGCTGTCGGACCGCATCGGCCGGCGCAACAACATGCTGCTGTTCGGCGCGCTCGGCGCGCTGTGCACGGTGCCCATCCTCACGGCGCTGCAGCACACGACCAGCCCCTACGTCGCCTTCGTGCTGATCGCGCTGGCCCTGGCCATCGTGAGCTTCTACACCTCCATCAGCGGCATCGTGAAGGCCGAGATGTTCCCGCCCGAGGTGCGCGCGCTGGGCGTGGGCCTGGCCTACGCGGTGGCCAACGCGATCTTCGGCGGCTCGGCCGAATATGTCGCGCTGGGGCTCAAATCCATCGGCCATGAGACGGTGTTCTTCTGGTACGTGACCGGCATGATGGTGCTGGCGTTCGTGGTCAGCCTGCGCCTGCCGCGCCAGGCGAGCTATCTGCACCACGACCACTGACGGGGCTGGCCCGGCCGCATTGGCCGGGCCGCACCGCCCCCCGCATCGCCCCGCGCCCTGCCGCCGAGCGCCTGGGCCACCGAATTCAGAACTTTTAAGGTGCCGGCCAGCGGCCTCGCCAGCGGCGGCATCCGGTGCGCTGCAGCGCAAAAAACCAGGCGCGACAATGAGTTAGCGCCGCCATCAGGCCGCGCCAGCCCCCCGCGCAACCCTTCACCCGCGCCTTCGCGGGCCGCCCTCCCCCGCGTACATTGATCGCCGTGGCACGGGCCCTGACCCGCGCCACGGCAAAAAATCAATTCGGAGGACCGCGGCATGAGCCATTCCCATACTTCCCGCAGGCAAGCCCTGCAGCACCTGGCCAGCCTGACCGCCGGCTTTTCGTTGTGGAGCCTGCAGCACAGTGCCGCCTGGGCGCAGAACCCTGCCGACAACCCGCAGAACTGCGCCCCACCCCCACCGCCCGGCCCGGCGACGCCCTTCCAGGGCGGCAAGATCGCCGTCAAGCCGCGCAAGAGCGCCTTCGCCCTGACCGACGCCGAGATCGCCAGCCTCACCAAGGGCTGGCAAGGGCTGCGCGACATCACCGCCCAGAACCCCAACAGCCCCACCGGCTGGCTGCGCCAGAGCTACGTGCACTGCTGGGCCTGCGGCGGCGGCACCGACGGCCAGCAGGGCGAGGAAATCCATTCGAGCTGGTGGTTCCCGCCATGGCACCGCGCCTACCTGTTCTTCCTGGAGCGCGCCCTGGTCAAGGCATCGGGCGACCCCGACCTGCGCCTGCCGTACTGGGACTGGAGCACCCAGAGCCCCTCGACCCAGACCTTCCCGCAGATCTACGCCAGCACCGGCAGCGCCCTGTACGATCCACTGCGCAACCCCGCCAACGTGATGCCGGGCGCCCGGATCCCTGCCGCCTTCGTGGGCCCGAAGGCCATGTCCATCGTGCTGAACTCGCCCACCTATGCCTTGTTCGGCGGGGTCAACACGGCCATCGGTGGCGGCAGCCCTGGCGCGCTGGAGACCATTCCCCACAACCACGTGCACGTGTGGACGGGCACCGATGGCAGCCAGTCGCCCAACTACGGCTCCGACATGGGCGTGCTCTCCACGGCCGCCCGCGACCCGGTCTTCTTCGCCCACCATTCCAACGTGGACCGCATGTGGAGCAGCTGGGTGGCGGTCGACCCCTCGCACACCAACCCGCCGGATGCGGACTGGAACGGCCACGCCTGGAACTTCTACGACGAAAACGGCGTGTGGACCTCCATGAAGGTCAGCGACGTCGTCAACTCCGAAAACCTGGGCTACGTGTACGACTCCCTGGCCACGCCAACGAAGCCCGTGCGGACGGCAGGCGCCAGCCAGCCGGCACCGGCCGAGAACGCGGCCCTGGCGCATCCCGCGCAGCCACTGGTGGTACTGGCCGCGCCGCAAAAGCGCAACCTGGGCACCGCGCCCGTCACGCACAAGGCCGCGCTGCCGGAGGGCTTTCGCAAGCCGCTCGCCGCGCTGGCGGCCAACCAGTCGTCGCGGCTGTACCTGCTGCACATCGACGACGTGACCACCCCGCCCGACCGCAGCGTGAGCGCCAAAGTGTACGTGAACCTGCCCAACGCCAACGCCAGCACCACCACCGAATCGCCCAACTTCGTGGGAATGATCTCCAGCGTGGCCAAGACCACGCCCGCGAACACGGCGGGGCATGCGGCGCACCACCAAGCCGGTATCCGCTATTCGTTCGTGATCGACGAGGAGACGGCCCGCTTGATCGCGCGGGACAAGGCCGTCACCGTCACGCTGGTGCCGGTGGACAGCAACGGCGCGACGCCGCGCCGGTCACAGCTGAACTACGGCCGGATCACGCTCACGCCGCTGCCTTGAAGAACCGGCCCTGAAGGCCAGGAACCGGCCCGACGCGCGGCATGCTGGCTGCGCAGCGGTCCGGGGCCTGCGCTTTTTCAGGCCGCTGCGGCTCCGTCAGGTGGGCGCGGCGCCAGCCCCAGCGCCGCCAGCTCGGGCGACACCCGCTCCCAGGCCACGTCGCACCGGGGCTGCGTGCGCTCGCTCGGCAACGCGGGCGTGCGCAGCGCCCATTGCGCGCCGGCCACCACGCTGTCGATCACCGGCACGCCCACCTCGGGCTGGATCGCGCCGGCCATGCCGGCCAGGCCCGCGCCCCCGAGGATGACGGCCTGCACGCCCATCTGCCGCACCACGTCGCGGCAGGCCTGGGCGAGCAGCGCCCGCGCCGCCGCAGGGTCCGCGGCCAGTTGCGCGCCGGTGGGTGCCACCGTGTGGATGCCCGCCAGCATGGGCGCATGCCCCAGTGCTTGAGCCAGGCGCTGCAGCATCGGGCCCCAGCGCTCACCGCCGGTGACGATGCCAAAGCGCCCTTGCCGCGCCGCCGTGATGAAAGACGCCTCGGCCAGCCCGGTCACCGGCACGGGGCTGCTCTCGCGCAGCGCCATCAGGCCCGGGTCGCCGAAGCAGCCGACCAGCACCGCATCGGGCGCGCTGCCGCCGTCCGCCAGCGCCGCGGCCCAGGCGTCCAGCGCGGCGTGCGAGGCCACCGCGTAGCTGGCCTCGCAGGCGATGTAGGGCGCGCCGAAGCGGGCCGTGGCCGTGCGCACCTGCACGTGCGATCCGGCGGCGGCCTGCACGTGGCGCTGCAGCAAGGCGCTCACGCTGGCCGAGGTGTTGGGGTTGATGACGAGCAGCTGGCGCATGCGTTGCCTTGTTGTCCGGGTGCGCGGCGCGTCAGGCCGCGCGGCCCGCGCCCAGCAGTTGCACCAGGTCCGGCGCCGCGTCCTGCGGGGGCGTGAATTCGAGCTGCGATTCGATGCGCGCCAGGTGGTCGAGCATGCGCCGCGCGGCCTCGTCCGCATCGCGCAGGCGGATCGCGTCGATCAGCGCGCGGTGCTCGCGGCAGCCACAGGCCGTGGCCTCTTCGCGGGCCTGCACATGGCTGGGGCTGTAGGTCATGAGGATGAGCGAGGTGCGCGACACCAGTTCGCGCAGGATGCGCCCCAGCGTCTGGTGGCCGGCCGCCTGCGCGATGTGCAGGTGAAAGTCCCCCGACAGCCGGATCGCCCGGCGCATGTCGCCCGCCTGGCGCGAGGCCTCTTCGTCGGCCACGCTCTGCACCAGCCAGGCCACGTCCTGCGCGGTGGCCGTCTCCACGAAGAGCGACACCAGGCGCGGCTCGATCAGGCGGCGCGCCTCGAACACCTCGCGCGCCTCCTGCACCGTGGGCTGGGCGATGGAGGCGCCGCGGCGCGGCGTGAGGGTGACCACCTGCTCGCCCGCCAGGCGCACCAGCACCGGCCGCACGCGGGTGCGCGACACGCCGAAGGCCATGGCCAGCTTGTCTTCCACCAGCTTGGTGCCGGGTGGAAGGCGATGGTCCAGGATGGCCGAGACCATGCGCTCGTACATGTCGTTGTCGCTCAGCAGGCCGTCGTCGGCATCGGACGCGGGCAGCGCCGCGGTGCGCGGGGACGCGGCACGACGGCGCGGCGCGGCCGCCGCACGGGGGGCGCGGCCGGCGGGTGCGGGAGGCTTCATCGGTGGGCCCCCGCGCGGCGCCCGCGCCCGAGCAGCCACACCAGCGCTAGCGTGAGCCCCATCACCACGAAAGAGACCACCGTGGTCAGCGTGCCCAGCGCGTAGATCGACGGCGTGGTCACGGTCGATGTCAGCCCCTGCAGTTCCAGCGGCAGCGTGTTCACGTCGCCGATGGCCTGCGAAGTGCGGGCGATCTCGTCCCAGCTCAGCGTGAAGCCGAACATGCCGATGCCCACCACCGACGGCGCCACCAGCGGCAGCACCACGTGCGCGAAGCCCTGCCACGGCGTGGCGCCCAGGTCCCGCGCCGCCTCTTCGTAGGCCGGGTTGAAGCGGTTGAACACCGCGAACATGATGAGCAGGCCGAACGGCAGCGTCCACGTGAGGTGCGCGCCCAGGGCCGAGGTGAACAGGCCCAGCGAGGTGCCGAAGCCCTCCAGCGTCTCCTGCAGGCCCAGCCAGCCCAGCACCGCCTTGATGGCGGTATCGATCAGGCGGAACTCCAGCCCGATGCCCAGCGACACGATGATGGACGGCATGATGAGGCTGGCCACCACCACGAAGAACAGCGTGTTGCCGCCTGCCAGCCGCTTGCGAAAGGCCAGGCCCGCCAGCACCGACAGCACCACGGTGCACGCCATCACGGCCAGACCGAGGGCGAGCGAACGCCGCAGCGCCGCGCCGATGTCCACCACGCCCAGCCCCTCGGCCAGTTGGCGGAACCAGTGCAGCGACAGGCCGCGCATCGGAAAGGTCAGCCCGCCTTCGGGGCCCTGGAAGCTCAGCACGAAGATGACCAGCATCGGCCCGTACATGAACAGCACGAACAGAACGAACACCATCGCCAGCAGCCAGAAGCTGAGCGGGCGCGGCTCGCGCAGGCGGGTTTTGTTCATGGAAAGGGCCTCCATGCCATGGGAAAGACGAAGGGGGCGGCGCCTGCGCGGGGCACTGCGCAAAAGGATGTGCGTGCGTGAACGGCCATGGCTCAAAGCTCCTTGCGGATGTCCACCAGCCGCGTGAGGCCGTAGATGATCATCAGCACGACGGCCAGCAGGATCACGGCGTTGGCCGCCGCCAGCGGAAACTGCAGGTACGAGGTCTGCACCTGGATGATCTTGCCCACCGAGGCGATCTGCTGCCCGCCCATCACGCCGATGGTGACGAAGTCGCCCATGACGATGGTGATGACGAAGATCGAGCCGATGATGATCCCGGTGCGCGACAGGGGCACGATCACGTTCCACAGCGTCTGCCAGCCCGAGGCGCCGGAGTCGCTCGCGGCCTCCAGCAGGCTGCGGTCGATGCGCATCATGCTGTTGAAGATGGGCACGATCATGAACATGGTGTACAGGTGCACGAAGGCCAGCACCACGGAAAAATCGGAGAACAGCAGCCACTCGATCGGGGTCTGGATCAGGTGCAGGTCGATCAGCGTCTGGTTCACCAGCCCATTGCGCCCCAGCAGCGGCACCCACGAGATCATGCGGATCACGTTGGAGGTCCAGAATGGGATGGTGCACAGCACGAACAGCAGCGTCTGCATGCCCGGCGAGCGCACGTGGAAGGCCAGGAAGTACGCCACCGCGAAGCCCAGCACCAGCGTGATGCCCCACACCAGCAGGCTGAACTTGAGGGTGGACAGGTAGGTGCGCAGCGTGGTGCACAGGTCGGCCGTGTTGCCGCAGCCCTCGAACACCGACAGGTAGTTCTTGAAGGTGAAGCCGGGCAGCAGCTCGTATTCGTTGAAGTCCCAGAAGCTCACCATCAGGATGAGCCCGAGCGGAACCAGAAAGAACAGCACGAACACCGCGGTGAACGGCGCAGCCTGCCACCAGGCAGCGATGCCGCGGCCGGGCGCGGCGGCCACGGCGGCGGTATGGGAGGTCGAAGGAGGGCTCATGGTGCGGTGGAACGTGCTGAAGGAAAGGGCTTGCGAGACTGGCCGATCGGTGAGCCCGGGCAGCGGGTGCCGCCCGGTTTCATCGGTCAGGCCGCGACGAATTCATTCCATTTCTGGACCATGTAGTTGTTCTCGTCCATCAGCGCGTTCCAGCAGGCGATGCCGCCCATGCGCGACTCGTAGCTGCCGCCGTCGCGCACGCTGCCGGCCTTGGCCAGCAGGTCGCCGTTCGGGCTCTTGATGTCCTGCGCGGCGGGCTTGCCTTCCATCCAGTAGGCCCACTCGTAGGCTTCCATCTTGGCCTTGGCGGTCTCCAGCACGGCGCTGTAGTAGCCCTGGCGGTTGAGATAGGCGCCGGCCCAGCCGTCGAGGAACCAGTTGATGAACTCATACGCGCCGTCCAGCTTCTTGCCCGACAGCGTGGCCGGCAGCCCGAAGCCCGCGGCCCAGGCGCGGTAGCCCTCCTTGAGCGGCTGGAAGTTGCAGGCGATGCCCTTGGTGCGCACCGCCGTCACGGCCGGGCTCCACATGGACTGGATCACCACCTCGCCCGAGGCCATCAGGTTGACCGACTCGTTGAAGTCCTTCCACAGCGCGCGGAACTGGCCGGCGCGCTTGGCTTCGATCAGGGTCTTGATCGTGAGGTCGATCTCCTTCTTGGTCATGTTGCCCTTGTCGGGGTACTTGTACAGGCCCATGGCCTCGACCACCATCGCCGCATCCATGATGCCGATGGAAGGAATGTTCAGGATGGCCGTCTTGCCCTTGAACTCGGGGTTCAGCAGCTCGGCCCAGGAATCGATGGGGCGCTTGATCAGGTCGGGGCGGATGCCCAGCGTGTCGGCGTTGTACACGGTGGGAATCAGGCTCATGAACTGCGTCGGGCTCTTGGCGAACACCTTGCTCTTTTCGCCTTCGAGGTAGATCACCTTCTTGGGCGCGGTGCCCTGCTCGCCCACGGCCTTGCCGCCCACCATGCCGGTGGTGAACAGCGGGGTGATCTTGTCGGCATTCTTGATGCGCTTGGTGTCGATGCCCTTCAGGTTGCCCGTGGGCACGATCTTCTTGAGCGAGAAGTACTCGGTGTCGATCAGGTCGAAGCTGTTGGGCGCGGTGACGGCGCGCTTGGTCACGTCGTCCGTGGTCACGGCCACGTACTGGATCTCGATGCCCGTGTCGGCCTTGAATTTTTCAGCGATGGCCTTGTCCTGGTTCACCGCCGTGCCCAGGTAGCGCAGCACGATCTTCTCCTGCGCATGGATGGCCGGGAACATGCCGGCGGCCAGGATGCCGGCCGTGCCCTTGAGCAGCGAGCGGCGCTGCACGGCGGACGACGGGGCAGCGAGGGATTCGGAAGACGCATCGGACATGGAAAGCTCCTAGGTTGAACGAAGGGACAGGGGGAAAAGGGAAATCTTTTGTCGGCCAGCAGCGGCAGGAACCGTGGCGCCCGGTGGGTTGCGGCCGCCGGCCTGCAGCGCCTCAGGCCGGCACCGCGACGACGGCGCCTGCCGAGGCCGGTGTGGAAGGCGCCTGCAGCGGATGCGCGCGCTCAGGCCGCCAGTGCAGGCGCACCGCATCGCCCACCTGGTAAGGCCGGGCGGCATAGGCGTCTTCGGACACCATCACGGAATACGCGGCGGTGGTGCTGGACGACACCACGGCGCCTTCGTCCTGCAGGCCCAGCAGCACGTAGGTGCCCTGGTACTCCACATCGGTCACCACCGCGCCGATGTGGCTCGACCCGGCCGGCAGCGCCTCGCCCACTGCGGCGATCTGGAGGTGGTCGGTGCGCACGCCCACTGGGCCGGACGGCGTGGCGATCACGTTGTGCCCGCCCATGAAGCGCGCCACGAATTCGCTCGCGGGCCGGTTGTAGACCGTGTGCGGCGAGCCCACCTGCTCGATGCGGCCATGGTTCATCACCACCATCGTGTCGGCCAGGGCCATGGCCTCTTCCTGCGAATGGGTCACGTGGATGAAGGTCAGCCCCAGCTCCTTTTGCCAGCGCCGCAGCTCGGCGCGCATCTGGATGCGCAGGAACGGGTCGAGCGCGGACAGCGGCTCGTCCAGCAGCAGCACGCGCGGCTCGGTGATGAGGGCGCGCGCCAGCGCCACGCGCTGCTGCTGCCCACCCGACAGCTCCGCCGGCTTGCGGTCGGCCAAGTGCCCCATCGCCACGCGCTCCAGCAGCGCCCGCGCGCGCGCCTGCCGCTCGGCCTTGCCCACGCCCTTCATCTTGAGACTGAACGCCACGTTGTCCAGCGCGGACAGGTGGGGAAACAGCGCGAAGCTCTGGAACATCATCGCCGTGCCCCGCTCGGCCGCCGGCAGATCGGTGATGTTGCGGTTTTCCAGCAGCACATCGCCACTGGTCACCGACTCGTGCCCCGCGATCATGCGTAGGGTGGTGCTCTTGCCACAGCCCGAAGGCCCCAGCAGGCAGCAGTAGCTGCCGCTGGCAATGCGCAGATCGATGCCATCGACGGCAGGCTTGCCCTGCGCGTAGCGCTTGGTCAGCGCAACGATTTCGATGGCGGCGGGGGCCGAGGTGTGGGAGGTGGCATCCATGCCGGGGCATCACGCAAACGCCATGCCAGCCTGGAATACGGTTTTTGCACCGTTTTGTATACAAAAACCGCACGTTCGGGAGATCAGCGCACCGGGCTGGCGATTGGAAGCACCAGCGTAGCCACCTGCCAGCCGGTTACGTGATTTTCATGCAAATAAAGTAAGAGAGCGTTGCAAACGGTGGTTTCGCGGAACAGCACTTTTAAGATGCGCCGCTCGGAGCCGCTGAGCCCGTTCGTTCGCAACGACGAACAGAAGAAGACAACGCCATCAGGGAGAAAAAATGACAAACGCATGGGAAGACACCGCACCTCGTGCCAACCGGCCGATGGCCAGACATGCACAGGGAAAAGCCCCCTGGCTGCGATGGCAGCGCACTTTCGTCGAGGCCACCACACCAATGCCTCGTGCTGGCAGAGCGTCCACGTCCCTCAGACACCTGATCGCTGCGCCCCCAATCGTCTTCCCATGAAATCCCACACCTCTTCACTCTCCACCCACCGCGCGGCCTTCCGCCAGCCCCGCTTTTGGCAGACCTGGCCGCGATGGGCCTTGCTGCTTCTTGCGGGCATGCCGATGGCCCTGCTGGCCGGCTCCCTGCTCTCTTCCCGCGCTTTCAACACCGCAGAACTCATGCACACCGATGTGTGCGGCGGGAGTGACTACAGCCTGGAGTTCTACGACTACAGCGACGGCGCGGGCTACGTGAAACTGGTGGACCAGGCCGGGCGGTCGTATGGGCGCGCCGAGCATTCGGACGCCGACGCGCTTCGCCCGGTGTGGGCCGACGATTGCCTGTCGGTCACGGTCAGCACGGACCGGCGCCGCGTGCGCCTGGAGGTCAAGCCCTGAACGGCTCCCTGGCCTGTGTGCCCCAACGCGTTCACGCTGGGGGCGGGCGCCCCGCCGCTCACTCTCCCTGGGTGCGTGCGGCAGGCAGCCGGCTGAACGCCAGGCGCCAGTTCGGGCGACCTCCGCTGAGCCGCTCCGCCAGAGCGGCGCACTCGGGGTCGTAGGCGGCGGCCAGGAACAGCAGCGGCAGTGCGTCGCGCGGCTCGTACAGGCTGCCGACCACGTGGCCCCGCTCGCCATTGTCCGAGCGCGCCTTGTCGAAGCGCACGTCGCTGCCCACGAATTCGGCATGCGTCTTCTCGCCCTTCAGGTATGGCATCACCCACGCCACGCTGTGGGCGATGGAGGCGCCGTTCGCCGCCTTCCAGTGGTAGAAATCCTCGCCCTGCTCCGCGAAGGCCAGCGCCAGCGTAACCAGCGGGCGCAGGTCGTACACGTGGTAGGACAGCGCATCGCGCTCCTGGAAATCGACGCTTTCGCCGCTGGCAAGCAGGTTGTCGTTGATCTGCGCACGCAGGCCGTCCCGGGCGTAGGCGATCAGCCGTGCGTCGCCGAGTGCGAAGCCGATGAGGCCGACGATCTTCAGGCGATGGCTGTGCCAGTTGTTGGTGGCGGTTTTCTTCTTCATCTCCCGCGACCCCATCTCGGCTTCGGCGATGCGGCGCATCCAGCCATCGACCGATTCGCGTGTGGAAGCGCCCAGGTCGGCCCGCACCAGCCGATAACCGAAGATGGCGGGCTCCAGGCCGGTTTCATCGATGGGTTGGCCGGTCGGGCGGTTGACCTGTGCCCAGCGCAGCAGGTAGTCGCCCGCCTTCGCCGCATGGCGCGGGTCGTGGTCGAGCCGGTAGGTGATGGCCAGCGCCTGGATCTTGTCCATGTCCTGCAGGCCCGCTTCGGTCTGGGCCTTGAGCGGGTCGCCCCGCAACCGGCCGCCAGTGGTCAGCCCGGCCACAGGCCGGGGCTCGCTCTTCATCGCGTCTTCGGCGATGCGCCGCTGGGCGGCCATGGCAGTGCGCCATGCGGGGACTGTGGCCGATTGTTCTCGCGCCTGATCCCATTGCCGCAGCGTGGGCCACAGCGTCTGTGCCTGCGCCAGGCAAGCGCCAGACAGCGCCATCCAGGCCAGAGCCGCCAGGACGGCCTTGCGCCCGCTGCGGGGAGAAGGCACCGCGTGCCGCACTTTCCATAGAACCATTGGCATTGATCTTCCCTGGTGGATGGCGCCGCACTGCACTGCGCAACCGGTGGGCTGCCGTGCAGAACGCACCCGGTGAACGGAGGAGGCCACCACCGGCGCGATGGCCCAGAAAGCCGGAGGACAGGGCAGTCGCCAAGCGAATCCGGTGCACCGGCAACGGCACCGAACCATGATGGCGTGCGGCCGCATCGCCCGTGCTTCCAACGGTTTCAGCCTGGGGCGCACCCATTCATCGGCATCCGCGCACGCACGCCTCGCACGCGCATTCCGCCTGGAAGCATGTCCCTATCGAGATTGAAACACCTATTTACATAAACACTGGCGAAAGATAGTCTGGCGCCGATTTCTACTGTCTCGGGCCGCACATGGGCACATGGTCGCCCCTTCGGCCCCACCGCCATCACCCAGGAAAACGACCTGTGAACCACTCCAGAACCATCCGCCTCTCCCTGCTGAATGCCGCCCTCGCTACCGCGTGCCTGGTCCATGCCCCCCTGGCCCAGGCCGCAGACGTACGGATCACCGTGCCCTCGGCAGGCGGCTTCGTGGTGCGCAGCGCCAATGGGACGCAAGAGGGACTGCGCGTGCAGGATGGCGGCGGCGTCTTCCTGCCCACCCTCTCCACACGGACGCCCGTGGCCACGGTGCTGTGCTTTGAAACCACCACGGGCGCGCTGGGGCCCTGTGCAGCAGGCGTGGCCGCAGGCCCGGCCGGCGCGACAGGCGCGACAGGCGCCACAGGCACCGCAGGCCCGACCGGCGCTACAGGGGCGACCGGTGCCGCAGGCGCCACCGGCGCCGCAGGCTCCACGGGTGCCACAGGCGCCACGGGTGCCACGGGTGCCACGGGTGCCACCGGCACGGCGGGTGCCACCGGTGCCACAGGACCTGCGGGCACCGCCGGCGTTGCCGGCGCCACGGGAGCGACCGGTGCCGCAGGGCCAACAGGCGCCGCCGGTGCGACGGGAGCGACCGGGTCGACAGGTGCCACGGGCGAGGGGTATGCCAACGGCACGGCCGGCGGGCAGATCACCGTGACGTCATCGTCCGCGCCTTTCAGCCCGCAGGCGCCCGTCACGCTGACGGGAGACGCGAGCCTGAGCAGTGCCGGCGCGCTCACCATCGCGGACGGCGCCATCACCGGCAACAAGATCGCCAACCTCACCGTGGCCAACTCCAACATTGCCGTGAATGCCATCACCACCAGCAAGGTGGCGAATGGCACCGTCACCACCAGCAAGATGGCCGACCAGGCGATTTCCACGCTCAAGCTGCTGGACTCGGCGGTGACCAACGTCAAGCTGGCCGACGATGCGGTGAGCGTGTCCAAATTGCAGGGGGGTGCCTCCGCCGCAGCCCGAACCTACCTGCGCTCGGACGGCGTTTGGGTGCAGCCCGGACAGCTCGTACAGGGCGGCACCCTGACATCGGGCTCCACCGTGCCCAGCACCCCGACCGGAGGGGTGTACTACGCGGCCCAGGGCGGCAGCACGCTGAACCTGCCCCCCGCGAACGTGGCGGGGCAGACGCTCACCATCATCACCCTCGATCCACAGAACGGCGCGTCGGTCATCCTGCAGGCCTCGGGCGCGGACACCATCGTGAATGCGAGCTTCAGCGGCAACGGCATCGGCAGCACCTTGCAGGGCGCCTTCAAATACTTCCTGCTGAGCGACGGCAACGGGCGGTGGTTCGTGAACTGAAGCGTTCCGGCCGCAAGATGGCGGCGACTTGCCATCGCCGCCCGGTTCACGCCTTCGCTCCGGCCCCCCGCGGCCCCACCGCTGACATTCCGATCCCCAGCACCGCCAGCGCACCCGTCAGCCCCACGATGGCCGGCCACCCGCCGTGCTGCCAGAACCATCCGCCCACCGATCCAACCACGCTCGAACCCATGTAGTAGAACCAGAGGTAGAGCGATGCCGCGTGCCCCTTGGTCAGCCCGGCCAGCGGGCCGATGGATGAACTGGCGATCGAGTGGCCGATGAAGAAGCCGGTGGTCACCAGCGCGATGCCCGCGAACACGCCCCACAGCGACGGCGACAGGGTGAGCAGCGTGCCGCCCAGCATGAACGCGAAGCCCGCGGCGAGCAGCCCGCGCCGCCCCAAACGGTCCGCCAACCGGCCCGCCACGGATGAGGACACGATGCCGAAGCCGAACACCAGGAACATCAGGCTGATCTGCGTCTGGCTGAGGCCGTAGGGTGCGCCGGACAGGCGGAACGTGGCGTAGTTGAACAGTGTCACGAAGATGCTCGTCAGCAGAAAACCGATGGCGAACAGCCGCAGCAGCCCGCGGTGGCGCAGGTGGCCGCCCCAGGCCCGAAGGTGGTAGCGGATCTGCAGCCCGGGCTGGGGCGTGAAGTGGCGCGACCGCGGCAGCAGCACCAGAAAGCCGATGGCCGACAGCAGGCACAGCGCGCCCAGGCAGCCCAGCGCGGCGCGCCAACTCACCCATTCGGTGAGCACGCCCATGCCCACGCGCCCCATCATTCCGCCGAACGCGGTGCCCGCCACATACAGGCCCATGGTGTGCGCCAGATGGCGCGGGTCGATCTCCTCGGCCAGGTAGGCCATGGCCACGGCCGGCACGCCGCCCAGCACCAACCCTTCGAGCGCGCGGGCCACCAGCAGGCCGTGCCAACTGGGCACGATGGCCGCGGCGATGTTCAGCAGCGAGGCCAGCGCCATCGAGGCGAACATCAACCCGCGCCGCCCCAGCGCTTGCGAGAACGCCCCGGCGAGCACGATCGCCACGGCCAGCAGGCCGGTGGTCAGCGACAGCGGCAAGGCGCTCTGCGCGGGGCTGATGCCGAACGATCGGGCAAACGCCGGCAGCAGCGGCTGCACGCAGTAGATGAGCGAAAAGCTGGCGAAACCTGCCAGGAACAGCGCCGCGGCGGCACGCCGGTAATCCGCGGAGCCGCGCGCGATCCAGCCCGAAGCGGACGTGCCCGGCGGCGTGGATCGGGCTGCGGGCGGTTCGGCCAGGGGCATGGCGGAAGGCGGGGCGAGGTCTGGAGAGGCGGTCAACGAAGGCATGGGTCGAACGATGGACGGCAGAGCAAGGCGGCAAGGGAAAGGCGCTGCGTCGAAAGGCAGCCAGCGCTGGAATCTAGGCGCTTCCCTCATATATGTCCAATATATGATTCATCTCATCACCATACCTATTTCAGATACCCGATGGAACTGCGACACATCCGCTACTTCATCGCCGTGGCCGAGGAAGGCAACTTCACCCGGGCCGCGGCGCGCCTGGGCATCGCGCAGCCGCCGCTGAGCCTGCAGATCAAGGACCTGGAAGCCGAGGTGGGCGTGCCGCTGCTCCACCGCGTGCCGCACGGCGCGCAGCTCACCGACGCGGGCCGCGCTTTCCTGGAAGGCGTGGGCGGCCTGCCGGCGCGCACCTTCGACGCCGTGCGGGCGGCGCAGCGGGCGGCGCGCGGCGAGGCGGGCGTGCTGCACCTGGGCTTCACCGGCTCGTCCGCGCTCAATCCCGTGGTCGTGCAGGCCATCCGCTCGTACCGCCGCGGGTTCGCGCAGGTGGAGCTCAGGATCGACGAGGGCAACTCCCTCACCCTGGTGGAGCGGCTGCGCGACGGGCGGCTGGACATCGCCATCCTGCGCCCGGACGGCCTGGACGCCAAGGGCCTGCACTTTCACCGCTATCCGGACGAGCCGCTGATCGTGGCGCTGCCGGCCAGCCACGCCGCCTCGCGCAAGGGCCCGCGCATCGATCTGCTGAAGTTGCGCGGCGAGCCCTTCATCCTCACGCCCCGGCCGCTCGGCCCCAGCCTGTTCGATGCCTCGGTGGCGGCCTGCCGCGCGGCGGGCTTCGAGCCGCAGCTGGGCCCCACGGCGCCGCAGATCGTGTCGATCCTCGCGCTGGTCGCCGCCGAGCTGGGCGTGGCGCTGGTGCCCGCCTCCATGCGGCACCTGGCCTTCAAGGGGGTGGCCTACCGGTCGCTCAGCAGCCAGTCGGCCCTGGTGAGCCTGGCCGTCGCCCACCGCGAGGGCGACCGTTCGCCCTTCGTGCAGAACTTCGTCGCGCTGGCCCGGCCCGCAGCCCGGTAGGCCCGAGCACGCTTTCCGGCACGCGCGCCGCCCGGGTCACACCTTGCCGGCGACCCCCGCCGATTCGAAGCTCGCCATCTCGCGCAGCACGGCGCAGGCCGATTGCAGCAGCGGCCAGGCCAGCGCAGCGCCCGAGCCCTCGCCCAGCCGCAGGCCCATGTCCAGCAGCGGCTCGGCCTGCAGTTCGCCCAGCAGCAGCGTGTGGCCCCGCTCGCCCGATCGGTGGGCGAACACGCAGCGCTCCAGCACGGCGGGCGCCAGGCGGCTGGCCACCAGCACGGCCGCGCTGGTGATGAAGCCGTCCACCACGATCACCCGGCGCTCGCTGGCGGCCTGCAACACCGCGCCCACCAGGGTGGCCACCTCCAGCCCGCCCAGCGCGGCCAGTGCCTGCAAAGGCTCGGTGGCATCGGCATTGGCCTCCAGCGCCTGCTGCAGCACCGCGCGCTTGCGCGCCACGCCCTCGGCATCCAGGCCGGTGCCCGCGCCCGTGCAATCGCCGATCGGCAGGCCGCACAGGCGCGACAGCAGCAGCGAGGCGACCGACGTGTTGCCGATGCCCATTTCACCCAGCAACAGCGCGTTGCCAGGCAGGCCGCGCACGATCTCGCACCCGTTGGCAACCGCCTGGGCGCACTGGCCCACGGTCATCGCCGGGCCCACCGATGCATCGGCCGTACCGGATGCCACGCGGCAGTGGCTGAGCAGGCGGGGCTGGCCCGTCGCGCTGTCGCGCGGCGCAATGGCGCGCGCCACGCCGCAGTCGGCCACGGTCAGGTCCAGTCCGTGCTGGCGCGCCAGCACGCTCACCGCCGCGCCGCCGGACAGGAAGTTCTCCACCATCTGCCAGGTCACATCGCTCGGAAAGGCCGATACGCCGCGTGCCGCCAGGCCATGGTCGGCCGCGCACACCAGCATCTGCGGCTGGCGCAGCTCGGGCACCTCGGTGCCCAGGGTGCGGCCGATGCGCAGCGCCAGCGACTCCAGCCGGCCCAGGGCGCCCAGCGGCTTGGTCTTGTGGTCCAGCAGGTGCTGCAGGCGCGCGGCCAGGGCTTCGTCGGACAACGGGGCGACGGCGGGCAACGGCAGGTCAACGGCGAGGGTCATCGGTCATTCACTCCACGAAAACGGTGGGAAAAACAAAACAGGAAAGGCACCCGCGCCGCACGCCGTGGCCGGCGCTGCGCACCGGGTCATGCTCGGCCCCGGTGGGCCTGCAGCCACTGCGGGCTGAACCACGTGTCGATGCCGCCGGCCAGCCGGTCGAACACGGCGTCGAGCGTGGGTGCGTCGGTCCCGAAGAGCGCGCGCAGGATGCCCGCGTCCTCGAACAGGCCATGCAGGTACAGCCCCAGCACGTTGCCACGCGCGTTCTGCCATGCCAGGCCCGGGATCACGGCATGCGCCACGTCGCCCGCCGCGGCCATCGCCGGGTGCTGCGCGGTCTGGCCATGGTGGATCTCGTAGCCCTGCACCGCCGTGCCGGCCAACGCCTGCCAGGCGCCGTGCGCGGCGCCGAACGCGGTGCGGGTGTGGCGCACGGTCTTGGCGGGCTCGAAGGCCGTCACCAGCGGCAGCAGGCCCAGGCCCGCCGCGTTGCCGTCCACGCCGTGCGTGTCGATGAGGGCCTCGCCCAGCATCTGCAGGCCGCCGCAGATGCCCAGCACCCGCCCGCCCCGCGCCGCATGCGCGGCCACGGCGGCGTCCAGCCCCTGCGCGCGCAGCCAGGCCAGGTCGGCCGCCGTGGCCTTGGAGCCGGGCAGCACGATCCAGTCGGCCCCCGCCACGTCGGCCGGGCTGCGGGCCCACAGCAGCCGCACGCCGGGCACGGCCTTCAGGGGCTGGAATTCGTCGAGGTTGCTGATGCGCGGGTAGGCCAGCACGGCGATGGTCGTGTGCACCACGCCGCTGGCGCGCGCGGCATCGTCGAACACCCCGTCTTCCTCGGGCAGGCCGTGGTGCCACTGCATGGGGATGGTGGCCACGGTGGGCACGCCGGTCATCTGCTGCAGCATCTCGGGCGCAGGCGCCAGCAACGCCGCATCGCCCCGGAACTTGTTGAGCACGAAGCCCTGGATCAGCGCCCTTTCGTCCTCCGGCACCAGGGCCCAGGTGCCGTACAGGTGGGCGAAGGCGCCGCCCCGGTCGATGTCGGTGACGAGCAGGCAACTCGCGCCCGCATGCCGCGCCACGCGCAGGTTGACCACGTCGCTCGCTTGCAGGTTGATCTCGGCCGGCGAGCCCGCGCCTTCGATCACCACCACGTCGTTCTCGGCGCGCAGCGCATCGAGCGCGGCGGCGATCTGCGGCCACACCCGCGCACTGCGGCCGCGCCAGGGCAATGCAGACAGTTCCTCGCTCACCTGCCCCATCAGCACCACCTGGCTGCGGGTGTCGGCCTCGGGTTTGAGCAGCAGCGGGTTCATGCGCACATCGGGCTCGGCCCGCGCCGCCAGGGCCTGGAAATACTGCGCGCTGCCGATCTCGCCGTGGCCGCCACCCGGCCCGGCGACCACGCGCGCGTTGTTGCTCATGTTCTGCGCCTTGAACGGCGCCACCTTCAGGCCCTGGTTGCTGTACCAGCGGCACAGGGCCGTGGCCAGCCAGCTCTTGCCGGCGCCACTGGTCGTGCCCAGCACCATGACGCAGCGCGCCGCCATGTCAGCGCCCGGCCCGTGCGCTGCGGCCACAGCGGCGGCAGAACAGCGGACACGGAAAAAGCGGAACGGTGGGGCGAGGAGCAGCGAAGGCGAAAGGGGCGGAATGCACGGCGCAGTTCGATTGGCGAAGGAGCCGTATTGTCCCCCGACCCGCATGCCCGGCTCGCGGCCAGCATGGCCCGAACCGCGTTGCACGTTCTTGCGGTTCAATAGCGGCTTCGTTTCCACCGACAGGCCCTGCCCACCTGCGCGCTCCTGCAGCGGGCGGGCCGCTTCCACCCGCGAGACAACCCATGATTTCCGATTCCATCACCGGCCCCTTCGACGTCAAAACCGCGACCCACTCACTGAGCGACACAGCGAGCGCCAGCGGCCTTCTCCGCATGTCCCTCGACAAGCGCTTCCACGGAAGCCTGGACGCCACGAGCACGGGCGAGATGCTGGCCTTTCGCAGCGCCACCCCAGGATCGGCCGGCTACGTCGCGATGGAAACCGTGCATGGCAGCCTGGCAGGACGCCACGGCAGCTTCGTGCTGCAGCACAGCTCGACCATGGTGCGCGGCGTGCCAGAGCAGCGCATCGCAGTGGTGCCTGATTCGGGCACCGACGCGCTCACCGGCCTGGAAGGTCGCATGACCATCGACGTCGCCGCCGACGGGGCGCACGCCTACCGGTTCGACTTCACATTACCGGGCAGCGCCGGCTGAGGCGGGGTGCGGCGCCTTCACCCCATCAACCCATCGCACGCAACGGCCGGACCATGCGGTCCATGATGTGCTCCAGCGCCGCGCCCGCATCGGTGCAGCGCCCGGTGTGCACCGGCGAGGTCTGGATGATCCCGCTGCGCCGCGCGGTCAGCCAGTGAAAGCGCGAGCGGTAAGGCATCTGCGCGATGGGCCCGCAGCCCGTGTCGCCCGCGCAGATGGCGACGATGGCCGCCAGGTGCCGGCGCACCGTGTCCAGGTCGGCCGCGGGGTCCAGGGCCAGCAGCCGCGCCTCGTCCAGTGCCATGGTGGCCTGCAGGAAACCCGTGCGCTGGCACGACAGGATGGCGCCGGCATTGATGAATTCTTCGCGCTCCACGCGCGGCACCACGCGCACGATGGCGTAGTCGTACACATCAGCCGCGTGCATCGATCGCTCCTTTCAGCCAGGCGCCGCGCCCGGCCAGCCGCGCGGCGAAATAATCCGCGTAGGCCTGCCGGTGGGTGCCGGGCGCGGTCAACGGGCCTTCGGCGTGGTCGGCACCGGCCAGTTGCAAAAATTCATCGGGCACCTCGGACAGCACGCCCTGCAGCACGGCGGGCGTGAGGCGCGCGGCCAGTTCCGCATCCACCTGCGCCAGCGCGGTGGCGCGGTGCAGCAGCACGTGGTCGGCAATGGGGGCGAAGGGCTTGGCGGGCACGGCCACAGTGCCGTTCCAGGCATGGTGGAAGGTCAGCGCCGCGCCATGGTCAATCAGCCACGGGTTGCGGTGCCACACCAGCAGGTTGGTGTTGCGCGCCGTGCGATCCACGTTGCCCACCAGCGCGTCGAACCAGACCAGCCGCGAGGCGAAGTCGTCCGAGACCGCATCCACCGCCGGGTCGAAGTTCGCGGCGCCCGAGAGGTAGTCCAGCCCCACGTTGAGGCCGCCGCTGGCACGGATCAGGTCCTGGATCTCGGGGTCCGGCTCGGTCTGCGCCAGAGCCACGTCCAATTGGGCAAGCACGATCTCGGGAACGGGCAGGCCCAGCGCGCGGGCGATGCCCCCGGCGATCATCTCGGCGAGCAGGGCCCGCACGCCCTGCCCCGCGCCACGGAACTTGAGCACATACAGGCCCAGGTCGTCGCCCTCGACGACGGCGGGCATGGAGCCGCCCTCACGCAGGGGCGTGACGTAGCGGCTGACGGTGATGGTGCGCATGGCGGGGCGGCCTCCTTGGAGCGATCGCGGGTGAGGCGGGGATGGTAGCGGCAGTCAGCCCGGCGACGGCGCGCACGTGCATTCGCACGCAGACAAGTCAGGCGCTTTGACCGGAGCGCCAGCTTCGCGGCCGGTTGCACAGCACGGTGAACCCCGCGAGCGATCAGGCTTCCAGATCGGCCGGCCAGCGAAAGTAAGGCGCGTGGGGTCCGCGCTCCACATGGACAGCGCCAATGTCGGTGGCCTTGCCAGTCAGGCGAAAGTCTCCGGATTCGAGCGCTTCCAGATAACCGGCACGGTGCAGACGGGCGATGGCGTCGGCCGTTCGCACACCCCATTTGCGCGCAAGACGGAAGGTCGGCAGCGTCTCATCTTTCTCGCTTTTTTCAGTTTTCTCGGCCTGGGCAAAGGGTTGCACGGAAACTTTCTTGGCTTCGGCAACCGCTTGCAGATAGACAGGGGCTGCAGCCTCGGGAATGCTTGCAGAAACTGGCTCCAGAGGTACGCGGTAGGCTGCCACGGGTTCCCGCACGGCAGGCGCAGGCGCCGTCGAAGACACGGCGGGCAAGGCCGCATAGTTGCTCGGCGGCACCGAAGCAGCGCTCTTCGGAAAAGGCACTTTGGGCAGGCCGAATTTTGCGGCCCAGTCGAATGCAATGGGCCGGTGCAGTTTCGCAATCGATTGGGCAAATAGCTCCAGGGTCTCGGGCGCCACCACACGGCACACGGAAAGCGTGGAGGCCCATCCAGACTCCTTATCCATTCGGCGGTCAATGGTGGAACGCAACTGATCGTTCTTCATGACCGTCTCCAGCCCAGCAAAGGGCGTACGCGGACGCGTGATGCGCGCGCCCTGGCTGATCAGGACAGCGCTCTCGAATCGAGGCATGAGCGTAAAACCCAGGCGTTTGGGCACGGTAATCACGGCGTCCTTGAGGAGAGATTGCAGCACCAGGATGTGACGGCGGTTCTGCTCGATGGGCGACGCGATGCCGCGAGCATTCCCGCCAAAAAACGCGGTGAATTCACCCATCTCGTTCATGGCCACGCCTTGGCTGAAGCTCTTGGATTCGCAAACCCATATCTCCATGAACCGATTGATGAGCAGGTGGTCGATCTGCGCGACTCGGTCTGCATGTTCGATGCGCAAGTCATGGATGACAGCCCAATTTTTAGACGACTTGTGGTGAAAGTCGATCTCGTAGGCAGCGTCCTTTTCCGCCTTTTCGCCGGCCCGGATCATGCGAATTTCCCATTCGATGTTGGCTTTGGCTTGCACCGTTGCCTGCGGGTGGCGCATCAGCGCCTCCAGCGCTTCGATGTCCTCTTTCCGGTCTTGTGCACTCTTGATCAGCATTTTTTGAACTTTCTCCCTTTATTGATGGAATGGGTGGTGACGCGCCCACGCCCCGGCCAGATCCTCGCACGCGCGTGGCGCCAACACCCCCAGCCGCACCTGCCCCGGCAAGCCGAAGGACGCGCAGTCCCGCAGCTTGATACCTTCCTCGCGCAAGGCTGCCAATGCAGCCGGCAAGTCCTGCACCCCAGGCCGTGCCACGAAGTAGTTGGCCAGGCTCCCGGGCAAGACGGCCCAGCCCAGCGATTCGCACAGCGCCTGCTGCTGCGCCTTCCAGGCCCGCAGCGTGTCCAGGCTGTCGCCCAGCCAGCGCTGGGTGGAGGCAAGGGTCCATGCCGTGAGCAACGCCACGCCGTGGGCGCCGATGGGCCACGATGGCGCCAGCGACTGCAGCGCGGCCAGGTCTTGCGGCGGCTGCGCCTGCGGCGCAATGGCATAGGCCGCGCGCACGCCCGTCAGGCCCAGGGCCTTGTTGGGCGTCCACAGCTGCCAGGCGTGGGCGGGCATGTGGCTGGCGGTGCCCTCCAGGCGCAGGGGGGCGTAGGCGCAGTCGAGCACGCGCAGTGCGCCGTCTTGCGCTCCGATCTGGGCCCAGGCTGCCAGCGCGGGGTCGGGCGTGCCGAGCGGGCTGGCGGGCTCGCAGGCCCAGCACAGGCCGGTGACCGCCGGGTCCGCACCGGGTACGGCGGGCCGCACGTCCAGCCCCCAGGCCTGCGCCGCGCGCGTGTAGTCCCCATAGCCATGCACCGGCACCGCCACGGCCCGCACGCCCTGCCGGGCGGCGAAGGCGGTGATGCGGTGGATGAATTCGCTCGCGCTGCCCGCGATCACGATGCGCGCCGGCGCCACGCTGTGGAACGCGCCCAGGTGCTCGCGCAACGCGGTGTAGGCCGGGTCGGGGTAATGCCGGGCATCGGCTTCGCGCAGCGCCTGGACCGCCCCGGGGCACGGGCCGCAGGCGTTGCTGTTGGTGGAAAAGTCGTGCAGCGGCACGCCCAGGGCGTCCGGGCCGCCGTGCAGGGGGGCGAGCGCCGTCACATCCATTGCAGCACCCACAATGCTATTGAAAAGTGAGCAACCAGGGCAATCAATCCGCCGGCAACCACCACTTTCGATGCCCAGCCTGCCGCCCGGGGCGTGTCGCGGGCGTCAGCGCCCCGCCCTTCGTGGTTGAGCGTGTACACGCCGGGCTTGGCCAGGCGCACGCCCAGGGCCAGCGCCATGGCGGCCATGGGCCAGCCGCTGTTGGGCGACGGCGTGCGGCGCGCCTGGGCTGACAGCACGCGCCAGCGCGGGCCGCCGGCGATGGCCCACAGCAGCAGCGCCGTGAGCCGCGCCGGCAGCCATGACAGCACATCGTCCGCGCGCGCCGCCCATTTGCCCGCCCACTGCCAGTAACGCCCGCCGCGCATGCCGGGGTAGCCCCACATGGCATCGGCCGTGTTGGCGAAGCGGTAGAGCGCGGCGCCGGGCAGGCCCAGCAGCGCGAACCAGAACAGCGGCGCGACCACGGAGTCGTTGAGGTTCTCGGCCAGCGACTCGATGGCGCTCTCGCGCACCTGCACAGCGTCGAGCACCTGCACGTCGCGGCTCACCAGGCGCGCCAGGCGCGCGCGCCCGGCCTCCAGCGATTCGGCCAGGGCGGCTTCCACCGCCAGCACCTCGTCGCGCAGCATGCGCCAGGCCAGCAGCGGCTTGAGCAGCAGCGCCATCAGCACCGCGGCCAGCCATGGCGGCGCGTGGAGCAGCACCGCCCACTGCAGCACCGCCGAGACGATCAAAACCACGGCGGCCAGTACACACCACAGCAACGCTGCCAGCCCGAAAGACCGCCAGTCGCGTGCAGTGGGCGCGCGGGGCGCCACCCGGTCGCCGCCGGCCTGCAGCGCGCGGCCCATCCAGACCACGGGGTGCACGGCCACGGGCGGCTCGCCGAAGCACCGGTCGATGGCCAGCGCGAGCGGCACTGCCGCGGCGGGCGCGAGGGCCAGGGCCCAGGCGGCGTCCATCAACCGGGGCCCTTTTCGCCGGCGGCCGGCATCGGATCCGCGGCGACGCCTTCCGCCAGCCAGGGCGCCGGCTGGCCCCAGGCGTTGTCGAACACCACGGTGTGAAGCGGCGCGCGGCGCGCCCAGCGCTCCTGCTGCAGCATGGGTTCTTCGTAGAAGCCGTGCACCGGGCCGATGGACAGCAGCGCCACCGCCTCGGCACCGGGCGGCAGGCCCAGCAGTGCGCCCACGGCAGCGGGGTCGAACATGGACACCCAGCCCATGCCCAGCCCCTCGGCGCGCGCGGCCAGCCACAGGTTCTGCAGCGCGCAGGCGACCGAGGCCAGGTCCATCTGCGGCAGCGTGCGGCGACCGAACACGTGCGCCTCGCGGCCATCGGCCAGCGCCACGGCGATGCACTCGGCCGCATCGTGCAGGCCCTCGACCTTCAGGCGCAGGAACTCCGCGCCGCGCTCGCCCAGCGCCTCGGCCGTGCGCAGGCGCTCGGCCTCCACACAGGCGTGCAGGCGCCCGCGCAGCACCCCATCGGCCACGCGGATGAAACGCCAGGGCTGCATGAAGCCCACGCTGGGGCCGTGGTGCGCGGCCTCCAGCAGCCGCGCCAGCACCTCGGGCGCGACCTGCCCGCCCGCGAAGTGGCGCATGTCGCGGCGCTCGCGGATGGCGCGGTACACGGCGGCGCGCTCCTCTGCGGAGAAGGCGGCGCCCTGCGCACTGTCGGTGGGCGGCGCGGGGGACGGCATCGCGGCGCGGGGGCGGTCGGCGGGGCTCAATCCTCGATGCCGCGCTGCGCCGGCACGCCGGCCTGGAACGCGTGCTTGACCATGCCCATCTCGGTCACGGTGTCGGCCAGCTCGATCACCTCGGGCGGGCAGCGGCGGCCGGTGAGCACCACGTGCACATGGCGCGGGCGGTCGCGCAGCACCTGCAGCACCTCGTCGAGCGGCAGCCAGCCGTAGATGAGCGGGTAGGTGATCTCGTCCAGCACCACCAGGAAGAATTCGCCGCCCAGCACGGCGGCGCGCGCGCGCTCCCAGCCGGCGCGGGCCAGTTCGGCCGACTGGTCGATGTCGCGGCTCTTCCAGGTGAAGCCGTCGCCCAGGCCCTCGATGGGGATGCCCAGCTGCTCGAACATGCGGTGCTCGCCGAAGCGCGCGGTGGGCACCTTCATGAACTGGAAAATCTTGACCGGCTTGCCGCGCCCGTGGGCGCGCAGGGCGAGGCCGAACGCGGCGGTGCTCTTGCCCTTGCCGTTGCCGGTGTTGACGAGCACGATGCCGCGGCGCTCGCCGTCGGGTTTTTCGGAGCGCCGTTCGGCGGGAGGGGTTTCGATCTGCATGCGCAATGTCTCGGAAGTCGTTCGAAAAAAAGAGGGCGACAGCGGTGGCCGGGAGGGTGGCCGGCCCTAGTCGATGCGGGGCAGCGAAACCCACAGGCCCGCCACCTGCTGCACCTGGATGCGCTGGTCGAACACGGCCTGCAGCGCGGCGTGGGTGGCCGGATCGGCGCAGGCGCCATGGTGCACGATGCGGCCGCGGTCCATGATGGCCATGTCGTCGGCCTGGAGCGCGAGCGACACCTCGTGCAGCACGCTCACCACCGTGCCGCCGCCCGCCGCCAGCGCGCGCATGGCGTGCAGCCAGTCGGCCTGGTGCGGCGGATCGAGGTTGGCCAGGGGTTCGTCCATCAGCAGCACCTCGGCCTGCACGGCCAGCGCGCGCGCCAGCAGCACCCGCTGGCGCTCCCCGCCCGACAGTTGCCCGAGCGGCCGGTGGCGCCAGTCCCAGGCCTGCGTGGTGCGCAGGGCCTGCTCCACCGCCGCATGGTCGGCGGCGCTGGCCGGGGCCATCCAGCGCTGG
This sequence comes from Acidovorax sp. SUPP2539, assembly GCF_030158975.1. Classification (NCBI taxonomy): domain Bacteria; kingdom Pseudomonadati; phylum Pseudomonadota; class Betaproteobacteria; order Burkholderiales; family Comamonadaceae; genus Acidovorax; species Acidovorax sp. SUPP2539. The sequence goes on along the minus strand of NZ_BQXJ01000001.1, from coordinate 1,356,940 downwards.
TGCGGCAGGCGCCCGAGCATGGCGACGTCGTAGGCCGTGAGATCGTCCGCCGAGGCTTCGTTCTGCCCCAGCCAGGCCAGCCGGCAGGCGCGCTCCCGGGCCGGCATGGCGGCCAGGGGCCGGCCCAGCAGTTCGACCCGGCCCGACACCGCCGCGCCGCGCAGCAGGCCCGCCAGCACTTTGAGCAAGGTGGACTTGCCGGCGCCGTTGGGGCCGACCACGCTGGTCCAGCGGCCGGCGGGCACGGCCAGGTCCACGCCGTTCAATACCGGGGCATTTCCGATGTGTGCCGCGATGTTGATTGCCTCGATTGCTATGTTTTTCATAGCGAATGGCCCTGCATCGAGCGCCGGTGCATCAGCCACAGCAGGTAGGTGCCGCCCAGCGCCGCGGTGAGCACGCCCACGGGCAGCTCCTGCGGCGCCAGGATCCAGCGTGCAAGTATGTCGGCCGCCAGCAGCAGCGCCGCGCCCATCAGGCTGGACAGCACGATGTGCCGTTGGTGCGTGACCTTGACGATGGAGCGCACCAGGTGCGGCGCGGCCAGCCCCACGAAGGCGATCAGGCCGGTCTGCGCCACGGCCGTGCCGGTGGCCAGCGCCATGGCCGCCACCAGCCCCGCGCGCATGGGCGCCAGCGGCAGGCCCAGGCTGGCGGCCGTGGCCTCGCCCAGCGTCAGGCCGTCGAGCGCGCGCGACAGGGTCCACGCGGCGATGCCGCACAGCGCCCACGCCCCGGCCATGAGCGCGCAGGCCACCCAGCCGACGAAGCTGGTGCTGCCCAGCGTGAAGGCCTGCATGGCCTGCAGGATGTCCGGCGAGGCCAGCTCCACCAGGTCGCGCAGCGCACCCAGCACCACGCCCACGATCACCCCGGCCAGCAGCAGACGCAGCGTGTGCTGCACCCCGCGCGCCAGCACCAGGGTCAGGGCCACGGCGCCGGCCGCGCCGAGAAACGCCATGCCGGTGACGCCCAGCCGCGCCAGCCACTGCGCCGCCATGGGCGACACGCCGAACACCACCATCGCCAGCGCGCCGCCCAGCGCCGCGCCCGAGGCCGAGCCCAGCAGATACGGATCGGCCAGCGGGTTGCGGAACAGGCCCTGCGCCACCGCTCCCGCCAGCCCCAGCAGCGCGCCCGCCAGCCAGGCGCCCAGCGTGCGCGGCAGGCGGATCTCCCACACGATCTGCCAGGCCACCGGGTCCTGCCCCATGCGCAGCAGGCTGTCGAATCCCGTGCTGCCCACGCAGGCGCCGACGACCAGCAGCAGCGCGCTGGCGACCAGCAGGCAGGCGCCCAGCCACGCGGCGCGGCGCGGGCCGGGGCCGGGCTGCGCGGCATGCGAGGCCGCCGGCACAGGCTGCGATGGCATTGGCGATGACGATGGCATGGCGGGTGCGCCGTCCGGGGGCACGCTCATGGCGCCTTGTCCGCCAGGCAGCGCGCCATGATGCGCGCGGCCTCGGCCATGCGCGGGCCGGGGCGCACCACCACGTCGGCCTCGCCGGGGCCGAACAGACACACGCGCTGCTCGCGCACGGCTTTCAGGCTGTTCCAGCCCGGGTACATCGCCATGGACTGCATGCTGCGGTTGCCCACCATCATCACGTCGGGCCGCGCCCGCACGACGAACTCGGGATTCAGCCGCGGGAACGGGCCCAGCTCGGGCGGCACCACGTTGCGCGCGCCCAGGCGCGCCAGCGTCTCGCCGATGAACGAGGCCGTGCCCGCCGCATACGGCCCCCGGCTCACCTCGAAATACACGCGGGCCCCGCGCGCGCGGGCCGGCAGCGACTGCGTGGCGGCCTGCACGCCGGCGTCGATCACGCGCCACAGCCGGTCGGCCCCCTGCTCCTGCGGCACGCCGAGCAGCTGGCCCAGCGTGGCGAGCACGCGGCGCACGTCGGCATGGGTCTTGGGCTCCAGCGCCACCACCTTGAGGCCCAGCGCCTCCAGCCGGTCGCTGGCGCGCGAGCTGGTGGCCAGCAACACCACGTCGGGCTGCAGGGCGACGATGGCCTCGATGTTCGGATCGATGCCGCCGCCCAGTTGCGGCAGGCGCTGCACGGCTTCGGGCCAGTTGGAATAGCGGTCCACGCCCACCAAGCGCTGGCATTGCTGCAGCTCACACACGCTCTCCGTCAGCGAGGGCAGCAGGCTCACGATGCGCTGCGGCGGCTGGGCGAATACGACGGTGCGCCCGCGCGCATCGGTCACCTCGAAGCCCTGCGCGGCCGTGACACCCGCCGTGAAGACGAGGGCCGCGAGCGCCAGCCCCACGGGCCACCGGCGAGCGGCATGGCAGCGCGGGCGTTGCAAGAAGCGGTGCGTCATGGCGTGTCCTTCAACGTGAGCGGCAGGCCCGCCGCGACCAGGGTGACGCGCTGGCAGGCCTCGGCCACGCGCTGATTCAGGCGCCCCAGTGCATCGACGAAGGCGCGCACCTCGCGGCCCATGGGAATCACGCCCAGGCCGATCTCGTTGCCCACGAGCACCACCGGACCGGGGGACTGGCCGATTGCTCCTAAAAACATAGCGCACTGCCCTAGCCAATCATGCGCTGGAGGCTGATTTGGCTCCAAACCCTCCGAGACCGGCGCTGGGGCCGGGGCCGGCATGAGCCAGTTGGTGAGCCAGAGCGTGAGGCAGTCCACCACGATCAGCGTGTCGGCGCTGCCGTGGCGGGCGATGGCGCGGGCCAGGTCGAGCGGCTCTTCCAGCGTGCGCAGGCCGGGCACGCGCTCGGCGCGGTCGCGCTGGTGGCGCGCGATGCGTTCGCGCATCTCGTCGTCCCAGGGCTGCCCGGTGGCGATCAGCAGCGCGCGGTGCGTGGGCGAATCGGCCAGCCACTGGCGCGCCAGCAGCTCGGCACGGCGCGACTTGCCGCTCTTTTGGCCGCCCAGGATCAGCTCGCTGGCGGCAATGGGGCCAGGGCTGCTCATGCCGCCCCCCGTGGCGCATCCGGGTCGGCGCCCAGCAGGGCCGCCACCGCGCGCGGGCTCGACGGAAACCAGGCGTGGAAGTAGCTCGCGTGGATGCTGCCATGGCGGTACAGCGCCTCGCCCGGGCCGGGCGGCCCCGCGTGCGCAGGCCGCTCGGTGCGCCCTCGCACCGGGGCCGGGCTGTCGCAGGTGGAGTAGTGGAAGGTATGGCCGCGCAGCACGTGGCCGTCCACGTCCAACTGCTGCGGCCCCAGGGCCGCCAGCCGTTTCTGCATGGCCACGCGGCCCGGCAGCAGCCCCCACAGGGGCCGGTGCTGGCCGTCGGCCAGGGTGATCGATTCGAACAGCGCCATCATGCCGCCGCATTCTGCCCACACCGCGCGGCCGGCCTGCACGTGCGCCCGCAGGCTGGCCTGCATGCCAGTGTGGCCGGCGATGCGGTCGGCATGCAGCTCGGGGTAGCCGCCGGGCAGCCAGACCGCATCGCACGGCGGCAGCGCGGCATCGGCCAGCGGCGAAAACCGCACCACCCGCGCGCCCAGCGCCTCCAGCGTGTCCAGGTTGGCGCGGTAGATGAAACAGAACGCCGCATCGTCCGCCACCGCCACCGTGCGGCCCTCCAGCAGCGGCGGCACGGGCTCGGGCCGCTCGGGCGCGGCAAAGCGCACGGCCCAGCGCTGCAGTTCGTGCGGTTGCAGGCGACCGAGCGGCGTGGCCGCCAGCGCATCGGCCGCGGCGTCCAGCCGCGCCAGGCCATCGGCCAGCTCATGCGCGGCCACCAGGCCCAGGTGCCGCTCGGGCAGCAGGCCGGCCCGCGCCCGTGTGGAGGCAGCGGGTGTGGCCATGGCACCGTCGTGTGCATCCCGCTGCACGCGCGGCAGCGCGCCCATCCAGTCCGCGGGATCGTTGAGACCTGCGCGCAGCAGGTCGGCATGGCGTTCGGTGGCGACGCGGTTGGCCAGCACCCCGGCCCACGGCAGGCCCGCGCGGTAGTGCCGCAGGCCGTGCACCACGGCCCCCAGCGTGGCGCCCATGGCCGACGCATCGACCACCGCCAGCACCGGCAGCCCGAAGCGCTGCGCCAGATCGGCCAGGCTGGGGGCGCCGTCGAACAGGCCCATCACGCCTTCGATGAGGATCAGGTCGGCCTCGCGCGCGGCGGCATGCAGGCGCTGCGCGATGTCGGCCTCGCCGGTCATCCACAGGTCGATCTGGTGCACCGGGGCGCCGCTGGCCAGCTGGTGCCAGCAGGGGTCGAGGAAATCGGGGCCGCACTTGAAGACCCGCACCCGGCGCCCCTGGCGCGCGTGCAGCCGCGCGAGCGCCGCCGTCACGGTGGTCTTGCCCTGGCCGGACGCGGGTGCGGCGATGGCGATGGCGGGACAGCCCACGCTGCCCGCCATGCCAGCCGCTTCTTCTTCTCGCGCTGCTTCTCCCCTCGCCCTCATGGGTTCTTCATCGCTGGCTGCGCCGCGGTCATTGCGGCGCCCATTTGAGGCCCGCATAGAACGTGCGCCCCGCCGTGGCATAGGTGCGGGCCAGCTGGTAATCCTTGTCGGCCAGGTTGTCCACACGCGCCAGCAGCGTCACGTCGCGTGCGATGCGCGTGCTGGCATACAGGTTGACGAGCGTGTAGCCGCCCAGCACCGTGGTGTTGGCCGCGGTGTCGAAGCGCCGGCCCGAGGCCTGCACTTCGGTGCCCAGCGTCCAGCCGGCGACCTGGGTGTCGGCCCCCAGCGTGCCGTGGCGCTTGGAGCGCCGCGCCAGCAGCCGCCCCGTGTCTTCGTCGCGCGGGTTCTGGAAATCCACCGATCCGCGCAACTGTACGCCGGCCACCTTGTACGAGCCTGACAGCGTCACGCCGTCGTACTTGGCGCGCGCGGCGCTGGCATAGCAGCCGAAGTTGGACTGGCAGCCGCCCGCCCCGCCGAACACGATGAGGTTCTTCACGCGGTTGCGGTAGGCCACGGCCGAGAAGGTGCCGGCGCCCTCGGCCCAGCGCAGGCCCACCTCGGCATTGCGGCCCTCTTCCGGCTTGAGCGATGCCAGGCCGTATTCGCTGAAGCGCTGGTACAGCGTGGGCGCGCGGAACGAGGTGCCCACGGACGCGGTGGCGCGCCACTGCGGCGTGATGGCATAGCCGTAAGCGGCGCTGCCGGTGTTCTGGCCGCCGAACTCGCTGTCGGAGTCGTGCCGCACGTTGAACTGCAGCGTGTGGCCACCGGCATTGAAACCGTAGCCCAGCGCGAGCGCGTCTTGCGAGCGCTTGCGGTCGATGGGCGCGTTCTCCAGGTGGTCCTCGCGGCGCTCCAGGGCCGCCGTCACCAGGTGCGGGCCCTGGCGCCATTCGTTCTGGAACAGGTAGCCGCGCAGGCGCGTGTCGGAGAGGTACACGGAAGGCCGCGTCTCGTAGCGGTCGCGCGAGTCGGTGACCGACACGCGGGTGGTGTACTGCGGGCTCCACTTCGCGGCCCAGTTCAGGCCGAGGGCGTGCATGCGGTGCAGGTTGCGGTCGTCGTTGCCCAGCGGCAGGGTGTCGTAGCCGGAGTTCATCTCGCTGGCCACCAGCGTGCCTTCCAGGCGGTGGACTGCATCGATCTGCAGGCCCACCCGGGCGTTGCCGGACGTGCGGCGATAGCCGTCCTTGTCGGGGTTCTGCGTGGCGACGGTGCGGGCGTTGAAGCCCTGGCTCGTCTCGCGCGCCAGGCCCACGGCGTAGTCCACCGCGCCGGTGGCGCCGCTCACACCGGCCTCGGCCTTGTAGGTGCCCTGGCTGCCCACGCCGACGCCCACGTAGGGGGCGGTGCCGGCCTCGCCCCGGCGCGTGAAGATCTGTACCACGCCGCCGATGGCGTCCGAGCCGTACACCGCGCCGGCCGGGCCGCGCAGCACCTCGATGCGGTCGATGACGGCCAGCGGAATGGCCTCCCACGGCGCGCCGCCGGTGGACTGCGAATCCATGCGCACGCCGTCGATGTACACGGCCGTGAAGCGCGTCTCGGCGCCGCGCAGGTACAGGCTGGTGGCGCTGCCCGGGCCGCCGTTGCGGACCATCTCGACGCCGGGCAGGCGGGCCAGCACGTCGGCCAGGCCGGTCGCGCCGCTGTTCTCGATGGCCTCGCGGTCCAGCACGGACACGTCGGCCACCAGGTCGGCCAGCGGCTGGGGCGTGCGCGTGGCAGCCACCACGGTTTCGCCCAGGGAGGGCACGCGCTGGTTCTGCGCCAACAGCACGGGGGCATCCTGCGCGTGGGCGGCGGGTGCGGCGGCGAACGCGAGGGCCAGGGACACGGCCAGGGCGGCAGGCCGCAGGGGCGAGGCAGGGGAAGGTACGGCGGCGGCAATGGCAGCGGCGCGCGCGGGAAAGAAGGGCTTTTTCATGGAAACAGACAGACTGGCAAACATCCCCGCGCCGGCTTCCCCGCCGGCATTGGGCGAAACAGCCGCGCCTTCAGGACCATGGCGGTCCCAAGCGCGGCCACGTTGTTGGCCGGTATCCGGGCTGGCGGAGCGCCCTCCAGCGCCTTCCCAGGCGCTTGTTCAAGGCGTCCAGTGGCTCATGGCTGGAGAGTGAGTCGAAGAAAAAAGGGCCGACTCGTCCGCTGACCGTTGCGGGGGCAGCGCAGGCACGGCGCGCTCTGGCGAACGCAACCTTCCTGCTTCCCGTTGAACTGCAGCATGCGAACCATGCTGCGAGCACCAACCCGTGGATTTTACGGGTGTTGCAGCCTGTAAACGCCGCCGGATGGGCGGGTGGTGGCGCCAACCCTACAATCGCGGCTGTATGGATCCATCCTCTCCCATCGACCAGATCGCCGAACGCGTGGAGCGGCTGCTGTTGCGCCATGCGGAACTGCAGCGCGCCAATGCCTTGCTGACCGCCCAGGTGGTCCATCTCACCCAGGAGCGAGACTCGCTCAAATCCCGGCTCAACACCGCCCGCGCCCGTGTGGACGCGCTGCTGGAGAGCCTGCCCGCGACGCCCCCCTCGAAGAACGCCGAATGAAGCAGATCGAAGTCCAGATCATGCAGCAGAGCTATCTGCTGGGCTGCCCCGAGGGCCACGAATCGCGCCTGCTGCAGGCCGTGGAGCGCGTGGACACCGCGATGACGCGCATCCGCGATGCCGGCAAGGTGCGGGCCCGCGAGCGCATCGCCGTGCTGGCGGCGCTCAACCTGGCCTTCGAGATCGCCGACCGCGAAGAGGCCGACCTGGCCTCCGCTGCGCAGGCCCAGGCTGCAGCCCCGACGGAGCCCGCGCCGCTGGCCCCTGCCGCTGGCCCGCAATCCGCCGATGGCTTGGCGCCATCGCACGCCTCTCACGCCTCGCTGGCGGGCGACCCGTCCGGCCAGATGCAGTTGCTACTGCGCCGCCTGGACGATGCGCTCGGCGACGACGGCCGCCTTCTTTAAGAAACGTTACGCAACGGCCGCTCGCGCGCCGTGGATGCAGCGCCTACAATGGAGACGTCTGCGGTGCTGCCGGGCTTTATATTTCCTTGAACCAATGCTCATTGAGCACGGGCTTGGTACATTGCCCGGTGAGCGTGATCATCTCGCGTCAGATGAACCCAACGCCTGGCTGCCCTCGCCCACCTGAACCCCCGGTTCAGGATGCCGGTCCGGTGGCATTCGCAGACACCTGTTTCCCCCCGCGGCCCGGCGGTCTTCACGCCGGCGTCGACAATCCCCACGAATAGCTCTGGCGGCTCGCCAGCAGGTTTCTGAAGGCTTCGGCCGGCATCGCCGGCGCGCACAGATACCCCTGGAAATAACGGCAGTCCATCTGCTCCAGCGCCATGCGCTGCTGCTGGGTTTCCACGCCCTCCGCCACCACTTCGATGTGCAGTGCGCGCCCCATGTGCACGATGGCATTGATGATGGCGCGGTCGCCGTCGTCGTCCGGCAGGCCCCGCACGAACGACTGGTCGATCTTGAGCTTGTGGATCGCCAGCTTCTTCAGATAGGCCAGGCTGGAATAGCCCGTGCCGAAATCGTCGATGGCCAGGCCGATGCCCAGCTCGGCGAGCGCCTGCAGGCGCTGCTCCATCTCCTGCGCGTCCTGCAGCAGGATGGTTTCGGTCAGCTCCAGTTCGAGCAGCGAGGCCGGCAGCCCGTGCTTGAGCAAGAGCTGCGTGAGCCGATCGACGAAATCGGGCTGGCGAAATTCCAGCGCCGATACGTTGACGGCCATCACGAGCGGCGAGCCCGAGCGCATCCATCGCGCAGCCTCCTGCACGGCCTGCTCCATGACCCATGAACCCAGCGTGATGATGTAGCCGGACTCTTCGGCCAGCGGAATGAAAACGCCAGGCGAAATGGGCCCCAGTTCCGGATCGGTCCAGCGCAGCAGCGCCTCGGCGCCCACCACGCTGCCGGTCGCCATGGCGACCTGCGGCTGGTAGTGGACCACCATGCGCTGCTCCCCCAGTGCCTGGCGCATGGCGTGTTCGAGCTTCATGCGCGACAGCAGGTCGGCATTCATCTGCGGCTGGTAGAAGCCGTAGCTTCCGCGGCCACGCTCCTTCACGCGGTACATGGCGGTGTCGGCCTGCTTGATGAGGTCGTCCAGCGTCTCGCCGTCCTGCGGGTACAGCGCCACCCCGATGCTGCACTGGATGGAAAACCCCATGCCGTCGAGCATGAAGGGCCGCAGCATGTCCTCGAGCATGCGGCGCGCCACGCCTTCGGCGATCGCGGCATCGCCCCCGTGCAGGTACACCACGAACTCATCGCCGCCCAGGCGGCACAGCATGTCGCTCTGGCGCAGGCAGCCCTGCAGGCGCTTGGCCACGATCTGCAGCACGCGATCGCCGAACAGGTGGCCCAGGGAGTCGTTGATGATCTTGAACCGGTCCAGGTCCACGAACAGGATGGCGAAGGTGCCGGCGTCCGGGCGCGGCCCCTGCTGGATCGCGTCGATGGCTTCGCCCACGCGGCGCGACAGGCGCAGCCGGTTGGGCAGGCCGGTGAGCACGTCGCTGTACGCCAGTTCCTCGATGCGCGTGCGGGCCGCGTGCTGTTGCGTGAGGTCGCGCATGAAGCCGATGCTCTGCAGCGCATTGCCCGTCTCGCTGCGCAGCACCACCCACGACAGGTGCACCGCGCAGGCCCGTCGCGCGGCCCCGTTCGCGCCGCCCTCGGGCAGGCGCAGCTCGCCCTCCCAGAAGCCGTCGCGGTCCCACGCCGCCAGGACGTGTTCCATCCAGCCAGGCTGCGCGCCCTCGGCTCCGAAGAGCGAGACCGCGGGCACGCCCTGCAAGGCGACCGCGGGCGCACCGATCAGCCGCTCGCAGCTCGGGTTCATGCGCACGATCTGGTGCCGGTCGTCAGCGATGAAGATGGCGTCCAGGCTGGAATCGAACACCCGCGCGGCCAGCCGCAGGCTGGCCTGCGCCTCGGCGTTGAGCGTCACGTCGCGGAACGAGAACACCCGGCCCACGGGGCGGCCCTGGCTCAGCTGCGGCACCGAACGGCGCTCGATGATGGTGCCGTTGCGCAGGTGCAGGATGTCGGTGGTGTCGCGGCCCGGCTCCAACGCGATGGACGACAGCCGCGCCCGGTAGGCATCGGCATCGGCCACCTGCTGCTGCATGTGGGCCACCACGGCGGCGTCGTTGCGCTGCACGAGCAGGTTCTCGGGCATGTCCCACAGCTGCGCCAGCCGCTGGTTGAAGGCCCGCATGCGCCCGCCCATGTCGCACACCAGAATCCCATCGGCCGCGGAGTCGAGCGTGGCGCGCAATTCGGACAGCAGGATTTCCAGCTCGCGCTCGGTCGAGGCCTGCTCGCGGCGATCGATCATGGTCACCAGCAGCAGTGCCTCGCCCGCGGGCGAATCCACGCGCGACACGCGCCGGTCCACCGGAATGAACTGGCCGTCGCCGCCCAGCAGGCCGGAGTGCGACTGGATGCCGCGCATCAGCGCATCGTGGTCCTGCGCCCAGAAGTACAGGTCTTCCGGCGTACAGGCCAGCAATTCGACGGCGTCCGCGCCTTCCATGGTTTCGGGGGAGCGCCCGAGCAGCGCGGCCGCGCTCTGATTGGCGAAGCGCACCGTGAGCCCCTCGGGCTCGACCAGCCACACGGCCTCCAGCAAGCCGTCGAACACGGCGCGCCACACGCTGCCTTGCGGACCGCGGATCACGTCCGGGCCCCGGTCGGCGCGGCGTCGACGGCCCGTTCGAAGTAGTAGCAGATCCTCTTGCGGGGCGACAGGTAGTCGAGCGCATCGCGCGGCAGCTGCGCGGGCCGCAGGCTGCGGCGGATGCCCAGCGCCGGCTGGTCTTCCAGGTCGATCACCAGGGCATCGTCCTTGGAGACGCCGGACTCGTGCACGATCACTTTGGGCCGCAGCGGGCGGGCGGAGTTCACGGCCGTGACGATAGCGTAGCGGTCGTCCACGAGCTGCACGATCGAGCCCGGTGGGTACACGCCCATCATGCGAATGAAGGCCCGCAGGACCACCGCATCGAAACGTTGCTTGTGCTGCGCGAAGATCACCGACAGCGCCTCGTGCGGGGTCAGCGCGTTGGCGCCCCGCAGCGGGTTGCACAGCCGGTCGTAGTAGTTGACCAGGGCCAGCACCTGCCCTCCGCGGGAGATGTCGGCCCCTTTGAGCTGGAGTGGAAAGCCCGTGCCATCGGCCATTTCATGGTGATGCGCGATGGCCTCGATGACGGCGGTGCTCAGGCCCATGCGCTCTGCCAGCACGACGGATTCGCCGACATGCGCCTCGTACAGGGCCTGGTCGGCCGGACCCAGCGCGGAATGCGGCTGAGCCACATGGGGCGGCAGGGTGATCTTGCCCAGGTCGTGCAGCAACGCGGCCGCGCCCAGGGGCTGCAAGTCGTCGCCCAGCAGGCCCAGGGCCTTGCCCAGCAGCAGCGACAGCACCATCACGTTGACCGAATGCAGCGCCGCGCGCGTGCCCACCCGTTCCGAGAGCAGGCGGATGGCGGAGTCGCCCTGGTCGAGCAGCTCATCCACGCAGCTGGACACCAGCGCGTTGGTGGAGGCACGCGCCTCCGAAGGGTCCTGCTCGGCGCTGGTGGCCAGGCGCTCGTACACCCGCGTGGCGCGCGCGAAGCGCTCGTCGCAGGCGGCCAGGGAGCGGCTCTGCGCCTTGATGCGCTCGCGGAACTCCGCCATGGAGGCCTGGGCGATCGAAGGCCCAGTCTCCACCGGCGCCCGGGCGGCTTCGGTCACGGGATCGGGGGCGGAAGGATGGCCGGGCGGCAGCAGGCCCTGCACCGACGGATCGCTTTTGGAAGGAATCCACCGCACCTGGGACAGGCCCAGGGCGGCGAGGGTACTGATCTGCTCCGGCGAGGCGATGCGGAAACTGCTGACCGGAAAAGGGTGGTTCATCCAGCCCAGATCGAGCTGAATGTACATGCCTACACGCAGCCGGCCGACATCGATGAGAAGGGGATTAGTCACTTTCGGGGGGCGCCGGAAGGCGCCACGGGGACGCCGGGGTATTGGTAACCATTATCACCAGTTAATACACCCCCGAATCAAATGTCAAAAACTTCACGAACCCCGATCACGATAGCCGTTGTTAACCCCCTGTTCGAAGGGCTTGGCTAGAGACACCAGGGCTCGGCCTGGCGGTGGAAGACGTCCATCCACAGCCCCCAGGCGGCAATTCCGAACAGCAGCAGGCCGGACAGCCGCACGCCCCACCCTCCTCGGGCATCCCCGGCAGCACCACCGCCCCGCAGCCGCTGCCAGAGCCACTGGCCTGCCACCAGCCAGGCCGTGCCGCCCGCGCCGAAGCAGACCATGGCCAGCGCCCCGCGCCAGGGGTTTCCGGTCAAGGCCGCGAGCAGCAGCGCGGAATACAGCAGGCCGCAGGGCATGCAGGCCCAGGCCAGGCCCGTGGAGAACAGGCCGCCGGGCGAGCGCACCCAGGGGGCGACGCGCTGCCACAGCACGCGGCCCGCGTGGTCCACCCAGGCCGGCTGACGCGCCTGGAACACCAGCAGCACGGCCCAGGCGAGCACGGCGACGTGCAGCAGCGTCCAGGCCGGCCGCAGCGCAGCCGCCTGCTGGGTCAGCCAGGCCAGGCGGTCCATGGCCCAGGCCGCCATCGCGCCCGCCAGGGCGTACCCGGCCAGCCGGCCCAGATGGAAAGCCAAAGGCCGCGTCCACACGCGCCCCGCCGGCAAAGCCAGGCCGCGGCCCGCCCATCGCACCGGCTGCGCCCCCCCGCTTGGCGCGGTGGCATGGCCCAGGCCACCCGTGCGCACCAGCGCCCCGCAGGGCGCCGCGCACATCGCCAGGCAATGCGGGCCGCCCGCCAGCCCCATGGCCAACGCGGTCCAGACCAGGGTGTCGGGCATGGCGGCGTCCTTGCAGCTCAGATGATGCGGGAAAAGCGCGCGCGGTTGCGGTCGGCCTGCAGGTAGCGGTCGAACAGCATGGCCACGCCGCGCACGAAGAACCAGCCCATGGCCGTGACCTCGATGCCTTCCTGGCCGAGCACGACCAGGCCCTGTGCCTGCAAGTCTTCCAGCGCCTGCAGCTCGGTGGCGAAGTACTGCCGGAAATCGATGAGCCACGCCTGCTCCACCGGCTCGAACAGCACCTCGCCCTGGCACATCAGCGCCATGATGACGGAGCGGCGCACCAGGTCATCGCGCGTGAGCGCCAGGCCGCGCACGACCGGCAGGCGCCCCTGGTTGATGAAGTCGTAGTACTCGTCCAGCGTCTTGGCGTTCTGGCTGTAGGTGGCGCCCACGCGGCCGATGGCCGACACGCCCAGGCCGAGCAGGTCGCAATCGGGCTGGGTGCTGTAGCCCTGGAAGTTGCGGTGCAGCCGGCCCTGGCGCTTGGCCACGGCCAGCGCGTCGCCCGGCAGCGCGAAGTGGTCCATGCCCACATAGACGTAGCCGGCGTCCTGGAACGACCGCAGCGATTGCGACAGCATGGCCACCTTCGACGCCGCCAGCGGCAGGTCGGCCGGCACGATGCGGCGCTGCGGCTTGAAGCGCTCGGGCAGGTGGGCATACGCATACAGCGCGATGCGGTCGGGCCGCAACCGGCCCACCTGCTCGAGCGTGCGCTCGAAGGACTCGGGCGTCTGCCGCGGCAGGCCGTAGATCAGGTCCATGTTGATGGAATCGAAGCCCAGCGCCCGCGCGCTGGCCACCAGGTCGAAGACCTGGCTTGCCGGCTGGATGCGGTGCACGGCCTTCTGTACTTCGGGGTCGAAGTCCTGCACGCCGAAGCTCAGGCGGTTGAAGCCCAGTTCCGCCAGCAGCGCCAGCCGGCCCGCGTCCACCGTGCGCGGATCGATCTCGATCGAATACTCGCCGCCGGGAGCGAACGTGAAGCTGCGCTGGAGCATGGCCATCAGCGACCGCAGGCCGTCGTCCGACAGGAACGTCGGGCTTCCTCCGCCCAGGTGCAGCTGGCTCACCACCTGCCCTACGCCGCACTGGGCCGTGTGCAGGTCGATCTCGCGGCTCAGGTAGCGCAGGTAGACCTCGGCCCGTTCGGGGTGGCGGGTGATGATCTTGTTGCAGGCGCAGTAGTAGCACAGCGACTCGCAAAAGGGGATGTGCACATACAGCGACAAGGGCAATGCCTTGGCGGCCGACCCCAGGCGGCGCTGCTGCAGCGCGAGAACGTATTCGTCCTGTCCGAAGGCCTCCACGAACCGGTCGGCGGTCGGGTAGGAGGTGTAGCGGGGGCCGGGCACGTCGAAGCGGCGCAGGAGTTCAGAGGTGACAGCGATCATGGGATTTCCTTGTGCCTGCCCAATGTGCCGCAGCCTTCCCGGGAAACCCTTGACCTGGGTCAAGGGTTCTGCAGGCGCACGCTGCCACAATTGATCCATGACAGGCGCCTTGCGTTCGCCCGGGGCTTTCCACCCTGCCGGCCGCCCGTCCTTCCCTCACCGAAAAGGCCTTTGCCCATGAATCCGCAAACCATCAAAGTGGCATGCTCGAACTGCAACCTTCGCGAGCTGTGCATGCCGCTGGGCCTGAACGATCAGCAACTGCAGCGGATCGACGACATCGTGGCCGTGCGCCGCAAGGTCAAGCGGGGGGCCACCCTGTTTCGCAACGGCGAGCCCTTCAGCTCGCTGTTCGCCATCCGCACCGGCTTCTTCAAGACCTGCGTGGCGACCGAAGACGGCCGCGACCAGGTCACGGGCTTCCAGATGGCCGGCGAGATCATCGGCCTGGACGGCATCGTCAGCGACCACCACACCTGCGACGCCGTCGCGCTGGAAGATGCCGAGGTCTGCGTCATGCCCTTTGACCGCATCGAGGAGCTGTCGCGCGAGGTCACGGCGCTGCAGCACCACGTGCACAAGATCATGAGCCGCGAGATCGTGCGCGAGCACGGCGTGATGCTGCTCCTGGGCAGCATGCGGGCGGAAGAGCGCCTGGCGGCCTTCCTGCTCAACCTGGTGCAGCGCCTGCATGCCCGGGGCTTCTCGCAGTCCGAACTCGTGCTGCGCATGACGCGCGAGGAAATCGGCAGCTACCTCGGCCTCAAGCTGGAGACGGTGAGCCGCACCTTCTCGAAGTTCGTCGAGGACGGCATCGTCGAGGTCAAGCAGCGCCACGTGCGCATCCTGGAGACCGCGGCGCTCAAGCGCATCGTGAACTCGCAGAACTGCCACTGAGCGGCCGGGCCCCGGCACCGGCGCTGGCATTTCATGCGCCCGGGTGGTGGCGCGCGCAGTCCGCGGGCCGGTCAGTCACGGGCACGGGGCAGCGGTTCAGCTCGAACGGCGACATGGCCAGCAGCGTGGTGAGCGCGCTCGACGCCATCGTCACCAGCCAGAAAGCGAAGAAGGCGATGGTGTAGACCCCCTCGCGCGAGAGCGCCAGCGGCTGTCCGAACCAGTGCATGTCCTGTGGGTCCACCAGGGCAAAGACCAGCATTTCCAGCACGCCCGCCATCAGGAAGGCGGGCCATGCAATCCACATGAGGCGTTGGGTCCACATTGCGCTTGTCTCCTCGTTTCGGGGGTGGTGCGGACAGGCCGCTTTCAGCGCGGCTGGTCCTGCGCGGGGGTGGCCGCATGGTTGCGCGCCTTCATGGCCGGGGCCAGGCTGTTCGGCGCGCCCTGCAGCGTCTTGTTGATCTCGATGCCCTGGCGGTAGTAGTCCTCGGCCACCACCGGGTCGGGGCGCACGACCGCCACCCACAGCGTGGTGAAGCCCGCCACGACCACGATGGCCGGCCCGGCAATGACCATCCAGACGAAGCCGAACTTCCACCAGGGAGCGGCCGAAGGAACGGGAGCCGGTGCGGCGGCGGTAGGGGATGGCATGGTGTTCACTCCTGACAGGAAAAGAAAGGCGGCCGGGCCAGGGGCCTGGCGCCTGCAACGGAAATGGTGGGGCCTGCGGCGCTCATCGCGGCACCAGGAACACCGACTTCTCGGCGACATGGCCGCCCGAGCCCAGCGCCTGCACGTCGAACTGCACGGCATGCGATCCGGGCGGCGCGGAGCCGTAGGGAATCTGAAGGCGCACGGCCACCCAGCGGGACTCGGCCGCGCCGATCTCCACCTCGGCGTCGGACGCCACGCGCAGCCCCTGCAGCCCGCTCGCGCCGATGCGGTAGCGCTGGCCGGACTCAGTGGCGTTCATGATCTGCAGGCGGTAGATGTTCTCCAGCTGCCCGCCGGCCACGATGCGCGAGAGCGCGGCGCGGTCGCGCACCACGTCCACCTTGAGCGGCGTGCGCAGCACCAGGCTGGACAGCAGCCCCACGCACAGCGCCACCAGCACCGCGCTGTAGACCAGCACGCGGGGGCGCAGCACGCGGCGCAGCATCTGCGCCCGGCCCCAGCGGGCCGCCACGCCGTTCTGCGTGGAAAAGCGGATCAGCCCCCGCGGGTAGTGCATCTTGTCCATCACGGTGTTGCAGGCGTCCACGCACAGCCCGCAGCCGATGCACTCGTACTGCAGGCCGTTGCGGATGTCGATGCCCACCGGGCACACCTGCACGCACAACGTGCAGTCGATGCAATCGCCCAGGCCGCGGGCCTTGTAATCCACCGTCTTGGTTCGGGGACCGCGCGGCTCGCCGCGCGCGTCGTCGTAGGTGACGATAAGCGTGTCGCGGTCGAACATGGCGCTCTGGAAACGGGCGTAGGGGCACATGTACTTGCACACCTGCTCGCGCATGAAGCCGGCATTGCCGTACGTTGCGAAGCCGTAGAACAGCACCCAGAAGATCTGCCAGACGCCCTGCATCGCCATCAACTCGCCCGACAGTTGGCGGATGGGCACGAAGTAGCCCACGAACGTGAAGCCCGTCCACAGCGCCACCGCGATCCAGAGGAACTGCTTGAGTGCCTTCTTGCGTACCTTCTCGAAGGTCCAGCCCCCAGCATCCAGGCGCAGGCGGGCGCTGCGGTCGCCCTCCACCCGGTGCTCGATCCACATGAAGATCTCGGTGTACACCGTCTGCGGGCAGGCGAAGCCGCACCACAGGCGCCCCGCCACCGCGGTGAACAGGAACAGCGACATCGCGCTGACGATGAGCAGGCCCGTGAGGTAGATGAAATCCTGCGGGTACAGCACCAGCCCGAACAGGTAAAAGCGCCGCGCCCCCAGGTCGAACAGCACCATCTGCCGCTCGCCCCACTGCAGCCAGGGCAGCGCATAGAACACGAGCTGCGTGAGGGCCACCATGGCCCAGCGCCAGCGGGCGAACACGCCGCGGATGGAGCGCGGGTAGATCTTCTTTTGCGCCTCGTACAGCGACACCATCTCGGCGGCCGCATCGGCAGCGCCAGACGCGACCGGGGTGATGGGAATGACCTTGCGGGCAGGCCCGCTGGGTGGCTTCATGGCAGTTCTCGAAAGGGTGGGCCGGCAAGGGAACGCGTCAGCGGCTGCGCCGCCGGCCAGGGCGCGCCGAGGGAAAGGCCCGGATCGCGTTCCCCGGTGGCATCGGCGCCGTCAGCGCACCGCGTTCGCGCGGTGGGACAGACCCCATACGTAGGCGGTGAGCACGCCGATCTGCGCCTCGGTCAGCTTGTCGGCCTGGGCCGGCATCACGTTGACCTTGCCGTGGTTGACCATGGTGGTAATGGCCGCCTCGCCCCAGCCGTGCAGCCAGACGTCGTCGGTCAGGTTGGGCGCACCCAGGGCCGTATTGCCCTTGCCGTCCATGCCGTGGCAGGCCGCGCAGGCGGTGAACTTGGACTTGCCCAGCGAGGCGCGCAGCGAATCGTGCGGGCTGCCCGACAGGCTCAGCACATAGTGCGCGAGGTTGCGGATCTCCTCCGGCGAACCCACGGCCGCGGCCATGGGCGGCATGGTGCCCATGCGGCCCTTCTCCAGCGTCTCGCGGATGTTCTCCGGCGCGCCGCCGTGCAGCCAGTCGTTGTCGGCCAGGTTGGGAAAGCCCTTGCTGCCGCGTGCGTCCGAGCCGTGGCACTGCGCGCAGTTGTTCATGAACAGGCGCTCGCCGATGGCCATGGCCTCGGGGTTGGCGGCCATCTCCTCGGTCTCCATCGCGGCGAAGCGAGCGTACAGCGGCGCGAGCTCGGTGCGGGCCTTGGCCATCTCGGCCTCGTACTCGCCGGCCTGCGTCCAGCCGAACTGGCCGGCAAATCGGCCCAGGCCCGGATAGACGGCCAGGTAACCGAAGCCGAAGACGATGGTGAGCACGAACAGCCACATCCACCAGCGCGGCATGGGGTTGTCCATCTCCCGCAGGTCCTCGTCCCAGACGTGGCCCGTGGTGTTGTCGGTGCTGGGCGCGACCTTCTTGCGGGCCGTGATCCAGAGCAGCAGCAGGCAGCCCAGGATGCCGACCACGGTCAGCCCCGCCACGTACACCGACCAGAAATTGTGGGTGAAGTCACTCATGTCGTTCTCATTGTTTTTTGCGGATCAGTCTTGCTCGAAGGGCAGGCGCGCGGCCTCCTCGAACCGGGCCCGGTTGCGGCGCGAGAACGCCCAGACCAGGATGCCGAGGAAGCACGCCAGCGATGCCAGCGTGGCGACGATGCGCACAGTGGTGATGTCCATGACCAGCTCCTTGGGGTTCGTTACTTGAGGGCGCGGCCCATGACCTGCAGGTAGGCCACGAGCACGTCCATCTCGGTCTTGCCCTTGACCTCCTCGGACGCGGCGGCGATCTGCTCGTCGGTGTAGGGCACGCCCACCGTGCGCAGCGCCTTCATGCGCGGCGCGGCCACGGCGGGATCGACGGGCGTCTTCTCCAGCCAGCTGTAGGCGGGCATGTTGGATTCGGGCACCACGTCGCGCGGGTTGTTCAGGTGGATGCGGTGCCACTCGTCGCTGTACTTGCCGCCCACGCGGTGCAGGTCGGGGCCGGTGCGCTTGCTGCCCCACTGGAAAGGGTGGTCGTACACGAACTCGCCGGCCACCGAGTAGTGGCCATAGCGCAGCGTCTCGGCGCGGAAGGGGCGGATCATCTGCGAGTGGCAGTTGTAGCAACCCTCGCGCAGGTAGATGTCGCGGCCCAGCAGCTGCACCGCGGTGTAGGGCTGCACACCCGTCACGGGTTCGGTGGTGGACTTCTGGAAGAACAGCGGCACGATCTCGGCCAGGCCGCCGATGGCGACCACCAGCACGATCAGCACGATCATCAGGAAGTTGTTGGTCTCGATCTTCTCGTGCGAGAAGCCGGCCGATTTGGGGTTGTGTTCGGACATGGAATGCGCTCCTCGGGACTCAGGCATGGGCCGTGTTCACGGCGGGGATCGACACCTTGACCGAGCGGCCCGAGATGGCGGTGGCCCACACGTTCCAGGCCATCACCAGCATGCCGCCCAGGTACAGCAGGCCGCCGGCGAAGCGGACCACGTAGAACGGATAGGTGGCCTTCACGCTTTCGACGAAGGTATAGGTGAGCGTGCCGTCGGCATTGACCGCGCGCCACATCAGGCCCTGCATGACGCCGGCGATCCACATCGCGGCGATGTACAGCACGATGCCGATGGTGGACATCCAGAAGTGCAGCTCGATGGCGGGCACCGAGTGCATCTTTTCCCGGCCGAACAGGCGCGGGATCAGGTAGTACAGCGAGCCCATGGTGATCAGACCCACCCAGCCCAGGGCGCCGGCATGCACGTGGCCCACGGTCCAGTCGGTGTAGTGGCTGAGCGCGTTGACGGTCTTGATGGACATCATCGGGCCCTCGAACGTGGCCATGCCGTAGAACGACAGCGACACGATCAGGAAGCGCAGGATGGGGTCGTCGCGCAGCTTGTGCCAAGCGCCCGACAGCGTCATCACGCCGTTGATCATCCCGCCCCAGCTGGGGGCCAGCAGGATCAGCGAGAACACCATGCCCACCGATTGCGTCCAGTCCGGCAGCGCGGTGTAGTGCAGGTGGTGGGGGCCCGCCCACATGTAGGTGAAGATCAGCGCCCAGAAGTGCACGATCGACAGGCGGTAGCTGTACACCGGGCGGCCGGCCTGCTTGGGGATGAAGTAATACATCATCCCGAGGAAGCCTGCGGTGAGGAAGAAGCCCACCGCGTTGTGGCCGTACCACCACTGCACCATCGCGTCCTGCACGCCGGCATAGGCCGAGTAGCTCTTCATCCAGCCGGCAGGCACTTCGGCGCTGTTGACCAGGTGCAGCAGCGCCACCGCCAGGATGAACGCGCCGAAGAACCAGTTGGCCACGTAGATGTGGCGCACCTTGCGGCGGCCGATCGTGCCGAAGAACACGATGGCGTACGACACCCACACCAGCGTGATCAGGATGTCGATGGGCCATTCCAGCTCGGCGTATTCCTTGCCGGTGGTGTAGCCCAGCGGCAGGCTGATGGCCGCCGCCACGATGACGAGCTGCCAGCCCCAGAACGTGAACGACGCCAGCGGCCCCGCGAACAGGCGCACCTGGCAGGTGCGCTGCGCCACGTAGTAGCTGGTGGCGAACAGCGCGCAGCCGCCGAAGGCGAAGATCACCGCGTTGGTGTGCAGCGGCCGCAGACGGCCGTAGCTGAGCCAGGGAATGCCGAAGTTGAGTTCCGGCCAGGCCAGCTGGGCGGCGATGAAGACGCCGACCAGCATGCCCACCACCCCCCACACCACGGCCATGATCGAAAACTGCCGCACGACGGTGTCGTCGTAATGCGCGGCAGCGGTTTTTGGAGATTCCATCGTGCACCTCTTTGATTGCACGGAAAGTTTCTTCCGGATACCCGTTGGGGGCATTGACGCATGTCAACCGTTGCGATGAATCCAGCCGGGGTCACAGGGCATCAGGCCAACCACTGGCAGCACGGCTGTCCGTACAGGGTTGGCATGAGTCAGCAACCACCAGAGAATCGCCAATGGATCTCTACCAAGAAATCAGGAGTCACGCCGTGGTCACCGGGCGGATTCGAACCTGAAGCGCAACACCTGTGTTGTCAATGAACAAGGCGATCCAGACCCGCGTGTACGAGCGGTTCGGCATCCTTCCAGGACCAAATTCTGGACGGCGGGCCCGACTGGTCGTTCAACAGGGACGTCACTGCTTCGCCGCTACACCGACCACCCACGAGACTCGCTTTCTGCGCCGAGCCGAAGGAGCCTAAGCACCTTGGTAGCCACTGACCTGAAACACCCGCGATTCCTGTCGGCGCAGTCCCGCTTGCGGAGCAAAAGAAAGTTGCCCTTGGGCTGGTTGAGCGGCAGAGGGGATGCATGCGAGGCGATGCCAGAAGGTCCGCCCCACGGGGTTTAGCCCTGCATTCGAGTCGACGCCAGATCAGCTGCCGCTGCACCCGGGCAAGGTTGCGCGGGTCGCCACGGTTGCAGCACTGTCGTCGCGCCCACCTGCGTTGCGGGTATAGGTGCAGCCATAACGTGCGTCAGCGACGGTGGCCGGCGTTTTCACGTCGTCACCCGCGGGCTTGGTGCCTTTCTCGACCCAATCGGCCATCGCCTTGAATGCTTCAGACTGCTCGGCCACGGTGAAATCGCAGTGGCTGGGCGCGCGAATGGCGCGCTGCACCAGCCACTGGCCATTGCCGTTGGCCTCCACGCGGTCGCGGTAGACCTGCTCCATGTGGAAGGGCACGTACATGTCGCCCAGCGTATGCAGGGTGACCACCGGGATGCGGAACTGGCCATTGACCTGTGGCACCCAGCGCAGGCCATCGGTGCGCAGGCGGTTGGCGTCGGGTGCCGGCACCCACTTCGCGATGGTGGCGTTGAAGTCTGCCACCTCTGCCGCGCTGGCATTGAACCGGTAGACCGTACCGGTGGTGTCGATTCCCTGCTTGTTCAGTATGCCGTTGAGGGTGCCGTCGCGTCCGAAGGTGCCCCACACGGTGTTTTGCAGCGGAGCATTGGCAAAGCCTTGCTCGAAGATCGGCCGCGGCCCGCCGGTCAGGTTCATGACGATGTCTTTGAGCTTCTGCCCTTGCGGCGTCACCGGCGCAAACGATGTCTGGCTGCCGAACATGGCGTCGCGCACGCGCGGAGCGAGCGCGGCCCAGTCGGTGGTGGGTGCGGCGACGGCGGGCACACCGGCCAGCTTCTGCGCCGCCAACTGGTAGGCACCGAAATAGTTGTACAGCGACAGATCGCCCAGCACGGCGCACATCGGCAGGGCGCCCTGGTAGCGCCGCTTGTGGACCGCCGTTTGCTGCGCCTCGTCCTCGATGGCGGCGGCGGCGATGTGGCCGCCCATCGAGACACCGGTGACATAGGTGCGGGCAGGCTCTGACAGCACACGGCCGTTGGCGGCGGCAATCGCCACAAACGCATTGGCCAGCGCATTGGTGTCTTCCACGCCCACGCGCACGTCATAAAAATTCTTGGTGTAGCTGGATGCCGCCCAGGCGTAGCCGTTTTCGATCAGGTAACGCCGGAAAGCCGGGTTGGACACGGTCAGCGCATTGCCTTCACCCGCATAGCCGTGGGCGTACATCACCAGGATACCGTTCCAGTTCTTCGGAACCTCTACACGGTAGCCCGCGCCGGCATTCGTGCCGCTCCAGCGGTCGGTCTGCACCGTGGTGCCATCCATGGCTGCGAAAGGCAGGCTGGCGGTGGCCACGGCAAAACTGGTGCGGGTGTCTTGCACACGGGTTTCCTCTGGCGCGAGGCCCCCGCCACCACCGCAAGCCGAGAGCAGCAACGCACTGACGGCGCCGATGGCAGCCGTGCGGGAAGGAATCAAAAAGCGGATCGGCTGCATGCTTGTGTCTCTCTCGTTAGGGGAGCAATGACGCCCGGATTGGCGGCGCCAGTCTAGGCACGGCTT
The DNA here is from genome assembly GCF_030158975.1 of Acidovorax sp. SUPP2539. Classification (NCBI taxonomy): domain Bacteria; kingdom Pseudomonadati; phylum Pseudomonadota; class Betaproteobacteria; order Burkholderiales; family Comamonadaceae; genus Acidovorax; species Acidovorax sp. SUPP2539. The sequence goes on along the minus strand of NZ_BQXJ01000001.1, from coordinate 1,334,777 downwards.
GCGTTACCCCTGTGCGGGTTTTCCCGCGCGTTTGTCACGCGGGCGACGGGTGGCGGCAGCAGCGGTTGGTCTGCCATAGGGGCCCGTCAGCCGCTGCGTGACGCGGCGGGCGTTGAATGCTGGACGGTTTGGCTTGGCGCTCCGGTCATTCATCTCGCAGGATGCGCTCGCCCTCCTGCTCCACATCCTCGAACTGGCCCCGGGACACCGCCCAGCCCAGGCCCATCAAAACCAGCAGCACCAGCACGACGGACAGGGGAATGAGCAGGTAGAGGATGTCCATCACACACCTTCCGGCAGCGGCACGTCGCTGTGGGCGGCTGGTGCCGAAGCGGGAGCGTGCGGGGAGCCGGTACCGGCTGCCAGCCGCGCCGCATTCGCGACCACCAGCAGCGAACTGAGCGCCATGCCCAGCCCGGCGAGCCACGCCGGCATCCAGCCCACGACGGCCAGCGGCACGCACAGCGCGTTGTAGAGCGCGGCCCACCACAGGTTCTGCCGCACCACGCGCAGGGTGCGGCGGGCCAGCAGCAGCGTCTGCACCACCTGTTCCAGGTCGCCGCCCATCACCACGAAATCCGCGCGCGACTGCGCCAGCGGCACGGCGCGGCCGAAGGCGAACGACACATGGGCGCCCGCCAGCACCGGCCCGTCGTTGAGCCCGTCGCCCACCATGGCCACGCGGTGGCCCCGCGCCTGCTCGGCCTGCAGCAGCGCGAGCTTGTCCTGCGGCGTGCAGTCGCCCTGCGCCCGCTCGATGCCCACCTGCGTGGCGATGCGCCGTACCGCGCCGGGCCGGTCGCCGGAGAGCAACTGCACGGCCACGCCCGCATCGCGCAGGCGGCGCACCGCGCGGGGCGCTTCGGGGCGCAGGTCTTCGCTCCAGTCGAACCGGGCCAGTTCCACGCGCGTGCCGTCGCTGCGCTGCTCGGACAGCACTACCTGCTGCTCCATGACGCTGCCCCCGGCCCCGTCACCTGCCGGGCCGCCGGCGCCCGCATGGCGCACGGAGCCCAGGCGCACGGTGCGCTCGCCCAGGGCCAGCCGGCTTCGCGCATCGGCGGCGCCATCCGCGCCCTCGCCCGCCCCCCGCAAACGCGCCACCAGGCCCTGCCCGGCCAGTTCGTGCACTTCCAGCACGTGCCAGCGCGAGGCGGCGGGCAGCCCCTCGCGCGATGCCGCAGCCACCAGCGCCCGCGACACCGGGTGCACCGAATGGCGGGCCACGGCCGCGGCCAGTGCGAGGGCGTCGGCCCGTTCCAGGCCTGGCGCCGGGTGCACGCCGCGAACGGCCATGCCGTCCCGCGTGAGGGTGCCGGTCTTGTCGAACACCACGGTGTCCACCCCCGCCAGGGCCTCCAGCGCCTGCAGGTGGCGCACCAGCACGCCCTGGCGCGCCAGCGTGCCCGCCGCGGTCAGCATGGCCACGGGCGTGGCGAGCGACAGCGCGCACGGGCAGGTGACGATGAGCACCGCCACCGCCACCATGAGCGCATGGCCCGGGTCGGTGGGCCACCACCACGCGGCGGCCAGCGCGGCGGCCGCCAGCACGGCGATGAGGAACGGCCGCGCGATGCGGTCCGCCAGCTGCGCCAAGCGCGGCTTTTGCAGCGAGGCGCTTTCCATCAGCGCCACGATCTGGGCGAAGCGCGTGTCGGCCCCCACCCGCTCCACCTTCACTTGCACGGCCGACTGCAGGTTGTAGCTGCCGGCGGTCACGGCGCTGCCCTCGGGCCGCGCCACGGGCGTGGACTCGCCCGTGAGCAGGGCCTCGTCCGCGAGCGTGTCGCCCCGCGTGATGCACCCATCGGCCGGGAAGGCCTCGCCCGGCAGCACGCGCACCGTGTCGCCCACGGCCAGGCGCCGCACGGCCACACGCGCGAAGGCGCCATCGGCCCCCAGGCGCTCCACGCTGTCGGGCAGGCGGTTCATCACCGCCTCCAGCGCGCCGGCCGTGCGGTCGCGCAGCCGCAGCTCCAGCCAGCGGCCGGTGAGCAAAAAGAACACGAACATGGTCAGCGAGTCGTAGAACACCTCGCGCCCGAAGATTCCCGCGGGATCGAAGGTGCCCGCCGTGCTCACCCCGAAGGTGATGGCCATGCCCAGCGCCACGGGCAGGTCCATGCTCACCCGGCGCAGGCGCACGTCGCGCAGCGCGTTCGCAAAGAACGGCCCGCAGGCGAAGATGACCACCGGCAGCGTGATGACCCACGAGGCCCAGCGCAGCAGCTGCTCCATCTCGGCCGTGAGGTCGCCCGGCTGCGCCACGTAGGCGGGCCACGCGTACATCATCACCTGCATCATGCAAAAGCCGGCCACCAGCCAGCGCCACAGCGCGCGGCGGTGCTCGCTTTGGCGTTGCGCCCGCGCGAAGGCGTCCATGGCCGGCAGGGCCCGGTAGCCCGCGCGCCGCACCGCCGCGATCCACTGCGAGGGCCGCACCTGCGCCGCATTCCACACGACGCGCGCGCGCCGGGTGGCCGCGCTCACATCGGCCTGCGCCACACCGGGCACGGCGCGCAGGACGTCTTCGATGGTCAGGGCGCAGGCGGCGCAGTGCATGCCTTCCAGCACCACGTGCGATTCCCAGGTCTGCGCGGTGGCATCGGCGTCGGCGCCAGAACCCGCAGGCAGGTGGGCGCGGCCGAACGACGCCCACTCCTGCGGGTCGTCGAGCAGCAAGGCAGGCTCGGCGCACGGAGCGTCCGGGGCCGGCGTTCCCGCAGCCAGATCGGGGCGGTCGGGAGGCGGCTCGAAGCGATGGGAAAGCATGGACCCGAGGCTATGCGCCCTGCCCCGTCCGCACATTGACCTGGATCAAGCCTGCCCATGCCCAGGCTTCGTAAGCTGGCATCCTCCGTCCACTTCAGGAGTCTTTCATGTACCAACGCATCCTGATCGCCACCGATGGCTCCGAACTCTCCGGCAAGGCCGTGGACCACGGCCTCGCGCTGGCGGCGCTGAGCGGCGCCGCCGTGGTCGCGCTCAAGGTGGTGCCGCGCTATCCGCGCAGCTACTTCGAGGGCGGCTCCCTCGTGGACACGGGAGATGCCAAGCGCATCGAGGCGCAGTGGACCGCATCCGCCAAAGCACTGGTGGAAGGGGTCAAGGCGCTGGGCAGCGCCCAGGGCGTGGCGGTGAAGGCGGTGGTGAGCAAGTCCGACCTCGTCGCTGAGGCGGTGATCGCCGCCGCCCGAAAGCACCAATGCGACCTGATCGTGATGGCCTCGCACGGGCGCAAGGGCCTGCAGCGGCTGCTGCTGGGCAGCGAGACGCAGCACGTGCTGACGCACTCGCACATCCCCGTGCTGGTGCTGCGCTGACCGGAAGCGGCCGCCTGCGCCGGCGGGCAGGCCGTGTGGCCCACCGATTTCGAGCCGAATCGCCCTCCAGCGCAATCGATACTAGGGCATAACGCTATCAAAAAAGGAGCATCCACCCACAGCGGGCACGCCCTTCCTCGCCGTCAGTGGTTGCCCAGGTACAGCTGCGCCATGCGCTCGTCGGCCAACAGCCCGTCAGCCGGGCCCTGCAGCACGCAGCGCCCCTGGTCGAGGATGTAGCCCTGTTGGCTGATCTGCAGCGCCTGGCGCGCGCGCTGCTCCACCATCAGCACCGCCACGCCGGCGGCGGGCAGCGTGCGCACCATGTCGAACACCTTGCCGACCAGCGAGGGCGCCAGCGCCGCCGTGGGCTCGTCGAGCACCATGATGCGGGGCGAGGGCATCAGCGCGCGGGCGAAGGCCAGCTGCTGGCGCTCGCCGCCCGAGAGGTTGCTGGCGGGCTGCGGCAGGCGCTCGACCAGGGCGGGAAAATCCGCCAGCACCGCGTCCATGCGGCGCTTGACGTGCGGCACGCCGCGCACCACCAGCAGGTTCTCGCGCACGGTGAGCGAGGGGAACACGTTGGCCACCTGGGGCACGTAGGCCAGGCCGGCGTCGAACCGGTCTTCGGCCGACAGCCGCGTGATGTCGCGCCCGCCCAGGTGGATGCTGCCCGCCACGCGCGGCAGCAGGCCCAGCAGCGCCTTCACCAGCGTGGACTTGCCCGCACCGTTGGTGCCGGCGATGGTGACGATCTCGCCCGGCGCGACGGCCAGGTCGATGCCGTGGATGATGTCCACGTCCGAATAGCCGCCGCGCAGTTGCCCGATCTGCAGCAGGTTGCTGCCGCTGCTGCTGTTGTGCGCTGCGTTGGTCATACCACCCCTCCCATGTAGGCCTCTTGCACGCGCGGGTCGTCCAGCACGGTGTGCGGATCGCCCTCGGCGAGGATGCGGCCGCGGTCCATCACGATCATGCGGTGGGACAGCGCCTTGAGCGCCTGCAGGTGGTGCTCGATCACGATGAAGGCGATGCCCTGGCCGTGCAGCTCGCGCACGCGGTCGCAGATTTCCTCGATCAGCACCGGGTTCACGCCCGCGAAAGGCTCGTCCAGCAGGATGCAGCGCGGGTCCAGCATGAGCACGCGGCCCAGCTCCACCAGCTTCTTCTGCCCGCCCGACAGGCCGCCCGCCCGCACATCGCGCACGCGCGCCAGGTTCAGGAACTGGAGGATGCCGTCGGCCTTGGCCGCCAGCTGCGCTTCGTGCTCGCGCAGGCTGCGCGTCTGGAAGAACGCGTTCACCAGGCGCTCGCCCTGCGGGTTGGCCGCGGCGGCCAGCAGGTTCTCGTGCACCGTGAGGCTCTTGAACTCGCGCGGGATCTGGAAGGTGCGCACCAGGCCCATGCGCGCGCGGCGGTACGGCGGCACGCGGGTGATGTCCTGGCCGGTGAAGGTGATGCGCCCGGCATCGGCGGGCTGCTGGCCGGCGATGGCGGCGAACAGGGTGCTCTTGCCCGCGCCGTTGGTGCCTGCAATGCCCAGGATCTCCTGCTCGGCCAGCTGCAGCGACACGCCGTCCACCGCCTTGAAGCCGCCGAACTGCCGCGTCACGGCCTCCACTTTCAGCATCGGTGCTGCTGTCGTTGCCATCATTGCGACTTCCCTCCGAACAGGCCGCTCGGGCGATACAGGGTGACCAGGATCAGCGCCAGCCCCACGGCCGCGAGCCGCAGGCTGGCCATGCCCACTTCGGACACGCCCGGCACCCAGTCCTTGGCGAAGCGCGAGCCCTCCAGGAACACCATGAGCAGCAGCGAGCCGAAGACCGCGCCGCGCACCGAACCGGCGCCGCCCATCACCAGGCCCATCCACACGTAGAAGGTGATGAGCGGAATGAACTGCTCGGGCGTGATGAAGGTGATGAAGTGCGCGTAGAACGCACCCGCCACGCCGGCCAGCGCCGCGCCCAGCATGAACACCTGCACCTTGAACCAGGCCGGGTCCTTGCCCAGCGCCGACAGCGCGGCCTCGTCGTCGCCGATGGCTTTCAGCAGCCGCCCGAAGGGGCTGCGCGTGAGCCGCACCGTGCCCCAGGACACCAGCGCGACCAGCGCGAGCAAGGTGGCGAACGTGGCCAAGTCCGACACCGGCCCCCAGGTCGCGAACAGCTTGGGCAGGCCCGGCAGGCCCTGCACGCCCTTGGTGAGCCAGCTTTCCTGCTGGATGGAGATGCGCACGGCCTCCGAGAAGCCGAGCGTGACGATGGCCAGGTAGTCGTCGCGCAACCGCAGCGACAGCAGGCCGATGGGCAGCGCCAGCAGGCCCGAGAGCACGCCCGCGGCCACGAAGCACAGCGCCAGCGGCACGCCCTGCAGCGACAGCAGGCCCGAGGTGTAGGCGCCGACGGCGAAGAACGCCACCACGCCGAAGTTCACCAGCCGCGTGAGGCCGAACTGCAGGTTCAGGCCCAGCGCGAGCAGGCAGTAGATGAGGGCGATGACGCCGATGGCGCAAAGGTAGGCAATCATGGATTCGGCTCCTTCGGCATCAGCGCACCAGCTGCACGCGGCCCATGATGCCGGCCGGGCGCAGCAGCAGCACCAGCGCCAGCACCACGAACGACAGCACCAGCTTGTAGGAAGGCCCCAGCAGCGGCACGGCCAGCTCCTGCGCCACGCACAGCAGCAGCGCGCCTAGCACCGCGCCCACCGGGCTGCCGATGCCGCCCAGCACCATGGCGGCGAAGGCGGGAATCAAGCTCTCCCAGCCCATCTCGGGGCTGACGATGGCCTTCATGCCCAGCAGCACGCCGCCGATGGCCGAGAGCGCGCCCACCAGCACCCACAGGCTGAGCATGAGCCCGCCGGCGCGGATGCCGCTGGCGCGCGCCAGGTCGGCGCTGTCGGCCACGGCACGCAACTGGCGCCCGAAGCTCGTTTTGTAGATCAGCACGAACACCACCAGCAGGCACAGCACGGCGATGCCCGCGATGGCCACGTCGGTCGGCAGCAGGCGCACGCCGCCGAAGTTCCAGGCCCGCACCAGCGGCAGGTCGAACGTGCGCTGGTCGTGCCCGGCGAAGAAAGAAATCAAACTGCGCAGCAGAAAGCCCAGGCCGATGGCCGCCAGCATGGACGACACCATGGGCCGCCCGGCCAGCTTGCGAAAGATCAGCGTGTACGAGCCCGCGGAGACCACGGCGGTCGCGGCCATGCTCGCCAGCGCCGCGGCCCACAGCGGCCAGCCGCCCAGCATCTGCACCGCCACGGCGGCATAGGCGCCGGTGGTCAGGAAGTCGCCCGTGGCCGCGTTGGGAAAGCGGTTGACGCCCATCACCAGGGTCATGGCCAGTGCGGGCAGCGCCACCACCAGGCCTTCGATCAATCCATTGATCAACAGGTTTGCGAAAGCTATCCAGGTCATTGCGTCATCTCGTTCTTACCCTGCCTTGTCAAGAAAAGCCCGGGCGCCCCCGCTCGGGGCCGCCCGGGCTGCGCCCGCTCACACCGTGATGGACACCACGTCGCGGCGCACCAGCTGGCCCTTTTCGATGATGAACACGCCGAAGTCGGGCGTGGCGTCGCCGAACTTGTCGAAGTCCAGCTTGCTGGACGCGCCCTCGTAGTTCACTTTGGCCTTCTTGCCCAGCTGCGTTTTGCCTTCGGCGAACGAGTACACGGCCGTGCCGGGGGCGTTGGACACCTCTCGCAGCTTGGCGTTGACCTGCTCCACCGTGGCCTTGGGGCCGGCCGCTTCCATGGCCAGGGCCAGCGAGATCACCATGTCGTAGGCCATGGCGGCGTAGATGTTGGTGGAGGCCGCCTTGCCCGTGGCCTTGGTGAAGGCCGCGTCGAACTGCGCGTATGAGGTGCTCTTTTCGTTGGAGACCGTCTCCACCGAGATGATGCCCTCGCACACTTCGGCGCCCAGGGCCTTCACCAGGTCGGGATTGGCCGCCCAGCCGGGGATGACCCACTTGTTGTCGGCGCTGGACTGGAACCATTCGCGCAGGATGATGGTGGTGTCGGGCAGGTACGAGCCCATCACGATCACATCGGGCTTGGCCGCGAGGATCTTCTGCAGCTCGCTGCGGTAGCTGGGGCGGCTGGGCTCGTAGGTGACGTGCGCCGCCACCTTGCCGCCGCGCTTTTCCCAGACCTTGGTGAAGCCTTCCACGTTGCCCAGGCCCGAGGCGTTGTTGAACGCCATGGTGGCCGGGCGCTTGAAGCCGCGCTTGGCGCAGATCTCGGCGAACGCCGCGCCGAAGCGGTCATTGGTGGCCTGAAAGCGCCACACCAGGTCCTTGGTGTCGAGCGTGGAGATGGCGGGTGCGCCCGACACGTTCATCTGGATGATGCCGGCCGCATCGGTCAGCGGCATCACCGCCAGCGTCACGCCCGAAGCCCAGGTGCCCAGCACGGCCTGCACCTTATTCACTTCGATCAGCTTCTTGGCGGCCAGCACGGCCGCGTCGGGCTTGGTCTGGTCGTCTTCGGTGAAGAGTTCCAGCTTGCGCCCGCCCGCGCCACCCGCGGCGTTGACCTCGTCCACCGCCAGGCGGATGGCCTGCTGCATGCCCGGGCCGTAGGGGCTGCCGGCGCCGGTGATGGGCGTGAGCGAGCCGATGCGGAAGACCTCGCCCTGCTGGCTGAAGCCGATGGAGGGAAGGCACTGCAGGGCGGCTGCGGCGCTGCCGAGCTTGACGAAATTTCTACGTTGCATGGTGTTCTCCGGTCAGGTCAGGGGGTTGGTGTCAGAGGTTGTTTTTCACGAAGGCGCCGTCCTTGACGATGGCGCGGATGCGCTCGCCCTGGTTCAGCAGGCAGGTGATGTCGGTCAGTGGGTTGCCGTCCACCAGCAGCAGGTCGGCGATGGCGCCGGGCGTCACTTCGCCCAGCTGGCCCTGCTGCCCGAGGATCTCGGCGCCGACCAGCGTGGCCTGCTGCAGCACCGGGCCGTTGCCGAGCACGTCGGCGCGCAGGCGCAACTCGTCGGCCTGCAGGTAGTGCGTCTCGGCCAGCAGGTCGCTGCCCAGGCCCATCTTCACGCCGGCCTTGGCGAGGATCTCGATGGCTTGCTTGCCCTGGCCGCGCACCGAGTCGATCTTGGCGATGGACACCGCCGGCAGGCCATAGCGCTCGCCCTCGTTGGCCAGGCCCTCGTAGGTGATGAGCGTGGGCACCATGAAGGCGCCCAGCTCGGCCATCAGCTCGGCCGTGGGGGCATCCACCAGGTTGCCGTGCTCGATGGTGCGCACGCCGCAGCGCACGGCGCGGGCGATGGCGCGGGGCGTGTAGGCATGGGCCATCACATAGGTGTTGGCGTTGGAGGCTTCTTCCACGATGGCGCGCAACTCGGCCTCGGAATAGCCCAGGTTGTTGATCGGGTCGTTGGGCGAGGCCACGCCGCCCGAGGCCATGACCTTGATCTGCGTGGCGCCCTTCAGGATCTCTTCGCGCACCGCCAGGCGGCAGGCGTCCACGCCATCGACCACGCGGCCGATGTTGCCCAGCTTGTAGGCGCACGAGCACACGTCCAGGTCGTCGTTGCGCTGGCGGAAGTCCGCATGCCCGCCCGTCTGCGACAGTGCCTTGCCCGAGGGAAAGATGCGCGGGCCCAGCACCAGCCCCGTGCGCACCGCTTCGGCCAGCGACCAGTCGCCGCCGCCCGCATCGCGCACCGAGGTGAAGCCTCGCTCCAGCATGCCCTTCATGATGGGCAGCGAGCGCAGCATGGTGAACACGTTGGGCATCCTGGCCACCGCGCCCAGGTTGAACGACGAGGCCACCACGTGCACGTGGCAGTCGATCATGCCGGGCATGAGCGTCATGCCGCGCGCATCGACCACCGTGGCGCCTTCGGGCGCCTGCAGGCCTTCGCCCACCGCGGCGATGCGCCCGTCCTGCACCAGCACCGAAAGACCCGGGCGCAGCGCCAGCGCATGCACGTCCAGCACCTGGCTGTTTTCAATCAACAAAGCGGTCATGGAATCAAAAAATCCAAAATAGGGGCTTCGAAATTACTCATGGGCTGGCGGTGATGGGGGCCAAGGCCCCGTACCGTCCCGAAGGTGGTGCACGCTGACACCTTCATTCGGGAAAAACCGTCACAACGCCGTCACAGGTTGCATTTATCGGGCCAATGGCGTCTTGTCGCAACGCCTAAAATCTCACCTGCCCATGACTACAACTCATACCACTGCATGCGCCGCCTCTGCCCCACCCTCTCGGAATTGAACGCTTTCCACTCTGCGGCAAAGCACCAGGCCTTCACCATGGCGGCCAAGGAGCTGTGCGTGACGCAAAGCGCCATCAGCCGCCACATCGCATCGCTGGAGGACTACCTGGGCCAGAAGCTCTTCATCCGCCGCTCGTCGGGGCTGGAGCTGACCGATGCGGGCGCCACCTACCTCAACGCCACGCGCCCGGCCATCGCCGCGCTGGAGTCGGCGACGGCCCAGCTCATGTCCTATGGCGGCGACGGCGGGGCGCTGAACCTCTCGGTACCGCCCACGTTCGCGGCGCAGTGGCTGTTTCCCCGCCTGGGGCACTTCAAGCGCACGCTGCCGCAGGTGTCGCTGAACTTCGTGCGCTACCAGCACGCGCACGACTTCGCGGTGCCGCACGAGTTCGATGCCGCCATCCAGTACGGCTACGGCAACTGGCCCAGCGCCAACGCCCGCTACCTGATCGGGCAGGAGACCAGCATCGTCTGCAGCCCCCAGTTGCGCGACACGCTGCCGCTGCGCACCCAGGCCGACCTGCAGCACGCCACGCTGCTGCAGCACATCGAGGTGCCGCTGGCCTGGCACGACTGGATGGCGGCGAACGGCTGCGACACCGGCGGCAGCCGCTTCGGGCCGGGCTTCAACCTGTACTCGCTCATCATCCGGGCCGCCGTGTCGGGCTTCGGCGTGGGCATCGTGCCCACCTGCCTGGTGGAGGACGAACTGCAGGCCGGCACGCTGGTGGAGCCGCTGGGCCAGCGCTTCCAGAGCCCGCTGGGCTACTACCTGTGCGCGCCCACGGCCCGCACCAACCTGTCGGTGTACCGGCTGGTGAGCGGCTGGCTGGAGCACTGCTGCAGCCACGCGGCGGGCACCGATCCGGGCGAAGGCACCGCGCCCACGGCCGGCTGCATCTTTTGCGCCAGCGGGTCAGCGGCGGCGGCCTGACTCAGGGGCATCGCCCTGCCCTGCGCCGCGGTGCCGGCAGTGACCCGCACCGCGCCGGTCAGGCCGCCCGGGCGCCGGGCCCGGCGAGGGACAGCACCGTGTTGCGCCCGGCCTGCTTGGCGGCATACAGCGCGGCGTCGGCGCTGGCCAGCAGGTCCTGGGCGTTGTCCGGCGCGCCGTCCGTCCAGTCGCAGCAGGCCAGGCCGCCGCTGACCGTCACGCACTCGAAGGGGCTTTGCGGGTGTGCGATCTGCAGCGCGCGTACCGCCGCGCGGGCCGCCGAGGCCACGAGGGCCGCGCCGGACGCGTCGGTCTCGGGCAGCACGATCACGAACTCCTCGCCACCGTAGCGCGCCACCATGTCCTCCGGCCGGCGCACCGACGCATCCAGCGCCTTGGCGACCTGGCGCAGGCATTCGTCGCCGCTGAGATGGCCGAAGAAGTCGTTGTACTTCTTGAAGAAATCCACGTCGAACAGGACGATCGACACCGGCATGCGGCTGCGCCGGCACCGGGCCATGGCGTTGGCGATGTGCTGGTCGTAGGCGCGGCGGTTGTATAGCCCCGTCAGGCCGTCGTGCTCGGCCAGGTGCTCCAGCTTGTCGTTGGCCAGCACCAGCGCATCGCGCGCCGCCGTCAGGTCGCGCTCGACGTCGCGGCGGTGCCGGATCGCCTGGATCACGCCGCCCCCCGCCAGCCCGATCACGACCACCAGCAGCAGGATGCCCAGGGCCTGCACCGAGGCCGAGCGGCGCCACTGGGCCAGCACCTCGTCTTCCGCGAGGGCCACGGTGACCAGCAGGCCATTGTTGCGGGTGTGCTCGAAGCCCACCAGCCGGCGGACCCCGTCGATGGGCGATGGTGCGGTGGCGACGCCGGCGCGGCTTTGCGTCAGCATCTGGAACAGCGGCGTGCCGCTCAGGCTGCGGCCCAGGTCCTCGGCGAAGAAGGGCCGCCGGGCCAGGACGGTGCCGTCGCCCAGCAGGAGCGCGATGGCGCCCTTGTCCCCGATCTGCAGACCATTGAGCAGGCCGAGCACGTAGTCCACCCGGATGGTGGCGAGCGCCACCCCTGCGAAGTGCCCTTCGGCGTCGTCGATGCGCCGCGACACCGGAATGATCCACACGCCCGAAGACCGGCTGACGATGGGCTTGCCGATGGCGACGCGCGTGCTCGGGCTGTCGCGGTGGTGGATGAAATAGGCGCGGTCCGCATTGTTGGCCTGGGGGTTCTGCACCGGCTGCGAATTGACCAGCCAGCGGCCATCGGGCCCGAAGACGAACATGCCGTGCAGGTGCTCCGACTGCGCCACGTGGGTGACCAGCAGGGGCTGCAGGCGCTCCAGGGCGTCGGGGGCCATCTCCGAGCGCTCCAGCTCGTACACCACGCTGCCGACCACGCGGCCGACCTCGGCGAACATGGCATCGGTCTGCTGGGCGACGGCATGCGTCAGGTTGCGCGCCGCATCGGCGGCCTGCTGCCACTCGGCATCGCGCGCCCGCCAGGCCAGCCACACGTTGGAGGCCACCAGCAGCAGCGCGACCAGCACGACGAACAGGACCGCCGACGCGACCGACCGGTCCTTGTCCGGCAGGTTCGGGGGGGCCGGGGTCGCTGGGGACCGGGGCAAGGCGGCAGGCATGCAGCAGGACTCCAGAGGGCAAGGGCAAGGGCAAGGGCAAGGGTCAGGTTAGCACCTGCCACCCCATCGGTGAAGCGGCGTTTCCCCCGCGTTCCGCGGCCCGTGCCCGCCGGGGCCGCGCCGGGTCAGGCGAACAGCCCCTTGTGCTGCTCGCGCAGCAGGTTCTTTTGCACCTTGCCCATGGCGTTGCGGGGCAGCTCGGGGGCGATGAAGCAGCGCTTGGGGATCTTGAAGTTGGCCAGCTGCGATTTGAGCCGCCCCACGATGGCGTCGCCATCGAGCTGCGCGCCGGGCTTGGGCGTGATGACGGCCACGCCGACCTCGCCGAAGTCCGGGTGCGGCACGCCGATGAGCGCGCTCTCGGCCACGCCGGGCATCTCGTTGATGTAGCCCTCGATCTCGGCCGGATAGACGTTGTAGCCCCCGCTGATGATGAGGTCCTTGCTGCGGCCCACGATGCTCACGTAGCCACGCTCGTCCACGCGGCCCACGTCGCCGGTCTTGAACCAGCGGTGCCCGTCGGCATCGGTGCTGAACTCTTCCTGCGTCTTCTCGGGCATGCGCCAGTAGCCCTTGAACACGTTGGGCCCGCGCACCTGGATATTGCCGATCTCGCCCACGGGCAGCGGCGCGCCCGCATCGTCCACCACGCGCAGGCCCACGCCCGGCAGCGCAAAGCCCACGGTGCCGCCACGGCGCTCGTCCTGGCCGCCGTGGCGCGGGTCGGCCGTGTAGGGGTTGGAGGTGAGCATGATGGTCTCGCTCATGCCGTAGCGCTCCAGGATGGTGTGGCCGGTGCGCTGCTGCCATTCGCGGAAGGTCTCGATCAGCAGCGGCGCCGAGCCCGCGATGAACAGGCGCATGTTCCGCACCGCCTCGCGGGTGAGGCCCGGCTCGGCCAGCAAGCGCACGTACAGCGTGGGCACGCCCATGAAGACGGTGGCGCGCGGCATGGCGGCGACCACCGCGCGCGGGTCGAACCGCGCCAGCCAGATCATCTTGCTGCCGTTGAGCAGCGCCGCATGGATCGCCACGAACAGGCCGTGCACATGGAAGATGGGCAGCGCATGGATGAGCACGTCGTCCGGCCGAAAACCCCAGTATTCCTTGAGCACCTGCGCGTTGGACAGCAGGTTGCCGTGCGTGAGCATCGCCCCCTTGCTGCGGCCGGTGGTGCCACTGGTGTACAGGATGGCGGCCAGGTCGTCGGCCGCCCGCGGCACGGGCAGGTGCGTGTCGCCGTGGTGCGCGGCACGCTCCAGCAGGGTGCCGGTGCGGTCGTCGCCCAGCGTGAACACGTGCTGCGTGCCGGCCGTGAAGGCGATCTTGGACACCCAGCCGAAGTTGGCGGGCGAACACACCACCACTGCGGGCTCCGCGTTGCCGACGAAGTATTCGATCTCGCCGCTCTGGTAGGCCGTGTTCAGCGGCAGGAAGGCATGCCCGGCGCGCAGCGTGGCCAGGTACAGCAGCAGGGCCTCGACCGACTTCTCGGCCTGCACCGCGATGCGGCTGCCATCCGGCAGGTCCAGCGACGCCAGCAGGTTGGCGATGCGCGCGCTGGCGCGATCCAGGTCGCTCCAGGTGTAGTGCAGGGGCGTGCCGTCGGCCGCCGTGGCTTCGACGGCGACGGCATCCAGGTCGTCCGGAAAGGCCGCGCGCAGGGCGGTGTACAGGTTGTGTTGGCTCATACAAAAAAGAGGAAAACGGTCGGGTGTCAGAAGACGGGAGGACGTTTGGCCAGGAACGCCATGATGCCTTCGCGGTGCTCGGGGCTGTCCGCGTAGGCATAGGGATCGGGGTCGGCGAAAGGGCCCGGCCCCTGCCCCGGTGCGGTGGCCGCCGGGCCGATTGCTACATTATCAATAGCACCATGCCCTAGTGGAATATGCGCCGCAGGCCCTTTCAAGGCACGAAGCGTCTGCTTGTTCATGCGCGCCGCAGCGGGGGCGAGCGCGGCGATGCGCCGGGCGCTGGCCAGGGCTTCGGCGGCCAGTGCCTCGTCGGCCACCACGCGGTTCAGTAAGCCCCGCGCCGCCATGGCCTCGGCGCCGAAGGTGGCGGCCTCCAGCAGCATCTGCCGGGCGATCAGCTCGCCCACCGCGCCGGCCACCAGCTGCGCCTCGCGCGGGGCCATCGGAAAGCCCAGCCGCGCGATCGGCGCGCCGAAGCGGGCCCCCGCGCCGGCGATGCGCACGTCGCAGCAGCTCGCGATCTCCACGCCCGCGCCCATGCAGGCGCCGCGGATCGCGGCCACGATGGGCACGTCGCACGCCAGCATGGCCGCCAGGCCGCCCCACACGTCGGTTTCGTGGAAGTCGCGCAGCGCCTCGCGGTCGAAGCGGAACGCCGGGTACTCGGAGATGTCGCCGCCCGCGCAGAAGGCATCGCCCTCGCCTTCGATGAGCACGCAGCGCGCGCCGGCATCGGCCTGCAGCTGCTCGAACACGGCGCGCAGCTGCCGCCACATGGCGCGGGACATGGCGTTGAGCCGCCCCGGGTGGCGCAGCACCACGCGCACCACCCCGGGGGCGCCATCCGCCCCGCCGACCCGCTCCACCCCGATGTCACCCGCCATGTCCGCCTTCTCCACCATGTCCGCCATGTCCGCCATGTCCGCCATGTTCGCCGTTTGCCCTGGCCGCATCGGCCGCATCGCCGCCCCGCCCGGGGGCTCCGGTCAATCGAGCTTGGCGCCCGAATCCTTGACCACCTTCGCCCAGCGGCGAACCTCCGAGTGGACCATGGCGGCGAACTGCGTCTGGGACAGGCCGCCGTAGTCGGCGCCGTTCTTGGCCCACACGGCCTTCAGGTCCTCGGCCGTGCCCAGGCGCTGCGTTTCCTCGACGATGCGCGCCTGCAGGTCGGCCGGCGTGCCCTTGGGAGCCCACAGGCCGTACCAGGTGGTCACGGTGTAGTCGGGCAGGCCCACCTCGGCCGCGCAGGGCACGTCGGGGAAGGCCGGGTTGCGCCGGGCGCCGGCCACCATCAGCGCCTTGATCCGCCCGCCCTTGATGTGCGCGGCGGACGAGCCCAGCCCGTCGAACATCATGTCCACGTTGCCGCCGATCAGGTCCTGCAGCGCCGGGCCCGCCCCGCGGTAGGGAATGTGCGTGATGAAGGTTTTGGTCTGCAGCTTGAACAGCTCGCCCGCCAGGTGGTGCGAGGTGCCCGCGCCGGCCGAGGCGTAGTTGAGCTTGGCCGGGTTGCGCCGCAGAAAGTCCAGGAACTGCGGCATGGTGGTGGCCTGCACCGTGCGCGGGTTGACCACCAGCACCTGCGGCACGTTGGCCAGCAGCGCCAGCGGGATGAAGTCCTTCTCGATGTCGTAGTCGAGCTTGGGGTACATCGAGGGCGCGATCACGTGGTGCGTGCCGCCCATGAACAGCGTGTAGCCGTCGGGCTGCGCCTTGGCCGCGAAGCTGGCCCCGACGGTGCCGCCCGCGCCGCCGCGGTTGTCGATGATCAGCATCTTGCCGGTGGACTTGGCGAACTGCGCCGCGAACGGCCGCGCGAAGGCGTCCGTGCCGCCGCCGGCCGGGAACGGCACGACGAGGTTCACCGGCTTGGCCGGCCAGGGGTCGGCCGCCAACACCCGGCCGGTGGCCAGCGCCAGGCCGGCCGCGGCCGCGCCACGCAGCACGCCGCGGCGCTGCAAAGGGGAATGGTTCATGGTGTCTGTCTCCTGTCGTTGTGGGTCTTTGTCATGCATGCAAGGAAGGCGCGCTCATGGCGCCGGTGCCATCTGACCCGCGGGGCGAAAGGCTCGGGCGCTTTCTTTCATGGCGCGCACCGGCCTTTTTTCTTTCTGCCCCGCTCACACCGCCTCAGTCCCGGCACAGGCTCTCGATGTCTCCCGACATCGGCACGCGGCCCTGCGCCAGCAGGCCGCGGTGTTTGTCGATCCGCTTCAAATCGTAGAGATAGTTGACCATCAGGCCGAACGATTGCTTGAGGCCCTTGGACGACGGGTCTCCCGCCCAGTTCAGGCGCTCCACGCGCGCGCCATTGCCCAGGTGAAAGCGCGCCACCGGGTCCACCGGCTTGCCCTCGTGCAGCTCGCGCCCCAGGTAGCGCGCGGCGCACTGCAGCAGCAGCTGGCGCACGGGCGACTTCGGGGGCAGCTCCAGCGCCTTGTCGGCCGCGGCCAGCACGTGGGCGGCCTGGGGCGGCTCGAACCCCACGGCCTTGCCCAGTTCGGCACGGCGCTTGTCATCGAGCGCATCGAGCGCGGCGGCGCAGTGCTTGGACAGCCACGAGCGGAACCCCGGGATCGGCGACAGCGTGGCGAAGGTGCGCAGGCGCGGAAACTCCGCGTTCAGCGTCTCCACCACGTGCTTGATGAGCGAATCGCCGAAGCTCACGCCGCGCAGCCCCGTCTGCGTGTTGCTGATCGAGTAGAAGATCGCCGTGGTCGCCTTCGACAGGTCGGACGGCGCCGCGCCCTCGTCCAGCAGCGGCGTGATGCTGCTGGACAGGTCGGCCACCAGCGCCACCTCCACGAAGATCAGCGGCTCGTTGGGCAGGCGGGGGTGGAAGAAGCCGTAGCAGCGCCGGTCGCTGTCCAGCCGGTTCTTCAGGTCCGCCCAGCTGCGGATGTCGTGCACCGCCTCGTACTTGATGAGCTTTTCGATCAGCGAGGCGGGCGAATCCCACGACAGGCGCTTCAGCTCCAGGAACGCCACGTCGAACCAGGTGGAAAACAGCTGTTCCAGCTCGGCATCGAGCGCGAGCAGCCGTTTGTCGCCCTTGAGCTGCGGCAGCAGCTCGGCCCGCAGGTCCAGCAGAAAGCGCATGCCGTTCGGAAACACCGCAAAGCGCTGCAGCAGCCGCGTGCGCGGCGACACCAGCGCGCGGCGCAGGTGGATCTCGGCATGGGCCTCCTCGGCCGTGCCGGCCGCCGCCTCGTAGCGCTGGCGCGCCGACTTGAAGCGCGTGGCATCGGGCGCGAACTGCTCGCACAGCAGCAGCCACATGTCGCGGCGCTCCTCGGGCTCGGCCGCGTGGTACCAGGCGGCGACGGCCTCGGCGCGGCGCCCGCCCTCGACCTCGCTCACCTGCGGCGCGCCCACCTCCTGCAGGTCGGCCAGCAGGCGCCGCAGCGCGCGCGGCGACAGCGCCTCCTGGCCGCGGCGCAGCGTGGCCTGCAGGCGTTCGTGCGTGGAGCGCGGCACCGGCGCCTTGGCCGGGCCGCTGCCCGCGCCGTCGGCCGATCCGGTGGTCTTGTCAGCGGGGCGCAGGCGGGAGACGCTGCGCGTGATCCATTCCGCAGTGGCATTCATGGCGTGATCCTCGATGGGGGGTTCCGGGCGATGTCGCGCAGCGCGGCGCGCTGGCGCACGAGGTGGGTGCGCATGGCCTCCTCGGCCACCTCGGGAGCGCGCAGCTTGATGGCATCGAACAGCTCCAGGTGCTCGGCCAGGCTCTGCTGCAGCCGCCCCGGGGCGCGCAGCTGCTGCAGCCGGGCCAGCCGCAGGATCTTGCGCAGGTCGCCGATCACCTGGGCCAGCCAGCGGTTGTCGGCCAGCGTGATGAGCGCCTCGTGGATGGCGTGGTTGGCCGCGTAGTACTCGCCGATGCGGCCGGCCGCGGCGTGCTCGCGCAGGCGCTCGTGCAGCACCTCCAGCGCGGCCAGGTCGGCCTCGCTGGCGCGCAGGGTGGCCTCGTGCGCCGCACGGCCTTCCAGCAGGGCGATCACGGGGAAGATCTCGTCCAGGTCGCGCTCGGTCACCTCGGCCACGAAGCAGCCCCGGCGCGGCTCGTGGCGCAGCAGGCCCTCGGCCACCAGCACCTTGAGCGCCTCGCGCAGCGGCGTGCGCGAGATGGCCAGCCGGTCGCACAGCCCGATCTCGTCCACGAACCCGCCCGGGGGCAGTTGCCCGGCAAAGATCAGCTCGCGGATGCGCTCGGCCGCCTCGGAATGCAAGGACAGGGGGAGCGCGCGCGCGGTGGCGGGAAGGGAGGACATGAAAAAAGAGCGGCGGTGGTGGCGGTGAGTGGCTCGATCGACCTCGCAAGCGGTGGCAACGAAACGCAACCTGCCGGCATCGCGCGGCAATGTGCGTAATTTCACATAATTATGGCGATCACCCCGCCACTTTCCCATCAGGGATTCCCTGGGCCGCGAAAACCCCCATGCGGTGGCGCCTGCGCGGCCGATCAACTCCGCAGAAAAGTGGCCGGATCTGTGCGATGGTTGTCATTGCGGCCACCGCCGCGCCGCGCGACACTGCAGCGCATGACGCCACCCCGCCCCCGCCGCATCGCCTGCCTGCTGTACCCCGGCTTCATGAGCCTGGACGTGGTCGGCCCGCTGCAGGTCTTCGCCTCCGCCAATGTCGAGATGGAGCGACAGGGCCGCGCGCCGGCCTACGCCCTGCAACTGGTGGCCGAGGCCGCCGGCCCGGTGGCGTGCTCCGCCGGCTTCGCCGTGGTGGCCGACGCGGCGCGGCGCGATGTGGCGCTCCCTGGACTGGACACCCTGCTCGTGCCGGGCGGCATGGGCGTGGACGCCCAGCTGGACGACGCCGTCCTGCACGACTGGCTGCGGCAGGCCGAGCTCACCGCCCGGCGCGTGGGATCGGTGTGCTCGGGCGCGCTGCTGCTGGCCCGCGCCGGCCTGCTGGACGGGCGGCCCGCCACCACCCACTGGGACAGCGTGGACGGCCTGCGCCACGGCCATCCGCAGGTGCGGGTGGCGGGCGACCGGCTGCACACCTACGACCCGGGCGGCATCGACGGCGACGGCCACGTCTTCACCTCGGCCGGGGTGACAGCGGGCATCGACCTGGCCCTGGCGCTGGTGGAGCACGACCTGGGCCGCGCCATGGCGCTGGCCGTGGCGCGTCGCCTGGTGATGTACCTGCGCCGCCCGGGCGGGCAGGCGCAGTTCAGCCCCCTGCTGGCGCCCGATGCGGCGCACGCGCCCCGCCTCACGCCGCTGCTGGAATGGATTCCCGGCCACCTGGGCGGCGACCTGTCGCTGGACGCCCTGGCCGACCGCGCCTGCATGCCGCCGCGCACCCTGACCCGCGTGTTCCAGCGCGAACTGGGCACCACGCCCGCGCGCTACGTGAAGCGGGTGCGGGTGGAGGCGGCATCGGCCCTGCTGGCCCAGGCGCAGGCCTCGGTTTCCACCGTGGCGCGGCTGTGCGGGTTCCAGCACCCCGAGACGCTGCGGCGCGCCTTCCACAAGCACCGGGCCGTGAGCCCGCAGGCCTATGCCGAGCGCTTCGGCGCCGGGACGGCCGGCGCGGCCCGGCCGGGCTGACGCGGCGGCAGCAGAGAAAGCCCCGGGTCGCTGCGGCCGGCCCATCGCACCGCGCCACGGCTCGGCCGCCCTTCCCTTTTCCGTTTTTCATCTCCCTCACAGGTCCTGCCATGCTGCTTCGCAACCCCGCCATCCGTCTGCTGTTCGCCGGCCAGGCGCTCTACTGGTCGTGCTCCATCATCGGCATCACCCTCACGTCCCTCGTCGGGCTGCGGCTGTCGCCCTGGGGCGCGCTCGCCACCCTGCCGCTGGCGCTGCTGGTGCTGGGCAACCTGCTGGCCGTGTCGCCGCTGTCGCTGTTCATGCAGCGGCGCGGCCGGCGGCCGGGCCTGGTGCTGGGCGCCGCCTTCGGCGTGGCCGGGGGCCTGGTGTGCGCCCTGGCGGTGGCGGCGGGCAGCTTCGCGCTGCTGTGCGTGGGCACGGCCTGCATCGGTGTCTACCAGGCCTCGGCGGGCTACTACCGCTACGC
Organism: Acidovorax sp. SUPP2539; assembly: GCF_030158975.1. Taxonomy (NCBI): domain Bacteria; kingdom Pseudomonadati; phylum Pseudomonadota; class Betaproteobacteria; order Burkholderiales; family Comamonadaceae; genus Acidovorax; species Acidovorax sp. SUPP2539. The sequence goes on along the minus strand of NZ_BQXJ01000001.1, from coordinate 1,314,898 downwards.
CGCGCTGGAGGCCGTGGACCCGCGCCACAAGGGCCGGGCCGCCGCCTGCGTGGTGGGCGGGGGCCTGTGCGCCGCGCTGCTCGCGCCGGCCGTGGCGGTGGGCTCGCGCGATGCCCTGGCCACGCCGTTCGTGGGCTCCTACCTGGCCATCGCGGCACTGGCGGCGCTGGGCGTCGCCACCATGGCGCGGCTGCGCGAGGGCGTGGCGCCGCAGCCGGCCGCCGCCGGGCGCGCGGTGCTGCTCGCGCTGCTGCGGCGCCCCGCCCTGCGCGCCGCCGTGGGCATGACGGCCATCGGCCACGGCCTGATGATCCTGGCCATGAACGCCACCCCGCTGGCCATGGATGGGTGCGGCTTCTCCACGGCCCAGGCGGCCCGGGTGATCCAGTGGCACGTGGTGGGCATGTTCCTGCCGGCGTTCTTCGCCGGCCCGCTGGTGGACCGCTGGGGCAGCCGGCGCGTGGCCGGCGCGGGCGCCCTGGCGCTGGTGGGCAGCGCGACGGTGGCGCTGTCGGGCCTGGGGTTCGCGCAGTTCCTGGCCAGCTCGCTGCTGCTGGGCGTGGGCTGGAACCTGATGCTGATCGCCGGCACCACGCTGCTGTCCGAAAACCATGCGGAGCACGAACGCGGCCCGGCCCAGGCGCTGATGGAGCTGTGCAACGGCGGCATGGCCGTGGCCATGTCGTTCGGCTCGGGCGCGCTGCTGTCGGGCATCGGATGGACCGCCATCAATGCGGCCATGCTGGTCCTGCTGGCCGTGGCGCTGGGCCTGCTGTGGTCGATGTCGCCGCGGCGCGCGGCGGTCTGAGGCACCCCGGGTGCCGATTCGCCCCCAGGGCGTTTGCTATATTTTCAATAGCAACATGCCCTAGTATTTATTGTGCTGGAGGCCCCTGGGGCCTCAAGCCCTTTGCAGCACCGGCTGGCGCCGCGCCCACACCCACATGGCGATGCCGGCGACGATCATCGGCACGCACAACCATTGGCCCATGCTCATGCCCAGCGAGAGGATGCCCAGGAACGCATCCGGCTCGCGGAAGTATTCGGCAATGAAGCGGAAGCTGCCGTAGCCCACCAGGAAGGCCGCGGCCACCTCGCCCTGGCGGCGCTCGCGGCGGGCATAGAGCCACAGCAGCACGAACAGCAGCACGCCCTCCAGCAGGAACTGGTACACCTGAGACGGGTGGCGCGGCAGCAGCGAGCCGCTTTGCGGGAACACCATGCCCCAGGGCAGGTCCGGGCTGCTGAAGCGCCCCCACAGCTCGCCGTTGATGAAGTTGCCCACGCGCCCGGCCGCGAGCCCCGTCGGCACGCACGGCGCCACGAAGTCGGCCACCTGCAGCCAGGGCCGCTTGCGCGAATGCGCGAACCACACCATGGAGGCGATCACGCCCAGCAACCCGCCGTGAAAGCTCATGCCGCCCTGCCAGATGTAGAAGATCTCCAGCGGGTTGGACAGGTAGTAGCCCGGCTTGTAGAACAGGCAGTAGCCCAGGCGCCCCCCCGCCACCACGCCCACCACGCCGAGAAAGAGAATGTCCTCCACGTCGCGCCGCGTCCAGGCGCCCGGCCCGGTGATGGAGGCGAAGGGCTGGTGGCGCAGGCGCCGCACCCCGAGGAACATGAACAGCGCGAAGGCCGCCAGATAGGTCAGGCCGTACCAGTGGATGGCCAGCGGGCCCACTTGCAGGGCGATGGGGTCGATTTGGGGGTACATCAGCATGGTGGGCGGTATTGTGCCCGCCCGGCATGACGGTTCCGGCCGGCGCCCTGTAGCGGCGGCCGCTGCGGCGACGGCGCGGCGCGGCGCGCCAGCCGGCCAGGCGCTGCCGCGTTCCGTCCGGAGGACTTCGTCATCGCATTCCGCCGGGCGGGATATGGGCCGAATCGGGCCCATGCCGGCGTTTCGATTGCCTTCGATGCTATCTAATTAATAGCATCAGTCCCGCACACCCGGCCATCGACCCCGCTCGACCCGTGGTGGCGACTTCATAATTGATAACGCTTCTCATTATTCAAACCGCTTTCCGCCGCCCGGCGGTCCTCTCCCGGCCCTTCACGCCTGGCCACGGACCCCGGCCCGCCGGCCGCAAAGCACCCTCCTGAACACCATGCACCGACACGCCAGCCGCGCAGAACCCCGCTTCGCCCCCACCCCGCTCGCCCGCCTCGTCCGCCATTGCGTCGGCGCCGGCCTTCTCATCGCCGCCGCCGGCGCCGGTGCGCAGACCGCCGCCCGGACGGCGCTCGACGAAGTGGTCGTGTCCGATCAGGCCGAGGCCATCGGCGGCCTGCAAAAGACCTATTCGGGCGGGCAGTTCGCGCGCGGCGGCAACCTGGGCATCCTGGGCAACACCGACCTGATGAACGTGCCGTTCAGCACCACCAACTACACCTCGGAGTTGATCGACAACCAGCAGGCACGGACCGTGGCGGACGTGGTGATGAACGACGCCTCGGTGCGCACGCTCACCTCGCGCGGCGGCTTCGGCGACGACTTCCAGGTGCGGGGCTTCACCCTGTCCAACAGCGACATCAGCATGAACGGGCTGTTCGGCCTGGCGCCGTCCACCAGCATCCCGCTGGAGACCATCGAGCGCGTCGAAGTGCTCAAGGGCCCCGGCGCGCTGACCAATGGCGTGGGCCCGAGCGGCAGCGTCGGCGGCAGCATCAACGTGGTGACCAAGCGCGCGGCGGACGTGCCGCTCACGCGGCTGACCACCACCTACATGGGCAAGGCGCAGTTCGGCACCCACCTGGACGTGGGCCGCCGCTTCGGCGAAGACAACCAGTGGGGCGTGCGCGTGAACGGCCTGGTGCGCGGCGGCGAGGGCAACATCGACGGCGGCAAGCAGAACCTGGGCCTGGGCTCGGTCGGCCTGGACTACGCCGGCGCCCGCACGCGCTGGTCGCTGGACGCCTTCGCCACGCGCGGCGAAACCAAGGAATTCCGGCCCCAGATCAACTTCGCCGGCACGGCCACCTCGGTGCCGGCCGTGCCCGACGCGCGGCTCAACTTCTACCCCGGCACGAAGCTGCAGGACAACGTGAAGACGGTCATGTCGCGCCTGGAGCACGACCTGAACGACCGCACCACCGTCTACGGCAGCCTGGGCTACATGGACATGGACTACGAGCAGACCTTTCCGAGCGGCCGGCCCGACGCGCTGGGCAACTTCCGGGTGTCGAACGCCTACTACGACCAGTACACGAAGTCCAAGGCCGCCGACGTCGGCCTGCGCACGCGCTTCAAGACCGGCAGCGTCGGCCACACGCTGGCCCTGGGCGCGAACTACCTGAACCAGGAAACGGGCTACTTCTACGCCACCTCGGCCACGACCAACGCCTCCAACCTGTACAACCCCTCGCCCCTGCCCGCCATGACCGTGGCGCGCGGCGCGCCCGGCAAGAGCTCGGTCACCGACCAGTCGAGCCTGGCGCTGGCCGACACCATGGCCTTCCTCGACGACCGCCTGCTGGTGACCCTGGGCGTGCGCCACCAGACCATGGAGCAGGAAAACTTCACGCCCACCACCGGCGTCTCCACCAGCCGCTACGACAAGAGCGCCGTGACGCCGCTGGCGGGCGTGGTGTTCAAGCCCGCGAGGAACATCTCGGTCTATGCCAACTACACCGCGGGCCTCACCCGCGGTGCCACCGCCGGGGTCACCACCGCCAACGCCGGCGAGACCTTCGCCCCGCAAAAATCCAAGCAGCACGAAGTGGGCGTGAAGGTGGACTGGGGCCAGCTCACCACGCAGGCTGCCATCTACCAGATCAAGAAGCCCGGCGCGGTCACCGACCCGGTCACCAACGTGTACAGCTTCGGCGGCGAGCAGCGCAACCGCGGCCTGGAGCTGACGGCCTACGGCGAAGTCCAGCGCGGCCTGCGCCTGATGGCCAGCGCCGCCTTCAACGACGCCAAGCTCACGCGCACCGCAGGCGGCCTGAACCAGGGCAACAACGCCGCCGGCGTGCCGGACCGCACCTTCAACCTGGGCCTGGACTGGGACACCCCCTGGGTGCAGGGCCTGAGCCTGAACGGCCGCGTCATCCACACCTCGCCGGTCTATGCCGACGCCGCCAACCGCCTGCGCGTGGGCAACTGGACGCGCCTGGACATCGGCGCCCGCTACGCCACCAAGGTCTCCGGCAAGCCCGTGGTGCTGCGCGCCAGCCTGGAAAACGCGTTCGACAAGAACTACTGGGTGGTCAGCAACTACGTGACCGTGGGCGCGCCACGCACGCTGATGCTGTCCGCCGCCATCGACTTCTGACGCGGCAGGGCAACCGGCCGATGGCCAACGCACCGGTCAGTGCGCCGCGCCGCTGGCAGGCCGCTCGGCCCGGGGCTCCAGGCCCAGGTGCCTTTCATACACCTCGACGGTTCTGGCCATGCCTTCGACGGTCAAGACCAGCGCATCTTCAGGGCCCACGGGATTGCGCCCGCTGGAGAACACGGCGATCAACTGCTTCGGGCTGCTGGCCGGGGGAAGGCCCTGGCCCATCAAGACCCAGTCGCCCGCCAGCCGTGCCGTGCGGCCATTGGCATCCGGAAACGGGTGGATGCTGATCAGGCGCTGAACCGTGGCAGCGGCCCATTCCACTGGACTGGACTCGCCGCGCTCGACGCGCCTGCCGGCCGCTTCGAACCAATCGTCGAAGTGCGCCATTTCCGCGCCGACCTCTCGCTCATCGACGACCGCGGCGCTCGCACGGCCTTGGGGAAAGCCAGTCGACTGCCGGCGGAACGCGCCGAACCGGGCTCCGAATTTTTCGAAGGCCTCGGGGTCGTCGAAGGGCCAGGTGCCCTGCCCCAGCAGGGCATTGAGTCGCTTGAGGTGATCCGTGTCCAGCGGCTCGTTCTGCGCGATCCATTCCCGGACCTGGCGATCGGCTGCCCTCCAGTTGTCGCCCGCCAACGGCGTGGACTCCGCGGTGCTGGACAACCCCATCCGGGCCCGGTCGATCTCCAGGCGGGCCGCCTGGGCCTGCTGCGCTGCGCCAGCCCCGCCCGCCTCCAGCCTTTCCCGGACGGCGCTCCAGCGCGCCCGAACTTGCTGTACCCGGCCTTCCTGCGCTGCACGGACCTGCGGATCGAGCGGCTGGCTCAGCACCCTGTCCATCAGCCGGATCTGGGTGCCGCGGGTGGCGATGTGCACGTACTTGAAGTCGATGCCCCCGGGAAGGTGCTGCAGGCCCGGATTGCCGCTCACGTCCAGGGCATTCAGCCTCGGCAGATGCCCCACGGCGGACGGAAGGCGTGACAGGGCGCATTGGTTCAGCACCAGGCGCTCGATGCGGGGGCTTTGGTCGATGGCATCGGGCAACCCGGTCAAACGAGGATTGTTGCCAAGGTCGATGTCCTTGATGGCAGGCCCCAGCCCGCCCCTGGGCAAGCGAACCAGATCGCAGTCCTGCGCCTGCAGCACCTGCAGCTCCGTCAACGCCGACATCGACTCGGGCAAGGCCGTCAATCCTCGGTTGTTGCCGACCTCCAGCACCACCAGCTTCGCGGCCTGGCCCAGGTTCTCCGGCAAGCACTGCAGATCGCAGTCATTGGCCTGGATCCGCAACAATCCTGGCGCGTGGGCGAGATCGGATGGCAACTCCCGAAGCAAGGGATTGCGATTCACGCTGATGTTGCCCAGGTGGGGCAGCAGAAAGAGTCCCTGCGGCAGGCTGTTCAGATCGGCCTTGTCGAGATTCAAGACAAAGTCATCCTTTCGATGCGCCTTGAGAATGCGGTCTTTCACCGTCTGCGGGCCCGCCCAATCCCTCAAAAAATCCTCGAGCATGGCCCTTTGCAGGGTTTTGCTTTCGGGGATCGGTGGCCCGATGTCCACCCTGAACGCCGACGACATCCTGAGTGACGGCGACATCATGCGGTCCGCGCCGGGCTCGGCCAGGACCCTCGCGGCCGTTTCCGACATTCTCAGCCGGTCCATCGCCGGCCCACGGGGCTCCAAGGCAAAAGCCTGCCGAGGCGCAGAGGGGGCAAGGCGCGAATCACGGGCACCGGCCCGCGCAGGCATGTCAGGTGGGCGGCCGAGAGTGGGCCGACGCAATGCCGGCGAGCGGGTGGCGCCGGCACCGCCCGCCCCGTCCCTCCCTCCTTCCCGCGGTTCGACGGAGGCGCGGCGCCGTGACGACGATTCAATGGACGAGGGCTTCATCGTGCGACCTGCGATGCGCAAACCACGCACGTTAAGACGCGGCGGCAAATCCCCCGCCCTTGGTGCGCAGCATTCGCGCAAATACCGAACCGGCAGCCCCATCGAGGCACCGCCAATCCGGCGGGTGCGCGCGCCTGTGGCCGCACCGCCCGCAGCGTTCAGCGATGGAAGGGGTCCGGCCTACTCCTGCCTTGCGGGCTTGGGATGCAGCAAAAGCTCCAGCCGCTCGCGCAGGGCCTCGGGTTTGCGCTCGCTGCGGTTGATGGGTTCGCAAGCGCCCACCACCGATTCGCGCGGCCCGGCAGAGGCCTGCTGGTAGTGAAGCGTCTCGCAGTCGCACCGCAGCCGGGCCTTCAAGGCTTTCGTGCGCCGGTGCCGGACCTCGGCCACCCAGCACGCGTCGGCGCAGCCGCAGGAGCGGTAGGTGAGCGCTTCGCCCGCATGGGGCCAGTCCAGCGCGTATGCGCCGGTCGCGCCGGCGTGGGCGGCCATGCCGGCCGTGAGCCAGCAGGCCGCCAAAAGATAGCAACGGACGCGCAGTACGAAGCGCTGCATGTTCATAAGGCTTGGCATGAGATCCGCAAAAGGGGTGATAAGCGGCGTACTGGGGCCGTGAGCGCCTGCATTGGCCAGGGAATCCAGTGCCGACCGGTCAGGTGGGCCTTTCCGTCCATTCCTTGAAAGCCACTAGGCGGCGGTGCATGTCGCGTCGGTAAAACCAAGCGACGAGGGGCTCCACAAGCCAGGCGAGTGCGGCGGGCCTACATTGAAAATGGTAGATGAACCGAACTTCCGTATGACGCTCAGCCAGGCTTTTGAAGCGCCAGGTTCCACCGAACTTGGAAAGGATCCAAGGCCCTTGCGTCATCTGGACAGCCGCATGGGTCGGCGGCTCAAAAGAGATGTATCGGGATTCCATGCCGGAGCCTGCTTTGCTCTTGCAAAACGATCGCACGCCGACCGCTGCCTCTGTCCGCCCGTCGAGTAAACGCGCCTGCGCGAGATAGCTGTCCCATTCGAGCCGACGCGAATAGTCCTGTGATTCCCAGAAAAGGCGCGCTATCGGCCTGTGGATCTCGATGGCGACACTGACTCTCATGGGGAGGGGGATATGGTGTTGGTGCTGGTCACCGAGCGCATCCATGGCGAAATGGCTTTTGGGTGCGGCAACAGCTCAGCCACGTTGGCGATGCCCCGTATTGTGGTCCATGCCCGGCGCCACGGGCGCCTGCAGACAGTTCCCCAACGCGAACGCTTCTGATCCCGGTACGCATGCAGAGCGCCGGCCGGGGGGCATTCACCCGCGGGCCGGGCCGCCGCGCGATACTCCTGCCCTGATTCCAAGGAAAACACATGCAGGGAAACCCACAGGTCATCGATTATTTCAAGGACCTGCTGCGCGGCGAGCTGGCCGCGCGCGACCAATACTTCATCCATTCGCGCCTCTACGAAGACCAGGGCTTCGTGAAGCTCTACACGCGGATCGACCATGAGATGCAGGAAGAGACCCAGCACGCCGACGCGCTGCTGCGGCGCATTCTCTTCCTGGGTGGCATGCCCGACATGCGCCCGAAGGAATTCACCCCTGGCACCACCGTGCCCGAGATGCTGCGCAAGGACCTGGCCACCGAATACGAAGTGCGCGCCGCACTGCAGCAAGGCATGGCCCTGTGCGAGAGCGTGCGGGACTACGTGAGCCGCGACCTGCTGCTCGCCCAGTTGCGCGACACCGAGGAAGACCACGCCTACTGGCTGGAAAAGCAGATCGGCCTGATCGACAAGGTCGGCCTGCAGAACTACCTGCAGACGCAATCGGCCTCCGCGGACTGATCCTGCGCCCGGCCAAGGCGCGCACGCCAGGGCGGCGTGCGCGCTTTTCTTTTTTCAAGCCGTTCATGCCCCATGCCGGGTTTTTCATTGCCTCGGCAGCTATTCATTTGATAGCAAACCATCCCCGATCGACCGATCCGCTCCTTCGCCCGGCGCCGTGCCCTGGAGCGCCTGCACGAAGGCCACGAAGCGCAGCAGGGCCGGCCCGGCCGCGGGGGCGTTCCACACCAGCCGGGTTTCGCACTCGGGCAGCAAAGGCCCCGGCCGGCGCAGCGGCGTGGCCACGCGGCGGTAGACCACGCCGGTGCGCTGGAACTGCATCACGCTCTGCGGCACGAAGGCCAGCCCCAGGCCGGCCGCCACCAGGTTGACGATGGTCTGCATCTGGATGGCTTCCTGCGCCACCTGCGGCGAATGCCCGGCCGCGTGGTAGAGCGCGAAGATCGCGTCGTACACCGAGGGCAGGATGCGGCGTGGAAAGATCACCAGCGGCTCGGCCAGCACGGCAGCCAGTGGCGGGGCTTTCGCCTGCACCGCCAGCGGGTGCGCCGCCGGCAGCGCCAGCACCAGCGGCTCGCGTGCCACGCGCAGGCCGGCCAGGCCCGGCGGGGCGAATTGCGGCGAATGCAGCAGCAGGCCGGCGTCGATCTCCCCGCGCTCCAGCAACTGCAGCTGCACGTCGCCCGTGGCCTCGACCAGTTCCAGCGACACCTGCGGGCAGGCGCTGCGAAAGGCGCGCACCCACGCGGGCAACTGCTCGAAGCCCACGGTGGACACGAAGGCCAGCCGGATGCGCCCGACCTCGCCCTGCGCCGCGGCCCGGGCACGCGCCGGCAGGGCCTGGGCACGCGCCAGCACCTCGCGCACGTCGGGCAGCAGCGCCTCGCCGGCCGGCGTGAGCGCGACGCGGCGGCGCGTGCGGTCGAACAGCAGCAGGCCCAGCGCGCGCTCCAGCTGGGCGATCGCCTGGGTGAGCGGGGGTTGGGTCATGTGCAGGCGCTGCGCGGCGCGGCCGAAGTGCAGCTCTTCCGCCACGGCCAGGAACTGGCGCCACACGCGCAGCTCGATCAATGCGTCATTCATATGCCAAGCATATCAATGACCTCTTGAAAACGGATTGGAACCAATCAATCAAACAGCGCATACTCCGCGCTGCCCCAAAAGCCGCAGGCCCACCCGAGGCTGGCTCGGCGACACGAAATTTCCTCCCACGAAGGACGCCCCATGGAAAACAAACCCCTGCAGATCAACCGCCGCAGCGCCAACATCACCGAAGGCAAATCGCGCGCGCCCAACCGCTCGATGTACTACGCGATGGGCTACGAAGAAGGCGACTTCAAGAAGCCCATGGTGGGCGTGGCCAACGGGCACAGCACGATCACGCCGTGCAACTCGGGCCTGCAGAAGCTGGCCGATGCGGCCATCCAGGGCATCGAAGAGGCGGGCGGCAACGCCCAGGTGTTCGGCACCCCGACCATCAGCGACGGCATGGCCATGGGCACCGAAGGCATGAAGTACAGCCTGGTGAGCCGCGAGGTCATCAGCGACTGCATCGAGACCTGCGTGCAGGGCCAGTGGATGGACGGCGTGGTCGTCGTGGGCGGCTGCGACAAGAACATGCCCGGCGGCCTGATGGGCATGCTGCGCGCCAACGTGCCGGCCATCTATGTGTACGGCGGCACCATCCTGCCGGGCAAGTACAAGGGCCAGGACCTGAACATCGTGAGCGTGTTCGAGGCCGTGGGCCAGAACGCCGCCGGCAACCTGAGCGACTTCGACCTCAAGGAGATCGAAAAGCGCGCCATTCCCGGCACCGGCTCGTGCGGCGGCATGTACACGGCCAACACCATGTCCAGCGCGTTCGAGGCGCTGGGCATCAGCCTGCCCTACTCCAGCACCATGGCCAACCCGCACGACGAGAAGCAGAACTCGGCCAAGGAATCGGCCAAGGTGCTGATCGAGGCGATCAAGAAGGACATCCGCCCGAGCGACATCGTGACCAAGAAGTCCATCGAGAACGCCGTGGCCGTCATCATGGCCACCGGCGGCTCGACCAACGCGGTGCTGCACTTTCTGGCCATCGCGCACGCGGCCGGCGTGGAATGGTCCATCGACGACTTCGAGCGCGTGCGCCAGAAGACGCCCGTGCTGTGCGACCTCAAGCCCAGCGGCAAGTACCTGGCCGTGGACCTGCACCAGGCCGGCGGCATTCCGCAGGTCATGAAAGTGCTGCTGAACGCCGGCCTGCTGCACGGCGACTGCCTCACCATCGAAGGCAAGACCATCGCCGAGGTGCTGAAGGACGTGCCGGATGCGCCCCGCGCCGACCAGGACGTGATCCGCCCCATCGACCGGCCCATGTACGAGCAGGGCCACCTGGCCATCCTCAAGGGCAACCTGAGCCCCGAAGGCGCGGTCGCCAAGATCACGGGGCTGAAGAACCCCGTCATCACCGGCCCGGCGCGCGTGTTCGACGACGAGCAGTCGGCCCTGAAGGCCATCCTGGACGGCAAGATCGTGGCGGGCGACGTGATGGTGCTGCGCTACCTGGGCCCCAAGGGCGGCCCCGGCATGCCCGAGATGCTGGCACCCACGGGCGCGCTGATCGGCGCGGGCCTGGGCGAAAGCGTGGGCCTCATCACCGACGGGCGTTTCTCCGGCGGCACCTGGGGCATGGTCGTGGGCCACGTGGCACCGGAAGCGGCGGCGGGCGGCACCATCGCGTTCGTGAACGAAGGCGACTCCATCACCATCGACGCGCACACGCTGCGGCTCGAACTGAACGTGCCCGAGGCCGAACTGGCCCGCCGCCGCGAAGGCTGGACGCCCCCCGCTCCGCGCTACACGCGCGGCGTGCAGGCCAAGTTCGCCTTCAATGCCGCCAGCGCCAGCAAGGGCGCGGTGCTGGACGCCTACTGATCCAGACCGGCCGCGCGCCGGCCATTGCAAAAGACAAAGCCCGCGGCCGGTCAGGCGCGCGGGCTTTTGGTTGGAGGGGTCGGTGCCGATCAGGGCGGTGCGTTCAGCGGCGGTTGCGCGGCTGGATGCCCAGGGCTTCCTTGTTCTTGTTGATGCGGTCCTGCTTGCGCTGGTCCATCCGTTCCATGGCGCGGCGCTTGGTGTAGCCGGTGGCGTCGGCCCAGGCCCACCAGACGAAGGCCACGGCGAAGGGGGACAGAACCCACCACCACGACCACAGGGCCACGGGCCCGATCTCAAGGTATTTGAGCAGCACAAGAAGCACTCCCAGACCCAGCGCGTACATGGTGATCTCCTGTGCGGTACGGACTTTACGTGCCGGGGGTCAACCCCCGCCACTACAATTTCATTGAGCCGGATACTAACCCACAACCCACAGGAAACCCCCGATGAAGCGCACCCTGATCACCCTCGCGATGGCCCTGTCGGTGGCCGTGCCGGCCCTGGCCGACCAGGCCCTCGCCACCTCGAAAAACTGCATGGCCTGCCATGCGGTGGACAAGAAGCTGGTGGGCCCGTCGTATAAGGATGTGGCCGCCAAATACGCCGGCCAAAAGGATGCGGTGGACAAGCTGGCCGCCAAGATCATGAAGGGCGGATCGGGCGTGTGGGGCCCGGTGCCCATGCCGGCGAATGCCCAGGTGAACGATGCCGACGCCAAGAAGCTGGCCGCCTGGGTGCTGTCGCTGAAGTAAATCCATCCATCGCGCTGCCGATCAACGCCAACGCAAACGCCGCGCTGCACGGGTTCCGTGCAGCGCGGCGTTCGTTTTGGAGGGTCGGCAGGCAAGCTGTGCCGCCGACGCATCACCACATCAGATCGGGTCGATGCGGGAATCGACGCGCGGGGGCGTGCCGCGCAGCTGGTGTTCGAGTTGGCCCACGTAGGCCGCTGTGGTGTTGTCCGATTCCTGGGCGCGCTGGGCCAGGTGCAGTTCCAGCGCATCGATGCGCGCGATCAGGGCGGAATGGGACTGCAGGTTCTGGTTTTCGAGAAACGCGCGCAGTTCGGTGAAGCGGGAGGCTTCGGCCTTGTCGGCCAGGTCGCGCTGGGCCGTCATTTCCTTGGCGTGGCGGCGCGTCTCCAGCAGCACCGATCCTTGCAGCGACAGCACGTAGGCGATGAAGAAAATGCCCAGCAACACGGTCAGCCCCAGCATGAGCAGGCCCAGCGGGGCCTCGAAGGAGGTCAACCCCAGCGAGATGACGGATGGGGTGGCCAGCGTGGTCCAGTTGAGCGCGGCCAGCACGGCCATGGCGGCCACGATGAGCAGCAGCGCGATGGTTCTGAAATTCATGTCAATCTCCCGGAAGGTGTCGAAATCCGCAGCCTGGCAGGCGCGGTTGGGGGACGTTTTTAACCTGTGCGGGGGCGGTTATCGCGTGCTGGAAATTGAAACCGGCACTGTCCTACAGTGCGGGGCGGGCGTGAAAAAACCACCGGACGAGGGCGTGCGGTGGTTTTGAAAGCAAAAAACAGAGGCGCCTTACTGACTGTGGGGGGATATTGCCGTCACTCACATCGCCCGCGGCGATATGAGTGCCGTCAAACCCTGCGAAGCGCTTAGCGCCGGGCCGCTTTGCGGCGGCCCCCTGGATCAATTGGTTTCAGCCAATTGATCCAGGATCGCAGGGTTTTGGTGAGCACGTCACGCCGCGGCGCGGCATGAGTGCTCCCCGAATCCGGCAGCAGCTCCGCTGCGCGCCGATGGCGCTTTCTGATCAGTTGGTCTGCGACAACTGATCCAGAATGGCCGGATTCTCTAATGTGCTCGTGTCCTGCGTGATCTGTTCGCCCTTGGCGATGGAGCGCAGCAGGCGGCGCATGATCTTGCCGCTGCGGGTCTTGGGCAGGTTGTCGCCGAAGCGGATGTCCTTGGGCTTGGCGATGGGGCCGATCTCTTTGGCGACCCAGTCGCGCAGTTCCTTGGCGATGGCCTTGGCCTCGTCGCCGGTGGGGCGCGAGCGCTTGAGCACGACGAAGGCGCAGATCGCCTCGCCCGTCACGTCGTCGGGCCGGCCCACCACGGCGGCCTCGGCGACCAGGTCGGTCTTGGACACCAGGGCCGATTCGATCTCCATCGTGCCCATGCGGTGGCCCGAGACGTTCAGCACGTCGTCGATGCGGCCCGTGATGCGGAAGTAGCCGCGATCGGCACTGCGCACCGCGCCGTCGCCCGCCAGGTAGTAGCCCTTGAGCTCTTCGGGGAAGTAGCTTTTCTTGAAGCGCTCGGGGTCGTTCCAGATGGTGCGGATCATGCTGGGCCAGGGCTTCTTGATGACCAGGATGCCGCCCGTGCCGTTGGCGATGTCGTTGCCCACCTCATCCACGATGGCGGCCGCGATGCCCGGCAGCGGCAAGGTGCAGCTGCCCGGCACCAGCGGCGTCGCGCCTGGCAGCGGGGTGATGACGTGGCCGCCGGTCTCGGTCTGCCAGAAGGTGTCCACGATGGGGCAGCGCTCGCCGCCCACGTTCTTGTGGTACCACATCCAGGCCTCGGGGTTGATGGGCTCGCCCACGCTGCCCAGGATGCGCAGGCTCGACAGGTCGGAGCGCGCGGGGTGCACGGCGGCATCGCCTTCGGCCGCCTTGATGAGCGAGCGGATCGCCGTGGGCGCGGTGTAGAAGATCGTGCAGCGGTGGCGCTCGATCATCTGCCAGAAGCGGCCAGCGTTCGGGAAGGTGGGAATGCCCTCGAAGATGATCTGCGTGGCGCCCGCGGCCAGCGGCCCGTAGGCCACGTAGGTGTGGCCGGTGATCCAGCCGATGTCGGCCGTGCACCAGAACACGTCGTCCGGGCGCAGGTCGAACGTCCAGTCCATGGTGAGCCTGGCCCACAGCAGGTAGCCGCCGGTGGCGTGCTGCACGCCCTTGGGCTTGCCGGTGGAGCCGCTGGTGTACAGGATGAACAGCGGGTGCTCGGCGCCCACGGGCACCGGCGGGCAGTCGCTGCTCTGGCCCTGCAGCGCCTCGGCGAAGGTCTTGTCGCGGCCCGCCACCATGGCGCAGGCGGTGGCCGTGCGCTGGTACACGAGGATGCTGCGGATGGTGTCGCAGCCGCCCATGGCCAGGGCCTCGTCCACGATGGCCTTGAGCGGCAGCTCCTTGCCGCCGCGCATCTGGTAGTTGGCGGTGATGACGGCCACCGCGCCCGCGTCGATGATCCGCTCCTGCAGCGCCTTGGCCGAAAAGCCCCCGAACACCACGCTGTGCGTGGCGCCGATGCGCGCGCACGCCTGCATGGCGATCACGCCCTCGACGGTCATGGGCATGTAGATGAGCACGCGGTCGCCCTGCTGTACGCCGTTGGCCTTGAGCGCGTTGGCGAACTGCCCCACGCGGGCCAGCAGTTCCTTGTAGGTGACCCGGGTGACGGTGCCGTCGTCGGCTTCGAAAATGATGGCGGTCTTGTTTTCGACCGGGGTGCCGATGTGCCGGTCCAGGCAGTTGGCGCTGGCATTCAGCTGGCCGTCGGCGAACCATTCGTAGAACGGCGCCTTGGAGGCATCGAGCGTGCGGGTGAACGGCTTGTCCCACTGTAGGTTCTCGCGCGCCAGGCGGGCCCAGAAGCCTTCGAAATCCTGCTCGGCCTCGGTGCACAGCGCGTCGTAGCCGGCCATGCCGGAAATGCGCGCGGCCTTCTGCAGGGCTTCGGAGGGCGGGAAAACGCGGTTTTCCACCAGCACGGATTCAATCGTGGACGAGGACGCACTCATGGGTTTTGTCTCCTGGAGTCAACATAATTTGGCGGTACTTTCGGGGGCCGCACTTACATGCCACTGACGGATGCCGGCGGCCGCCAAAGGCTCCGATGCTACGCCTGTGCAGGCGGCGGGTTTCTGTCACAAGGCAAGCGGCCGGTGCTTCTAGAATCGCGCGAGTTTCATTTCTAGCGATTTTCAAGAAAACCCTCCCATGGCCTTCCCGCAACCCCCCGCTTCCCGCAACGGCAGCAAGTCCCTCACCCCGCTGGCTTCGCTGATCTTCGCCAGCCGCTGGCTGCAACTGCCGCTCTACCTGGGACTGATCGCCGCCCAGGGCGTGTACGTGTGGCACTTCCTCGTGGAGCTGTGGCACCTGATCGAGGCCGCGTTCGGCCACCAGGGCGCGCTGCAGTCGCTGGTGACCAGCATCGGCTACAAGCCGGGCGTGGAGGTCACGGCGCTCAACGAGACGGTGATCATGCTGGTCGTGCTGGCGCTCATCGACGTGGTGATGATCTCCAACCTGCTCATCATGGTGATCGTGGGCGGCTACGAGACCTTCGTGAGCCGGCTCAACCTGCAAAGCCACCCCGACCAGCCGGAATGGCTGGGCCACGTGAACGCCTCGGTGCTCAAGGTGAAGCTGGGCCTGTCGATCATCGGGATCAGCTCCATCCACCTGCTCAAGACCTTCATCAACGCCGCCAACTACGACGAGAAGGTGCTGATGTGGCAGACGATCATCCACGTGGTGTTCCTGCTGAGCGCCATCGCCATTGCCTACACTGACAAATTGCTGAACGTTTCGCACGAAAAGCACTGAGCGCCCACACCCTCTCCCACCGAGCCCCGGGAAGGCCCCAAAACAGGGGTCTTTCGGGGCTCTTGCCTTAGTACTCATTGGTCTGATTGCTATTAAAAATATAGCAAACCGGTATCCACCTAGCTCCGCTGCTGCACACGCGATTAACACATCGGGCAAACCCGGATCTTTTGACACAAAAACACCCAATAACTATACTTTTGGAGTGTTTTACAACCTGCAATGCAGGTAATCCGCTCTTTCCGGCCCGCAACGCGGCGTTTTCACCGGAGCGGATCCGCCAGGAAGACGGCGGCCCGGCCCCAGGCCCGGTCGCTGCCACCCTGGCCCATGGCCGACCCATTCGGCCCTGATGCCCCAAGGCGCCCGCCCGTTCATCGGGCTCGGCGCCGCGTGATCCCGGGAGTCCTCCGACCGACCTCTCCCGGCACGCCCCAGGCCCTTGCGCACCGCCTCGCGTGCCATTCGGGCCGATCCCGGTCACCTCGGTGCCCACCCTTTCGCTGCTGTTCCCGCGCGCCCTGGGCGTCCGGGTTCGGCTGCCGCATCAGGGTCTCGAATGCCCAGGCCTTCGCAGCCCCGCCCGCCTTCGGGCGGCCGGGGCGTGTTCAACCCGTTCCAACCGAGGGAGGACCCACACCGTGGCCAAACAAATCACCATCGAACATGTGTTCAAGGTTTTCGGCGATGCGCCGCAAGCCGCGCTCGAACTCGCCAGCCAGGGCCTGAGCAAGCAGGACATCCTGGCGCGCACCGGCCATTCCATCGGCGTGTTCGACGCCAGCTTCACCATCGAGGCGGGCGAGATCTTCGTCGTGATGGGGCTGTCGGGCTCGGGCAAGTCGACCCTCGTGCGCATGCTCAACCGGCTGATCGAGCCCACGGCGGGCCGCATCCTGGTGGACGGCCAGGACATCAACGCGCTGTCCGACCGGCAACTGCGCGCGCTGCGCCGCAAGGACATCAGCATGGTGTTCCAGTCGTTCGCGCTCATGCCCCATCTCACGGTGCTGGACAACACCGCGTTCGGCCTCGAACTGGCGGGCGTGGCCCGGCCCGAGCGCCAGCGCCAGGCCGCACTGGCGCTGGAGCAGGTGGGCCTGGGATGCTGGGCCGACAGCTACCCCGACGAGCTGTCGGGCGGCATGCAGCAGCGCGTGGGCCTGGCCCGGGCACTGGCGTCGGACCCGTCCATCCTGCTGATGGACGAGGCGTTCTCCGCGCTGGACCCGATCATCCGCACCGAGATGCAGAGCGAGCTGCTGCGCCTGCAGCAGATCCAGCGCCGCACCATCGTCTTCATCTCGCACGACCTGGACGAGGCCATGCGCATCGGTGACCGCATCGCCATCATGAAGGACGGCTACGTGGTGCAGGTGGGCACGCCCGACGAGATCCTGCGCAACCCGGCCAACGACTACGTGCGCAGCTTCGTGCGCGGCGTGGACGCGGCGGCCGTCTTCAAGGCCGGCGACATCGCCCGGCGCCCGCTCACCGTGGTGTCGGAGCAGCGCGACCGGGGCTCGCGCGCCGCGCTGCAGCAACTGGAGGAGCAGGACCGCGACTTCGCCTACGTGGTGAGCCCGGCGCGGATGTACCTGGGCACGGTCTCGGCCGACTCGCTGCGCGCAGCGCTCCAGGGCCACGTGGGCCCGCTGGGCCTGCAGCACGCCTATCTGGACGGCGTGGTGCCCATTCCCGTGGATGCGCCAGTGGCGGACCTGTTCGGCCAGGTGGCGCAGGCGCCCTGCCCGCTGCCGGTGGTGGAGGACGGCGGCCGCTTTCGCGGCGCGATCAGCAAGACCACGCTGCTGCGCTTTCTCGACCGCGACACGCCGCCCGTGCCGCCGGACCCGTTGCCGCCCGCGCCCACGCCCGCACCCGCCAATCCGCCCGCCAATGAAACATCCGAAAGGAGCCCGGCATGACCCAGTCCACCGCCCCAGCGCTCGATTCCACCACCAACCCCACGGCCGGCGAGTCCACCCCCTGGACGCCGGCCGCGGAGGCACCGCCCGCGGCCTCGGCCTCGCCCTGGGATAGCCCGGCCGCCGCGGCGCAGCAGGCGCCCGCCCCCGAGGCGGCGGCCGATCCCTGGGCCGCGTCCACCGCGCCCAGCGACGCCGGCAACACCGATTGGCTGAACGCCCCCGCCAGCGCCACGCCCGACGATGCAGCATCGGGTTTCGACCCCACGGCCGGCGGCTTTCACCTGCACCAGCTGTGGGACGGCAGCCTGCCCGTGGAGTCGTGGATCAACCACGGCCTGTCGTGGGTGGTCGCGCATTTCCGGCCGTTCTTCCAGACCGTGCGCGCGCCCATCGACGGCACGCTGGCCTGGGTGGAGGGCCTGCTCACCAGCGTGCCCACGCTGGCCATGATCGCGCTGATCGGCGTGCTCGCCTGGCAGTTCGCGGGGCGCGCGCTGGCCATGGGCACGGTGGTCTCGCTGCTGCTCGTGGCCATGCTGGGCATCTGGCCCGAGGCCATGGTGACGCTGTCGCTGGTGCTGACCTCGCTGGCCTTCTGCCTGGTGATCGGGCTGCCGCTGGGCATCCTGCTGGCCAGCAGCGACCGGGCCCAGCGCGTGATGCGGCCGGTGCTCGATGCCATGCAGACCACGCCGGCCTTCGTGTACCTGGTGCCGGTGGTGATGCTGTTCGGCATCGGCAACGTGCCGGGCGTGGTGGTGACCATCGTGTTCGCGCTGCCCCCGCTGGTGCGCCTGACCAACCTGGGCATCCGCCAGGTGCGGCCCGACCTGATCGAGGCCGCCCGGGCCTACGGGGCCTCGCCGCTGCAGTTGCTGGCCAAGGTGCAGCTGCCGCTGGCCATGCCGTCCATCATGGCGGGCATCAACCAGTCGCTGATGCTGTCGCTGTCGATGGTGGTGATCGCCTCGATGATCGCCGTGGGCGGCCTGGGCCAGATGGTGCTGCGCGGCATCGGCCGGCTGGACATGGGACTGGCGACCGTGGGTGGCCTGGGCATCGTGCTGCTGGCCATCACGCTGGACCGCATCACCCAGTCCATGGGCCAGCCGCGCCGCGGCGTGCGCCACTGGTGGCAGACCGGCCCGGCCGGCCTGGTGTGGCGCCTCGCCGCGCGGCGCGACCACGCGGCCCCGGCGGCCCCCGCAGCCGATGCGGCAACGCCCTCGCCTGCCGCGCAAGGCGGCTCCGGCGCCGCCCCGCAATGGGCCACCGCCGGCCGCTGAGCCCCCGCCCATCCCCTTTCAGAAACAAGGACGACGACATGACCTGCATCACCCCTTTCCTCCGCCCCTCGCGCTCCCTCGCCCGCACCTGGCTGGCCGCCAGCGCCCTGGCCGTCGGCCTGGCCGGCACCGCCGCTGCGCAGCCCCTGCCGGGCCAGGGCGTGCGCGTGCAGCCGCTGCAAAGCTCCATCGCGGAAGAAACCTTCCAGACCCTGCTGGTCGGCCGCGCGCTGCAAAAGCTGGGCTACGACGTGCAGCCCATCAAGGAGATCGAGTACGCCACCGCGCACGTGGCGATCGCCAACGGCGACGCCACCTTCATGGCGGACCACTGGGACCCGCTGCACGCGGACTTCTACAAGAACGCCGGCGGCGATGCCAAGCTGTGGCGCCAAGGCACCTATTCGCAGAACGCCGCGCAGGGCTACCTGATCGACCGCAAGACGGCCGAGAAATACCGCATCACCCACATCGACCAGCTCAAGGACCCGAAGCTCGCCAAGCTCTTCGACACCAACGGCGACGGCAAGGCCGACCTCACGGGCTGCAACCCCGGCTGGGGCTGCGAGGGCGTGATCGAGCACCAGCTGAAGGCCTTCGGCCTGGGCGCCACCGTCACGCACGTGCAGGGCAGCTACTCGGCGCTGATCGCCGACACCATCGCGCGCTTCAAGCAGGGCCAGCCCATCCTCTACTACACCTGGACGCCCTACTGGGTGAGCGGCGTGCTGCGCCCAGGCCAGGACGTGGTGTGGCTGCAGGTGCCGCGGTCCTCGCTGCCGGGCGCGCAGGCCGGGCAGGACACCGCCCTGCCCGACGGCAAGAACTACGGCTTCGTGCTGAACACCCAGCGCATCGTGGCCAACAAGGCCTTCGCCGAGAAGAACCCCGCCGCCGCGCGGCTGTTCGAGGTGATGCAGCTGCCCGTGGGCGACATCAACGCCCAGAATCTGGCGATGAAGAACGGCCAGAACCAGCCGGCCGACGTGGCGCGCCACACCGACGGCTGGATCAAGGCCCACCAGAAGACCTTCGACGGCTGGATCCAGCAGGCACTCGCCGCGGCCAAGCCCTAAGGCGGCGCGCAGGTCCCGGGCACGCGCTGCCCGAGGGCATCACGCCGCGCCATCGGCCTGCGCCTGGAAGGCCCGCGTGAAGTCGCAGCACGACTGCGCCAGCATGATGATCGAGGCGGCCAGCGCGCTGCGGTGCTCGCCCTTGTGCATGGCCACGTAGGGCACGCTGGGCAGCGCGGGCACCACGTCGATCACGGCCAGCATGCCCGCCGCGATGAGCGGCGCCAGGCAGTGCCGGGGCAGGTAGGCCACGCCCAGGCCCGATACGGTGAGGCCCGTGAGCGCGACGAGGTTGCTCACCACGATGGCGTCGGCCAGTTCCACCCCGCGCTCCTTCATCCACGCGTCGTAGAGCCGCCCGGTGCCCGAGGCGTTGCCCTGCACCAGCAGGCGGTGGCGCGCCAGTTCGTGCAGCCGCACCGTGCCGGCCGGCACCAGCCCGGGCTTGCACATCCACGCGCTTTCCACCTGGCCGATGGCCTTGGCCGGCAGGCGCGCATCGGCGAAGGCATCGGGCACGATGATGAGATCCAGCTCGTCGGCCAGCAGCTTGTCGCGCAGGGGCAGGCTGCCGTCCACATCGGGCTCCAGCGTCACCTTGGGGTAGTGCTGCTGCACCAGGGCGACCAGCCGCGGCAACCAGGTCATCGCGGTGAGTTCGGTCACGCCGATGCGCAGGCGCCGCTCGATCACGCCGGGCTTGCCGAACTGCTCCACCGCCGCATCGCGCTGGCGCAGCAGCTTGCGGGCGAGCACGAACATCTCCTCGCCTTTTTCGGTCAGCCGCGCCGTGCGCTGGCTGCGGTCGAACAGCGGCGTGTCGAAGAGCAGCTCCAGCTCGTGCACCCGTTTGGACACGGCCGACTGCGAGGTGTGCAGCTTCTGGGCCGCCTGCGCGAAGCCGCCGAGCTGGCCGATCCAGTACAGCGCTTCGAGTTGCTTGAAGGTCATCATGGCGGGGATTTCAGAACACTTTTATTCATCCGATTCGAGCACAAAAAATCGCTTTTTCAAAAGCGTTGGCGCTTTGAGAATGCCTTTCAGCCCCTCGCACTTCCCGAGGTTCTCGCGCCCTCTTCCGAAAGCCCGCCATGCACCGCCTGCCCCGCCCCCTTGCCTTCGCCCTGCGCCGCACCCTGTCCCTGGCGGTCTGCGCCGCCCTGCTGTCCAACGTGGCCAGCGCCCAGGAGATCGACACCCTGCGCAAGATCAAGGAGAGCGGCACCCTCATCATCGGCAGCCGCGACAGCTCCATTCCGTTTTCGTACAAGCCCACCGGCAGCGGCGACCCCATCGGCTTTTCCAACGACATCTGCCTGAAGATCGCCGAGGCCGTGAAGGCCAAGCTCGGCCTGCCCACGCTGCGCGTGCAATACACCCTGCTCAACTCGCTCAACCGCATTCCGCTGCTGCAGAACGGCACCGTGGACCTGGACTGCGCCACCACCACCAATTCGGTCGTGCGTCAGCAGCACGTGAACTTCGCGCCCAGCCATTTCGTGACCAACATCACCGTGGCGGTGAAGAAGAACTCCGGCATCCAGTCGCTGGCCGACCTGGCCGGCAAGACGGTGGCCACCGTGGCGGGCAGCACGTCGATCCAGTTGCTGCGCACCTACAAGCGCGCCGAGAACCTGGAGGTGCAGGAAATCTCGGGCAAGGACACGGCCGATGCCTTCCTGCTGCTGGCCAGCGACCGCGCCGCCGCCTACGTGCTGGACGACGTGCAGCTGGCCGGCCTGATCGCCACCGCGCCCAACCCGGGCGACTTCCGCATCCTCAAGGACGTGGTGCTGCGCCAGGAGCCCTACGGGATCATGCTGCGCAAGAACGACCCGCAGTTCCAGGCCCTGGTGGACCAGACGGTGACCGGCCTGATGCGCTCCGGCGAAATGGAGCGGCTGTACGCGCGCTGGTTCACCCAGCCCATCCCACCGAGCAACGTGAACCTGAACTTCCCCATGTCCGACGCCGTGCGCGAGGCCTTCCGCAACCCCAGCAACAAGGGCGTGTGATGGCAGGCCACAGCAACACCACGCACTACCCGCAGGGTCGCCTCTTCCCCGACGCCCTGATGCGCGAAGTGCGAGAGCGCTTCCTGCAGGTGGAGCGTGACCACCACGGCCACGAGCGGCTGTATTTCGACAACGCGGGCGGCTCGTTCCGGCTGAAGGCCGCGGTGGAGCGCTTCGCGCAGATCGATGCCGTGCCGGACAACACCGAGCGCATCCACGCCACGGCGCGCGAGCTGCAGGATATCCAGGCCGCCGGCGTGGCCGACGTGCGGCTGCTGCTCAACGCCACGGGCGGCAGCGTGTACGCCGCGCTCACCGCCTCGGGCGCCATGTTCGAGATGGTGCGGGCCGTGGCGCAGAACGTGCCGGGCACCAACATGGTCACCACCGTGCTGGAGCACCCCTCGTCGTACGACGCCATGGAGCGCTACGCCCGCGAAATGGGCCGCGAGCTACGCGTGGCGCCCAGCAACCGCGCCACCGGCGGCGTGGACGTGGACGCCATCGTGGGTCTGGTGGACAAGGGCACCAGCGTGCTCAACGTGATCCACGCCTCCAACATCTCCGGCGCCAAGCTGGACCTGGAGGCGATCGTGCGCAGGGCCCGCGCCATTCGGCCCGACCTGTACATCCTGGTGGACGCGGTGCAGCACGCGCCGCACGGCCTCATCGACCTGCAGAAGACGCCGGTGGACGGCATCAACATCGCACCCTACAAGTTCTTCGGCTGCCGGGGCTCTGGCTTCGCCTGGCTGTCCGACCGCGCGGCCGCCCTGCCGCACCACAAGCTGTCGGCCAAGCCCGCCGACTTCTGGGACCTGGGCAGCACCGCGCCGTGGCAGTTCGCCGTGGTGACGGAGATCGTGGACTACGTGTGCTGGCTCGGCGCGCAGGCGCCCGAGGGCGGGCCCGCCGGCGATGCGGCCCCTGGCGACCGGCGGGCGCGCTTCGAAGCCGGCATCGCGGCCATCGAGCTGCACGAACGCGCGCTGCTGTCGCGCCTGCTGAACGGCGGCGACGGCGCGGGTGCGGTGCCCGGGCTGCGCGCCATGCCGGGCGTGGAGGTGTTCCTGGACCACCCCGACCTCACCCGGCGCGACCTGATCGTCGGCATCGGCTTTCCGCACCTGGACTGCACCCGTGCCGTGCGCGAGTACGGCGCACGCGGCGTGACGGTGTACGAGCGTTCGGCCACCAGCCTGTATTCGCGCCGCATGCTGGAGTCGTTCGGGCTCGCGGGCGCGGTACGCGTCTCCCCGCTGCACTGCCATTCGACGGCCGATGTGGACCGGTTCCTCGCGGTGACGCAGGACATCGCCCAGGCGTTCGCCTCGGCGTGAGCGACGGGCCGGCCGGGGCGGGCCGGCCACACTGGAGGCGAAAAAGGCCTCCAGCGCATGGATCACTAGGGCATAGTGCTATTAAAAAAGTAGCACCATGCACCGACCCGCCTGACGGGGAGAAAGGCGCGCACCGCCTCAATTTCTCCTCAATTGGATTGCAAAGTTCCTCCATCCCCAACGAAGGAAAAGGAGAGGAACCATGAACACATCAACCCCACTGGCCACCGCGGCCGCTGACATCGCAGCATCCACCGCGGACAAGCGGCGGCGCCTGGCACTCGGCACCATCGGCTCCCTGGGCATCGCCACCCTGCTGGGCTGCGGCGGAGGCGGCTCCGACGCCGTGGCCGACAGTTCGGGCACCGGGACGGGCACCGGGACGGGCACAGGGACAGGCACCGGTACGGGCACTGGAACCGGGACAGGAACGGGCACGGGTACCGGCACCGGCACCGGCACAGGTACGGGAACTGGCACCGGAACGGGAACCGGCACGGACACCACTTGCTCCGTCGTCCCCGAGGAAACCGCCGGCCCCTACCCCGCCGACGGCTCCAACGCCAGCAACTCCAACTACAACGTGCTCGCGCTCAGCGGCATCGTGCGCCAGGACATCCGCAGCAACATCGGCGCGTCCACCACCGTGGGCGGCGTGCCGCTCACCATCACCATCACGCTCACCAACACGCGTGCCAGCTGCGCGGCGCTGCAGGGCTATGCCATCTACCTGTGGCATTGCTCGCAGGGCGGCGACTACTCGGTCTACACCGAGCGCAGCATCGCCGCCAACTACCTGCGCGGCGTGCAGGCCACCGATGCGAGCGGCACCGTGACCTTCACCACCATCGTGCCGGGCTGCTATGCCGGGCGCATGCCCCACATGCACCTGGAGGTGTATCCCAGCCTGTCGGTGGCCACCACGGCCAGCAACAAGGTCAAGACCACCCAGCTCGCGTTCCCCACGGACACCCTGCGCTCCATCTACACGGCCAATTCGGGCTACAGCGCCAGCGTGTCCAACCTGGCGGCGATCACCTTCGCCACCGACAACGTGTTCAGCGACGGCACCGACCTCGAGATGGTGACCATGCAAAGCAACGGCAGCGGCGGCTACACCGCCGCCATCACGATCTCGATCGCCGCCTGAGCGCCACCGGGGCCGTTGCCCCGGTGTGTTCCCTGCCCCTGGGCCCAGCCCCGGGCCTTCTTCCCTCTGCCAGAAAGGCACGTGACACCATGCACCCTCCCCGCCACACGACCATCACCTTCGCCGGCCTCTGCCTGGGCCTGTCCCTCGCCGCCTTCACCTGCGGCGCCCTGGCCCAGGGCGCACCGGGCGGGCAGCCCCCCGGCCCGCCGCCCGAGGCCTACACCGCCTGCAAGGGCCAGACCGAAGGCGCCTCGGTCACGCTGACCATGCCGGACGGCAAGACCCTGCCCGGCACATGCCGCACAATGAACGGCACCCTCGTGGCCATGCCCGCCGGCGGCCCCCCTCCAGGCGCTGGCGGCCCGCCCCCCTCCCGCTGACCCCCGACCAGCCGCCCATGCCCCGCCTCACGCTGCAAAGCAAAGCCTTCCTCGCGCTCACCCTGTTGCTGGCCGTGCTGCTGCTGCTTTTCGTGGGGTTCTCGCGCCTGGGGCTGCAGCGCGGCCTGGGCCCGTACGTGGCCGAGATCGAGCTGGCCCGCATGGACTGGCTGGCCGCACGGCTGCAGCGCATGCACCTGCTGCATGGCGGCTGGCAGACGCTGCGCACCCAGCCCGAGCTGTGGCGCGAGATGCGCCGCCCCGGCGACAGTCCCGCGCTGCGCAGCAGCGCCCAGGGCGCGGCCAGCCCGAACGGCCGCAGCGGCGACAACACCACCGCCGGCAACGAGGGCCGCAGCGGCGGCTTTCGCGAGCGCCCACCGCCGCCGCCCGACTTCGGCGAACCCGGCGAAGGCCCGCCGCCCGACGGCTATTCGCCCGATCGCACCGCCTCCGATGGCCGCGACCGTCCGCCACCGCCGCCCGGCTCCATGCTGTCGCAGCGGCTCGGCGTGCTCGATGCCCAGGGCCGCCTGGTGGCCGGCGTGCGCCCCACGCCCGATGCCGCCCGCCTGCCGCTGCGCGGCAGCGACGGCACCCCCATCGGCGAGCTGGTGCTGAGCCCGCCCTCGCACATGGAGACCGAGGCCGACCGCGCCTTCATCGCCCGGCAACTGGGCTTCGTGGTGTGGACCGGCATTGCCGGCCTGGCGCTCGCGCTGCTGCTGTCCTGGGCGCTGGCCCGCCGCTGGCTCGCCCCCATCGGCGCGCTGGTGGACGGCGCGCGCGGCGTGGCGGCGGGCCGGCTGGACACCCGCGTGGCCGTGCACGGCGACGACGAGCTGGCCAGGCTGGCGCTCACCTTCAACGACATGGCCGAGCAGCTGGGCGGCATGGAAGCCTCGCGCCGACAGTGGATCGGCGACGTGGCGCACGAGCTGCGCACCCCGCTGGCGGCGATGCGCGCCGAGATCGAGGCCGTGCAGGACGGCGTGCGCCCGTTCGACGACAAGACCGCGCTGCGTCTGCACCGGCAGGTGATGCGGCTCATCCAGCTGGTGGGCGACCTGCGCGCCAGCCTGGATGCCGCCGCGGGCAGCGCGCCCTCCGCGCTGGTGCCCGTGCACCCGCTGTCGCTGCTGGCCGAGGCCGTGGCCTCCATGCAGCCGCGCTTCGACCAGGCCGACCTCGCGTTGGACACGCACGGGCTGGCCGCGCTCGCCCGCCTGTCGCCCCCGCCGCTGGTGCGCGGCGACGCGCAGCAGCTTCACCGCGTGTTCCTGAACCTGCTGGAAAACACCGTGCGCTACACCGATCCCGGCGGCCGGCTGGAAATCCAGGCGCAGACCGAGCGCAGCGGGCCCGCGCCCTCGCTCGTGCTGCAGTTCGACGACACCGCGCCCGGCGTGGCCGAGCACGACCTGCCGCGCCTGTTCGACCGCCTGTACCGCGCCGAAGCGTCGCGCGCGCGCGCCACCGGCGACCTGGGCGGATCGGGCCTGGGCCTGGCGATCTGCCGCGCCATCGTGCAATCGCACGGCGGCCGCATCACCGCGCAGCCCTCGCCGCTCGGCGGGCTGCGCACCACCCTCACCCTGCCCTTGCTGGAGAACCCTTCATGACAGCGCGCATCCTCGTGGTCGAGGACGAGACCGACATCGCCCACATCGTGCTCGACTACCTGCGCCACGCCGGCTACGAGGCCGAGCACGTGGCCGACGGCCCCGGCGCCCTGGCCCGGCTGACCAGCCCCACGCCGCCCGACCTCACCCTGCTGGACGTGATGCTGCCGGGGCTCGACGGCCTGTCGGTGCTGCGCCAGGCGCGCCGCCACACGGACAAGCCCATCATCATGCTCACCGCCCGCGTCGAAGAGGTGGACCGCCTGATCGGCCTGGAGCTGGGCGCGGACGACTACATCTGCAAGCCGTTCTCCCCGCGCGAGGTGGTGGCGCGGGTCAAGACCGTGCTGCGGCGCGGCATGGCGCAGCCGCCGGCCACGGCCGGCCCGCCGGCCACGGCCGGCCCGCCGGTGCTGGCGCTGGACGAGGCGCACTGGCAGGTCACGCTGCGCGGCGCCCACGTGGCGCTCACGCCGCGCGAGTTCCGCCTGCTGCAGGCGCTGGCGCGGCAAAGCGGGCGCATCTTCTCGCGCGCGCAATTGCTCGACCTGGCCTACGGCGACACGCTGGACGTGAACGAACGGGCCATCGACAGCCACATCAAGAACCTGCGCAAGAAGCTCAAGGCCGCCAGCGGCGACGGCGTGGAGTGGATCCGGTCGGTGTACGGGGTGGGCTTCGCGTTCGACGAGGACGCGGGCGACACGAGCGCAGCCGCCCCCTCCAGCGCCGCGTACTAAGCGGGTCGCGATGAAGACGCAGTTGCGCCCTCGGGCGGCGGCGCGGCGCCAGCGAAGCGAAGCAGTGCTTTTTCGTAGTGGTGGCGATTGGAGTGGTAACCCAGGAATTTTCCGAATACCTTGGCCTCCGAAGGCTTCGGCGGCTGGGAATCGACCCCGTCGTCGTTCTTGAGCCCCAGCGCGAGACGAACCAGCCCCTTGGGCTGGTAGCCCAGATAGCGCAGGTTATCCACCAGGTTCTTGCGTGGCTTTTTTTCGTAGTCCAAAGTGATGATCAGTCCCTCGACCGGCCGCTTCTGCGGGGGCAGCACGGTCCCTTTGACTGCATGCCGGGCCTGGGCCTGGCTGAGCACCGCGGGGTCCAGAAGAATGAGCGAGGGAGGCGCATCCAAGGCGATGTGCCCCTGCAAGGCCTTGGTGAACATCTGGGCGGAACCGCCCCCGATGGACAGGCCGCAAACCTGGACGATTTCCACATCCGGCGCGGATGCCGACCCGGCCCTCTCCTGAAGGATTGCCGCCACGAGTTGTCCCGCCTCGCAGGCTTTGCGGTAGACGTCGCCGATCCCCCCAAGAACGACCCGCTTGACTTGGTTGTTAGCCCGGTCGGCAATGCCGTCGAAATAAAAGCTCACCTCGACTTTCTTTTGCTGCGTAATGGGATCGACGGTTTCCCGCTCGCGCAGCCAAAGGTGCGTTTTTTCCGCCAAGTATTGCAAGAGCTCGCGCTTTCCGCTGGCGGCGCCCTGCATCAGCGCGGAATTCTTGATGCGCTTATTTTCCTGAACGCTGTCGTATTTCGTGAAGACGTCGTCGAGCCTCAACCCTTGCAGCCGGTGGGCCACCGCCTGCGCGGTCGATGCCGCAGCTTGCGCATCGGACAGCGCATCGACGGGCGCGCCGTGCAGTCCCAGCGCCTGGGCCAGCGCCGAGAGCTGGGCCGGAGGCAGGACGGAAACGTGGGTATCCGGCTGCCGGACCAAGTCGATCTTCTTTGCGATCCTGTCTTTGCTTCGGCGCGAGGGTTGCGGCGCATTCGCCGGGGTGTCAGGGGTTGCAGGGCCATCGGCCCCGTGCCCGGCGGCGACGGCGGCCCGTACCACGCCGTGCGCGGCGTCCACCGGCAAAGCCGATCCACCGGGCCCTGCGGGCCGTGCCGGCCCGTCGTCTGTGGGCACGATCTCGATCTCGCTCCCTGGCGCTGCGTCCTCGGTACCTAGCCGCGCCTGGGCGCCAGACACAGGGCTGTCCCCGGTGCCATCGCTGGCGTCGCGTCCCAAAAGCGCCTGCTCCTTCTGAATCGCCTCGCTTGTGGCATCGTGGCGCATCAGCGCCGCCAACGGGCCCCGGCTGCCCTGGGGAAGCGCCTGCCCCACGGGAGGCGACATCAATTGCGCGAGCGGCCCCTGCGTGCCGGTGGGCAAGGAGAGCCAGGCAGACCGCAGTTCGGCCGAGCCGCGCTCGGGCAGCACCGCGTTCTGGCGCCGCAGCGATGGCTGCGGGAAGGGGCGATCCACCGACGGGGCAAGGGTTTCACCACGGCGCGCAGACAACCCGGGAGGCGTGGCGCCGGCCGGCCCGGGCCGGGAAGCCGTCGCCGCAGGCCTGGCAGGCGGCTCCGCCGCGGGGCGGGTCGAAGGAGTCTTGCCTGTGAACAGCGAGCGAAGGCTTGACAGTTTCATGGGCAGTCCGCGCTGCCGCGCCGGCCGGTGCACGTTGGAAAGGGAGCGATACAAGCCGATGGCATACCGGCCAGACCTTACTCACTGGCGACCGAATTCCCCGAACTGACCCGAAGCCGTTGGCGCAGGGCCGAAGAAGTACCTGCCGATCGGGTAAAGACGGCTTTTTTCGGGGAAAAGCCGTGCCGAAACCCACCAATTGGTCAAATAGTAAAAGCGAATCACTATCATTTGCAGTTTTTAGAAGAAACTGCTTTCATGATCTTGCCGTCTTCGCTCCGCCCCCAGCCCCTGTCCCTCGCGATCGCCCTGGCGCTGAGCGCCGGTGCCCACGCCCAGACCGCCCAGCCGTCCGGATCGCAACCTGCGCAACCCGCGCAGGCCGCCCTGTCCACCGTGGTGGTCACGGCCTCGGGCACGGCCGTGGACATCAAAGAGGCGCCGGCCAGCATCAGCGTGATCACCCGCGAAGACATCGAGCGCAAGCCCGTCACCAGCCTGGGCGAGCTGCTGTCCACCATTCCCGGCGTGACCGGCGGGCTGTCGGGCACGGGCGCGCAGTCCAAGATCCGCCTGCGCGGCCTGCCCGAGAAATACACGCTCATCCTCGTGGACGGCAAGCGCCAGGGCAATTCGGCCGGCGTGAACTACCGCGACGACCTGGGCCAGCAGGACCTGGACTGGATCTCGCCCGAGATGATCGAGCGCATCGAGGTGGTGCGCGGCCCGATGTCGTCGCTGTACGGCTCGGACGCCATGGGCGGGGTGATCAACATCATCACCCGCAAGATCGGCCTGCGCTGGGGCGGCTCCGCCACGGTCAACTACTCCAACCCCTCCGATTCGGAGCGCGGCGACACGCGGCAGACGGGCTTCACCGTCAGCGGCCCGGTGACCGACCGCATCGGCCTGCGCGTGTCGGGCAACTACACCGAGCGCGATGCCGATGAAGGCACGGGCGGGCATGCGGGCACCTACCTGTCCACGGCCGGCGCGCGCAACCAGGGACTGAACGCGCTGCTGAGCTGGCAGCTCACGCCCGACCAGTCGGTGTCGCTCGAGGCGGCCCAGGCCACGCAGCGCGCCACCGGCTCGGATGCGCGCACCGCCAGCGGCGGGCAGGTCGTCAGCCCCTGGGGCCTGAGCCGGCTGCGGCACACCTCGTTCGGCCTGGGGCACGACGGCCGCTGGGGCGACGTGCGCTCCAAGATCAACCTGTCGCGCCACGAGTACGAGGACCTGGGCGACACCATCGGCAACCACTCGCGCGAAACCACGCTGGACGGCCGCGTGGACATGCCGCTGAAGCTTCTGGGCTTCGACCAGATGCTGACCACCGGGCTGCAATGGAAGCAGGAAGAACTGGACAACCGCGACACCATCGGCCTCGCCCCCATCGACTACAGCGGGCGGCCGGTGTCGGGATCGTCCCTGTCGGCCACCACCTGGGCGCTGTTCGGCGAGGACCAGATCTTCCTGCGCGAGAACCTGGCGCTCACGCTCGGCCTGCGCATGGACCACCACGAAAAGTACGGCAACAACTGGAGCCCGCGCGCCTACTTCGTCTACCACCCGGCCTCGGCGTGGACGGTGCGAACCGGCGTGTCGCGCGGCTTCCGCGCGCCGGGCCTGAAAGAGAACTCGCCCAATGCCGCCACGCAGTCCGGCGGCAACGGCTGCCGCAGCCTGGCGGGCCTGGGCTGGACCAGCACCCGCGTGAATGCCGACGGAACGCGCGGCTGCTACATGGCCGGCAACCCCGACCTGCAGC
This sequence comes from Acidovorax sp. SUPP2539, assembly GCF_030158975.1. Taxonomy (NCBI): domain Bacteria; kingdom Pseudomonadati; phylum Pseudomonadota; class Betaproteobacteria; order Burkholderiales; family Comamonadaceae; genus Acidovorax; species Acidovorax sp. SUPP2539. The sequence continues at coordinate 1,284,389 of NZ_BQXJ01000001.1, read as the reverse complement.
CCGAGACCAGCACCAACTTCGAGCTGGGCACGGGCTACGAGCAGGGCGGCTGGGCCTTCGGCGCCACCTACTTCCACACCGACTTCAAGAACAAGATCGACTACCAGCCCCTGGGCCTGTACAACGGCTTTTGGTGGACGCGCATGGCCAACGCCCAGCGCGCCCGCACGCGCGGGCTGGAGGCCAACGCCACCGTGCCGCTGGCGCCGTCGCTCGACTGGCGCACCAATGCCACGAAGATGTTCGAGTCCAAAAACCTCACCACCGGCGCCTCGCTGCTGTCTGTGCCGCGCCTGACCGTATATTCGTCGCTGCAGTGGCGCATCGCCCCGGCCTGGACCGCCGATGCCAGCGCCCGCTACGTGGGCAAGGAACTCGTCGTCACCGGCGCGGCCACCACCTTCGCCAAGGCCTACACCACCGTGGACCTGACCACCAGCTACCGGTTGAACGAAACCTTCACCCTGCGGGCCGGCATCCTCAACGTGGCGGACAAGCAGACGCGGGAACTGGGCAGCAACTACGACAACGGCGGGCGCACCTATTTCGTGGGGGCCACGGCGCGGTTCTGAGGCCCGGGCGATGTGTGCAGCGGCGCGGCAGCCACCGCTGCACACACCTCGAATGCTATATTTTTCATAGCACAATGCCTTAGTGGATATTGCACTGCAGGCCATTTTCACCCATGGACTGCGGCGCGTGTGCCCACCGGACCGACGCGGCGCGGATGCACTCCCACCGGCGCAGCGGGCTGCCTCCTACAGCCGGCCCGCGCCGGCTGGGCTGAGATCGGGGGGCGCGCTTCGCGCCCCCTTTTTGCCGCACCGCCTGCCTTCCCATATGCCACGCACCGCAACCGCCCCTGCCGCCGCTTCGCCGGCCCGCCCGCCCGCCACCCGCCTGGCCCGCGGACTGCGCTACGTCAACCCCGAGATGCCGGGCCTGAGCCGCGAGCGCAAGGGCGAGGGCTTTCGCTACCGCCAGCCCGACGGCCAATGGCTGACCGACCCGGACGAGATCACCCGCATCCAGCGCCTGGCCATCCCGCCCGCCTACACCGAGGTGTGGATCTGCCCGCTGCCCAACGGCCATCTGCAGGCCACGGGGCTGGATGCGCGCGGCCGGCGGCAGTACCGCTACCACGCCGACTGGCGCCTGCAGCGCGACGAGGCCAAGTTCGAACGCATGCAGGCCTTCGGCCGCGCCCTGCCCCGCATCCGCGCCCGGGTGGCGCGCGACCTGCGGGCCAAGTCGGGCCCCACCCTGTCCCGAGAGCGGGTGCTCGCCACGCTGGTGCGCCTGCTGGACACCACCTACCTGCGCGTGGGCAACGAGGAATACGCCAGCACCAACCGCTCCTACGGCCTGACCACCTTGCGCACCCGCCATGCGGCGCTGCGCGGCAGCAAGCTGCAGCTGCGGTTTCGCGGCAAGAGCGGTGTGCAGCAGGAGGCCACGCTCGACGACCCGCGCGTGGCCCGCGTGGTGCGCCGCTGCCAGCAGCTGCCGGGCCAGGAACTGTTCCAGTACGAGGGAGAAGACGGCGCGCTGCATGCCGTCGATTCGGGCGACGTGAACGACTACCTGCGTGAGATCACCGGCACGCAGGAGGGCGAGCATTTCACCGCCAAGGACTTCCGCACCTGGCACGGCACCGTGCAGGCGCTGGAGCTGACGCGGCTGGCCTGCTCGCCCCAGCCCGGCGCGCCCGCGGTGACGGCCAAGCACATCCTGATCGAGGTGGCACGGCAGTTGGGCAACACGCCGGCCGTGTGCAAGAAGTCGTACGTGCACCCCTCGGTGCTGGCGCTGGGGTCGCGGCTCACGTCCGACGCAGGTCCGGACATGCAGGTGCTGTGGGAGCGCATCGGCGGCACGAACACGCCGCGCGCGCTGCAGGCCGCCGAGCGGCGGCTGCTGGCGTTCCTGCGGCACCAGGACCGCCCGGTGCGGGCTCCGCGCGCGCGCAAGACCACGCACTGAGCCGGCGGGCGACGGGGCGCTGGCGCCTTTTCAGTGCCCGCTCAGCGGCCGGCCTTCAGCGGCCGACCATGTTCCCCGGAACGACCCATTGGTCGAACTGCTCGCCGGTGACGTGGCCCGACGCCACGGCCGCCTCGCGCAGGCTGGTGCCTTCCTTGTGCGCCTTCTTGGCGATGAAGGCAGCCTTGTCGTAGCCGATGTGCGTGTTGAGCGCGGTCACCAGCATCAGCGAGCGGTCCACCAGCTCGGTGATGCGGTCGCGGTTGGGCTCGATGCCCACGGCGCAGTGGTCGTTGAAGCTGACCATGCCGTCGGCCAGCAGGCGCACGCTCTGCAGGAAGTTGTGGGCCACCATGGGGCGGAACACGTTCAGCTCGAAATTGCCCGAGGCACCGCCGAAGTTGATGGCCACGTCGTTGCCGAACACCTGGGCGGCCAGCATGGTCACCGCCTCGCTCTGCGTGGGGTTGACCTTGCCCGGCATGATGGACGAGCCTGGCTCGTTCTCGGGAATGCTCAGTTCGCCGATGCCGCTGCGCGGGCCGCTGGCCAGCCAGCGCACGTCGTTGGCGATCTTCATCAGGCTGGCGGCCAGTGTCTTGAGCGCGCCGTGCGCATGCACCAGGGCATCGACGGAGGCCAGGGCCTCGAACTTGTTGGGCGCCGTGACGAACGGCAGCCCGGTCAGGCGCGCCAGCTCGGCGGCGGCCTGCTCGGCGTAGCCCTTGGGGGCGTTCAGGCCGGTGCCCACGGCGGTGCCGCCCAGGGCCAGCTCGCACAGGTGCGGCAGCGCGGCGCGCACGTGGCGCTCGCCGTGGTCCAGTTGCGCCACGTAGCCCGAGAACTCCTGGCCCAGCGTGAGCGGAGTGGCGTCCTGCAGGTGGGTGCGGCCGATCTTCACGATGCCGTCGAAGTCCTCGGCCTTTTGCGCCAGCGTGGCGCGCAGCTTGGCCAGGGCGGGCAGCAACCGGTGCGTGAGCGCCTCCACCGCGGCCACGTGCATGGCGGTGGGGAACACGTCGTTGCTCGACTGGCTGCGGTTCACGTCGTCATTGGGGTGCACCAGGCGGGCCTCGCCGCGCTCGCCGCCCAGGATCTCGCTGGCGCGATTGGCCAGCACCTCGTTGACGTTCATGTTGGTTTGCGTGCCCGAACCCGTCTGCCAGACCACGAGCGGGAACTCGCCGGGGTGCCGGCCGGCGATCACCTCGTCGGCCGCTGCCACGATGGCGTCGGTCTTCTTCGCGTCCTGCAGGCCCAGCGCCTGGTTGACCACGGCCGAGGCGCGCTTGACCTGCGCCAGGGCCCGGATGATCTCGCGCGGCTGCTGCTCGCCGGAGATGTCGAAGTTCTGCAGCGATCGCTGCGTCTGCGCGCCCCAGAGCTGATGGGCCGGCACCTCGATGGGGCCGAAGGTGTCGCGTTCGATGCGGGAGGTCATGTCTGGCGGGTCCGGTGGTGAAGAAACGAAGGGCGCACAAGGGTGCGCATCGTCCAAAAGCATAACGCGAAACAAAACCATTCTCATCGGTGGGGACCGCGTGGCGCAGAGACCCTCCCGCCCCCCGGGAGAGCCCGCGGTGGATACACTTGGACACCTTTGGCGCCCCGCTGCCGCCGCACCTTCCATGCCCTCCCCGCTCGCCCCACCGTTGACCGGCTTCCTGCCGTCGCACCACGATCCGCTGGTGGTGGCGGCGTCGTTCGCCGTGGCGTTGCTGGCCTCGTACGTCACGCTGAGCCTGGCCCGCCGCGTGCGCACCTCCCAAAGCCGCATCGGACTGGCCTGGTGGGCCGCGGGTTCGCTGGTGATGGGCACGGGCATCTGGTCCATGCATTTCCTGGGCATGCTGGCGTTCGAGTTGCCCATCGCCCTGGGCTTCACCCCCGCGATCACCGCCCTGTCCTGGCTGGCCGCCGTGGCGGCATCGGCCGTCGCGCTGGGCCTGGCCAGCATGGAGCGCGTTCGGCGCCGGCACCTGGCCGTCGGGGCGCTTGCCATGGGCGCGGGCATCAGCGCGATGCACTACATCGGCATGCGCGCCATGCACCTGTCCATCGGCATCGTGTGGAACGGCTTCTACGTCGCCCTGTCGGTGGCCGTCGCGGTGCTGGCCTCGGCCACGGCGCTTTACCTGTTCCAGGCCCTGCGGGGCATGCATGGCCACCGGCGCAGGGTGTTCCAGGCCGCGGCTTCGCTGGTGATGGCGCTGGCCATCTGCGGCATGCACTACCTCGGCATGGCCGCCGCCCAGTTCCCGCAGGGCACCGTGTGCCTGAGCGCCGATTCGCTGGGCGGCTCGGGGCTGGCCGCCATGGTGGCGATCTTCACGCTGCTGCTGATGCTCAGCACGCTGTTCATCTCCATCCTCGATGCGCGGCTGCAGAACGTCGCGCGCCGGCTCACCCGCTCGCTGCAGGACAGCAACGCCAAGCTGCAGCAGGCCAATGCCGAGCTGCAAAAGCGCGCGTTCGCCGATGCGCTCACCGGCCTGCCCAACCGCCTGCTGTTCGAAGACCGCCTCGCCCACGCGCTGCTGCGCCTGGAGCGCACCAACCACCACCGCGTGCTGGACCGCCTGGCCGTGCTGTTCGTGGACCTGGACGGCTTCAAGCCCATCAACGACTCCTTCGGCCATGCCGCGGGCGACGCCATCCTGTCGGAAGCCGCCCAGCGCCTGCGCGCCGAGGCGCGCGAAAGCGACACGGTGACCCGCGTGGGCGGCGACGAATTCCTGCTGCTGCTGGAAGACGTGGGCAACACGGCCGACTGCATCGTGGTGGCCAACCGCATCCTGGCCGCGCTCGCCCTGCCCTTCCAGGTGGCGGGCCGGCAGGTGCAGATCGGCTGCTCCATCGGCGTGGTGCTGCACCCCGACCACGGCGACCGCGACAAGCTGGTCGCCAATGCCGATGCCGCCATGTATGCCGCCAAGCGCGCGGGCGGCAACGGCTACGCCATGTTCGAGCCCCACATGGGCTCCGACGCATCCGACCAGCTGGAGCTGCAGAACGACCTGCGCCACGCCCTGGCGCGCGGCGAACTCGCCCTGCACTACCAGCCCAAGATCGACGGCAAGCGCGGCCGCATCAACGGCGTGGAAGCCCTGCTGCGCTGGCACCACCCGAAGCGCGGCATGGTGAGCCCGCTGGTGTTCATCGGCCTGGCCGAGCGCTTCGGGCTGATCGGCCAGCTGGGCGCCTGGGTCATCGAAGAGGCTTGCCGGCAGATGGCCGACTGGGCGCGCAGCGGCCTGCGCATGCGCGTGGCGATCAACCTGTCGGTGCACCAGCTGCGCGAAAGCGGCCTGGCCGAGCGCATCGAGCACGCCCTGCAGTTCCATGGCCTGGATTCCTCGCAACTGCTGTGCGAGATCACCGAATCGGTGGCCATGGAAGACACCAAGGCCACGCAGCGCACCTTCGAAGGCCTGGCGCGCATCGGCGTGTTCCTGTCCATCGACGACTTCGGCACTGGCTATTCGAGCCTGAACTACCTGCGCCAGCTGCCGGCCCAGCAGCTCAAGATCGACCGCAGCTTCGTGAACGACCTCGAACACGAAGAAGACGCCCGCGCCGTGGTCGATGCCGTGGTGCGGCTGGCCCACGCCCTGGGCCTGCGCGTGGTGGCCGAGGGCGTGGAAACCAGCGGCCAGCGCGACATCCTGCTGGCCATGCGTTGCGACGAACTACAGGGCTTTTTCTACGCCCGCCCCATGCCGGCGGACGTGCTGCTGGCCTGGGCCCAGGGCGACAAGCCGGAAGGCTCGGCGGATTTCGCGCCCTCCGTGATCGGCGGGCTCGAGGCGCTCGAAAGCCTGCCGTTCGACGCCGCCCCCCGCGGCTGACCGCCGCCAGCGCCGTCCGGAGCGGGCGGCGATAATTGCGCGGTTCGTTCTTTCCCCAAAAACACACCCCACCATGACCACGACCATCCGGTACCACGACCTCGTGGAGTCCATTGCTGCGTCCCTGCAGTACATCAGCTACTACCACCCCGCCGACTTCATCGCCCACCTGGCGCGCGCCTACGAGCGCGAGCAGAGCCCGGCGGCCAAGGACGCGATGGCGCAGATCCTCACCAACAGCAAGATGAGCGCGACCGGCCAGCGCCCCATCTGCCAGGACACCGGCATCGTCAACGTGTTCCTGAAGATCGGCATGGACGTGCGCTGGGAAGGCTTTCCCGGCGGCCTGGAAGACGCCATCAACGAAGGCGTGCGCCGCGGCTACAACCACCCCGACAACACGCTGCGCGCCAGCGTCGTGGCCGACCCGCAGTTCGCCCGCAAGAACACCAAGGACAACACGCCCGCGGTGATCTTCACGCAGATCGTTCCGGGCGACACCGTGGACATCACCGTCGCGGCCAAGGGCGGCGGCAGCGAGAACAAGTCCAAGATGGTCATGATGAACCCCAGCGACAACCTGGTGGACTGGGTGCTCAAGACCGTGCCCACGATGGGTGCCGGCTGGTGCCCGCCCGGCATGCTGGGCATCGGCATCGGCGGCACGGCGGAAAAAGCCGTCCTGCTGGCCAAGGAAAGCCTGATGGACGACCTGAACATGTACGAGCTGCAGGCCAAGGCCGCGCGCGGCGAAAAGCTCGACCAGATCGAGGAACTGCGCCTAGAGCTGTACGAGAAGGTCAACGCCCTGGGCATCGGCGCGCAGGGCCTGGGCGGCCTGAGCACCGTGCTGGACATCAAGGTCAAGATGTACCCCACGCATGCGGCCTCCAAGCCCGTGGCGATGATCCCCAACTGCGCCGCCACGCGCCACGCGCACTTCGTGCTGGACGGCTCCGGCCCCGCCTATCTGGAGGCGCCTTCGCTCGACCTGTGGCCCAAGATCGACTGGGCGCCCGACTACAACAAGAGCCGCCGCGTCAACCTGGACACCCTCACCAAGGAAGAAGTGGCGAGCTGGAAGCCGGGCGACACGCTGCTGCTCAACGGCAAGATGCTCACCGGCCGCGATGCCGCGCACAAGCGCATCCAGGACATGCTGGCCAAGGGCGAGAAGCTGCCCGTGGATTTCACCAACCGCGTCATCTACTACGTGGGCCCCGTGGATCCGGTCAAGGACGAGGCCGTGGGCCCCGCCGGCCCGACCACCGCCACGCGCATGGACAAGTTCACCGAGATGATGCTGGCCGAAACGGGCCTGATCTCGATGATCGGCAAGTCCGAGCGCGGCCCGGTCGCCATCGAAGCCATCAAGAAGCACCAGAGCGCCTACCTGATGGCCGTGGGCGGCGCCGCCTACCTGGTCAGCAAGGCCATCAAGGAAGCCAAGGTCGTCGGCTTTGCCGATCTGGGCATGGAAGCCATCTACGAGTTCACCGTGGTGGACATGCCCGTGACCGTGGCCGTGGATGCCGGCGGCACCAGCGCCCACATCACGGGCCCGGCGGAGTGGCAAAAGCGCATCGCCACGGGCGAGTTCAAGTCCATCGACCTCGTCGCCGCTTGAACTCCCTCTCCGGCCTTGGCGGCGGCTCCAGGCGTGGCCTGGTGGCGGCCCCGGGCCGCGGATCGGCCCAGCAGCCGCTGGGGCCGCCGGAGTTTTCTGATTTTTCCGTTCACATGGCACCAAGGCACGCATGACGCCCACTTCGCAGCAACGCCCCATCGGTGTGTTCGACAGCGGCATCGGCGGCCTGAGCGTGCTGCGCGCGCTGCAGGCCGAACTGCCGCACGAGCGCTTTTTCTACCTGGCGGACAGTGGCCACGCGCCCTACGGCGAGCGGGGCGACGCCTATGTCGCCGCGCGCACCCACGCTATCACCCGCTACCTGCAGGCGGCACATGGCATCAAGGCGCTGGTGGTCGCCTGCAACACGGCCACCGCCGCCGCCATCCACGAGGTCCGGACCCAATGCCCGGACCTGCCTCTCGTCGGCCTGGAGCCGGCCATCAAGCCCGCGGTGGCGCTCAGCCAGACCGGGCGCATCGGCGTCATCGGCACGCGGGGCACGCTCACCAGCGGCAAGTTCGCGTTGCTGCTGGGGTCGCTGCAATCGCAGGCCGAATTCGTGGTGCAGCCCTGCGACGGGCTGGCCTACGCCATCGAACGCAGCACTGAACATGCGGTGCCTGACGCCGCCGAATCCTCCGAGGTGCGCGAACTGTGCACGCGCTACATCGCCGCCATGGGCACGTTCGGCACCGCGGCAGGCCACATCGACACCCTGGTGCTGGGCTGCACCCACTATGTGTTCGCCGAAGAAGAATTGCGCGCCCTCATCGGCCCGGCGGTGCGCCTGGTGGACACCGGCGAGCCGGTTGCCAGGCAAACCCGCCGCCTGCTGCAGGCGACCGGCCTCCTCGCGGACCCCGGCGACGAGATCCCCGCCGCATGCGACCGCATGCAACTGATCACCACGGGCTCGCTGCTGCCCCTGCAGGCCGCAGCCCAGCGCTGGCTGCAGCTACCGGCCCGATGCTGCAGCACGGCCACCGTGCCGGCGGATGGTGCAGGTGCAATGGCTCATGAAGCCAATCGGGCTCTGGCGCAATAAATTTCCCGGCGTCTAGCTACAAAAACAATAGCAGACGCAACAACCGTCAGACGCCCCAGAGGCGCTCACCCGCATGCTCGATGTGGGTCAGATACAAACGCGTATCGAACTCATACTGGTGGTAGCGGGGCTCCATGTGCTCGCACAACTGGTAGAAGGCCTTGTCGTGGTCCTTCTCGCGCAAGTGGGCCAATTCGTGCACGACGATCATGCGCAGAAACTCTTCCGGTGCCTGCTTGAACATGGAGGCGATGCGGATCTCGTGCCGTGCCGTCAGGCGCCCGCCCTGCACGCGCGCCGACGAGGTGTGCAGCCCCAGCGCGTGCCGCACCACATGGATCTTGCTGTCGAACACCACTTTCTGCACCGTATCGGCCTTGCGCAGATGCTGCGCCTTCAGGTCGGCGGCATATTGGTACAGCGCCTTGTCGGTGCGCACGGCATGTGCCTGGGGATAGCGCCGCTGCAGCAGGGCCGCCAAGCCCCCTTCGGCGATGAGCGTGCGCACCTGATCCTGCAAGGCATCCGGGTACGCACGAAGGTAAGGCAGTTCAATCGCCATCGGTCGCAATCCGCTGGCCGCCTCTGGATGAAAGGCCACCGGGTGTTTCGAGAAGATGCGTGCGCTATCAGTGCAGATGGCGGGGACGGCGCCCGCCGCTGCCACCATGGCCACCACCGGAACCGCCGCTGCCGCGTGGCGGCTTGCCGATCTCCAGCGAGTTCACCAGGGCATCGAAACGCTGAGAGAACAGCTTGTCGATCTCGGCCACCACGCCGCCCAGTTCGGCGCCGTCGAAGTGGCGCTCCATCATGTTCACGACATCCTGCACGAGCAGATCGCGCTGCACCTGCATGATGGCCGCGGGGGTCGGGCCCACGAACAGCATGAGGAAGTCGTCACGCGCTTCGGTGCCGTCATCCTCTTCGTCCTCGTCGAAGTCGGTGTCGTAGAACGTGACCTCGATGGCCGCGCCCTGCTCCGACAACTCGTTGAGACTCATGCACATCTCGTCGAGCGACTGGCGGAAGTCTTCGTCGCCACGCACCGTCCAGCAGATTTGCAGGGTGTGCTCCTTGGCGTCGAACTGGATGCCGGGCTCTTCCTCATAGGCGCTCGCCGCACCATCGGCCAAGGAACGGGCCCCGGCGTACTTCCAGAGCGGCTTCAAAGCCTCTTGCAACTGGTCGAACCCCGTATCGGCCCGCAACTGCACCTGGCCGTGGACATGGATTTCAAAGGGAGCGTTGTAACTTGACATGATCGAATCGTAGTGGTGCCCCGAGCCGGGGTCGAACCGGCACGCCCCTTTTCAGGAAGCGGCGGATTTTAAGCCAGAGCATGACATCCGCACCGGGCTAACGCTGGACTTGGATGTGGCTTGCTGTAGCAGGTTTTCCGCCAGACCAATGCCTTCGATCATATCCCGGTGCGCGATGCAAACCGCCCCGGTTCTCCTCCGCCTGGCTCCTAGCCGGCCCCTGGAATCGGGGCCTTTCAGGAGCACCTCATGGCAAAGATCAAACTCACCAAGTCCGTCGTTGACACGGCGCAGGCGCAAACCTGCGACGTGGAACTCCGGGATACGCTCGTTCCGGGCTTCTTGTGCAAGGTTACACCAACCGGCCGCAAGGTATTCATGGTTCAGTACCGCACGAACTCCGGCGTGCGGCGCAAGCCGGCAATCGGCCAGTTCGGCGAGCTGACGGTCGAACAGGCCCGATCGCTGGCGCAAGACTGGCTGGCCGAAGTCCGGCGCGGGGGCGATCCCGGACTCGACAAGGCCGAAGCCCGCAAGGCGCCGACGGTCAAGGAGCTGTGCGGCCGGTTCATGGACGACCACTCCAAGCCGCACAACAAGCCCAGCACGCAGGCCGGCTACCAGTACCAGATCGACAGCTTCGTCATCCCGGCCTTCGGCAGCAAGAAGGCTCACGAGGTCACGCGCAACGACATTACCGCGCTGATGAAGCGCATGGAGAAGTCGCCCACCCAAGCCAACCGCGTGCTGTCGCTCGTCCGCAAGATGTTCAACCTGGCCGAACTGTGGGGCTACCGGCCCGATGGCTCCAATCCCTGCCGTCACGTCCCCAAGTACCCGGAAAAGGGTTCGACCCGGCTCATTACCGACGACCAGATGACCAAGCTGTTCGCCTATCTGGAGAAGGCCGAGGCCGAGGGCTTGGAACATCCCATCCACCTGCTGGCCGTCCGGCTGCAATTCGAGTTCGCGGCGCGCATGTCGGAAATCCTGCTGTTGCAATGGGATTGGCTCGACCTGCCCAACGGCCGGGTGGTATGGCCGGACAGCAAGACCGGCGATATGTCCAAGCCCCTGAGCGCCGAGGCTCGCCGCCTGTTGGAGAGTGCCCCCCACTATGGCGATTCGCCCTACGTTTGCCCTGCGATCCTCGATCACAAGAAGCCGCTAAGCCCCCACTCCTACTATCAGGCGTGGCGGCGCATCCTTGACCGTGCCGGTGTGCCGAAGGTCGGCACCCACGGCATCCGCCACCGCTCGGCGACGGACATTGCCAATTCGGGCGTGCCGCTCAAGGTCGGCATGGCGCTGACAGCGCACAAGACCGTGGCGATGTTCATGCGCTATGTCCACACCGAGGACGATCCTGTGCGCCAGGCGGCCGAGCTGGTGGCGACCCGGCGCCAGACCATCACGAAGGCGCGGCAACGCCAGCCCCAGGAGGCCACGGCATGAGCGCCCGGACGCCCAAAGCAGTAAAAGGCGCTGCCGTGCCTGCCGGCTACGCCGGCATCCACGGCGGCATCGTGGAACTGCTCGATGCCGCCCGCCAGGCGGCGGCGCGCAGCGTCAATGCGCTGATGACGGCCAGCTATTGGGAGATTGGTCGCCGCATCGTGGAGGCCGAGCAACAGGGCGAACGGCGCGCAGGGTACGGCGAACAGTTGATCGTCCGGTTGTCCGCCGACCTGACCGCCCGCTTCGGGCGCGGATTCAGCCCGGACAACCTGGAGAACATGCGGCGGTTCTTCGCCGCCTATCCCCGGCCGGTGATTTCCGAGGCACTGTCTCGGAAATCGGGGGACGGATTGCCTGCCGAGAAATCCGAGACAGCGTCTCGGAAATTGGCCCTGGGCGAGTTGGCGCAGGTGTTCACGTTGCCGTGGTCGGCCTACGTGCGGCTGCTGTCGGTCAAGGACGAGCACGCCCGCCGCTTCTACGAGGCCGAGGCGCTACGCGGCGGCTGGAGCGTGCGCCAGTTGGATCGGCAGATCGGCAGCCAGTTCTACGAGCGCACGGCCTTGTCGAAGGACAAGGCGGCGATGCTGGTCAAGGGCGCTGCGCCCAGGCCGGAGGATGCCGTCGGGCCGGACGATGCGATCAAAGACCCGTATGTGCTGGAGTTCCTGAACCTCAAGGACGAGTATTCCGAATCCGATCTGGAAGCGGCCCTGATCCAGCGGCTGGAGGATTTTCTGCTGGAACTGGGCGAAGGGTTCACCTTCGTCGGCCGGCAGCGGCGCTTACGCATCGACCAAACGTGGTATCGGGTGGATCTGCTGTTTTTCCACCGGCGGTTGCGCTGCCTGGTCATCATCGACTTGAAGCTGGGTAGCCTGACCCATGCGGACGTGGGCCAGATGCACATGTATTGCAACTACGCCAAGGAGCATTGGGCCTATCCCGATGAAAACCCGCCCGTGGGTTTGATCCTCTGCGCCGATAAGGGCCACGCGCTGGCGCGGTACGCCTTGGAAGGCTTACCGACGAAGGTGATGGCGGCGAACTACCGCACCGTGCTGCCGGATGCCGAACTGTTGCAGAAGGAGCTGGAAACCACGCGGCGCCTGCTGGAATCGCGCGCGGCGAAACAGCCCAGGAAGCTCCCGCAATAGCTGGGCGTCCCAGCGTGCCGCCGTCGGGTTCCGCGGCTGCACCAGCCTGCGCTACAAATGAATCGGCCGCCTAAGCAACGCTGCGCTGGCAGGACACAAGCTCGCAGCCTGCCGCGTCGCCAGCACTGAAGCCGGTGCGCTTGTGCGCTCCACCGGCTTGAAGCCCTGGCGCTCGAAGAACGGCGCTGCCGTCGTGGTCAGCAGCCAAGCGTCGCGCCCGCCTTCGTCGAAGGCGCGGCGTAGCAGCAGCGCGAGGATGCCGCCACCAATGCCGCGCTGGCGCGCGTGCGGCAGCACGACCAGGGAGCGCACCAGCACATCCCGTCCCATCCGCTCGAAGCCGCCGTAGCCCACGCGCTTGCCTGTCACCGTGGCATAGGCAAAGAAGCCGCGCCCCGGTTCGGTCAGATCGTCCGTGGGAAGTCCGGCCTCCTGCAAAGCCATGATGAGGCCTGTGTCGTTGCCCGCGGTCGGCGTATCCACCAGCAGCGGCGTACCGTCTTCTTTGCGAATCTCGCCCGCCGGCCGCTGCGGCAGCAGTTCGATCACCATGTCCGAGGGCCGGCATAGGCGTACGCCCAGGGGCGACACCACGATGGGCCGATTGATGAGGATCGGATGCGCCAGCATCTGGTCGATCAGTTCGTCGTCGCTCCAATGGGCAGCATCCAGCCCGAGTTCCTTGTAAGGCGTGCCCTTGATGCGCAGCACGTCCCGCACGCCCATGTCCATCCGTGCGATCAGAGCCTTCAAGGTTTCGCGGTCAGGCGGCGTCGTCAGGTACTCGATGACCGTGGGCGCGATGCCGCTGGCGCGGATCAGCGCCAGCGTGTTGCGCGACGTGCCGCAGTCCGGGTTGTGGTAGATCGTGACGGTACTCATGCTGAATGCCTTGCCGCGTTGCGCGGAGCCTGTTCGTACCAGCCGCGCGAGCGATTGACCACGCGCACGACCAGCAGCATCACCGGCACCTCGATCAGCACGCCGACCACGGTGGCCAGCGCGGCGCCGGAATGGAAGCCGAACAGGCTGATGGCCGCCGCCACGGCCAGCTCGAAGAAGTTGCTCGCGCCGATCAACGCCGAGGGGCAGGCGATGTTGTGCTTCTCGCCCACCTTGCGGTTGAGCCAGTAGGCCAAGCCGGAGTTAAAGAACACCTGGATCAAAATGGGCACCGCCAACATGGCGATGACCAGCGGCTGTTGCAGGATGGCCTGGCCTTGGAAGGCGAACAGCAGCACCAGCGTCAGCAGCAAGGCCGCGATCGACAGCGGGCCGATGCGCTCCAGGGCTTGATCGAACGCGGCCCGGCCCCGGCGCAGCAGCGTGCGGCGCCAGAGCTGCGCGAGGATGACCGGGATGACGATGTAGAGCACCACCGACACCAGCAGCGTGTCCCACGGCACCGTGATGGCCGACAGGCCCAGCAGCAGCCCTACGATGGGCGCGAAGGCGAACACCATGATGGTGTCGTTCAAGGCCACCTGAGACAGCGTGAACACCGGATCGCCGCCCGTCAGCCGGCTCCAGACGAACACCATTGCCGTGCAGGGCGCGGCGGCCAGCAGGATCAGGCCGGCCACGTAGCTGTCGAGCTGGTCGGCCGGCAACCACTCGGCGAAGACTTGGCGAATGAAGATCCACGCCAGCAGCGCCATCGAGAACGGCTTGACCGCCCAATTGACGAACAGCGTGACACCGATGCCGCGCCAGTGCTGCTTGACCTGGCCCAGCGCACTGAAGTCCACCTTGAGCAGCATCGGGATCACCATGATCCAGATCAGCAGGCCCACCGGCAGATTGACCTGCGCCACTTCCATGCGGCCGATGGCCTGGAACACGCCGGGCGCAAGCTGGCCCAGGGCGATGCCGGCGACGATGCACAGCAGCACCCACACGGTCAGGTAGCGCTCGAAGCCGCTCATGGCGGGCACCGCCGGCGCACGGCCGGCGGTATCGGTTCCTGCGGTCATCGCGCCGGCCTCACTGGCGGCCAATGTCGCGCAGCTCGCGCTGCAAGGACATGGCATCGAGGCTTTTCAGGGGCAGCGACAGGAACAGTTCGATGCGCCGGCGCAGCGTGATCGCGGCGTCCGTGAACGCCTTGCGCTGCTGTTCCTCCGTGCCTTCGACGGCCGCTGGGTCGGGCACGCCCCAATGGGCCGACACCGGCTTGCCCGGCCAGAGCGGGCACGCCTCTCCGGCGGCGTTGTCGCAGACGGTGAAGATGAAGTCAAACACCGGCGCATCCGGCGCCACGAACTCGTCCCAGCTCTTGCTGCGGTAGCCGGTCGCCGGCAGATGCAGGCGCTCCAGCGTGGCGAGCGCCAAGGGATGCACTTCGCCTCTCGGATGACTGCCCGCCGACCAGGCGCGGAAGCGCCCCTGGCCCAATGCGTTGAGGATGCCTTCGGCGAGGATCGACCGGGCCGAATTGCCCGTGCAGATGAACAAGGCGTTATAGGTGGTTTCTGTCGTCATGCGCGCCTCGCGTCAGCAGCAGGAAGTAGCCGACTTCGCGGAACGCGGCGCGCAGCACGCCGCGGCGGCGCCGGGCGCAGGCTGGGGCGCTTCGTTGAAGACGGGGATGTTGCCCAGCGTGTGGAAGTGTTCCCAGGCCACGCCCTGCGGGTCGGTGATCCAGTGCTTCTCGCTGCGCGCGTAGCAGCAGGTCGTGGTGCCTTCGTCGAGCAGCGCCATGTCAGCGGCCTGCGCGCGGGCCTTCAGCGTAGCGAGTTCGTCGGCGTCGTCGGTCTGGATGCCCAGGTGGTCGATGCCCGGCTTGTTGCCGCGCGTGGAGATGGCGAAGTTCACCGGCGGGTCTTCGAGCATCCACTTTGCGTAGTCGCCTTCGACACGCGCGGGCTGCGCGGCGAACAGTTGGGAGTAGAAGCCGATGCTGCGGTTCAGATCATCGACGTGCAGGTGGACGTGAAAGCGCTTCATGGGGATTTCCTTTCAGCAGGACTTGCAGGCAGAGGAGGATTCGGTGACTTCGCACGCACTGCCCTGGCAGCAGTGCTCGGTCATGTAGCCGAGCAGGCTGTTCATTTGCGCGAAGTCGGCGCGGTAGATCAGGTTGCGGCCTTGCTGCTCGATGGTGACGAGGCCGGCGTGGGCCAGTTCCTTCAAGTGAAAGGACAAAGAGTTGCGGGCCACGTCGAGCTGGTCGGCGAGGACGCTGGGCGTCAGCCCTTCGGGGCCGGCGACCACCAGGGCGCGGAACACGCGCAGGCGCTGGGTATGGGCCAGGGCACCAAGGGCGGAAACGGCTTGATCTTCGTTCATGGTTCGATAATACAACATTTATTGAATCATTGTGCAAGGAGCTAGCAAACAGAACCTCATGGCGTCCCGGCGTGCCGCCGTCGGGTTCGCGGGCTACGCCCCGCGCTTCGTGCCGAATCGCGGCCATTCGGCTTTGACCCCTGACGCCTCCGGCCCTCTCGGGCCTGCGCGCTCCGCTTGCCCCAAAAGCCGACTGTGTGCAGTGGGCGGGTGTGGGCGGTCTTGCTGTTCCCTTCACCGTATCACGGCGTTCTCGCCGTCAAGGGCGGCGCGCGCCATGCGCGCTTGCGTCCTGGCGGCCGTCTGCGACCCCTGACTGCTTGCGCTGCGCCGTGCTGGCACCGGTTCCGGGCAATTCCGCCCGAGCAACCGGAGCACGATCATGTCGCAACTGACCCTCACTCTCGACACCCCGCTGATGGTGCGCGATGGCCGTGGGCGCTATCGGCTGGCGGACGCCGACCAGATTCTGGAAGCCGCGCGCCAGGTCATCGAACAGAAGATGCAGCGCGGCGAGGCGTTCACTTCGCCGGAGGCGGTGAAGGACTACCTGCGCGCCAAGCTGGCCGGCTTCGAGCACGAAGTCTTCGCGGTGTTGTTCCTCGACACGCGCCATCGGCTGATCGACTACGTGGAGATGTTCCACGGCACGATCGACGCCGCCGAGGTGCATCCGCGCGAGGTAGTGAAGCAGGCGCTGCGACTCAATGCGGCGGCGGTCATCGTTTCGCACAACCATCCGAGCGGGAACCCCGAGCCGAGCGCGGCCGATAAGGCGCTGACCTCGCAGCTTCGGCAGGCGCTGGCGCTGGTGGACGTTCGCACGTTGGATCACATCATCGTCGCGGGAAGCCGTACCACGTCATTCGCCGAGCGCGGCCTGCTTTGACCCTTGGGGGCTTCGGCCCCCTTTTTTTTGCTGCGCCCGGCGGCGCAACTCCGGCCCTCGCGGGCCTACGCGTGCTGCGCACTTGCCGAAAACGGGACTGCGTGGAGGTGCGAGGGAGGCGGTCTTGCTGTTCCCTTCATCGTGCCACGGCGTTCTCGCCGTCAAGGGCGGCGCGCGCCATGCGCGCTTGCGTCCTGGCGGCCGTCTGCGACCCCTGACTGCTTGCGCTGCGCCGTGCCCCGGAAGGGTCGGGCAATTCCGCCCGGCATCCTTTCAGGAGTTCACCATGAACAACGCACTCATTACTGACGAGCAGCGCGTCGTGCTGCTGGCCAACGGCCGCGAATCGTTGGAGAACCCGGACTTCGATCCGGCCCCCGTGGTCAAGCTGTTCACGCCGGACGCCGGCGCGACCTGGCTGCTGACCGAGATTGATCCCGACGACCACGACCACGCCTTTGGTCTTTGCGACCTGGGCCTGGGGGCGCCGGAAATCGGCTGGGTCAGCCTGGGCGAGCTGGCGACGGTGCGCGGCGGGCTGGGCCTGCCGATCGAGCGCGACCTGTCTTTCCGCGCCGAGAAGCGGTTGAGCGTCTATGCGCGCGATGCGCGGCTGGCCGGGCGGATCGCTGTCTGACCTGGCCTTGGGAGCGCCGCAAGGCGCTCCTTGTGCTTTGTGCTTTCTCGACCATCGAAGGAGATCCATGCCATGAGCAGCCATCACGACTACATCATCGAAATCACCGCGCAGCACGATGCGCTCAAACCGTTCGCGCCGGAGAACGGCCAGCCCTTGCGCTTCAAGATCGGCGACGCGGTGATCTACACCAACGAGTACGGCGCACAGTTCCGCCGCCGCGTCACCGGGTTCTACCAGCCCACCGGGCTGTCGGGTCTGTACGCGCGCGGTGCGCGCTACCTGCTGGACTCGTCATCGCCGTGGATGCCGGTATTGGAATCCAGCCTGCGCCCTGACGACTCGGCGTGATGCCTACGCGCCCCTTGCGGGGCGCTGCGCGCTTTGCTTGCCTCCAGGGGAAAGCCCTGCGGGCTATCCCCGCCGCGCGGTGCTTGGCGCCCCTCAAAGACCGCCGAACCGGCTGCGCCGGATCGGCCAGACCGCAGCAGTCGCTGTCGAACACGCTTCCCCATGACCGGCGCATGAGCTTGTGCATCGAGCATTGAAGGCTGTGCGTCCCCGGCCAAGAAACATGGCCGGTCGCGCTGTCGTGCGCGCTGCGCATCGAGCCGCCTGCGGCGTCTCGCCCCTTCCGGGCTTCCATCGTTCCCTCGCTCCGCTCGGCTGACGCCTCCGGCCCGGCTTCCAGCTTCGGGCCTGCGCGCTTCGCTTGCCGTGCGGTCAGCGTGTTGGAGGGCCGTTGCCATGTCCAGCCGTCTCCCCTGACTTCATCACCTTGTCCGCGACTGTAGCCCGCGGCCGTGTGCCGTCAAGGCGCGCAGGGCCGTGTCCTCGGCTGCGCCTGCGGGCCGCACCAACCCTGCGCTTGCCTCCTTGACGGCCCTCGTTCGCGCGCTCCTGACCGTCGCGGGCGATGAACTCAGGAAAGACGGTGGCAACAGGGCCAACCGGGTTCCTCGTGCCGACCGCACCAAACAGCCGAAAGGCTGGGCTCCGAATCTAGGAATCCGGTGTGCGGTGAACAGCAAACCTTTTTTCTTTGTCAGGAGAAATGCCATGCAACTCGCATCCCGCTTCGCTTCCCGTTCCCCGGTGCTGCGTTCGGAACGCCCCTTGTCCGACGACCAAATCCGGGCCGTGGCCCCGTCCATCTTCGCGGACGCCCCGCACGAAAGCCGCTCCGAGCGGTACAGCTACATCCCCACCGCGACCGTGCTGCAAGAACTGCGCGGAGAAGGCTTCGAGCCTTTCATGGTGACGCAGACCCGCGTGCGCCACGACGACCGCCGCGACTACACCAAGCACATGATCCGGCTGCGCCACGCCAGCCAGATCAACGGCCGCGAGGCCAACGAAATCATCCTGCTGAACTCCCATGACGGCACCAGCAGCTATCAGATGCTGGCCGGGATGTTCCGCTTCGTTTGCAGCAATGGCCTTGTCTGCGGCGACACCGTGGCCGACGTGCGCGTGCCGCACAAGGGCGACGTGGCGGCGCAGGTCATCGAAGGCGCTTACGAAGTCCTGCACGGCTTCGACCGGGCGCAGGAATCGCGCGATGCCATGCGAGCCATCACGCTGGACGCAGGGGAATCGGAAGTGTTCGCCCGCGCTGCGCTGGCGTTGAAGTACGACGAGGACAAGCCTGCACCCATCACGGAATCGCAAATCCTGATGCCGCGCCGCCATGACGACGACCGCCGCGACCTGTGGAGCGTGTTCAACCGCACGCAGGAGAACTTGACCAAAGGCGGCCTGTCCGCCCGCGCCGCGAATGGCCGCCGCCAGACCACCCGGCCCGTACAGGGCATCGACCAAAGCGTGCGCCTCAATCGCGCCCTGTGGCTGCTGGCCGATGGCCTGCGCCAGTTGAAAGCCTGAATCCCCACGCGGCAGGGGCAGGCAGCAGCCCTTGCCGCTTCTCTCGCTGCTGCATCCCAACCGCAAGGAGTTATCACCATGAACGCCGTACTCAAAACCGAAACCGTCGCCATCGAAGCCGCCGCACCGCTGGAAGTGGCAGACCCGACCAAGAACCTGATCTTGGTTCCGCTGTCGCAACTGTTGCCGCGCCGCTCCAAGCGCAACGTCCGCACGACCCCGCGCCAGTCCATCCCCGAACTGGCCGCGAGCATTGCCCGCATCGGCCTGCTGCAAAACCTGATCGTCATCCTTTCCACCGATGGCGAGGCTTACGAGGTGGTGGCAGGCGACCGCCGCCTGACCGCCTTGAAGCTGCTGGCGAAGAAGAAGCGCATCCCTACCGACTACGAAGTGCCGTGCCTGCTGGTGGCCGATGCGTCCGCCCGTACCGTCAGCCTCGCGGAGAACGTGCAGCGCGAGAACATGCACCCCGCCGACCAGTTCGCGGCCTTCGCCGCGCTGGTCAAGGAAGGCCGACCCATCGAGGACATAGCCGCCGACTTCGGCGTGTCCCCGCTGGTGGTGCAGCGCCGCTTGAAGCTGGCGAACGTCTCGCCGCGCCTCATGGCCGACTACCGGGCCGGTGGCGTGACGCTGGAACAGTTGATGGCCTTGACCATCACCGATGACCACGCCGCGCAGGAAGCGGCGTTCTATGGTGCGCCGGAATGGCAGCGCAGCCCGTCCAAGCTGCGCGAGCGCCTGACCGAGCGCGAAATCGACGCCACGCACGCGCTGGTGCGCTTCGTCGGGCTGGACGCCTACCAGCAGGCAGGCGGCGGCATCCGCCGCGACCTGTTCGCGGAAGGCGATGCCGGAACCTACCTCACCGATACCGCAGTGCTGGAAACGCTGGTGCGCGACAAGCTGGCAACGCTGGCCGAGGACGTGCGCGCCGAGGGCTGGGCATGGGTGGAGGCCGTACCGCATCTGGCCTACGAGGAACGGCAGGCGTTCCAGAACGCCCCGCGCCACCGCCGCGAGCCGACCACCCGCGAGGCCCGCCGCATCGCCTCGCTGGAAACCCGCCTCGAAAAGATCGACGCCGAACTGGAAGAAGCTTGCGACGCCGAGGACGAGGCCAAGGCCGAGAAGCTGGAACAGCGTCGCGATCAGGTGGTCGGCGAACTGCAAGACGCGGAGGACGCCTTGCACGGCTATGCCCCCGATGTGCGCGAGGTGGCCGGTGCCATCGTCACCATCGACCGCAACGGCGAAGCCGTCATTCATCGCGGCCTGCTGCGCGAAGCCGAGGCGAAGGCGCTGCGCACGCTGGAAAAGCTGCGGCGCGGTTTCGGCAGCACCGAAGTCGAAGCCACCAACGACGAGCACGAGGACGCCGACGACGCGCCCAAGGCCGCGAGCGTGTCCGACCGGCTGGCACAGCGATTGAGCGCCCACCGCACCGCCGCGCTGCAAATCGAAGTGGCCCGGCATCCACACGTCGCGCTGGCCGCGCTGGTGCATGGCATGGTGCAGACCGTCTTGCAGGAAAGCCACTACGGCCACGACCTGCCGCTGGGCGTGAGCTTGAAACTGCAAGACCAGCTGGAAGGCATGGCCTCGGACTGGCCGGAATCGCCCGCCGCCGTGGCGCTGCGCGAGCTGCAACAGGTGGCGGGCGAAGCCTTGCCGGAGGACAGCGCCGAACTGTTCGCCGCACTGCTGGCGAAGTCGCAAGACGAACTGGTGCGCCTGCTGGCCGTGTGCGTGGCTTCCACGGTGGACGTGGTGACGCCTCGCGCCACGGTGCAGCAACCCGGCGAGGAACTGGCGCAGGCCGTCGGCCTCGACATGGCCGCATGGTGGAAGCCAACCGCAGAAGGCTACTTCAAGCACGTTTCCAAGGCCGTGATTCTGGATGCCGTGGGCGCGTTTGCACCGGAATCCGTCACCCGACTGGCGAAGCTCAAGAAGGCCGATATTGCCAGCGAAGCCGAGCGGCTGGCCGATGGCAAGGGCTGGATGCCCGCCATCTTCAAGGCCGAAGGCCCGCAGGATGCCGCGCAGGAGGCAGGCCCGGAGCAGGAAACACCGGACGATACCGAAGCAATGGCGGATGAACCTGCCGAGGCACTGGCCGCTTGACCCGCGCCGAAGGCAAGCGCCCCGGCCTCGACCGGGGCGCTTCGCTTTGTGTGGTGGCGCATCGAGACGAAGGAATAACCGCGATCAGCACCGCGCCCAGGCCGTTCCGCCCTGGGCGCGGTGGACGCGAAATCCGGGTGCGACAGTGGCCGCGCCCGGTGTTTAAGGCCAATAGCCGAATTAAAACGCCGCCGCCTTCGCGCTGGCTCAGGCGGCGGCGTTGAAGGCATCGCTGTAGTGCGCGATGCCTTCCGGCACTGTCCCATGCAGGGCCAGCGCCATGGAAATAGCCGGGCGGCACGCCCGGCAGTTGCAAGCCCGCATGGGCCTGGAAGCCAAAGCGCGTGTAGTACGTTGGATCTCCCAGCAGCACGCAGCCTGCGGCCTGCATAGCCCGCAGTTCAGACAGCGCCTGTTCCATCAGGCGCGAACCGATGCCTCGCCCCTGCCTTGGCGGCAGGACGGAGATCGGCCCCAACCCATACCAGCCCTCGGTCTTTCGCCTGTGCTCATGGGTGATCGTTACTGGCGACAGCGCGACGTGACCGACGACGCGCCCATGTTCTTCGGCCACGATGGAAAGCGTCAGTTCGTTGGCGGCACGCAAGGCGCGCACGATGAATTGCTCGGTGTGGCTGGTGTGTGGTGCATCAGCGAAGGCGGCGGTCGTGACCGCTTCGATGGCGGCAATGTCGTCGGCGGTTTCGTGTCGGAGCTGGATGGTCAGGGTGTGCCACATGAGATTCAGACGCCCATCGCCATGACCCAGCCCACCAGCCCGGCTAACAGCACCACGAGCGCCGGCGGCACGCGCCCCACCCTCAGCAGTCCGAACGAGAGCAGCGCCAGCCCAAAATCCGCCTTGCTGTGGATGGCACTCGTCCATACCGGGTCATAGAGGGCGGACACCAGAATACCGACCACGCCGGCGTTGATGCCGGCCATGGCCGTCTGGATGCCCGCGCGGTGGCGCAGCCCTTCCCAGAACGGCAGTGCACCGACCAGCATGAAAAAAGCGGGGAGGAAGATCGTGCCCAGGAGTGCCAGCCCGCCGATCCAGCCATGCAGCGGTCCGTGGGCGACCGCGCCGAGGTAGGCCGAGAAAGTGAACAGCGGCCCCGGCACGGCCTGCGCCGCACCGTAGCCGGCCAGGAAGTCGGCATTGCTCACGACGCCGCTGGGCACCACCGAGGCCTGCAGCAGCGGCAGCACAACGTGTCCACCGCCGAAGACCAGTGCACCGGAGCGGTACACCCCTTCCAGCAGGGCTATCGTGGACGAGTCCGTGGCTGCCGCCCACAGGGGCAGCCCGACGAGCGGTGCGGCAAACAGCAGCAGCGCCACGATGCCCAGCTTGCGCGAGACGGGGTAGCTGTGGGCGTGGCCGCCGCCGGGTTGCGCGATCTTCAATGTCCACCAGCCCAGCAGCCCTGCCACCGCGATGGCGGCAAGCTGTCCCGCGGCCGAGGGCAGGACCATGGTCAGCAGCGCCGCCAGAATGGCCAGCGCGGCGCGCGGCCGGTCCGGGCACAACGACTTGGCCATCCCCCAGACCGCTTGCGCCACGATGGCCACGGCGACGACCTTGAGCCCGTGCACCCAGTCGGACTGGGCCAGCCCCTGGTACTCGGCGATGCCAAAGGCGAACAGGATCAGCGCAATCGCCGATGGCAAGGTGAATCCGGCCCAGGCCGCCAGCAGCCCCAGCCAGCCCGCGCGGCCCAACCCCAGCGCCATACCGACCTGGCTGCTGGCCGGCCCCGGCAGGAACTGGCACAGGGCGACCAGATCGGAGTAGCTGCGGTCATCCAGCCAGCGGCGACGCTCGACGAACTCCGAGCGGAAATAGCCCAGATGCGCGATCGGCCCGCCGAAGGAGGTCAGCCCCAGCTTGAGGAAGGCGCCGAAGACTTCGACGGGTGAGCCGCGCGCGGCAGCGGCCTCATGCTGCAAGGTGTTGGTGGAATCTGTCATTTGTGCATCGCCTCCCCGGTGAACTCCCGGATGCGGTCCTTGGCCAGCGCCAAGCCTTCCTTGCCCTTGGGCGTGATCGTGTAGAGCTTGCGCACGGTGCGCCCTTCACGCTCCTGGCGGGAGACGAGGTAGCCGTCGCGCTCCATCTTGTGCAGCATCGGGTACAGCGTTCCGGGGGAGAGGCGGTAGCCGTGGTGGGCCAGCTCGTCGATCATCCATTGCCCGTAGATCTCCTGCTCGGCTGCGTGGTGCAGCACATGCAGGCGGATCAGCCCCGACAGCAGGTCGTGGTGCTCCATGGCACGTGGAGTAGGTTTCTCTTTCATATCGAATATCGATAACGAAATTCGATAATACCAGCCTCACTTCAGATTGCCTGCCGCTTGTGCGGGAGGTCTTCAGACCCTGCGACCCTCCGCATCCACCACGGCTTCGCCGTCTTCCTTGCGGAACGCGCCGCGCTGCGGCTGCGGCAGGATGTCCAGCACCGCCTCCGAAGGCCGGCACAGGCGCGTGCCCAGCGGCGTGACCACAATGGGCCGGTTGATGAGGATGGGATGCTGGAGCATGAAGTCGATCAACCGGTCATCGCCCCACTGCGGGTCGCCCAGGCCCAGTTCGGCATAGGGCGTGCCTTTCTCGCGCAGCACGGCGCGCGCCGATACGCCCATTGCGGCGATCAGCACCATCAGCGTCGCCCGATCGGGCGGGGTCTTCAGGTACTCGATGACCGTGGGCTCCTCGCCGCTGTTGCGGATCAGGGCCAGCACGTTGCGCGAGGTGCCGCAGTCGGGATTGTGGTAGATCGTGACGGTGCTCATGGGAGTGACCTGGTTGGTTATCGGGTGGCGGAGTTCGGGCCGCATTCGTACCAGCCGCGCGAGCGGTTGACCACGCGCACGACCAGCAGCATCACGGGTACCTCGATCAGCACGCCGACCACGGTGGCCAACGCCGCGCCGGACTGGAAGCCGAACAGGCTGATGGCGGCGGCCACGGCCAGCTCGAAGAAGTTGGAGGCACCAATCAGCGCCGAGGGACAGGCAATGTTGTGCTGCTCGCCCAGCCGACGGTTGAGCCAGTAGGCCAACCCGGAGTTGAAGAACACCTGGATCAGGATCGGCACCGCCAACATGGCGATCACCAGCGGCTGGCGGATGATGGCCTCGCCCTGGAAGGCGAACAGCAGCACCAGCGTGAGCAGCAGCGCCGCGATCGACAGAGGGCCGATGCGCTCCAGCGCCCGGTCGAAGGCGGCTTGGCCCTTGCTCAGCAACGCGCGGCGCCAGAGCTGGGCCAGGATGACCGGAATCACGATGTACAGACCGACCGATACCAGTAAGGTGTCCCACGGCACCGTAATGGACGATAAGCCCAGTAGCAGGCCCACGATTGGGGCGAAGGCGAAGACCATGATGGTGTCGTTCAGCGCCACCTGCGACAGCGTGAACACAGGATCGCCCCCGGTCAGCCGGCTCCAGACGAACACCATTGCCGTGCAGGGTGCGGCGGCCAGCAGGATCAGGCCCGCGACATAGCTGTCGAGCTGGTCGGAGGGCAGCCACTGCGCGAAGACCTGGCGGATGAAGATCCAGGCGAGTAGCGCCATCGAGAAGGGTTTGACGGCCCAGTTGACGAACAGCGTCACGCCGATGCCGCGCCAATGCTGCTTGACTTGGCCGAGAGCGCCGAAGTCCACCTTGAGCAGCATGGGAATGATCATCACCCAGATCAACAGGCCCACCGGCAGGTTGACCTGCGCGATCTCCATGCGGCCGATGGCATGGAACACGCTGGGCGCGAACTGGCCGAGCGCGATACCGGCGACGATGCACAGCAGTACCCACACGCTCAGGTAGCGCTCGAAGACGCTCATGGTGGGGGCGGCCGGCACGCGGCTGGCCGTTTGGGTTCCAACACTCATCGCGCAGACCTCACTTCGTGCCGATGCTGCGCAGCTCGTGCTGCAGCGACATGGCATCCAGGCGTTGCATCGGCAGCGACAGGAATAGCTCGATGCGCCGGCGCAAGGTCAGCGCCGCATCCGTGAATGCCTTGCGCTTCTGTTCGTCGGTGCCCTCGACGGCTGCGGGATCAGGCACACCCCAATGCGCCGACATCGGGCGTCCCGGCCACACGGGGCAGACCTCGCCGGCGGCGTTGTCGCAGACCGTGAAGATGAAATCCAGCTCCGGCGCACCGGGCGCCGCGAACTCGTCCCAGTTCTTGCTGCGGTAGCCGGCGGTCGGCATGTGCAGCCGCTCCAGCGTGGCGAGCGCCAGTGGGTGGACTTCGCCCTTGGGGTGGCTGCCCGCCGAGTAGGCGCGAAAGCGCCCCTGGCCCAATTCATTGAGGATGCCTTCGGCCAGGATGGAGCGGGCCGAGTTACCCGTGCAGATGAACAGGGCGTTGTAGGTCTTGTCGGTGGTCATGGGTATCTCACATCAGCAGCAGGAGGAAGCCGGCTTCACCGCAACGCCCACCGGCTTGCCGCGCACCGGGGTACAGCACGCTGCGGCGGAAGTCGCTGCAGGCGCCGCTTCGTTAAAGACCGGAATGTTGCCCAGCGTGTGGAAGTGCTCCCAGGCCACGCCCTGCGGATCGGTGATCCAGTGCTTCTCGCTGCGCGCGTAGCAGCAGGTCGTGGTGCCCTCGTCCAGCAGCGTCATGTCGGCCGCCTCGGCGCGGGCCTTCAGCACCGCCAATTCCTCGGCATCGTCGGTCTGGATACCCAGGTGGTCGATGCCCGGCTTGTTGCCACGTGTGGAGATGGCGAAGTTGACCGGCGGGTCTTCGAGCATCCATTTGGCGTAGTCGCCTTCGACGCGCGCGGGCTGCGCGGCGAACAGTTGGGAATAGAAGCCGATGCTGCGGTTCAGGTCATCGACGTGCAGGTGGACGTGAAAGCGCTTCATGGGGGTGATCCTTTCAGCAGGAAGTACAGGCAGAGGAGGATTCGGTGACCTCGCACGCGCCGCCCTGGCAGCAGTGCTCGGTCAGATAGCCGAGCAGCCCATTCATCTGGGTGAAGTCGGCGCGGTAGATCAGGTTGCGGCCCTGCTGCTCGATGGTGACCAGGCCGGCATGGGCCAGTTCTTTCAGGTGGAAGGACAGGGAGTTGCGGGCCACGTCGAGCTGGTCGGCGAGGACGCTGGGTGTCAGCCCTTCGGGGCCGGCGACCACCAGGGCGCGGAACACGCGCAGCCGCTGGGTATGGGCCAGGGCGCCGAGGGCGGAAATGGCTTGGGTCTCGTTCATGATTCGATAATACAACATTTATTGAATCATTGGCAAAACGCTTCAATTGAATGGAGCCTGCGCGCTTGCGAGGCTTGACTTTCAAGACAGTTGCTCACGCCTTCGCGCCTGCGGCGCTGCGCGCTTCGCTTGCCTCCAGGGGAAAGCCCTGCGGGCTATCCCCGCCGCGCGCAGCTTGGCGCCCCTCGATGTGGCCGAACCGGCTGCGCCGGATCGGCCCGTCCAGCGCCCCGCCGCGATGAACGGGGCGCTGGCGAACACGCTGGCGCTTGCTGCGGCAGGTTGTGCAGGTGCGTGCCGTCCTCAACGCTGGCAGTTCCTGCCCATCACGTCACGAAGGACGGTTCACGGACAACCCGCCCGGCATCGCTATGGAGCTTCCACGCCACGCCTCAAGACCGGCGCCGCAAGGTGTGGTGGAGGCGTTCTCGCCTGTCGTTGCGGGGTTGACCTCGCCCGCGTCAGCGGGCGAGCCGGAGAAGCCTTCGAGCGGGGATGCCGAGCAGGCCCTATCTCCTTTCGGAGCGGTTCGACCCAAGGCGTCCTTGTCTCGTTGTGAATCCTGGCGGTGGCGCGGCTGCGCCTCGGGCTTCATGGCTGCAACCGTCCGGCGAAAACAATTTCCCCGCCGCTGCACGGCTTCCTCGCGCAGCAAATTCTTTTCGCCTCCCGGCTCTCCACTGCGTTTCGACCGCAAGCGGTGCGGCCAGCCCGTCCCCTGCCGGCCGGATCACAACAAGGACGCGATGGGCGCGAACCTTGTTCAACCGAAAGGAGAAAACATCATGGCCAACATCGGCACCTTCACCGCAGACAAAGACGGCTTCACCGGCACGCTTCGCACCCTGACACTCAACGTCAAGGCCGAGCTGGTTCCCAACGACAAGGGCAGCAGCGAGAACGCCCCCGACTTCCGCCTCCAGGCCGCCGGCCACGACATCGGCGCGGCGTGGAAGAAGACAAGCGAGGCCGGGCGCGATTACCTGTCCGTGACCCTCGACGATCCTTCGTTCCCGGCTCCGGTCTATGCCCGCCTGATCGAAGGCGAGGACGGCACGCACGACCTTATCTGGTCGCGCAGCAAGCCCCAGGCGGCGTGACCGCCGCAGCGCCCCGCCCATCGCGGCGGGGCGCTGTGCTGCTGGTCGCAGCACATCACAACGTCACGCGCGCGGCTTCGCCGCGTCGCGTTCCTTCAACACCGCCTCCAGCTCCTGGCGCACCTGCGCCAGCAGTTCGTCGGCCTTGTGCGGGCTATTGCCCGCATAGGCCAGCGTCAGCAGTGTGAGCGGGTGGATCTCCATCACCTCGCACAGCTCGGCCAGCTTGTTCAAGGTCGGGCTTTTCAGGTCGCGTTCGAGGGTACTCATATAGGTACGGCTGGACACGTCAGAGAAGGCTTCCTGGCTCAAGCCACGGGCCTTTCTAACTGTCTTCAACGCCTTCGCCAATGAGTTCCCAGCCGCCACCTATGGTTTCCCTCGAAAACCAAGATGACAGCCCATTGCGCCCTATAGAGCTACAATCTATAGTGTTCATTTGGTGTTCTACGTTTTTGTGCCTCTACGGAAATCCGCATTGGCGGGTTCAAGCAAAGCCACGCAAGCGCATCCGTGCTTGCGCACGAAGGCGTAAATCCGGTTTGGCGGTTCTGCGCTTCGGCGTGAAGCCGCATCCGTGCATCATTGGATTTGTGGGATTGCCAACCATGCCCCAGCCATTCGCCACCGTCCCGGAGCGCGCGCAACTGCTCGCCAACGGCGAGGCCCGCGCCGCTGGCCAGGCCATCGACCCGGTGCCCGTGGTGCGGCTGTTCACGCCGGACGCGCATGTGACCTGGCTGATGGCCGCGCTCGATCCCGCCGATGGCGACACCGCCTGGGGACTCATCGACCTGGGAATCGGGATGCCTGCGCAGGGCACCGTCAAGCTGTCCGAGCTGGCCAGCATCGTCGGGCCGTGCCGGCAGCCCGTGATGCGCGACCTCTATTTCCGCCCCACGCGCACGCTGTCGGAATACACCCGGCTGGCCGAGCGCGACGGGGCCATCCCGGACTGAATACGGCCTACTGTGGCTTTCTCAGTCTGGTGTCATGCCGGATAGGTCTTAATCGGCACTCTTGCGGCATACCCCGGCAAATCTGATCGAAACAGTCATGATGTCCGGCCTGGGCTGCGGCAGGCTGGCCTGTACGGCGTCCCACGGTCGGGGCGCTGCCACTGCCACATTGAGACGGAAACCGCAACGCATCGGAGCCAATTGGTTTTGACAACCCGAGCCACAATTTTTACCCATGACGTTCTGACGATGGCGATGTAGCGCGTAGCCCGGCCGTGGCGGCGATTCCTGTTCCCAGGAGGTTGCGTCATGGCCGATCGCGCCGCCGAGTCTTGGTATCCGACTGCCGCGTATCTGTACGTGCTGCATCTGGACAGCCTTGCGCTCGCCTGGGAGTACCTGCGCAGGCACCCCGACTACCGGCTCGATTGGCTGCGCCATCGTCGCCGGTCACAGGCAGCACAGGACGCGGCGCATCGCTGGGGCCTGCGCCTGCTGGAAGACCCGGCCCTGGATGCGCGCGACGCGCATCCGGCCTGGCAGCCCGGCCACGCTGCCGTGGTGCAACTCTACCCCGATGCCGATCCGCCCGTGGATGCCGAATCCTTCGCGTTCTGGCGTATCCCCGGCCATAAGCAACTGCTCCACGATGGCAAGGGGCTGGCGCTCACCGCACGCAGCCCCGGCCATTGCCTGCGCTTCGCGCTCGCGCCTGGACTGGAAGACGGCATGGCCGTCGCCTATGCCCACCGCGGCGGCGCTGCCGCGCCTGCGCGCGGTCATGTGTTCGGCGCGGCACTGGCCGATGCCAGACGTAGGCCGACACCTGCCGCGCTGCTGGAACTGCACACCTTGCAGGCGCTCGACGCGACCCTGGCGGGTGCGTCCTTGCGCGACGTGGCCGAAGGTCTGTTCGGCGCCGATGCCGTGGCCGCCGACTGGCACGCCGATGGCGATCTGCGCGCCCGCGTGCGCCGCCTGGTGCGGCGCGGCGATGCGTTGATGCGCGGCGGCTACCGCCGCCTAGCACAACTGTCGCCGCTTGAGAAGGGACGTTTTGATGGAGACGCAAAACGTCCCTGAGCAGAGCAGCTTCGTTTTCTGAGACTGGCTTCCATCCGGTTGCGCTGTGTGGCCGGAGCTTTGCAACCGATGGAGGTTCATCTCATGCGTCCCGCTCCTTTGCGGCCTGCCGCCGCTGTCTCAACTGCTGCCGCGCAGCCCCAACGCTATCTGACCAACGACGAAGCCGCCGAATACCTGCGCCTGTCGCCGCGCACGCTGGAAAAGCAGCGCGTGATCGGCGGCGGCCCGCGCTTTCGCAAGTTCGGCCGGCGCGTCATGTACGCCGTGGCCGACCTCGATGCCTGGGCCGCCGACCGCAGCTTCGAGACGACTTCCGATCCCGAATACGCCGAGCACCACTCGGCCGACAGCCGTGCGCGCTGACCACTGGAGCGCGGGAGGCCATCGCCATGTCCAGCCCTGCGCTGCCGTCCCGGCAGCGGCCGTTGCAAGAGCGCGAACAGCTCGACCTGTTCCGCGCCTTGCCCGGCGACATGGCGCCGCGCGACAGCCAGGACTTGATGGCCTTTCCGTTCTTCTCGCTGGCGAAGTCGCGGCGCGTCGCGCCGATCGACTTCCGGGCGGGGAACGTCACGATCCGCGTGGAAGGCACGGCCGAGCATGGCATCGCCACGATTTGGGACGCGGACGTGCTGATATGGGCGGCCTCGCAGATCGTGGAAGCCCGCGACGCGGGCTTCCGCTCGTCGCGGCTGATGCAGGCCACGCCCTACGAGATCCTGCGGTTCATCGGGCGCGGTACGTCGCTGCGCGACTACCAGCGCCTCAAGGCCGCCCTCGACCGGCTGCAATCGACCACGGTGGCCACGTCGATCCGCGAGACGACCGGACGGCGCCTGCATCGCTTCTCGTGGATCAACGAGTGGAAGGAACTGGCCGATGCCAAGGGCACGCCCTTGGGGCTGGAGCTGATCTTGCCGGAATGGTTCTATGCCGGCGTCATGGACGCCGCCCTGGTGCTGACCATCGACCCGGCGTATTTCCGGCTGACGGGCGGCATCGAGCGCTGGCTGTACCGGCTGGTGCGCAAGCACGGTGGCCGACAGCCGGGCGGCTGGCAGTTCGATTTCCGACACCTGTATCGGAAATCGGGCAGCGCTACGCGCTTCTCGGACTTCGCCTACGACCTGCGCACGCTGGTCGCGCGGCAGTCGCTGCCGGGCTACGCCCTGGGCATCGAGCGGATGCCGGACAACGGCGCCGAGCTGCTGACCTTTCGGCCCGTGCCATACACGGCACGGGGATAAACGGTGCGCAACTTGTGGACGGGCTCGTGCTATCAGGAGTACGAGGTATCGTGCTATCGGGAGTACGGCTATCGTGCTATCAGGAGTACGAATCGGCCGCAAAGCCAATAACGGCGCGGGTTTGCGGCCCCTCTAACTTCCCTAACTTAAAACCTCTAACTGGTAGTAGAAGCGCCGCGCCACGGTGGACAACCGCCACGCGGCACGAAGCGCAGCGGCAACAGCCCGGCTTTCCAACACGGAGGGCCGCGCCATGATCGTTGCTCTGCTCAACCAGAAAGGCGGCGTGGGCAAGACCACGCTCGCCACGCACATCGCTGGAGAGTTGGCGATGCGCGGCCAGCACGTCGTGCTGCTGGATGCCGACCCGCAAGGCTCATCGCTGGACTGGACGCAGCGCAGAAGCCAGCAAGGCTTGCCAAGGCTGTTCAGCGCCGTGGGCCTCGCACGCGAAACGCTGCATCAGGAGGCGCCAGAACTCGCCAGGCGGGCCGATCACGTCGTCATCGACGGGCCGCCCAGGATCGCCGCCTTGGCGCGCTCCGCGCTGCTGGCGGCCGAGCGCGTGCTGATTCCGGTGCAGCCCAGCCCCTACGACCTGTGGGCCAGCGCGGAGATGGTGGCGCTGATCCGCGAAGCGCAGGTGTTTCGGCCTGCGCTGCGCGCGGCCTTCGTCATCAATCGGCGCGTCAGTACCACCGTGATCGGACGCGAAGCGCGCCAGGCACTCGCCGACCAGCCGCTTCCTGCGCTGCGCGCGGAAGTGCATCAACGCATCGTGTTCGCCGACAGCGTGGCCGCTGGACGGCTTGCACGCGAGACGGCGCCGGACAGCGCCGCCGCGCGCGAAATCACCGCGCTGGTGGACGAACTGTTGCGGTGGACGCCATGACCGCAAAGCCGCCACCGAACGGCAAACGCACGGCCAAGCGCGTCGGCATCGGCGCGCGTCCGCCCGCGAATCCGCACGCCGAGGCGTGGATTCGCCAGGGCGACGCCGATGCGCTGGGCAAGGGCGACCTCTACACCGCCCGCCTGACCCTCGACATCACGCCCGCGATGCGGGCGCGCATCAAGGTATCGGCCTTCACGCAAGGCGTGACCGTCGCCGACCTGCTGCGCGGCCTGCTGGAGCGGGAGTTTCCAGAACACCGCAGGGAGAACACGCCATGAATGCATCCGCTTCGCCTGCCCCCGCGCCTGTTGCTTTCGCGGCCACGGCCGCGCTCGCAGCACCATCCGTCCAGTCTGCCAGCGCGCCGCTAACGCGCGTGGCGCTGGCCTACATCGAACCGCGCTTCAAGCTCTACCTGCGTTTCGGCGAACCTGCGCGCACGCTCCAGCTCGACCGCTGGCGGCGCTGCGCGGTGTTCCTGCCGGGTGCCATGTTCTGCCGCATCCGCTGGCATGCCAACGACTACGGCACGATCCGCTGGCAGCTCATGGTGATGCAGGCTTGCACGCCGTTCGATGCGGCGCAGCGCATCCCCGGCGTGCAGCCTGGCGCGCGCCTGCTGCTGCACGCCGAAGGGGAGAACCAGGTGCGCGCCGTGCTGGAGCGCATCGACGCCATCGAGGCGCTGGGCATCGCGCCTATCGGTGCGTCGCCCGCGTACTGGCGCACGCTCGCCAACCGGCTCGCCGCGCGCCTGCCGTTGCCCGAATACACCGCCGAGCGGCACGCCGCCTGGCTGACCGGGAGGGCGTTGCCATGACCGCCGTTTCCCCTGCCGGCACCGAGCCGCGTCCTCGCGCGCCCCGCGCACGTTTGCGCGCTCGCCTCGTGCTGGCGAGCCTGTCCGCCTGGGGCCTCGCTGCGCTGGCCTGGGCGTCCTTCGTGCATCCGCTGCCGCGCCTGATCTACAACCCGTCCGACAGCGTGGCGGTCGGCTGGTATCGCGTCGATCCGCTGGGCCGTAAGCCCGGCTCGCTGCCACGTCCCTTGTCCGTGGGCAGCATCGTCCTGACCACGCTGCCGCCAGACGCTGCCGCGCTGGCCGCGCAGCGCGGCTACCTGCCGGCGCGCGTCCCGCTGCTCAAGCGCGTGGGCGCCATCGCGCCGCAGGAGGTGTGCATCACTGGCCGCATCGTCCGCATCGACGGCGTGCCTTCGGCCGCCGCGCTGCCCGCCGACCGCTGGGGCCGGCCGCTGCCATCCTGGCAGCAATGCCGTCGCCTCGAACCCGGTGAACTGTTCCTGCTCAGTGTGACCAACCCGGCGTCGTTCGACAGCCGGTATTTCGGGCCGGTCAGCGCATCCGCCGTGATCGGCGTCGCGCATCCGGTCTGGCTGGAGTCTCGCCCATGATGGCCGCCGACTCGCTGCACGTTGCCGTGCATTTCATCGTGCCATCGGGCGTGTCGTTCTGCTGTCCGTCGCCATGCTGTCGCGCGTGCAGTGCGAGCGCATCCGCGCCGCACTTCGCGCTGCCTTCGGCGCAGCCGTCCCACGTGCAGGCGTCTTGCCTCGAACGCGCCCGGCCTGCGGCCCTCACCGCGCTGGTTCGCGCGTTCGCCGGCGCGCTGGCTGCTCGCGCAGCAGCGCCGCCGGGCCGCCGCTGCCCGGAGCGCCAGCGAGGGGCAAAGGCGGAAGGCAAGACAAAAGGACGCGGCACCGGGCCGCGTCGAAAGCCTGTCTGCACATGGGGGGGGGCGCGGCACGGAGCGGCTTTGCCGCCGTGCCGCTTGGGGCGCGAAGCCCGCGCCGATGCAGTCATGTCCACGTGCTTCGCACGCCCGGACACGCCAGAGCTTGCAGGGAGCCCAGCCATGACCAACCGCCGCGATGACGATTTCCGCATCCGCCCCAGCGCCCCGAAGAACCGGGGCCAGGGCTTCGTTTCCAAGGTGCTCAAGCAGGCAGGAAAGGCCAGCAGCGGCAAGTCGGCGGTGCGCCGTCCTGGCGGCAGCGGCAAGGGCGCCGGCATCGGCCAGCGGCCCGGCTCGCGGCTGGGACGCGGCCACACGGCGGCGCGCTTCGCGGGCGCGAAGCTCACGCCCATGTCGCGGCGCGTGACCATCAAGACGCTGCTGGTCAATCAGCAGCGGGCCAGTCCGCAGTCGCTCGCCAAGCACCTGCGCTACATCGAGCGCGACGGCGCCGGCCGCGATGGCGAGCCAGGCCAAGCCTATGGGCCGCAGACCGATGCTGCCGACCTCGACGCCTTCAAGGAACGCTGTGCCGACGACCGGCACCATTTCCGCTTCATCCTCTCGCCGGAGGATGGCGCGGAACTGGACGACCTGCGCACCTACACGCGGCATCTCATGGGCCGCATGGAAGCCGACCTGGGCACACGGCTGGAATGGGTGGCGGTCGATCACTGGAACACCGACAACCCGCACACCCACTTGATCGTGCGCGGACGCGACGACACGGGCAAAGACCTCATCATCGCGGGCGACTACATCGCCGATGGCTTCCGGCATCGCGCGTCCGAGCTGGCGACCGAATGGCTGGGGCCACGCACCGAGCTGGAGATCCAGCAGACCTTGCAGCGTGAAGTGGATCAGGAGCGATGGACGAGCCTGGATCGCACGCTCAAACGCGAACTGGGCGACGATGGCCTGGTGCATGTCGAACGGTTCAACGAACCGCGGCTGCAACGCCAGCGCCTGCTGCTGATCGGCCGCCTGCAACGCTTGCAGCGCCTGGGCCTGGCCGACGAGATGCAGCCGGGCACCTGGGCCGTCCACGCCGATGCCGAAAAGACGCTGCGCGCCCTGGGCGAGCGTGGCGACATCATCCGCACCATGCAGCGGGCCATGCGCGGCGAGCCGCGCGAGCTGGCGGTGTTCGAGGCGGGCGACGATGGCCGAACCATCCTCGGCCGCGTGGCCGCGAAGGGGCTGGCCGACGAGCTGCGCGACCGGGGCTATCTGGTCATCGACGGCGTGGACGGCAAGGCCCACTACGTCGCGCTCAACACCCGCGACGAACTGGCGAACTATCCGGCCGGCGCGGTGGTGGAGGTGAAGGGATCGGCCGATGTGCGCGCGGCCGACAAGAACATCGCCGCGCTGGCGAGCGATGGCCTGTACCGCACCGACCACCACCTCGCCATCGCGCAGGGTCAGGCCATGCCCGGCCGCGATCCACAGGAAGTCGTCGCAGCCCATGTCCGTCGGCTGGAAGCCTTGCGCCGCGCCGGCATTGTGGAGCGCGTGGCCGAAGGTCTATGGAAGGTGCCGGACGATCTGCCCGAGCAGGGCCGCCGCTACGACGCGCAGCGCCTGGGCGGCGTGGCCGTGGAGCTGAAATCGCACCTGCCCATCGAGCGGCAGGCCCGAGTGATCGGGGCCACCTGGCTCGACCAGCAGTTGATCGGCGGCGGCTCGGGTCTGGGCGACCTGGGCTTTGGCGGCGAGGCCAAGCAGGCGATGCAGCAGCGCGCCGACTTCCTGGCCGAACAGGGACTGGCCGAGCGGCGCGGGCAGCGCGTGATCCTGGCGCGCAACCTGCTGGGCACGCTGCGCAACCGGGAACTGGCACAGGCCGCGAAGGACATTGCCGGCGAAACCGGCCTGGAGCATCGCCCGGTGGCCGATGGGCAGCGCGTGGCCGGCATCTACCGGCGCAGCGTCATGCTCGCCAGCGGGCGCTACGCGATGCTCGATGACGGCATGGGATTCAGCCTAGTGCCGTGGAAACCAGTGATCGAGCAACGGCTAGGTCAGCAACTTGCTGCCACTGTACGCGGCGGTGGCGTGTCATGGGAGATTGGACGGCAGAAAGGCATGTCCATCATCTGACGAGCAACCTGCTTCCGACGAGTCGAAACTGCGCCCATCCACGATCTGCATTCTCCCGCAATGGCGAGAGGCCAACTAAGCGATGCGAGGCAGCGTTAGATCAAATTTAGTCGCTGTATCGCTGGACGTTGCCTGCACATGTCCACCATGAGCTTCGGCAATTGATTTGACGATGGCCAGCCCTAGCCCTGCACCTGCGTTCTTTCGTTGGCGGGCAGGATCTACTCGGAAAAAGCGATCGAATAACTTCGGCAGATCAGCCTCCGAAATTCGCTCGCCCGGATTTTCGACACTTATCGTTGTCCATCGCTCATCTTGCGCCAAAGCGACTGTAATACGCGACCCATAGGGAGTATGACGGATTGCGTTGGAAAGAAGATTGTTGAACGCCCGCAGCAACATCTCACGATCCGCCCGTATTGGTTCGGCAGCACCCTTTGCGTAAAGTGTGATGTTGCGGTCTTCAGCTAATGCCTCGAAGTAGTCAAACAAACCTCGGATCAACTCAGCCAAGTCGATTTCGCCGAGGCGGAGATTTCGAGGGTCATTTTCCGTTTGAGCTAGAAACAACATGTCGCCGATCATGCGACTCATGCGATCAAACTCCTCCAAGTTGGAGTAGAGGATCTCCCGATATTCCTCTGCACTGCGGGGTTGCCCGAGCGCCACATGGGACTGCGTAATCAGGTTGGTAACGGGTGTACGCAACTCGTGCGCAATGTCGGCGGAAAAGTGCGACAGGCGCACAAACCCTTCCTCGATTCTGGCCAGCATGTCGTTGAAGGCGACCACAAGTTCAGCCAGTTCTATAGGTACGTCCAGAGGATCAAGTCTCACATCTAGCTTTGAAGAGCGGATCGTGCGAATCTCCTCGTTGACCTTGCGGATTGGAAGGTGGCCCCATTGCACGGCCAGCCAAGCCACCCCGAGCGCAATGCAGAGAACAAGGCAGGTCGCCCACCAGAGCATGCGCTTGAACTCTGCCAAGAAATCGAGATGAAAGCCGATGTCCATGGCAGCGACGATGCGGTAGCCAGGTGCCGCCGAATCGTCGGCAGGCAGTTGTAGCGCCACACCTCGATAAGACCTCTGATTCTCTTGCCACACCGTCAAATCGTCGGCGGTGATGCGGTTGACCAACTTTTTGCTGCTGGCAAGTTTCGACAGGTCAGGACCCGGCGTGGCATAGATGGTATTGCCCGGCCGATCATAGACACCATAGGTCATCCCATGATGTCCTGCCACTGCATTGGCTAAATGCTGCCGCAACTCATCTTTGTCCATGTCATTAGCGATCTGTCGCAACGGCTCTGCCAAGGCCGTGACCACTGCGTCCAGTTCATGGGCGTCCTGTTGGGCAAAGTGGTGCTCCAGGGATCTAACGACAACCCAGTTGAACGCTAGAAATACCAAGGTAGTGGCAATGCCAACCAGGGCCGTGACCCTCAATGCAAGCGACGCGGGACGGCTTCGCCGTGGCTTATGGCGCGAGGTCATCATCAGGCGCATCGAGCGTGTATCCCATGCCACGTACAGTGTGGATGAGCTTTGGATTGAACGCATCGTCGATCTTTGCGCGCAGACGACGGATGGCCACATCAATGACGTTGCTGTCGCTGTCGAAATTCATGTCCCATACCTGAGACGCAATCAACGAACGCGGCAGAACTTCACCCTGTCGGCGTGCCAGCAGTTCGAGCAACGCGAACTCCTTGCTGGTGAGATTGATGCGCTGACCAGCGCGCGTCGCACGTCGGCGCGGCAAGTCCAGCACCAAATCGGCAACTTGGATGCGATCAGGCTGGCTCGGAGCGCTTCCGCGTCGCAGCAGCGTCCGCACCCGCGCCAGCAATTCCGAGAACGCGAACGGCTTGACGAGATAGTCGTCTGCCCCCAGTTCCAACCCCTTGACGCGGTCATCTACGCTGCCACGTGCGGTTAGAAATAGCACAGGGACTTGTTTGCCAGCATCTCGCAGCGAACGCACGATGCGCCAGCCATCGACATCCGGCAGCATGACATCCAAGACCACCAAATCGTAGGTCTCGCTCATGGCCAAGTGGTGTCCGTCCAATCCGTTACGCGCCAGATCCACGACGAACCCTGCCTCCATGAGACCTTGGCGGACGTAATCCGCCGTCTTGTTCTCGTCTTCAACGACCAACAGCTTCATCGCATGCCCCATGAAATCGCTGCGGCGTAAGGAATTTTGCCGCCCACGATGCCCCATTCATTTGCTTCTTAGGGGCAATGTAATAGTCGCTTCCTGCCACGAAGATGACGCGACCATTACATGAATGTAATCCAAGGGTCATTCATCCGAAAGTGGTCACTCCATAGCATGACCTCCATGCGTCGAACCGTGCCGCCCAAGACCAAAGGCGGCTCTAAAGACGACTTTCAAGTTATCTATGGAGGATTTCAGGCCATGCCGCGTCGTTCGCCCTTTGTAATCGCGCCCCCACTGGGCCTGTCTCGTCGGCGTTTTGTTCAGGGGCTGGCCGCTGGCGGCGTCCTGGCCGGGCTGTCCACCCCGGCGCTCAGGGCATTTGCCCAACAAGGCTCCGCGACGCGCGGTGCCGCCCCTGTGCTGAAGGGCACCGAGTTCGACTTGGTGATCGCCGAATCGCCCGTGAACTTCACGGGCAAGCCAGGCGTGGCTACGACCATCAACGGCTCGCTGCCGGCACCGACATTGCGTTGGCGTGAGGGTGACACCGTCACAATCCGTGTGACCAACAAGCTGCGTGAAGCCACATCCATCCACTGGCACGGGATCATCCTGCCGTATCAGATGGATGGCGTGCCGGGCATCAGCTTCAATGGCATCGCTCCCGGCGAGACCTTCACGTACCGCTTCAAGGTTCAGCAAAGCGGCTCCTACTGGTACCACTCGCACTCCGGCTTCCAGGAACTCACGGGCATGTACGGGGCGATCATCATCGACCCCGCTGGTGCCGAGACCATCCGCGCCGACCGTGACCACGTGCTGCTGTTCTCGGATTGGACCGACGAAGACCCGATGCGGGTGTTCACCAAGCTCAAGTCCCAAAGCGACTACTACAACTACAACCAACCTACCGTCTTCGACTTCTTCCGGGACGCCTCGCGCGACGGCATGGCCGCTGCGATCGACAAGCGCAAGATGTGGAACGAGATGCGGATGAATCCGACGGATCTCGCCGATCTGTCTGCCGCCACGCTGACCTATCTGGCCAACGGCGTCACCCCCGCCGGCAATTGGACGGCGCTGTTCCGACCGGGTGAGCGCGTGCGGCTGCGCATGGTCAACGGTGCGGGCAACACCTTCTACGACGTACGCATTCCCGGACTGAAACTCACGGTGGTGCACGTCGATGGTGTTGACGTGGAGCCGGTGACGGTCGATGAGTTCCGATTCGGTCCGGGCGAAACCGTCGATGTGATCGTCCAGCCACGGGATGACGCTTACACGATCTTCGCCCAGGCGATGGACCGGACAGGCTACGCGCGGGCCACGCTGGCCGTGCGTGAAGGTCTTCAAGCTCCCGTGCCTGCCCTCGATCCGGTCGAATGGCTGACCATGAACGACATGATGGGCAGCATGATGGGGGGCATGGACCACGGCGGGTCCGGCCAAGCCATGGAGATGACGGGCATGACGGGCATGACGGGCATGACCGGGATGACCGGGATGACCGGGATGACCGGGATGGGCTCGGGTTCGATGTCCGGGATGGATCATGGGGCGATGGCTGGCATGAATCACGGCGCCATGAACCACGGTGGCATGGCGATGGATCACAGCCAACACGCCGCGGCGGCGGGGGGACTGGCCGTGCCCAGCACTACTGCTCGCCACGCTCGCACCGAGTATGGTGCCAGCACGGACATGCGCGTTGACATGGCGCGCACCAACCTCGATGACCCCGGCATCGGACTGCGCAACAACGGTCGGCGCGTGTTGACCCTCGCGGATCTGCATACCCCGTCGGGGCCGCTGGACAAGAGAGGCCCTGGCCGGGAGGTCGAACTGCACCTCACGGGCAACATGGAACGCTACGCATGGTCCCTGGACGGGCTGGAGTTCGGAAAGTCCACGCCGGTGCACTTCAAACACGGCGAGCGGCTGCGGGTCATTCTGCACAACGACACCATGATGACCCATCCCATGCACCTGCACGGCATGTGGAGCGAGCTGGAAAGCCCCGACGGTCGCTTCCTTGCGCGCCGCCACACCCTGCCGGTGCAGCCGGCACAACGCATCAGCTTCCTGGTGACAGCCGACGCGCTCGGCCGCTGGGCGTGGCACTGCCACCTGATGTTCCACATGGATGCCGGCATGTTCCGCGAAGTCGTGGTGTCTTGAACCCAGCGCACAAGGAAGACCAAGAATGTCCAAAGCACTCCCCACTCGCGCACTGGCCACGACGCTTCTGGCCCTGGTAAGCGTCGCCGCCCAGGCACAAGCACAGAACGACCATGCAGCGCACGGCCAGGCCGACGCTCAAACGGCCGCGCCATCCACTCAGACCGTGGCTCCTGCCGCCGACCCGCACGCGGGTCACGCGACGTCGGCGAGCGGCTCGACCGCGGCCCCGGCCATGGATCACGGCAACATGCAGATGCAGGGCGGGTCGGCGCCTCCTGACGCCCGCGATCCGCATGGCTACTCCAATGGCCTGACATTGGGATCGGGCGACTACGCCGTACCCGGTGTGCCGCGGCTGATGCTGGCCGACGAACACAGGTTCTTCTCGTTGCGCGGCGAAACCCTGGAACGCCGCTTCACGCGCAAAGGGGACGATTCCACGGCCTACGACCTCCAGGCTTGGTATGGGACGACCTACAACAAGGCCGTCGTGAAGGCCGAAGGCGATATCGCCAAAGGAAAGCTCGAAGAATCGCGTACCGAGCTTCTCTGGGGGCACGCCGTCGCACCGTACTGGGACACCCAGCTCGGCGTTCGGGTGGATAACGGAGAAGGCCCGAGCCGTCAATGGTTGGCTTTCGGCATCCAGGGCCTCGCCCCCTACTGGTTCGAGCTGGAGGCGACGGGCTACGTGGGAAGTGGCGGACGTACGGCGCTGCGTGTCGAAGGCAGCTACGAGCTGCTGCTGACCCAGCGACTGATTCTGGAGCCTCGTGCCGAATTGCAGTTCTATGGCAAGGACGACCCGGAACGCGGTATCGGCAAGGGCTTGGCCGAAGCGTCTGCTGGCTTGCGCCTGCGCTATGAATTCAGTCGCCAGTTCGCCCCCTACATCGGCGTGGAACGGGCGGGCAGCTTCGGACGCACAGCGGACTATGTGCGCGCCGAAGGTGGCCGCGCGCAGCAGACGCGCTGGGTGGCTGGCGTGCGATTCTGGTTCTAGAACCTTGTGGGTTTGATCATCTGATGAGAGGCAATCTATGAACATGCACTACGACAGAAGCCAGGGCAAAGTGCCGAGACGCCAAGCATTGATCGCTGGCTTGTTGGTGATGGCACTCGCAGGACCGAGCCTGGCGCAGAGCCGACCGATCGCCAAGGTGTGGAAGGACCCGAGCTGCGGTTGCTGCAAGGACTGGGTCTCAAACCTGCAAGGCGCAGGCTTCGATGTGCAGGTTCTTGACACCGGGAACACGGCAGCGCGCACGCGGCTGGGCATCCCGCAGAAGTACGGTTCGTGCCACACGGCGCAGATCGGCGGCTATGCCATCGAGGGTCATGTGCCTGCCTCGGACATTCAACGCTTGCTGCGCGAAGCCCCGCAGGCCATCGGCCTCGCGGCGCCGGGCATGCCGGTCGGTTCGCCCGGCATGGATGGTCCGGCCTATGGTGGACGCAAGGACGCCTACGACGTGCTGCTGATCGGGAAAAACGGTAGTAGCACGGTCTATCAGTCGCATCGCTGACCATCCATCAACCCTTTTCCGTGGAGATATGCCATGCAGCATCAGCACACACAGACCCCCAGCGATCGTCCCCGGTTCTGGCGATCGCGCTACGGCGTGGCGTTCCTCATCATCGCCGCTGTCGCCGCGTATTTCCTGCTCAAGGAGCACACGGCACATGTTGCCGGCTATCTCCCCTTCCTGCTGCTGGCGGCTTGTCCGCTGATGCACCTGTTCATGCACCGTGGTCACGGCCACGGCGGACACGATCATGCCGCGCGTCAGGGTGAGGAAGGTGCCGCACCCGCCAAGGAGCAGAAGCAATGAGTCGCGTGCTCGCACAGTGCGAGCACGCGACGCCGCGCTTGTCTCCTTGCGCGCCTGCGGCCTGCTGCGATCACCAGACACCAACGGTTAACGGCGGAGGGCACTTGTCACTATGAATTCACCCAGCAAGTCTTCAGGACATGAGCACGCAGGCATGGCGGCGGGTGCCACAACGTCCGGCCCGCATAAGCACCACCATCACGCCAGCCATGCCGGCAGTGACGACGCGGGCGGGTCCTCAAGCCACTCGCAGCCCGATGCCGCGACGCGCGATCCGGTGTGTGGCATGGCGGTCACGGCGGCGTCGGAGCACCGCTCCACGCACTTGGGGAACACGTACTTGTTTTGCAGCACCGGATGCAAGGCCAAATTCGACACCGATCCGGCGCGATATGCCAGCGGTGGCGCGGGCATAGGCACAGGCAGCGGCCATGCGCCGCATCACCATGCCAGCACCGCAGTTTCACCGGCCCCGGCGGCATCGCCAACCGCACCCGGAACGATCTACACCTGCCCGATGCACCCGGAGATCCGCCAGGATCATCCGGGAACCTGCCCCAAGTGCGGGATGACGCTGGAGCCCCTGCTGCCCGACCTCGACGACGACAACCCGGAGTTGCGTGACTTCTCGCGTCGCTTCTGGTGGACCTTGCCGTTGACGCTCGTGGTCCTGGCGCTGGCGATGCTGGGCGAGCGGCTGCACCTGATGGACATGGCTACGCAGAGCTGGGTCGAGTTGGTGCTGTCGTTGCCGATCGTGCTGTGGGCCGGCTGGCCCTTCTTCTCCCGCGGCTGGCTGTCCGTGGTCAACCGCAGCCCGAACATGTGGACACTGATCGGCCTGGGAACGGGTGCGGCATTCATCTACAGCGTCGTGGCAACCGTTGCGCCGGAAGTGTTTCCAGCCTCCTTCATGTCCATGGGACGGGTCGGCGTGTATTTCGAGGCCGCCGCCGTCATCATCTCGCTGACACTGCTCGGCCAGGTGCTGGAACTCAAGGCCCGCTCCCAGACTTCGGCAGCCATCAAGTCGCTGCTGGGGCTGGCACCCAAGACGGCGCGGCGCATCAATGCGGACGGCAGCGAGGAAGACGTGCCACTCAGCCATGTGCACGTCGGCGACCTGCTGCGCATCCGACCCGGCGAGAAGGTGCCGGTGGATGGCATCGTGCACGAGGGCAGCAGCTCGATTGACGAATCCATGCTGACCGGCGAACCGCTGCCCGTCAGCAAGCGCGTGGGCGACAAGGTCATCGGGGCCACACTCAACACCAGCGGCGCGCTGATCATGCGTTCGGAGCGGATCGGCTCGGACACCGTTCTATCGCAGATCGTCCAGATGGTCGCCCAGGCGCAGCGTTCCAAGGCACCGATGCAACGCATGGCCGATGTCGTTGCCGGCTACTTCGTGATGGCCGTCGTCGCCATTGCGGTAACGACGCTCTTTGTATGGGGATTCTTCGGGCCACAGCCCACCTGGGTCTATGGACTGATCAATGCGGTGGCCGTCCTGATCATCGCCTGCCCGTGCGCGCTGGGTCTGGCCACGCCGATGTCGATCATGGTCGCAACGGGCCGTGGCGCCACGCAGGGCGTGCTGTTCCGCGATGCCGCGGCGATCGAGAATCTTCGCAAGGTCGATACCCTCGTCATCGACAAGACAGGAACCCTGACCGAAGGCCGACCTGCTTTCGATCAGGTCGTCGCAGCCCCCGGCTTTACGAACGATGAGGTGCTGCGTCTTGCGGCCAGCCTGGACCAGGGCAGTGAACACCCCCTGGCCGACGCCATCGTGCAGGCCGCGCGTGCCCAGGGCCTCCAACTCGTGAAGCCTCAGAGCTTTGAATCGGGAACCGGCATCGGCGTGCGCGGAAAGGTTGAGCACCGGCAACTGGCGTTGGGCAACACAGTGCTGATGGAACAGTCTGGCGTATCGGTGGAACCGCTCGTACCCCAGGCCGAAGCTCTGCGCGGCGAAGGGGCCAGCGTCATGTACCTGGCGGTGGACGGGCAGCTCGCGGGCTTGCTCGCCGTGTCCGATCCGGTCAAGGGCAGCACCCCCGAGGCCCTGGCCGCGTTGAAGGCTGCGGGCCTGCGGGTCATCATGGCCACCGGGGACGGGCAGACCACCGCCAAAGCCGTCGGTGCACGCCTAGGCATCGACGAGGTGCATGGTGAGGTCAAGCCGGCGGACAAGCTCATGTTGATCGAGCGACTGCAGAAAGAAGGACGCATCGTCGCCATGGCCGGAGACGGCATCAACGACGCGCCGGCCTTGGCGAAGGCAGACGTGGGCATCGCCATGGGAACGGGAACCGACGTGGCGATGAACAGCGCCCAGGTCACGCTGGTCAAGGGTGACCTGCGTGGCATCGCTGTCGCTCGCACGCTCTCGGTGAGTACCGTGCGCAACATGAAGCAGAACCTCATGTTCGCCTTCCTCTACAACGCGCTGGGCATCCCCATCGCCGCCGGGGTTCTCTATCCCCTCACGGGCTGGCTGCTGTCGCCGCTGATCGCAGCATTGGCGATGAGCCTGAGTTCGGCGTCGGTCGTTGGCAACGCCTTGCGGCTGAGAGCGAGCCGACTGTGACCGAAACATCCTTCAGAACCAACAGGAGTCTGCTATCGCCCAGCGAACCGTTTCTTTCGTTCCACGCCGTTGCGAAGGTGCAAGCCTTATCTCGGCATTTCGTTCTTAAACCACCCTCACACATCAAGGTAGGAATCTCTATGACCCGTTCACATTTCATCGCCAAGCTCGTCGCGCCGATCGCTGCTGGCCTGTTCGCCACCGCCGCATTCGCGCATCCTTCGCTGGTGTCTTCAACGCCGGCCGACAAGTCG
The DNA here is from genome assembly GCF_030158975.1 of Acidovorax sp. SUPP2539. NCBI lineage: Bacteria > Pseudomonadati > Pseudomonadota > Betaproteobacteria > Burkholderiales > Comamonadaceae > Acidovorax > Acidovorax sp. SUPP2539. The sequence continues at coordinate 1,239,772 of NZ_BQXJ01000001.1, read as the reverse complement.
CAGGTTTCCGCGCCAGCCACCATCGAGCTGAAGTTCTCCGAAACGCTGGTGCCGCAGTTCTCCGCCGCAAGCCTTGTCATGACGGGCATGCCGGGAATGGCGAGCCATGGCCCGATGAAGATCAACGCCAGCGTCGCGGGTGCCGGCGACGGCAAGACCATGGTCATCACGCCGGCACAAGCGCTCCAGCCGGGCGACTATCGCGTCGAATGGCGTGCCGTCTCCTCGGACACGCATCCGATCACGGGTAACGTCACCTTCAAGGTGAAGTAAGCCCATGGCCGGGGATTGGTTGACCATCGTCCTGCGCCTGGCGCTTTATCTGGACCTGGCGGCGGCGTTTGGCGTCGCCATGTTCGGACTCTATGCTTTGGGCAACGACGAGCGATCCTCGACGATCTCGCGCCGCTATCGCGTACTCATTGGCGCATCCGCCGCCATCGGCATTGTCCTGTCGATGTGGGGCATGACGGTCATGGCCAAGGCCATGTCCGGCGCCCAAAGCTACGCGGAGCTGTCAACGCACGTTTTCGACATGCTCATTACGGGCACGCACATGGGCATCGCCTGGTGCATTCGCATCCTGGCGTTAGTGACGTGTGTGCTCATCGCCGTGTTGCGCATGAATTCAACACTGCGTTTTGCAGCGATGGCCGCTTCCAGTGGTGTGGCGTTGGCGACCCTTGCATGGGCGGGACATGGCGCCATGGATGACGGCGTGCGCGGATACATTCATCTCGCTTCGGACATCACGCACCTCTGGGCGGCCGGTGCCTGGGTAGGCGCATTGATCGCGTTCTTGGTGCTTGCGGCGAACAAACCAAATACCGGGCAAGGCTCAGTAGAGATCCTGAGCCGAACATCCAATGGTTTCGCTCGGATAGGTACTGTGATCGTGGCGGCACTCGTCGTGACCGGAGCCCTGAATTACCTGTTGATCGCTGGGCCATCGCTTGATCCGCTCTTCTCAACGCTCTATGGCCGCCTGCTCGTAGGAAAACTCCTGTTGTTCGGAGGAATGCTCGCGCTGGCGGCAGCCAATCGGTTTCGACTGAGCCCAAGTCTGGAGGCGGCATTGAGAACAGGCAACCACGCACACGCGGTCGTCAAGCTACGGCAGAGTCTGTTCACGGAGGCGACATTAGCCGTTCTGGTTTTGGCGAACGTTGCGTGGCTTGGCATCCTTTCTCCCAACGGCACCTAATCCTTGACTGGCACCAAATGACAGCACATGAATTGAATGTAATGCACGGGTAAGCGATCTGTAGATCGCGCGCTTCTACATTTAACGGCGCGGCGCAAGTTGTCGTCGTTTTCACAAAGGAGTCGATCATGAAATCGCAAATTGTCATTGCCGCCCTGTTGAGCGCCCTCTCCGTGCCTGCCTTCGCCGGTCATGCAGCAGCCCAGGCAGCCAAGGAGATGGTTCCGCTGGCTGACGGGGGAACGCTGTACGTCTTCAAGGATGGAAAGATGGCACAGGAAAGTCGCTTCGGACGCGCCGTGTATCAATCCATCGGCGCCTCAGTGGCGACGAAGGACGGGCGGAACATTGCCATTACCAGCAATGAAGTTGCTCGCCTCAGCTCGCTGCTTGAACAGGAGCACGGCGGGTAATTCGCGCGATCTGCTGATGCCTCCCAATGGCGTCAGAAAGAAGTCCCAGCGCCTGTCCGATTCGGATAGGCGCATGGCCTTCGGTGACTACCCCGGACAGAAGATTCAATGTGTAGGTTCAAATAACACTTAATAGGAGATTGATTTGTGGAGCTTCGTCATCTACGGTGTTTCCTCGCTGTAGCAGAGGAGCTTCACTTTGCCCGCGCTGCCGAGCGGTTGCACATCGACCAATCTCCGTTATCTCGCACCATCAAGGAGTTGGAGGAAGAACTCGGCGCACGCCTGTTTGTCCGCACCACTCGCAGCACACAACTGACCCGCGCTGGACGGCTGTTTCTGGAGCACGTTCAGCGAGTCTTTACAGTGCTGGAGCAGGCCCGCGATAGTGTCAAGTCCGCCGCCAACGGCTTTTGCGGCCAGTTGCGTATTGCCTTGTCCGATGGCGTCACGCCTTCGCGCCTGCCGGCATTGCTGGCGCGCAGCCGCGAAGAGGACCCCGAGGTGGAAATCCGATTGTTCGAGGTGCCTTTGGATCAGCAGATCAAGGGGCTTCATAGCGACCTGTATGACGCGGGCTTCTCGATGGCAGAGGATGCAGGTGATGGCATCATCGTCACTCCTGCATGGGAAGACGAATTGATGGTGGCGGTACCAGCCCGCCATCCGGTGCTTGCCTTCAAACAGATCCCGCTGAAGGAGGTGTTGCGCCATCCGCTGGCGCTGGGCGACCCAGCAGTGTGCGAAGGCCACGCGCGCCAGGTCGATCGGTTCCTACGCACATGCGGACAAGAGCCGCTGATCGCGCAGCGCGTGGCGACCTTCGACGTGATGATGACTTTAGTCTCCGCCGGCTTAGCATTGGGCTTGGCGGGCGAGGCGCACATTGCTTCCAGCCGCGAGCCGGGAGTCGTGGCCCGGCGCTTGGCGGGCAAGCCGACTATGCTCATGACCTATCTGCTGCGCCGCGATACGGAGCCGTCCGAAATGCTGGCTCGATTTATCGAACGAGTAGATTTTATTGATTCGGCTGATGAACTCGGCATCCCCGAAGACCTTCCACGCGACCGATAGTAGGAATAAGGCTATGAACAAAGTGATATTGCTGATATTGGTCACTGCACTGCCTGCATGCGGTCCTTCTCAACCTTCGGAAACCGTGGATGCGCTCGTAGCCAATCCCGAACGCATCAAAGAGATTCAACGTCAATGCAAGGAAGACCGCGCGAAGGTTGGCGACGAACTATGTCTGCGTGCTGCCGAAGCCGCCAAACGGCGATTTTTCGGTGATCGGCCCGAGCAAAAATCCAAGTAGGTTATCTCTCGGTCGCTTCGCTGCGACGAAGTTCTCGCTGTTACCTCACTACGCCGCAATGCGCTCGCGCTTGCGGCGTTTTTATTGCTTTCGCCACTAAAGGAAATCTGACTTTTTGGGCCTAAATTGCCGCCACATCGGCCTTTGACCGACCTGCGCGAACGCCTTGATCCTCAGTGCTGCGGCACCTCTGTGTGCCGTGATCGGAGGCGAGGTTATGCAAGGGACGAACGTGCTGTTCGGTCAGATCGCCGTGGTATTCGGCATCGTGATCGCTGGCGTATGGAGCGCCACGCAATGGACAGCAGCAGCCCTTGGCTACCAGCTACGCCTTGGCTCGCCCTGGTTCGATCTTCTCGGCACACCGATCTACCACCCGTGGAAACTGTTCGAGTGGTGGTTCTTCTTCGATGCCTACGCGCCGCGCGTGTTCGATACCGGCGGCGCCATCGCGGGCGGCAGTGGCCTGCTGGCGGTGGTGGTCGCCATCGGTATGTCGATCTGGCGCTCGCGCCAATCGCGGCTGGTTACGACCTACGGCTCGGCACGCTGGGCGAACGCGGATGACATTCGCAAGGCTGGCCTCACGCAGCCGGCCGGCGTGTTCCTCGGCCAGCACGACCGCCAGTACCTGCGGCATGAAGGCCCGGAACACGTCCTGACCTTCGCGCCCACGCGCTCGGGCAAAGGTGTGGGCCTGGTGGTGCCGACGCTGCTTTCCTGGCCAGCCTCGGCCGTCATCCACGACATCAAGGGCGAGAACTGGCAGATCACCGCCGGTTGGCGCTCGCGCTTCTCGCATTGCCTGCTGTTCAACCCGACCGATGCGAAGTCAGCGGCCTACAACCCGCTGCTGGAGGTACGGCGCGGCGCGCATGAGGTGCGCGACGTGCAGAACATCGCGGACATTCTGGTTGATCCCGAAGGTGCACTGGAGAAGCGCAACCATTGGGAAAAGACCTCGCACGCGCTACTGGTTGGGGCCATCCTGCATGTGCTCTACGCAGGCGAAGACAAGACTCTGCGCGGCGTCGCCAACTTCCTCTCCGACCCGGCCAGTCCGTTCGAGCTGACCTTGCATCGGATGATGACTACGCCGCACCTCGTGAACGAGGAAGGTGGTGGCCCACATCCCGTGGTGGCATCCGCTGCGCGCGAAGTCCTCAACAAGAGCGATAACGAACGCTCGGGCGTGCTGTCCACGGCCATGTCGTTCCTCGGCCTGTACCGCGATCCCACGGTGGCCGAAGTCACCTCGCGTTGCGATTGGCGCATCGCTGACCTGATCGCTGCCGAGCATCCGGTATCGCTGTACCTCGTGGTGCCGCCTTCGGACATTTCGCGGACGAAGCCGCTCATTCGCCTGATCCTCAACCAGATCGGCCGGCGCCTCACCGAATCGCTCGACGGCTCCGACGGCATTCAGCGCCGCCACAAGCTGCTGCTGATGCTCGATGAGTTCCCGGCGCTGGGGCGGCTCGACTTCTTCGAGACGGCCCTGGCCTTCATGGCGGGCTACGGCATCCGCAGCTTCCTCATCGCGCAGTCGCTCAACCAGATCGACAAAGCCTATGGCCAGAACCATTCGATTCTGGACAACTGCCATGTGCGCGTGACGTTCGCCACGAACGACGAGCGCACGGCCAAGCGCATTTCCGAAACGCTCGGCACCGCTACCGAGCTGCGCGCGCAGCGCAACTACGCGGGCCATCGGCTCGCGCCGTGGCTGGGCCACCTGATGGTGTCGCGCCAGGAAACCGCGCGCCCGCTGCTGACGCCGGGCGAAGTCATGCAGCTTCCGCCTGACGAGGCCGTGGTGATGGTGTCCAGCGTGGCGCCGATCAAGGCGAAGAAGCTGCGCTACTACGCGGACGCCAATTTCAAGCGTCGCGTGCTGCCACCGCCCGCGCTGGCGGACGGGCAGTACGCCGACGCGCCGCCATTGCGGCCCGACGACTGGAGCGGGTTGGCGATTCCCGCCGTGCCCATCGCACCGGCCGAGGCATCCGCTGATGGCCTGGAGAACTTCGGTTCGGCCGACGACGGCGGCCCGCGCCGTCAGCCCGAACTCTCCGAAACCGTCGCCTACGACCCCGAGCTGGCCGCTCCCGTGGCCGACCTTGGGCTGCTTGATGACGACGACGACCTGCCGCTTCCCCTTCCGCGCCAGCTCGATCCAGCCATGCAGCGCACGGCCCGGCTGGCTTCCCTCGACCCCAACGACGGAATTGAACTATGAGCCACTACCGCCTGAACCTGTTCATCCAGCCCGAGCACGCCAAGCGGCTCGATGAGCTGGCCGCCAAGAAGGGAGTTTCCAAGTCCAGCATCGTCGCTGCTGCCTTGGCGTCCTGGCTGTCGCCCGATGCTGCCGACCAGCGTGAGGCAGCCATCGCCAAGCGGCTCGATCGCCTGTCGCGCCAAGCCGAGCGCCTGGAGCGCGACCAGAACATCGCCATCGAGACGCTGGCGCTGTTCATCCGCTACTACCTGACGGTGAGCACGCCGGTGCCCGAGGCGCACCAAGACGCGGCGCGCGCCCAGGGCAAGGCGCGCTTCGAGCAGTTCACCGAGCAGCTTGGCCGCCACCTGCTGCGCGGGCGCAGTCTGGTGCGCGACGTGGTGGAGGAACTGCATCCCGACCCGATGCGGATGGAGGACGCGGCGGCAGCCGCGCAAGCGCAGGAGCGTGCCTCATGAGCGCCGCGCCTTCATCCCTCACCACCTCGCTCGACCGCCGCATCCAGATGCTGCGCACGGCGATGGGGCCGCTGATCGCCGCCGCGCTCGAAGACCCGGACGTGGTGGAGGTGATGCTGAACCCCGATCGCACCCTTTGGGTGGATCGGCTTTCCAGTGGGCGCGCGCCGATGGGCGCGGAGTTGCCGGAGACGGACGGCGAGCGAATCATCCGCTTGGTCGCGGCCCACGTTGGCGCAGAAGTCCATCGCGGGCAACCGCTGCTGTCCGCCGAGTTGCCCGAAACCGGCGAACGCTTCGAGGGCATCTTGCCGCCCGCTGCGCCGGGGCCGGCCTTCGCGCTGCGCAAGCGCGCCATCGGCGTCATCCCTCTGTCGCGCTACATCGAGGACGGAATGATGACCGCCGAGCAGGCGGGCTTTCTCGTTCGCGCCGTGCGCGAGCGCCAGAACGTCCTGATCGCAGGAGCCACGAGCAGCGGCAAGACCACGCTCGCCAATGCGCTGCTGGCCGAGATCGCCGCCACGGGCGACCGCGTACTGGTGCTCGAAGACACCATCGAGTTGCAATGCGCGGCCCGCGACCATGTGCCGCTGCGCACGCGCGCCGGCGTCGTGTCCATGACCGAACTGGTGCGGTCGTCCATGCGCCTGCGGCCTGATCGCGTCGTCGTCGGCGAGGTGCGCGGCGCCGAGGCGCTGGATCTCATCAAGGTGTGGGGCACCGGCCATCCGGGCGGTATCGCCACGATCCACGCCGGCTCCGCGCTCGGCGCGCTGCTGCGCCTGGAGCAACTGATTCTCGAAGTGGCGGTGAACCCGCCGCGTGCGCTGATCGCCGAGGCGGTCAACGTGGTGATCCATATCGCCGGGCGCGGGCGCAAGCGCCGCATCGAGAGCATCGCCCGCGTCGTCGGCTTTGACGGCGTGGGCTACCGATTGGCGGATTGGGAGGCGGACGCGCTGGACACGCCGTTTCCCGAGTTGTCGCCAAACCCCGATGCCGTACCCGCTGCGGCGACTTCCTCATCCCTTGACTCACTTGGAGAACTGCCATGACGCAGATGACCATTCCTGCTTTCCGTTTTTCTGCAAATCCGGCTTTGCGTCTTGCGCGGCTGCGCTGCCTGGCCCGTCCTGCGGGGCAAGGGCTGCTGCTGGCCGCGTTGCTGTTGTTCCTGGCCGGAGCCGCGCAGGCCGCCGGTTCCTCGATGCCGTGGGAAGGCCCGCTGCAATCCATCCTCGAATCCATCCAGGGGCCGGTGGCGCGCATCGTCGCGGTCATCATCATCATCGCCACGGGCCTCGCGCTCGCGTTCGGCGACACGTCCGGCGGGTTCCGCAAGCTGATCCAGATCGTATTCGGTCTGTCCATCGCGTTCGCCGCTTCGAGCTTCTTCCTGTCGTTCTTCAGCTTCTCCGGCGGGGCGGTCGTATGAGTGCCCCTGACACCTTCGCGGACGGCTTCGAGGTGCCGCTGCATCGCTCGCTGACCGAGCCGATTCTGCTGGGCGGTGCGCCGCGCACCGTAGCGATCGCTAACGGCACGCTGGCCGCCGCTGTCGGCCTGGGCCTGCAACTGTGGATTCCGGGCGTCGTGCTCTGGATCGTCGGCCATTCGCTGGCGGTGTGGGGTGCGCGCGTCGATCCGCAGTTCATGCAGGTCTTCGCCCGGCACATCAAGCACCGCCCGCTGCTGGACGTGTGAGGGGAGGACGCCGCGATGCTGAATCTCGCCGAATACCGCCAGCGCCCGGCCTTGCTCGCCGACTGGCTGCCTTGGGCCGGGCTGGTCGCGCCGGGCGTCGTCTTGAACAAGGACGGCAGTTTCCAGCGCACGGCCCGGTTTCGCGGGCCTGACCTCGACAGCGCGACGCAAGGCGAGTTGATCGCCACGGCTGCGCGCTTGAACAACGCGCTGCGCCGCCTGGGTTCGGGCTGGGCCTTGTTCATCGAAGCCGAGCGCCGGCCCGCAGCCGACTATCCGCACTCGGAGTTTCCCGAGCCGCTGTCGTGGCTGGTGGACGAGGAACGCCGCGCTACGTTCGAGGACTCGGGCAACCACTTCGAGAGCGGCTATCACCTGACGCTGGTGTACCTGCCGCCCGAGGAATCGCGCGCCCGCGCGGCGGGGATGCTGTACGAGAACCGGCCCACCGAAGGCGTGGACTGGCACGAGCGCCTGACGGCATTCGTCGCGGAAACCGATCGCGTCTTCGACCTGCTCGATGGCGTGATGCCGGAAATCGCCTGGCTCGATGACAGCCAGACGCTGACCTTCCTGCACGCCACGATCTCGACGCGGCGCTACCGCGTGGGCGTGCCCGAAGTGCCGTTCCACATCGACGCGCTGCTGACCGATTCCGCGCTGGTCGGCGGGCTGGCGCCCATGCTGGGCGACCAGCATCTGCGCGTGGTATCGGTGCGCGGTTTCCCGACCTCGACCTGGCCGGGCCTGCTGGACGACCTCAACCGCCTGGGCTTTGGCTACCGCTGGAGCACGCGCTTTGTCTGCATGGACAAAGCCGAGGCGGAAAAGGAACTCGGCCGCCTGCGCCGCCAGTGGTTTGCGAAACGGAAGAACGTCGTCGCGCTGCTGCGCGAAACCATCTTCCAGCAGGAAAGCCCGCTGGTGGACACCGACGCCAGCAACAAGGCCAGCGATGCCGACGCGGCCTTGCAGGAGCTGGGGAGCGATCAAGTCGCCTTCGGCTACCTGACGGCCACCGTCACCGTGATGGACACGGATGCCGCCGCTGCCGACGAAAAGCTGCGCATGGTGGAGCGTGTCATTCAAGGACGCGGCTTCATCACCATCCCGGAAACGCTCAACGCCGTGGATGCGTGGCTGTCGTCCATTCCGGGCAACGCCTACGCCAACGTGCGCCAGCCCATCGTCTCGACGCTGAACCTGGCGCACATGATGCCGGTGTCGGCGGTATGGGCTGGGCCGGAGAAGAACGAACACTTGGACGGCCCGCCGCTGATCGTCACGCGCACCGATGGCGCGACGCCGTTCCGGCTGGTCACGCACATCGGCGACGTGGGCCATGCGCTGGTCGCGGGGCCGACTGGCATGGGCAAGTCGGTCTTGCTCGCCACGCTGGCGATGCAGTTCCGTCGCTATCGCGGTTCGCGCATCTTCGCCTTCGACATGGGCCGCTCGATGCGGGCCACGATCCTGGGCTTGGGCGGCGAACACTACGACCTGGGCACGGATGGCGAAATCGCCTTCCAGCCCTTGGCACGCATCGACCGCGAGGGCTACCGCACCTGGGCCGCAGAATGGATCGAAGGCCGCTTGCTGCACGAAGGCGTGGCGGTCGGCCCCGACGAGAAGGCGGCTATCTGGTCGGCGCTGGGAAGCCTCGCCGGTGCGCCGGTGGAGCAGCGCACGATGACCGGCCTGTCGGTGCTGCTGCAATCGAACGCGCTGCGCCAGGCGCTCGCGCCCTACGTGCTCGGTGGTGCGCACGGCAAGCTGCTGGACGCTGACCACGACCGGCTCGGCATGGCCGACGTGCAGTGCTTCGAGATGGAGGAGCTGATGCACAGCAAGGCCGCCGTCATGGCCGTGCTGCATTACCTCTTTGCGCGCTTCGATGAACGCTTCGACGGATCGCCCACGCTGCTGATCCTCGATGAAGCGTGGTTGTTCCTCGATGACCCGGTGTTTGCCGCGCGTATCCGCCAGTGGCTCAAGACGCTACGCAAGAAAAACGTGTCGGTGATCTTCGCCACGCAGTCGCTCGCGGACATCAAGGATTCGAGCATCGCCCCCGCGATTATCGAAAGCTGCGCCAGCCGCATCTTCCTGCCGAACCCGCAGGCGACTGAGCCGCAGATTCGCACGATCTACGAAGGCTTCGGCCTCAACAGCCGGCAGATCGAGATCGTCGCCACCGCGCAGCCCAAGCGCGACTACTACTACCAATCCCGCCTCGGCAACCGCCTGTTCGACCTCGACCTGGGGCCGGCCGCGCTGGCGTTTGCGGGCGCTTCCACGCCGCAAGACCAGCGCGACATAGACCGCGTGCTGCTGGACGCCGGCGTACCCGGCTTCGCGGGCGCCTGGCTGCGCCATCGCGGCCTCGATTGGGCGGCCGACCTGCTGCCCTCGTTCCCCGGCCTTGCGCCGGGTTCCCTCGCTGATCAACCCCTGGAGAACCTGTCATGAAAAAGCGTCTTGTCGCCGCCGCAATCGCGGCCATGCTTTGCACCGCCACCGCCCATGCGCAATGGGTCGTGGTCGATCCCACCAACCTCGTGCAGAACACGCTGACCGCGATCCGCACGCTGGAGCAGATCAACAACCAGATCCAGCAGCTTCAGAACGAAGCGCAGATGCTGATGAACCAGGCGCGCAATCTCGCCAGCCTGCCATCCAGCGTGGTCGGCCAGTTACGCGCCAATCTGGCGACCACGCAGCGGCTGATCGACCAGGCGCGCGGCCTGGCCTACGACGTGACGAATCTGGATCGGGAGTTTCAGCGCCTGTATCCCGAGCAGTACGCCGCCACGGTGAGCGGCGACCAGATGTACCGCGACACGCAGGAGCGATGGAAGAACACGCTCAACGGCTTGCAGACCACGATGCGGATGCAGGCCCAGGTTTCGCAGAACCTGGGCGAAGACGAAAGCGTGCTCGCCGACCTCGTGGGCAAGAGCCAGTCAGCCGAAGGTGCGTTGCAGGCGATGCAGGCCATGAACCAGTTGCTGGCCTTGCAGGCCAAGCAGTCGATCCAGTCGCAGCGGCTCCAGATCACGCAGGATCGCGCTGCCGCGCTGGAACTGGCGCGGCAGGCGGCGGCCACGGAGCGCGGACGTGAGATGACGCGCCGCTTCCTGGGCAGTGGCACGCCGTACACGCCGCAAGCCGTCGATTTCTACAACCACTGACGAGGTGCGGCCATGAAGTACGCGCCTGTCGTGTTCGCTCTCGCGTTCCTGCTGTCCGGCTGCGATCAGCCGCTGTCGGTGGCTTCACTGGCCGCCGATCCATCCCGGTTGCACACGCTGCGCGCGCAGTGCCGCACGGGCGCGCACGACGGCGCGTTTTGCGCGCAGGTGGCCCAGGCCGACCTGCGGCGCTTTCTCTCCGGCCAGACCGGGCCGAGCGAGTATCAGACGCTAGCCGACCTGCCGCCGATTCCGCCCAGCTTCGATGAACCCGCCGATGCCGATGCGCCTGGGCAGGAGGACTCACCATGAACGACGTAACGATCATCGACCGCTTCCTCGATACCTTCTCGCGCTACATCGACTCGGGCTTTGGACTGCTGCATGGCGAGGTGGCGTTTCTGACCGCCACGCTGATCGTCATCGACATGACGATCGCCGGGCTGTTCTGGGCGATGGGCCATGCCGTCGGCCAGGGCGAGGACGTGATCGCCAAGCTGATCCGCAAGGTGCTGTACGTCGGTGCCTTCGCCTACATCATCGGCAACTTCAACACGCTGGCCGGCATCCTGTTCCGCTCCTTCGCCGGGCTGGGCCTAACGGCCAGCGGCTCGACCTTGAGCATGGAGAACTTCCTACACCCTGGGCGGCTGGCCAAGGTCGGCATCGACGCCGGTGCGCCGATCCTTGAGCAGATCGGCAACATGGCGGGCTTCCCCGAGGTGTTCGTGAACATCACGCCCATCGTCGTGATGTTCCTCGCGTGGTTGATCGTCATCCTGTGCTTCTTCGTGCTGGCGATCCAGCTTTTCATCACGCTGATCGAGTTCAAGCTGACCACGCTCGCCGGCTTCGTGCTGGTGCCGTTCGCGCTGTGGAACAAGACCGCGTTCCTCGCCGAAAAGGTGCTGGGCAACGTGGTGTCGTCCGGCATCAAGGTGCTGGTGCTCGCCGTCATTGTGGGCATCGGCTCGGGGCTGTTCGCCGAGTTTCAGGTACATCCCGCCGAGCCATCCATCGACCACTCCGTGGTCGTGATGCTGGCCTCGCTGACCCTGCTGGCCTTGGGCATCTTCGGGCCAGGCATTGCAACCGGGCTGGTGTCTGGCGGGCCGCAGCTTGGCGCGGGTGCGATGGCCGGTGCTGCGCTGGGCGCTGCGGGCGCTGCCGTTGCCGTCGGCGCCGCAGCCACGGGCGTCGGCGGCGCGGTAGCTGCTGGAGCGCGCATGGCGCCCGCTGCCGCCAAGCTGGCCGGCAGCGGCGCGCGGGCTGCCGCTGGGGCTGCCAGCAGTGCACGGTCGGCGTTCCAGGCCGGTTCCGCTTCGGCCGGCGGCGGCCTCAAGGGTGCCGCTGCGGGCTTCGGCAATGTCGCCAAGACAGGCGCTCAGGCAGCCGGGCAGAAGGTGGCCGATGGCGCGCGTTCGATGAAGGAACGTGCCGCCGCAGCTTTCCGCCAGGAAGGCACGACTTCGGCGGGAGGCGGTACAGCCGCCGCATCGGGCGGCCCAGCGTCTGGTGGTGATACGCCCTCCACCGCGCCGCAGGAGCAACCCGCCTGGGCCAAACGCCTGCATCGCCGCCAGCAACTCACCCATGCCGCAACCACCGCCGCCCACACGCTGCGCGGGGGCGACGGCGGCAGTTCCAGCCAGGGGCCGAGTCTGCGCGATTCCGATTCCTGATCTTCAAGGAGAACACCCATGCGATTCAAACGACCGCAGGTGCGCTATGCCGACACGCCGCAGCCTGCTACTCCGTACCAATCCGCCGCACAGGTGTGGGACGAGCGCATCGGCTCGGCCCGCGTGCAGGCGAAGAACTGGCGTTTCATGGCCTTCGGCTGTCTCACGCTGGCCGTGCTGATGGCCGGGGGCCTGGTCTGGCGCTCGGCGCAATCCATCGTGACACCCTATGTCATCGAGGTGGACAACGCGGGCCAAGTGCGCGCCGTGGGCGAGGCCGCTACGCCGTACCGGCCCAGCGATGCGCAGATCGCGTACCACCTGGGCCGCTTCATCGGCCTGGTGCGCTCGCTGTCCATCGACCCGATCGTGGTGCGGCAGAACTGGCTGGACGCCTACGACTACACCACCGACAAGGGCGCCGTGGTGCTCAACGAGTACGCCCGCGTGAACGATCCGTTCGCGCGCATCGGCAAGGAGTCGGTGACGGTGCAGATCACCAGCGTGACCCGCGCCAGCGACGCCTCTTTCAACGTGCGCTGGACGGAACAACGCTTCGTCAACGGCGCTCCTGCTGGCACCGAACGCTGGAACGCGGTGATTTCCATCGTGCAGCAGACCCCGCGCACCGAACAGCGCCTGCGCAAGAACCCGTTGGGCATCTACGTCAACGGCCTGTCGTGGAGCCGCGAACTGGATTCTTCCGAAGGAGCCAAGCCATGAACCCGTCTTTCCGTACTTACGTTTCCGTGCTGGCGCTCGCGGCCCTGGCGGGCTGCGCCACCCAGGGCAAGCCGCCGCCGACCATCTCGCTCGATGAGCCGGTGCAGGCGCAGCCGCTGCCGGAGCCGCCTGCACCTGTGGAGGCGGTCGCTGTGCCCGAGGTGCTGCCGATGCCGGCACAGTTGAAGCCAGCGCCCGAGGGCGAAGAAGCCAAGCCGGCGCCGGAGCCGGTCGACGAGAAGGTGCGCGTCTCACGGGCCAATACCGAGGCGCGCGTCGCGCCCACGCGCGAGGGCTACGTCAACGCGATTCAGGTGTGGCCTTTCACGGACGGCGCGCTGTATCAGGTCTATGCGGCCGTGGGCCGCGTGACCGTGATCGCGCTCCAGCCCGGTGAGGAACTGGTGACGGTGGCCGCTGGCGACACGGTGCGCTGGATCGTGGGCGACACATCGAGCGGCAGCGGGGATGCGCTGCGCGTGAACGTGATGGTCAAGCCCATCCGCTCGGGCCTCAAGACGAATCTCGTTGTCACCACCAGCCGACGCACCTATCTGCTGGAACTGACCTCGACAGAGAAGACATGGATGGCGTCGATATCCTGGGAGTACCCCAAGGACAAGATGCTCGCCTTGCAGCGCCAGGCGCAGGCGGCCAGCGCCGCCGCGCCGGTCGAGACCGGGCTGTCGCTGGAGAAGATCCGTTTCCGCTATGCCATCAGTGGCAGCAATCCGCCGTGGAAGCCGCTGCGCGCCTTCGATGACGGCGAGAAGGTCTATATCCAGTTTCCCGCCGGCATCGCCCAGGGCGAGTTGCCGCCGCTGTTCGTGATCGGTGCGCAGGGCGACGGGCAATTGGTGAACTACCGCTTCCGCTCGCCGTATTTCATCGTTGATCGCTTGTTCGGCGCTGCCGAGTTGCGCTTGGGCGGGGACAAGGGCGACGTGGTGCGGATCGAGCGCACCGACGGCACGCGGGGGAACTGACCATGAGCCAGGACGACACCCCCGACCTCACCACGCCGCAGGCGGGCAAGGTCGCGCCCGAGGCGGTGGCGCTACGCGCCCAGCCGCGTCCGGTCACGCGCCTGAACCGGCGCACGCTGGCCGTCCTCGTCGGCGGCCTGTCGGTCGCCGTGCTCGGGGCCACGATCTGGTCATTGCAGCCGCATCGGCGCGGCACTGGCGAACAGACCGAGCTTTACAACGTGGATCGCGTATCGAAGTCCGAGGGGCTGGATGGCCTGCCTTCCGACTACTCGAAGCTGCGGAAGGTGCCCGAGTTGGGGCCGCCGCTGCCGGGCGACCTCGGCCCGGCCATCGTGAACTCGCAGCAGCCGGCCGTAGCCGCTTACGCGGCCCCCGGCCACGATCCGAATGACGCTTTGCGCAAAGAGGCGGAAGCCGCTGCGGCTTCGTCGGTGTTCTTCCGCTCCGGCGGCCAGGGCCAAGGCCAGGCCGCAACGGTGGCGCAGGCGGCGCCGGGTGCGCCGGGTGCTGCAAGCGCGCTCGCAGCCTTCGACCCGCTCGCCGCCGGGCCGGCCTCGACGGCGGCCCAGCCCGCCGACCCGACCGCCACGCAGAACCGGCAAGACCAGAAGGAGGCGTTCCTGAAAGGCGGCTCTACGGAAACCCGCAATTCCGGCAACCTGGCGCTGCCGGCGTCGCCGTATCAGGTGATGGCCGGTACGGTGATCGCCGGGGCGCTGGTCACAGGCATCAAGTCCGATCTTCCGGGCGATGTGATCGCCACCGTCACGGAGCCCGTCTATGACACGGCCACGGGCAAGTTCCTGCTGATCCCGCAGGGATCGCGCATCCTCGGCAAATACAACAGCCAGGTCAGCTATGGGCAAAGCCGCGTGCAGGTGGTGTGGAATCGCATCATCCTGCCGGACACGTCATCACTGACGCTGGACAACCTCGTAGGCACCGATCCGGCGGGCTACGCCGGACTGGAGGATGACGTGGACTGGCACTGGAAGCGCATCTTTGCCGGTGCGGTGTTGACGACGCTGCTGGGCGTGGGCGCCGAGCTGGCCGCGCCGGAGAACCGCCAGGACGGCAACCGCGTCATCATCGCCGGACGCGACAGCTTGCAGGACAGCGTGAACCAGGTCGGACAGGAAATGACCCGGCGCAACCTCAACATCCAGCCGACGCTGACCGAACGGCCGGGTTTGCCGGTGCGGCTCATCGTCAACCGCGACCTGGTTCTCCGCCCCTATCAGCCGCTGTTCTTCAACCGGGGGAGTTCGAGATGAGCACGACCCGCAAGCTGCGACTCGGGCCGCTGCCCAAGACCGAGAGCGTCAAGCTGACCTTTGTTTGCTCGGGCAGCCTCAAGGCAGACCTCGATCGTTACGCAGCGCTGCACGCACAGACGTATGGCGAGACGGTCGACGCCATGACGCTGATCCCGCATATGCTGGAGGCGTTCATGGCGGGGGACCGGGGATTTAGACGCCACGCAAGGTAGACGCCCCTTCAGCGGTCGGGATCGTTTCGGCCGTTTCTGAGAATCTCCAGCGCTGCCTGTAGGTGTCGTTCTTCTGGCCCCAGGGCGGAAAGGGACGAGAACACCGCTGCGGTTTGGTGCCAATAGATGGCGTGACTGATGGCGGGGTGCAGCGCGTCAAGTTCTTCGCTCGTCAGGGACGCAGCAAACGCACGTAGCCGGATCTCTGATCTCTCGCGCCGGATGTGACACTCACGACACAAAGCACGCAGGGCACTGAGTGGGTATTCCCACGGCTCGAAGCCTTCTCGCACATTTGCGTAGTAGCAATGGTGGGCATCCAAAGGCTTCGTGGCTCCGCAGTCCTGACATTGATGTCCCGCCCGCTTCTTCACGGTTGCTGCCTTCTTACGCCACCTTTCATCTTGCAGCTTAGATGCATAGGTGCCTGAAAGCCGTGAGTAGTCATACCCCTCAATAGGGTAGAAGCCCATGTTCCAAGAGTGACCAAGCTCGTACCAGAATCCGAACGACTCAACCAGATCGTCGAACTCCATCGTGTCGCCACCGTAGTTCAACATGGTATGAAGCGTGCTGCTGTCGAACACCAAGACTAAGAGCGAGTCGTTCCCATAGGGCTCGTTTCGAGCTTTCCAAGCCTCGATATCGACGAAGAACGCATCCCCCAGGATTTCCTCTTTAATCATCCATTCGGTAAGAGCGGCACGCATGCGCTCCAAGTTTCTACTCATTGCAGTGAAATGCATCTTCTCCTCCAAAGGGCAAGGGGATCGCGGAGCTTACGAATCGGGGCGGCTAAAGCCGCGACGCGTTCGATAGGCCGTTCCACCGATGCAGCACCAGTCGAAAGTGTCCTTGTGGATCGGCAGCAACCAGTGGCCGCCAAGTTCGTCGCCCTAAGGGAAACGCTATAGTTATAGTAATCTGCATAAAAATGCTGGCCTTTTGACCAGCCAGATGGTCCGATAACCGGGGGAGGTTAGGATGCATTTGAAGAAGTTGGCCGTCCGGAATTTCAGGCGACTGCGAAACGTTGTAATTGATCTTGCTTCCGACATCTCTATTTTTGTCGGTGCCAACAACAGCGGCAAGACATCAGTCGGGCACGCACTCCAGTTATTCACTGGCAGTGGCCGCTTCAACATTCACGACTTTAGTGCCGAACTTTGGGCCGACATCGTTGCGTTTGGTGAGAGCGATGGCGAGGCGAGCCTTCCCACGATGGAAATCGACGTTTGGTTCGAAATCGGTCCGGACGATGTTCACCGCGTCATCGATCTTCTTCCCAGCCTTGCTTGGGAAGGCAAGCTGGTGGGGATGCGTGTTGCCTACGCGCCCACCAATCCTGCGGCGACGCATGCACGCTATGTCGAAGTGCGCCAGCGCGTGCTCGATGCGGTCGCTAAGGGTGAAGACGGAGCACCCGCCTTCGATCCCTCGCCACGTAACCTGCGGGAGTTCCTTCGCGACAGGCTACATGACGAATATGAGCTGCGCTATTTCGTACTCGATCCCGCGCGGTTCGATGCGAAGATGGTCGCAGAGGCTGGCTATGACCCAGCCACTCTCACCGGACGCGACCGGAGCGGCCGTGAGATCTTGAACGGCCTTCTCCACATTGACTTCTTGAACGCACAGCGCCATCTCTCGGACGGCCCAGGTGGCTCTCGCGCCGAGGATCTCTCCCGTGTACTCAGTCGCTTCTACGGGCGCAACCTCGAACAGAAAGGCGAAGATATCGAAGCGTTGCGCGCCCTCGCAGCATCCGAAGTCTCGCTTAATGAGCATCTCGAACGAGTGTTCGAACCGACGCTCAAGAGCTTGTCGAAGCTCGGCTATCCGGGCCTCTCAAACCCGCGCATGATGATCCGCTCGGCCCTCGACCCTGCCCAGATCATGAGCGGTCGAGATGGCGCGATCGTTCACTATGCGTTGGGAGCCGATGACGGGAAGCCCGACCCGCCTACCTTGCCCGATCGGTATAACGGTCTTGGCTTCAAAAACCTCATCTTCATGGTCGTTGAGCTGCTCGACCTTCACGCTCAATGGCTGGCGATCGAGGAAAACCGTCCGCCGGTCCACCTGATCTTCATCGAGGAGCCCGAAGCGCACCTCCATGCCCAGCTTCAACAGGCCTTCATACGCAAGGTGATGGACATCCTAGCGCTCAAGGGCGAGGAACGCACGCACTATACGAGCCAGGTCGTCGTCACGACCCATTCGACTCATATCCTTTACGAACGAGGCTTCCGGCCGATCCGCTATTTTCGTCGAAGCCGTGCACAGAATGTGTCGACCTCCGATGTGCTCAACCTCTCGGTTTTCTACGACAGCACCGATCCGGACATCCGAAGCTTCCTCGAGCGCTATTTGAAACTCGCGCACTGCGATCTGTTCTTCGCCGATGGCACCGTGCTGGTCGAAGGCAATGTCGAACGGCTGCTATTGCCGCAGATGATCGCCAATGCCGCGCCGCGGCTGCAATCGACCTATCTCACCGTCCTAGAGATCGGCGGAGCGTTCGGCTACCGATTCAAAACGCTGATCGAGTTTCTCGGACTGACAACGCTCATCATCACCGATCTCGACAGCGTGTTCGGTCCACTGGGGCAGGATGGCGAGGGTGCGGCACCCGCTGGTCAACCGGAAGCCGCGGAACCAGCCGCCGAGAACGCGCAGGCTGCCGGCGCTGACGCTGAGGACATTGACGATGACGAGGAGGATTTGCCTGTGGCTGCGGAGAAGCCCGGGAAGGCGTGCATAGCCGGTCATCCGGGCGCGGCGACGTCCAATCAGACTTTGCTCCAATGGCTACCGAAATGCGACACGGTCGCCGCCCTGTGGGAGGCGACGGCTGAGCAGAAGATCCAGGCGAGGACGGACGACAATGACGCTTTGGTACGCGTTGCCTATCAGTGCCGGACCGATGTCACTTGGGGCGGAGAAACCCTGGCGCTAGCCGGGCGCACGCTGGAGGAAGCATTCGCACTCGAAAATCTTGAATGGTGTCAGGACAAGAACCGTAAGCCGCTTCAGCTCCGCATCGCCAAGGCCGACGAGAGGAACCTGACCACGCTTGCGGAACGCATCCACAAGCGCGTGCAGGCTAAGAGCTTCAGCAAGACCGACTTCGCGCTCGCCTTGTTAGCCGAAGATCCGAGCAGTTGGTCTGTCCCAACCTATATCGCCGAGGGCCTGAGCTGGCTTGAGACCGAGATTGCGCCGCCGGAACCGGCCGAGGACCAGCCGCATGAGGAACAGCCGCATGAGGACGCGCCCCAGGGGGCACCAGTCGCCGCCGGCGACGAGGTAGCGGCATGACAAGCCGGATCGGCAGTCCTGACACACAAGCCGATCTAGATGTTCGAGCGTGTCTCGATCGGATGCCGCCACGCTCGTTTGTCATGGTCGCCGGTGCGGGGTCGGGGAAAACGACCTCGCTGATCAAGGCTATCGCGCACCTAGCCGAGACCCGCGGTCCTGCCCTGCGCCGCGCCGGGCAACAAATCGCCTGCATCACATATACCGAAGTCGCCGTCGGTGAGATTTCGGCCGATGTCGGGGCCTCGCCGCTATTCCACATCTCGACCATCCACAGTTTCCTGTGGTCAGTCATCCGGCCGTTCCATTCGGATATCGCGGCTTGGGTAGCCACCCGCATCGACGAGAAGATCGCGGAGCGACGCGCACACTACGACAAGCCTCGGACTCAGGCAAAAACGAAGGCCCGCCTCGAACAGGAGATCGCAGATCTCGAAGCCGATCTGGCTGCGATCAGTGAAGTAGAGAAGTTCGTCTACGGCACCGGCAGCAGCTACGCTGAAGGCATCCTTGGCCATGACGATATCCTCAAGCTCACCCCAGCCTGCGTCGCAGCGCATCCGCTGCTGAGACAACTCGTCGCTAAGCGCTTTCCCTACATCTTCGTCGATGAGAGCCAAGACACCAATCCGGACGTCGTCGAGGTGTTACGGCACATTGCGGGCGAACATCCTGGCCTGTGTGTCGGGTTCTTCGGAGACCCGATGCAGAAGATCTATATGAGCGGAGCAGGCACTGTCCCGCTGAACGACGGCTGGGCGGAGATCACAAAGCCCGAGAACTTCCGGTGCCCGACATCGGTGCTCGGGGTCATCAATGCAATCCGCGCCCCTGGCGACGGTCTTGAGCAGGTGCGTGGTCGGACGATAACCGTTGATGGCATCGAGCAGCCGGTTGCCGGTACCTCCAATCTGTTCATCCTGCCGGCGGACGCGGAGCGGAGTGCGCGCCTCGCGGCCATTAGGCAGTGGCTGGCCGCCGAAACCGGCGACGGTCTGTGGCTAAGCGACGTGCGGGAAGGCGATGTCCGCCTGCTTGTACTGGTGCACCGCATGGCGGCCAACCGGCTCGGGTTCCCTAATCTGTATGCTACGCTCAATGACCGAGCCCCCATGAGTCTGAGTGAAGGGCTGAGCGATGGCACAGCCTGGCCGCTCCGTCCACTTGTCCAGCACATACTTCCGCTCGTTGTCGCGGCGCAAGCGGGTGATCGGTTCACAGTGATATCGACCTTGCGCAGCGAATGCCCGAGGCTTGAACCAGCGCGGCTTCGAGGGCAAGCGACGGCCCCCGTTCTTACAGCGCTACAGCAAGCGCTCGACGGGCTTGTCGGTCTGTTGGCAGCAGGATCGCAGGCGACTATCCGGGACGTCTTGACGCATGTGCGAGATAACGAGTTGCTGCGCCTCGATGATCGCTTCGCCATGCATCTGGTTGCAGAGCCTGTGGATGACGGCAGCAGCGGCTTCGAGAACGTTCAAGCCTATCTGGCGTGCGGTGTCGACGAACTCTGGGCCTACCGGCGCTACTTTACAGAGGAGTCACCATTCGCGACGCATCATGGGGTGAAGGGTGCCCAATTTGAGCGCGTATTGGTCGTCATCGACGATGAGGAAGCGGGCTTCCGGCAGTATTCTTACGGGAAGTATCTCGGGTACGTCCCCCTCTCGGACAAGGACGAAGCCAACCTGACGGCAGGTGAAGAGTCCGTACTCGATCGAACCCGCCGCCTCTTCTATGTGTGCTGCTCGCGTGCAACGAAGGACCTGGCAGTCGTGGCCTTTGTGCCCGATGTCGCAGCGGCTCGCACCGCGATCGTGGCGCAGAATCTATTCCCCGAGGCCGTAATCCGAGGTGCGGAGCATCTGGGCTGAGGTTTCAACACATCGGGCAGTCAATCGGCGAAGGCCGCTGGACCTTGCTCCTGGGCTTGTCGCGATCTAGCGCAGCGGAGTTAACCTTGACTGAACGCGCTTGGATGAGCCGTGTCATTGCCCCCTATGAAAAGGCCGCTTCTGCGCCAATAGAAGCGGCCCCTGAATTGGTGCCCGAGGCCGGAATCGAACCGGCACGCCTTTCGGCGAGGGATTTTCTTACCACTTCGGCTTTCGCCGCCAGCGCGTGCGCTGTTCGTGGTCTGGAGCACGCCTTCACCATAGCCTTGCAGCCGTAGGTGCCCGCCGTCTGCTCTCTACACCTTCCCAGGCATTGGCCTGGGCTTGGCTCGGCGTTGGCTCGGATGCCGGGGCATCCAGGGCGTTCGCCGACTTTGACGGGCTTCACCTCTGGGGTTTCCCCCGGAGGGCTCAAATTGTTCAAGTCCCTTGTGTCTACCGATTTCACCACTCGGGCATTACATGATGCACTGGAGCCTACACCTCTCCCTGCTGGCTCCTAGTTGGCTCCTGACCATCAAGCCGAGCCGCGAAGCTACGCCTTGGATGCTCCCAAGTCCTTGCCACTATTGACCTTCCGGCTTGGTGGCGAAAGCAGAAAGGACTTGACAAAACAGATTTTAAGTCCGCAGTGTCTACCAATTTCACCATCGGGGCGCCGGCTGCACGGCGCGCACCTTGCATTCAAGCGTAACCCGGGCCACGCAGGTGCGCAACGCTGCCAATGCGGATCGGCCAATCCAAAGAACAACCGATTCGCACAATAAAAAAGGGAAGCCGAAGCTTCCCTTACAAAATTGGAGCGGGAAACGAGATGCTCACTTCCGCCCTAACTCCTTGATCCATAAGAGGTTTGCCAGACAACCCTCCGTTGGAAGAACGCTATTATGTACTACTTTTGAGGACCTGGCAAAGTCTGGAGCTTAAAAATAGGCGGACGAGGCTTCCGATGATGGGATGCCTCCCCGCCAACAACCCAGGCCTTGGCTCATCCGCTGCCAGCCACTCAGTCCATTTCGCCGTGATCGCTGAATTTGACAGCTGGACCGGTAGCAAACAACCAAGAGCCGTTATTTGCCCATCCGTCGCGGACAACCACTTCGCAGCGGTTGCGGTCCTTTACCTCGGTGGGGCCTATGTCACGTATCCACCGCTTTGCGATCGCTGGATACGCCAGATCTGATTGCGTCCAGGCGAACGCGCGCATCGATTTGCTACCATTGAGTAGCGCCGGTATGTGCATTGCAATGTCGACGGTAGATCTGGCGCGCACAAACAATAGGCGGTCACCAGGGAGCGGTGCCAATGCATATCGAAAGTGTCACCATCACCGGATTCCGGTGCTACGGCCCCGTCCCGACAGTCATCCATCTCAGCCCGGGCCTGACCGGGTTCGTCGGGGCCAATGCTTCCGGCAAGACAGCGGCACTCCAAGCCCTCATGCGCCTCTTCGGGGTGACCCGGGCACTGCGCACGGTCGTCCTATCTGACTTCCATGTGCCACCTACTGAGGCCCAGCGCCCCAAATCGCGGACGCTAACCATCGATGTGCGGCTGAGCTTGCCGGAGTTGGCGGACGGTAGCGCCACTGCGGCAACCGTGGCGCCCGTATTCCGTCATATACGGGTGGAGCGGCCCGGTGGTACTCCGCTGTGCCGGTTGCGGCTGCGCGCTCGCTGGGATGATGACGGTACGGTCGAAGGTACCGTCAGCCAGGAGCTGAGTTGGATCGGGACCGCCGAGCCGACCGTCCGCGATGACCAGGCTTTCCCCGTGGCGCCCGCTGACCGTGGCTTGATCCAGTTGTTCTACACACCAGCCATCCGTGATGCAGCAACGCAGATTCGCGCCACGACAGGGGCTCTCGCCGCGCGGCTGCTCAGGGCCATCGAGTGGTCAGCAGGGACGCAGTCTGCGGTTAACGCAGCCACGGAACAGCTGACGACCGCGTTTGGCAGCGAGAAGGCTATCCAGGCGATCAGTCGGTCGCTGTCCCAGCGTTGGGACGCTCTGCACGAGGGCGACATCGACTGCGCGCCGGAGCTCAGCTTGACGAGCCGGCGCTTCGAGGAAGTCGTCGCGCGCATCGGCGTGATGTTCAAGCGCGGCCCGGCGGGCCAGGACCGTGGGCTGGAGGCCTTGAGCGACGGGCAGCAGTCCCTCTTTTACTTTGCGCTGGCGGCGGCCGTGTTCGATGTGGAGCGAGCTGCGGTGGCAGGCCGGATCAGGGGGTTCCGGTCCGAGGACCTCAGCGTGCCTGCCCTGACCCTCTTCGCGGTCGAGGAGCCGGAGAACCACGTCACTCCATACTACCTCTCACGGATCCTGAAGCAGATCCGCAGTCTGGTGGAGACTGGTGCCGGGCAGGCGTTGGTCAGCAGCCATGCACCCTCGGTGCTCGGGCGCATCCCCCCAGAGGATGTGCGCTATTGCCAACGCGATACGGCTAGCGGAACGTCGACCGTCAAGCCCATTCCGATGCCCGCCGGCAGCGTCGAGGCGATCAAATTCGTCCGCAATGCCTTCCTGGCCTTTCCGGAGCTGTACTTCGCGCGATTCGTTCTGCTAGTCGAAGGCGACTCCGAGCGCATCGTGCTACCGCGGCTGGCCGAGGCCCTAGACCTCCTGGTCGATCCGTCCTTCGTGGCCATCGTGCCGCTCGGTGGTCGCCACGTGAATCACTTCTGGCGACTTCTAAAGGGACTAGGCATTCCATATGCGACGCTACTCGACCTCGACTTGGGGCGAGACGGCGGTGGCTTTGGCCGCGTCAAGAACGTGCTGCAGCAGCTACTTGCATTGGGAACCCCTCGTGAGCAGATCATGACCCTGTCTAACGACACGGTCCTGACCGACGAGCACCTCGCAACGATGGACACCTGGGACGGTGCGAACCTCGAAGGCTGGCTCGACTATCTGGAGCGCTCGTCGTCGGTCTTCTTCTGTTGGCCCTTGGATCTCGATCTGGCCATGCTGCACGCCTTCCCGGCCGCTTATGCAGCCACCATCGAAGGAACAGGGCCGCGCATGACCAACGAGGCCGCCGCCGAGGTGGTCCTGGGAACGGCAGGGCCCGGCCTGACCGGCTACACAGGCAATGCACAGCCTTTTTGCGCTCACATGGCCGCCTATCGCTATCACTTCCTGACTCACAGCAAGCCCGCCACCCACCTGCGCGCCCTAACGCACATCGATCTGCCCGCGCTGCGTGCCGGCATGCCACCTGCACTCAAGCGTGTGCTGCAGCGCATCGCCGTCGAGGTGTCACCGCTGTGAGCGTGGCCCTGCCGCCGCTGCGTATCCCAGCGGCCGACTGGCTGCCGGTGGGCGTCGACAGCCTTGAGCCGAATGCACTGACTGTGGTGCGCTCTAGCGAGCACTGTTCGGTGCTCGCTGGACCGGGCGCAGGCAAAACGGAGTTGCTGGCACAGCGGGCGGCATTTCTCTTGCAGACGGGCGCCTCCCCCGCCCCGCAGCGCATCCTGGCGATCAGCTTCAAGCGCGACGCGGCGCGCAATCTGGCCCGCCGCGTACGCCAGCGCTGCCACGCGGATCACGCAAAGCGCTTCGACTCTCTCACGTTCGACGCATTCGCCAAAAGCCTTGTTGATCGCTTTGGACAAGCGCTGCCGGACCGTTGGCGGCCGACAGCCGACTACGGCATCCTGTTTGCGAAGAAGGCCTACTGGATGGACTTCCTGCGACGTGCGGGGCAGGCCCAGGACAACCCGTTCGGAGCTACCGCAGTACAGACCATTCCGGCCCCCTCGTTCGAGCGACTCCATGTCCTAGACGCCCCTCTGCCGGAAGCTGGCTGGCCCACCACCACGGCCGGCCGGTGGGCAGGTCAGCGCTTTTGGGATCAACAATTGCGCAGCGCCGAGCGCAGCTACCTGTCCTTCCCAATGCTCAGCCGCTTGGCCGAGCTCTTGGTACGCGTCAACACAGCGGTACGTCATGCCCTGGCCCTGACCTATTCGCATGTGTTCATGGATGAGTTCCAGGACACCACCCAGGCCCAGCTCGACCTCGTTCAAACCATTTTCCTCGGCACCTCGACGGTCATGACGGCCGTGGGCGACAACAAGCAGCAGATCATGCGCTTCGCGCTCGCGATGGATGATCCATTCGGTGCCTTTGAGCTGTCCTTCGCAGCGAAGCGCATCCCGCTGCTCAGCAACTACCGGTCATCGCCCGAGCTGGTCCGCATTCAGCACGTGCTAGCGCAGGCCCTGGACGCGAGTGCAGCGCGCCCCGAATCCAAGGCGAAGGCAGCCATCTACGACGCCTGCTGTTCCATCTGGGACTTCTCCAGTACGCGCGTAGAAGCCAGCACGTTGGCAGCTTACGTCGCGGCGAAAATGCGCGAAGACGGCCTGCAGCCCACCGATTTCGTGCTGCTGGTCCGGCAGAAGGCGGAGGACTATGCCCAAGTGCTGACGCCCGCTTTCGCGGCAGCCGGTATTCCTGTCCGCAACGAAGCCGCTTATGTCGGCAGCCAAATGCTGCAGGAGTTGCTGACGGAGCCGCTTTCAGAGTTGGTGCTCGTGATGCTGCGCCTGGCCTGCGCCGCACGCGGTGGAACGAGTTGGAGCGAGGCTCAGCATGCGTTGGCCGAGTTGCGCGGCATTGACCCCGCCGATGATCGGGCCCGGCGCGCGCTGGCCCGCGATCTGGATGGCTTCGCCAGTGGATTTGTCCGACTGCATCCACAGCCACCGTCCACCGAAGCGCAAGCTCGGTCCATGGTCCAGGCAGTGCTGGTATTCCTGGATCCCAATGCCTTAGTCGCCGCGCACGTTCCCTATGGCCAGGGAAACTGGTTCGCCGAGGTGGAGAGTAGCGTCGTGCTGCACCTGCTGGCCAGCGCCGCGCAAGCGCAGGACTGGCGTGCAGCACTGGACGCCTATGAGGGCGTCAACGCGCTCCCCCTGATGACTCTGCACAAGAGCAAAGGCCTGGAGTACCACACAGTTGTTTTCGTCGGGCTCGATGACGATTCCTGGTGGAGCTACGCCCAGGACCCGGTCGATGCAACTGCCGGATTTTTCGTCGCATTCACCCGCGCCAAGCAGCGGGTAATTTTTACCTACTCGCCCGAGCGCGGCCAGCGAGCGACGGTCGCGCCGCTCTACGAATTGCTCGACAAGGCCGGCGTTACGCGCGTTGCCGTGGCGTAGATCGAATTCAGGACAGGAGGCATCCACAATGATCCCGCCCAGCATCTCCACCTTCGGCGCCGCCCCGTCAATGGTGGGCTACCTATACCAGGTCCGACTTGCCCTGCTGTGGGCAATTCGCCGCAGCCGTACCAGCGACTTCGTCGTCAGCCTGGAAACATTAGATGACGTGAGTTTCGAAGTCGGCGGAGAACCGCTGGCAGTGCTGCAGGCCAAGCACTCTCTGAAGGCGGCTGCGAACCTGACAGATTTGAGCGCAGAACTGTGGAAGACGCTGCGCGTCTGGCTTGTCGGTCTGGCCAGCGGTGAAATTCCGCTTGGCACAGCGCGCTTTCTGATCACCACCGCGGCGGCCGCGCCTGGAAGCGCATGCGCCGCCCTGGGCATCGAAGGCCGCGACCGCGACGTGGCTGAGGCGGCCAAGCGACTCAAGCATGCAGCGATCAGTTCCACCAACAGCGAGCTAAAGCCGGCTTTCGAGGCCTACCTCGCACTGGAGGATAATGAGCGCGAAGGCCTGCTGGCACAGGTCTACGTGATCCCGTCGCAGCCCGACGCCGTCGAGATCACAGAGCAGTTGCAGTCCGAGCTCTACCATGTCGCTCTGAACCATCAGGCGCTGTCGGTGCAGATGCTCGAAGGTTGGTGGTTCAAGCGGGTGCTGAAGGAACTGGTCCACCCCGAGGGCGGCATCCCTCGCGCCGAGATCGACGCGCAGATCTCGGACATCCAGGAATCGCTGAAACCCGACGCCCTGCCGATCGATGAGGACCTCGACGCGCTGATGATCGCGCTGGAACAACTGCCAGAATTCGCTGATCGCCCTTTCTACAAACAGGTCGAACTGGTAAGCGGTAGCCAACTGCGCATCCGAAACGCGATCACCAGCTATCTGCAGGCTTTTCGGCAACGCTCTGCCTGGACCCGCCACGACCTGCTGTTCGATGCCGACCTGGACAAGTACGACAAGCGCCTGCAGGCCGAATGGGAGCTGCAGTACGGCCAAGTCTGCGACGAGCTCGGCGCGGACGCCACCGATGCGGCAATGGCACAGGCGGGGCGCGCGCTCCTGAAGTGGGCAGAAGACGCCCATGTCTTCATCCGTTCGGGTGTGGATGTCCCTTGGGTCTGCCGCGGTTCGCTGCACATGCTCGCAGAGGACATGCGCGTGGGCTGGCATCCACAGTTCGAGACCCGGCTGAAAGCCGTCCTCGACGCTGCCGCTCAGGGGAAGACAGCATGACGGCTTGGCAGGATCGCACCATCGAGCAGCGCAATCTGCTCAACCCAGCCTTCTGCGCCGTCGCAGTGTGGCATCTCGCGCATGGCTACACCACCGAGGCGAAGGCTCTCGGCACAGGCCAGGCGGCGCTGCCGTTTGAGCTGGCCTTCGTGGGCGCGAGCCTGGTGCTACGTGGCCAGACGCGGGAGCAATTGCCTCGCACGATCACGAGTTCACTGGCCACCTGGGTGCACGATCATCCGCTGGAGCGTTCGGCCGTCGCCAAGGGCGTGGTCGTGTTGCGGCAGACGGTCCGCGAGGCCTTGCTGTTCGGCGCGCAGCACCAACTGCTCGCGCTGGATGGCCGCCGAATTGCCGCCGGCGAATCGCAAGCCAAAAAGATCAAGACCTACTTGGGCGCATCGAGCACCGAGGTGAGGGACTGCATGCGCCAGGCCGTGTTCGTCGGTCGTTGGCTGTGCAAAGCGGGCGCGCCCCCAACCGTGTTGGCGCTATTGGGAGTTCAAGCATGATTCAGATTCGCGCCGTAGTGATCTACAGCCACGACGGACGCCACCGCGTGGTGCCCTTCGAACCAGGCCGCGTCAACATCATTTCTGGAGACTCGCGCACGGGCAAGTCGGCGATCCTGGGCATCATCGACTACTGCTTCGGGGCTAAAGAGATCGACGTGCCCGAAGGCAAGGTCCGCCGAAATGTTGCCTGGTTTGCATTGCTGCTGCAGACAACGCGTGGTCAGGCCTTTGTGGCGCGGCAACTGCCGATAGGAGACGGCAAGTCCAACGAGGTGGTTTATGTGCAGACCGACACTGAGATCGACATTCCCCCAGCCTCGGTGCTGCGCCAGACCACCAACCGAGAGGGGCTGCGTTCGCTATTGGCTTCCTGGACAGGCCTGTCGGACTATCTGCATGAACCGCCACCTGGGCAAACGCGCGATGCGCTGGCCGCCACCATCAGCCATGCGCTCACCTTCTGCTTGCAATCGCAGAACGAGATCGCGCAGCGCAAGCACCTGTTCCATGGCTCCAGTGACCGATTTGTAGCGCAGGCGATCAAGGACACCCTGCCCTACTTCCTGGGCGCGGTCACCGACGGCTACGTCGCCAATCAGCAGGAACTCAAACGCGTTCGTGCCGAGATACGCCAGATCGACCGCCGGCTTGCGGAAGCCGCCGCAATCCGAGGCAATGGCGTTGGCCGCGCGGACACGCTGCTGGCCGAAGCCAAATCGGTCGGAATGAGCGAGCTCCCTGACAGCGCATCCTGGCAGGAAAAGCTCGACACACTGCGCGAGATTCAGAACAGGCCGGTGCCTTCGGCAGCGGCAGAGGTCGACGGCGACGCTGAGTTCCACAGGCTCTCCTCGGTGCGCAGCGAACTCCTGCAGGAGCAGCGCACCTTGCGGTCCACGCTTGAGCGTGCACGCAGCTTCGAAGGCAGTTCCAAGGGGTATTCGACGGAAGCGCGAGAACACACAGCGCGCCTGCAAGCTGTGAGCGTCTTCGAGCATGACCAGCCAGGACATGCCTGCCCGTTGTGTCTGCAAGGGCTGCCCGAAACCTCGAAGGTTCCGTCCATCGGCGACCTCCGGGCCGCCCAGGACTATATCGGCGAACGCAGTGGCGCGATGGATGCAGCGACCCCACGCATCGAGACCGCCATCCAGGATGTCGAGACCAAGCTATCGGATGTACGCCGCCGCATGGAAGACAACCGCGTCCTGCTGACGGCAGTCAAGCGGGGCAACCAGCGTCTGCAACTGGCATCGGACATGGAAGCGCGGCGCGCCATGGTGCTCGGCCGGATCAGCCTGTACATGGAAAACATCCCGCAAATGCCGGATCTCAGCGCGCAGCAGGAGCGACTGAAGGAACTGCGGCTGCAGGAGGGCCTGCTCGACGAGGCGGTCAGTGCCGACACCATCCAGGCCAAGATGGAGTCCTGCTTGTCCAACGTCAACCAGCATCTATGGAATTACGCCAAGCAGATCGACCTGGAGTATTCCGATACACCCCTGCGCCTGGACCCTCGCAACCTGACCATCGTGGCGGACACGCTGGAGCGGCCTGTGCAGATGCGCGAGATCGGCAGCGGCGAGAACCATGTGGGCTATCACATCGTGGCGCACCTGGCCCTGCACACTTGGTTCGCGAGCCGCGGGCGGCCAGTGCCATCTTTCCTGTTACTGGATCAGCTCTCGCAGGCGCACTTCTCTCCGGACACGGTGCCGGGAGAGGGAGTGACTCAAGAGAAGATCGACACCGATCGCAAGGCCGTGAAGCGCCTCTTCGGCCTTATCTTTGATGTGGTCGCCAGCCTGCAGGGCAAGTTCCAGGTGATCATCACGGATCACCCGGACTTTAGCGATGACACCCGATTCCAGGACGCGCTACGCGAGCGCTGGCGTGACGGACTCAAGTTGGTACCCGAAGATTGGCCACGTGCCACCTGAGCGCCTTCGTGCTGGCGTCCATACCTCTGGGTGCGAATGACCGCCAACGGCAGGAGCAGTCATTGGGACGTTAAGACAGGAAGACCGCAATCAGCCTGAAGAGGATCTCGGACGAGGCCTATCCAACAGCAGCTTCTGGCCGATACCAGTCGGGCTTAGGGCGATCACCTAGTGGTGTTCATGTTAGTGGGCTTGCTCGTCAACTTAGCTGGAATAGAAACTCACGTGTGCTACTCCGGACTCCTGCGACACTCAATAGACGATTCGATATGGCTTCCAAGACCTAGGACTGACATCAACGGTCATCAGATACGCGGCAACCAAGGCTCCCCGGCACCATAACCGGTAGCCGGTAGGCCTTCAATTCTTGGTTGCCCTCGTCCCTGAAAGCCAATCCATAAGAATCAGGGCGGGCGCAATTCGGATTGTCTGCCTATACGGACGCGCGGCCCCCCAACATCAAGCTCCACGCTAGGCGCGGAGATTTCATGACCCTCTACACCACAGACTACTTGGAGTACTACCTCACGCTGGTCGGCTGGATCGTGCACAACGGGATATGGAACATCTTGGTCGCCAGCGGCATGTTCGCCCTGCCCTTCGTGTCCATCGTCATCCAAGAATGGCTCCGGGCGCGCACCGAGGGTGCCGACGAGGGGAACAAGGGAGTGCTGTCGGCGGTCCGCATCGAGAACCGAGTATGGGTCGCCATCGTGGTCATCCTGTTCGCCGGCATCCCCTTCATCAACGTCAATCTCTCGACGATCCAGTTCGATGCCTCGCGCTCCACGCAATGCAAGGTAGATTTGGCAACACCGCAGGACACACGATGGTCCAATGCCTTCACCACGCTCAACAATCAGAGTGCGCAGGTACCGGTCTGGTGGTTCTTCATGCATGCGGTTTCGAAGGCCGTCACGGGCGCGGCCGTCGCCGCCATCCCGTGCGGTACCGATCTGCGGCAGATGCGCATGGAGATCGACAGCATACGCATCAATGACCCCGTGCTGGCCCAGGAAGTCGCCGACTTCACACACGACTGCTACGGCCTCGCGCGCGCAAAGCTATTCATGGGCCGCCCGGCGCTCTCCGAAGCACAGATGAACGATGTGACCTGGATCGGATCGGCCTACTTCCTGGGCACGGACGGGTTTTACGACACCTACCACTCGCAGACACCGCGCTCCGCCTGGCCATATAACGCAACGCGCGATGCAGGCCTAGCCCAGGTGGAAAACGGAGGCGGCTATCCAACCTGCCGGCAATGGTGGTCGGACGGCGACCAAGGTTTGCGCAGCCGCTTGCTCGCCCAGGTGGATCCCGATCTGCTGTCGCGTATCGGGCGATGGGCGGGTTTCGTATCCCGTCAGCAAGCGGACGATGCAATCATCCGCGCGATCGCCGCGCCTCGGCAGCAGACAATGAACCAAGGACAGGCCTACGCCGACTACGGCGGCCAAGTGGACATGACGCTACCCAACATCGTGACGCGCGGCGCAGCTGACGTCGGTCTGGCAGCTGGCTCGATCGGATTCTTTCCGGCGATGGATGTGGTGCGGCAGGCGCTGCCGATGGTTCTGTCGTTTCTCAAGATGGCGATGGTCATCTGCATCCCTCTCGTCCTGCTATTTGGCACTTACGACCTCAAGGCGGTGGTGACGATGAGCTGCGTGCAGTTCGCGCTGTTCTTCGTGGATTTCTGGTTCCAGTTGGCGCGCTGGCTTGATAGCACCATCCTTGATGCGCTCTACGGGTGGAATTCACCGCACAGCAACCTCAACCTGTTTCTAGGCCTCAACAATGCCTTCGGAGACATGCTCCTGAACTTCGTGATGGCATCGATGTTCATCGTTCTTCCGAGCTTCTGGGTTATGGCATTGGCTTGGGCTGGGGTAAGAGCCGGCAATCTCGTAGGAGCGCTAACAGCGGCAACAGGAGACGCGAAATCAGCGGGAGGAAGTGGCGGAAGAAGCGTGATAGGAGGCACGAAATCAGTCTTCAAATGAAAATTTACGAATCTTCGCCAGTGTCTCCCATATCGTGACGCCACTCATTTTTGTCATAGAAGCCATATCCAGAATGGCCGTCCCGCCACTCTGGTTTTGATGGAGTCTCTAGTTCAGATCTGCTTACAACCCAAATCAGTGCAAGGGAAGTAGCAATCAACAAGGCAACCCCAAAAGCCACGTACATAGCAAGGCCGAGAATGACGAACTTGACGCAGCAACTCACGAGTAGTGCAGTTCCCCGAGATGGGACGAAAGCGGCCACCCATTCATTAAACTGGCTGTCGCGCTGTACCAGCCAGCGCCATACCCGCGCCGCAGCACGTCCAGCCCTGCGGCTCAGTGTTGGCTTGGAGTAAGAGGTAGCCATCATGGTGTCCTCCTGCAATCGTTGGATCAGGTGTTGAATGGATTCCGGATCGAAAGGCTTTCTTCGATGATGAGGCCGTGGTGCATGTCTTCTGTGTACAGGGTCTGACAGCCCTCGATGGCTGCCGCTGCAATGATGCAGGCATCGTAGAACGAGAGCTGGTGCCGTTCGGCCAACTGCCGAGCCCGGTCGTGCACGTCGACCGTGAGAGGCAGAACTTTGCAGAATTCCCGCACCAGCGCAAGGAATTGCCCCACCTCGCCCCACCCCATCCTGAGCTTGCGCACACACACGTGAGTGACTTCGTTGAGCACCTGCACGCTGATGATCGGCCGCCGCTGAAGGAGCTCTTCAGCATCATCCGCCTTCGCGGAGTCCTCGGACAATAGGTAAAGCACCACATTGCTGTCCAGGAATATCTTGGCTCTACCCCCGACCATTGGCCTCTTCCCGGTTGAACCTGAAATCTGCCGGCAGCTTGCCGCGGAACGCGCGAAGCCGCTCCAACAGAGCTTCCGAACCTGGCTTCTTGCGCACCGCGAAAAGGCGCGGCTCGTCAACGACAATCTCGATGTCGTCGCCCTCGCGCAGCTCCAGGGCCTCCACCAGGCTTGCAGGCAGACGCACTGCCAGACTATTGCCCCACTTTGCTACTTGCATGTTAGCGCCCTTCAAGGATATACATAATTGACGTATATCCTACAACTCCTGAGCGTCTTCGCAACCTCGGCTTCATTGCGGCAGTTACGCCCGGCCAGGCACGTCAAAGGGTAAATGGAATGGAAGGGGCAGCAAGGGGAAAGGCTCTATCCTGAAAAGGAAAAAAGGCTTTGCGCTGCTTTTTTGCCGCCAAGACAGTGGCACCCGCCGAAGAGCCAAGCTTGTTAGCAGCTACATGCCCCTGCACGAATCAAAGTGCAGCCAGGGATGCTATCCAAGTCGCTGGCGATGCCTTGATGCTCACCCCACCAACGACTCGTCCAGGTTCCCGAGCTGCGCACGTGCGAGCCCTGCTTGCCAATACGTCGAGAAAAGTTCGATCAGTTGAGGGTTGGTCATTCCCTGGACGCGTGGAACCTTGAAGATGATCCAGTCTTGTTTGGCGTTGTACCAGGAGCGCCCGACGCTATGCCAAGCGCTGACCGAACGGGCGTCCTTGAGTGGGACGTCATAGTCACTGGACAGATCCACGAAGAGAATCAGATTTTCACCACGGTGACTGCCAGCGCCGACCCGGTAATTTTCGATCGCCGTCCACGGGATCGGCTGTGTGACGGCTGAGTACTGAAGCCCCTGGGCGCTGAGCGTCAACAAGGGAAGTTTTCTGCGTCGCCCAAGCCCGCGGGCGAGCATCCCCACTGCGGCCGCCATGGCTATAAACGCCAAGGCAAAGACGATGTTGCTCCGAAGCATCGCCACGCCGGGAAGTACACACAGTAGCGCCAATATCCAGAGCAGCGCGCTCGAAAAACCACCTCCTTCATAGATGGTGAGCGTCTCACGCCCCCGAGCTGCCATCTCGAGTAATTCGGCTTGGGACGGATGGTGGTCCTGGCTTACGTCGTCGTGCATACAGACCTCTTGCCTCATGGATTGGTTGACCCGTTCCAACACTTCATCTTGGCGTTCAAAAGGCTGTTTGACGTTTAGAAGGGCCTAAAGATAAGACGAACGACGCGGAACATTCCCCCACCCGGCATAAGCCGCAAACCATAGCGAGCCAGAGTGGCACCGCCTTGAAGGCCGGGAAGAAGCAGGCAACGAACAGGGATCTACCCAATCAGTCCCTGCAGCTACAGCAGACGGAGACGGAAGGCGAATGGATCAACTATGTCTGTAGAGCTCGCCCCCGACCGGTGCAGGCCCAATGCACGTCGAGATCATCTCCGCAGCAGGTCTGGCACGGACGAGAGCAACATCGCCACGCCCGACGCGGTGAGTAGCCCCAGCACAACCTGCCGAAAGGTCGCCTCGCTCAGGCCGACGTACAGTCGAGCACCAAGCAAGGTCGGTACGAGCATCGCAGGGGCCACGATGGCGAACAGCGGCAGCATGTCCCGCGTGACCGCCCCGGTGCCTAGGTAGGTCGCCATTGTGACCAGCAGCATCGACAAGTTGAAGTTCTGGATCACGGCGCGCTGCTGGTCCTTCTCGTAGCCGCGCAGCGTGCACCACAGCGTGGGCAGCGCGCCGGTGAAGCCGCCAAGGCCGCCCATGACGCCACCGGCCAGTCCCACGACCCCGTCGGCCACACGTCCGCCTTTGCGAATGCGGGGTAGCTGCTTGGCCATCAGCATCGCGGGGCACCACAGCACCAGCAACGTGCCCAGGATCGCCTTGAACATGGCCATATCGATCCGCGGCAGCAAGGCCACGCCCAGCGGAATACCCGCGAATCCGCCCAACACGAAAGGCAACAACACGCGCCAGTCAAAACCACGTCGCACCGATGCCACGGCCAACAGTTGCCCTGTCAATGCACCGAATACGGCGAGCGCCGCGGCAACGCGCGGCTCCAACGCCCAGGCCCAAAACGACATCGCGACCAGACTGAACGCAAAACCCGACAAGCCCTGCACGAAGCCTGCCACCACGGCACCGATCACCACCACCCAAAACACCTCGTCCACGTACCCGTCACTCCGATTCGCTACGCGCTGCGCTCACCCCACATCTTGCCTCGCCACAGCGTCATATCCCAGCTCTCGCGACTGCAGGTACCGCGCACCCGGTCCTTTTGCCAGGTGTACGTCCAACTGCGAATGATCGACCTCCAGCCGATCGATACACGAGCTGGCAAAGCACTCCAGGCCCTGCCCTAGCGTCTCAACCGCATCCACGGTCACGCAAGCGGCCAGCAGATAGGTCGTATTGAGTTGCAGACGCGCGCTCGACAGCGAGGCACAGACCATCGCGTGGTCGGATAGCACCTTCATGCACATCATCTCCAGCATGGAGGCGTGGGTCGGATTGACCTTGCCGGCCATGCTGGAGGAACCCGGCCCCACCGCGGGCAGTAACAGCTCACCTAATCCGCATGCGGGCCCCGATCCCAGTAGCTCGATGTCGCGGCAGAGCTTCAAACACACCACCGAGATCAAGACCAACCCGCTCCACACCGTCAGCAACGCCGTATCCACCACTTGGGCCGCGCATGGCTGCGGCGCAGACTGAAACGGCATGCCCGTCAGCGTACGCAGCTCCTCCGCAAAGCGTGTCCCGAAGCCCGGATGGACTCCTGCGCCATTGCCCACTGCACCGCCCCCTTGAGGGAGCACTCGCAGCGTTTCGCAGGCGGTCGCCAGATGGGATTGAGATCCTCGCAGCAAGGCGGCGAATCCACGGAACTCCATGCCTACCGTCGTGCAATGCGCGTCGCGCAGAAAGGTGCGACCGACCTTGGCTGTCTCATGATGCCTTGCTGCGAAGAGGTCCAGCGCCGTCACCAAGGTCTCCAGCGATGAAGAAAACGAAGCCTGTAGTTCGCGGGCCAGTGCGACATGCACCACGGTCGGCCAGCTGTCGTTGGACGACTGGTTACGGTTGACGTGGTCGAGCGGATGAATTTCGGCAACCGACTCGATGTCGGGTGAACCGGCCTTGGTCTCGGCCATGAGCTCGGCCGCCCGGCACGCGATCACTTCGTTGACGTTGATGTGGGTCTGGTTGCCATCGCCTGCCTGCCACATTCCGAGTGGGAAATGCGCGTCCCACGCCCCCGCCGCCACTTCCTGCGCAGCAAGTGCAATGGCGTCGGCAATGGGCACCGGCAGTTCCTGCAGGTGCGCATTGGCCCGCGCGCTCGCCTGCTTTTGCAGCCCGAAAGCGTGGATCAGGCTGCATGGAATCCGGCCCAGGCCGCTCGGATAGTGCATGAGGGCATCGGCCGTGTAGGCGCCCCATTTCGGATCGACCATTCTTGGCTCCTTCAATCCGGGATATCGCGGGTCGCGAGCACCATGATCACCTCGACCGCGCCGCCACCGGGCAACGACGCCACGCCCACCGCCGTGCGAGCAGGCAACGGTGATTGCGGCAGCACGTCCTGCAGGCAGGCCGACGCCGCATCCATCACCCGCACGTGGTCTCGGAAGTCTGCGGTACTGCTGATGAAGCCCTGCAGCGTGACGACCCGATCGACCCGGTCCAGGGTGCCCAGCGCCTTTTGCGCCGCGCGCAGGAGCAGCAGCACTGCGGCGGCAGCCGCCCGTTCGCCGATAGGTACGTCCTCTTCACTCCGCAGTGGACCGGCGATGATGGCACCACCCCGCCGCCCCACCACGCCGCTGGACACCCAGCAATCGCCAATCTGGAAGAAGCTGCTGTAGCGGCCCGATGGCTTCAGCTCAGGCTCGCCCGCCACCAGTGCATCGAGCCTTCGGTCGGCTGCGCAAACAACGTGGTTCATATCCACTGCCCTCCCCAATCTGTTTCCAACAGCGCTTGGCCACCCACCCAGCAGCCCTCGGCCTCTTGGGTCACCGCGGGCATGCGCACTGTGATCTGAGAGGGAGATCCCATCGCCTCGCCCTGCCGGACGGTGACCACCGCGGACCTCGGCCCCACCAGCGCCATGCGGCGCAATCCCCAGGCCAGGGCAGCGGCAGCGATGCCTGTCGCCGGATCCTCCAGATAGCCGGACGCCCTGGGAAACTGTCGCGCACTGCAATGCACCTCCCGCGGTTCGACGCGGGAGACGGCATAGGGATACAACCCGGTTGAACCAATGCGCTCACAGACGATGGGTACCTGCTCCGCATTGACGCGCAGGGCGTGCAGGGTTTGCATGCTGTCCAGCCGGATGAGCGTCTTGGCCCGACTGGTGGAAGCATTCAATACGCCATCGACGACCTGCGACGTTCTGAGCCCCAGGCACTGCACAATCGAACGGATGTGCCCCTCGCCCAGCAACCGCATGCAAGCCGGTGGCTGGCTGATTTCGATGCGACCGTCCACCCTGCGCCCATGCACCGTCCCGCTGGCCGTGCGGATCGCGACCGGCTCTCCGTCCCAACGGTCCTGCGCATGCAGCAGCCACAGCGCGGCGATGGTGGCATGGCCACACATTTCCATCTCGTGCATCGGTACGAAGTAGCGCATTTCCCAGCGATGCACACCGTCGCTGCACGCGGTCACGAAGACGGACTCGTGGCCGCTGGCACGCGCATGCGATTGCATCTCGGCACCGGTCATGGCCTCGGCGTCCAGCCAGACCGGCGCGGGATTGCCGCCGCGTGGATCGCCATCGATGGTGAAGACCCGCACCAACGGTGCCCGGGGCGATGCATGGCTTGGACTTGGGGAAACCCTATGCTGGGAGTGCATCGTGCTCACTCCACCTTGGCACCGACCGCGCGGGCGATGCCGCCCCACAGGGCGATGTCGGCACGGATTCGCTGCGCGAACGCCTGGGGCGTTCCGGCCACCGGGGCCACGCCGCGGGCGAGCAGATCGGCCCGGACTTCCCGGTCCTCCAGCACCCGGCTCAGCGCCGCGTGCAGCCGCTGGATCACCGGCTCCGGTGTCGCCGCCGGTGCCATGAGGCCATACCAAAGCTCGGGACGGAAACCCTGCATGCCCGCCGCCGCGAAGGTGGGAAGGTCCTGGAACACGGCCGAAGGCTCGGTGATCGCCAGGGCCTGCATGCGCCCGGCGCGCACCTGCTGCACGAGCGCCGTCGGGTTGTCGAACAGCACCTGCACCTGCCCGGCCATGAGATCGGTCTGCGCCGGTCCGGCGCCCCGGTAAGGCACATGCGTCATCTCCACCCCTGCTCGCTGCTTGAACAGTTCCGCGACCAGGTGACTCGCACTGCCGTTTCCGATGCTGGCGTAGTTGATCGTGCCCGGGTGGGCCTTCGCATGGGCGATGAATTCTGCCGGGGTTCGCCCAGGGAACCCTGGCGCAGTGACCAGCACGAAGGGAGTGGTACCCAGCAGGCCGATGGGCACCAGGGCGTTGGGGTCGTAACCGAGTTTCGGATACACCGCCTGGGCAGAAGCAATGGTCGTTGTCGTGGCAGCAATCAACGTGTAACCGTCTGGCGTGGCCTTGGCGGCGGAGGCCGTGCCAACGGTTCCGCCAGCACCGGCGCGGTTGTCGATGACGATGCGTGCAGCAGGTCCCAGGGCGGCCTGGAGTTTCGGGGAGATCGACCGAAAAACCACATCTGTGCCCCCGCCGGCAGGAAACGGGACGACAATGGTGATGGGTTTGCTAGGGAAATCCTGCGCGTTCGCGATGCGGGAAGTAGCAGATGCCAAAGCGAGGCATGCCGACAATATGCCGAGGCGCCAAAAGCGCTGAGATCGAAGAGTCATAGCAGTTCTTTCAAAAAAACGCAGTGGATGAAACGCTGCAATTAATTCTTCGCGAACACTGAGTGGAGCGCACATCCGATTGCGACATCACTCAGCACAATCGCGACAAGGGATGGATATGCAACAAGAATTGGGACCGCAGGGATTGCGGGTGTCTCCCTTTCGGGAGCAGTTGCGCCATGGCTCTACGCTGGTGGCGAATCACCGGCAGGGCTATGCAGCGTCACCTCACACGCACGATTGCGACATGCTGTTCGTGCCGATGCAGGGACGGTTCGAGATCGTGGATGCATGGGAGCGCAGCCTGCAGTCGTCGCCTGGCGACTTTTTGTGGCTTGCTGCAGATGCGGCCCATGCCACATCTGCCCAGACGTTTCGGCAGACGCACCTCGCGATCTATGTCGACCCGGAACTTTGGTCTGCTGTCTTGGAAGCACAGGCCATCGTCCGACCCTCGCAGGGCCTGCGAACGGGAAGTGCAGCACTGGGCGCGCTCTCGCGTCGCCTGCTCGACATTGCAGTACACGGTCGCGAGATCGATACCACCGCTTGGTGTGGTGCGGTGGTGATGGAAGCCGCGCGACTGTGTTCGCACCCGGTTCGGAACACCGAACCGCACCCTTCGCGGCACATCGCCAGCCTGCTTGCCGACCACATTGAAACCGACCTGGATCAACCACTCGCGCTGGATGCGTTCGCACGCACTCAGCGGCTGTCGCGCCGCCAGGTCGAGCGCTACTTCCGCCTGCAGTACGGCCACTCGCCCCTGGAGTTCCAACAAAGCAAGCGTCTGCTGCGCGCCAAGTACCTGCTGGAAAATACAGACGAATCGGTGCTGTGCATTGCGCAGCAGGTGGGCTGGGAGTCCGGCTCCTACCTGGCACGGATCATGAGGAAATCCTTCGGGATGTCCGCTTCGGAGTTGCGTGCGCATACAGAGCGCAGCGCCTGCGCACCGCGTACGAAATAACGCACAAGCGTTTCAGGGAAGCCTGATTCAAGCGGCAGCCGCCGACGCATAACGTCGGGGCTGCGAGCAGTCCGACGCACCGTTGTTTGCCATCGCGCCCCTGCTCGGAAGCCACCGCGGCGCCGAGAGCGCTGCCACGTGGTCACCTTCCGCGCGACCGCAGAGGACAGCGCCCATGAAACGCATCAACGATATCGTGGAACCGGAAATCGCCTTGATCCATGCACCGCAAGCGCAGCAGGCGCTGCGCAACGCCTATCGTGATTGCACCGAAAGCCTGCGACGTATCGAAGAATTTTTCGACGCCTTCAGCACGATGGCCTGGCATCCTGACGCCCGGCGCATCTTCTTTCACAACTGGCGCAGTCCGGGGATCGGATCGGCCAGTTTCTGCGCCCTGGCCTTCCGCGTGCTCGAACAAGCCGAGCACGCACCACAGCATCGCCAAGTGCTCTTGTTGCGAACGGCGGCCCGTGTGTCCGAGGTGTCGCGCGAAGACGTGGGCATCGGCACGACCAACCACCAACTGCTGTACGACCGCTTCGCCACCGGCCTGACCGGCGATGACCAATGGAAGCTGGATCGGTACCGCATGTCCGGCGCCAAGGCATATCTCAATGCCTCGCGGCGCTACCGGGAAAACGGAGAAGATCTCGGGGTGGCCATCATCCGTTCGCTGCCGGAAGAGCTCTACAACCACGGTGAATTTGCCTATGCCACGCCCTGTTTCGTGGCTTGGCGCCGTGATCGGCTAGGCCGAGGCCAGGAAGGAGTCAAGGAGGATTTGCAGTTCCTCCACGATCACCTGGGCACCACGGAAAGCGGACACTTCGCTGCTCTGGTGCGCGGCATGGAGGACTACTTCGCCGCAGCACAACGGGAGCCTGACTGGCAGTTGCTATACCAAGCGAGCCGGCAGCTGATCGAGAACATGGCGACCCACTACGGGCTGCTGATGCAATACATGCAAGCGGCACACACCCGATCCGAACTGGAAGCGGTGGCCTGATCCAGGCGCAGCCACCAGCGCCCGATGTGCGGCATGTTCTCGCAAAATCCTTGCATCCGAGGAGCGCCCGCATGCACACCCGCTGGAAGATTCTCGCCGTGTCCACGGGCGTGCAGCTGTGCGCGGCGCTCGGGACACAGAGCATCGGTGCATGGGGTGTGTTCGCGCAGCAGCGTTTCGGGCTCACCCATGCCCAGCTCGGCCTGCTGGCCACGCTCTGCGGCGCCATCACCATCCCCGGGTTGTGGCTGGCCGGCTGCGCCCTGGACCGTCACGGAGAGCGATGGCCGGTCGCCGCTGGCGTGTGCATCGTGGCCGCTGCCATGGCCTTGCTGGGACTGGCCGACAGCTACCCCGCCTGCCTGGCCGCGATGGTGCTGCTGGGCCTGGGCTACAGCCCCATCCAGCCGGGCAGCAGCCGGGTCGTCCACGGCTGGTTCCCGCCGGCGCAACGCGGACTGGCGATGGGCATCCGCCAAGCAGCGTTGCCCCTCGGAGGGGCACTGGCAGCGCTGCTCTTTCCTGCGCTCATCGGCGCACGGGGCTGGATGGATGCGATGGGCAGCGCAGCGCTCCTGATGGGCCTGGCGGGTGGGGCATTCGCCTGGGTTCATCGCCCGGCACCGATCGCCGCACCGCATGCTGCCCCGCGTGCCGGCCCGGCGGGGCACGCCACGTCGTTGCCCATGGTAGTCGGCGCCCTGCTGGTCCTGGGACAGACGGCCATCAGCGTGTACTGGGGACTGTTCATGACCCATGTCTTCGCGCTGCCGCTGACAACCGCGACAGCGCTGCTATTCCAGGCGCAACTGGCCGGAGCCGTGGGCCGCATCGTCCTGGCACGCGCCAGCGATCGGCATCCCGGCCAGCGATGGATGAGCGTTGGTGGATGCGCATGGGGATGTGCGGCCGTCATGGCCTGCGCCGCACTGCTCCCCGCCTCGGTGCCGCTGACATGGCTGGTCAGCCTGAGCTGCGCGGCGGGCTTCTTCGGCTTTGGCTGGTATGGGCCCTGGGTGGTCTGGCTGACGGAATCCGCGCGAGCAGACCAGACCGGCCGAGCACTCGGCGCAGCCATGGCCATGAACCAGGTGTCGATCTCCCTGCTTCCGCTAGCGTTCGGATGGAGCGTCGATCAGGACGACGGGTATCGCCCGGCATGGTGGGCATTGTCAGCCAGCACTGTCATCGCTGGCCTGCTGTGCGGATGGACAGGGAGAACAACCCAGTCCATTGCCAAGCAATGAGACGTTCGTGCATCGCACTCTATCGGCATCGCGCGGTGCCCGATTGGTGCCGGACAGCAAGGAAGGACCTGCGCCACCCTGCGGCTGGGTTCGCCATCTCGGTGCAGCCCCATCCTGCCGACGGGCCTGCATGTTCAATCTTTTCCAACGCTCGCGGGCGAAACGCCCAAACGCATCGGCTCTCGTGGCCACGCCGCCCTCCGCGGCCCCCTCCAGCCTCGTGTCGCCGCAATCGGCGCAGGCCCTACTCTCCACAGCCCGTCGCCAGCGCCTCATCGAGCACATCTGGCAGCGCACCTCGCTCTCGCGTGCGCAATTCGACCATCTCTACCGGGCGCCGCTGCAGCGCTACGCCGAGTTGGTGCAACAGTTTCCCGCTTCCGAGAGTCACCACCACGCGTACCCGGGCGGCATGCTGGACCATGGCCTGGAAATTGTGGCCTATGCGCTGAAGCTGCGGCAGTCGCATCTGCTGCCCGCTGGCGCCACGCCCGAGGCCCAGGCCGCCCAGGCGGAGGCCTGGACCGCTGGCGTGGCCTACGCTGCGCTGGTGCACGATCTGGGCAAGATCGCGGTCGACCTGGAGGTCGAGTACGGTGATGGGAGCGCATGGCATCCATGGCACGGCCCGCTGCTGCGCCCGTATCGATTCCGCTATCGCGCCGGGCGCGAATATCGCCTGCATGGCGCGGCTACCGGGTTGCTCTACGTGCGCGTGCTGGACCGGGACATCCTGGACTGGCTCAGCGGTTTTCCGGACCTGTGGGGTCCGCTGCTCTACGTCCTGGCAGGTCAGCACGAACATGCCGGCGTGCTGGGCGAACTGGTCGTGCAAGCCGATCAGGCCTCGGTCGCGCAATCGCTGGGCGGCGATCCCGCCAAAGCCCTGGCCGCCCCTCGCCACGCCCTGCAGCGCAAGCTCCTCGACGGACTGCGCTACCTGCTGCGCGACCAACTGAAGCTCAACCAGCCCGAAGCCTCCGATGGCTGGCTGACGCAGGACGCCCTCTGGCTGGTCAGCAAGACCGTCTCGGACAAGTTGCGCGCGCACTTGCTGTCGCAAGGCATGGAGGGCATCCCCACCAGCAACCTGGCGGTGTTCAATGTCTTGCAGGAGCATGGCATTGCGTTGCCGACACCCGATGGCAAAGCGATCTGGCGGGCCACGGTCCGAAGCGACGGCGGCTGGTCCAAAACGTTCACGTTTCTGCGCCTCTCCCCTGCCCTGGTCTGGGATGCCTCCGAGCGGCCGAAAGCCTTCCATGGCCAGGTGACGGTGGTGGAGACGGATATGAAGGACGATCTGGCGCCGGTGGCAGCGGCGGATCATCCAAGCCCCTCAGCATCTCCGCCGCAGGCGCCTGAAAGCGAAGCCGCTGGCCGCCCACCCACCGCCGCGGCCCTCCCCTTCCCATCGGCCCCACCGCCGCACGATGGAATCGATGCGCTGCTGGCGCTGATGCAGCCGGACGCGAAAACGCACGAGGACGCGCCGCAAACGCCCTTCGAAACTGTCGCGCCGGCCATCACTCCGCATGGTGGAGGCACGGCATCCACCACCGACTGCGCTGGCCTTCCCGCCGATGGGCAAGCCACACCATCGGGCAGGCATTTCCTGAGCTGGTTGCGGCACAGCATCGTGAGCCGCCGGCTTGTCATCAACGATGCCAAGGCGTTGGTGCACACGGTGGCGGACACCGCCTACCTGGTCAGCCCGGGTGTCTTTCAGCGCTATGCGCAGGAGCATCCAGAGGTCGTCGCTTTAGCCAGGCAAGAAAAACTGCCCGAGTGGCAGTGGGTGCAAAAGCAGTTTGAAAAACTGCGCGTGCATCGCAAGCAGCGCGACGGACTGAACATCTGGACATGCGAGGTCGCCGGTCCTCGCAAAACGCGCAGGCTGCATGGCTATCTGCTCATTGACCCCTTGATGGTCCTGCCGCAATCCCTTCCTGGCAATCCGTATCTCGTCTTGAAGGAGCCGGCGCCAGAATCGGAGGCTGATAAGGGCGAAGCAGCCGTCCAGGGCTGACGCTTTCCACAAGTAGCCATTGGATGGCAGCGCGC
This sequence comes from Acidovorax sp. SUPP2539, assembly GCF_030158975.1. Classification (NCBI taxonomy): domain Bacteria; kingdom Pseudomonadati; phylum Pseudomonadota; class Betaproteobacteria; order Burkholderiales; family Comamonadaceae; genus Acidovorax; species Acidovorax sp. SUPP2539. The sequence continues at coordinate 1,196,279 of NZ_BQXJ01000001.1, read as the reverse complement.
ACAGTCAGGATGCGTGATAGCGCCCTTGCGCCGGTCCGGCTATAAAAGGGACCAGCAGCCGAGGTATCCCTACCTGGCCCGCCCGGTGGATAGCCATCGGCCCGAACGTTGCTGGTCTTTGTTGTCGGCGTGCTCGGACCTCGTCACCGAGCTGCGGGCTGTAACGGCCCATCCGACATCCATAGATTGCCGCGGACCATCGAGCGCCTCCATCGGGTCACCCCTGACCGGCTTGTAAGAAGTCACTGACTGCTTTGTAGGGTGGATCGCACGCACGCCTGATTGCAGTCACACAAATCAAAGCGAAGGGCCTAGCGCTCATTCGCACTCGAAATCAATGTCGATCAGATGCTGGTCGCGGCCCTTGCGCGTCGTCGCCGTGCAAGACCTGACGTCGTCGCCGACGCGCTTGTAGATCTGCACCGCGCCAAGGGCGCCGTATTCGCACACCAGGTAGATTCCATAGGGATTTCTGCTCTCAAATTTCCAGACGCCCTCTGAGACCCCCGATGATTCCTGCTCATCGCCACCGTCAGGGATCAGCGAGGCCAAATCGCGAGGGTGCCCTGAAAAGACACCCATGGAAAAGAATGGCAAAGACCCGTCTCCCTTGAGGATGGCCTGGGTTCCTTCCGGTACATCCTGGGTTTGCAGGACCGTCTCTGAAACAGCCAGTGTCGTTGGACACTTCAACGTGTCCTTGGCAAACGCTGCACCGCATAGCAGCACCCCAGCCAACGACATTGCCGCGATCGCAGCGGTTGAAAAACGTTTGGATGACACGCGATGACTCCTGATGCGTTGGGCTTATGGGTTGGAGGGCGAGGACGACAATAGATGCGTGAGCGGAAGCGAGTGCGCCGGGCCGCCTGGACGGCACTGGCGAAGTCGCTCGGTCTCCGTGGTGACCTGGGCTGGCTCCCAGGTCACCCGGATCAACGCGTACCGATGCGGCACCGCCCATTGATTCGGACCGGTATCGATCGCGCTGTATCCAGTCAGGCAGTCCGAGGCGGACCTGGCTACCCTTGCCGCGCTCAGGGTGCGGTAAGAACCTGCGACGACGGCCTGCACCTGCGGCGGCGGAGGTTCCTCGGAAAACACCTGCTGTTCGGTATCCCACTTCAGCTGACGAGCAAGCACGTCATCTGCAGCATCATCGTCAGGCGAGAAGAACAGCGAGACGTAGACCGGGGCATGGCGCTTGGGGATCGCGACCCAGGATACGTGAGGGCCCTGCGGCTCGACCTTGGACCACGCCACTTTCAGATCACCCGATACCGCGGTCAACAGGGCGTGCTGACGTTTCGGATGCTCGAACCCCGCAGTCTGCGTCACGAGCAGTGCATACGCACCCGTTTGCTTGCCCGGCTCAAGCGGCACCGCGCCGGCGGAGACGGCGACCTGATCCTCCTCCAAGCCCGTCGTCCAGACGCGTGGCAAAGCCGCTCCGAAGAATGCGATGGGTTCAGCGGTGTGCGTCTGCGCAGCGGCTCCCCATGCCGGCGCGCCCGACGCGTACCACGTCAACCTGACCGGTCCATGCGTGTTAACGCCCATCTTCGCGTGGCCTTCTGCAGACTCTGCTTGCGATGTCCTCGCGACCAAGCGCACCTCAAAGGGACATGCGGCGTCGTCGCATGGGACAAGAGCGAGCTCGTAGGTCGAACGGCGTCCGCCATCCGCGCCGATGTCCGCGGGAAGCGACTCCAGCACCTGGCGGCTCGGATCATCGGGAGCGCACGCATCGACGGATCCCAGCATCTCCACCACTGGTAACACACCCATCATCATCGCAGGCACGATCGCCCTGCCAACATACTGGCCTGGAGACAACCTATGCCGAATCCATCGACGTACGCAGTCCTGCACCACCTAGCTCCTTGCGCCTGAGAAGTTGCCTGGCTTGAGCCATCCGACCCCATCAAGCAGACCATCGTGTCCTCCCATCCGCCGTCGAGTGGATGCGATACGCGAGGCGATGCGCGGTGCATCCGTCGACCAACGGCAACCCCACGAGCAGAAAATCGGCAGGCTTTCGCTCATCGGGGAGAAGGGCTTGCGGTGTAGAGATCCGATGCGACACGAGGCGGGTGCACGACGAGGGTGCTGTACCCGCGGTAGCTGCCGGTCTTGAGCTGGTCGGTCACCCAGACGATCCATTCGGGTGCTTGGCCCGTTCCATGGTCGATGATGCCCACCACCTCCAACCGGAAGAACTGCCCCGGTGTTTCCACTTGCACGGTGCTGCCTTCGGATCGAACGTCTCCGGGAAGCAACGCAATGAGCGTGCGCTTGCTGGCATCAGTGCGATTACGCAGCGAGGAAGGGAATGAGCGCAGGTCCAGCTTTTCGTACAGGGTTTTGCCCTGTTCGCCGGAGGCTGCGGCCTTCTGCGCGACGAAGGGCTTACCCGCAATGATGCGAATGCTGTCGCACAACCGGTACTCGCTTCGAATCTCGAAGTTGCGAGTCGATTCGGCTGGCTTGCTTGTCGACAACAGATCCGAATACTCCAGGCAGTTCTTGGCCGAAGCGCCGTTGTCGAACGCGAGCGGCGTGCGCCCGGCCGGCAGGGTTGCTTTGAGGTTTTGCAGCGCCGAGAGCAGTTCCGGGTTGATGACATGCACCACACCAGCAGCGTTGTCGGCAGCAGCACTGGTGTTGGCAGCATGCAAAGCACCGGTCACCATCACCGCAGCGGCAAGGGCTATCGCCCGTTTCATTCGCAGCGCTCGCGCAAGCAGCAAAGGGATCAATCCAGGTTCATCGGCTGTTCGGTGACATGCCTGAGCAAGCAGGGATGCAGGTGGTCCTTCGGATAAATCCAGGGTGCCTCTTCCTCCGTGCCCGCCGATGCCAAACCGAGATCACGGTCAATCGCATCGAAATAATACTTTTGCGACAAGCCATCCAGCCGGGAGATCACATGCTGGGGAATCGGGGTGCCGTCGGGCTGCCGGCTCCAACCGGTCTTCTGGATGGTGAACGATCTCCAGATCGGATCGGTATTGAAGTTCGTGGCGCTGGAGGACAAGGCCACGTAGTCCGTGCCGTCTTCGTCCTTGTACTTGACGACCTCGCGCAGCACCCTGAGGGATGGCACGTCCTCGATTTCATCGGGATTGCGGCGATCAAGAATGTAGAAATAGAACATTGTCTGACTGGCCAGATCGTACTGAATGATCAGTTCGTCCGACCCCGGATGCAGATAGTTCTCCAGCGTTCTGCGGTAGCGTGAATCCGGAGAGGGATGGCTTTTCTGAAAATTCAAGAACGACGTCAGCGTCGCCGACTGGCTTCGAGCCTCGGCCAGCGCCTCTTGATACTCCCGATCAATCGCGCGGTTAGCGAGGATGTAGTTGATATCCTGCACCAGCGCTTTACCGTGGTCGTCGCAGAAACGCTCGAATGACAGTGGGGACAGCGAAATTGCAGCAAAAATACCAGTCGGATCCATGTTGACCTTCGATGACGGTTTGCACCAGGTAGCGGCTGCGCACGAGCCAAACCAGTGTCGTGCAAGCACATGCATTTCTTCAAGAAGACGAGCGAGAAGGACCACGCCCTACCCCGTCTTTTTCGGCTATCGCATGGGCCCTCAGCAGATTAAATAAAACGGCCTGTACACGCTGCTGGAGCGATCAGCATGACTGGCTGTCCGAGATCAGTCTCTCAAAACCGATTCGGATGAACTCCTACTCCAATCAAGTGACCCCTCATAGCTCGGCCTGCACCAATTGCTGCAATTGCACTGAACTGGGAAAGCTGCGCACGCGATAGCGCGGCGGGTAGAAATCTGGCTGCAGCTCCATCAATGCACCGACAACGCCGACCGCCTGGTTCCACCGCACCACCACCACGTCGGCATCGCCTTCCTCGTTAGAGGTGACGAAGGCGATGCGGTCGGCCTTAGGCAGCAGGATGTCTACATCTTCGGTCCAAGTGGCGAGCGAGAATTGATGGCCGCTCCCGTCGTTTTCCTTGTACAAGCGGTAGGACGCGACAAAGATGTCCAGCTGTTCGGTCTTGTGCACCGCCTGCAGCAACTCGTTCTGCATGGCATAACTGGAGGCGTCCATCATGCGCCGCAAGTCGTCTTGGCGACGCAGGTGCTGGGGCTGCGACAGCGCGAAGGGCACGATGCGGCGCTCTTCGTATGTGTAGGCTAGCGCGGAAATGCAGCGCCCTTGACTGGCGGCTTCGATGCTCAGTTCCAACATGGCCGCCATCGGCGCTTCGTCGCGGTCGCCGACGACCAGCAGGCAGTCGCGGGTGGGCAGCATGAACACAGGGCGTCCCCTGACCGCTACGCGCTCGATCACGTCGGGCAACAGCACGCGACTGGTATCGTAGGCGTCCTGCCAGGCGCCCCGGAATACGCCCGGGGCCACCTCTACGAAGCGGTCTGAGGTGGCGTCGCGCAGGTTGTCATGAGCGATGGCCAGACCTTGTTCCAGGGTGATGCCCCATTCTTGATTCGGCCCCTGCAACAGGGGGGAGACGGACTCAGTGCGGTCGACGGCCAGCAACTCGACGCAGTCGTCGGCGATGTCGCGGAAGACGACAGTGAACGCGGCGTCGGGACCGTGCTCACGGCGGTGAACCAGCCGCATTTCCTCTAGCATGGCGCGATGGCGCAGCACCGGCATCAGTGTAGGCCGCACCTTTTCGAACGTCATGGCCTGGCTTTCTCCGTTGTTCCCTTCCATGAAGGCGGCGACATAGCTGCGGATCGCTTCGTCCCGGTGGCGGTGGTCGGAATTGCTGTAGGTTTGATACAGGTTGTGGAGATTGATGGTGCGACCATTGCGACCGACCAGTTGGAACGTGTCCGGATCGTAGTCCATGTCTTCTCCAGCGCCCTGCGCGCGCAACGCGGCGAGGAATCGCTTGGCAAAAGTGTCAGGGCCGGGTTTGCGGTTGAATAGCATGTCGAACAGTGCAGCGAACATCAGCAGTGGTCCTCGGCGAATGGGGTCATGCGTGCGCTCGGCCAGAACATAGTCACCCGGCCTTCGCCTCTGTAGTAAGTAGTCCCATACGTCATCTCTTCCTGACAAACATGGGCAGGCAAACTTGCGGCTGTCATACGGTATCTAGAAATCTTTGGAAAAATTAACCCGAATCGCCGCACAGTTCTTCTTCGATAAGGAGACGAGCGAGAAGGACCGTACCCTACCCCGCCTTCTGACGTGCCGCATATTCGACCATCGCTCGTGCCGCTGGCACACTGGCGCCTTCGAATCGATGCAGACTGCCCCATGCTGCCCGCCCTGAACGTGCTGCTTACCGTGCTGGCCGGTGCCGCGATGTGCAGCGTAGGCGCCGCATACGCCGTCACCCATGACCGGTCACCGGAGTGCGTCAAGGCACCGGCCCTCACAGGGGACACGGCGTTGTGCACTGCGCAGCATGGCTTGCTGAAGCTCACGTATGAGCGCGCGTCTGGCCGCATCGTGCTGCAGGCGCCCACTGCACGAAAGACCGTGCTGGAGACCATCCCCCACCCTTACGACCCCGCACGGGTTGGCGCGGAGAACCTCATCCGCTGGCTACCAATGAAGCTGCAGCCTTATCTCGCACACGGCAAGCTGCTCTATTTCTCCGCACGCCGTTCATCACCAGGCGATGGGCATGGCTACTGTGGCGCGGGTGCCGAGATCAGCGTGACCGCGGTGAACCTGCGCCCCGTGCCGAAGGTCGAAGGACATGTTCCGGTGTCCAGCTGCCTGGACAACATTGAACTGGCAGCCAGTAGCGGCAACGATCTGAGTCCCTACACGGTCAGGGATGGGAAGTTGACCATTGCATTCAGCGCCTATCCGGGCCGCGGACAGGCTGTGGCTCAGATCAACGACGATCTGACAGGACTCGACTTCTTGGTATCTCCATGATCTTCGATCCGCCCCTGATCCAACGCAACCTGTTCGCCATGAAAAAGCTGATTCGCATCGTTCTCCATGCTGCGTCCCTTCTCGGCCTGATGGTCATCGCACTCACCGGGCGGAAAGATGACCTGATCTACGAGATGGACCCGTCCATCCCCCCGCATGCCATCGAGCATGGCTCCGGCAACCACGTCGTCGTAGCCGGAGTTGTGTTTGCGCTCGTGGCACTGGTGCAGGCGGTCCTTGGCGTTAGAACCCGCTCGCCGTGGGAACGGACGCTCTCTGCCAGCTTGATCATTGTTGGGATGGTGCTTGTTGCGCTGAGTTCGGCAAGGTGACGTCGTGTGTACGGTGACCTTGATGTCTACGTCGACGCCAGCGTTGTCACCCACTTTTATGCAATCTTTCACTTGCTTCGAGAAAATGGATCTTCGATGGCAGCCAATGAAATGCTCTTTCTGAGCAGCATCGCCAGCCTTTACTTGATGCTGGCAATCAGTCCAGGCCCCAATTTCCTGGTGATCACGGCAACGGCCATCAGCCAGTCCCGGCGCCAGGCATTGTGTGTGGGGCTGGGTGTTTCCACGGCCAGTGTGGTGTGGGCCAGTCTCGCTGCGGTGGGCCTGGGCGTGGTGCTTGGGCAGTACCACTGGGCCCAACAACTCCTGCGCGCGATCGGCGGTGTCTATCTCGTCTACATCGGCATCAGGATGTTCCATGGAGCGGATCGACCGATCACGCAGCGCGATCAAGCTCCCGCAATGCAAGGCTCATGGCAGGCATATCGCTACGGCCTGGCAACCAATCTGACGAACCCCAAGACACTGGTGTTTTTCAGCAGTGCCTTCGCGACACTCTTCACCCCGAACCTGGCCTTATGGGCCAAGGCAGCCGCGGTACTGGTGGTCGCGGCGATCTCGCTCACCTTGAACACCGTGATCGCCAATGCGTTTTCTGCCGACGCGGCCCGCAAGCGTTACGCGACCGCCAAACCGATCATCGACCGATTGACCGGCGGGCTACTGATCTTCTTCGGCGCAAGACTTCTTCTACCCAAATAGGAACCCTGCAGCCATGTTCGCTGCCAGATCGTCCTGGCTTACGCCATGATGTTCCGCCTGCATCCGCTCCAACGCAATACTCTCTCAATGAAACGGACTTGATACATGTTGACCGGCATGCTTCTGCGGACCTACTTCTCCCTGCACCATGCACAGATGGCGGCATACCATGCCAGAACAGCCGCGACGCTTGAGCTCGATGGCTCTGAAGAAAACGCAAGTGCAATGAGCGCTCACGTCTCCGGCGCCGTGATTTGCGCAGGCGCCTTCATCGACGCTACCGCCAACGAGCTTTCCGAAAACGACGGCCGACCACGCAAGGACATCCGTGGAGTGCCTGCATCGATTGTGCGGCCTGGGCCATCAACTCCGCTACCGAGTTTTTGGATGACTTCTTCTCACGCTTGGGAAAGCCCCCGAACCACGACCATCTCCGCCACCGAATCGACGTACATCGCCAGTAGTTGCCTTTCCTCAGGCAACGGGCCAACCACGTGCTCAAGTCTTCTTTTTTAGTGGCTTCGGCCTGACCTGCTGCGTGTTAGGCGATGCCGTAGACCATCTTGCAATAGTCGACGGTATAGATGATGAACGCATCGATCTGGCCGATCATGCCCTTGTTTCTCGGATTGGCTAATTGTCCGGGTGAACCAGTTCTCTCCAATCGCCCGACTGCAAGATATGGATGCTCTTCGGACCGACGCAAAGCAGAACATCGCCCACCACCGACACGTCCTCGCACTCAGGCACCATGTTGATCTTTTCCAACCGACTCTTCGGCGCCTGCGGATCCAAGCGGAACAAGCCCTGGTTGGATGAAAAATACAAATGCCTGCCGAAGAAGGCCATGTTTGTCAGGAGCATGTTGTCATCGTAATGACTGACGTCTCGAAAGCCTTCAGCGGCGTTACCACGCATTACCGCTCCATTGAATCCACAGGCCCACACTACACCGCCCGGCATGCACATCACCGCCATGAGGGTTTCATCGGTAGAGGTTTCACAAGCTATCCAGTCGTGGCCGCCGTAGTGGTAGATCCCCTGCCCGCCGGCAACATACAGGTCGTCGGCGCGGTAGCCATCGATGTCCGACAGATCGTCCCCCACAATAGGGGAATGCAGCGCGAGGTCTGCCTTCAAAAGCGGTGCTGGCTTGCGCAATGTGCCTGCCATGTCGCTCCAGCCCCGGCCGTTCCGCCGGTAGATCTGACCACCACCTCCACAAACATACAACGAACCGTCGATTTCCTTGAGCGCGTTGAGGTATCCGTAAACAGGTCCCTCCGGCTCTGCCAATCCCGCGCCTTCTATCTTTTCGGCCAGCTGGTCACCGGGCCAGTAATAGAGGACTTGCCCCTGCCTGGAGAGCACGGCATAGCGGCGCTGGCTGCCGAGCGCCCGGTGCACGACGCACATGTCAACGGCAGTGAAATACGGCATGTCGGTGTGACGCCAGGTGTTGGGGGCCTGAGCATCAAAATAGAAAAGCCGAGTGAACTCTTCGCTGGTGTCGAGGGCATCAGGTTTCGATGCGATCATGTAATAGTCGCTTTCGATGGCGGTGCAACGGCTGAAAGTGATGGCGACTGCGTTCATTGTCTTAACCCGCTATCGCAGCGGGCCTCCTTGCGATGTTTTTCCTGGACCGATCTTTGAGAAATCGATGGGTATTTTTCCGCTGAGGTCTGCCCGCACGACCGTATCAACGTCCACCCCCTTGAGCTTATGGTACGCAAGTAACTGCGCTTCAGCAGGATGGGGTTGCAGCCTGTGATTTTCCCTACCGAAAACGCACCTACTGCTTCTAGTAAACCGAGTTCTGCTGTGCCTAGCGGGCTTGCCAGCCAAGCCCGCCGCTCACCCAGAGTGATCAGGCGCCCGCAATGGGAGGTCCATGGCAGGCCTACCGCGACGGTTTGGCAGCCAATCTGACGAACCCCAAGGCACTGGTGTTTTCCAGCAGCGCCTTCGCGACACTCTTCAACCCCAGACTTGGCCTTCTGGGCCAAGGCAGCCGCGGCACTGGTTGTCGCGGCGATCTCGCTCACCTTGAACACCCTGATCGCCAATGCGATTTCCGCCGACGCGGCTCGCAAGCGCTACGCCACCACCAAACAGATCATCGACCGGTTGACCGGCGGGCTGCTGACCTTCTTCGGCGCAAGACTCTTTTATCCGAATAGAAACTTTGCCGCCATGTGCGGCCAAGCCGAGTCGGCCTTCACCTACGCAGTCCGTTGCTTGCCACAGCATTAGCAACCTTGCTAGCGCCCTAGGGCATCGTGCGCCTCGCGCTCCCAGGCTTGGCGTTGCGCGATGGCCAAGCGCTCGGCTTCTTTTTCACCATAACGAAGCACAGAGAAGTACCTTCGCTTGGGTAATCCCTCTGGTTTGGTGAACTGAGCCACTCGATACGTCACCCTCCGCACCTGTCCGTTGCGCAGAACCGTTTTGACATTGACAGTACCTACACCTGGAACTCTATCGGTCTGCAGGCGATACGGATTGGGCGCGGGCTCCTCCTTGTTGGGAATGATGCAAACAGCAGGCTCATCATTGCCGCGCGACGACCGGAGGTCGAGCTTTTCGTCGTGGTAAATGACGTGCCCATGAACCTGCTTGAGCAATTCAACGCGTGCCCCAATTGCCAGTTGTCTTGCTTTTTCCTCGCCATATACGCGCACTGCGAACTGCCGCGTCTTGCATGTGCCGTCTTCAAAGTGGATAGAGGCTTTCCATTCGCCCATTTTCGTGCGAAACACACCAGGCACACCGCTGGTATTCGTTGATCGGCGAATGGCGTGTGCCTCTTGCTTTGTCAACGGCGGGAAACGTTCATTGACCTCAGCCCTAAAAGCCAGTGCAGCTTTTAACGCTTCTTCCATGCTGCCAAATGCCTTCGCGCTGAATTGACGCCCAATGACGCTTCCACGACGGCGAATGCTTACACGCCAAGCGGACGGGACTGAGTTGACAGTGCGCATGCTAATTCCATAACGTTTTGTCTGGGCGGTCAACCCCAGCCAAGCGTTAAGTTGTACAAAAGGATGATCTTTGGCGCCTTCACCAATCCGCTGTTCAACATCTCTGTTGTGCAAAGGGGCGCTGATGATGCCAAATACCATACTGTTATGCCTAGTAAATCGGATGAAAAAATACCTGCCGGGCGCAGGCCTGCGAGGGGAGATGCGGCTTTAAAACTGACCCGCAGCAATGCTTCTGCTGCGACGCCAGGTAATTGAGCGCGCCGTCGCCATTTACTTATCTAAGTTTTTAGGATTAGCATTCCGACCGTCGCGGTAAGTGAGCATCGTCATATATAGGATGAATATGACTAGAGGAGGTGCATACCTATAGGAACTAAGGTTGTGTCTCTAACGTAAGCTCGGCCTGAATGTGGTTGACATCCGCATTGACGTACGAATAGTTTGATTCCGTCCAATACGGCGAATTCACCCCCGATACATCAAATTCAAAACCCCCCGGAATGTTGACTGTTGCTGTAAAATAAAGAGCAGAGCCATCGTCTGACGTGTATTCAAACCAAATCATTAATATATCGACATCATTACTATAAACGTGGCAACTGCAACTTGAAGTTTGCGGCAGGTCAGTAGGACGGTTATCCCAATGCGCTCCAGCGCCATTGTGCCCGTAATTGGTCAAGGTTAAAGAATGATTAGAGGAGTTCGTAATTTTCAAGGTTATGCTGTGAATGCTCATCATGTCATCCTTGTCAATGGAAAAGCGATAATCCTCCCGATGCTGCCGTCAGTCAACCTAGCCGACCGACTTCACACTTTCCAACCTAACGACCACTTAGGCTCGCCTGATAAACCATTTCACAAATGTTTTCTAAAATTATTTTAAATCACTGTACGAAGTGGCTCTTTCAAAACAGAAGCAGCGCGTACTGGAGCGTGAAGTGTGACTCTGGCTAACTGCCAATCGATGAGGCTGAATACGGCTTGCACAACTATTCCTGAGCTTACGTGCCAATAATAAGACAGCAGTTGTTCGCTCTCAGCTACTTTTACGGGTGGATGTTCTGCCTTGGCAATCGCCACGTCAGGGCGGTCACCAAAGTGCATACCGAAAGGCAGGTCACCGAGATATCCCGAGGAACCGAGGTCGCCCCGTCGCTTGTAGGTAATGGCCGATACGATCTTGTCAGGCAGCTCGTGAGGACGGTTTGCTGCCCCAGTGATTTCCTTGAAGTAAATGACAATGCCATGTGATCGGGCTCGGCCACTCATTTCCTCGGGGCAACCGATGTCCTCATCGATTTCGTTGCTCAGTCCCAGGCTCGCAAGGAAATCCTGCACCTCCAGCGAATCCGAGGAATGCCCGAGTTGAGCCAAGCCCGGCATGGTGTAAGGGGCGTTGAGAGGAATATCCAGTAACTGCGGGTCTAGCATGACGTCGTCGAAAACGTTCTTGCGCCGGATATGAACGTGAGCCAGAGGAGAGTCCTGCCCATCATTCTGAAAGCCAAAGTTCAGAACGAAGTCGTCGACGACAAAGAGGTCCGTGGAGGTTTCGTAAACGGTTCGGCGGGCCAGTGGCGCACCTAACGCCGCATATGCGGCATCTGATCGTCGGGTTGTCATGCGCACGTCCCGGAAAACCGGACCTTCGAATCCCTGGTAGATCTGAACACCTTTAGCGAAAAACGCAATCTGTTCTAAAACGAACGCTGCTTCAACACCACACGGGGATCGATGCACCAGATCATAGTCTTCGCGGGGCTGGAAGATCAGGCAGAAGCCGTCCCGCTCAGACTGTACGACCATAGACTCCTTGGACCGACGCATCAGCTCGTATTCCACATCCGTATCGCCATTGTCTTCGACTAAACCTTCACTCTCTACTTGGTCGGGAGTCATAGGGCGGTCGTGAATATATTTCTGGACGAGATATGCCTCCAAGCGATGGGCTTCGGAAGAGCAACCTAATAATTCGATCAAAGCCAAGACGTCACCGATAAAATCAGCCATCACAACCCCTAAATCTCTGCGCCTTGCCTTCAATCACAAAGTCCGTATTTACGCTTTCCATTAGTTGGCACGCCAATCTGGAAGAACTGCAGCTTTTCCCCTTCGAAGGCCACTGTCCACACGAGTCCATCAAGGAAGTAACTGTCATTGTCTGGTAGGCGCCTTTTCAGATTTTTAAGTTTGCTCTCAATTTCGCTACGCGAATCTGTGGCATTAAGGCTATAAGGCAAAGGGCCAGTATAAATTCCGTGATCCTGCCCCTCATCCAGCAGCATGATCTCTAATTGATAAAATACAAAAGTACCTTCACTTTTGGGCGTAATGCCCAAGCTTTCCACGCTGATTTGGAAAGACATGGTAAGCCCAGTACCTTTTATCGGAATAATGGTATCAAGCGACTTTCCTATTTTTGGCCGTTTTTTGACCCCTGACGCCGTCAGGTAAGCATCGAAAGGCTTATAGATACTGCCGTGCCCTAAAAAACCGATCATTTCAATCGCATTCATTATTTAGCCTTTATTGCGCTATCAATCGCATCCTGAATGTATTTATCCCAATCCATATTCCTCAACTCTTCAGCCGCTTTGTCATAAGCATCTTTGCACCCGTGATCTTTACCCTCCATAGCTTTTGATATTTTCTCAGTATTTCTTTTCACCGCGCCCTTCAAGTCTGATGCGTCTTTCTTGATCTTCTCAGGAGTATTTTTGTGCCTCCAAGTGTCTCCGTCAGAATGTATATCAGGCGGAATGGCGATGGTCGGAGCCTGATTTCTAACTGCGTTTAGAATTTTCTTCGCCTGAATTTCATTTATTCTCATTCCGCTCTCGCGCAACTCCAGGATTTTTAGCTCCGCAGCATGCTCTAGCGCGGCACCCGAAGGCGTGTGGTCCTTTTCCAGGCCACTGCCCTTCAGTGACTTTCTGTCGTTATAAGGCACCTTCTTGCCGCAATCCTTGTGCCTCTTGGGCTTTCCCGTGTCCTTACCGCCTGCATTGCCCTCCGCCTTCTTCGCAGCAGCTTCTTCCGCCTCCTTGGCCTCCCGCTTGGCCAAGGCCTCTTCCGCCTCGCGGGCAGTTTTCTTGCCTACTGCCTCAACTGCAGCGTCAGCGGCTTTCTTACCGTACTTTGCGCCCGTGGAGGCCATGCCCGCGCCAGGAATCATGGCCGCCGCGCTGATGGCAGCATTGACTTTATCGCCCTCCGCCAGATAGATCAAAGCATTGGCGCCATCCGCGATTTCGCCGGCCCCGGGAATCAGCCCGACGACATCCAACCCGGTATGCACCACGTCGCTGCCCCAGCGACTCCACCAGCTTTTCTCGGGCTCGGTGGGCTTGATAGGTGGGGCGCTGTTGCCGTGCGGATTAGGCGCGGTGTCCGGGACCACGATGCCCGTGGTGTTGCCGATCGGACCCGGTGACGGATAGTTATTGGGCTTGACGCGCGCGTTGCGTGTTTCGGCCTCTGGCGGCCGGGGTCTTTTGGACGCCATAGGGTGTTACGGTTTCTTCCAGTTCATCCACATCTTGTCGGCGGTACGCACGATGGCCCGCCCGTTGACGTACACGGATTTGCTGTGGTCGATGTCGTGACTGATGAAGACGTTGGTCTGGCTGACCACCCCCTTTCCCTGTCCAGGTTCATCGCCCATCACGTTGTCCACATAGCTCTGGTTGTGCAGATACACCGGCTTTCCCTGCAAGAAGACGTTGGGCGAGCAATGCTGGCTTTGATCCAGCTGGTGGGTGATGGGATATGGCACCGGCACGCCGTTCTTGCTGGGCGTCAGGCAGACGTCGGGCGCGAGCGAGACGACGCGAAAGCGCCCGTCCTTGGCGACGATGTTTTCATTGGCCATGGCTGGCGCCCCTGGTTTTTTGCGTGGCCTGCGCTGCTTGCTGCATCGCCTCATCGAGTTGCATGCCAGTGCCTGCAGGCCAGGTGCCCAATTCCAACTGCCGCACATCGGTCTTGGCGCTGACGACAGCGCGACGCACGATGCTGAGCGTGCCCGCTTCCAGATCCAGGATCACGGTGTCGATGTGCATCGGCGCGAACATCAGCACACCGACCTTCAACCGCACCAGCAACTGCAAGTCCTGGCGGGGCAGCGTGAAACGGTAGGGGCCCTTGTGCCTTGCTGCCGCCGTGAAATGCACCAACACCACTTCCTCACCGCCTTGCGGATAGTCGATCTGCTGGTCCTCGGGTGCGCAGTTCCAGTAGCGGTAGTCGTGGTCGAGCGGGCTCCTGGGCCACTGGGTCTGCTTCCAGCGCTCGTCGTGGGTGCCGGCCAGCGCCACCCGCGGGGACCACCAGCGGCCTACCGGCCCGACACCCACGACGGGATAGTCGTCCTGCCCGGTATAGGGGCGATTGAATGCCTCGATCTGCGGTGCGGGCCGTTCGGCGTCGGACATCGATGCATCGGTGATGGGCGGGGATCCCAGCGAGGCACCGTCGCGCCGGAGTCTGTCCAACGCCTCGTTGGCTTGCACCACCGCGTCGGGCAACCGCCCGCAACCGATAGGGTTGGCGGGGTACAGCGCCGGCAGTTGCGAATGCGCCTTCCGTGCAAATTGCCGCGATGCGTCGGGCATGCCGCCGTCCAGTTCGCCGTCCGCACAGGCCTGCAAGGCATTTTCCTGGCGGATGACGTTGGGGCCGCCGAAGGCAGTTTCGTAGCGCAAGCGCACACGGGTAGTCGGCTCGGGATCGGTCAGTTGGAGCATGCCCAGTGCGGCGACGGACCGGGCAAAACGGCGCGGGCCGGTGACATGGAAGGTCTTTTCGATGGCGCTTCCGAAGCGAAATCCCACTGGCCAACGGGCCAGCGGCGTGCCTTCCGGCGAATGTGCTGTTGCATTGACCAAAAGCACGTCGCACCTGGGCTTATAGGGCGCGTAGTCGCTCTCTTGCAGAAGGCTACTTTCGTTGACCTTGCCCTGGAACTGGTCCGCTTGGCACAGCGGTAGCTGCTGCTCGGGCGGCAGCAGCACCGGCTCCATGCGTCCGTTCTTTTCCTGAAGTTGGAGCAATGAGTACGAGATGCGTGTGACCACCACATGGAAGATGTCCCCCTGCGGATCCACATGCTGGAAGTATTGGCTCGGCCAAGGCGTATGGTTGATGACTTCTGGAACGCCCGCAGCATCGATAGGGCTGGGCAAGGTGTGCGATGGGAGTGCCATGGCGTCGATTCAATTGAGGTCGATGCGCTTGGAATCCAGGCCAATATGCTTGGTCCCCACCACATCGATTTCCTTGCCGTTGACGGTGATCTGCCCGCCTTTTTCCATCTTGATCACCGAGGCGCCGCATACCAGTTCGATGGAATCGCCTGCCTCGATGCGGATTACCTTGCCGGTCGTCTGGCTCCAGTTTTCTCCCACCTTGGTGGTCTGGCTCTGCCCCACGGTGACCGAGCGGCCCATCAGCACGTTGGTGCTCTGCGTCAGCCCCACGTTGACCACCATGGCCGCGCCCACGTTCACGTTGTAGGCCGCTCCGATGTTCATCATCTTGGCCAGGCCCACGTTCTGCAGATAAGCCAAGCCAATGGTCTCGGTCTTGAAACTACCCACCTTGATCGACCAGTTATTGCCGATCTTGTCTTTCTCGTTGCGACCAATGGTCTGAGTTCGGTTCTTGCCGATGCTCACCGTCTCATCGATCCCCACGTCGCGCCGACGGTTGTCGCCCACGGACAGGGTTTCGTTATGGTCCACGCGCCGCTTGCGGTCGTTGTGGACGGTCTGGGTTTCGTCGTTGTCGATGGTGGTCACGCGGTCGTGGTGCACCGTGCGGGTTTCATCGTGGTCCACCACGGTACGCAGATCGTGGCCGATCCAGCGGTCCTCGTCGTTTTCCACCTCGGATAGTTGGTCCTTCTGCGCGTGCAGCCACAGCTGCTCGGCCCCGGCCTTGTCTTCGAATCGGATGGCATTGGCATCGCCCGCTCCGTTCTTCAATCCGTCGCCAAATGCGCCACCCTTGCTCGATTTGGTCTTGATGCCCGATTGCGTGGCGTTGCCGGGCAACGACCACGGGGGCATGTTGTTGGCGTTGTAGACGCAGCCGGTGATGATCGGGTAATCGGGGTCTCCGTTCAAAAAATCCACCACGACCTCGTGGCCGATGCGCGGGATGAACATGGCCCCGAAGCCGGAGCCGGCCCAACTGCTGGAGACGCGCACCCAGCAACTGGAGTTCTCGTCCATCGCACCCACGCGGTCCCAGTGGAACTGCACTTTGACGCGCCCGTACTGGTCGGGCCAGATCTCTTCGCCGGGCGGACCGACGACCACAGCAGTCTGCGGGCCGGTGGTCTTGGGTTTGGGCGTGGTGCGCGCCGGCGTATAGGGCAACGTGGTCGGCTGCGCCTGCAGGGTGAACTTCTGAAACGAACCCTCCTCCTGCGGCGTGCCCTTCGGCCCGGGCGCCGCGGCGCTGACCTGGGGATTTTCCTTGAAGTGGTACTCGAGGCTGGTGAGCAGGTACTGCTGGTTCTGGTCTTCGCGGGGGTAGTTCTCCAGCGTAAAGGTATAGCCAGGTGCAAGGGCCCTGTGGCGCGATTGCCCACGCACGATGCTGTGACCCGTCAGGCTCTCTTGCAGACGAACACGGGCATAGGCCTCACCGTCGCCAAAGTCGGTATAGCCCCCAGGCCATTCGTACATCTCGTAGCTGTCGTGCGCATGGCCCGGCGGGGTCTGACGCATGTTGGAGAGGTCCGCCCGGGGTTTGGTGAAGTCGTAGTCGTCGTTGTAGTGCCGTCCGGAGTGGATGCTCTGACTCAGTTGCCAGGCGTGGATGTTTTCCTTATCAGCGACCGCCGCCTTCTCCGGCGGGTAGAACGGAATCACCGCCGCCCCTGGCAACGGACTGTGCGAGGCGACGATGTCGTCGGCCAGGGTCAGCGTGTGCTGGCCCGCATTGTGCTGATGGAAGTAATAGATGCCCTCGTGCTCCATGAGGCGCGAGACGAATTGGTAATCGGTTTCGTTGTACTGGACGCAGTAATCCCAGGTGCGATAGCTGCGCGTCAGGCGTTTTTCCATGGGGTAACCATATTTCCCCAAGACCTGCTCGATGATTTCCGGGGCAGTCTTTCCCTGAAAAATCTTGAAATCGCTCTTGCGGGTGGCCAGCCAAAGCCAGGGACTCAGTTCGAGCCGGTAGGCGTAATACCGATGATCCTCACCCTGCATACCAAATCGCGTGACGATTCCATCGAGATGTCGCACCCCACCCCCCTGCGTTTCCACCACGACGGTGGCGTTCTTGCCCAGCAACGCCTTGGGATCGATCCCCTTGCTGTCGCTCAACAAGTCGATATCGAAACGAAACAATTGACTGATGGCCTCCTCCCCCTTCAACTGCCTGAATTGCAGTTGATCGCCAACGGGAGTTTGAATCGTAACGCGCCGGGTCATTTTCCATGGGCGTACCCGTGAAGGAAACGCAGTTGTATCAATTGGCGCGGATATTAACGTGCAACCGATAACATACGCCCTTCCCCTACGAGGGAATATGTGTATTCAAATGTTATTTCTTATATTTTAGATAAGCCATTTTTATCTCCATCATGGTAATCCCATGCTTTGAGCAAGGGAGTCGCCATGTTGCAGCGCCTGCATCGGGCGCCCATGCAACGCTCAGAACCGGTACTTGGCACTGGCGGTCCAGGTGCGCTCTTTTCCCAGGTAGCACTCGCCGTGGTAGCAGATGGTGTTGTATTGGTGGTTGAGCAGGTTGGTGACGTTCAAGGCCATCCGCCACTTTCCCGTGTCATAGCGCAGCATGGCTGCCAGCAGGGTGAATCCGCCCTCTGCCGAAGTGTTGGCTTCGTCGTTCTGGCGCTCCCCCACGTAGTTGAGACCCGCGCCCACACCGAAGCCTCCAGCGAGCGCGTAGTCCAGCCAAAGCGATGCAGTCTGCTTGGGCACCGTGGGCGGGATCTTGCCGACTTCGGTGACGTCCGCGCTATCGGTCACCTCGAGATCGAGCCAGGTATAGGATGCGGCGAGCTGCAGCTTCGGAGACAACGCGCCTTTGGCTTCCAGTTCCAAGCCGCGCGAGCGCTGCTTGCCGATCTGACGTGCGTCCGAAGTGATGCTGTCGTACGTGACCACGTTGGTCTTTCTAAGATCGAACAACGCTGCGGTGAACAGACTTCTGCCGTCCTCGGGCTGGTACTTGATGCCGGCCTCCACCTGCTTGCCGCGACTGGGCTGGAACGGTTTGTTGTCGGCATCCACGCCACTGGTGGGCAGGAACGATTCGGCATAGCTGGCGTAGGGCGACCATCCGCGGCCCAGCAGGTAGTTCACGCCGATGCGGCCGCTGAAGGCGTCGTCCCGTTGTCCCGTGCGTTGCGCGTTCAGGCGGTTGGCCGTGGTGGTCGTAACGCGGTCCCGGCGCCCGCCCAGCGTGGTGACCCAACGGTCCCCAACGCGGATCTGATCCTGTGCGTAGAGCCCGATCTGATCCATGTCTTGGGTGAAATCCGCCATGGGGGTGCGCGGTGCCGGCACGGCCATCCCGTAGACCGGAGAGAGCAAGTCCAGATTGGGTCCCGTGCCCCGAAAGCGCAGCGCCCTGCCTTCGAGGTGGTTCCAATCCAGCCCGAACAGCAGTGTGTGCTGGACTGATCCGGTGCGCGCACTACCCTGCACCTGCGTGTCGACGGACCCTTGCTTCAGTCCGTCGTCCCAGGAGCGCGTGCTGCGGGACAGTGTGTGTCCGTCCCCCTGCAGTGCATCGCCCCACAGGGCATCGCGCTCCAGCGCGATGTCGGTGTATCGCGTGTTCTGGCGCAACGTCCAGCCGCCCTGGAATGCATGCTCGAACTGGTAGCCGAGCGAGTACTGGTTCTGCTGGAAGCGGCTGAACGACGGATCGCCGTATTTGATGCGGCGCAGGCGGCCGTCGGGATCGACAAAATTGGCGTAGTACGGGTCTTCGCCCGAGCGATCCTTGATGAACTCCCCCAGTAGTGTGAGCGAGGTGGTGGGCGTAGGCCGCCAACGCAACGATGGGGCGAGATGAACGCGTGTGCGGTTGATGCGCTCACCATTGGGATACCGATCCTGGTCATTGCTGTCCAAGCCCACGCCCACCAACCGGAGGCCCACGTCGCTGCCATCGCCCAGAGCACCGCCCACATCGAATGCCACTTGCCTGCGGTCGAAACTGCCGACCTGCACCTCGATCTCGCGCGCAGCGTCCGCACCCGGCGCCTTGCTCACACGGTTGACGACACCGCCCGCATCCCCCTGGCCGAACAGTACCGACGCAGGGCCGCGCAGCACTTCCACGCGCTCCAGCCCATACGGCTCGGTCAGGCGATAGATCACGCCGAACTGCGTCTGTGGCAAGCCGTCCCTGTAGCTGCTGGTGTTGCCCGGAAAGCCGCGCAGCGCGATGTACTCCCAGCCGCGGTTGTCCGGTCCGTACGCGGCCACCGAGACACCGGGCGTCTGCGCCACGATGTCCATCAGGTCCAGCGAGCCGCGCGCATCCATTTCGGTGCGCCCAATCACCGAGATCGACTGCGGTGTCTCCAGCATCGCGGTGTCGGTCTTGGTGGCCGTCCGGCTTCGCTGCGCCGCATAGCCGATGGGCTCGGGCACTTGTGCATCCGCCGTGACCTGGAGCGTCGGAAGCGAGGTGGCGGCGGGTAGTGCCGCGGACCTCAGCACCACCAGGCGTTCTTGCAGGTCGATCTCGGCGGCGAGCCCTGTGCCAGCCAGCATCCGGTGCAGGGCTTCGCGACGGCTCAAACGGCCGAAGACGGCTACCGATTGCCTGCCCGCCGTCAGCGAAGGCGGCGCCAGCAACTGCATGCCGGCTTGCCGGGAAAACTCGTTGAGCGCCTCGCCGAGCGGTCGCGCGGAAACCGAGACGGAAATGGGCGCCTCATGCTCGCGCGCATCGGTTGCCGATGCGGGAGCGGACACACCAAGGACAAGCAAGGCAGCGGCCATGCCGGTTGAAACAATGGAAGGCACACGATGGGGCATGGAACCGGACTCCGACGGGCAAGAATGAACGACCTTTGCCTCGGTGGCGACCGATGAGGGGCCGGGCTCGCGCTGTTGCGCTTCGGCGCCGCCCTGCATGCGCGAGCGGACTCTCGGATTGGCTGCCTTGGTAAAACGGTATGGCAGTGGGAAGACCGATTGGCTGCGGCAGAATCCTGCGGCACGCAAGCAGCAGGATCCTTCTCACCTCGCCTTGCAAGGCAAGTACGCAGCCCGGGCGGTTACGGCTTGCCTTGCTGCTCGTAGTCCGTCAGGTAGTGCTCCGGGTTGCTCTGCGCGGACAGATCTTCGTCATAGCGCACCCAGGTGGACTTCTGCGAGCCGGGGACATACAGCTCGCCCGCGCTCCCATTGAGGATCAGCAGCACGTAGGGGCGTCCGTTGAGCTGGACCGTGTAACGCGTGTCCTTGGCCGTGGTGCTGGTCGTTGCGAGCAAAATCTTCTTGTCGATCGTGCTGTCGGAATCGGTGACCTGGATCAGTGCCTGGTTCTTCTCGCGCGGGCCGTAACGCAAGGTCCAGGCCTTGACGCCATCGGTGGACGCATAGGTCTTCACCTGCGTGGCGATTTCCGCGCGAGGCGCGTCTGCATGGACCGTCGCAACAGCACCGGCAAACAGGACGGGAAAGAGCACGGCCGTGGCAGTCAACTGGCGCAGGCGGTAGCGAAGTTTCATCAACATCTTCCTTGGTGGATAGGTCAGGGAACGTACGGAGAGGTTCAGGACTCAAGGCTCAGCAGCTGGATCACACACCACGTGCTGGCTTCACGAACTCAACCGCCCTGCCTGTATCAAGACGAACGAGAGGTCGATTTCCCCACCCGCAGGATTCAAGCAACCGCTTCGGGGTGTCGCGCTTTGCAGCGCTGGCTACTTCGGCCAGTGCGCCAGCGTCCCTGACCGCTTGCCTGGTCCAGTTCCTGCGGCTAGCGTGGGCGGCCCGATCCTGATCGGTCCGCTGGAAAGGCGCAAACGAGAGCCAGGCCTGCACAAATGCTACGCATTGTTCACTCGACTTCATTTCATCGACTGGCTGGGCTGGCTCTTTCGTTGACGCCGGCCCTGGCTGTCGCCGAAGTCAGCGACAAGATGCCCTCCCCGACGGATGTCTGGATCATCGCGCTTGCCGCGTCGGGTGTGTGTGGCGCGCTCATCGCCTGGCGGCCTTGGGTGGGGGCCTTGGCCACCGTTCTGCCTGCGTTTTGGCTGACTGGACTGCTGTTGGAAATGCACTCGCCCGACATCGGCCCCTACCTGTCTGCAGAGCGAGGCTGGAGCTACTACCTTCAGGCGTACCTGGGTGCGGGAGTGTTCGTTACCGCGCTGGTGTTCGCGCTGCGCATGGGCCTGCGACGGCGTAGGACAATCGCGCCATCAGCCCGCGCGCGAAAGCGCGATTGAGCAATCGCCATATGACCACCGATGCCATATGCAACGCTGTACCAAGGCTTGTGATGCCGAGCTACTGTGATCGCGCTTTTGGTCCGGCAATTGGCTGTCTCCCGACTACATCGTCGAAACCTGTGGCACCTCGACCTCAGCGCTGCGCGAGGTTTCCCCCTTTCCACCACGAGCCTGACTGCGCCACGGCCAATGAACCCCAATACCTGCACTGCCGCCAGGCACATCGTGTCGACGATGCACCGCCAGATCGAGACAGATCCAGCCCTGAAACTGACCTTCGAAGGTGCGATTTTGGTGGAAGAGGAAAATTTCCCCAACAGACAGGCCTATGAGGCGGCAGTCCATGTGGAGGGCTGCCCGGCATGCCAGAGTTGGCTCAGCAGTTGGCTGGATGCGCAGTCCCCGGAACGCATCCGACACCGGGAACGGCAAGCAAGATATTGCTGTCTCCACATGTTCGAGGCAGTGACAGATCCTGCGGCCGAGATTCGATTCTCGTTCGAGCTGTTCCGTCTCGACCCGTGCTGGCTGATCAATGAGCACTACGCGTTTGCGAATTTCTGTCCCTGGTGCGCGCAGAGGCTGCCCGCACACGCATTCGAGCCTGACGGGCTTTGAGGCAGCATGCCCGTGTCGACATTCGATATCCCCCAACGGGAATGCCGGCCTGCTGGCACCTTTTGGCAAGCCTTCCCCACCGCAGCCATCAACGAACCGCAGGACCATGACCACCATTGCAGGCTTCAGTTCTTCCAGCCTTGGGCTGGCACTCGCCTTGGCTGCTGCATCTCCTGCGATCGCAGCGCTATCTCCTGCGCAGGCAGCATCTGCCCCGCAAACCGTCCCCTATCCCGCGACCGACCCGTCGTTCTCCCGGCCCGACGCACAGCGCATGCCGAGCCGCGCTACGCTGCGTGCGTTCTTGACTGAAACGAAACGCTACGCTCGCGCGAACACGTTCTGTTTCGTACAGCGGCGACTGGACCGGCCGGAGACGGCCGATCCGGGCATGAGTGTGTTGTCCATGATCTGGCATGAAGGCAAGGCGATCTACCTTGTCAACCTCGTTAGATCGGGAGAGCGCTACGAACGTGATAGCGCAATGGATCCGTTGACCGAGGGGCGGTTACTGGCCTCCAGCACAGACGCCGTGGATCTCACCACCGATGTGGTTCCGACCGACGAGGATGTCGGCACCAGCACCTTTCTGGTGAGCCGTTCCTGGGTTGATCGTGAGCTCTCTCAGTGTCGGCGCGTGGGCGTCCAAGTGAGGATTGCGGCGTTCAAGCCACCCACGACAACGCCATAGTTCCCGATCTGCATGACTTGAACGCGCTGCAATGATTCAAATGCCGGTCCGACAGGCGGGACTCAAGACAGGCGATTCATGCACGCATGCATGGCGTTCCATTCGCGCGATCAGCATGAACAAGCACTATTTCGAGATTGCACCTTTCATCGTGGTTGTAGCCAAGCCAAGTCGAATGAGCTCAATCGGTCATAGCGTTTGGCTAGCTGCAGCAGCGCGATGGTGTGGGAGACCCCTAGTTTCTTTTGCAATCTCGCCTTGTAGGTTCCCACCGTTTTGGAGTTCACGCCTAAACGCCGAGCGACCTCTTTTGGCCGCTGGCCCTGGATGAGCAAAGATGCCACCGCCAGCTCACGAGGGGATAGCATGTCGAATGGATCACCACTCGATGGGCGTGAATCGAAAGCCAGGTTCTGCGCAATAGCGCTTCCGAGATAGGAGTGACCGGCAGCGGCCTTACGCACGGCTTTTATCAGCTCGCGCACTTCACTCCTCAGGCTGATGCAACCCGATGCTCCCGCACGCATCACGCGCGCAGGCCAGGGTCCATCATCCATCTCTGACAGGACGACGACGCGCGGCATACCGTCATCCCCAATCAGATGCGGGATGACATCGATGGCGCGGGCGTCCGGCAACGTCATATCGCATAGCACCACGTCCGGGCATGTCATGCGAATCTTTTGCAGTGCCTCCTTGCCCGAGCCAGCACCACGGCGCACATCGATTCCGGGCTCGTGGGAAAGGACCATCTCGATGCTTTCGCGCACCAACGTATGTCTTCCAATGACGTAGACCGCGATAGCCATGCTGCTGCCGTGCTTGCGCCTGCTCCTGCGATTGCATCACTGCGGTTGTTGCACCAAGAGCCGCTGTGCCGGACTTCAATTCGCAGCGCTTCACTTAACGTAGTCGAGCGAGAGGCAGATTTCCCTACCTCCCGATCGAGACGGGAGCGCTGGTGCGAACAGCACTGATTTGGGCTAATCTGGACGGATGTCTAGCGCCGTCGACGAATGGTTCGTCCAGCACATCCTCATCCACGAAACGGCCTTGATCGCTTATCTGAGGCGTTGCTGGCCCAATCCTGATGACGTCCACGATCTTCGCCAGGAGATCTATGCCCGCGTGTACGAGTCGGCGAGCCGCAAACTTCCCGACATCCCGCGGGCTTTTCTCTTCAGCACCGCCAATCACCTCGTCACCGATCGCATCAGGCGCAGCCGGGTGGTATCGATCGAGGCAGTGGGTGATCCAGACTCCCTGCTCGTCTTAGTAGATGAGTGCACCCCGGAGCGCTGGATGGGTGGGCGCCAGTTGCTCGCACGCCTTGTCCACGCCTTCGACCGGTTGCCAGATCGCTGCCGCGAAGTGGTGTGGCTGCGCCGTGTGCAGGAACTGTCGCAAAGGGAGGTCGCCGTGCAGTTGGGTATCAGCGAGAAGACCGTCGAAAAACACATGGCCAAGGGCGTGCGCCTGCTGGCGGACTATTTCCACGGCTCCACGACGTCCCCGCTTCCGACGCCCGTCAAGGCACTCAAGTCAACGCGCGATGGACAGCAGGCAGATTGAACAGGTCGCCGCGCAATGGCTGGCGCGGCGCGAGAGCGGCCCGTGGGATGCGACCGACCAGGGGCAACTCGACGCCTGGCTGGCACAGTCCACTACGCATCGCGTTGCGTTCTTGCGCCTGGATGCAGCCTGGCGGGAAGCTGGGCGCCTGAAGGCGATCGCCGCCGGCCTTCCGAAGGGCGGCCCGCCGCCGCGCGGCCGTTTTGCCGGGAATGCAGTCGCCGGTACCGCCGATGGCACGCTCGCGCGCACAGAGCCATGGTCCCGCCCCGCTCGGCCCAGGCGCCGCTGGAAGGCACCGCTCGCTGTCGCACTGGTCGGTGGCATGGCCATTGCCGGCGCCCTGTTCCTGGACCGTGCCCCACCTGCGCCGCCACGAGCGGGGCTTTCCTACCAGAGCATGCCAGGCACACTGCGGTCGTTGGCCCTGGCCGATGGCTCACGGTCCACGCTCGGCAGCGATACGCGGATCAGCGTCGATCTCGGGGGCAGTGAACGGCAGATTGCGCTGCAGCGGGGCGAAGCCTTCTTCGAGGTCGCCAAGGACAGGAGCCGCCCATTCGTCGTGCAGGTCGGCACACGCCGCGTCGTGGCCGTCGGCACGCAGTTTTCCGTGCGCCGCGATGCCGACGAACTGCGGGTAATCGTCACCGAGGGAACGGTACGCCTGGAGACCGATCCAAAGGATGGCAAACCGCAATCGCCGGTACTCATCGCTGCGGGCGGGATTGCCGTGGCCGGTCCCCATGGCGTGCTCGTTCGCGCCAGCACCATCGCCGAAGCAGAGCAGCAAGTGGACTGGCGATCGGGCTATCTCAGCTTCGTCAATGCGCCGCTGCGCGAGGCGGTGGCCGAGTTCAATCGCTTCAGCACACGTCCATTGGTCCTGGCAGATCCCCAGTTGGGAGAGCTGCGCATCGGCGGGCGCTTCAGTTGGCGCAACACCGACGGGTTCGCGCGGCTGCTCGAGCGCAGCTATCCGATACGCGCCGAATCGCGCGCCGAACAGGTCATCCTTCACGCCCGCTGAGCGCCGCCTGCGTGGTGCCACGCTTTTGTCGGTGGGGATACAGCGCATTCGTTCGTCTTTATTAGCGGGCGCAACGGTGCGCCGTGAATGGGAAAGAAGGACCGGATGTCGCTTCGTGCGTGCTCGCAATGGCTCGGCTTGATCTGCTGTGCAGTGCCCGCGCTGCAGGCAATCGCCATACCCACCACGATCGACATCCCCGCCGGCCCGCTGAGCGTGGCGCTGGACACCCTGTCGCGCCGTGCCGGGACGCAGGTGCTGTACCAGCCGCAGCAGGTTGAAGGTGTCTCCAGCCCCGGCGCCCATGGCGCAGCGGGCGCTGACCAAGCGCTGGAACAGTTGCTCCGCGGCACTGGCCTCATGGCGCACCGCGATGCTTCCGGCGCGGTATTGCTGCAACCGGCACCGGCGAGCACACCCGCTACGACGCCATGGCCGCAGGCAGCGCGCCCTCGCACACCGGCGCCGATCGCGCTGCAGGCGATCAAGGTCACCGGCTCGCGCATTGCCCGCTCACAGGTCGAAGGACCGGCACCGCTTGCGGTCATCACCGCCGAGCAGATCCAGGCCGGCGGCTTCAGTACCGTGCCGCAGGTGCTGCGCGCCATGACCCAGAACATCGGCCAGACACAGAGCGAGCAGTCTCTCGGCAACGCCGACTACAGTCCGGGATCGCAGCAGGTGGATCTGCGGGGCCTGGGACCGAACCACACGCTGGTGTTGGTGAACGGGCAACGCATCGCGGACTTCCCGATGCCTTTCATGGGGCGCAGCAACTTCGCCGATGTCTCCGGCCTGCCGCTGGGCCTGATCGAACGCATCGAGGTCCTGACCGGCAGTGGATCGGCCGTCTACGGCTCCGATGCCATCGCCGGCGTCATCAACTTCATCCTCAAGCAGCGCGCCGACGGCACCACGGTGGATGCGCACGTGGGCCAGACGGACCGCGGCGATGCGCAGTCGTTGGAACTGGCAATTTCCAGTGGTTATTCGCACGCTGCCTTCGACGGCATTTTTGGCTTACAGCTCACCTCCCGACAACCGCTTTGGGCCTACCAGCGCAGCCGCCAGGATTCCACCCGCGACGCAACGACCGAGCGCGCGGCTGCGCCACGCCGCACCTTCTTGCGCACCGATGCCTCCGGTGCCTACCTGGATCCGGGCGAATCGGTCTGCGCGCCGCTGGAGGAACTCAACGGCAACAGCACCGGCTATAGCGCGCGTCCCGGGCAAGCTGCCGTCGATCCAGCGACCGGCCAGCGTGGCCCCGGCTATTACTGCGGCAGCCCCGCATCCATCGGCTACGGCACCGTGCTGAATCGGCGCCAGGGATTCAATGCGCATGCGTCGCTGCGCTACGCGCTGGACGCGTCATCGCACTGGTTCGCCGAACTTCAGTTCGGCTCGCACGCAGTCTCGCTGCTGCGCGATGTGCCCAGCTGGGCCTACATGGACGCCGACGGCAACGAGCAAGGCGACTTCTACAACCGTGCGACGGGCCAGGTCGAGTACTGGAGCCGCCAGTTCACCCCCGAGGAAATGGGAGGCTTGGCACGCAACATGATCGATACCCGGCAAAAGACCTTGAGCATCGCCACCGGCATCAAGGGGCAGCTTGGCCAAGCGTGGTCCTACGAAACGACCCTGAGCCATTCGCAGTACCGGGCACGCATCAGTTGGCCACGCATCGTGGCTGCACGTGCGAACGGGCTGTTCCTCGGGCAACCGACCGGCACGGATCCCGGCTCGACTACCGCAATGTTCGATGCCGATCCCGCTCGCCTGTATGCCCCGTTGCGCCGCGACGAATACGAGGCCATTGCGGAGCGCACGCAGTACACGCCGCGCTCGCGCACGGACACCCTCTCGGCCACGCTGACGAATACCCAGCTGGGAGCCTTTCCAGGCGGAAATGCCGCACTGTCGGTGACGGCCGAAGTCGGCGGGCAGTCCTACGACCTGCACCCCGATCCCCTGGCGACGCAGTATTACTACTACAGCTGGCGCGATGCCGATGGCAGCGGAAGCCGTGATCGCTGGGCGCTGGCCAGCGAGTTGCGCTTGCCGGCGACCGAGCGCTTGAACGTCAGCCTGGCCGGCCGCTACGACCAGTACCGCTACACGGGACGGCATCCCGGTCGCTTCACCTGGAACGCAGGACTGGAATGGCGCCCCCGCGACAGCCTGCTGTTGCGGGGTTCCTATGGACCAGGCTTTCGTGCCCCCGACCTGCATTACCTCTATGCAGGCGAAGGCAACGACGAAGCCACAAGCGTGGACTACTACCGCTGTGCCACCCAGGATGCCCAGGCCAGCACCGCCGCGTGCCGCTTCAACGACGAGTCGCTGGTGCGTCGCCGCCGCGGCAACCGGGATCTCAAGGCGGAAACGAGCACGGCCTGGACCGCAGGCGTGGTGTGGTCCCCCCAGCAGGGCCTGGACCTGTCGATGGACTATTTCTCGATCGACATGCGCGACCAGGTGCAGGACCTTCGCGTAGACCGCGTCTTGCGCGATGAGGCCGACTGCAGGCTCGGACAACGGGACCCGGCCTCCAGTGCATGCCGCCAGGCGGTCGAGCGCGTGGAGCGGACCGCAGAGGGTGCCCTCTATGCGGTCTCCGTAGCGCCGATCAATGTAGCGCGGGAAACCACCAGCGGCGTGGATGCCAGCCTGCGTTACCGGATCCAGACGCGTGCAGGAGCGCTCGATTTCATCGGCAGCTACACCTTGGTGCACCAGCACCGGATCCAGCTCCAAGGCGGTGGCGCCATAGAGGACGCATTCGCGGTCAACAGTGGCTACGACGCACCGCGCACGAAAGCCAACGCCACCCTGCTCTGGTCCCGCAATGCGTGGGCCGCCAGCCTGCAGGGCCAGCGCCTGGGACGCCTCCCAAGTGAGGACTCGTCCCTGGAGATTTACCAAGCAGGCAGCGGAGCCAGCCCCTGGATCGCTGCGACCTACCGCTTCAACGGCACGCTGCAGTACCGCTTCAACGCGCGTGCGCAAGTGTCGCTCGCCGCGACGAACCTCTTCGATGCGATGCCGCCGGTGGACCGCAGCGCGACCGTCTACCCGTATTACGACACGTCCTGGTTCGACACGACCGGACGGCGATTGACTCTCCAGTACACCCAGAAGTTCGGTGGCACGCCGCTCTACTAGGCCGCCACCCGAGCAGTGACGTTGCCCGGGACGATCGCTCCGCACCGGCCGAGTGCAACCCGACGCAACGCCTCCCGCACCACCCGCCCCAATGGGCGTTCGTTCACACCACCCCAAGGAAAGGAAATGAAAGCACCCCGTCCCACCTCCCTCACCGTGATTGCCTGGCTGTTGATCGTCTCTTGCGTGCTGTCGGTCGCCTCTTTCGTGATGGCCCACGGAAACCCCGCAGCAGAAAACATCATGCGCCAGGGCGTTCTGCCCCTGTGGCTTCAGTATGCGATCGGCTATTTGGGCATGGCCGTGCAGCTGGTCTGCGCCCTCGCCTTTCTCAAGGGCAAGGCCTGGGGACGAACGCTCTACATCGGCTGGGGCGTCATCGGGTTGGTGATCGGATTCGCGACATCGCCCATGAAGCTGGCGCTGATTCCCGGGGCGATTCTGTTTGCGGTGGTGGTGTTCTTCCTGCTGCGCCCGGCGGCCAGCGCGTTTTTCGCCAACGGACGCCCTGACGTCAGCCTCGGCCGCGCCTGAGTCAGGCACCGGAGACCGGCGCCCACGCAGCGGGTGCCGGTCCTCATGCGATGCGCCTACCTGCTGCTCACACCCCATGCCGATCTGGATGCACGGCCGATGCCGTGGCATGGGGACCTGTCGATTGACGAAACACGTTCAAGACTTCTTACAGACCATCGCATGAACAGTGAAATTCGCGCCGAGCACCGTCTCCTCTCTTTCACACGTGTCCAACCGCCGGCCTTCCAGCAGAGGACTGCCCAATGGACGCACTGATCCAAGCCGGCCAGGAAGCGCTTGCCCGCGGCGATTACGCGCACCTGTGCCGGCTGTGGTCTGGCAGCACGGTGTTCAGCCACCTGGAAGACGAGACGATTGCGGCGGTCTTTCAGCAGTGCCGCGCTGCCGCCGAGCGCGGCGAGGGCGCCGAGTGGCCCTGGCTGATGCAATGCTCGATCTATCTCGATTGCAGCGACCAGTTCATCGCCAACCGGGCAACTGCCCTGCACAGCACAAGGGAGTGGGCACAGAAAGCGATCGATCTCGCACCAGGCAATGCGTTGGCGCATCGCCTGGCGGGCAGTGCGTGCTACTGGATGGGCGACCATCCGCGCGCCATTGCGGCCTATCGACAATCGAATGCATTGCAGCCGCAGGTCGACCTGCAGGTGCGCCTGTTCGAGATGGCACGGCGTCCCGAAGGCCGCAGCTTCCGGGAGCTGCCATTGGACCTGCGCGACGACGAGGCGAGCAATTACTACCGCGCTGGCGTGACCTTGGGCAAATGGCTGGCCGACATCGATGACGCGGCCGATGCAGCGTACATCGCAGCCATTCAAGTCGCGCTGTACGAGCGCTGCAGCGCCCTGTATGCCCTCTGCCTGGTCCACCACGAAGGCAATTTCTTCAATGCCGACGGCCATACGTTCGCGATGTGCTGCAACAACCTGGGTCAGCTGTATAACGCCCAGGGCCGGCACGAAGACGCCTTGAAACTGATTCAACAGGGCCTGGAGCACAGCGAGTTTCAGTATCTGCGCCAGAACCTGCGCGACACCTATCGCCACCTCGGCATGGCCAAGGAAGCGGCCGACAGTTCGCTGACGCTGCTGCAGCATTACGAGCTGGAACCAGCCCTGTTCTTCGATTGTGCGCAGACGGCCTGCAGCTACCTCAACCGCATCGGCCAGAGCGAGGACGTGTTGCAGATCATCGACGCAGCCGATGAGACCTACCAGTCGTTGCCGGAGGACATGCAGCAAGAGTGCCTGGCCATTTACGCCAAGCTGTCGGTGCATCGGGCACCGGCTGCATCGCAACTCGGCGACACATCCCCATCGGCGATGGACGAGGAATTGATCGAGAAGGCATTGCAGGACAGTCCGCAGGATCTTGAACTGCGCTTGGCACATTGCAGTCTGCTGGTGAACCGGCAGGCCTATGCACAGGCGCTCGCTTCCTACGGCAGCTTGGTGCACGATGCCGCCGCGGCCCAGAATGCCCGGGTGTTTCGCAATGCACTCGGTGCGCGCGGCTACCTGCTGCTGTATCACTTGAACGACCCGCTGCAGGCGTTGCAGGACTACAACGCCATAGAGCACAGTGGCTATCTGGACTTCTACACCTGCTACTACCAGGCCAACTGCCACTACGTGCTGAAGGATGTGCAGGCCACGCTGGCAGCAGGCCGACGCGCCTCGGAACGGATCACCGATGCGATCACACGCGACGACCCGCAGTCGGTGGCGCAGCTGCACATGATGCTGGCCAACAGCCATTTCGATGCGGGCGACTTTCCTGCCGCAGTCTGCGCCTATGAGGCATCGCTCGCCCATGACGACAGGCCGGATGTGCGCGAGAACTACGTGCTGGCCCAACAACTGGCACAGCCCAAGAAAGGGTGGCTTGCAAGGCTGATGCGCTAGCACGCGGGCCGGCGCCGCCTTGCACGACACCACCCAACCCATTCCATCCGCAGGACACGCACCGATGAACGATATGGCCCAGGACTATTCGCAATACAGCCCCAAATGGCAGTTTCGATTCGATTTCTATGACCGCTACGGCGAGCCGAAATCCTCCACCTTCAAAGCAGCGATGCGGTCCAGCACGTTGTCGTTGGGCCAGAAGATCAAGCTCAACATGAATTTCTATGCGTTCTTCTTCGGATTCATCTACTACTTCGTTCTGGGCATGTGGCGCAAGGCGCTGGTCCTGATCGGCGTGTCGTTCGTGGTGGGCTTCATCTGCGCTTTCCTGCCGGAATACGTGCTGCGTGCCTTCAGCTTTGCATATGCCCTATTGGTGGGCATGACCGCCAACTACGGCTACTACCTTCATAAGATCAAGGGCAGTACCAGCTGGAATCCCCTGGAGGGCGTACGTTGGTAAGCACATGCGCAGCCCCACTCGATCGTCGCTGATAGCGGCGATCAAGAAGCCACACAGCGCGTTACATGACACCTACTGCGGGGGGATTTACCCGGCGATGACCAACATAGATTCTATCTGGCGGAACAAAACAGCACGTGCGATGCGGGAGGCATCGCGTGCCGGCAAGAACAACACGCGTTCCCGGTACCACCCGCGCTGCAATACAGCGTTTTTCCCGTAGTTCGGACTCCTACCAACAATGCGGATGGATGGAACGGGCACAGGTCCTGATCCAGCACTCGAGCGCGCATCCGCCAGGGACCACCTTGCCATGGAAAGCTGAAGGACAGATCACGCGCGACAGGGGGAAGCAGGAGTTCGCAATGGAGTTGCGACAGATGCTCTCGAGAAACGAAGCCCGATCAAGCCCATTATGCAAAGTGTATTACCGCCCGATCGAAGCGGCCATCCGATGGAGTGGCCTGCACCGCCACGAAGCCATGATCCTGGATGTCCTTGGGCATCGACAGACTCCCACCCTCCATGATTTCCCCCGCTGGCCCACGCTGAGTTTGAATGCCGAACGCATCTACGACGGCATCCTCAACGAGGAACTGGCGTATGGATACAACGGCCTAACCGCCCGCCGTGCGACGCCCACAACCGGGGTGCCCTTGCACTTCGATCTGGAAGGCCTGACCGTGCGGCACACTGATCTTCGCCAATGGATGCAGCGCTGCTATCCCGGACAACGGCCGCGCTTTCTCTTCTCCGCAGCGGAGCGTGCCGCCCATCCGATCATCACCGTGGAAGCCGGCCAGGCGATGCTGGCGGAACAGGCCGCAACGCATGCACTTTTGCGCCAGTGCCAACAGCAGACCCGGTCCCTGCAAGCGCGCTATGAGGCGCTACTGTCGCGGCAAGCTGCGGCCCCAGCGCCCCAGTCACCAGCGTCGCCGCTCAGTGATCGCGCGGAAACGACCTACCTGAACATCATTGGCGCGCTCATGGACTTGTTGCTGGGCAAGTCCCCCTCGGGAAAACCGTACTCCAACTTCCGCACCCAGGAGGCCGTGATCAGCGCTCTGGTGGCCCACAACGGCGGGTTGATGGGACTGACCGAACGCACGCTGCAAGGCAAATTCGCGCGCGCCAAGCGCCAGGTCAACACACGTCAGCCACCACCAGCGCAAGACCGTATGTGCGGTCGGGAAAACCGCATTTACGGTGTCCAAAGGGACTGATTCGGATTCCACTGGCCACCTGTCCGAACAACGCCAGCGAGCGTCAGGAATGGCCACCATGTCTTTGCAAAACCCATCCCCCGACACGCCCTCCAACCGCCGCATCCTGCGCCGGTCACAGGTCGAAGCCCGGACCGGAATCAAACGGGCGCACATCTACGGCCTGATGAAGGCCAAGAAGTTTCCTCAGCGGGTGCGTCTGGGCGTGCGCGCGGTCGGTTGGTACGAAGCGGAGATCGACCAATGGCTCGCCGACCGGGAGCGCGCATGACGCGCCTTGCCCCCGCGCTTTTGCATGCCGAACGGAGGTCCTGGGCATGAAGGTGGTGTCGATCATCTCGACCAAAGGTGGTGTCGGCAAGACCACGACCGCCGCGAATTTGGGTGGCTTCGCCGCCGATGCCGGCCTGCGAGTGCTGCTGCTCGACCTGGATATCCAACCCACGCTGTCGAGCTACTTCACGCTCACCCATCGCGCGCCGGGCGGCATTTACGAGCTGCTGGCCTGGAACGAGCGCAACCTCGGGCAGCTGGCCTCACGCTCGTCGATCGAGCGGTTGGACATCATCGTGTCCAACGATGGCCAAGGCCAGTTGAACACCTTGCTGCTGCATGCCGCAGACGGGCGGCTTCGACTGCGCAACCTGCTGCCCGCGTTCCAGGAGCAATACGACCTGCTGCTGATCGACACGCAGGGCGCACGCAGCGTGCTGCTGGAGATGGCGGTGCTGGCATCAGACCTGTCCCTCTCCCCGGTCACCCCTGAGATCCTGGCGGCGCGCGAACTGCAGCGCGGCACCCTGCAACTGATGCAGGAGATCGCTCCATACCAGCGTCTGGGCATCGAGCCGCCGCCCCTACGCCTGCTCATCAACCGCATACACCCCGTCTCCGCGGATGCGCGTCAGATCCAGCAAGCGTTGCGCGAAGTCTTCCAGCAACGCTCCGGCATCCAGATCCTGGAAACGCCGATCCCGGCGATCGAGGCCTATCCACGGGCGGCATTGCGCGGCCTTCCTGTCCACCGCATGGAGTACCGGCGCCCGAACGGCCGCGCCGCACCGGCTGCCCTGGAAAGCCAGTGCGCGCTGGCCAGCGAGTTGTTTCCGCAGTGGCGCGAGCGCTTCCTACGGGTCTCCGGGAAATTTCCATATGTCCTCCCTGCCTGATCTGCGCTCCATGCGGCACGCCCTGCGCCGCTTGATTGCTTTCGCCCAAGCCGAGGGCTGGGAGCTCGTGATTCGCTCGGACGCATCCCGATGCCTGTGCAAACGCGGCATGCCTTGCATCCTTCTGGGCGCGCCCTCCAGCTTCGGCACACTGCCGCGAGTGCGGCAAGGCACCGCAAGCTGCCGGTGTCGCGCAGTGCACGCGCGCGAGACGGGGCCGTGATGGCCACCCGCCAGGACTCCGGCCTTGCCGACCATTTGCTGGCACAGGCGTTTCATCGCACGGGACCGGCCACTTCGGCGCTGACTGACCCCATCGCCGACACGCCGATGGTGGTGACGCTGGACCAATTGCGCCCCTACGACCTGAACCCGCGCGTCACGGTCAATCCGCTCTACGCCGAGATCAAGTCCTCCATCCGCGAGCGCGGACTCGATGCGGCGCCCGCGATCACGCGCCGGCCCGGCGAGGCTCACTACACCATCCGCAACGGCGGCAACACGCGCTTGGCGATCCTGCGCGAGCTGTGGGCCGAGACCAAGGACGAACGGTTCTTCCGCATCCCCTGCCTGTTCCGGCCGTGGCCGGCCCGGGGCGAAATCATCGCCCTCACCGGCCACCTGGCCGAAAACGAGCTGCATGGGAGCCTGACCTTCATCGAGCGGGCGCTCGGCGTGGAGAAGGCCCGCGAACTCTACGAACAGGAAAATGGCGGCAAGGCGATGACGCAGGCGGAGCTGGCGCGGCGCCTGGCGGCCGATGGCTACCCCGTGCCACAGCCCCACATCAGCCGCATGCGCGATGCCGTGCAATACCTGCTGCCCGCGATTCCCTCGGTCCTCTACGCCGGCCTGGGGCGCCATCAGGTCGAGCGGCTGTCACTGCTGCGCAAGGCCGGCGAGCACGCCTGGGCGCAGCGTACGGCGGCGCAGGCGCCGACGATGGACTTCGCGGACCTGTTCCAGGAGGTGCTTTCGGGGTTCGATGCAATGCCCGATGGGTTTTCCTACGAGCGTGTGCAGGACGAGTTGATCGGACAGATGGCGCAGTGGCTGGAGGCGGACTACGACACGCTGGCCCTGGACATCGCCGGTGTGGAGAGCCGCCAGCGGGCCCTGCTGAGTGTGCCGGCCCCGTTACCGAGCCCGGGCGGCGTGGCAGCGACTGCATCGCAGGCAGCGGCCTCCACACGCCCTGCAACGCCCCCTGCAACACCCCGCGCGCCATCCGACCCCACTCCGCGCGCCGCCGGCGCACGGGATGCGGAGCATGCCGCACCTGCCTCGCCCCGCGACACGCCGGATCCGATGGCGGCGCGCGTGCAAGAGCACGTCGTCTCCCCTGCCGCGAGCACCGAGCGCCTGCAATCCCTGCAGAAGCTGGTTGCCGACCACCACGGCGAAGCATCGCCCTCCTTCGCCGACAACGTCGTGCAGGCGATTCCCGTGCAGGCCGGTGGCCTGTACCCGATCTCGGACGTCTGGCACATCGATCCCGGACTGGACACCCCCGATCGCCTGCGCGTGCACATCGCACAGTTCGCGCGCGAGATCGCTGCCGAAGGCGGTGCGGCCGACCGCATCGCCGCCACCGATTACGCACTGGGGTTCGCATGCGACGAAGACCCCGCTGCGGTGGCGCCCCTGGCCCACGCCATGCTCGCGCTGCTGCATGCGCTGGAGGTGGGTTACACGGGACCAGCAGCCCCTGCCGCGCCTTGTACGCTGGCCGAGGCACTGACGCCCCTGCTGCGCCCCCACGGCACCACGCCGCGGCTCAGCGACAGCGGCCTGGTGAAGCTGTTTCGCTTGCTGCGGCTGGCACGCCGGCTGGCCGAAATAGGGGCCGGCGCCGACGCCATGCCCACCTGACCGGCCTGCTGCCATGACCGCACCCCACCCGCTCAACCAGGCAGTGATCGCCCAAGCATTGCACGACCTGCGCAACGGCCAGCTGCGCCGCGCCCGGTCCATGGGCTTCGGTGATGCCGAGCTGGCCGCGCTCAAGCGGCCCGACTTGGTGAGCGTGCTGCTCAACGCGTCAGTATCGTGGTGCTCGGTCACGGTCAACCGCGAGGTCGTACGGCGGCTGCTCGGCCAGGTGCAGGATGTAGAGCGTGAGATCTCCACGGTGGACCGCATGCTGCGCCTGGGCGCGAGCACGGAGATGGTCAGCACCTTCTACGGCCTGTCGCACCAGGAAGTGGCACTGCGCCGCGAGATCCTCGGGCTGCCCAAACGCAAGGGACGCCACCCCGTACTGAGCGAGGCGCAGGATGCCGACCTGTGGGCGCGCTGGCGCACCGCTGCGCGCGAGCAAGGCGTCGCGCTCAAAGACGACATGGCGATGCTCGACCTGGCAATGGACCTGGCCCAGAACATGGACCTCCCGCTGTCGGTCGTGTGGGCTGCGATACAGGGCTGGATCGCGCAAGGACTGGTGTAGGGCCATGGCGACGTCGGGGACGCCCCGGCCGGCCGGTCCGCGCCCGCTCTCGGCCGTGCTCGATGACGCCTGGCGGCAGGTCCAGGCCGGTGCACCTGATGCAGCCCTGCCAGCCCCTCCCGCCGCGCCGTCCGTACCCGCGTTTCAGGACGGATTCCTCTACAGCGGCAACCGCCAGGAGAGCGTCCCCCGCGCGCTCTTCCTGGACCGACGGCTCACGCCGCTGGAGCGCAATGCGTGGCAGGTGTTCCGGTTGCAGTTGCAAGGCGATGGACTCACCGCATTGCCCACCTACGAGCAGCTGCGCCCCTACCTGTCGGCCATGCCCTGCGGACCCAAGGCCTCGACAGAAACCGTCGCGCGCGCGCTCACGCTGCTGCGGCTCACGCGCTGGCTGAGCCTGGTGCGCCGCCGACGCGACCCGCGCACCGGGCGCATCCTGGGCAACCTGTACGTGCTCCACGATGAACCGCTCACGCCGTTCGAGGCGATGCAACTGGACGCTGGCTACCTCGGCCTCGTCAGCCAGGCCCTGACGCACGCCAGCAAGGCCGTGCAGCAGGTCGGCCTGCACACGCTGCAGGAAATCGCCGAGGACCCGTTGCTCAACGGACGCGTGCTGCCCACGCGGCTGCAAGTGCTTGCCGATCGGCTGGCGTGTGGCGGGATGGACGCCTTGCACGGCACAGAAACTTGTCCACAGGAGGCGCCCTCCCACGAATCCGAAGGCGGTGTCGACGACCGCCTTCGGATGGCCGACGCCCCCGCTTCGGATTCCGAAGCCGGTCGCCAAACCGCGTCGCAGGCCCCCCTTCGGAATCCGAAGCAGGACCGTACCGTACGTAGTAGTTCTCTCTCAGAAATACGTACGGTACCGCGGGTGCAGGCGCGCACGGACCTACGCCTGCCCGCGTTGTTTCTCCGCTTGAAGGACGAGCAGCAAGCCGGTGCGCTGGTGGCCCTGGAACAGGTGCCGGCGGCGCAGCGCCAGGCGGTGGTCGACGAGTGGGCGGCGCGCTGTCGGGACAGTGCGGTGCGCAACCCGGCGGGCTACCTGTTCGGCATCATCCAGAAAGCGCTTCGCGGCGAATTCAACGCCTGGGCCGGTGCCAGGGGCGGCACCGACGGCGGCGCGCCTGCGACCGCGCCATCACCACCGGCGGCACCACCGCCCCCTGCGGCTCCCAGGCCTGCGAGCCGCGAGGTGGTACAGGCCCATCTGGACCGGCTGCGGGCCATTCTGCGCAGCCCATGAGCGGAACGCCATGGCACTTGGCGGAATTAGACCCCGGGTATCAACGGAACACACCGCCTTCCTGCGGCGTAGGGCGACGCGCAAGCGCTACGGGGGATCGCGCACGACCCGCGCGGGGTCCGCAGACATTCCAGGCCGTCCATGGCGCTAGACCCAGGGTATAGGCGCAACAGGGAGCCTTCCCTGCCACCAAGGCGCTGACGTCCACACGCAGGCATGCGCGAATTCGCACGCGCCAAGCATCGCCAGCAGCCGTGCAAAACAGGCGGCCATGGGCTGCGTTTTGTTCACGGACAGCCTTCCCTTGCAACGACGACGCTGGCGGCTCGTACATCCCCCAGCGAGTCGTCCCATGGCCGAATCCCCCCAGTCCCCTGCTCTGCAGCTCAATCTCGGATCGTTGCGCAGCGCGATGTCGCTGACGCTGCACACCCACCACGCCTCCCGCATCTGGCATGGCCGCGCCGCCGCCGAAGGACGGCCCGGCATCGTCGGCCTCAACGGCTACATCGCCGTCATGAACAAGATGAAGCGCGGCGCGGAGCAGGACGATCCGTATTCGGACTGGTGGATGCTGCGCATCGAGGAGAAGCTCGCGCAGACCGACATCGCCCTGCGGCAATTGCGCGAACAGGTGGACAGCGCCCTCGCCGACGTACCGCCCGCCCTGTCGCTGGGCGACAACCTCAACGTGCAGCCCATCCGGCTGCCCCTGTTCGTCAACGCGCAACTCGGCTTCATGGCGGTGTACCTGCTGGCCGACTACGACGAGCTGGCGCGCAAGCTGATCCTGGCGCACCACACGGCGCTCATCGACCGCTCGACCCTGGAGCGCTGGCTCAACGAGGGCGCTCATGCCCTGCGCAGCCTTTTTTCCTTGGCGCAGCAGTACCGCTACTCCGGCTGTACGCGCGACGACTTCGCCGCCAAGAACGCCGCTGCCCGCGCGGCGCTGGAGAAATTCGGCGAACTGCCGCAAGAGGTGCTCGAAGGCACGCGCCGCTCCCGCTATGCGCCACCGATCGTGCGGCGCTCGTCGCTGGCGGCGACCGCGCGCAGCAAAGTCAACAATGACAGCGATGGCGATGGCGACGACGGCGCGTTCGCCATCGAGGGCGATGGCCGCGCTCTGCCAAGCGGCGACGACGCCAGTCCGTCGACCGTATCGGACGGCGAGGATGGTGGGGGCACACCGGCATGACCCACGCATCACACACCAGCGCACCAGGCCGCCGCTTCGTGCCCCTGGAACAGGCGGACTTCCGTAATCTGCGACAGGCTGCCTCTCTAAAAGGCCTTTTACAGCCTTTTAAAGGTAAGGGACCTTTGGCGCACTGGGCCAGCGAGTGCCACGCGCTGCGGGACGATCTCGCCGCCTTGGCGCAGCAGCGCGTGCTGGCGCAGGCAAGCCGGTACCCCTTCCTGCTGCTGCCGGCCCAGATGGCCCAGCAGACCACTGGCGCAGGCACGCGGTTTTTGCGCTGGCGCAGCCACGATCGCTCGGCGATGGGCGTGGCGCTCTGGCAAGGCCTGATGGAGAACCCGGCAACGCCGGACAGCCTGGTCGACGACCTCTACGCGATGGAGGTGGAGCGCGTGGTGCTCAACATGCAGGTGAGCCTGCTGCACACGCTGGGGCGCCAGGCCCTCGATTGCGCCGCCAAACTGGAGCAAGCCCATGCCTGCCATCTGCGCCGCAAGGGCCTGCCTCTCCACACCGCAGATCCTGCGCCATGAACGCAGCGGCGGCCTGCACGAGGACATACCGCCGCGGCGGGAACCTGCGCCAGACCGGACGCTGGATCGATTCGCGACACCTGCATCGGCGCCTGCCCTGCAGTCCTTTCAACCCACCTGGAGACTGATCCCATGAGCACGTATTTCAGCGGCGAAGGCAACATCGGCTCGCCCCCCGAGTTCGATGAGTACCCGAACGGCAACGACGAGCCGCGCCGCGTCCTGCGCCTGAACGTGTACTTCGACAATCCCGTTCCCAACAAGGACGGTTCGTTCGATGATCGCGGCGGGTACTGGGCGCCGGTGGAGTGGTGGCACCGCGATGCCGAGCACTGGGCCACGCTCTTCGCCAAAGGCATGCGCGTGATGGTCCGCGGCCGCCAGGAGCGCGACGACTGGACCGACAGCGACAACCAGCCGCGGACCACGTACCGGATCAACGCGCGCAGCGTCGGCATCCTGCCCTACCGCCTGGAGTCCGTGGCACTCAGCCCGAAGCCGGGCACCGCCGGCGATTGAGCCATGCGCAACGCCACACCGCGGTCGACACCTGCGAATGCGCTGCCTCGAAGGCAGCGCAACGCGGTGACCGCGGCGCGCGCGTTGTTGGCTGTGGTGCGCACGCAAGCCCGGAATGCTGATGGCCATTCGATGACCGTCACGTACCTTCGGGAGGCACCATGCGCGTGGTTCTGTGCGAGAAGCCGTCCCAAGGCAAGGACATCGCCAAGGCCCTGGGCGCACACCAGCGCGAGGCGGGCTGCTACGGCGGCCCGGGCATCAAGGTCACCTGGGGCATCGGCCACCTGATCGAGGCGGCGCCCCCGGAGGTCTACGACGAGCAGTACCGGCGCTGGGCGCTGGAGACGCTGCCCATTCTTCCTCAGCACTGGCAGTGGGTCGTCAAGACCCAGACCGCCGTGCAATTCAAAGTTGTCCGGCAACTGTTGGCACAGGCCACCGAACTGGTGATCGCCACCGATGCGGACCGCGAGGGCGAGATGATCGCCCGCGAGTTGATCGAGTACTGCGGCTACCGCGGCCCGATCCAGCGGCTGTGGCTGTCGGCGCTCAACGATGCATCGATCCGCAAGGCGCTGGGTGCGCTGAAGGCCTCGCACGAGACGCTGCCGCTCTACCACTGCGCGCTCGCGCGCTCCCGTGCCGACTGGTTGATCGGCATGAACCTCAGTCGCCTGTTCACCCTGCTCGGCCGGCAGGCCGGCTACGAGGGCGTGCTGTCGGTGGGCCGGGTCCAGACACCGACGCTGAAGCTGGTCGTGGATCGCGACCGCGAGATCGCGCGATTCGTCTCCCTCCCGTTCTGGGCCATCGACGTTACGCTGGCCCACGCGGGTCGGTCGTTCACAGCGAACTGGATTCCCCCAGACGGTTGCACGGACGACACCGGTCGTTGCCTGCAGCAGCCCGTCGCCCAACAGGCCGCCGATCGCATGCGCGCAGCCGGCGCCGCACAGGTGATCTCAGTCGACACCGAACGGGTTCGCGAAGGCCCGCCGTTGCCGTTCGATCTCGGCACGCTGCAAGAAGTGTGTTCCAAGCAGTTGGGCCTCGATGTGCAGGAAACGCTCGACATCGCGCAAAGCCTCTACGAGACCCACAAGGCCACAACGTACCCGCGCTCGGATTCGGGCTACCTGCCGGAGAGCATGCTGGCCGACGTGCCGGCCGTGCTCGAAGCCGTGCTCGCCACCGATCCCGGCGTGCGGCCATTGATCGACCAGCTGGACCGCACCCAGCGCTCGCGCGCGTGGAACGATGGCAAGGTCACCGCCCACCACGGCATCATTCCCACACTGGAGCCGGCGACGCTGTCCACGATGAGCGAGAAGGAACTGGCCGTCTATCGGCTGATCCGCGCGCACTACCTCGCGCAGTTCCTGCCGTTCCACGAGTTCGACCGCACCGAGGCGCGGATCGCATGCGGCGGCCAGTCTCTGCGGGCCATCGGCAAGCAGATCGTCGTCACCGGGTGGCGCCAGGCATTGGCGGCCCCGGCACCGTCCGAAGACGATGGGGAGGACACGCAATGCAGCCAGGTGTTGCCGGCGCTGCAGGCGAACATACCTTGTCAGGTCCGCCATGTCGCACTGAAGGCACTGAAGACCTTGCCGCCCAAGCCGTACACGCAGGGCGAGCTGGTCAAGGCGATGAAAGGCATCGCCAAGCTGGTCACCGATCCACGTCTGCGGCAGAAGCTCAAGGAAACGACGGGCATCGGCACCGAGGCGACCCGCGCCAACATCATCAGCGGCCTGCTCGCCCGCGGCTACCTGCTCAGGAAAGGACGCGCAGTCCGCGCCTCGGACACCGCCATGACGCTCATCGATGCGGTGCCGCCGGCGATCGCCGATCCCGGCACGACCGCGATCTGGGAGCAGGCGCTGGATATGATTGAAGCAGGCCAGATGGGCCTGGACACGTTCGTCGAGAAGCAGTCCGCCTGGGTCGCGCAGTTGGTGCAGCAGTACCGCGGCGCAACGCTGGCCATCCGCCTTCCCCAGGGTCCCCACTGCCCGCTGTGTGGCGCGCCCACGCGCCAGCGCAGCGGCAAGACCGGCGCTTTCTGGTCTTGCTCGCGCTACCCCGACTGCAAGGGCACGCTCCCAATTAGCCCTGCCAAGACCCGCCGCGCCAGCAGCGGCAAAGCCGGCGCAGAACGCACCCCGAGCCGGCGCTCTCACTAGCCGCCCGACAGGCCCTTCCACCCGATCGCATCGCCCTCCGCGCCGATGCGTTGTCCTCGCGCCCCGCGAGGCACCCAGCACGCTTTAAGCCTTCTGCAAGGTGTGCCCGTTGGCTTCGGCGTGTGTGCGCCGGCCGGCGTGAAGGCGCCTTCTTGCCAAGCCCGCGCCAGCGGGACGACCTCATCGCGTGTTCCCGTTGTTCCGGCGGGTCCCCCGGCGCCTTGCGATGCGAGCCGCCCGGAGACCCGCTGGGTCGACGGCAGTCCATGCCGGCGCCTACCGGCGAAACAACAGGTGCCCTTTGTGCGCGGATGCGTGCCAGGGATTGTCGGCCCCAGCCACGACACGGGCCGGGTGAAGGCTGCGACAGCGAACGGTTCTACCGACGACCGCGTGCTGTGCCAGTCCACGGGTGGTCGCTTCCTCGCGAGCCGGAGACCCATGGTCTCCGGCGCCTTTCTCCTGACTTCCCCCCAACACGAACAGGAGACCCCCATGACCCACCATCCCCCAACCACCACTTTGGCGTACGGCAGCGTGTGCAGCGGCATCGAGGCAGTCAGCCTCGCCTGGCAACCGCTCGGCCTGGTGCCGGCGTGGTTCGCCGAGACCGATCCGTTTGCCAGCGCGGTGCTCGCCCACCGCCACCCGCGCGTACCGAACCTCGGCGACATGGCGCAGCTGGCGCACCGCATCCACGCCCGCGCCATTGCCGCGCCCGACATCCTGGTGGGCGGCACGCCCTGCCAGTCCTTCAGCGTCGTCGGCGCCCGCCAGGGGCTCGCCGATCCCCGCGGCGCCCTCACCCTGGCCTACGTGGAGATCGCCAATGCCATCGACCAAGTCCGCAACCGTGCCCGCCGCCCACCGGCCACGCTCGTCTGGGAAAACGTCCCGGGCGTCCTCAGCGATCGCGGCAATGCCTTTGGCTGCCTGCTGGGCGCACTGGCCGGCGAAGACCGTGCGCTCGAACCGCCAGGGCCCCGATGGACGAACGCAGGTTGTGTGTCTGGACCGCGCCGGCGCATCGCCTGGCGCGTGCTCGACGCCCAATATTTCGGCGTCGCCCAGCGCCGCCGCCGTGTGTTTCTTGTGGCAAGTGGTGGAGACCACATCGATCCCGCCGAAATACTATTTGAGCGCGAAGGCCTGCGCGGGGATCCTTCGCCGGGCTGCGCACGGTGGCAGGACGCTACCGGCGCTGCTGGACCACGCCCTGCGCGCGCAGGCGGCACGACAGGGCTGAAATCGCCCTACGGCCAAGTCACCCTGTCGCTCGGCTTCGGCAACGGCCAGGGCCCCGCCGATGTCGCGGCCTGCCTCATGGCCGCCGGCC
This sequence comes from Acidovorax sp. SUPP2539, assembly GCF_030158975.1. Classification (NCBI taxonomy): domain Bacteria; kingdom Pseudomonadati; phylum Pseudomonadota; class Betaproteobacteria; order Burkholderiales; family Comamonadaceae; genus Acidovorax; species Acidovorax sp. SUPP2539. Next base: position 1,153,013 of record NZ_BQXJ01000001.1, on the reverse strand, counting down.
CCCGGCACGACCTGTGCACCGAGACGGTCCTCGTGCAGTCGGTGGCCGGCTTCATCAGCCACACGCTGAACACAGCCAACGGTGGCAAGGGGTGCGGCGAGGATGGCACCGGCAAGGGTGTCCCAATCATCGCCTTCACTGCACAAGGATGCGGTGCCGATGCGGCACTGGGACTGTCGCCGACGCTACGCGCCGGAGGGCATTGCGCAAGCCACGCCAATGCCGGCGTGGTACCGGCGATCGCCTTCGCGCAAAACTCCCGCAGCGAGTTGCGCTGGGAGTCCGGCCACGGCCAGATCACCGGCACGCTGTCCACGGGCGGCGGCAAGCCAGGCCAAGGGCGTCCCATGGTGTTGAGCATGGTCCTGCGCGGCCGGGATACCAGCCAAGCACCGCTGTCGCTGCACACCAGCGAAGGCGATGGCGTTGGCCGCGCGCCGGCACCCGGCTATGAAGCGCACTTCCTCTGCGAAGCGCCAACCGCCGGCTTGCATGGCCTGCACTGGCGGGTGCGCCGGCTGATGCCCAGGGAATGCGAGCGCCTGCAAGGCATGCCCGACGACTACACGCAGGTGCCCTACCGGGGCAAGCCGGCGGCCGACGCGCCGCGCTACAAGGCCATCGGAAACTCGATGGCCGTACCGTGCGTGGCGTGGTTGGGGCCACGGCTGCAGCGCGCTTTGTCCGGGGCCTCCTGACGGGTCGTCAGCAAACCCGACCCTGCGCCGGGCAGGTTCCCGGTGGCGCCCATGCGCGGTCGAGCGATGTGCCGAAGGCTCCCGGAACCGACTTCCAGACGCTTAGAAAAGGGGCTTGCCCAGAGATGCATGGGTGAGCGCTCGGAGAGCTGGGGAATGGCACGCTTGTCAATACCGTCACGAAGAGGGATAGTCTCTGAGCTGCACACTATTTTGTGTGCCACTCGACATAAAATAATGTGTATCTTGAGGGATGCGACCGCTGTATGACCTACGATGACTTCCTTGCTGAGTTGGCCCTGGCTGGACTCACCGTACGCGCGTTCGCAGAACTCATAGGGATGAACAAGAACTCCGTGTCAAACTATGCCCGTGTTAGCAGGGTGCCCACCCATTTAGCAGTCATTGCCAAGCTGCTGTCGGAGTTGAAAGGGCGCGGCATCGGCTTCGAAGAAGTGCTAGCAAAGATTGACCGGACGCCCAAGAAGCCAAGGGGCGGGGCCAAGCCTGGGCGTTTCGGTGGCGACAAGCAAGAGCAGTTGGAGCTGCCATCGTGATCAATCAGCCTGTTTTCACCCTGGACTGGCTCCATGCAAGTCTAGGTTGGAACCGCCCCGAGCAAATCCTGCGACCGGACGGCGCGGGCGCCGCGAAGTTTGCTGCTCTGGTACAAGAGAAAATCGGCCGCGCTTTGACTGGGGAGGCCTCGGCTCAAAATTGCCGCATTGGTGTTCTCGCCGCTATGCCAAGCGCTGCGAGTACCGAGCCACCCATCGCGGTCGTGGTCGAGTTCTCGCAACCGGCTTCGGATGAAACCCTCGGTGAACTTCACCGGTTGGCATGGAACTTCTCTCATTGTCCGGCCCTGATCACCGTCGAACCCAGCCTGGTGCGCGTGTGGACATGCTGCGAGGCGCCTGTCTCCGGCCAGCGGCCCACGGACCGGATAGTCCACACGGTCACTGCGGAAGAGCTTGCCGACTCTAAAGCCCTAGTGCTCGAGCGCATCGCAGTGCAGGCTTTGCATTGGATCAATCTGGTGTCTGGGGTGTTTTTCTCCAAATACGCTGGGCGTTTCGATCGAGACGGGCGCGCAGATCAATTGCTGCTTGGAAACCTGAGGCACGTTAGGCAGCTTCTCGCGGAGATCGGCTTGAACGACGACGATGTCTGCCATGATCTGCTTGCACGGATCATTTTTGTCCAGTTCCTATTTGATCGAAAGGACGTGGACGGAAATCCAGCCCTTACAGCATCCAAGCTTGCCCGGCTTCACGCGGAAGGTTTGCTGCGCAAGTCACATGCGGGCTTCGACAGTATTCTTTCGAGCTACACAGACACCTACGCGTTGTTCGATTGGCTCAATGAGCGCTTCAATGGCGACCTCTTCCCAGGGAAAGGCGATACGCCGCAAGCCCGCGCAGAAGGCTGGGCAGCGGAAAAACGCATCGTCAGTAAGAAGCATCTGTCTTTGTTGGCCGATTTCATTCGGGGCGATGTTGACATGCCTTCTGGCCAGCATTGCCTGTGGCCACAGTACTCGTTCGACGTCATTCCGTTGGAGTTCATCAGCAGCATCTATGAGACCTTCGTCGATAAACGCGCGGCCGACGGCGGCGTGTTCTACACGCCACCGCATCTGGTCGATTTCGTGTTGGACAAGGTGCTGCCCTGGGACGGGATGGACTGGGATCTCAAGGTGCTGGATCCCTCATGCGGATCCGGAATCTTTCTTGTCAAGGTTTTCCAGCGCTTGGTCCATCGCTGGAGGCTGGCCAACCCAGGCCAACCGGTGCGCGCCGAACTGCTGCGGCGACTGCTGGAGCGCAACCTGATTGGCGTGGATATCGACCCGCACGCCGTGCGCGTTGCTTGTTTTAGCCTCTATCTGGCTATGTGCGACGAGATCGAGCCGCGCCACTATTGGACGCAGGTCGTGTTTCCGAGCATGCGAGGCCGCCGGTTGCTGTGCAGCGACTTCTTTGCGGAGCAGAACCCTGCTATCAATACGCAGGTCAGCTACCAGACTTATGACCTCGTTATTGGCAATGCACCATGGGGCGAGGATCTCGCGACTGCACAGGCAAAGGACTGGGCCCATGCCGACGGGAGGAACTGGACGGTCGCGAACAAAGACATCGGGGGTCTCTTCCTGGCCAAGGCAGCGCAGCTGTTGAAACCGGCGGGGCGCGTGGCAATGATTCAGTCGGCAAGCGCCTTCTTGTTCAACACGAGTTTCAAGTCCTGCGAGTTCCGCCAGCAGTTGTTCCAGGCACACCGGGTCGAGGAGGTGGTGAATCTGGCAGCGCTTCGATTCGACGTATTCAAGCGCAAGTCACACACGACCAAGACGTCCGTTTCGCCCTCGTGCATCGTCGTTCTGTCTCCCCGCCGACCGGCAGGGAGCGACCGTATCTCGTACGTCAGTCCAAAGCGGCTTAAGCCACTCACCGACGAGTTCACCATCGTGATTGAACCCCAGGATTGTCGTGCTTTGTATGTCCACGAAGCACTGAACGATCCGACCATCTGGACGGTACTCATGTGGGGCTCGCCTCGCGACCGCGCCCTGCTCAAGCGGCTGGTGCGACACCCCACCATTTCCAATCCTGGCGAATCGATCAAGGTGCTGACGCGGCAAGGCTTCATCTATGGTGACCGAACCCGGCCTCAGCCTGACTTAAATGGACGGCCGCTGTTTGACCAAACCACGTTTCCCGACGGATCGCTTATGCACCTAGACACGGACCTGTTGGCTCCGGCGCGAGATCTTCGCCTGCATTCCAAGGACTCTACCAATTTCGCAGCCTTCGAATGGCCCCAACTCATTCTGAAGAAAGGCCTGCAGAAGGGTCATGCCAGATTCCAGGCCCGCTTGGCCCAATCGAATAGCAGAGCGGCGGCCGTGTTCAATGACAACTACGTGTCGATCCATGGCCCCCAGGCGTTCCTTGATGCCGCCTGCCTCGCCGTGAACAGCCTGCTGGCCGTTTATTTCCTCAAGCTCACCAGCGGGCGGATTGCCGCCTACCGCCCCGCAGCGCTAACCAACGAACTGCTGGACATCCCCATCCCTTACCCACTGCCGGCTCGGACTAACAAGGCAAAAAGCTATGAGGGCATCGACGAGATCGTGTACCGCGCGTTCGCCCTGAAGGATGCGGAGCAGGTGCTGGTCGAGGATCTTTGCGAGTTAGTGCTCGCCGATTTTCAAGAGAAGAAGGGACGCACAAAGGCCAGGGATAAGCGTATGGAAGAGCGAGCCCCGTCAGATGCCAATCTCCAGGACTATTGCACCTACTTCATGCGCGTGCTCAAGGCGGGTTTTGGTACCGACAAGGCCGTGAGTGCGACCATTTTCTGCACCCCGGACGATAAGGCGTTGCCGTATCAGATGGTGTCCATTGAACTTGGACGTTCATCAGTCCCTCCCGTCGAATGGCGGAAGATGACCACCCTAGCACTTCTGGAAGAATTGGAACGACTGGATCTGCAGGACGGGAAAGACACTGGGGGGCGATTGGGGATATATACCAAGCGCGTGGTGCGCCTATATGACGCGAGTCAAGGCATTCCGATGATCATCATCGTCAAACCCAACGTGCATCGCTACTGGACAAGGTCTGCGGCCCTGAACGACGCGGACGAAGCCTCGCTTGATCTGTTTCGAATGCAGCAGCAAGACGGTACTTCTCAATCCATCCAATGATGATCCCTGCAGACCCAGCTTTTGTCGCGTTGGCCCGGGCGTGGATGCAGGCACCCGCAGACACGCTTCTGGCCCTGGTCTGGACAGCTTACGACGACATGCGGGCGTCGCCGCCAACCATTGACACGCGCGATCTGGAACGCAGCATCACTCAGCGACTGGAAGCTCGCATCAACGATGCGATGTCGGGCGATGAACCTTTTCGAGTTCAGCATGGCGCCTATGAACACGAGACCATGGCGGCACCGCCGGCGCAGCCGCCCCAGTACGACATCGCGTTTGTGCTGCGGTCGGACGAACGGTTGATGTGGCCCCTGGAGGCGAAGGTGCTGGAGACCGCCGGAAGGATCTCGGAGTACCTAGATGACGTCAGGCAGCAGTTCCTTACCTGCCGGTATGCGCCTTTTTCCGGTTCGGCAGCCATGCTGGGCTATTTGCTGAGCGGGGACACGTCGGAAGCACTGGACGGCATCGGCAAGAAGTTGGGATGCACGCTGCACCCGGTGAGTGGCCCTTCATCGACACGGGCTCATCGGATGTCCTATCACGTTCGGACGGCCCCACTCGGAAAGCCGTATCCCCAAGACTTCACCTGCCACCATTTGATGCTGGAGTTTGTCGGGCTCAAGCGCCACAGCTGAACATGCACTCCGGCTCAGCCAGCCATTAGATGGCTCCTCAAGCGTGCGCTGCAGGAGCGTGTCCTTTTTGCGCCCGCAAGACCTTCTAGAACTTGGCATCCCCCCCATCAACTCTGAAGATGCCGACGCTGCGCGAGCGGAGCGCACAGCTGTCTTAGTCGCGCACGCATCGACTGCGGCGCCAATGAGGCAAGAACGAAACTGAAGTGACTTACCGCGCAAGCCCCGCGCTTCCGGCAAATCCGCCCCTCACCAAGTCGACTCTCCGAAGGCTGCCAAGCCGTGGCTTCGCGTTTTCTCACAACTTGTGCTACCCAGCAGACTGGGCTGACCAACGCCAGCGTGACACTGCCGTTCGATGCAGCAGGTGAGCTAACGTAGGCCACTTCTCCGCATTTCCGCCACTCCAGCCATACCGCTACGGCCCGGCACTTCGGAGCAGTTACATTTTTGGCCCGCAATGCGGACCACGGCGACATCGGATTCACCGCCCACGCCGAGACCCGCCAGCGAGATGCTGGCTTCATGCGTTGCTGACGCCGTCAGCGCCATGCCAGCAGTCAGGATCCCCGGGCTGCAGCGGAATGTCTCCCGCACGATCCACCAGTCCGTCTTGCATCAAGCCCACGGACGCACGCCCTTCCCCAGGGCGTTGATGCCACCTCCTCTCTTGACCATTCGGTCCACTTCGTTCCCCTCGGCGAATGTCCTGTTCGCGCTCGCATGCGAGCGTGCGGACGTGTGCCTTTGCGCGCAATGCGCGCCATCTTCAAGGAGCCATACATGCATACCATTCACCTTCAAACCAACCAGCACCAGCTGATCGCCAACCTACGCCACGCCTTCAATCAACGCTCGATGCTCGGCGAGCTCCTGCAGAACGCCCGCCGCGCGCAGGCCAGCGAGATCCGGATCACCGTCGATCAGAGCAGCCTGGCCATCCACGACAACGGCGGCGGCATTGCCGACCTGCAATCGCTGATCTTCATCGCCGAATCCGGCTGGGACGAGCCGCTCAGATCCAACGAGAACGCGTTCGGAATGGGGGCGCTCTCCACGCTGTACTTCGCCGAGCACCTGAGCGTGCATTCGCGCGGTGCCATGTTCAATGCGCGAACAGCGGACATCCTCGCGGGTGCGCCAATCGCCGTCGTGCCAACGAACGCCTATCTGCAAGGCACCGTGATTCGCCTCGACGGCATCCAGCCGCCGCACCCCAGCGACCGGCTTCACGACTGGGTGGCATGGGAGCTCAAACGCCTGTGCGAAGCCTTCCCGGTGCCGGTGTGGCTCAACGGCACCGAAATCCCCCGCCCGCTCGCGTCTGCGTCGCTGGATTGGCGGCAGACGTCCATGGGAAAAATCTTGATCGATCTCACCGGTGCCCGAACGCAGTGGCGATGCTTCCTGCAAGGCCTGCCCATCGAGACCGGGGCGAACCACAGCCTTCACCAAGTCGTGCTGCTGCCCGACGACACGCTCGCCAAGCTGCCGGACCGGCAGCATCTGCTGAACGAGACCCAGGATTGCCGACGCATCCAGGCGGCGGTCGACCAGGCCTATCGCCAGGCACTGATGGACAAGAAGGCCGCACTGGCGGAAAGCGAGTTCGTCGAGCACTACGCCCATGTGTGCCTGCAGTCGTCCAATGCCGACCTGCTCAACGACCTGTCGTTCGTGCCCCGCGGGTGGTTTCGGGACTGGCAACAAGAGCCCGCAGGGTTTCGTCATTACTGGGAGCGCCGCGAAGCCGAGGGCGTCGTCTCTCGCACGGTGCTGCAGGAACTGGGCGTCTGGCAGATCGATGCCGACCGATGCGACGGGCTCACGGCCGAGGTCTATCTGGAAGCGGCCCAGGCGTTCCTGCTGGAAGCATCCGGCCTGGACAACGGGCACTGGGTCCATTCACTGGTCCGAGCCATCCGCCCGGAGCAGGTCCGAGTCGATGCGGATGCAGTCCTGCATCGGGATGCCAGCCCCTGGCTGGCCGACGGCGAAGTCGAACTGGCGCTCGTCGGCACGCTGCAGGTTCGCCTGGAAGGCGAATCGGGCTACGCCGTGCCAGCCATCCGCAAGGACGGCACGCTCTACCTCACGGCCCGGGCATCGGATGCGACCCGGCTGGTCAGCGACTACGTCTTCGAGGATCGCTATGAGGAGAACCGCGAGGATGAAGACGCAAAGACCCTGCGGACCTTCATCGCCGTGGGTTGCTCGTCTGCGCCGGATCGCGTCTTCGATGCCCTGCTGCCCGACGTGCTGCGCTACAGCGCGCAGCCGAAGCTGGCGGGCGCCACGGTCCGACTGATCTTCGATGCGACCGGAAAGCTCCAAGCGGTGACCGCATGACCCCATCCGCCGCGGTGCCTGCCCCTCGCCCGCACCGCCATCGCCTCCAAAGCCTCCCGTGCTCCAAAGCGATCGGCGGGACTGCACAAGCGGTCGCGCGCACGTCCATTTCACAGGAGAACCTCCCATGCACCTCTACCAGCAACCCTTGCAGGGTGTAAGGCATCACCTCACAATTCAAAGACCGTGATCCGGTCCATTCGGCACAAGGGACTGCGGGCACTGCACCAGCGTGGCGACACGGCCGGCGTTCGCGCCGACCATGTCGCCCGTCTGCGGCGCCTGCTGGCCTCCCTGGGCGTGGCCCAGGTCCCGGCCGACATGGACCGTCCCGGCAACCGGCTGCATCCCTTGAAGGGGAAGCTGGCCGGGCACTGGTCGGTCAGCGTGTCCGGCAACTGGCGCGTCACTTTCGCTTCGACGGCTCCGACGTGCAGCTGGTCGATTACCTCGACTATCACTGAGCAGGAGGCCTTCATGGCTATGCACAATCCTCCCCACCCGGGTGAAGCGTTGCGCGAGGACGTGCTCCCCGCGGCCCAGCTGTCGGTGTCGGGCCTAGCGCGGCACATCGGCTACTCCCGCGGGCAGCTGTCCACGGTGCTGAACGGCCGTGCGGCCATCAGCGCCGACCTCGCCCACCGGCTCGAACTGGCGGGCCTGGGCAATGCCCGGCAATACCTGGCCGAACAGGCGGCCTACGACCTGTGGCAGGCAGAGCACCGCGAGCATCCCCGCATTGCACGCCTGCAACTGGCCTGATTTCGCACCACCCTTTCCATCCCCTTCCCCATGGCCCCGCATTCCGATGCGGGGCTTTTTTTTGCCTCGGCAATCCGGACGGCGCGGGATTCCGATTTCCGGCCGACGCGGCCAGGCGCGCGCGCGAAGCTGGCTGCATGTGTCGCTGACGCCGTCAGCGCCATGCCAGCAGCCAGGATCCCCGAGGCTGCCGCGGAGTTCCTACCGCGCGATCCGCCCGTCCGCCATCGCATCGAGTCCGCGGACACGCGTCCTGATGACGCCGATGCCGATTCATCCACCGCCTGCGGGAGCTGCCATCCCGTCAGGGATTGCTCGATCTCGCTTCTTCCAGGAGTTCGCCCATGTCCCACCTGTCCCAGCCAACCAGCGCCGATACCCCGTCCCAGCCAACGCGTTTCGGCTGCCTCGCCCTGGCCTACGCCGGCAAGTACCTGCCGCTGCAGGTCCTGCACAGCGCCGCCGGCCACTACATCGGCACGCGCGACGCAGAAGGTCCCGTCTCGCGCGAGTCCAGCGAGTACTTCCGCAGCGAAGCCGCCGCCCAGCAGGCGCTGGAGCGCGGTGGCTGGTCCCAGTTGCCCATCCCGTGATCCATCGAAGGAGCTCTCATGCACCCGCTTCTCCCACCGGAAGTCGTCGAACAGATCGAACGTGAGGAACGGCATTTCGCCGCGGCACCCGATGCGTTTTTCCAAGCCTGGAAGCGCGGCGTAGAAATCGCTGGACCCGAGTGGTTCGGCGACGGCACGCACGAAGGCCTGCAGCGCGCCCGCAGCAAGTGGGACCTGCGCCCGAACTTGCTGCGGCTCGGCGACGCCCTCGGCGTGCTGAGCAGCGGCCAGCGCATGTTCCTGTCGGCGATGGTCAGCTTCTACAACGCCCGCGAAGGCGCAGCCATGCTGCGCCGCTGCGGCTTCGAGGGCCTCGCCGACCTGGGCGGCCTCGATCTGCAGCGGCGCCAGGTCATCGCCGATCTGGTGCTGAACTACGTCGGATGGTGAGCTGCCACCAGCGCACCACCCAGGTATTTCTTTTCAACCCATCGAGGGACATCCGTTCCTTCGGGGGCGGTGTCCCTCCACCTCTTTCCAAGGAGTGGACCATGTCACGAAATTCCTCTTTCGCCATCGTTCTCGAAGGCGGCCTCGTCCAGGCGATCCTCGTCCAGGATTGGCCGGAGCACCTGCCGCTGCCGCCATTCGCAGTCGTGGACTACGACACCGAAGGTGCCGCCGATCACGAGATCACGCGCTTTCCCATCGGCAACACTGAGGCCGAAGCGATCTGCCGGAGCGAGACGCCCACGGTGCACGAGCAATGTGCGGATTCGCTGTCGCCACGGGCGGTACTCACCGCTCTGGACGAACCAGTCGTCGCCGACGCCCCCGATCCACTGGCGATCGCACGCGGCGTGGGGCAGAGCCCTCTCGATCTCGATGCCCGGCTCACCGCGGCCGAGTAACCCCCTTCGGGCGACTACTACCGCCAGATCCAGTCGCTGGACCAGCATGGCCTGATCGACCTCCTGTTTCACAGCGCCTCCAGCGATACGCTGCAGCTCGGCCACCTGATCAGGGCCGCTTTATCCAGCGGCGATTTCGACCAGGGCGCCACCGCCATCGCGCGCGAAACGGACCGACTGATGGCCGGCATCCGCAATGCCGCCCATCGCAGGCAACTGCAACGCCGTGTCGTCTGGCATCTGATCGAAGGCCTTTGCATTGACGGGGAGCAGTGATCCCGAAAGGCCGCGCCTCCGATTCGTCGGCGGCATTTCCCCAGCAGCCATGACCTATCCAGGCTGCGGTGCGGTTCGCCGCACAGGTCATCCCTCTTCGGACGCGTCGTGCGTCCTTCCACGCCAACCCACAAGGGATCTGCCTCCCTTGCGGGCGGAAGTCCCTTGGATGTCTCAAGGAGTCTTCCATGGATACCCAAGCCCTCCGCGCACAGTTGCCCACCCTGGTGTGCGGCCACGTGCCGTCCAACGTCCACCGCTTCAAGTTCCAGGTCTTCGACGGCGAACCCAAGGTCTCGATCCTGGGCATTCCCGTCGATCCGAAGCCCTTCGACGGCAAGGTCATTGCCAGGACCGACGAAGCGATCGTCATTAAGACGGGCCGAGCCGAGTTCGCGGTGCTCGACCGGGCGCTGGTGACCGACGTGCCCGATGAAGGCGCCAAGGTGCACGTCGAGCCCTATGCCAGGCGCCGCTTCGATGGCCTTCGGGCGGACACGCCCGAAAAGCAGGTCGAACGGACGGTTGACGGTCTCACCTATTCGGTACACACCACGGTGTTGGGCTCCGCGCCTGCCAAGCTGCCCATCCCGAAGCCCCGCTGCCCCGAACTGGCCGCGCTGATCGAACAGCTGGAGCAGTTGCCGGCACCGGACGGGTTTCGTCGCATCACGCACATGCTGGTCGATGCAGGCGCGCGGGATTTCACCTGGGTGGACCCGACGCCCGCCAACATCATCCAAACGCCGCCGGCCATCGGCTTCACCGTCTCCACGGGCAAGTTCACGGGCGACGTCCGCGTGCTGTACAACCGCGGGGCGGATCAGTACGCGATCGAACTGCACCGCGGTGGCGAATGCATTGACCGCATCGAGGACGTGTTCTTCGACGACCTTGGCCGGGTTTTGGAGGGGCTGATCGACGACGGCAGCTGGCGCCGCATCCGCGTGCAGCGCGTGCCGTGATCGCACCCGTCTGGCGATAACACCTGCCTCGCTCCTCGCCCACCCGGCGAGGAGCCTTCCTTTATTTTTTCAGGAGTCCCCCATGTCCCTTCGATTCCGGGGCAACGATCTGCGGCCGGTGCTGGCCGAAGCGATCGCTCAACAGTGCCGTGTCATCCTGGTCAAGGACCAGGGGGTGTACTGGCTCGCCGAGCGCGGCGAGCGACGGCCCGATGGCCACCAGAAGCTGATCGCCTATGCGGTCGGTTGCAACCCCAATGTTGATCCCTTCGATGACTGGTGGGATCGGGCGCGCGCCGAACTGGGCGGCGACGACTTCGGGGAATACCTCGATCCGACCGAAGGCGTGCTGGCCCGCATTCTGGACAGCGAAGACGATCTGGAGCTGTCGGCCACATCGACCCACCTGTCCCTCCAGGCCCTGCCACCCGCCCCAGCCGACCATTGATCCCGCCGCTCTCTTTCTCAGCCCCCGCCTCGCGGGGGCTTTTTCTTTTTCCGGCAATGCGGTCGGATGCCAGCACCCCTTGTCAGTAGCGCACCAGCTCAAGACGCACGACGCTTCGCGCATGCCTGCCGACCGATGTCGGTGACATGCCAGGCAACCTCCGGTCTTCGAGGTTGCGCGCAGCCCATCCGCTGCGTGACCGGACCAGTTCGCAACGCATCCTTCATGCGAACGGCCACCGGCTTGCCCGGTGGTGGATGCAGATCGCCTCATCAACCCACCGCGGGGTTACGCACTCTCCCCGCAGCGTGGGGTCGGTGTGTCTCCGCTTTCTTCCCATGGAGATCCACCATGAACACCCCATCCAACACGAAGTCCTACTTCGACCTCCACACCTCGGGCATCGGCTACGTGCAGCGGGCCCGCGAAGTTCCCGTCAAGGGGGGCCGGCGTGCTCAGCCGTTCCTGGCCTGCACGATCGCCGCGTTGATCGGTCCTGCGAAGGATCCGAGCTACCGGTATTTCGATGTCAAGGTCTCGGGTGCCGAGGCCAAGAAGCTGGTCGAACGCTACATCGGTGTCGACGATCCCCGCCAGCGTCCGCTGGTCCGTTTCCGGATCGGCGACCTGTGGGGCGATCCATACATCCGTCCGAGCGGTGATCGCAAGGGCGAGCCGGCAGCGAGCATCAAGGGCCGGCTGCTGAAAGCCGAGCCGATTGAGCGCACCGAACTGGCAACGGTCGATGTGCACGAACTGATCACCCGCGGCATCGGTTACCTCAACCGTCCCAAGGAAGTCACTCCGAAGGACCGCGATGCGTTTCTTTCATGCTCCATTGCCGCGCTGGCGGGTCCCGTCGATGAACCGGAATACCGCTACATCGACGCGATCGTCGAAACCGACGATGCCCAGCACCTGGTGCGGCGTTGCGTGCAGGCCATCGAGGCCGAGCGCAAGGTACTGATCGCCTTCCGTCTGAACGACATGAAGATCGATCCTTACATCCGCACCCGGGGCGAGCATGCGGGCGAAGCGGCTGCGAGCCTGGAGTCCAAGCTGATCCACGTCGGCATGATCAAGATCGACGGCCAGAAGGTCTATCCCGAGGTCCCCGCGACCACCGAGGCGCCAGTGGCGCAGGACGACAGCGCCTGCGACGCCGCCGGCCCTGCCGACGACGACGCCGGCGTCCCGCCGTCCGAGTCCGCCGAGCGCGAGACCGAAGAACACGAGCCGGCCCTGGCCGCCTCGTGCTGAACCGACAGGGCCCCGTCACCGGGGCCCTGTCTTTCCTCCCCAGCAGCCCATGCAGCTCCTTCCCCGGAGGTGCATGCGTTCGCACGTTCCATCCCACGCATCCCGCACGGCCATCCCGCGGCCTGCGGGCTGCTGCATTGTTCAAGGAGAACGGACATGTCTCTTGCCACCCGCTTTTCGCACCACTCCCCCGTGCTGCGCGCGGACCGCCCGCTGTCGGACGACCAGATCCGCGCCGTTGCGCCCTCCATCTTCGCCGATGAACCCCACGGCAGCCGGTCCCACCGCTACGCCTACATTCCGACCGCGACCGTGCTTTCCAAGCTGCGCGCCGAAGGCTTCGAGCCTTTCATGGTGTGCCAGGCGCGCGTCCGCAGCGAGGATCGGCGCGAGTTCACCAAGCACCTGATCCGCATGCGCCATGCGAGCCAGATCAACGGCGCCGAGGCCAACGAGATCATCCTCGTCAACAGCCACGACGGCACCAGCAGCTACCAGATGCTCGCCGGCATGTACCGCTTCGTCTGCCACAACGGCCTAGTCTGCGGCGACACCGCCGCCGACATCCGCGTGCCCCACAAAGGCGACGTGTCGGGCCAGGTGATCGAAGGCGCCTTCAAGGTGCTCGACGGCTTCGACACCGTGCGGGCATCCCGCGATGCCATGCGTGCCTTGACCCTGGACGAGGGCGAGGCGCAGGTGTTCGCACGCTCCGCACTGGCGCTCAAGTACGACGATCCGGACAAGCCTGCACCGGTCGCGGAGGGTCAGTTGCTCTCGCCGCGCCGCTTCGACGATCGGCGGCCAGACCTGTGGTCCGTGTTCAACCGGGTCCAGGAAAACCTGGTCAAGGGTGGTCTGTCCGCGCGAACGGCCAATGGCCGTCGCCAGCGCACGCGAGAGGTACGAGGAATCGATCAGAACCTGCGCCTGAACCGCGCGCTGTGGATGCTGGCCGAAGGCCTGCGCCAACTCAAGGCCTAGCGCCCCACGGACCTCGCCCCTCGCGGGCGGGTCCGCTTCTTGTACATCGCCGGGGTGCCCTCAGGCGCCCATCACATTTTCCGAGGAGACATCCCATGGTGGCCACCAACCAACCGCCGTTGTCCACGAAACCCCACATCGTTACCGGCCAGCTGACGCTGCGCACCATCCGTGGCCGCAACGGCCCGTTCAACGTCGGTCGGCTCGTCACGCCGATTGGCGAGTTCGCCGTGAAGGACGCGGAACTGGAGCAGTACCCCGAAGGCAAGTACGAAGGGAGCTTCGCCATCCGCTACATCTATCCCAAGGCGTATCCCACCGCCGGCGGCATGCGCTTCGAAATCCGGGCCAACCTCGACGGAATGACCCTCTCGGGCCTGGACCAGTTGAGCCGCGACGAAGTCCGCAGCTTTGCGCCGCAGGACGTCGATCCGCTGGACGAGGACCTGGGTGCACCGGCCACTGCCACACCGGTACCGGTCCCCGAGCCAAGTCCCGCGTCCAAGCCCGCACCCGTGCGGACATCGAAAGATCCGCTGATCGATACCACGCCGTTCGGCATGGACGCGCCATCCACTGCCGCGGCTGACACCACTACCGCCGGTAGTGCCGACAGCGAGGACGCTGCGTTGTTCGGTGTGCTGTGGCCCCTGGGCGAGTTCGTCAAGCTGGACTCGACCATCGACCGTCGCACGCTGCGCATGCAGATCGCACGCCTGGGCTCGCTGGGCTATGCGCTGGATTTCAGGTCACAGGAATGGAAACGCCAGCCGGAACCCCAGGCGGCGTAAGTCTCTGCACCGCATCCGCGGTGATTCATCCACCCGCTGGAGCGCCTTCCCGCGCGGAAGGGAGGCTCTGGCCTCTTTCTGGAGTTCTTCACCATGTCAACGATCGACTGCAGTACTCAATCACATCCCATTGGTCACACGCCCGACGCGTTCGATGAACCCGCGTGGCGCACGGTCTGCGAGGCACTCGCCGCGCAAGCCAACAAGGGTTGCGGCCTGTCTCACGACTACTACGTCGAACGCTTCAGTTCGGCGATCGATGCGCAAGCCGGTCGATTGCCCGAAGACCAGCGCGCACAGGCTCTGAAAATCGCACGGGAATGGGACTACGCAACACCTGCCGAACGGCAGCAATCCCAGGACTGGAATGCGGATAACGGCCATTGCTCGCACGGCATCGAACTGGGTTGCTGTCCCGCCGGTTGCGGTTCGTACTGAAGACTGGCCCTTCGCTCCATCGCCACACACGCGGCGTTTTCACCACCCGCCGGGGTTCTTCCCCGCGGGGGAGACCTCCGGCTCTTCTATCTCAGGAGGCCTCTCATGGGCTGGTATTTCTCTCCCCAATCGCGGTCTGAACTGATCGCGCAATTGATCGCACCGCAGGAGACCGAGCGCGCCAGCGTGAAGGTCATCGCCCACGCGCTGCGCGGCAATGTCCTCTGGTCCGTCGCCGAAGTGACCGCCAAGGCCGAAGGCGTGCATCGTGATCTCGCACCGGGCCAGTCCCTGCGCACCATCCGTTGCGATCTGCTGAAGCGCAGCGGCGACCAATGGGGCCACAAGCCCCTGGACGAGTCCATGCACCCGTACTACTACTCGTGCCCGCTCTCCTACCTCGACCTCGCGCCAGAGCAGTGCGCCGACTGGCGTGCAGGCGTTCGCGCCCACCACGCGCGGCGTCGCACGCCCACGATGGCCACGGCACCCGCCGCGGCGCTGACCGCTTGAGCGAAGGAGCCGACATGGACCCGATCCTGGCGGCGCTCTCGCCCGCCCTGTTGGCACTCGTTGAAGGGAGTTTGTCCAACGACGAAGTGTCCAGCGACGAGGAAATGCGGGAGACCTTGATCCGCAGCGGTCTCACCGAGGAACAGGCGCGACGGGCACTGACCTACCGCGACCAGTACCTCCACCACATCTACCTGGAGGGTTTCACGCCGATCACCTCGGCAGACCAGGCGCTTCACTTCAACCCGCACACCCGGCAGTTCACGCCGGACTGAGCGGCTTTTTTCCACCCCCTGGGGCAGTACTTGCCCCGGCGGGCGGTGCTGTTCCCGTTCATCCGAGGACACCACCATGCCCGCAAACCCTTCGTCCACCCCGACCCTCTACCGCATCGACGAATGCGCCGACCTGATGGTCGATGCCTGCGTCTGCGACGCACAGGGCGAACTCGTCTTCCTGTCCGTTTGGGCACGCGACACCGCCATCCAGGAGTTTCTGGCGCGCCTGACATTGCCAGGCGACGCACAGGGCCTGGACCAGTTCCACTTGGTCACCGGCGAAGGCGCTGCGCTTCCCGTGTTCGTCGGCAACGTCGAGCAATTGGAAAAGCGCACGACGCGCGCCTTCCGCCGCACCCTGTTCGGCTCCATGGTCCACCTGTGGCTGTTCGATCGCCGCTGCGTGCAGCCCGATAAAGCGAACGCCAGCGCGCTCGCCCTGATCCCCAAGGCCGACGCCGCGTCCACCGAACGGTTGTGGACGCTGGTGCAGCAGACCTGTCCGCTGCCCCTGCTCGACCACTGGCGCGACACCGTGCTGGAACTGCTGTCCACCCAGGCGATGCTGAGCCGCCTTCCGATGGCGCTCGGGCCGCTCGAAGGCCATCGGCTGGCCCTGGATGTGCCCGTGCTCGCCCGAGCATTGGGTGAGTTGATCCGCCGCGATGTTCTCCGCGCCTGCGCGCAAGACGCCCTCCCGGCGGAGCCGCTTCGGCGGCGCGCCTGACGCCCTCGATGGGCCTGCAACGCAGGCCCTTCCTCCTTTTTTCTCACCGCAACAGGAGCATTCCATGGCACTCATGTTTCCGCGCCTTGCGCGTAATTTCATCAAGGCGGGCTACTTCCCGACCGACGAACCGACGCTGGAGCGGGTGCTGTCCGCCCTCGCCCCCGCCAGCGGTCCGATGTGCATCCTCGATCCCTGCGCCGGCGAAGGCGTGGCGATCGCCGAGGCTGCCCACGCCCTCGGGCGCGAGCAGGTCACCGCGTATGCCGTCGAATACGACGGCGAGCGCGCGGCCCACGCGCGTTCGCTGGTGGACCACTGCCTGCACGGCGACCTGATGGACACGATGATCTCCCGCCAGGCCTTCGGCCTGCTCTGGCTCAATCCGCCCTACGGCGACCTGTCCCGGGACGCCAACGGCAACATCGGCTACCAGGGCCAAGGCCGTGCGCGGCTGGAAAAGCTCTTCTACCAGCGCTGCCTGCCGCTGCTGCAGTACGGCGGCGTGCTGGTCTTCATCGTGCCGAGCTACGTGCTCGATGCCGAACTGGTCGGATGGCTCACACGCCACTTCGACGGCCTGCGGGTCTGCCGAGCGGTGGAGACGCAGTTCCGCCAGGTGGTGGTCTTCGGTCGCCGGGTCCGCCAGCGCGATCAGGCGTCAGACGAAGCGAAAGCTGCGCGCGGCCTGCTGGTGCAGGTCGGGCATGGCGACGTGGAAGCCGATCCAATACCGACCGAATGGCCGTTCCTGCCGTACACCGTGCCTGCCAGCCCGGCATCGCCGGAGCATTTCTACCGCGTGACGATGGAGCCGGCGCAGTTCGCCGAGGAAGTCGGCCGCCTGCAAGGGCTGTGGCCTTCGGTGCAGACGCACCTGGGCGCCGCCCAGCAGGCCTTGCGCCCGCCGGCGCGAGCCTTGTCCTCCTGGCATCTCGCCTTGGCGCTCGCAGCCGGTGCGATCTCTGGCGTGGTCACCTCCAAAACCGGCCGCGTATTGGCCGTCAAGGGCGACACGCACAAGGAGAAAACGCTCGCCAGGCAGTACACCGAGCGGGACGACGGCTCCGTCGCAGAGACCCGCATCCTCACCGACAAGTTCGTGCCGGTCATCCGCGCGTGGGACTTGACGCCGTCCTCCCCGACCCGGGGCGAGGTGTTGACCATTCGCTGACGTTCGATCCCATCGGCGGCCTCGCCGCCTCTTTCCAACCCAAGGAGTCATTCCATGCTGCAAGGTCTCTTCGCACGCCAGCGGCGTGCATCCGTGCCGTCCCCGCTGTTCTCCGTGTGCCAGCTCCAGTTGAGCGAGCAGGTGCATTGGCTGGACAGCAAGGGCCTCCTCGATCCCCTGCCCTATGTGCAGCGCCACATGCGCGGCGACTGGGGCGAGGTCGATGAAGCCCGGCGCCGCGCCAATGAAGGCGCGCTCCAGGCAGGCGGCGTCCTGCAATCGCAGTACCGCATCACGCCCCGGCTGGCGTTGCTCGTCCTCACCGACGAGGCGCGCCACCGCACCGTCGTGCGGCTGCCGGAGGAACCGGATCCCCGCTGAGCGGTTCCGCTTTTTTTTCATTCACCCCATGGGGCACGTCGCGGCCCCGGGCCGGGCGTGCTCCGCTTTTGAAAGGAGCCTTCCATGTCGTCGTCTTCTCATCGCATCCCGCAGCGCCACAACCCGCTGTTTCCCATCGGCGCGCTGGTCTACAGCGAAGGGGTCTACCGGCTGGTCCGCGAGGGCCGGCTGGACCCCCTGCCCTCTGTCCAACGCCACATGCGCGGTGACTGGGGCGATGTCTCCGACGAGGCCTGGCATGCGAACAACGCCGCGCTGCCCGCAGGCGAACGCCTGGGCTCGTTCTATGTCGTCACCCGCGAATTGAATCTCCACGTTTTCACGCTGGCGGACCGCAGTGCGACCCACGTCGTGCTGCCGTCCGAGAACTGATCTCGCTTTCCTGACGGCTCGCCGTCGCTCTTCCCATCCCCGGGGCATGCCACCTGCCCCTCGGGGCGGGTGCATGCCCTTTTTTTCTTTGGAGCATCACCATGTCCCTCGATCTCGATTCCAACGATGCGGCGCCCATGCAGGGCGAACTGCTGGACGACGCATCGTCCCCGCTCACAATCGCCCTCACCGACTTCGTCTCGGAGTTCGGCGACGAATTGCTGCAGGCCCTCAACGGTGCGAACCCGCCGGTGTACACCGGGCAGGTGCGCATGCACCGGCAATCGGTGCTCTCCGGCCTCAAGCGCCGGCTCTTCCCCGCGCAGGCCGACGTCGTGCACGCGGTCACGGAGTTGCTCGTCAACCGCGGCGAACGCGCCGCGTTCGTCAACGGCGAGATGGGCTGCGGCAAGACCACCGTCGGCATCGCCACCGCCGCCGTGCTGCACGCCGAAGGCTACCGTCGCACGCTGGTGCTCTCCCCGCCCCACCTCGTCTACAAGTGGCGCCGCGAAATCCAGCAGACGGTCGCTGGCTCCAAGGTCTGGGTGCTCAACGGCCCGGACACACTGGTCAAGTTGCTCAAGCTGCGCGAGCAGCTGCAGGTCCCAGCGCATGCGCAGGAGTACTTCGTGCTTGGGCGCGTGCGTATGCGGATGGGCTTTCACTGGAAGCCCGCCTTCGCGGTGCGGCGCACCCGCCACGGCGACGTCGGCACCTGCCCGCATTGCGGCACCGTCATCACCGACGAGGACGGCGAGCCCATCGGCACCGCTGAACTCGATGCGGAGGAAACCCGCCGCACCTGCGGCGGATGCCGCTCGCCCCTGTGGACGCTGATGCGCCCGCGCAGCTTGTCGGCCACCGATCAGTCCAGCGCGGTGCTCAAGGCGCTGCAGCGCATTCCCACCATCGGACAGGTCACCGCGCAGCGGCTGATGCGCACGTTCGGCGACGGCTTTCTCGCCTCCATGCTCGGCGACAACATCCACGAGTTCATCAACCTGATGGATGACCGCGGCGAGCTGGTCTTCTCGGACCGCCAGGCACATCGCATGGAGCGCGCGATGGCGAACATGGAGTTCGGCTTCGGCGAGGGCGGCTACCAGCCGTCCGAGTTCATCAAACGCTATCTGCCGCAAGGCACGTTCGACCTGCTCATCGCCGACGAGGCGCACGAGTACAAGAACGGCGGCTCGGCCCAGGGACAGGCGATGGGCGTGCTGGCGGCGAAGGCGCGAAAGACGCTGAATTTGACCGGCACGCTGATGGGTGGCTATGGCGACGACCTGTTCTATCTGCTGTTCCGTGCCCTTCCCGGGCGGATGATCGAAGACGGCTACCGGCCCTCGAAAAGCGGCTCGATGACCTCGGCCGCGATGGCATTCATGCGCGACCACGGTGTGCTCAAGGACATCTATTCCGAGAGCACCGGCACTTCGCACAAGACGGCCAAGGGCTCCAAGGTGTCGGTGCGCACGGTCAAGGCACCGGGCTTCGGGCCGAAGGGCGTGCTGCGCTGCGTGCTGCCGTTCACGGTGTTCCTCAAGTTGAAGGACATCGGCGGCGACGTGCTGCCGCCCTACGACGAAGAGTTCCGAGAAGTGGCGATGAACCCGGCGCAGGCATCGGCCTACCAGAACCTGGCAGGCCGGCTCACTACGGAATTGCGGCAGGCATTGGCACGCCGCGACACGACGCTGCTGGGTGTGGTCCTCAACGTGCTGCTGGCCTGGCCGGACACGTGTTTCCGGTCGGAGACGGTGGTGCATCCCCGCACGCGCGGCACCTTGGCGTTCGTGCCGGCCCAGTTCCACGAACTGGACGCCATGCCCAAGGAACGGGAACTGGTCGAGATCTGCCGGCAGGAGAAGGCACTGGGCCGTAAGACCCTGGTCTACACGGTGTACACCGGCACGCGCGACACGACGGCGCGGCTCAAGCGGCTGCTGGAGATGGAAGGCCTGAAGGTGGCGGTACTGCGCGCGAGCGTGGAAGCCTCCCGCCGCGAGGACTGGATCGCCGAGCAGCTGGACCGCGGCATCGACGTGCTCATCACCAATCCGGAACTGGTGAAGACCGGGCTGGATCTGCTGGAGTTTCCGACGATCGTCTTCCTGCAATCGGGCTACAACGTGTATTCGCTGCAACAGGCCGCACGCCGCTCCTGGCGCATCGGCCAGACGCAGTCGGTGCGCGTGATCTACCTGGGCTACGGCGCCACCTCGCAGATGACCTGCCTGGAGTTGATGGCCAAGAAGATCATGGTGGCGCAGAGCACGTCGGGGGACATCCCGGAATCGGGGCTCGACGTGCTGAACCAGGATGGCGATTCGGTGGAAGTGGCACTGGCACGGCAGCTGGTGCATTGATCTTGTGACGACCCTTGGCGGCTCCTTCGGGAGCCGTTTTTTTGCCCGCGCACCAGCCAAGCGCGCTTACCAGCCGTTACGACGGCGGAAGCACTACGTCCGACACTTTCTAGCGTGTAGAACGACCTTGGAGAACAGGATGATCTCTTCCCGCACTCTTGCAGCCACGTCCAACCAGGACGCAGCACCGAACGCACGTCCCCCGACACCAGGCCAGCCCCTTCCCGATGATGAAATCCCGTTCAAGGCGGATGTGTGGAGGGACAACGGGCGCATCGTCGGAGCGACTTTCAAGGGGCAGATTTCCACCACCAGATTCAACGGACGGGTGAAGACCGGCGGCGCCGAGGTCAATGTCGAGCGAGGCAATGCCTTCGGCTCCGCCTCCACCAACGGCACGTCCATGGATGGCCGCGTGGGGTTCAGAACTGGCCTGGAGAACTTCGAGTTGAGCGCCTCGTTCGCCCCGGGCGGAGAGCTCAGCGGATCGGGCAAGGTTACCGTGGGCGATGCGTCGTTCTCGTTTTCCAATGACTCCATCGGCACCGAGTTCAAGTTCGCCAACGGCGCCAGCGCCGCGATTAGCAGGAGTACGGCCGGGGCATGGAACGCGAGCTGGAGCTCCCCGGCTGCGGGCAGCTTCCAGACGGCACTGAATTTCGAGAACAGCGGCGGCAGTTGGTCGATTAACGCCAACTTCACACTCAAGGTCGAGTGACGGCATAGCATCGATCGCGTGCGCTGCGTGCCGCGCACTAGTTTTCGGAACCTTACGGTGGACGCAGATGCTGCCGCAATCCTTCGTCGCTCGGGCAATCCTGATCGCACTGATCCTGGCCTTGGCTGGTTGCGCTTCGATGGACAGGAGCATGCATCGCTTCGACAGTTGGCTGGGCTCGTTCAAGAGCCGCGATGATGGCGGCTACCTCGCCACCTGCAACGAGCCTGGCAACACGTTCGACGCGACGACCGCGCCTCCTTGCGAGAGCGCTCTCCGAAGGCACTGCCCGAACGGGTTCAACCTTGCCAGCGTCGGTGCCACGGAAAACCCCAGCCCCCGCAGCTTTACCGAGAAGTACCGGGTGACGGCCCTGGCGTACTGCAAGTGAGTCGCCGCAAGCGGGGCTCTGAGGGAGAAGAACACGATCGATATCCTCAGCAGCTGGTATCCAGACCGCGGGCGCTGTACGCGCCGCGATGCGTCACCTTGATAGCCGAGAACGACATCACGGTACTGGCTTGCCGCAAGCGAGGCGGTCAGACTTCCCCTACTGCGCGCCATCAACCGAACTGGCATCCTATCGAAGTCCAGGTGTCCGGCATGCCTCGGGCTCTCCGGGCGTGAGAACGCCATACAACAGTCGACTCGTGCGTTGTGATCGCGTGTAGCGCGATGCTCTGTCCGAACGTAGTTTCGGAAAACTACGAGATTGCTGGGGTGTCTGGCTTGAAGATACAGCAATTGCTGATCCACCCTGATTGTGGTGAAGCTCCTCTTGGCTGGTGGCAAGCTGGTCGAATGGGTTAACACTGCAGCTTTGATGTTTCACTTCCAATAAGTCGTCACCAATCATCGAATGGCACAAAAATCAATTGAAGTGACCCAATGAATAGCAATCAAAATTCTCAAAAGGGACGCTTCTACCTCCTAGATCCGGACATCCGCGGCGGAGGTCCTGGAACCGATGTTGAAATCTCCAACGAAGAAGCCCTTCTGACACCTCCACGCCTCATCATCCGGCCCGTGGAAGGCGGATTTCCGACGCTCGCGGAAACACCGGTTCTGGCTCACGAGCGCAATTCAAAAAGGCGCCCTCGAGATCTCGAAGGAGGATTCAGTGGTTACTGGCTGGTTTCGGAGCGGCTCAAGCGCGCTTTCGAGTCAGTGGACGCCGAGGGCTTTGCATTCGTCCCCTGCGATTACACATTGCCGGACGGCTCGAAGGGCCCGCAGCATTACCTGTGCGACGTGGTTCGGACCATTTTTGCGCTGGACAAATCCAGCTCTGAATTTCAAACGCGAATCGCCCGGGATCACGCTGCCAATCAAGACGTGGAGATGATTACGTTTTCGGGAGGAGCGAAGCTATTCTTCAAGCAGGAATTGATTGGGGATGCCCATGTCTTCAGGATGGGAGAGGATCCATCCAGCGTGATCTGTGATCGCACGATGTATGAAGCGATACGAAGCGCGGGAATTGGAGTGAAACCTAGCTCCGATGGCCTGTGGTGGAAGGACGCCGCCGATTTCTAGTGGCTTGCACTCACTGTGATATGCCGACTCGGAATTTCGGACCGTGGCCAAGAATGACAAGCCGGTTTTTCAGGGACACCACCTTGTTGAGCAGCAAGCATTCCGAGACAGCGCTCTGCTCAAGAAGCTCTCCAATGTGGGGCTTTTCAGTCTGGATGGCGACGCCAATCTGCTGAACCTCCCGGCGGACAAGCAACTGGCGCTGCAGCTTGACGTCTCTCCTCACAATGGCGGCCCTCTCGGACAGTATTCCCAGGGCCTGAGACAAGAACTGAATTTCCTCCAAAAGAGCTCTGATGGCCAAGCGGCAATGGCTGGCGATCGTGGGGCGGCCACGAGAGTCGCCAAGGACGTGGACAGGCTTTGCGCCACTTTGAAAGTGGCCATGGTGAACAACGATCTGCTGACCAACACGCCCATCGGAATGACGGTAGAGCAGGCCAACCAGTTCAACCGAGATTTCTTCAAGAAGCTGCCCGCCTACCAGCAAACCCACAGCCTGCAGATCGATGAAGCCATCAAGCTGACGGGTCCGGAAGCACGTTGGCCTGCGGTACTCAAGTCCGAACCCAATCTCATCCACAGTCTTCACGCGATCGATCAACCGGGCTTCAAGACAGTCAAAGGCGATGCGGCAATCGGTCGACAGTTGTTGGGGGAATCGGTCGAGCAGGCGCAGGCAGGTGGACGCCTGACGCTTTCAGCGCAGGGCACCGATCAGGTCAGTCAAGCGTTTGCCAGCAACGCGGCCGTAGCGCAGCCCCCACGCACGGTGCCAATGGCATCCAGCTCCACCGCGTTGGATCCGCATTCCACAGTTGCCCCGCGCTCGCAACGCGGCTTCGCCACCGCCGAGCTGCTGGCCGGCGATCTATCTGCAGGCCAGGCACTGCGCACCGCCGGCCTGCTCGCCACCGCCGCCGACACGGTGATGACCGGCCAGCGCGCCACACGCTTGCTCGGCCAGGACAACCCGCTCGCCGCGCAATCGGAGCTTGCGCACTTTGCCGGCCGCAACGTCGGTGGCTGGGCCGGCGGTACCGCCGCTGCCTACGCGCTGGGTAGCTCGGGCGCCGGGCCGATGGTGCTGATCGCCGCCGATGCGTATTTCTTGAGTACCGCTGGCGAGAAGGCCGCCGCGTTGCTCGACAACCGCGCCATCTACACCCAGACCGATCGCGAGGGCACGCAGTGGTCGTTCAACGGCACCGCCTGGGCGCGCGAGGGCAAGGCCGACACCACCAATGACGGGATAGACAACCCCACCTCCACCCCCATCGTCGCCAGCTACGAGAAGTCACGCGAACTCAATTACCAGGCCACCAACGCCGCTGCAGCGCTCGCCCTCAAAGATGCGCCCGCTCCGCAGGATCCGTATCGCCAGCCGGCCAATGCCACTGACCGTCCCAGCCTGAGCAGCGCCGACTGGCGACGCGATGCAACGGACGGTCAGTGGCATCGGCTGGTCAAGGCCGAGATCGCTGGCGCCAATGATCGCGGCAGCTACGTGCAGGAGACCGCCTTGCCGCACCGCGCTGCCGAACTGGACGCGCAGGCGCAGGACACCATCGCCCGCAACATCGCCAACAGTCCCGGCGCCATTGCCGCGCGCTACGAACTGGCGCACCACCGCAACGGCTGGGCGGCCGATGGCCTGCCGATGTCGCCAGCAGTGCAGCAGGCGCTGCCCGATCCGGATGCCTTGACCGCCTCGAACGGCCAGCGCTACTACCGCGACATCGAGGGCCAGTGGACCAGCAACGGCGGCCCACCCGATGGCAACCGCGTGCTGGAACTGGAGACCACGCGCGCGATGCTGCAACCGGCACTGGCCGAGCAGGCGCAGGCCATTGCCGCCATCCGGCAGTCTCCGCAGAACGTACAAGGCGAGCAGACGCTCTACCGCTATCGCATCGTCGGCACCGAGTTGCAGCCGCAATGGCGCGAAGCGATCGACCTGGCGACGCAACGCACACGCGAGACCGAGGGCCTCACCGGCGATAGCGCGCTGCAGTTGCAGCGTGGCCCTGGTGGCACGTTTGGCGCCGATAGCCCCATCGCGCATCTGCAGCGCAGCGCCGATGGCGTGGAGCGCATCGTGGCAGTCACCAGCAGCGAAGACATCCGCCAGGCGTTGCAGCAGGTACAGGCGGGGCAGAACCCAGCCTTGCCGATACAGCAGCTGGCCTCTGCGCCTCGCTCATCGGACGGATCCGCAGATGCGGACACGTCGTCTTCCGCCCCCTCCAACCAGCATGCCCTCGACGTGCAGGCGCGGGGCCAGGCCGCCAGCGCCGCGCAGGAGCGTCAGGAACGGCAGCAGGAGGACCGGCAAGCGCAAGACCAACAGCTGGCGCAGGCACGCGCGCACGCACTGCAGGAGCAAGCCTCGTACGAAGACCGAGCGCAGGACGCTCAGGCGCTGCAGGCGCATGCATTGCAGGAACTTCGCCGGCAAGAATCGCAACAGCTAGAGCAGCAAGAACGCCAGGTACAGGACGCTCAGCAACGCGAACAAGCCCAGCAGCAGGCGCACGACACCCAACAGCGCGAACAAGCGCAGCAGCAGGCCCAGGAGACGCAGCAGCGCGAGCAGGAAACACGCCAGGCCCAAGACGCCCAGCAGAGCCAGCAGGAACGCCTGCAGGCGCAGACGGTGCAACATGCCGAGCAACAGCCGCTGCACGCCCAAGCGGCTCCACAACGCGAGCAGGAGCAGGCACAGGAAGCCGTCTCGCGCGAGCCGTCGTCGCTCCATGCGCAGGACGCATCGCCGCGCCAGCCCGAGCAGCGGCCTACCCCGGATGACGTCGCCCAACGGCCCCAGGCGCAGCTGGCAGAGCCTGCGCAAGCACAGGCATCCGACGTAGCGCAGCAGCGGACGCAAAGCCAACAAGCGCAAGAAGAGCGCACGCAGGATGTCCAGCAGCAGACAGCACAGAGCGCGGCGATCGCGCAGACAGCACCGGCAGATCAGCAGCAGGTTGCGGACCTTCGTAGCGGCCAACAGCCGATGACGGCGCAAGCCTCGGAGGCGCAGCAAGATGCACCGGCGCAGCAGCCCGAGCAGCCGGCGGACGCATACCTGGCCCAGGCAGCGACCCCACCTTCCGCGCCATCGCTCGCCACGCCGGTCGCCGCAGAACAGCGCGACGAGCAACAGACGCTCACTCCAACGGCTCAAGCACCGGAAGCATCAGATCCCCCTGCAGCGTTGCCAGTGTCCGCACACCTCGCACAAGCGACAGGGCCATCGCTGGACATGCCGACCGCTGGCGGCTTCGCCGACGCGCCCGAGGGCGCGGCCGATGCGCGCGAGCCGCTTTCCGCGTCCTTGGCAGATGAGCACGACCGTACTGCCGCTGTGCCCGTCGATCCGAACTCCTGGGAGGAAATAGAGCGCTCCATGCGTGAGCTGCGCATCCAACTCGAACAGGAGCTCGAAACAGAAAACCGCGTCGCAGAAGCGCGGCAGGCGCGCGTGGACCGTGGTGAGCGGCCGTTTACCGAGTTGGAATTGCGTGATGGGTACGATCCGGATGGCCCCTCTGGACTGAGACCACCACGCGCCCCGCCGGCAAACACCGCGCCACAGTCTCTTGCCGCTGACGAGCAGGAAGATCGGCCGCAGCCCCAACGTAAAAACATCACCGGCGATCCGGATGTGGACGAGTTGCTGTACGCCATCGACTGCAAGAACGAACTGGCGATCGAACAGGCCTTGAAACGTGTCGCCAACAGTCCCTACAGCCAGGCCCTTGCCAAACAAGGGCACGAATTTCTGGGTGCCCAGGCAATGCAGGAAGCCCAGGAGCAGGCGAGTACGCGCCAGGCACTGAACATGGACGTCTCGACAGAGGTGCAGACCAGCCGTGGCCCGGTGATGGTGATGACACTGCCGCAGTTCGCCAACGGACCGGCGATGCAAGGTCCGCAGGGTGACGGTGGTGGTGGCGGAGATGGTGGAGGTGGAGGTGGAGGCGGCGGTGGATAGCCGGAACACGTGCAGCAAGCTGAATCATCGAGAGAACACTATGGACATGCAGAACACCTCCGCACTACCCGATGCCAACGGGTCGGAACGCACGCTAAAAGAATCGATCCAGGCCATGGCGGCCCTGATCGGGCAACTGCAGCGGCGAGAGCATGCGCTGGAAGATCTGGTGCGGCAGCAGCTACAGCTGCTGCAGTCCGCCGTCCACAACGCTGATCAGCGGGTCACTCGGGTGGTTGAGACCGCGCTGCCCCGCCTGACGCAACTGAGTCAGCAGGCGTTGACGCAGACGCTGGAACCGGCGGCGGAGCGCTTCAACAAGAAGATGAGCAACGCGGAACAGACGCTTCAGCAGGCCACCCAGCGCTATGCGAAAGCGCAGCACGCCTTGGAAACCACAACCATGCGACGAATGTGGATCGCATCGATCGCACTGCTGCTGTCGGGTGTCCTGAGTGTGATCGTCGCAGGCTACGCTGCGTACAGCACGAAGGCGGTCATCGCGGAAGCGGCGCAGCGCCGGGCAGAAATCGACTATCTGGATCGTGTTGCGCGCGCCAATCTCGTGCCCTGCGGCGAAGATAGGTTATGCGCCGAGCTAGAGAAGAAAGGCGCGCGCTATGGCAATCAGAGCCAGTTTCGCGTGATCGCCTTGCGCCAATCCACCCCACGCTGAGCTGCTCGCGCAGCTTTTGAAACTCGCAGGCTTGGAGAAGGCAGCACAATCAAAGCGCAGGTGCGGACTTCGGATTGATGACTGACGCGAGCGCCGATCAGATGGATCGTCACGACAACCCAGTTGTTCGAGATGTTCCAAATGCAGGCGATCTCTCTGTCCGAATTCGACCGCAGTCATGCCATGGCCGTTGCTGGCGCACTCACCCTGGCCATGCTGGGCGGTTGCGCCACCGTCACCGCAACGGAGGATAAAGCGGCTACTCCAGTGGCCCTGATGCCTGCGACCGATACGACGCTCTCCCTCGCTACCCCAGTGGTTCGCCAGAGCCGCTATACGCTGGTGGAACTGGTGCCCGAGATCGCCCAACGCGACCTGCTCCTGCAGGTCGTCGACATCACGCTCCCGCCATCGCCCCAGACCACCGTGGGAGAAGGCTTGCAATATCTGTTGCGGCACTCGGGATACCGTTTGTGCACAGACGGCGCAGCGAGATCGGAGCTGTATGCCCAGCCGCTGCCCGCCGCGCACATGCACCTGGGACCACTTACGTTGCGCGACGCCCTGCTGACCATGGCTGGCAACGCTTGGGGACTCTACGTCGATGACGTATCCCGGCAGGTGTGTTTCCACCGAGCCGCCGAAGCGTCCGCCGAGGGCACCGCTGGCACCTGCACGTTGCCGCCGCTGGCGGACCTCGCCCCCGAACACCACAGGGAGCGCCCATGATTTCCCATCCGCCGAGCGGGCGCGCCCGCATGCGCTGGCCCTGGGTGGCGGTCGGTGCCGCCGTGCTCCTTTTGGGCGTCGCCACGGTGACCAACACCGTGCGGCTGTCTCGTCTGGCACAGGAGACGCACAACGCCCATCGGGATGCGGAGGTGCAGAGCCTGGCAAGCAGCGTGGCGCAACTGCGCGGGGCCCTCGATGAAGCCCGGCGCCAGCCCGCACCAGTCACCGAATCGGCATTCTCAGCGGAGAAGCAGGCCATCGGCGAACGCATCGCCCGCATCGAGCAGGCGCAGGGCAGCATGGCCCGCGCGGACGACGTGACCGCACAGACGGCGCGCATCGACGCACTGCAAAAGCAACTGGCCGAACGCCAGGCCGCCACCCGACCGACACGTGCATCCGCAAGCGGTGCAGCACGACATGCCACGCCGGCGCCGCCACCCTTCGCGGTGCTCGGCACGGAACTGCGGGCCGGGGTGCCCTTCCTCGCCATCGCCCCGCCGGGTGCTTCCTCGCCCGCGCAGATCCGGCTGCTGCGTGCTGGCGACCAGGAAGGAGACTGGCGGCTGGACGGGATCGAGCCGGGCGCCGCGCTGTTCACGGTGCGCGACCAGGCGCGCCGCGTGCCGGTGCACGCACGGTAGGCGCAAGATGGACGATCCTCGCCCTGCCCTCGTGATCGCGGGCCTGGCCTTGGCCCTGGCGGCGAACGCCCAGGCGCTGGCCCAGGCACCGGGCAGCGCCGAGTCCCGCATCCGCCAGAGCGAGTCCCGCCCGCTGGACCAGGCGCGCGACGACGAACGCCAGGCGCGCGAGTGGAACCTGCGCGCCGAAGAGTGGTCGCGCTACCGGGCGCTGATGCAGGGGCCGCTGGGCACCTACTCGCCGGGCCTCGATCCGCTCACCGCGCTGGGCATCGAGGCCCGTTCCGACCAGGAACGCCGCCGCTATGCCGAGCTGCAGGTGCAGGCAGAGGCACGGCGGGTCGAGAAGACCCTGAGCTACCAGCGCGCCTACGACGCGGCCTGGGAACGCCTGCATCCCGGGCAGGAGCGCGTGAGCCTGCAAGGCGTACAGGGTATGCAGGCGGACACCAGCAAGGCCGGCATGCCCGGCGCCGCGGAGCCCGGACGCATCGCGGTCTTCGTCAAGGACGGTTGCGCGCCCTGCAACCAGCGGGCGTTGCAACTGCAGGCGGCCGGTACGGCCTTCGATGTCTATGTGGTCGGCAGCCGCGGTGACGACGACCGCATCCGCCGCTGGGCCACCCAGGCAGGCATTGATCCGGCACGGGTGCGCGCACGCACCATCACGCTCAACCACGACGGCGGCCGCTGGCTGTCGCTCGGCCTGCCGGGCGATCTGCCGGCCGTGGTGCGCGAGGTCGGCGGCCAATGGCAGCGGCAATGACGGGCCGATGCCCCACTTGGTGGCTGTCTCTGGCATTCGCGCTGGGTGCGTGCGGCACCACCCAAGCGCGGTCGCAGGAACTGCCGCCGCCGGCCTATCAGCTCGCCGCGGCCCAGGCAGGCGTGCCCTCGCCCGTGCTGTATGCGGTGGCCTTGCAAGAAAGCGGAACGCGGCTGCGAGGCCGGCAGGTGCCATGGCCGTGGACGCTCAACGTGGCCGGAGCCTCGCAGCGCTATGCCACGCGCGCCCACGCGTGCCTTGGGCTGCGCCAGGCGTTGCGTCGGACGCCGGCACAGCGGATCGACGTCGGGCTGGGCCAGGTCAATGTCGGCTACCACGGCCAGCGGGTCGCGCAACCGTGTGCCCTGCTCGATCCCTACCGCAATCTCGCGATCGCGGCCGAGATCCTGCGCGAGCAGCACACGCCCGGTGAAGACTGGCTGCTGGCGATCGGCCGCTACCACCGACCGGCCGGCGGTCCGCCCGCCATGCGATACCGCGGCAGCGTGCACCGCCATCTGGTCCGGGTGCTGGGCAGCCCCCAAGCACTCGCCGCATTGAACGGCCATCGAGGTTCCTCGCCATGAACATCCACCGATTCCACGCTGCCGGCGGCCTGCTCGCGCTGGCCACACTCAGCACGCTGCCCCCCGCGATCCGGGCCGCGTCGGCGCCGGCCAGTCTGCCCACGCCGCGCCCTGCGCTGATCGTGGTGGAGGACCGCGGCGGGGCTCCCGCGCAGCCCTACTACGATGACCTGGGCCTGCCGGTACGCTCTTCGGCACCAGCGGATGCGCCACATCGTCTGCCATTGCCCGGCGCAACCACCGGTCCTCGCGGGGAAGCCGCCATGCTGCCGGTGCGCTCGGGTTGGCTTACGCCAGGAGTGGTCGAGCGCCGCCCGCTTCAAGCATCGGGACTGACGCCGTTCTTCGTTATCGGCGACGATGCGCGCTCGCGCGAATGGCTGCAGCAGCGGCTCGTTCGCCTGCGAGAACTGCACGCCAGCGGGTTGGTCGTGAATGTGGCATCGCCGCAGGCGCTGGACGCGCTGCGACGGCTGGCACCGGGCATGACGCTCTCGCCTGCGTCCGGGGACGACCTGGCCCAGCGACTGGGGCTGCGCCACTACCCCGTGCTCGTCACGGCCACCGGCATCGAGCAGTGACATGGCCCAGGCGCACGCGGTGGAGGTGCTGCTGCGCCCCGCGGTGGAGCTATACACCGTGGCGGTCTGCGCCGGCGCCGCGCTGGTGTGCCTGGTGGCCCCGTGGTCGCTGGCGCTGAACCCCCTCCTCGGTCTTGCCAGCGCCTTCGCCTTCCTGGTGTTCGGTGCCCTGCGGCTTCGGCAGGCATGGGCCATCCTGCGCTATCGCCGCAACATCCGACGCCTGCCCCGGTATGTGATGGCCAGCAAACAGGTGCCTGTCAGCCAGAAGCGTCTGTTCCTCGGTCGAGGCTTCCGCTGGGACCAGCGCCACACCCACCGCCTGATGCAGACCTACCGCCCGGAGTTCCGGCGCTACGTGGAACCCACGCGGATTTACCAGCTCGCGCGGCGCTGCGAGGCGCGGCTGGAGTTCGCACCGCCGCCATGGCCACACCTGGCACGCTTCACCGGCTGGGACCATCCGCTCAATCCGGCCCGGCCGCTGCCGCCGGTGGGCGGCATGCCCCGCCTGCACGGCATCGAGCCGCAGGAGGTCGACGTGACCTTACCGCTGGGCGAGCGGGTCGGCCACACGCTGGTGCTCGGCACCACGCGCGTCGGCAAGACGCGGCTGGCCGAGCTGTTCATCACCCAGGACATCCGCAGGCGCAGCAGCACGGGCGAGCACGAGGTGGTGATCGTGTTCGACCCCAAGGGCGATGCCGATCTGCTCAAGCGCATGTACGTGGAGGCGCGCCGTGCCGGGCGCGAGGGCGAGTTCTACGTGTTCCACTTGGGATGGCCGGACATCTCGGCACGCTACAACGCCATCGGGCGGTTTGGGCGCATTTCCGAGGTGGCGACCCGCATCGCGGGACAGCTCTCGGGCGAAGGCAACAGTGCCGCTTTCAGAGAATTTGCATGGCGGTTCGTGAACATCATTGCCCGCGCGCTCGTCGAACTGGGGCAGCGCCCGGACTACCTGCTGATCCAGCGGCATGTGGTGAACATCGATGCGCTGTTCATCGAGTATGCCCAGCACTACTTCGCCCGGAACGAGCCGAAGGCCTGGGAAATCATCGTCCAGCTCGAAGCGAAGTTGAACGAGAAGAACATCCCGCGCAACATGATCGGTCGGGAAAAACGTGTCGTGGCGCTGGAGCAGTACCTGTCCCAGGTGCGGACCTACGACCCGGTACTCGACGGCCTGCGCAGCGCCGTGCGCTACGACCGCACGTACTTCGACAAGATCGTGGCAAGCCTGCTGCCGCTGCTGGAAAAACTCACCACCGGCAAGATCGCGCAGTTGCTGGCGCCGAACTATGCGGACCTGTCCGACCCCCGGCCGATCTTCGACTGGCTTCAGATCATCCGCAAACGTGCGCTGGTCTACGTGGGCCTGGACGCGCTGTCCGATGCCGAAGTCGCCGCCGCTGTGGGCAATTCGATGTTCTCCGACCTCGTTTCGGTCGCGGGGCATCTGTACAAGTTCGGCGTGGACGATGGACTGCCGGGCGCATCCGCGAACACCAAGATCCCGATCAACGTGCACGCGGACGAATTCAACGAGTTGATGGGCGACGAGTTCATCCCGATGGTCAACAAGGGTGGTGGTGCGGGCATCCAGGTCACCGCCTACACGCAAACGCTCTCCGACATCGAGGCACGCATCGGCAACCGCGCCAAGGCCGGCCAGGTGGTGGGCAATTTCAACAACCTCATCATGCTGCGCGTGCGCGAGACCGCCACGGCGGAACTGCTGACCCGGCAGTTGCCCAAAGTGGAGGTGTTCGCCACGTCGGTCTCGAGCGGTGCCACCGACAGCTCCGACCCCACGGGCAGCACCGCATTCACGAGCAATACCCAGGACCGCATCGCCAGCACGAGTGTGCCGCTGATCGAGCCTGCGCACGTGGTGGCGCTGCCGAAGGGCCAGGCGTTCGCGCTGATGGAGGGCGGCAACCTCTGGAAAGTCCGCATGCCCCTTCCCGCGCCAGATCCCGACGAGGCAATGCCGCGAGACCTGCAGGAACTGGCGGGCCACATGCGGCAACACTACGTAGAGGCGGGCGCGTGGTGGGATGGACAAGGCGCGCCGGCATCGCAGGATGCCGCACTGCCTGACGACCTTCTCGCGGGGTTTGCACCGGAGACTGCCGGCGGTGACAACGCCGGAACAAACGCGCCATGAGCGACGTCGCCGCCACCGCGCAGCGCCAGCAGGTGCGGCAACAGGGACTGATCCTCGGTCTCATCACCCTGCCGTTTCGCTGCTTCGGCGTGCTGTGCGGTTCGCTGTTCCTGTGCATCGTGGTCGAATGCATCGGCATGGCGGTCTTCTGGCCGGACCAGGGCTGGCACCACGCCCAGGCCATGCTCGGCCACGAGCTGGACCAGTTGTCGGACTACTTCGTGCGCAGCGCGCTGGTGCAGGAGCCGGGGCGCACGGCGCACCAGTGGGTCCAGCACGCCTACGAATGGGCGTTCGTGCGCAGCGGGCTACTGGAGTGGATGCAAGACGCCTCGCGCCAGGCGCGTGCAGGTGCATCCGGCCGCACATGGAGCCTACCGCAGGTCGTGGCCACGGTATCCACGCATGCCGAGGGCTACCTCATTGCGGCGGCCTACACCGTGTTGGTGTTCCTGGTTCGGCTGCTGGTGCTGTGCCTGACCCTGCCGCTTTTTGCACTGGCCGCCTTTGTGGGGCTCGTGGATGGTTTGGTTCGCCGGGATATCCGGCGCTTCGGCGCGGGGCGCGAATCGGGGTTTCTCTACCACCGGGCGCGGGCCAGCCTGGTGCCGCTGGCAGTGCTGCCCTGGGTGACCTACCTGGCCTTGCCGATGAGCGTGCATCCGGCGGCGATCCTACTCCCTGCGGCAGTGCTGTTGGGCGTGGCAGTGGATGTCGCAGCCGGGTCGTTCAAGAAGTATCTCTGACCGCTAAGGCTGTGCAAGCGACCTGAGATGGAGCAGGTAACCATGCTATGACAGCAGGGATTGATTGATCACGCCCTGGGCGCCGTATCGCCGCGGCACGCTCGCGCCGGCGTGCGCCCTCACGGAAAGCGCGCCGGCAAGACGAGGGAGTAAACAGCTAGGCCAACGATGCCGCCAGCCAACAGCACGAAGACCCAGCCGGAGTGGCACCAGCCGCGAGCAACAAGCGACAATCTGGCATCGCGTCCTCCGAAAACCACGGCGGGAAAAGCCAGCACGCTACACACCAGCCAGAGCACGCACAGTCCGCCTACGCGCTCCCAGCCCTGCTGTAACCTGGCGCCGGACACGATAGTGACGAAGCACAGCACGAACCCCCAGGCGGCCACGGCGAGGACGCGCTGCAGCGATGAGGGCTTCGCGCCCGATCCGCGCGACAACAACTCGTGTGCCAGGAATGCCACGCCCGCGAGCAATGGCGGTACGAACAGCAGCGAGAACTGCCAGGAGAAGTCGCCGAGCACGCCCGTGGCGACATAGGCGAAAGGCGTCGTGAGCAGCCCCAGGACCAGCGCCGCCAAGCCGTCGGCGCCGAAGCGCCGGAGCCCATGACCGAAGTTCGAGCGCATCATGGCCCGCTGGCCATATACGGGTCGTTGGAGTCCCTGCCTGAAGCATCCCGCCATGCTGAGCCGTTTTCGACTGGATCAGGGCGGCCCCGGAAAAGCGCGGCGCGCACCCGTCCAGCGATGGCGGACCGAAAGACCACCCGGCCACGCGCGCGCGCCGCTGCACGCGCCATGCGTACGGGGTGCATGGCACCGTTACTCTCCAGGGCACACGCAGAGCCAACGCCACTCCTCGGACTTGCGGCGTGGCAGTTCCCACGCGCGGTGGTGCGTAGACTGGAGAGAAAAGCGCCAG
Organism: Acidovorax sp. SUPP2539; assembly: GCF_030158975.1. Classification (NCBI taxonomy): domain Bacteria; kingdom Pseudomonadati; phylum Pseudomonadota; class Betaproteobacteria; order Burkholderiales; family Comamonadaceae; genus Acidovorax; species Acidovorax sp. SUPP2539. Next base: position 1,118,312 of record NZ_BQXJ01000001.1, on the reverse strand, counting down.
ACATCGACAAGGGGAATGTCGCCTCAGCCAATACGGATCTGCGCGCCATTGGCTTCGGCCAGCATCCGGGCAAAATGTTCGGCGACTTTCCCGGCATTGCCAAGCTCCCGGGGAAACAGAAACTCGAGCGTTCGGCAGTCGAATCCCAAGATCGCCATGCCACGATCGGTCAAGGAAACGCGTATCCGGTCCGCCAGCAGGAGCACGTCCTCGGCCAGTCCCGTACCGCCTTGCGACTGGTCCTTGCGTTCGAGATGGATTCCTTCTGCGACCTCGTCCTCGTCATCATGGAAGCCGCAGACGATATGCAGGGCATCGGCATCGTGGTATCCCGGCGAATGGAAGCCGATGCTGACCCAGAGGTCCCAATCCGTGGTTCCCGCATCCAGGTAGTGGCACTGGTAGCTGATCGGATCGTCTGGTGCGTGGGCGGGTATGTGTTTCAAGGATGAGACCGTGTTGGATGAAAAAACGAATCCGGCAGAAAGTGGGTCCGCCACGCCGCCGCAGCCAAACAGGCGACGCCGCCGCCCTCCTCCTTCGCGGCATAGCGGTGCCCGCTCGCAGCGAATGTCTTTTAAAAGACGAGCAGCAAGCGGTTTTCCCCACCGCCCACGAAATCCAGCAGGGAGCCAGATGGTGTTGGGCTATGGCATCGTGTAGGCACCCGCACCCAACTCGCGCCATTGGACATGACAGCGCCCACCATTCAGGGAAATTTTTCCAGAAGATGCCACAGGCACCACGTCACCGTCGCCGCGCAACTGCATGCCCTCGGCGCGACCGACGGTGTCTACACGTCCATTTCCGATCCACCCCATTGATCCAATGATGGGCACTGCGCGCAGCACCACCCGCTGTCCCTGCAGCGGCACGGCAGGCCACAGGACCGATAGCCGTTTTCTCAACCGCTCCACGGCCTCGGTCCTTCTGGCGCTGGCGGGGCTGTTTCTCGGCGGCACCAGCGGTCAGGCTGACACCGCGCAGACCGTGCCTTCGGCATCGCCTGTGTCCTCGCGCGTGGGCCTTCTCGACGCCCGCCGGCCCGACGCGCCACGCCTGGTCCTGGGCCAGCCGCAGCCCGAAGGCGAGGCACTTCACTACCTTCGGCTGTCTCCGCCCATGGGCCAAAAGCCAGAGTGCTGCGTTCAGGCCGGCGCGGCGGTGCAGGACGGTTCCATCCTGCAATACCGCGGTGAAGACACGGTCCCTGCGGACGAGCGCGACGCGAAATTCCAGAAGGCGCCCGAAGAAGGCTTCGTAGGCCTGCTGCTGGCGAAGAACGCCTTGGTGTCGCGCACCAATGCCCACCGCGTCGTGCTGCAATGGCCGGACCGCAAGGCCCGCGTGCGCGTGGACCATTGCCTGTCCAGCGAAGGCATGCACGTGAGGGTCGCAGAGAGCGGCGCCAAGGGGCAATGGGTACTGAAGGCGCATTACTACCTTCCTCTGGGAGCGGACGTGGCGATGGCATCCAGGCTGGTCAGCTTGGTCAGGCCGCCCAAGCTGCCCAAGGCGCTCTAGGGACAGGTGCTAGCCTTTGGCCTCTACGGGCACGGGTCCGGTGGGGGCGTCTCTGGCTTGACCGATGCCACTCCGGAGACTGTGCGGTACAGACGATTCCTGGCGTCCCATCGCAGGGTGGGCAGGTGGTAGTCGCCGCCCACGGCGGGCGAGCGCACTTGGAACTGGATCTCGTGCGGCACGCCGTCGTGCCAACGGCTGGGGACCACCTCCAGTTCCTCGGGCGGGTCCGCGGGAAAGAGGTGGGACAGCTTGCCGACGCAGCGGCCGGTGTCGTCCACCAGCAGGGGCAGCGGAAAGCGTCCCCACGGCGCATCGGGCGGCAGGCCGCGGTAGTGGGCGTCGGTGAACACGGCCAGCAGGCGCACCTTGGCGGCCTTGGCCGGCGCATTCCCGGCGGCGCCACCCTGCACCAGCGGGCAGGCGCGCACCGCGCCGCGGTAGGGCTCCCAGACCGTCGGCAGGGACGGGTCCGCGTCCAGAGGCTGGCACTGGGCGGGGTCAAGTGCCAGGGGCGTTTTCGCATCAGCGTAGACTGCGGTGGACAGCGTGGCGGTCGCTAACCAGCCAGCCCACTGAAGAACCGCGTTCATTGGTGCATCCAAAGAATGAAAATGGAATTGTGGGTAGTTCCGAGAAATGCCGTTGAGCGCCGCGATACTTTCCCAAACACAGTGGATGGGTTGCAAATCACCATCTTGTTCCCACGTCAGTATGCAAATGCCTCGACCTTGAAGGACACGGGGCCGCCCGCAATGGCGCCCTGCACCACCAAGTAGTAGTCACCCGGTTCCACGTTCTCGCTCATGGTATCGCTGCAGATCTCGACCGCCTTGGAGACGGCGATTCCTTTGGCATTGAAGACCTGCAAGCCTGGCGTGGTGCCATCGAAATCCGACTCGCCCAGGCATGACAGGTCGTGCGTATAGACGTGCAGGTAGACCGTTTTGTTGCCGCGATTGGCATCGATGCGGTAAGTGCGGCTCTCGCCCGCACCGATCGTGATGGGATGGAGTCGGCCATTGGGCAGTGTTTCGACAACATGGCCCACATCAAGCCGGAAGGCCGCTTTTAGCGCAGGATTCGTGGGTTTGGCCGGGGGCTGGGGGGGCGCAGGCGGCGGTGTTTCGGAAAGATGGGATTGCAGGAACTCATGGTTACCGGTCACGGTCAGATCGAAGGCGCAGACCTCAAGGCGATCCAGCGGGACACCTGCCTGTGCGCAAGCCTTGCGGCCGGCCTCCAGTTCGGCAGCAGTCGGCTGTGCGGGTGCAGATGGGAAGTCGCGCAGATCGAAAGTGGCGAAGGACTGGCTGGGTCCATACGCGAACAGGCTGTCCTTCTCCGCAATGCGCCAGCTCGATACGAAGGCGTCGGCTTGATCGCGATCGGGCAGCAAGCCTTTGCCACCTGTTCGGCCAATAAGCTGTCCATCCCTCGTACTGGAAGCCCGCCCGACGAGACCGCTCTCGCCGTCCTGGCGCGTTCCCTGGGTCCAGCCGGTCTCCAGATCCAGCCAACTGCTGCGCAGGTGCACGCGCAGCACGCGTCCGTGGGTCCACAGGATCGCAACGGTCGAGGGTCGCTCGCCATTGCCCCAAAGCCCCAAGGCCGCATCACGGCCGATGGGGTACTGAACGAACTTGCGCTGCCAGGCGACCGGCTTACCGTCGATCAGAACGCGCCCATCGACATCAATGTGGACACGATGGGCACCCACCTGGGCCGCGACAGCTGAAATGGCGGACACGCTCCGGCTCTCGCGCCATGGACTCTGGCGCACCTGAATGCGGGTGCCATCGGAGGCATCTAGCAGCCAGAACTCGCCGGCCCGCTGGGTGGTCAGCGTCTGCCCACCGGGCAGGCGGTAGTGCGGCTCACCAGTGCCCTTTGCGCCGCCAGCGGGTGCTTGGCCGCCACCGGGAGCTGGAACCGGTGCAGGCGGCGGCGGGGCCTGCATGCGACAGGTTCCGATGGACGGGTTGGTGGCCGGTGGACTGGCACCCGCCTCCGCGCTGCACACCTTGGACACGGCGGCGAGCGATGCCACCAACTTGTCCTGCTTGTCGCTGAGCGCCTTGCGTTCGGCCGCATCGCCCACACCCGCCTGGGCGCACCAGGCATTGATTTCGGCCGAAGCGCCCGCCAGCGCGTGCGTGTCTTTCTGTCGCAGCGTTGCGAGTCCCTGGAGTACGCGATCAATGGCGTCGAGGGTGTCTTTTTTGTAGTCGGGTTTAGTGGCTTGATCTGACCAGTAGGCACCTTTCAGTGCATTGAAGAATGCCTCCCTGGTAGGGTTGCCCTTGGCGAGGCTTTGCAGATCCTTCGTGTAGTTGGGACGCTGTGTGAGGTAGGCGTCTGCGGCAGACTCCAGCGTCGGATAGCTGGGAAAACACACCTTGACCCACTGCATGGGATTGCCATTCTCCGACCAGCATTGCCCGACCGGCGCTGCCTCTTTGTTGGCAGCAAAAGGCTTTTCCAGATTGTGTTTCAGGCAACCGACTGCCGTCGTCGAGGAACACTCCTTGGTCTCCGGCGTCTGCACGTTCCACAGGTTGTTGTTGGGTTTGGGAATGAAATTGCCGTCCTGGTCACGCATGTGGCCCAGGCTCTCCCCACGCGCCTGTCCCGCGATGTAGGCCCAAAGGATCGGCCCCAATCCGCCCGCGTTGTGCTCGATCAGTGGACGGGTGACGTTGCGCGCATAGTCCTCGGCATATTTCGCGTCGCTTCCGGAAACCGGGTTGCCGCATTGGACTTGTGCGTACGCAGTCGTAACCGTCAGGTAAAGGAGCCCGGCGAGAAGAAATCGCGTCATCGTGCGTCTCCCGCTCTTTCCCGGCCGTCCCGGCCCACGTGGCGCGCGGCACCGTCGGGTGTGTACCACCAACGCTCCCGCGTGCCATCCGGCCACACCTGCTCCAGGACGATGTCGCCACGCTCATAGAGGACCTTGGTCATGGAGGTGGCACCCGGATCAGGTGTCACAGCCAAAGTCATGGCATCGCCGGTCGGCCATGCAGGAGGCAGGTTGGTCGGCGCCGCGGGCGACGGGAGCGCGGATGAATCGGCCTTGGGCGGAGGCGCCGAGGGGCTGGCCGTCTCTGCATCGCGATGGCACGCGACCAAAGTGCAGGAGAAACAGGCCATTGCAATGCCAAGGTGCCAACGCATCGACGCACTCCTGCATGAGTGGGCTGCCACCTAAAAACTGCAGTGGCGAGCCGGCAAGGGGTACCCAACCTTGGATCGACCGGACAGCAACCCGCCACCTGCCAACCCCTCCTTTCCCGAAATGTAATCGAAGACCGCCTGTAGGCGCCATCAGGCTCCGAGGCCCGGCTCCTGCAACTCCGGCAGACAGTCGGCGAAGTCGGGCTGGATCCGGGACATCGCACTGGCGATCAGTGAATCGCCGGTCAGGACCGCCAGCAGCATTCCGGTCATGGTGACCAGACCGTTCGAATTGCGCAGGATCTGCAAAGCCAATGGCAATGGAAACCCTTCCTCGACGCGGCGCAGCGGATGCAGCCCGCCGTGAACGAACGAGTTCATGGCCGACCAGGTCATGTCTTTGAAGTGCGCGAGCATTTGATAGGCACCCACAGAAATTCCTTCACCTGGGCTCCCCATGCTCTTACGCATGTCCTCCATCATTTCGCTGACGCTGGGCAGGTTCTTCGCGGCCTTCTCGCTCTCGACGGTGAGCGGTGCCAGCAGCTTTTCGATCGCTGAATCGGGTGCGGCATAGAGGAGCCACGCCGCCCGCGTCAGCGCTTCGAACTGAAGCCGCATGAGGGCTACCGCCGAAGTGGCGAGCGCTAGTTCCATGAGGGCGCGAAGTCCCTCTGCATGTTCCAAAGCCACGAAGCACATGCCCGTTGCAACCTGCGAGCGTGGAGCACCATGGAAGCCGTGCTCACCCAGGAGCTTGAAGATGTGCTCGTGCAACTGTTCCGAGCGCGCCAGCATCTGATCGAGGTCAAGCTGCGCACCGTACGGCAAAGAGAAGCTGGTCATTGGCCAATGGTAGGGGACGGCATCGCTTCGCCGGTGAAGCCCGTCACCACGGCTTGAGAGGCCAGATCGCAACCTGAAACCAGTCTGGATGGACTGGCCGAATGCAACCGGCCGAACGGCAGGCATCAGGACGAGCACCGCCACAGGGTGATGGATACCGCATGCGCTGCACCAGGTAGCCGCCGCTCCAGCAGAGCTCAGGTCATTGGCAGTTCCATCCGGTCCCGGCGCGGCTGCAGGTTCGCCCGGTGGGACCGGTAAGGACGTCCGGACCGGATTTGCGATAGATCGCGCCTGCCGTGTCGTAGCAAAAGCCTGCGTCGCAACTGGCGATCGTCGGGACCGGGGTGGTGATGATCTTCGGGGGTTCCTGCATCAGCGGGGTGTTGCTACCGCAACTGGCATTGACTTGCGCAATGGCCGCATTGGTCCGCATTCGTTTCTCGTCCTGTGAGAGCGTCCGGATGCTCGATACGAACTCCAGCTCCTTCTGTGCGCTGCGGCAGGCGGGGGTGTCGGCCGAGGACACCGAGGTCCCGTTTTGCGCGACCGACGATGCCTCTGCACGCTGGCGCCGCTGAAACTCCTGTTCATCGCGCTCTGCCATTCGATCCTGGTGTTTTCGCTCAATGGCCCCTGCCGCCTGCGCGCGCTCCCGCGTGATTTCGTCGGCACTTTTAGGACGTTCCAGCAGCTCGCCCGTTTGGTTTGCGGCGCATGGGACATCCGCGTAGACAGTCTTGCCTGCTGCGTCGGTGCAGCGGTGGACCTGGGCGTTGGCCGCGAAGACAGCGAGCGCGCACACGGCTGCGCCGAGGAGTGGCTTGAAGATTTTCATGTAGCGATCCACAAGGGTTAACAGGGTGCGTAATTTCCCATCAACGCTTGAGCGGACGACCCAGTTGTCCAAGGCTCCTGCCACATTGCAACAAACTGCTACAGCCTTCACGCGGTGCCACTGCAATGCAGAGGCGCCAACTACCGGATGGAAGTGGAAGGCTCTGGACCTTCCACTTCCACGGCCATCACGGCATGTACTTGATCGTCAGTAACGCATTGGGCGCGATGCATCCGGTTCTTTGCGCCAGGATCACCCAACCAGACGGTACCGGCGCCACGTTGCAAACCTCCATGGTTCCCAGTTCAGGGCGGGCCTCGCGAATTTCCCAATAGGCGTATCCCGGTAGCCCACACCCTTTCGCGACGGAGGTGACGACCCATCCCGGCGGAACGCTGGAGGCGGGAACGTTGCACATGGAGAAACTGATGCTGTTCGGCGCTGCATACCGGATCTGGTAGTTGGGAACACCAGCGATGCAGCCGCCCTGGATGTAGGTCACCGCCCATCCCCGTGGCACCGCCGTCAGGCCGCACATGTTCATCGTGCCGCGAGCCGGGTCCACCCTGCGTATTTCATACAGGCCATTGCCGGATCCACAGCCGGCGCGAATCGACGTTACCACCCAGCCTTCCGGAATGGGAACGTTGGCACAGATTTCCATCAGGTCAACGGAGTTGGGCGACTGCAGATTTGCCGTACCCGCCTGTCCCCCTTGCACACCCGCAATCGCGATGACTGGACACAGCGCAACGGCGGCTGACACCACCAGATTGATCAGATTTCTCACAGCAATTCCCTTGTTGTTTTGAGTTGGATGGGTGGGCGCAGTGGAAGAGGCGCTCAAAAGCCCTTCCAGACATGCATAGGCCAATGAATGAGCGCACTAGAGAAGACGAATGGAGAGGAAGTCATCCCCACCCCGGTCCGCACGCACGACCGAAAGCCTGAGAACCATCACAGTTGCCGCGCTTGCCAAGCAGGCCCACGCTGGGCGTTGCTCACCATCTGCATCCATGAAAAGTAGGAAACGCAGAGGGAGGTGAAGAACAAAAGAGAACGGCCGACAGCCCCGCCGACCGTGACGGTCAGGGAGTCATGGCATGACGTAGTTCTGCATTCGCAGGCCTATGGCGCTGGAGATCTCCGCCCAGGCTGTGGCGTCAGAAGGAAAGGAGGTGCGGCACTGATGTGTCTGCGGTGCAGGAACGCGCACCGGCCTGGTTCCTGACGCCGTGGCCGGACCACGGGCAACTCGTTCTGACCTACCGGTCAGGCAAGGAAGAACGGCCCTGCCCCTTCGCATTGCCCAGCGATACCCGCGCCCAGGCGAGCAAGGCGACGCTGCAGCGCGCCCATCGGGAACTGGCACACGCGCTGGGCGCGGCAGACCAAGCGCTGGTCCTGAATCGCTTCCACTTTTGAGGATACGGCTTCAACTCTTGAGAAGATTGAAGCCATGAAGACGTCGAACAAGCTCTCGCCCAAGGCCCATGGGCGTGGCTTGAAGCGGGTGCAAGAGCACCGTGGAGAACACCTGTCGCTATGGACGGCACTCGAGTCCACCGCACCTGAGGCTGGCTGCGTGCCGCAGACGCGGCATGCCTGGGTCGACCGCGTAGCAGCCCGCTCTAAGGCGATTCCTGCGGGACCCTCCTTTCACATCAGCCTTTCCATGGTCTTGTAATAGTCGTTGAAGTCTGAGGCGCTACACCAGAACTCCTTGTTGCCGATCACGTAGAGACGCTTCTTTGCGCGAGTGACGGCGACGTTGACGAGATTCGGCTTTCGGCCCGCGTAGCTGGAGATGACGCCGCGGCGGGCCGGGTCGCCACCCAGCAAAAAAATCACGAAGTCGGCCTCCTTGCCTTGGAAGGTGTGGACCGTGCCACACATTTCTTGCGCTGTTTCCCTGCCAAAACGAACCCTCAACAGGTCTCGCATGCGCTCACCGACGAGCCTGAAGGGGGTGATGACATAAATCCGGAGCTTCCCTTTTTCATCCCGAACTTTGCCGTCTGTAAGCTTTTCTATGCCTTCCAGCGCTCGCTTGGCTTGGGACTCGATCCAGTGTCCTTGCGCGTCATCGTTGGATGCATCAAGCCAAGCACTGGGAGTTGCGGCGAAGCTTGCATCTTCACGAGTCCCGTAAACCATCCTGTTTTCGTACGCGATGGCATTGGCAATCTGAAACATGGGATTGATGCAACGACGATGCACCACCAAGGGAGATCCGAGCCAGATGTCGGTTCCATCCTCCTTGGAGCCCATCAAGGTGCCATAACGATTTGACCGATCAGCAAGGGTTTGAACGGAAGCATCCGGTGGCACGTACTTCGGCAACGTGTCGCAATAGGCCTGGAGTGGAGCCACCAGCTCTTGAGGAATGTTGACGACGGGTTCGAGTTGGATTGGATCGCCAACAATCACCACCCGTTTGGAACGCCAGATCGCACCAATGGCCTGCTGGGGAGTCGCCTGGCCCGCTTCATCGATGAGAACCCATGCAAGGTCATTGCCTTTGACGCCTTTGAAGAGGCGTGGGAACGATGCGAACGCAGTCGAGCCCAGCGGAACGGTAACGAAAAAAGCATCCCACAAGGGCATGACACCACCCTGTACCCGCCAGCCATGGAGCTTCCCTTGCAGGAGGTCAATGAACACCGACAAGGTTGGCTTGAGCTTGCTCCATGCGTGCACGACAAATGCCTTGTGCAGTTCCATGGCTGCCACAAAGAGCTCACGGCGCGCGTTGAAGAGGGCGCCATCGTCCTGGTATGGCGAGACTTGGTGGAATTCGTCGCGGGACAGCGCAAACAGATGCCAGGCCTTTCGGCTGGAGTCCCGCAAGGAAGCTGCCTCCAATTTCTTGACCATCGTCGCAATCTTGCCGCTCAACTGCGCCTGGGTGCTCCTGAGTTCGTCCAGCGTCGATGTGCGCTGTTGGAACAGGCCGGTAACTCGCTGCAACTCGTGCCTGCAGGCGCTCGCATTGCCCTGACATTTCGCATGTTCGGCCGCAACAACCGAGAGGCTGGTGATGCGGGGAAACCCAGCGTTCTCCATGCGATGGCATGCGGCGTTGACCGCACTTTTGCATTTCTGCTCCTGCTCGTGCAGGGAACGGAGTTTCGTATCCCAGTGCTCGATCGAGTGCATCAGCTTCTGTGCGTCTTGAAACTTTTTTTGCGCTCGCTCGATGAGGTCATTCAATTGCCGATGCCTCGCCTCCCACTCGGCCACCTTGTCCCGCGAGAACCATCGCGTCAGAAGCCCTGGCCTGCACCGGTCATGATTGACAAGATTGCGCTGGCTGGCCTTCTCTTCACTTTCAGCTTCGGCCATCTCCATCATCAGCGCATTCACATCCCCCACGGGCCGGCTTGTCACGTGCGCGGAGGCAAGAGCAACGGCTTCCTCGTGCTTGGCCTTGGATGCGGCCAAGGCCTGGGCATGCTCCAAGCGCGAGGTCGATACCACCAAAGCAGCCACCGCTGCATCGCTGGCCTGCTTCGCCTTGCTTGCTGCGGATTCAAGCTGCACCAGCTCACCCTGGAGTTCAGTCTCCTGGGCCTGCAGCTGGACCAGCGTGTCCTGGCTTCGAGGCAAACGCTCTAAGGTGTCCGCCAGATCAGCGGCCTCTTTGACCTCCGCTGCCGCTCTCTGGCGGGCCGATTGATAGCGCGCCTTTGCATCTTGCCAGGACGGAGCGCTGGCTTTTTGATTGTCGACCCACTCAGGCAAGGACACCTGCGCAAGAGGATTGGGCGTGCCATCGGGCAGCTTTTTACATTCCTTGTTCGGAAACCAGAACGTGCTTGCGAAAGCGTTGCGATTGGTAGAGTTGCCCAAGGCGGCAGATATCAATCCCCACGTCTGTGGAGACGCCGGCCGACTCTCCTTCCTCTTCAAACCCATCGAATCAGAGACTTCAGAAAAATAATCCAGTTTGACCGCTTCATCAATGGCGCTCAGCCCTGGCAGTTCCAGGCTGATGTTCTCTACTGCGCCATTGTTGGCACTGGCGACCACCATGCCGTAGCCGCATAGCGAGGCATCAAGCTTCCAGACTTTGTATTTGTGGTCCTCGACTTTCAGTTCCTCGCTGAAGGCATCGTTGGGGTGATTGAAGGCCATCAGCGCATCTGCGCGCTGCTGAACCACGGTCGCCACAATGTCCTTGAGCATGGTGGTCTTTCCGGTCCCTGGTGGTCCATTGACCGAGAACAGGCCCGCGCTGGCGAGATCACGATGGATCGTGTTCACCGCGAACTGTTGAGCGGTCACCAGCGGGTGGCTACCGGGCCATGCGGCCAGCGGCAGCTTGCTGGGATGCAAGCCGTCCACCAAGGGCGCTTTGTCGCCCTTCGCGTCCAGATCCACGCGCTCAGGCGACTCGATGCTGGCCAGGAATTGGTTGAGCGCGGCTCCAGTGTCCCCTGCCAAGAATGCCCTCTGAACCGTTTCCACCTCCTCTGCGTAGAAGCTGTTGAGCGGGTCATCCATTTCCTTCTTGCTCTTTTTGCCCACGCTCTGCGTCTTGATGACCCACGGCGCCTCACTGGACGGAGCCCACCCCAGGTTCTTGAAAAGCAGCGCCGTCATTGCCCGAACATCGTCGGCAGTGATGGTTCGATACGTCTTGCGAATTTCCTCGGCCTTGGCCTCATCCTGCTCACTCGTCAGAAGGGAGGAGACCGTGGACAGTTCCCTGCTGTTGTCGGCCTGGGGTGGAAGCAGAGTTCTTTTCACCAGCAGCGCCTTCAGGGCTTCAACCGTGGCAGCTTCGGCGCCATCGGTGCCAAAGAAACCCCTGAAATCGAACCGTGTCCCCTTGCGGCTAGCAGCCGCAAGGTTGCCAAGAGCCCACGGCGTCGAGCTGACGAAGGGGAGACCAGCCACGTAGCCCTCATCATCGATGGCCAAGACGAGCGATGCGGCATTTGCTGGGCTCGGTTTTTCGTCGTCATGAATCGCCGGTGTGTCCAGAATCACTCGCGCTGCGTTCGTGTACACCTCCCCGGGTAGCACGCCCGCATAGAGGAGGAAGCGCTTCGTGGAGTCTTCCCTCACCATAAACAACTTATCGAGATCGTCCCGCTTCTCTGGATCGACCCACGGCATGTCGTGGTCGGAGGGGCTGTCTACAGGAATTTCCCAGTTGCAAAGGTTTTTTTCGCGCTTTACCTCAGGAGGCTTTTGCGGGTTGAGGTACTCGAAGGCTTGCCAGAGTTGGAGAGCGGAGGAAATGTTGCGCTGTGTCTCTGAATTGACTTTTTTCATGGGTCGCGATCATAGGTCCGTCGAGCAGGCGGTAGACAGACCGTACCGCCTTCTGCAGAACACTGGCCAGGAGCATCTCGCCAGACTGGCTTGAGCAGCACGCCCTGATAGCCACTGCGCCGCTGAAAAAACCGGTCCTTGGGCTTTCCCCATTGTTGCAAGCACGCGGCCGGTGCAGCCTGCAGCATCAAGTCTCCCATCGCCCAAGGAGACCCGACATGACCTCGCGTGCCACGGCCAGCCACGACGCTCCCGTCCACCTCCCCCTGTGCGGCGTGCTGGCCGTGGCACTCCTTTGTGGCGGCGTCGCATCGGCGCACGCCGATCCCGCCATCGAGCGCGAGCAACTGGCGAGCGCCATGCGGCTGCTCGACCAGGTGGACCGCATCGCCCTGGCATCGGACGCCACGGCGGCTGTGCAGCCGGACCGATACCACTTCGACTACGCCCGCCTGCGCGACGACGTGCGCCGCATGCGGGCGGGCTTTGCCAGTTACCTGGCGCCCCAGCGCGCTCAGCAGCGCGACCCGTCGTCTCTGGCGGGCAACTACACCCGCGAGGCCACCCGCGAGGCCACCAACCTTTCACCGCAGCAGGAGCGATCGCGATGACCGCGAGCGCCGACCAGATCGCCGCGTTCCAGGCCAACGGCGGCTTCACGCCTTCGGCCGTCTCGGCCTTGGTGCTGAGCTTCTTGTTCGCCGTCCTGCTGCTGTGGGGGGGGTGGGCCATGCGCACGGCCTATGTCGGCTGGGCCGAGCACCGGATTTCGCAAAGGCAGTTCCTGGGCGTGATCGCCCGGTTCCTCGCGATGTACGTGGTGCTGAGCTTCTTCCTGCTTTCCTGATGACGCCGAAGGATTCGCCATGAACACTTCCACTCGCCTTCGCTGCCGTGCTGCGGGCATGGCTGGCACCGCGCTCGCGGCCACCCTCCTGCCGCTGGCCCAGGCAGCACGCGCCTCAGGCCTTCCCACCATGGAAGACCCCTCGCGCGGTGCCGGCAGCGGCATCCTCAAAACCTTACAAAACTACGGCTACGACATCGTGCTGCTGGTGGCCCTGCTCGTGGTGGCGTCGATGTTCATCGGCGTCTGCTACCACGCCTATACGCGCTACTCGGAAATCCACACCGGCCGCGCGACGTGGGGCCAGTTCGGCCTGACCGTGGCCGTGGGCGCGATGCTCCTGGTGGTCGGCATCTGGCTGCTCACCAAGGCCACGGCGATCCTGTAATGGCGCTCCCTGACACGCCGCGCGACGGCCTCGTAGCCTTCCTGCCGCATCGCCTGAACCGCCAGCCCGTGGTCGTGCGCGGCCTCACCGCCGACGAGCTCTGGATCTGCGCGGGTCTGTCCGCCGCGGCCGGCTTGATCGCAGGCCTGCCGCTGGCCTGGCTCACGCGCAGCGTTGCCATGGTGCCGACGATGATCGTGGCGGGCATCGCCGCGGGCGTGTTCATCGGCGGCGGTCTCCTGCGCCGGCAAAAGCGCGGGCGCCCGGACACCTGGCTGTACCGGCAGATGCAGTGGCAGCTGGCGCTGCGCCATCCCCATTGGGCGGTGCGGTTCGGTGGCCGTGGCCTGGTGACCCGCACGGGTGGCTGGACCACGCGCCGGACGTCGCGTATTCGGCGCCCCCGGCCGCGGGGCCGCACGCCATGAGCCGCTTCAAGAACGAAGTGGCGCACCTGCAGGCCCACGTCACCACCCTGCAGCGTGGCGGCGCGGCGCTGTTCGCCTTGGCGCTGCTGCTGGGCCTGGGCTGGTGGAACGCGCCGCGCCACCTCACGATCCACGTGCCGCCGGATCTACGCTCGGGCAGCACGCGCAAGTGGTGGGACGTGCCGCCGGAGAGCGTGTATGCGTTCGCTCTCTACGTCTTCCAGCAGCTCAACCGCTGGCCCACCAATGGCGAGGACGATTACCCACGCAACCTGCGCGCCCTGTCCGCCTACCTCACCCCCGCCTGCCAGGCCCTGCTGCAGCAGGACTACGAAAGCCGGCGCAACAACGGCGAGCTGCGCCAGCGCGTACGCGGCCTCTATGAGTTGCCCGGCCGCGGCTACGGCGACGATCCCGCGGCGCGGGTCAAGGTGCTGTCCGAGCGCGACTGGGTGGTCACCCTGGACGTCAGCGCCGACGAGTACTACGGCGGCGAGCAGGTCAAGCGGGCGCTGGTGCGCTATCCGCTGAAGGTCGTCCGATTGGACGTCGATCCCGAGCGCAACCCGTTCGGGCTCGCGCTGGACTGCTACAGCGGCACACCACAGCGCATCGCGCCGCCCGCCCCTGCGGCCTCGGCGACAGCCCCCACCACGCTGCCCTCCACGCTCGCGCCCACCACCCCAACCCCCACGCCGTCCGGAGGCCATCCATGAAGCGCTTCGTCCTGCCCCTGGCGCTGGGCGCCTGCGTCCTGTGGGGCGGCGCGCCCGCGGCGCACGCGCTGCAGATCCTGCGCTGGGAGCGCCTGCCGCTCGCCGTGCCGCTGCGCATCGGCGAGGAGCGCGTCCTCTTCATCGACCGCAACGTGCGTGTCGGCGTGCCGGACGCGATCGCCGAACGCCTGCGCGTGCAGAGCGCGGGCGGCGCGATCTACCTCAAGGCCAGCGAGGCGATCGAACCGACGCGCCTGCAGTTGCAGGACGCCGACAGCGGTGCACTGATCCTGCTGGACATCGCCGCCGAGCCGGCGAAGGACGGACAGGCGCCGCTGGAGCCGGTGCGCATCGTCGAGGGCGAGGCACCGGGTCCCCGCTATGGCGCGCACGATCGTGCGATCGCCGCCGCCGACACCGAACCGCCAGCCGATGCCACGGCCCCATCGACACCGGAGGCCGCATCCATTGCCCGGCGCGAAACCCCCATCGCGGTGGTGCTCACCCGCTACGCCGCGCAGAACCTGTACGCGCCCCTGCGCACCGTGGAGCCCGTGCGCGGGATCACGCAGGCCACCCTGCGCCGCGGCCTGGACCTGGACACCCTGGCGCCGGCCCTGCCCGTGCGGGCGCAGCCGCTCGCCGCCTGGCGCATGGAATACCAATGGGTCACCGCGGTCCGACTGACCAACACCTCGCCGCGCTGGATCGACCTCGATCCGCGCACCCTGCTCGGGGACTTCGTGGCCGCGACGTTCCAGCACCCGGGCCTCGGACCGGCGGGCGATCCGACCGATACCACGGTGCTGTACCTGGTGACGCGCGGGCGTGGCCTGGCCGACGCCTTGCTGCCGCGCATCAGCCGCATCGACGCCGCGCAGAACCTGCCGCACGCTTCCGGCAACGAGGCGGATGCGCAGCCCTCCCCGGGAGACCCGCATGCAAAGTAACGGCCTGCTCAAGTGGCTGATGATCCCGATGGCCGCGCTGCTGGTGTTCGTGGGGATCCAGGTGTTTTCTGGGGGCAAGACCGATCGCGCGGCCTCGGGCGAGGTGGCGGCCCAGCTCACCCCGGAGGAGATGAAGGCGCTCGGCATCGATGGCGACACGCCGCGCGACACGGTGGCCACGCTCGTGGCGCAGGTCAAGCAGTTGCGCAACGAGCTGCAGACCTCGCTGGGCGACAACAAGAACCAGCGCGCCGAGAACGAGCGCCTGCGTCAGCGTGAGAGCGCCATCGACCAACGCATCCAGGCCGCGCTCGACAGCGAGCGCAGCCGCCTGCAGCAAGAGCGCGACCAAGTGGCCGACGACAAGCAGCAGACCCAGGGGCTGCTGCAGGACCTGCAGCACAAGCTCGACCAGATGGGCGGCAAGAACGGCAATGCGGACCTGCCGGTCGGCCTCGGGCTCGAAGAGGGCGATGGCAAGGGATTCGGCACGGCCGCCGGCTCGCGCGGGGTGCGCTGGATCGAGCCCGACGATGCGCGGCCGGAAGGCGCCAAGGGTGCGGCGGCGACCGGCAAGGCGGACCGGTTTCCGATGCGCTTCGGTGCCGCCGACACCGCCGGCAACCCATCGGTCCCGTCCTCGGCGGCGGCCTTGGCCGATGCCGGCGCGTCGGCGAAGGCCTCGGCCAAGGCGGTCTACACGGTCCCCACCAATGCGACGCTCATGGGGTCGGTCGCGATGACGGCCCTGATCGGGCGCGTGCCGGTCGATGGTACCGTCAACGATCCCTATCCGTTCAAGGTCCTGGTCGGGCCGGACAACCTGACCGCCAACGGCATCGACCTGCCGGAGGTGGCGGGCGCCGTGGTCAGCGGCACCGCATCCGGCGACTGGACGCTGTCGTGCGTGCGCGGCCAGATCCGCTCCGTAACGTTCGTGTTTCGCGACGGCACGATCCGGACGGTGCCCGAGGACAAGGGCCAGGGGGGTAATACCCAAGCCAACGCGGGCACGGGCAACGCCGCCGATGGCCACGGCCCCATCCTGGGCGGCCTGGGTTGGATCAGCGATCCGCACGGCATCCCCTGCGTCAGCGGCGAACGCCGCAGCAACGCGCAACAGTACCTCGGCTCGCAGGCCCTCATCACCGCCGCTGGCGCCGGCGCCGCCTCGCTGATCAAGAGCGACAGTGGCAACGTGGCGGTGGTCAGCAACGGCACTGGCGCCCTGGGCACGGTGGGCATCTCCGGCAACGAAGCCATGGGCCGCATCCTGGGCGCTGGCGTGCAGGAGATGTCGCAGTGGGTGAACAAGCTCTATGGCCAGGCATTCGCCGCCGTCTACGTGCCGCCCGGCGCCCAGGTCGCCATCCACCTCGAACAACCCTTGCAGATCGATTACGACGCGCAGGGACGCAAGGTCAACCACACCCTCGGAGGCGCGCATGCGACGGACCTGGACTAAGCCCACGGCAGCCGGGGGGGCGCTGTTCGCCCTGTCGCTGGCCCTGCTCACGGGATGCGCCACCCACAAGGAAGCGCTGCTGTCCCACGGCGATCGCACCATGCGGGATGTCTGGGACCAGGAGACGGGCGGCGGTGGCGGCAGCGCCAACGGGCCGGCCGCGCGGCAACTGCTCGATGCGCGCCAGGTGCTGCGCCGCCCGCTCACCGAGGCCGACCGGCAGGCCATGCCGGCCGAGAACACGGCGTACACCCGCACCGCGCAGAACGAGATCTATCGGCAGTTCCACCGGCTACCGAATCCCGACCTGGTGATGTACGTCTTCCCGCACCTGGCGGGCACCGATCCGGTGCCTGTGCCCGGCTACAGCACGGTGTTCCCGCTGTACCAGCGCATCCAATACGCGATGCCGGGCGAGCGCGTGGAGGACTATTGATGCTGCGGCGACCGCGCTGGCCGTGGGTCCGCCAGGACGCCGGGGCCGAGGCCCGCCGCGATCCTGCGGGGAGCGATTCCGGGGGGCCGGATGCCTGGGAGCGGCACGTCGCCGAATTGGCAGCGCACGGCATTCCCGCGCCGGGTGCCCGTGCACGCGATCCGGGCCGGCCGCGCGCCACGCTGGCCGACGAGCGCGCGCTCTACGGCGTGGCCCCTTCGTTCGTGGACCTGCTGCCGTGGGTGGAGTACCTGCCCGAATCGCGCAGCGTGCTGCTGGAAGATGGGGTCTCCGTGGCGGCGTTCTTCGAGCTGACGCCGATCGGCACCGAGGGGCGCGAGATGCACTGGCTGTGGCAGGCGCGCGATGCGCTGGAGAACGCGCTGCAGGATGCGTTCGACGAGCTGGACGATCACCCGTGGGTGGTGCAGCTCTATGCCCAGGACGAAGCCGACTGGGAGGGCTATCTGCGCGACCTGGACACCTACCTGCAGCCGCGGGCACGGAGCACCGCGTTCACCGCGTTCTACCAGCGCTTTCTTGCCCACCACCTGCGCGCGGTCGCAAAACCGGGCGGCCTGTTCGAGGACACGGCGGTGACGCGCCTGCCCTGGCGCGGCCAGGCACGCCGCGTGCGCATGGTGGTGCACCGCCGTGTGCCGGGCACCAGTGCC
The DNA here is from genome assembly GCF_030158975.1 of Acidovorax sp. SUPP2539. NCBI lineage: Bacteria > Pseudomonadati > Pseudomonadota > Betaproteobacteria > Burkholderiales > Comamonadaceae > Acidovorax > Acidovorax sp. SUPP2539. The sequence continues at coordinate 1,100,740 of NZ_BQXJ01000001.1, read as the reverse complement.
CAGCGCCGTGGCCCGTCCCCGGAGCAGGCCCTGGCGACGGTATGCGACCGGCTGCAGGGCGGCCTGTCGAACGCGGGCGTGCGTGCGCAGCGCCTGGGCGCGGCCGACATCCACGCCTGGCTGCTGCGCTGGTTCAACCCCTGCCCGACGCTGCTGGGCGACACGGCCCAGGACCGGGAGCGCTTCTACGAGCTCACGCGCTATCCGACCGACGAAGAGAGTGAGGAAGGCGAGATCGAACTGGCGAGCGGCACCGACTTCGCGCAGCGGCTTTTCTTCGGGGCGCCGCGGTCCGATGTCGCCAACGGGCTCTGGTGGTTCGACGGCATGCCGCACCGTGCGGTGGTGATGGACCGGCTGCGCACCGCACCGGGCACGGGCCACCTCACCGGCGAGACGCGCAAGGGCGGCGATGCGGTCAACGCGCTGTTCGACCAGATGCCGGAGGACACGGTGGCGTGCCTGACGCTGGTCGCCACGCCGCAGGACGTGCTCGAATCCCACCTCAACCACCTGGCACGCAAGGCGGTGGGCGAGACGCTGGCCTCCGAACAGACGCGGCGCGACGTGCAGGAGGCACGCGGGCTGATCGGCAGCGCCCACAAGCTCTACCACGGCGCCCTCGCCTTCTACCTGCGCGGGCGCGACCTGGCGCAGCTGGACGAGCGCGGCGTGCAGCTGGCCAACGTGATGCTCGGCGCCGGCCTGCAGCCAGTGCGCGAGGACGACGAGGTGGCGCCGCTCAACACCTACCTGCGGTGGCTGCCGTGCGTGTTCGATCCGGCCAAGGACACGCGCAAGTGGTACACGCAGCTGATGTTCGTGCAGCACGCGGCGAACCTGGCCCCCGTGTGGGGCCGCAGCCAGGGCACGGGCCATCCGGGCATCACGCTCTTCAACCGCGGCGGCGGCACCGTGACCTTCGATCCGCTCAACCGCCTGGACCGGCAGATGAACGCCCATCTGTTCCTGTTCGGGCCCACCGGCTCGGGCAAGAGCGCCACGCTCAACAACCTGCTCAACCAGGTGATGGCGATCTACCGGCCACGTCTCTTCGTGGTGGAAGCCGGCAACAGCTTCGGCCTGTTCGGCGACTTCGCCAAGCGACTCGGGTTGACGGTGCATCGGGTCAAGCTCGCTCCCGGCGCCGGCGTCCGCCTTGCGCCGTTCGCCGATGCGCGGCGCCTCGTCGAGACGCCAAGCCAGGTGCAGACCCTGGACGCCGATGCCCTGGACGAGGACCGCGAGCACGGCGCCCCCGCTCCCGATCACGACGAACAGCGCGACGTGCTGGGAGAGCTGGAGATCACCGCGCGCCTGATGATCACCGGCGGGGAGGACAAGGAGGAGGCGCGCATGACGCGCGCCGACCGCAGCCTGATCCGCCAGTGCATCCTGGATGCCGCCCGCCGCTGCGCGGCATCGGCACGCACGGTGCTGACCCGCGACGTGCGCGATGCGCTGCGCGAGCGCGGCCGCGACAGCACCCTGCCGGAAAGCCGGCGCACCCGGCTGCTGGAGATGGGCGATGCGATGGACATGTTCTGCCAGGGCGTGGACGGGGAGATGTTCGACCGCCCCGGCACCCCCTGGCCCGAGGCCGACATCACCATCGTCGATCTGGCGACGTTTGCGCGCGAGGGCTACAACGCGCAGCTGTCGATCGCCTACATCTCGCTGATCAACACCGTCAACAACCTCGCCGAGCGCGACCAATTCCTGGGCCGGCCGATCATCAACGTGACCGACGAGGGACACATCATCACCCGCAATCCGCTGCTGGCGCCCTACGTGGTCAAGATCACCAAGATGTGGCGAAAGCTCGGCGCCTGGTACTGGCTGGCGACGCAGAACCTGGACGACCTGCCGCGCGCCGCGGAACCGATGCTCAACATGATCGAGTGGTGGATCTGCCTGTCCATGCCGCCGGACGAGGTCGAGAAGATCGCGCGGTTTCGCGAGCTCAACGCGGCGCAGAAAGCGCTGATGCTGTCGGCACGCAAGGAGGCAGGCAAGTTCACCGAGGGCGTGGTGCTGTCGAAGTCGATGGAGCTGCTGTTCCGTGCGGTGCCGCCCAGCCTCTATCTGGCACTCGCTATGACCGAACCGGAAGAGAAGGCCGAGCGCTTCGCGCTGATGCAGCAGCACGGGATCAGCGAACTGGATGCCGCATTGCGCGTGGCCGAGAAGATCGACCGGGCGCGCGGGATCGAGCCGCTGTCGCTCGATGCGCTGGGCTGAAACGGAGAGCGGACATGCAGCGTTTCTCCGGCTGGCGCGCCCTCCTCCAGCGCCTGGAATGGCCTACGGTCCTGGCCATCGTGCTGGTGGTGGCGGCGATCGTGCTGGCGGTCTGGCCGCTGCATCCCAGGCAGGGCGCGACGCCTGCGGCCACCGCGACCCAAGCACCACCGCTGCCGGCGGGACCGCCGTGGATCCATGGGCGGGCCGATGCGCGCTTCACGGTCACGCTGTATGCGGACCTGGAGTGCCCGTACTGCCAGAGGTATTTTCCGCAGCTCAAGCGGTGGATCGATGCGAACCCTGACGTCAACCTGCAGTGGCACCACCTGCCGCTCCCCATGCACGAACCGGCCGCTGGGAAGGAAGCGCGGTTGGCCGAGTGCGCGGGTGAAGTCGAAGGACAGGCCGGCTTCTGGAGCGCCGTGGAGTGGATTTACAAAAACACGCAGGGTGAAGGCCAAGGTCTGCGGGCCGGCACGGCCTACCCTGGCATGACGCCCGCCCTGCAGGCTTGTCTGGGCAGTCCGCGTCCACAGGCAATCGTGCAGCGTCAGGTCGAGGAAGCGCGTCAAGCAGGTTTTAGCGAGACACCGCTATTGCGATTGGAGGATAAGCGAAGTGCCAAGTCGATGGTTCTTACCGGACCGATCAATGGGGATGCACTGCTGTCGGCTCTGGACTTGCTCGTGAGCTCAAAAAAAGAACTCCGGCAGCATTCCAGAATGCGTCTCGCTGACTAACAGATGCTCATCGTCGACCTGAAGCTAAATGCGCTGACAAACACCAAAGTGAGCCCGATTCACTTTTTGTGGCAACTAATTACTTAAGGGAACTTCTCAAAACCTTTGAATTTACAAGTTTGGACGTCGTACCTCGTTGATTTATAAAGGCGTTGAGTGGCTGGAATTGAATTTTGAGAGTTCCCGACTGCCTGCCGGATCGCAATGGAATTATTTTGCAATTGGATCTAAAGAGGACTGCTCGCTATATTTTATTGATCTTCGAAATCAATTGAGGACTACTTCACAAACATCTCAATGTCATCAATTGCATCTTGCGCCCGCCCCCCCAGAATCTCATCATTTAGCATTTCACGCAACACAGGAAATACTAATTTTTCATTAATCCTTCCAGATATTCTCGCCACATGCCCCAAGCATGTTAATGCGAGCCCCCGTATATCCTGGTCATTCTCCTCCAAAAGATGGATCAATTTTTCTTGCGTCCAATCAAAATCCGCCAAATTGTGCGCCATATAAAGCATTGCAGTAGTTATTAAATTTTTATCATTTGACGCCAAATCACTTTCCAACTTATTAAAAATAGCATCAGTCATATTTATCTACCCAGGTTTACAGTCGATGATATTACCCTTCTTATCGATCTTTTTAGCTTTCTTTAGAGCATTTTGCTGATCCACATGCAAATCACCATACGGCCGCACATGCCCGTGATATTTTTCACTTCCATCCACATTTACTTGCGTTCTGTCAATAACAACAATCTCCTTATTAACCACATCAACGCCCACCCGGCGCGGCGACGTAGGCTTGACCTGAACTGGATTATTCAATGCGGCTTGCCCATTTGTAGGAGCTCTACTTTTAACAGAATTATCAGTCGTGCCATGATATGGAGCATCCTCATATACTCGTACAGGCTCGTTTTGCCAACCCCAAGGATCCACCCAAGCAATCGGATTCGGCGCATATTGATGCAAGTTCATTCCACCCGCTAACCCAATCGGGTCTGGCGTCGTGAACGCTCCCACCTCCGGTTCGTAATACCTGAATGTGTTGCAGTGCAACCCTGTCTCGCGATCCAAGTACTGCCCCTGCATCCGAAGGTTCTGCGGTGCTACCTTAAGGAAGGTCTGAACAACTCCACCTGATCCTGCCACAATCGATCAACAACCCGAGCAGACGATTTTGATGCAACTGACCTTCGGTGACGCGGAGTACAACGGCAAGCGCAAGCGGACGCGGCGTGAGGTGTTCTTGGCCGAGATGGACCAGGTCGTGCCGTGGAAGGGCCTGCTGGCGCTGATCGAGCCGCACTACCCGAAGTCGGGGCAGCCGGGGCGCCCGCCGTATCGGTTGGAAACGATGCTGCGCATCCACTTTTTGCAACAGTGGTATGGGCTGAGCGATCCATCGGCGGAAGAAGCGCTGTACGACACGGTGTCGATGCGCCGTTTCGCCAAGATCGGCGGGCTGGATGAGGTGCCGGACGAGACGACGATTCTCAACTTCCGTCATTTGTTGGAGCGGCACGATTTGGCGCGCAAGCTGTTCAATCGGGTCAACGCGCACCTGTCGCGCAAGGGGCAGAGCTTGCGCGGCGGGACGATCGTGGACGCCACGATCATCGCTGCGCCCAGTTCGACCAAGAACAAGGAAGGCGAGCGCGATCCTGAAATGCATCAGACCAAGAAGGGCAACCAGTACTACTTCGGGATGAAGGCGCACATCGGGGTGGACGAGGACTCCGGGCTGGTGCACCACGTCGAATGCACGGCGGCTAACGTGGCCGATATCACGCAAGCGCACAAGCTGCTGCACGGCAAGGAAGCCACGGTGTGCGGGGACAGCGGTTATACCGGGCTTGAGAAGCGCGATGAGATGAAGGGCAAGCGCAAGCTACGCTACCTGATCGCGGAGAAGCGCTCGAAGCTGAAGCAGATCAAGAACAAGCGCGAACTGAAGTTGGCCAAGCGCTGGGAGCACACCAAGGCCAGCCTGCGTGCGAAGGTGGAACACCCGTTTCGGGTGATCAAGCGCCAGTTTGGCTACGCCAAGGTGCGCTATCGCGGTTTGGCGAAGAACACCGCACAGATGCTGACGCTGTTTGCCCTGTCGAATCTGTGGCTGACGCGCAAAGAGTTAATTCCTGCTGCGGGGAAGGTGTGCCTGTAATACGGGCAATACCCCGCAAACGCGCCGAAAACGGCAAACAATCGAGGATTTGAGCGCCCTCAGCGCGGCGGATGTGGCTTGCTTCATTTTCCGGCCCCGTTGATCAGACCATCCCTAATGCTCAGGCCCAGATCAAGCTGCTTTGCGTCAAGGCTTGTAAAGATACCATGACTGGCCTGCTTCTATCCGACTTGCCAGGAGGTTCTGCAGGATATCCCTAACAGGACGAACTGAAGGCCGTAGTTTGTGGAAATTATTATCGTTATATAGCGCCTTCTTTATAAAAGCACGTGTGGAGGTAGCGGGCAATTGTGCAAGAAGAAGTCATTCTTGTAGTCACTGTCTACTGGCGAAATGCGATGCATGAATCCATTACTCTGAGAATTTGACTTATCAATGAGTTGCTGAAGCAAATATAGAGTTGTCTTTTGCCGTGGATTTAGATTATCTTTAATTTTTATCAGCTCCTCAAAGGTATTTTCTTCCAAGAAGTTGAAATGGCTACCTAAGAGTCCACAAATGCCGTCCGAAAGCTGTACCTCAATCCTGTCTTGAGAATCTACAAATGAGTAGTCAACGAACTTGTCCTTGAAACGGACTTGGGTGTTTGCAAGATCCTGCTGCACTTCACTTTCCTGGTCAAATATGTGGGTGCTGGTCGGGTAGATGTAAAGTGATCTGAGGAAATGCCCATGGAAATCCTCAATCAAAATATCATCTTCGTTGTCAATAATAAATGGTGGTTCTTCTAGATTAGACGCTTTACGGATCATCATCAGAACCAGCTCCGAGATGTCAGTAAGCGGCTTCTTCGCCACTGAATCGAGGTGCGCGACAAGTTCAAGCATAAATACTTTGATCTCGGCTCGCTTTACATTGGGGAAGCGATATTTTTTCAACAGCGGAACAAGTTTATCCAAATCCGCGTTGGCGAGATTGAATAGCTCGCCTTTGATGTGCATCACATAGGGCATGTATTCGCGCAGCCCCGGCTCATCCCAAACAGAGTCAATAATATCTACTAGCGACCAATACAGCAGATTCAACTTGCCATAGTGAATGAAAATTTCTTTATCATTCAACCACCCCAGAAGAGTTTGGATGCGTTTGGAATTAAGTACTCCAAGATAGCTCCCTGTTGCTAGTTGATTGAATTTTATCTCTGTGGCGGACTTTTGAATGTGAAGTGAAGAAATCAGCCCTTCGATTCCCGTTATCGGAGTGGACTTTTTGTGCACCAATCCAGCCAGAACGAAATTGGTGGGTTTTTGATTGAACCCATCGTCCGTGATCCAAAACTTTCGTACATTATTGGTTTCGTCGTAGAAGAACACATACTCTTCATCCAGCCCATAGAGCGGCGTGCCGTCAAAAATATTCAGAAGCATTGGCCGTCGGATTTTTTCCGCATCTAGGATGATGGGCCTTTTAGTGTTCTCGGATTCAGCCATCTTTAGTTATTTTCTCAGGATATTTAAGTATCTCAGCCATATGACGCGCCTTGTGCGCATGAATCGATATTCCTCGCTGGCTCGCTAGCCGGAGCGAAGCTGAGGCCAGAACCACCCATTACAGCATCGTCCTGCGACATCAATAAGCTTGCATCATCGCTCGGACGCCAAGAAGCTCCGGGCTCGAAGCGATTGTCATAGAGGTCTCGGCGTCCTCATTCGCACGCTGGCTGGATACCTCAGTCTGATCGCATCGCTTTACCCAGTCAAGGCACATGAAAGGACAGCATATTTGATCACAGCAGTCGTCTACAGCTGGACGCGCGACTGGCGACTCGCAGCCTGAGTTGTACCAAAGTCTCCTCGTAACTCTTTCGACGAACTGAATGCTGCGCTTAAGCTTATTGCTCGAACGACGGGCGTAAGGCATGAAACCCAGAATTTTAAGAAACCCTGGGAGTTTCACACCTCTAGTATCGGGTAGGCTTTGAGCCTTCGCGATACCTTGCATGGAATAAAAAACACTGATGCGCCATTTTAGAATGGGAGTGCGTCGTTTCAAGGCTATCACTTCATAGTCCGCCCTGAATAATTCCGTTCTCAATCGCAGACAGCTCAGCGGTCACCGTTTGGGCGAACAATGCTGCGACGACCGCCTGCATCGGCGGCCCGAATCGGGCCCATAAGAACGCGACTGCGAAGACGCACTCGATCTCGTCCCAGTCGATCAGTGCGGCCAGCTCGACCAGTGGGGTGACGCATGTTGATCAACTCGTCCAGACGGGAGATGGAACAACTCGCCGCTCTGCGGCTTCTAAGGCTTCGGGCCCATCGGACTCCTCGGTGGAAGGCGCAAGAAAACATACATAGGCAAAACCATACCTTGCAAATGCTGCGGCCATCAACCAGACGACCTGCAAGCAAGATCAACGACTTGTGGTTTTTTCAGGATGGACTATGTAACGGAGCATTGGAGGTTTGCAGCAGAGACTGCCGCGCTGAGGTTCAGTGAAAATTGCTCAATAGACCTGAGGCTGGACGCGGATTGCCTCAAACCCACCGTCACAGAATGCCTCATTGCCTGTTAAAGCGCGATAGAGCTTCGCCAACCAGTTATTCGGCCCCGACACTTCCTCAAAATCTTGCGCGACCTCGCTGAGCTTTTCGGCGACCCTTACCGCATCTTCGGCGGCTCCATATGCCCGCCGAAGCGCGGGGTACTGACCACCCAGGTGTTCAAGCCCCATGCGCCGATAGCGATCAGCGAGATCCAACTTGTCAAAGTGAGAACGCAAGTGCATAAACGTCCTAGTCGCCATCCCATCCGGTCGGGTTAACCGATATGACAACACTAGCGAATCCCCTTCCAGGCGCGTTCGGACGGTCAAAAACTCCACATCTGGAATTGCGTCAAAACATGGATGGAGGAACATCCTTACGTCAGTGCCGTCCTCGAGAATTCGGTCCTTTTTGCGAGTGTTGCACACCCCACAGCTCGGCACGAGATTCCTCGGAAAAATAGAAAACTCTGGGTACTTCTCCTTCGGCAGATAATGATCGAGTGTCGACGACTCGCTAAGGCCGCAAAATGGACAGCGAGCGACGATAATCCTTTTTAGAAGATTACCGCGTAGCTCCGTCATTGGCAGTGTCTCAACAGCATATGCGTGTTGCATCGCCTCCTTTTGCGCGTCTGTAAGGCCGATGGCTACTAAGGCGCCAACTTCCGGCACTGCGTCCTCGTAACGTTGATAAGCAACAAGAACCTCGGCCCGTGCGGCTCGCATTCGCGCGCGGCGCGGCGGATGTTTTGCTGTAGCGATATCGTTGAATACAGCTATAGGATCAACGTTAAGTAGCGGGATTGATCGCATGAGCTACCCCTCGATATCATCACGAATACTAAGTACGTAGGAGCGCGCTGTGAATCCGAGCCGCGTGCCAAACATTTCTTCGATCTCATTGAGCGTGTTCCGGCGAGCCAGCGTCTTCAGGGTTTCATGCCAGTCCGTAGATCCATCGCCAAGATTGAAAACCTCCTGGGTAATCACACCGATGGTCTCCGCGAATGTCTCGATTGCTGGCGCCACAATCCGGTTCTGGTCGGCTGCTCGGCGCAAGACCCGCACATACTTCGATGGGGTCTCCTGCAGTACAACAGGCGAATGGGTAGCAATGATCGCGTATCCATCAAAAATTTCGAGGCACGCGCGCACACTTTTCAAAAAAGCAGCCAGTAATGGCGGGTGAAGGTGTGTCTCCGGCTCATCGATTAGGACGAGGGTCGGTTCAGAACCCGAGATATGTGCGGTAAGTTCCGTCACGATCTTCAGAACGACCTTATGACCACTACTCAGGCTCTGGAACAGCCCGGAGATATCATCGTCGTCATAATTAGCGTACAGTTGCGTAAGCCCGATCCGCTGAAATGACGGATCGCGAAGAAGCGGCTTCAAAACATCAAGGAGATTTTGGAGTCGCTCTGCCTCCCGAACACGGCTAAGCGCCGACAAGAACTCGACCTGGATCTCCGCTGGGGTCTTGAGGCGATAGGTTTGTTCGCCATGCATCGCATTGCCAGACCGTTCCCGCAGCCCGCAGTAAACATAACCGAACAGCTCGCCCTCATGCTGTAGCCTATCCTTCTCCACTTGGTTCTGACCAGGAATTACAAAAGTGTCAAAGGCGCTATATGAGATGACTACCACGGTTTTGAATGGTGGCGCCGTTCCGACAAACCTACCGGCTGCGTCTTGCAGTACATCTTCCTTGGTGCTGTACCCATAGCCACTCGCTACAATCGCCAAGTTGGACAGAAGGCGCGTCTTACCAGTCCCGTTGTAGCCGATCAAGGCATTGATTCGGTTTGGAAGAATACCCCTTCTCCGAAAATCGAACTGGACCGTGAACGAATTGGAGTTGCTAGCAACCCTGGTTTTGAACTTGACTCGAAAGCCTGCGCTTCGCCGCTTCGTTGGTAAGGTTGTGGCACGAAGCAACCGAGTAGCATCCGCAATCGTCCGTTCAGCCCCACTGAACCGGAGCATAGACACGCGGTAGCCTTCGCTATCTTCGACATTCGCCTTCGCCTCATCGTTGAATGCGACGTCCCGAAGCCCCTTGAGGTACGGCCTAAATACATCTGGCCCGAGTTTGTAGAGCGTCTCATAGTATTCGAGGTCGGCACCCAGAGAGGCGTGCCCTTCCGGCAGTTGCGCGAACGATTCACGCGGCATCTTGGTGTAACCACCAGTACTGGTACCCTGGATGATTTTTATGCTGCCAAGCTCTATGACCTCAGTAGCAGAGAGATGCAAGGTGACCTGAAACGTAGATTTGTAACCGTAATCATCCCAATTATCCTGGACCAGGACAGCATGGGGATAACGATTTGTAGTAGGCGAGTCGCCTTCTCTAAATTCAACGACAAATCGCACTACACCTCTCCTTTCAGATAGATCCCTGTCACCCATCCCTCGTGCCAGAAGACTTGAAACCACAGATTAAATCTAGCGTTCGTTATAGCACTTCAATCCACTATAAGCCTTGTACGCATCTCTTGCCAGAGGCCGGAGACCGTATGGCGGTTATTGGCGCATTTTATCCAAGGCCAGGTAGAGGGGATTGCGGGCGTGCCTGATAATAGGGCGCTGGCCTGTCTAAACCGAAAATTCATCACTTGTGCGCGTCCGCTCGACTACGTGTCGCGCTAGAGGTGGTAGACATTAGGATCCTTGACCACCTCCTTGTTAGCAAGGGCGATCTCTACTCCTTTGCCGAGGCTGGCTTTCTTTGATCCACGGGCGCTCCTTTCGAGCGCCCGTTTTCTTGCGAACAACGCGGTGCCGCGGCGCATCGGTTTGTCGATGGCCTGCCTTGGAGGGATCGGTTCGACTTGGAGCTCCGAACGTTTCTTTGAGCACCCCATGCCATCGCTTCCTTTCCCTCCGCTGGAGCACCTCACACACCAGCCATCGCGAGTGGCAGCACTGTTGGCGCTATTACTCATAGCGCAAGTCGCTGATGCCGAGATTCGGATCTTCACCGACAGCGCCCATCCCGTCACCGCGCCCGCGGGCATCACCGTCACCGAGCTCGACGCTCCTGCCCGCCTGGTGGCCGCGCTGGGCGCAGGCTTGCCGAGCGATCCCGCGCGGGCCGAGGCCATCATGCGCCGTCGCCTCAAAGAGGCCCCGCGCGGCACTCCCGCACCGACACAGATCGCGCAGGCCTACCAGGGCGTGGCGGATGCCTACAACGCTGGCATCGCGAAGCTGCCGGCGGTCATGGTCGATGGCCGCTATGTGGTCTACGGCGAGCCAAACGTCTTCCGGGCACTGGCACGCATCGCGGCCTACCGGAGCACGCAGCCATGATGCGCTCCCGACGCTTTCGGGCCGTGGTCGTGGGGGCGCTGCTCGCGAGCACAGGTTCCTCCTTCGCGCTCAACACGGCCACCATCGTGTCCTCGGCGTTGTCGCCGGATTGCCTGGCCTACCGCGTGGTGGGCGTGTGCTACTGGTTGTACTGCACTTGGAGCGGCTGCACCGTGCGCACCTCGATCAAGGTGCAGCACTACATCCCCGACGCGGTCGTGTCGAGCTACAGCAACACGGGGGAGAACCCTTGGGTCGAAGTGCGGGCCATGAGCCAGCCCAATCCCACCGCAAAGGCCGGCGGCGATGGCACGACCAACGAAGACCACGAAAACAACCTGGCCAAGTTCAAGAACGCGGATGTGATCGGGCACCCGGCCGGCGCGGCCTTCAGCGAGTTCGCCAGCCAGTTCGGCTACACCTGCGAAGGCGCAGGGACGCCGTTCGTCCCTTATTTGCTCAGCACCTTCGACACGCTGGCCTGGCGCTACAACGTGCCGGAGATGACCTATCCCGAGGCCCTGACCCCTGGCATGCGAGAGATCGGCTCGCGCTCGACGGCCGACCTCTGGGGCAACGTCTATCCCCGCGGCGGCTTCCTGCACCAGAGCGATGACCATCTGGCCGGCGCGGTGGTCGCTCAACGGGCGGGCGACGTGGTCACGCGCAAAGGCCAGCCCCACGTCTACCAGCCACTGCTCGCCACCGCGCATGCGGGCTACTGGCCGGCCGGCGCGCTGGTGGAGAGCTACGCCGCCACAGGAAGGTGGCAGGAACTGACCCCGACCCTGTCCAGCGGCTGCGCGGTATTTCCGAACAGAAACACCCACGTGCAGGCGCAGCGAGGCGACTACGCCTGGGCGCTGTGGCGCCCCTACAGCTGCTGCCAGCGGCGCGGCCAGGTGTTCCTGGGCAGCGTGGACTTCTTCTGAGGGCACGTCGATGAAGCACCGTTTTTCCCGATGGCAGTTTTCTGCCGCGCGCCGGTTCGGGCCTGCGGGCCTGGCGGCACTGACGCTGGCCGCCAGCGCGGCGTGGGCGCAGACGCGCATGGATGCCGACGGCATCCACGCCAGCGGCAACGTGCTCGGCAGCGATGTGCTGTACAGCATCGGCGGTGGCCGGGCCGTGTCCATGGGACCGGTCGGCAACATGCAGAGCATCGGCGTGGGTGCGGCCTGGAACAGCAACTTGGTGTGCGGTGACATGAGCATCACCACGACGCTGCAGAACCAGCTCAACGGCGTCACCAACGGTTTCCAGTCGATCATGAGCAACGTGATCCAGAACGCCACCAGCGCGGTGGCGTCACTGCCGGCGTTGATCATCCAGCGCGCCGACCCGGGCCTGTACAACCTGCTGACCAACGGCATCCTGCAGGCACGCCTGGACTTCGACCGGTCGAAGATGACCTGCCGCGCGATCGCCAACCGCATGGCGGACATGGCCGGCGGGCAGACCGGATGGAACCAGCTCTCCGAGGGCATGGCACTCAAGCAGGCCGTGTCCAGCACCGATGCGGTGTCGGCCATCGAACGGGCCGAGGCGAACAAGGGCAACAGCGGCGTGCCCTGGGTGGGCGGCAGCAGCGCGGGCGGCTCGGGCCAGGCCGCCATCAAGGTCGTGGGCGACGTGACGCGCGCCGGCTACAACCTGCTCAATGGCCGCGGGGTCACCGACACCTCGTCGATCAACGCGAACGACTGCAACGGCCGCCTGACCTGCCAGACCTGGACCTCGCCCCAGGCCGCCGCGACCTGGGCGACCCGCGTGCTGGGCGAGCGCGAGCAGCGCACCTGCCAGGCCTGCAACAAGACCGCGACCACGCCCGGCGTGGGCCTGACCCCACTCATCCAGGAAGAGTACGAGACCAAGCTCAAGGCACTGCAGGAACTGGTGAGCGGCGCCAAGCCAACGACGGCCGCCAACCTGGATGCGGCGGGCAGTGCATCGCTGCCGGTCACGCGCGGCGTGATCGAAGCGCTGCGCGACGAACCCGACCAGGACTTGCTGGGCAAGCGCCTGGCCTCGGAAGTGGCGCTGGCGAGCGTGATGGAGAAGGCCTTGCTGCTGCAGCGCACGCTGCTCACCGGCCGCAAGGAACCCAACGTCGCCGCGAACGAACTCGCGACCAAGGCCGTGGACCAGGAGAGCGGCGCCCTGGCGCAGGAGATCCAGAACCTCAAGACTGAACTGGAGCTTCGCCGCGAACTGGCCGGCAATTCGCCGATGGCGCTGATCCAGCGCCACAGCACCCGTGCGGCAGGCTCGCGCGGCATCTACCAGGGCGACCCGACGCGTGATCGCGTGCAGGAGATCCAGAAGCCGCGGAGCACGCCGTGACCGCCGGGGGACGCAGCCTGCGCGTGCAGCACCTGGTCAATGTCTCCGGCGGCAAGGACTCCACCGCGGTATACCTGATGGCGATCGAGTCCGGCCGCCCGTTTCGTGCGGTGTTCGCGGACACGGGCAACGAGCACGAACTGACATACGAGTACGTGCAGCGGCTGCATGAGCGCACCGGCGGCCCGCGGGTGGAATGGGTGAAGGCGGATTTTCGTGCCCGGATGGCCAAGCACCGGGCCTATGTGCTGGAGCATTGGCCTCGCATGGGCATTCCCGAGGCGCTGGTCCACGAGGCCGCGCAGCTGCACGAGCCGACCGGCAACCCGTATCTCGATCTCTGCATCACCAAGGGACGCTTTCCGTCGAGGATGGCGCAGTTCTGCACGTCCGAGCTCAAGGAATTGCCGATCACCGAGCAGATCGTGATTCCGATGCTGCGCCGAGGCCCGGTACTGCAGTGGCTGGGCATCCGCGCCGACGAGAGCACGCACCGGGCACAGCAGCCCCGCTGGAACCGGCACGAGTCGGGCTGCTTCCTGTGGCGCCCGATCTTCGACTGGACGGTGCAGGACGTGTGGAAAAAGCATGCCGACCATGGCCTGGCACCTAACCCGCTGTATGCCATGGGCATGGGGCGGGTCGGCTGCATGCCCTGCATCCATTGCGGCAAGGCCGAGCTGCGCTCAATCGCCGAGCGCTTCCCGGAGCACATCGACCGGATCGAGCGCTGGGAGCGGGTGGTGGCCGCGGCGAACAAGCGCCACGCGGCGACGTTCTTCCCGGCCATGAAGGACCCGACCGATGCGGACCGGCCCGGCCGGTACTCGGGTATCCGCCGGCTGGTGCAGTGGTGCCGGACGGCGCGGGGAGGACGGCAGTACGCATTGTTCTTCGACGACCCGCCTGGTAGCGGATGCACATCCGATCTGGCGCTGTGCGAAAGGAACCTTTCGTGACAGAAAAGCGCGGACGCCGCTTTGCCTGGCTGCTCAACCGCCGGCTGGGCATCGCGTTGCTGTGGACGGCGCTGGCCATCGGCATCGCCGTGGCTGCGAACTTGGTGGGCATCCGAATGCTGGGCGGCATCGAAGCCTGGAGCCATTGGCTGCGAGCGCACGCCGGCTATTTTTTCGCCTGGCGGTTGGTCCTGTATGGAGCGACCGCCTGGGGTTGGCGGTGGATGCACCGGCGTCTTCGGCAGCGTGAAGCCTCGACCGAGGCATTCTCTCGTCTGCGGCGCACGGAGATCGCCTCGGTGCTGGTGATTGCGTTATTGGAAATAAGCGCGCTGAACGGATGGACCCTCAGCCCATCCGTTCATTGACCTCACTGCAGTACTGCGAGCAGGTTGATTTCTGCGCCAAAGTTCTAATATCTGCAGAGCCTTAGAAATTGTCGCGCGAGTAATCCGCAGATCGCAATGTAACCACGCCATCGCTATTTAATGGCCGCTCAAGCTGTTCGATAACATCCTCCGGCACCTGCGGGATCTTGTCACACCGCGCAGGAGGCTTACTAAAATTACCCATAAAGTCGACAGGAAGTCGCTGGATTAATCCATGGCTTATCGCCGAACCTAGCGCCCTAACACCAATTCTATCGGTCAAGTTGATTAATTCAGGCGCAATTTCCAAAAGAATCTCCCACCCATCTTTTTCCTCACTGACAAAAAATGAGTGCACAAGATTCGACATGCTTTCCCTGCCGGGACTTTCCGACTCGAATGCAAGACTCAACTCGGGTGGTCCGTCATGCTTGGAGACCAGCAGCAGAGAAAAGTAGCGCCGCTTCCCGCCCGAGGAATAAACCATCAACTCTCTGGACGCCACTTTCCCCAAAAGATCGCGGCAAAGCGCCAGATTCGTTGTCTTCAACACAAATGCAATCTCATCCCCCAAATGAGTGAACTCCATCTTCAGCTCATGCCGAATATCGAAATCGGTCGCGGGACGAACAAACAAAATGCCGGACTGACCATCTTTTCGAAGCGTTGAGTACAACTCATCGTCTCCTAAAATCGCCAGCTTCAGCTTTTCAAAATATTCGCCAAACTCGCCCGGATGCATCCGGGTCTTGGGGTCATACGAGATCCATTCGAGGCAGACTGGACTCCCATGCAGCTCGACGACCTGGCTAAAGTTGTGATCTGCCGAAGCAAGTTCGATGGTGGTGAGGTTTACCTGCTTTGGGCTTGAATTGACTGGATAGCCAAACACGACGTAGCAGTTTTGCCCTTCGACGAACACTGGCACAAGATCATCGTCACCAAGACCATATTCTTCCATATAGCTACTCGTCGCTAGCGCTGTTTCAAACCAATCCTGATGCCGAGCCATCTCTTCGGTGAGCTCAATGATAGGAAGCAGTACATCTATTGCGTTTGGGTCATTCAGATAGTCGAGGGCGGCTTGGTACCAAGCGGCTGGTTCTTTCCATACGATGCGAAGCTTTCCTACGGGTTCAGCATACTCGCCTCTCTCAGAGCCGAAATCGTAGAACCTCGGCAGATAGGTTCGCGTGCCGATCAACCGTAGGCAGGTTCCATTGACGACGACCGCGGACTCGACCACAGCCCAAGGGTCGGGGCCGATGTTTGCCGGCCGCCATTCCGACGCATTGAGCGTCGGCAACACATCTCCAAGCAAAATCGGACCAGCGCCCACAGCAAAAATCTCTTGCAAGTGGCCGAGCATCCCCGCCAAATTGGTGTTGGTCAGCAAGTGCTGACTCATCGACCTTGCTAGATCGCGACGCTGCTCAAAGAAATACGACAGCGCCTCGCTGGAACTCGGCAGAGATGCCAAGAGTTGGATATTTTTGTCCAGCGTTCGGCGCTTCAGCCGGTTCACCAAGTCAGTCCACGCGGAGCAGCGGTAACAAGACTTGGCCAAGATGTCCTTGGCCACGGTGATTGGAAGCTTGAGCCTTGCCGCGAAGCGTTTCGCTTGGCGATGAATAGTGTCGAGCTTGTGCTCTACAAGGATTGAATCGGTCATGGTTATGTCCTCAATGCGGTTTGCACTGGAGACGCCCATCCACCTTCCCCAGTGCTCGCAAAGAGCTGAACCAAGGGCAGAAAAAAACGCAGGTTGATTCCACTTCGCTGTGGCCCGATGGGCCCTGGGGATGGGCAGCACGCCGACCATGCAACGGCGCAGAGGCGAATCTTACCCTTGAAAGAGATGATGAGAACAGCCCACTGGAGCCATTGGCGTGCGCTTTCGCCACCGACATGACGGCTGTAGGCCCAAAGCCAAGTCCATCTCTAATGGCGCAAGTTTTGGATCTGCAAGCATGTCATTGCGGCACACTGCAAACCGGGCACTCAGTCAATCCCAGGCAGAACCTCTCCCGCACAGAGCAGCAGCCAATTGGCGCGGTGACTTCAAGTTGCTTTCTGGACCGCATTCGCTTGCTCATGCCCTCGCCCGCACGGCAGCATTCCCACTGTCACCGGCCCGGGCAAAGAGTTGGCCTAACAGCTGCAGCGCATCGTCCTTGGGCCGCAACTGTCCCGAGGCAAGCGCCTTGAGATAGGCCTCGATCACTTCCAGGCTCTCTGGGGCCACGGGCGATGCGCCCGCTTCCTCGACCTGTTCCCCGGCCTCCCAACGATCCAGTCGGTTGGCCCAGTCCTGCATCATCAGACGGCGCTGCTCCACGTAGGCCGCATGGTTGTAAGCGGCACGAATCTGGTTGGGGTCGGCGTGCGACAGTTGTGAATCAATCCACTCCACACGGTAGCCGAGCTCATTCAGTGCGGTGGAGATGGTGCCCCGGATGCCATGACCGGTCAGCTGCTCTTCGTAGCCCATGCGACGCAGCGCGCCATTGAGCGTGTTCTCGCTGATAGGCTCCTTGAGGTCGTCACGATTGGGCAGCAGATATCGCTGCGCTGGCCGCCGTGCCTGCGCGTCGAGCAGTTCGCGGACGATGGCAATGGCCTGAGTCGAGAGTGGCACCACATAGGGCGGCACGGTCTTGCCTTCCTTGCGCATCTTCAACTGCAGTTGCTTGACGATCACTGCGGGGATAGTCCAGAGGCCTCGTTCCAGATCGAACTGCTCGGGCACCGCCGCGCGCAACTCGCCTGTTCGAACGCCGGTCAGGAACAGCAATTGAATGCCCTGGCGCGTGGTCTTGAAGCCACGGTACTTACGCAATGTCCGCAGGAACGCGGGCAGTTCCTCCATGCGCAGGAACGGGTTATGGCTCACCGGCGGCTTGGGCACGGCCACGATGTCCAGATCGCTGGCAGGGTTCGCAGGCAGGCCCTTCTCCACCATCGCGTAGCGGAACATCTGGTTGAACCACGTGCGCACCTTCTCCGCAGTGGTCAGCGCATGGCGGCGCTCGATCTTGCGCAACACTTCCAGCAGGTGTGCCGGCGTCACGTCAAAGATGGAGACCGCGCCGAGCCAAGGGAGCACGTCCTTATCGAAGATGCGATTGATCTGCGACAGCGTGCTTTGCCGGCCAGCCTTCAGGCTCAATGCCTTGAAGTCCCGCCATGACTGAAACACTGCCTGGAAGGTATGCGTCGCTGCAGCCTGCGCCTTTTCTTCGGCCTGGCGAAGATGGGCGCGGGGATCGACCCCATTGGCAAGCTGCGCTCGGAGTTCATCCCGGCGGCCCCTCGCCTCCTTGAGGCTGATCTCTGGGTACGGGCCGATGGCGATGCGAGACTGCTGGCCCAGCCATGAGAAACGGAAGTGCCACTTCTTCTTGCCCTTGGCACTCACGAAGAGCAGCAAGCCGTGCGCGTCGTTGAGGGTGTAGTCCTTGCCAGTTGTCCTGGCCTGCCGCACCGCAGTATCTGTCAAAGCCATCGAACTCTCCTTCAGGATGAGGAGAGGTGTACCGACGTCGATGGAAGCAGCACAGCCGAAAACCGGACAACCCAGCGCCCGGATTTTCAGTACTAATTTATGTACTAAAAGTGCGTGGCTGGGGGTGGATTTCAGCAGACTTTGCTGGATGCTCCACAGACAGAAACCACTGTGGGATCAAGGTGCTGTGGACTTCGCTGGAAGTCCACAGCATAAAAATTGGAGCGGGAAAAGAGTCTCGAACTCTCGACCTCAACCTTGGCAAGGTTGCGCTCTACCAACTGAGCTATTCCCGCATGTCGCTTGATTGATTTACACCAACCTAGCAAGACTCAAATTATAGCACCACTTTTAACCACTCAACCAGAACAACCGAATGTTCTTGTTCCGTGCATCAAAACCGCTTTCGCGATCAGTGCTGGAGGCGCGGGCCGGAGTCGAACCGACCTACACGGATTTGCAATCCGGTGCATAACCGCTTTGCTACCGCGCCAAACCTGCTTCCCTTGGCAAAAAGGGGAAGCTGTGCTTCCCCTTTTTTGGAAATTGGAGCGGGAAAAGAGTCTCGAACTCTCGACCTCAACCTTGGCAAGGTTGCGCTCTACCAACTGAGCTATTCCCGCATTTACCGAAGCCTCACATTGTACAACGTTTGCATCGATGGGATGAATTGTAGCGCAATTTTTGGAGGCTTTCGACAAATTTCCATCAATGCTTCACAGAGCCTGCAGTGGTAGAGGTTTTTTCCTCTGACGCAGGCACTGCCGCAGCGATTTCCTCATCGGTGAGCGCGATCGGTTTGCGCTCGAGCGCCACTTCCAGCACCTTGTCGATCCACTTCACCGGCACGATTTCGAGCCCGCTCTTCACGTTCTCGGGAATCTCCTGCAGGTCCTTGACGTTCTCTTCGGGGATCAAGACGGTCTTAATGCCACCGCGCAGTGCCGCCAGCAATTTTTCCTTCAGCCCACCGATGGCCGTCACCTCGCCTCGCAAGGTGATTTCTCCGGTCATCGCCACATCGCCTCGCACGGGGATACCGGTCAGCGCCGAAACGAAAGCGGTCGTCATGGCCGCGCCGGCGCTGGGCCCGTCCTTGGGCGTCGCACCGTCGGGCACGTGGATGTGGATGTCGCGCTTTTCGAAGGCCTCGTCCTTGATGCCGAGCATGCGGGAGCGACTGCGCACCACGGTTCGTGCCGCTTCCACCGATTCCTTCATGACGTCGCCCAGCGAGCCGGTGCGCGTGATCACGCCCTTGCCGGGCATCGTGGCCGCTTCGATGGTGAGCAGATCGCCCCCCACTTCGGTCCATGCCAGGCCCACCACTTGCCCCACCTGATTCTGCTGCTCCGCGCGGCCATAGGTGTACTTGCGCACACCAAGATAATCGGGAAGGTTGTCCGCGGTCACCACGACTTGCGGCGTCAGTTGCTTGAGCTGCAGTCCCTTGACGACCTTGCGGCAGATCTTGGACAACTCACGCTCCAGCGAACGCACCCCTGCTTCGCGCGTGTAGTAGCGAACCACGTCCCGCACCGCCGACTCGGTGACTTGCAGTTCCTCATCTTTGACGCCGTTGTTGCCCATCTGCTTGGGCAGCAGGTACTTCATGGCGATGTTGGTTTTCTCGTCTTCGGTGTAGCCCGACAGGCGGATCACTTCCATCCGGTCCAGCAGCGCCGGCGGGATGTTCATCGAATTGGAGGTGGCGACGAACATCACGTCGCTCAAATCGAAATCGACTTCGACGTAGTGGTCGCCGAACTTGTGGTTCTGCTCGGGATCGAGCACTTCCAGCAGGGCGCTCGAAGGGTCGCCCCGAAAATCCGTACCCAGCTTGTCGATTTCGTCCAGCAGGAACAGCGGATTGCGCGTACCGACCTTGTTCAAGCTCTGCAGCACCTTGCCGGGCATGGCGCCGATGTAGGTCCGGCGGTGACCGCGGATCTCCGCTTCGTCACGCATACCGCCCAACGCCATGCGCACGTATTTACGCCCGGTCGCCTTGGCAATCGACTGCCCGAGCGAGGTCTTGCCAACGCCGGGTGGCCCCACCAGGCACAGAATGGGAGCCTTGACCTTGTCCACGCGCTGCTGGACCGCGAGGTATTCCAGGATGCGGTCCTTGACCTTGTCGAGGCCGTAGTGGTCTTCATTGAGCACGCCCTCGGCATTGGCAAGGTCGTGCTTGATCTTGGTCTTTTTGCTCCACGGCAACCCGGTGAGCACTTCGATGTAGTTGCGCACCACCGTGGCTTCGGCCGACATGGGCGACATGAGCTTAAGCTTCTTGAGCTCGCTGTCCGCCTTCTTGCGCGCGTCAGCGGGCATCTTTGCGAGCTTGATCTTCTTTTCGATCTCCTCGATGTCCGCGCCCTCCTCGCCCTCGCCCAGTTCCTTCTGAATGGCCTTGACCTGCTCGTTCAGGTAGAAATCGCGCTGGTTCTTCTCCATCTGGCGCTTCACGCGGCCACGGATCTTCTTGTCGACATTGAGGATGTCCACTTCGCGATCCAACTGCTCGAAAAGGTTTTCGAGGCGCAGCTTCACATCCGACAGGTCGAGCACGACCTGTTTGTTTTCCAGCTTGAGCGGCAGGTGGGCGGCAATGGTGTCCGCCAGACGCCCTGGATCATCGATGGCAGAGATCGAGGTGAGGATTTCCGGCGGAATCTTCTTGTTCAGCTTGACGTACTGATCGAACTGCTGCATCACGGCCCGGCGCAAGGCCTCGATCTCGCTGGGCTTGCTCTCGTCCTCCTGCGCTTCGACGGGAGCCACAGTCGCGGTGAAATGGGTTTCGTTGTCCTGGATGGCAGACACGAGTGCCCGCTGTTGCCCCTCGACCAGCACCTTGACGGTGCCATCGGGCAATTTCAGCATCTGCAGGATCGTGGAAACGCAACCCACGTCGAACATGTCCGAGACGAGGGGCTCGTCCTTGGCGGCGGTTTTCTGGGCGACCAGCATGATCCGCCGGTCGGCGTCCATGGCCAGTTCCAGCGCCTTGATGCTCTTGGGGCGTCCCACGAACAGCGGGATCACCATGTGGGGGAAGACCACGACGTCGCGCAACGGCAGCAACGGCAGGTCGATGGGGGTGGCAGGCAGTGGGGTTTGTCCGGACATGGAAATCCTCATGAAGCTGCTTGGAATATGGTCCAACAGCGAGATTTTTCAACCCACCACGATCGCCGATGAAGCGAAGGCGATGGGTTGCAGGCGAAGAGGACTGCAGGCGGCTGC
Organism: Acidovorax sp. SUPP2539; assembly: GCF_030158975.1. Classification (NCBI taxonomy): domain Bacteria; kingdom Pseudomonadati; phylum Pseudomonadota; class Betaproteobacteria; order Burkholderiales; family Comamonadaceae; genus Acidovorax; species Acidovorax sp. SUPP2539. The sequence continues at coordinate 1,079,330 of NZ_BQXJ01000001.1, read as the reverse complement.
TGCGTTACCGGCGGGCCGCGCCTCAGGCTTTCTTGGCGGCCTCTCGGTACACGAGCAGGGGCGCCTTGTTTTCCTCGATGGTGGACTCGTCCACCACCACTTTTTCTACATTGGTGGCATTGGGCAGGTCGAACATGGTGCTGATCAGCGATTGCTCCAGAATCGACCGCAGGCCGCGCGCGCCGGTCTTGCGAGCGAGCGCCTTGCGGGCAATGGCCTTGAGCGCCGCAGGGCGGATCTCCAGGTCCACGCCCTCCATGGACAGCAGCTTGTTGTACTGCTTGACCAGGGCGTTCTTGGGCTCGGTCAGAATCTGGACCAGCGCATCCTCGCTGAGCTCGGCCAGGGCCGTCACGACGGGCATGCGGCCCACCAGTTCGGGAATGAGACCGAACTTGATCAGATCTTCCGGCTCGATCTCGGTGAACACCTCGGTCAGGGACCGTTGCTTCTTGCTCTTGACCGACGCCCCAAAACCGATGCCCGAGGCCTCCGTGCGGTTCTCGATCACCTTCTCCAGGCCCGCGAACGCGCCGCCGCAGATGAACAGGATGTTCGTCGTGTCGATCTGCAGGAAGTCCTGGTTGGGATGCTTGCGGCCACCCTGCGGGGGCACGCTGGCCATGGTGCCTTCGATGAGCTTGAGCAGCGCCTGCTGAACCCCTTCACCCGACACGTCCCGCGTGATGGACGGGTTATCCGACTTGCGGGAAATCTTGTCGATCTCGTCGATGTAGACGATGCCGCGCTGGGCCCGCTCCACCTCGTAGTTGCAGCTTTGCAGGAGCTTTTGCACGATGTTCTCGACGTCTTCACCCACGTAGCCGGCCTCGGTCAGGGTGGTGGCATCCGCCATCACGAAAGGCACGTCCAGCATGCGGGCCAGCGTCTGGGCCAGCAGCGTCTTGCCCGAGCCGGTGGGCCCAATCAGCAGGATGTTGCTCTTGGACAGTTCCACCTCGTCCTTGCCGGCCTTGTCCTTGTGGCGCAACCGCTTGTAGTGGTTGTACACGGCCACGGCCAGCGTGCGCTTGGCGAAGTCCTGGCCGATGACGTAGCTGTCCAGGTTCGCCTTGATCTCCGCGGGGGTGGGAAGGTCGCCGCGCGATTCGCGCGTGCCGTCGGCTGCTGGAAGCTCGTCCCGAATGATTTCATTGCACAGGTCGATGCACTCGTCGCAGATAAAAACCGACGGACCGGCGATTAGCTTCTTTACCTCGTGCTGGCTTTTGCCGCAAAAGGAGCAGTAAAGGGTTTTTTCGCTGGAAGAGCCTTTTTTCTCGGCCATGGGGGCAATGCCTCGTGTTGCGGAACGTTGTCGGGATGATAACGAAATAAAAAACGGCGTCTTCCCTGGGGAAAACGCCGCGTATTCCCTTGCGGAGCGATCAGGGGCGCTTGGCGATCACCTGATCGACCAGACCGTATTCCTTGGCTTCATCGGCCGTGAGGAAGTAGTCGCGCTCGGTGTCGTTCTTGACCTTGTCCAGGGGCTGTCCGGTGCGTTCCGCCAGGATGCGGTTCATCTGGTCCTTGGTACGCAGAATGTCGCGTGCGTGGATTTCGATGTCCGTCGCCTGGCCGCGGGCTCCGCCCAGCACCTGGTGGATCATGATCTTGGAGTTCGGCAGGGAAAACCGCTTGCCCTTGGCCCCGGCGGCCAGCAGGAAGGCGCCCATGCTGGCGGCAAAGCCCACGCACATGGTCGACACGTCGGGCTTGATGAACTGCATGGTGTCGTAGATCGCCATGCCGGCCGTGACGCTGCCGCCCGGGGAGTTGATATAGAACGAGATGTCCTTGTCGGGGTTCTCGCTTTCGAGGAACAGCAACTGGGCCACCACGAGGTTGGCGGTCTGGTCATTGACCTCGCCCACCAAAAAAATAATGCGCTCTTTCAGCAGCCGCGAATAGATGTCGTAGGAGCGTTCGCCGCGCCCCGACTGCTCGATGACCATGGGGACCATGCCCAAGGCTTGTGTTTCCAGTGCACTCATGTTTTCTCCTGTCATGCGGATACTGTACCCAGAAATGAATTGGGGCTTGTGCACGCAAGCACAAGCCCCCGATGTCATCCAGCCGCCAGAAACCGCAATCGGGCGGTCCGGCGGCAGCAGCGCATCAGCCCTGGCCCATCAGTTCATCGAAGGAAACGGACTTGTCCGTCACCTTGGCCTTGCCCATCACGAAGTCGGTCACGTTGTTTTCGATGACGACGGCCTCGACTTCGGCCAGACGCTGACGGTCGCCGAAGTACCAGCGCACGACGTCTTCCGGCTTTTCGTAGCTGGCGGCCAGTTCGTCCACGTGGGCCTTCAGTTGCTCGGGCTTGGCGTGCAGTTCATTGGCACGCACCAGTTCGGCCACCACGAGGCCCAGGCGCACGCGGCGCTCGGCCTGGGGACGGAACACGTCTTCCGGGATTTCGGCCTTGTCGGCGTCCTTGATGCCGCGTTGCTTCAGATCGGCACGAGCGCCTTCCAGCAGGCGGGCGATCTCGGCCTGCACGCTGGCGTTGGGCAGGTCCAACTCGGCCTTGGACACCAGGGCGTCCATCACGGCCTGCTTGTTGCGGGCCAGCAGGCGGAACTTGACTTCGCGCTCGAGGTTTTTCTTGATGTCGGCGCGCAGGCCATCGACCGTGCCGTCGGCGATGCCGAGGGATTTGGCGAGCTGCTCGTTCACTTCGGGCAGGTGGGCGGCTTCGATCTTCTTCACGGTGACCATGAAGTCAGCCGTCTTGCCAGCCACGTCCTTGCCGTGGTAGTCCTCGGGGAAGGCCAACGGGAAGGTCTTGCTTTCGCCGGACTTCATGCCACGCACGGCGTCTTCGAATTCCTTGAGCATCTGGCCTTCGCCGACCAGGAACTGGAAGTCTTCGGCCTTGCCGCCGGAGAACGTTTCGCCGTCGATCTTGCCTTCGAAGTCGACCGTCACGCGGTCGCCGTCTTCAGCGGCAGCGGCTTGCGCGCGCTGGGCGAAGCTGCGGCGCTGCTTGCGCAGGATGTCGATGGTCTTGTCGATGGCGGCGTCGGTCACTTCGGCGGACAGCTTTTCGACTTCGGCGCCGGCCAGATCGGCGATCTTGACTTCAGGGAACACTTCGAAAATGGCGTCGAAGGTGACCTGGCCTTCCGGAGCACCGTCTTTTTCGGTGATGCGGGGCTGGCCAGCCACGCGCAGGTTGGCTTCGTTAGCGGCCTGGGCGAACGCCTCGCCGACCTTGTCGTTCAGCACTTCGTACTGGACCGAGTAGCCATAGCGCTGGGCCACGACGTTCATCGGCACCTTGCCGGGACGGAAGCCGTCCATCTTCACGGTGCGGGCCAGGCGCTTGAGGCGCGAGTCGACCTCGGACTGGATCGCGGTGAGGGGCAAGCTCAGCGTGATCTTGCGCTCGAGCTTTTCAAGGGTTTCAACAGTAACGGCCATGGCTCTTCCTCTATGAATATGGGGACCGTGACGGCTGCTTTTGCAGCCGCACCGTGGTGCGCGGGGGGGGACTCGAACCCCCACACCATTGCTGGCGTCAGGACCTAAACCTGGTGCGTCTACCAATTTCGCCACCCGCGCAAACTTACAGACAAAACAGGCGACCGGCAGGGCCGGCCACCTGTGTGAAATTGGTCAACCTTCGATTTTACCTTGTCGGCGGACCGTCTCCGATCAGGCCGGCTTCGGCGCATGCGGATCGGGCTCTTTCACGCGGAACCAGGCCGCGTACATAGCCGGCAGCGCCAGTAGCGTGAGCACCGTCGCCACGATCAGGCCGCCCATGATGGCCACGGCCATCGGGCCCCAGAACACGCTGCGCGACAGCGGGATCATGGCCAGCACCGCCGCGGCGGCCGTGAGCACGATGGGGCGCAACCGGCGCACGGCCGACTCCACGATGGCGTCCCACGCGGGCACGCCCCGCGCGCGGTCCTGCTCGATCTGGTCGATCAGGATGACGGAGTTGCGCTGGATCATGCCCATGAGTGCGATCACCCCCAGCAGCGCCACGAACCCGAACGGCCGGCCCAGCAGCAGCAGCGCCCCCGCCACCCCGGCAATGCCCAGCGGCCCGGTAAGGAACACCAGCACCGCGCGGCTGAAGCTGTGCAGCTGGAGCATGAGCAGAGTGAACGTGATGAACAGCATGATCGGCACGCCCGCGGCGATGGAGGCCGAGCCCTTGGAGCTTTCCTCCACGGCACCCGCCACCTCGATGCGGTAGCCGCCCTGGCCGGCCGCATGCCACTTCGCCTCCAGCTGCCGCAGGCCGGGCACCAGCGCTTCGGTGACGGTCGCGCCCTGCAGGCCTTCGATGACGTCGCCCTGCACCGTGATGGCGTAGTCGCGGTTCTCGCGCCACATCACGCCCGGCTCCCAGGTGAACACCGGCCGAGCGATCTGCGTGAGCGGAATCGACTTGCCCGAGGCCGTGGGCAGGTAGGCATTGGCCACGTCGGTGATGGCCTTGCGTTCGTCCGGCGGCTGGCGGAACACGATGTCGATGAGCTTGTCGCCCTCGCGGTATTGGCCCACGGTCGTGCCGGTGAAGACGGTGCGTGCGGCCTGGGCGATGGACTGGCTGGTAACGCCCAGGGCGCGGGCCTTGTCCTGGTCGACTTCCAGGCGCATGACCTTGACGGACTCGTTCCAGTTGTCGTTCACGCCGCGCATCTGCGGGTGGTCGCGCAGGATGGCCTTGACCTCATCGGCCCGGGCGCGCAGCACGGCGGGATCGGTGCCCACCACGCGGAACTGCACCGGGTAAGGCACGGGCGGCCCGTTGGGCAGCAGCTTCACGCGCGCCCGCACCTCGGGAAACTCGCGCGCCATGATCTCGGGCAACCCGACGCGCAGCGACTCGCGCACGTGCAGGTCCTGCGGGATCACGATGAACTGCGACACGTTGGTCTGCGGAAAGACCTGGTCCAGCGGCAGATAAAAGCGCGGCACGCCCGAGCCCACCCACACGCTGACGGTGGACACGCCCGCCTCGGCCCGCAGGCGCTGCTCGACGCGGCGCGTGACCTCTTCGTTGGCTTCGAACGAGGTGCCTTCCGGGAACCAGATGTCCATCAGGATTTCAGGGCGGCTCGAATCCGGGAAGAACTGCTGCTGCACGCGGCCCATGCCGACGATGCCGAGCGCGAAGGTGGCCACCGTGAGCCCGATGGTGATCCAGCGGTAGCGCACGCACCAGTCCACGCAGCGGCGAAACACGTTGTAGAACCCGCTGTCGAACGCCTCGTGCGGCTGGCCGTCCGGGCCGGTGTGCACGTGCGGCGGCTTCTTGAGCAGCAGCGTGCCCAGGTACGGCACGAAGTACACCGAAACCAGCCACGACAGCACCAGCGCGATCACCGTGACCGCGAAGATGGCAAAGGTGTATTCCCCCGTCACCGACTTGGCGATGCCGATCGGCAGGAAGCCCGCCGCCGTGATCAGCGTGCCGGTCAGCATCGGCATGGCGGTGATCTCGTAGGCGAAGGTGGCCGCGCGCACCTTGTCGTAGCCCTCCTCCATCTTGCGCACCATCATCTCGACGGCAATGATGGCGTCGTCCACCAGCAGGCCCAGCGCGATGATGAGCGAGCCCAGCGAGATCTTGTGCAGCCCGATGTTCCAGTACCACATGGCCAGGAACGTGACGGCCAGCACCAGCGGAATGGTGATGCCCACCACCAGGCCCGGGCGGACGTCCAGCGTCCAGCGCTTCCACAGCGGATGGCGGCCGGGGCGCTTGTGCAGCCCCAGCGCCAGGAAGCTCACGGCCAGCACGATCACCACGGCCTCGATCAGCACCTTCACGAACTCGTTGACCGACGAGGACACCGACTTGGGCTGGTCCTGCACGTTCACGAACCGCACGCCGGCCGGCAGGGTTTTTTCGATCTTCTGCGTGGCGGTCTTCAGGGCCTCGCCCAGGCGGATGATGTCGCCGCCCTTGGCCATCGACACGCCGAGCGCGATCACTTCCTGGCCCTGGTGGCGCACCTTCACAGCCGGCGGTTCCACGTAGCCGCGGTGGATATCGGCGATGTCGCCCAGGCGCAGCTGCGCGCCCGAAGCGCCGCGGATCGGCATGGCGCGCAGGTCTTCGACCGCACCGAACTGCCCGGCCACGCGCACCTGGACCTGGTCCTGCGGCGTCTGGATGATGCCGCCGCTTTCCACCGCGTTCTGCTGGCCCAGTTGCGACAGCACCTGGTTCATGTCCAAGCCCAGCTGCGCGAGGCGCTTTTGCGAGATTTCGATGTAGAGCTTTTCGTCCTGCACGCCGAACTGCTCGACCTTGGCCACGTCGGGCACGCGCAGCAGCTGCTGGCGCACGTCGTCGGCGAAGGTCTTCATCTCGGCGTAGCTGAAGCCCTCGGACTCCAGCGCGTAGATCACGCCGTAGACGTCGCCGAAGTCATCGTTGAAGAACGGCCCCTGCACGCCCTGCGGCAGGGTGGCGCGCATGTCGCCGATCTTCTTGCGGACCGTGTACCAGACATTGGGCACGTCGCCGGACTTGGACGAGTCCTTGATGTTGAAGATGATCTGCGACTCGCCGGGCTTGGAGTAGCTGCGGATCTTGTCGGCGTAAGGCACCTCCTGCAGCGTGCGTTCGAGCTTGTCGGTGACCTGCTCGGCCACTTGCTGCGCCGTGGCGCCGGGCCAGTAGGTGCGCACCACCATCGCGCGGAAGGTGAACGGCGGGTCCTCGTCCTGCCCTAGCTGGAAGTAGGCGCCAAAGCCCATCAGCATCAGCACGATCATCAGGTAGCGGGTGAGCGCCGGATGGTCGAGCGCCCATTTGGAGAGGTTGAAGCCCTCTTTCGGCTGGATCTGCGTCATGGAGCGGCCTTCAGCGGGCGGACGATGCGGTCGCGGCGGGTGCCGGGCCGGAGGCCACGGCACTGGCGGGACTTGCCACGCCATTGACAGCCGTCTGCGCTGGACTGGATTGCGCTGCAGGCGTTTTGGGCTGGTACGGCACGACCTTCTGGCCGGGCGACAGCACGTGCACGCCCGTGGCCACCACCTGCATGCCCGGGGCCAGCCCCGAAGCCACCACGGCCTCGTTGCCGTCCGCCGTGGCGATCTGCACGGCTTGCGACCGCACGGTTCCGCTGGCGGCGTCGAAGACCCACACGGCCGTCTGCTGGCCGTCCTGGCGCAGCGCGCTGGTGGGCAGCTTGATGGCCTGCTGGCCGGCCTGGCCCAGGGCCTCGGGCGTGACGTACACGGTGGCGCCGAGCGGCGGGGCCTCGGCGCCCTCGATGGCCACCTTGATCTGGAAGGTGCGGGTGACGGCATCGGCGCTGGCCGCCACCTCGCGCACCCGGCCGGTCAAAGGCGCGCCGCCCGACCACGACCGCACGGCCACTGGCTGGCTGGCCTTCACGCGGGCGACCTTGTCCTCCGGCACGACGAAGACCACGTCGCGTGGGCCGTCCTGGGCGATGCGCACCACCGGCGTGCCGGCGGACACCACCTGGCCCGGCTCGGCATCGATGCTGGTGACCACGCCCGACACGTCGGCCACCAGCCGCGTGTAGCCGGTCTGGTTGCCTTGCGAGGCCAGTTGCGCACGCGCCTGGTCGAGCGAGGCCTCCGCGGCCTTGAGGGTGGAGGCGCGGCGCTCCAGCTCGGCGCCGCTGATGAAGTTCTGCGCCTTGAGCGCGGCGTAGCGCTGGTAGTCGGCGGCGGCCAGGTCCCGCTGCGTGGCGGCGGAGGCCACCTGCGCGCGCGACGCGTCGGCGGCCAGTTGGTAGTCGCGCGGGTCGAGCTGGGCCAGCACCTGGCCCGCCTTCACGCGCTGGCCCAGTTCGGCCTGGCGCTGCACGATCTTGCCCGCCACCCGGAAGCCCAGGCGCGATTCGATGCGCGCCCGCACTTCGCCGGCATATTCGAGCTGGGTGTTCAGCGGGGCGGCGCCCACGGTGAGCAGCTTGACCGAGCGCACCGGCTCGGGGGCGGGCTCGGGCTTGGAGCAGCCCACCCCAGCGAGGACGGCCGCGCCGACGGCCAGCCCCCCCATCGCGCGCTGCACCCAAGAAAATGCCCCGTGACGGGGCTGCGAGGGGAACGGCCGGGAAAGCCGCGGCGCGACAGAGGTGTTCATGCTGGTTCCGGGAAAGCGGTTCGTTTTAATGACTGACTGGTTAGTAATCTATGAGAAGCCCCGTCACCTTGTCAAGCGACAATCGCGCCGTGACGCCTCCCTCCTCCGATCCCCGCCCCCGCTCCGCACCGCCCGGCACCCCCCAGGCGCCGGCCGTGACGCACTACGAAAACTTTCCCGTGGCCTCGCTGCTGTGCCCGCCGCACCTGCGCCAGCCCATCGCGGCCATCTACGCCTTCGCCCGCGCCGCGGACGACCTGGCCGACGAAGGGGACGCCGGCCCGGACGAGCGCCTGGCGGACCTGGCGGCCTATGGGGCCGAACTGCAGTCCATCGCCACCGGCCACCCGCCCGGCGCGCGCTGGGCCGCCATCTTCGGCCCGCTGCAGGCCGTGCTGCGCAGCCATGCCCTGCCCGTGCCGCTGCTGGCCGACCTGCTGAGCGCGTTCACGCAGGACATCGCCCGCACGCGGGACGGCGCCGTGTATGCCGACCGGGCCGAACTGCTGGATTACTGCCGGCGCTCGGCCAATCCCGTCGGCCGGCTGCTGCTGCACCTCTACGGCGTGCACGATGCCGAATCGCTCGCGCGCAGCGACGCCATCTGCTCGGCGCTGCAGCTCATCAACTTCTGGCAGGACCTGAGCGTGGACATACCACGCGGGCGCCACTACCTCTCCGACGCCGACTGCACGGCGCACGGGGTGGACCGCGCGGCCCTGTCCACGCTGCGCACCACGCCCGCCACGCGCGCGCTGGTCAACGACTGCGCGGCCTGGGCGCGCGGGCTGATGGACCAAGGCGCGCCCCTGGTGCACCGCCTGCCCGGGCGCGCCGGCTGGGAGCTGCGCCTGGTCGTGCAGGGCGGGCTGCGCATCCTGGACAAGGTGGAGGCGCTCGACGGCGGCAGCCTGCACACCCGCCCACGCCTGCGCCCGCTGGACTGGGCCCGCATGCTGGGCCGGGCCGTGGCGATGTAAGGCGAATTCATGCCCGGCAAGCGCGGCTTCAGTCGCGGCCCTGGAGGCCGAGAATCCAGGCATCGAATCGGCCTTCAGCACAATGATTACTATGGCATGACGCTATATTTTTTGTAGCAATCGATTTTGATTGAGCCGGTAAGGAACGGGCCTCGCGCAAGGCCGCCCCGGGATAGCGAGCATGCCCGGCCCCCGCCAGCCGGTTAGCCTGCGCGCCCCACAGCCCTTGCATTGCCCGCCATGTCCGTCAGCGTTTTCGACCTGTTCAAGATCGGTATCGGCCCCTCCAGCTCCCATACCGTGGGCCCCATGATCGCGGCGCGGCAGTTCGCCGTCGCCCTGCGCGATTCCATGGGCCTGGCGCCCGTGCACCGCGTGGTGGTGGAGCTGTTCGGCTCGCTGGCCGCCACCGGCATCGGCCACGGCACCGACCGCGCCGTGCTGCTGGGCCTGGCCGGGCACGAGCCCGACCGCATCGACCCGGACCGGATCGGCCCCACGGTCGAGGCGATCCGCACGGGCGGCCACATCGACCTGCTGGGCACGCACCGCATCGCGTTCATCGAAAAGGAGCACCTGCTGTTCCGGCGAAAGAGCCTGCCCTTCCACCCCAACGGCCTGAGCCTGCATGCCCATGGGGCGCAGGGCGAACTGCTGCTCACGCGCACCTACTACTCGGTGGGCGGCGGCTTCGTGGTGGACGAAGGCGGCCAGCGGGTGCTCAACAGCGTCGAGGCCCTGGACCAGGGCGCAGCAGGTTCGGGCTCGGGACTGCCCCACCCCTACCGCACCGCCGCCGAACTGCTGGCCCAATGCGCCGCCACCGGGCAGGGCATCGCCGCCGTCACGCTGGCCAACGAAGGGCACTGGCACAGCCGCGCGCACGTGCGCCAGCGCCTGCTGCAGATCTGGCAGACCATGGCCGGCGCCGTGCAGCGCGGCTGCGCCAGCCACGGCAGCCTGCCCGGCCCCATGCGGCTGCAGCGCCGCGCGGGCCAGCTGCACCAGACGCTGTCCGGCCGCGCCGAGGAGGCGCTGCGCGATCCGCTGTCGATGCTGGACTGGATCAACCTCTACGCCATGGCCGTCAACGAGGAGAACGCGGCGGGCGGGCGCGTCGTGACCGCGCCCACCAACGGCGCGGCCGGCGTGATCCCGGCGGTGCTGCACTACTACGTGAAGTTCGTGCCCGGCGCCGACGAGGACGGCATCGCCGACTTCCTGCTCACGGCCGGCGCCATCGGCATCATCTACAAGGAAAACGCCTCGCTTTCGGGTGCCGAGGTGGGCTGCCAGGGCGAAGTGGGCGTGGCCTGCTCGATGGCGGCCGGCGCGCTGGCGGCGGTGATGGGCGGCACGCCCGCGCAGGTGGAGAACGCGGCCGAGATCGGAATGGAGCACAACCTGGGCATGACGTGCGACCCGGTGGGCGGGCTGGTGCAGATCCCCTGCATCGAGCGCAACGCGATGGGCGCGATCAAGGCCATCAACGCCGCGCGCATGGCCCTGCGCGGCAACGGCACGCATATGGTCTCTCTCGATCAGGTCATCAAGACCATGATGCAGACCGGTGCCGACATGAAGAGCAAATACAAGGAAACCTCGCGCGGCGGGCTGGCGGTGAACGTGGTCGAGTGCTGAGTGAGGGCGCCCAATCCGGGGCTGCGCCGTTGCCGGTGTGGCGAATAGGACGCACCCGCACGCTGCGGCCATGGCAGAGGCTGCCCTTTTTCGTTACACGCGCATACACTTTGCGGTTTTCGCCCATGCGGGCGCCGGCGCATCCGCCGCCTTCCTTCATCCGCCTTTTTCGCCTCCACCCATGCATTTCCTTTCTCGACTGCGCCCCTGGGCGCTCATGGCGGCCCTGGCCGCGTTCGGCAGCGCAGCCCCCGCGTGGGCGGAAGACACCCTGGCGCGCATCGCCAGCTCGGGCGAGCTGAAGCTGGGCCACCGCGAAAAGTCCTTGCCGTTTTCGTTCAAGGACGCCAACGGCGCGGTGAAGGGCTACACGGTGGACGTGTGCCTGCAGATCTTCGACGAGATCAAGAAGGAGTTGAAGCGCCCCGACCTGCGCGTGCACTACCTGCTGGTGGACGGCAAGAACCGCATCAGCGACGTGAAGGACGGCGTGGTGGACCTGGAGTGCGGCGGCACCGCCAACACGGCCGCGCGGCAAAAGGAGATCGCGTTCAGCCACCACATCTTCGTGGCGACCTCTTCGTTCCTCGTGCGCAAAAGCTCGGGCATCAAGACGCTGGACGACCTGCAGGGCAAGAAGATCGCCGTGCAGGGCAAGACCACCAACGAAGGGCTGCTGCGCGCCAACGAGCGCACCTACAACCGCCACTTCAACTACGTGCTGGCCGACAGCACGATCGACGTGGTCGGCGCGCTGGTCAAGGGCGAGGCCGATGCCGCCTTCGCCGACGATGCGGGCATCTGGATTCCGCTCACCCGCCTGGGCAAGAACGTGGACGACTACCATTTCCTGGAAAAGCGGCTGTCGTTGGAGCCCTACAGCATCGGGCTGCGCAAGGACGATCCCAAGTTCAAGGAACTGGTGGACCGCGTGACGCGCCGCATGATCCAGGGCGGCGAGATGGCCGCGCTGTACAAGAAGTGGTTCAGCGTGGAGCAGCAAGGCATGCTCCCAATGAGCATGTTCATGAAAGAGGCGCTGCGCCGGCCGAGCGACATGGGTGTGGAGCAGATCGCCTTCTGAAGCCCGCCCGCCACCATGGCGGCAGGCAGTGGGGCCCGGAACCGATGGCCCCCGGGCCACCGGCTTACATGTAGCCTTGGTCGATCGCCTCCTGGTGTTCTCGCAACTCTTTTTCCTTGCGCTCCCGAATTTCTTCTGGCGTGCTGGGAATCGAGTACAGCATCGCCGACAGCCCCTGGCTGTCAAACGCTTCTTCGATGTCCTTGGCCACGCTTTGCAGGGCGTCCAGCTTGCGGAAAGACTGGCCGAGGTCCATCTTCGCCATCTGGCTGAGTGAGGCATGCAGCTTGGGATCGGCATAGCGCAGGCCGTCCATCTCGTCGCTGGCGAGCAATTGCTTGAGCTGAGCTTGGCTCTTGATGATCGCATCGCGCTGGCCCGACAGTTCGTCGAACTCCTGGGCGGCCCTGAAGGTACTCACCATCTTCGCGCCGCTTCGGCGCATCGTGCCCTCCAGGTCGAAGGCCATGCCCGTCTGATCGACCTTGGTGAACTTGCCGGACAGGTCCGCCAGTTTCTCCAGCATCGGAAGGTTGGCCGTCAGTGCCTGGCTCACATGGTGCACCACAGGAATGTTCATCCTCGCCATTTCGTTGCGAAGGGCATTGTGTTCACGGATCGCTGTTTTCTTCTGCGCGGTGAGGGTGTCATATCGGGCGCTCAGCGCGTCGTACTCCTTGTCGGACATGGCGTCGGTCGCGTTGTCCAACGCCGTGTCCACTTGGTGATGCTCTTTGATCACGGCGTCCATGCGGGCCTTGGCCTCCAGGTATTGCGCCTTGACCTGCCGGGTTCCGCGGATGAACTGCAATTTGGGCTGGGCCGTATCGGCTTCCGAGGACTGGGGCCTGGTCCGACCGAAACTCGCGGACGACGCGGCCTGCTGAGGCCGTGCAGCTTGGGCCGTGCTCGTCGGACCCGTCGGGCTTGCATGGATCGTGGGACGCGACGGGCTCGTCGGGGTCGAGGGGCGCGACGGACTCGTGGGGCGTGAGGGGCCCGACGGGCTCGAAGAGCCCGAGGAACTGGTGGAGCTCCAGGAACTGAGGGAGCTCGAAGAATTCGTGGAACCCCAGGAGCTCATGGAGCTGAGCGAACTCGATGAACCGGTGGGGCGCATCGACGTGCGGTGCACTCCCGGCTGGGATGCAGGTGCATTGCTGCGCCCATCGCCGAACATCTTCAAGCCCGCGGGCTCGGGCTGCTGTTTCCGCGGAGAAGGCGCAGCCGCCGTGGTGTGCTGGTAATTCGGGGTCTGCACGCGCTGCTGCTGTTGGCCAGCGAGGCCGGCCTGCTGGTTGGCCGGTCGGAACGACTGCAGGTTGGCCCGGGGCTGTTGCGACTGCGAGCCTTGTGGACGGGCTGCGGCTCCATTGGTACGCGAACTCAATTTGGAGAACACCGTGTCCTGCTGCGGCCGGGACTGCGCGGCACCCGATTGGGTCTTTGCCTGACCCGTCGTTTTCGACGCCACCTCCTTGACGAAGCGGTTACCCGCCGATAAGACCTTGGAAGCGAACTTGGAACTGAGGGACATGGGAAAACCTTTCGAGGCGGTCGCTCGCCGTGCCTCGCATCGGGAAATCGCCGCTTGAAACGCACTGTAGGCAGGCTCTGTTCGAGCACGGCACTGCCACCCGAAAACGCGAGCAGGAATGCGAAGGCACCCTCCCCTGACCTGGCCGCAGGGCGGCCCCTGCCCCGAGCCAGCCCGGTTCGCCGCCGAGCCCGGGCGCCCATGGGAGAATCGCGCCCCATGACACCGGAACAGTACGTCCAGCAAAAAGCCGCCGCCTCGGGCAGCAGCTTCTATTACGCCTTTCTGTTCCTGCCCGCGCCGCGGCGCGCCGCCATCACGGCCTTCTATGGTTTTTGCCGCGAGGTCGACGATGTGGTGGACGAAGTCTCGGATGCCGGCGTGGCCCGCACCAAGCTGGCCTGGTGGCAGGCCGAGGTGGCCCAGTCCTTCGCCGGGCGCGCCACGCACCCCGTGATGCAGGCGCTGATGCCGCACGTGACGGCCTACGGCATCGAAGAGCGCCATCTGCAGGCCGTGATCGACGGCTGCCAGATGGACCTGGAGCAGACGCGCTACCTCGACTTTCCCGGCCTGTCGCGCTACTGCCAGCTGGTGGCGGGCGTGGTGGGCGAGGTGGCCGCGCGCATCTTCGGGCAGACCGACGACCGCACCACCGAATACGCGCACACCCTAGGCCTGGCGTTTCAGCTCACCAACATCATCCGCGACGTGGGCGAGGACGCCATGATGGGCCGCATCTACCTGCCCGTGGCCGAGCTGCAGCAGTTCGACGTGAAAGCGCACGAGATCCTCAAGCGCCAGTATTCCGAGCGATTCACCGCGCTGATGCGCTTTCAGGCCGAGCGCGCGCACCGGCTCTACGACGAGGCGCTCGCCCTGCTGCCCACGGGCGACCGGCGCGCCCAGAAGCCCGGGCTGATGATGGCCAGCATCTACCGCACCCTGCTGCGCGAGATCGAGCACGACGGCTTCCAGGTGCTGCACCAGCGGGTGAGCCTCACCCCGCTGCGCAAGCTGTGGCTGGCCTGGAAGGTGCAGGCCCTGGGCCGCCTCTGACCGGGTTTTCTTCCATGCAACGTGTTGCCATCATCGGGGGCGGCTGGGCCGGCATGGCGGCGGCGGTGGCCGCCGCACAGGCGGGGCACCGCGTGACCGTCTTCGAGGCCACCCGCGTGCTGGGCGGCCGCGCCCGCGCCCTGCCCGCCGCCGATGCGCTCGGCGCGCGTGGCGCCCCGCCCCCCCTGGACAACGGCCAGCACATCCTGATCGGCGCCTACACCGAGTGCCTGCACCTCATGGCGCAGGTGGGCGTGGACCCGGAAGCGGCCCTGATGCGCCTGCCGCTGTCGCTGCGCTTCGCCGACGGCAAGGGCATCCGCCTGCCCGACATCGCGCCCCCCTTGGACGCCGTGTGGGGCATTGCCACCGCCCGGGGCTGGGGCCTGCGCCAGCGGCTGGCGCTGATGACCACCACCGCCCGCTGGATGTGGGGCCTGGGCGGATTCCGCTGCGCGCCCGGCGATACGGTGCTGACCATCAGCCAGGGCCTGCCGCCGCAGCTGATGGCCGAGTTCGTCGAGCCGCTGTGCGTCTCGGCGCTCAACACCCCCGCCGCCGAAGCCAGCGCCACGGTGTTCCTGCGCGTGCTGCGCGATGCGCTCTTCAGCGGGCGCGGCGGCTCCAATCTGCTGCTGCCGCGCACCGACCTGGGCGCGCTGTTTCCTGAACCCGCCGCGCAATGGCTGCAGGCCCAGGGCCACACCGTGCACCGGGCGCGCCGGGTGCAGGCCATCGCGCCCCAGTCACCGCCGTCGAGCGGCTGGACGGTCGATGGGGAGGCCTTCGACACCGCCGTGCTGGCCCTGCCCAGCAGTGATGCGGCCAGGCTGGTGGCCGCGTGCGCGGGCTCAGAGCAGGCCGCGCCGCGCAAGGAGCTGTGCTCCGCGCTGTACGACTGGGCGGCCGTGGCGCAGGCGATGCGCTTCACCGCCATCGCCACCGTCTATGCGCAGGTGCCGGGCGCCCAGGGGCCCGTGCTGGAGAGCCCCATGCTGGCCCTGCGCTCTTCGGCGCAGGAACCCGCCCAGTTCGCCTTCGACCGCGGCGTGCTGGGCGGCCCGCCGGGCCTGCTGGCCCTGGTGGTGAGCGCCTTCGAGGGCGACCGTGCCGAACGCGAGCAGCAGGTGCTGCGCCAGGCCATACGCCAACTGGGCCTGCCGGCGCTGGAACTGGTGCAGACGGTGGTGGAAAAGCGCGCCACCTTTGCCTGCACGCCCGCGCTGCAGCGCCCGTCCAACGCGATCGCGCCGGGGCTGTGGGCGTGCGGCGACTATGTGCGCGGGCCCTACCCCGCCACGCTGGAAGGTGCGGTGCTGGCGGGCACGGCGGTCGGGCAGCAATTGGGCAAAAAATAGGCCCTGGCGCATATTCCACTAGGGCATATAGCTACAAAAATAATAGCAAATGCCCGCCGTGACTCACGCCGGGCGGGGCAGCACGTCCGCCATCTTGAGCACGGACACGCCCGTGTTGCCCCAGAAACGCTCCAGGCTGTCGGCCCGCTCGATCAGCAGCCGCTGCACCAGCGGCTCCAGCGACGTGGCGGCGGGATCGGCGACCAGCAGGTAGCGCGGCTCCACCGTCTCGGGCACGCCGGCGGCGGTTTCGTTGACCTGCACCACCCAGTCCAGGGCGGTGAGCGCCTCCAGCACGGGCTCCAGCTGCAGCGCATCCACGCGCAGCGCCTGGCACAGCGCGCTCATGCGCAGCCCGCGGGCCGGTGTCCCGTGCGCCCGGTGCAAGGCCTGCAGCGCCTCCACGGCCAGCTGGAAGGTCCAGCCCTGGCCGCTCGCCCGGCGCGCCACCCCGTTGAGCAGGCTGGGCAGGTACGCCGCCACCACCGCGCCCAGCAGCACGATCACCCAGGCCACGTAGATCCAGACCAGCAGGATCGGCAGCGTCGCGAACGCGCCGTACAGCACCGAATACGTGGGCACCGAGGCCAGGTACAGGCCGAGCACCTTCTTGGCCACCTCGATCCCCACCGAGACGAACACCCCGCCCGACCACGCATGGCGCCATTTGACCTGCGTGTTGGGCACGTAGCGGTACAGCGCCGCGGTGCCGCCGGCCAGCAGCAGGAATTCGATGGAGTCGAACAGCAGCCGCGCGCTGTCGGGCAGCGCGTCGTGCAGGCCGCGCGAGGCCGAGGACGCCACCGACGTGGTGAGCGCCAGGCTCGCCGCCAGCACCAGCGGCCCCAGCGTGATGACCGCCCAGTAGATCAGCACGCGCTGGCCCAGCGGCCGCAGCCGGCGCACGCGCCAGATGTTGTTGAGGGTGCGGTCGATGGTCAGGACCAGCGCCAGCGCCGTGCCCAGCAAAATCGAAAACCCCGCCACGCCCAGGCCGCTGGCCTTGGCCGCGAATTGCGTGAGGTAGCCCAGCACCTGGCGCGAGATGCTGTCCGGCACCAGGCTGTCCACCAGCCAGCGCTGCAGCCCCGTCTGCAGGGTGCCGAAGATGGGAAAGGCGGTGAACACGGCCAGCGCCACGGTGAAGAAAGGCACCAGCGCCAGCAGCGTGGTGAAGGTCAGGCTGCTGGCCGTGAGGCCTAGGCGGTCCTCGCGAAAACGCTCGCGCAGGGTGTGCGCCGTGGTGCGCCAGGGAAAGTGCGACAGATCGGCCAGGACGGCTTCGAAGCGCTGCGCGAGTGGGGCTAAAGGCATGGCCGATATGATGCCACCCCGATGGCCTCTTCCCCCCTCTCCCCTGGCGCGCCCCGCGCCGCATCCGGCACCGGCGCACCGGCCGCCCCCGACGTGGCGGCCACCCGGTGGCTGGCCGTGGGCAGCCTGCTCGGCCTGATCGTGCTCAGCCTGGCCTGGGAGCTGTGGCTCAGCCCGCTGCGGCCCGGCGGCTCGTGGCTAGCGCTCAAGGCGCTGCCGCTGGCGTTTCCGCTGGCCGGGCTGCTCAAGCACCGCATGTACACCTACCGCTGGGTGAGCCTGGTGGTGTGGCTGTATTTCACCGAAGGCGTGGTGCGCGCCTGGAGCGATCCGGCCCCGGGCCGGTGGCTCGCGCTGGTCGAAGTGGCGCTGTGCCTGGCGCTGTTCGCCGCCTGCGCGCTGCATGTGCGCCTGCGCCAGAAGCACGCGCGTGCGGCCGCTGCCGCGGCGGCACCGGCCCCGTCCACGCCCTGAACACCCCAAAACGGCCCCGCCCCACGCCCCCCTTCCATTCCCCGTTTTTCGCGAGCATTCGAGAACACCATGTCCACCCTGATCGACACCCTGCGCCAGACCGTCGGCGCCGCCCATGTACTCACCGAAGGCGACCTCACCGCCTGGGAACAGGACTGGCGCCGCCGCGCGCGCGGCAAGGCGCTGGCCGTGGTGCGGCCCGGCAGCACGCAGGAGGTGGCCGCCGTGGTGCGCGCCTGCGCCGCCGCCGGCACCGCGATCGTGCCGCAGGGCGGCAACACGGGGCTGGCGGTGGGCTCCATTCCCGACGAGACCGGCACGCAGGTGCTGCTGAGCTTGACGCGGCTGAACGCCATCCGCGCGGTGGACGCCGACAACCTCACGCTCACCGTGGAGGCCGGCGCCATTCTGCAGAACGTGCAGGACGCGGCCGAGAAGGCGGGGCTGCTGTTCCCCTTGAGTCTCGCGGCCGAGGGCAGCTGCACCATCGGCGGCAACCTGGCCACCAACGCCGGCGGCACGCAGGTCGTGCGCTATGGCAATACGCGCGACCTGTGCCTGGGGCTGGAAGTCGTCACGCCGCAGGGCGAGGTGTGGGACGGCCTCAAAGGCCTGCGCAAGGACAACACCGGCTACGACCTGCGCGACCTGTTCATCGGCAGCGAAGGCACGCTGGGCATCATCACCGCCGCGACGATGAAGCTCTACCCGCAGCCCGCCGCCAGCCTGACGGCCTGGGCCGCGGTGCCGTCGATGGAACACGCCGTGCAGTTGCTGGCCCTGGCACACAAGCACCTGGGCGCGGGGCTGACAGGCTTCGAGGTGATGGGCCGCTTCGCCCTGAGTCTGGTGGCCAAGCACATGCCGCAGCTGCGCGTGCCCTTCATCGACCAGGAAGACGTGCCCTACGGCGTGCTGCTGGAAAACAGCGACAGCGAGTCGGAGGCGCACGCCCGCACGCGCTTCGAATCGCTGCTGGAAACCGCCTTCGAGGCCGGCTGCGTGACCGATGCGGTCGTGGCCGAGAACCTGGCGCAGGCGCACCAGCTCTGGCACATCCGCGAAAACATTCCGCTGGCCCAGGCCGAGGAAGGACTGAACATCAAGCACGACATCTCGGTGCAGATCCCGCGCATCCCCGCCTTCGTCGAATACGCCGACGCGCTGCTGCAGCGCGAGATTCCCGGCGTGCGGCTGGTCAACTTCGGGCACCTGGGCGACGGCAACCTGCACTACAACGTGCAGGCGCCGGCCGAGGGCGATGCCAAGGCCTTCCTGCGCGACGAGGAAGCGCGCGTGAACCATCTGGTCTACGAAGCCGTGGCGCAGTTCGGCGGCTCGTTCTCGGCCGAGCACGGCGTGGGCGCGCTCAAGGTGGACAAGCTGGAGAAGTACCAGTCGCCCGTGGCGCTGTCCATGATGCGAGCCATCAAGGGCGCGCTGGACCCGCAGGGGCTGATGAACCCGCACTGCATGCTGCCGGTGCACGGCGCCTGACGGCCGGGCCACCGGGGCGGCCCGACGGGATCAGCGCCGCGCGTCTTCCAGCACCTTGCGCACGTCGGCGGGCAGGGGCACCGGCGCGCCGGCGTCCTGCACGTCCCATTCCTCGTCGCCCGTCTGCAACCACACGCGCATCGCGTCGCGCGAAGGGTTTACCACCACCGCGGCCGCCTGGGCGTCCGGCTGGGTCGACCGGCGGCCGGTGATGTAGAGCAGGCCGCCTTCCTGCCGCAGCGGCGTACTGACGGCCATGTTCTGCAGGAACTCCGGGTGGTTGACGGGACCGAGCAGTTCCTTGACCCGCACCCCCATGGGGCCGGTGCGCAGAAAGTCCGTGCCCTCCGAAGGCTTGCGGCCCACCTGCGCCTGCACGCTGGCCCAGGGGTTGGCGGCGGCCGGTGCCGCAGCAGTCGCAGCGGACGCGGCCGGCTTGGCGGGAGAGGACGTGGAGGCCGTGGGCGTGAGCGGCACGTGGGTGCCGCAGCCGGCGGCCAGCACCGCTGCGGCGAACAATGGCAAAAAGGGTGAAAGGCGCATGGGGCGGATTTCCTTGGAATCGGGGGAGCAACCGGCGAGCTTATCCGCTGATGCCCCCATCTGGCGCGCCCCATGCCGCCCATGGGCGTTTCGGCACGCCCACCCCGCGATATCACACGGCCATGGGGGCCGTGATGTGGGCGTGGTGCTGGTAGCCTTCGAGCGAGAAGTCCGACGGCTCGACCGCCTCCAGCCATTCGGGCGCGTATGTGCCGGTGACGGCGTAGTCCGGGATGCGGTCGGACAGCACCAGCTTGGGCAGCGGGTGGGGTTCGCGCGTGAGCTGCTCGCGAAGCATGTCCACGTGGTTCTCGTAGATGTGCGCATCCCCGATGAAGTACGTGAACCAGCGCGGCGTGTAGCCCGTGAGCCGGCCCACCAGGTGCAGCAGCGCCGCCCCTTCCGCCAGATTGAACGGCGTGCCGAGCCCGACATCGTTGCTCCGGATGTACAGGCACAGCGAGATTTCCTTCCTGCCCGGATTGGCCAGGAACTGATACAGCAGGTGGCACGGCGGCAGGGCCATTTCGTCCAACTGCGCCCAGTTCCATCCGTGGAACAGGATGCGGCGGCTGCCCGGGTCCTTGATGAGCGTGTCCAGGCACTGCCGGAGCTGGTCGACGGCCTTGTAGAGCAGCACGCCGGACGGCTTGCCGTCCTCGCCGCCGAGCGTGCCGATGGCCTCGTAGCCGCGGCCGAGCGCGTCCGCGATCTGTGCCGGGCCCTGCGGCAGCGCCGGGTCGATCAGCTTGTAGGCCGGCCACTGGCGCCACTGGACTCCGTACACCGAACCCAGGTCGTCCTCGGCGAGGCGGTAGGGGTTGGCCAGCCACTGCGCGTTCTCGTTGGCGTTCTGGTCCCAGACCTTGCAGCCCAGCGCCCGGAAATCGGCCGCGCTGCGGCGCGCGCGCAAAAAGCCCACCAGTTCGCCCACCACCGACTTGAAGGCGAGCTTCTTGGTCGTGACGGCGGGAAAGCCCTGCTGCAGGTCGAACCGGAGCATCGCGCCCGGCAGGCTCAGGGTGCGGACGCCCGTGCGGTTGTCTTGCCAACTGCCGTTGTCGAAGATGTTCTGAACGAGGTCGAGGTACTGTTTCATGTGCCGAAGGGACGAGCCAAGGGCGGAATCGTAGCGCAAGGGGGTCGGGCAGCGCGCCTCAGGGCCGGATGCCCTTGGCCAAGCGGCCGGCGATATCGTCGATCACCGGCAGGAGGTCGGCCACCGAATCGATCACGTAATGCGCGCCCGCGCCCTGCAGCTTGCCAGCGGCCGCGTCGCGGCGGGCCTGCTGCGCGGCCGGCGGCAGGGCGTTCCACTCGGCGAGCGGCAGCCCCATCGCGTTGCCGCTGACGGCGACGCCCACC
Organism: Acidovorax sp. SUPP2539; assembly: GCF_030158975.1. Taxonomy (NCBI): domain Bacteria; kingdom Pseudomonadati; phylum Pseudomonadota; class Betaproteobacteria; order Burkholderiales; family Comamonadaceae; genus Acidovorax; species Acidovorax sp. SUPP2539. The sequence goes on along the minus strand of NZ_BQXJ01000001.1, from coordinate 1,058,374 downwards.
GTCCAGGTGCCCGCGTGCAAACCCTCCTGGATGCCGACCTCGGTGTCGTCCACCTTGACCACCGTGGCGGGCCACCACACCCCCAGGTCGGCGAAGCAGCGGAACATCATCAGCGGCGAAGGGCGGCCGGCTACGAGGTCGCCCGCACAGACGAGGTTGTCCGGCGCATAGCCGCCGGCCGCGGCGATGGGCGACAGGATGTCCATGATCGGCCGGTTGTAGCCGGTGGTGGAGCCGATCTTCAGCCCCCGGGCCCGCAGCGCGGCCACGGTGTCCAGCGCGCCGGGAATGAAATCGGCGAAGTCGGCCACCACCGCCGCATTCATGGGCGTGAAGACTTCGTAGAGGTGGTCGATGTCGGCATTGGCGAAGGGTCGGCCGTGCAGGTGCTCCCATTGCCGCGCCACCTCGGGCAGCAGGCTTAGGGCATGGATGTGGTCCCACTTGGCGACGCCCATCGGGCCACGGGCCTGCTCGATGTTGATCCGGATGCCGAATTGTTCGAACAGCCGCACGAAGGCGCCCATCGGCGCGCAGGAGCCGAAGTCGAGGATGGTGCCGGCCCAGTCGAAGACGACGGCGCTCAGCGTGGTGGTGGAAGGAGGCATGCCCATGTCGTGTCCTGATCGTGGCGCGGTGGGGAAAGGGTTGGGTGAAAGACGGCTCACCAGGCGCCGAAGGTGTCCTCGGCGATGCCGAAGGCGGTGCTGGCGCCGGTGCCGCTGGTGACGATCACCAGCCGGGTGGCTTCGTCGGGCCGGTCGATCAGGCAGTCGGTCGTGGCCGACGAGGGGTAGATGCCCACCCAGCGCTCGGTCACGCGGCAGGATTGCAGCTTCACCGTGTCGCGCAGGTGGCGCAGGATGAGGTCGTCCACCCGCTCGTCGGCGAAGGGCTGCGGCGCGGCGCTGTAGTGGTGCGAGTCGCCCACCACCAGGGAGCCGTCGGCGCTTTGCACCACGATGAGGTGGATGCCGTTGGCCAGCGATTCGGCCTCTTCTCGCTGGAGTTGCTCGCGCAGCGCGGCGGCGGCGGGCAGGTCGCTGTAGCCCCGGTAGCGCACCAGGCTCAGGTCGGCCATGACCGAGCCGGGCAACCGCAGGCCGGGCTCGGGCATGACGCGCAGCATGTGCAGCAGGCACAGGCGCAGGCCGTGCGGCGCCAGGCGCTCGGCGAACAGGCCGTGGATGTCCGAATGGGTGCAGACCACCACGCGCTCGGCGTGCAGCACGGCGCGCGCGGTGCGCACCCGCGGCGTGGCGACCTCCAGCACCGCCTCGCCGAAGCGGAACACCACGCCATGCGCCTCGGCCAGCCATTGGGTCAGCAAACCGATGGCGGTGCGCGATTCCACCCGCATCTCGTGCGGGCTGTAGAGCACGCCCTGGGCGCCCTCCAGCTGCAGCGCGGGCGCGCGGCGGGCGGCCTCGGCCACGCCGAGCAGCTCGCAGGCTTCGCCCATCTCGGTGCCCATGAACTGTTCGAGCACGGCCAGGGCCTGGGGCCGGAATGCCGTCAGGTACAGGCCATGGTGCACGGCCTCGATGCCGGCTCGGGGCGCGACCTCGCCCCACACCTCGCGGGCCCGGCGGGCGCGGCGCCAGGTGTCGCCCGCGCCCTGGCCGGTGACGGTGATGAAGCCGAAGTTGCGGATCGAGGCGCCGACGCAGGCCGCATCGCGCTCGACCACGCAGACCTTCAGGCCGCGCCGGGCGGCGGTGTAGGCATGGGCCAGGCCGACGATGCCGGCGCCGACGACGATCACGTCGAAAGTAGGGTGGGTTTCCATGGTGCTTTTTCCAGGCGGCAGGGCGGTCTTCGTCGCTGCGCGCTGTGTTTTCAGGTAGTCATCGCCTTCATCGGGCCGGTGCACGCCAGGCCTGGGTGCGCCGCTCGACCCAATGGCCGGCGGCCAGGTACAGCAGCGTGACCACCGCGGAGGTGGCGGCGATCAGCACCGCCATGGCCGCGGCCGGGCCGGTGTCGCCGGCCTCGTCCAGGTTCAGGATGGCGACCGAGGCCAGCCGGGTGTCGGGCGAGTAGAGGAACACCACGGCCGAGATCGTCGTCGTGGCGCTGATGAAGAAATAGCGCGAGACGTCCAGCAGCACCGGCAGGCAGATGGGCAGCGTCACGCGCCAGAAGGTCTTGTAGAGCGGCACCTTGAGCGAGGCGGACACCGCTTCGAACTCGGCATCCAGCGCCTTGAGCGCCGTCACCACGGTGAGGTGGCCGGTCGTGTAGAAGTGCACCACCGTGCACAGCACCATCAGCGGCAGCGTCTGGTACAGGCCGTGCAGCGGGTTGGCCGGCGCGTTGAAAAAGAAGATGTAGCCCAGGCCCAGCACCAGGCCGGGAACGGCCATGGGCAGCATGGCCGCCAGCCGCACCACCGGCCGCAGAGCTTGCAGGCCCCGGGTCTTTTCCAGCAGGTAGGCGCCGACGAACACCACGGCCGTCCCCACCACCGCCGTGCCGCAGGCGAGCTTCAGGCTGTTGGCCAGGGCATCGGCCAGATCGGCATCGATCAGGCCCGCGACGTAATGGTCCAGGCTGGGCGACAGGTTGTACGGCCACAGCTTGGCGAAAGAGGCGAACACCGCCATGCCGAACATGGCCAGCACCAGGGCGGCGATGCACAGGCAATAGAGCGCCATGGCCGCATCGAATCCGCGCGCGCGCCGGGGCACCAGCGCCACGGCACGTGCCGTGAGGGTGGCGGTCTGCCGGCGCTGCACCAGCCCGTCGATGGCGAAGGTGAGCACCGCGGGCAGTAACAGCAGCAGCGCCACCACCGCGCCGCGCTGGAAGTCGTGCTGGCCGATGACCAGCTTGAAGACATCGGTGGCCAGCACGTTGAAGTTGCCGCCCACGACCTTGGGAATGCCGAAGTCGGTGATGACCAGGGTGAAGCACACCAGCGCGGCCGAAATCAGCCCGTACTTGGCGCCCGGCAGGGTGATGGTGAAGAATTTGCGCAGCGTGCCGGTGCCGAGCGCATCGGCCGCCTCGTACAGGCGCGCGTCAGCCAGCGAAAGCGCCGTGACCAGGATCATCAGCACGTGCGGAAACACCGCGAAGCACTCGGCCAGCACGATGCCCGATGCGCCGTAGATGCCGGTGAACCCCAGCGCCGTCCAGAAGTACCGGGCCACACCCTGGTTGCCGAACCAGTAGATCAGCGAGATGGCCGACAGCAGCGAAGGCGCCAGCAGCGGCAGCAGCATCACCGTGCGCAGCAGCGCCTTGGCCGGCATGCAGCTGCGGGTCAGCGCGTAGGCGAAGGCGAAGGCCAGCGGCAACACGATGGCGGTCACCAGCAGCGACACCCACACGCTGTTCCACAGGCTGGTGAGCAAGGCGGGCGAGGCCAGGTAGGCGGTGAAGGCCCCCAGCCCCGACACCGCCCCGCCCTGCGGTGCATCCAGCGCCTTCGACAGGATGAGCAGCAGCGGCGCCACCAGTCCGACGCCCAGCAGCGCCACCACGCCCAGCAGGCCGAGGTGGGCCAGCCGGTCGCTCCAATGCACCCGCTGGCGCAGGGGCGCCGCGCGAACGGCCGCCGCCACCGCGCTCATGCGGCGGCGCCGGCGGCGAACACGCGCAGCCGGTCGGCGCGCAGGGCGAAGCGCACGCGCGTGCCTTCGCGCACCCCGAACTCGTCCATCTGGTTGAGCGAATACTGCAGCTGCAGCGGCTGTCCGCCCAGGCCGTCGACGTCGATCTCGGCCAGGCAGTTGCCGCCCAGGAACTCGATGTGGCGCACGGTGCCGGCGCACTGCAGCGGGTCGTCCTGCACGGCGGCACCGACCACGCGGTCCTCGGGCCGCAGGTACAGCGACACCGCGCTGCCCGGCCGGAATTCCGTGCCCGCGCCAGGCACGCACTGCAGGCGCTTGTCGCCGCAGCGGAACCAGTGGCCGCCCTCGGCCACCGCGTCCAGCCGGTTGACCTTGCCCACGAAGTCCGCCACGAAGGGCGATGCGGGTTCGCGGTAGACCTGCATGGGCGTGCCGACCTGCTCGATCACGCCGTGGTTCATGACCACGATGCGGTCGGCCACCGACAGGGCCTCCTCCTGGTCGTGCGTGACCATGATGGTGGTCACGCCCAGGCTGCGCTGCAGCGACCGGATCTCGTTGCGCAGGTGCACGCGCACCGTGGCGTCCAGCGCCGACAGCGGCTCGTCCAGCAGCAGCAGGCCCGGCGAGGTGGCCAAGGCGCGCGCCAGCGCGATGCGCTGCTGCTGGCCGCCCGACATCTGCGCGGGAAACTTCGGCCCGCTGCCCGGCAGCCCGACGAGGTGCAGCAACTCGTCCACGCGCGCCGCGATCCGCGCGCGCCCCTCGCGCCGGTTGACCAGCCCGTAGGCCACGTTCTGCGCCACCGTCAGGTTGGGAAACAGCGCATACGACTGGAACATGATTCCGTAGTCGCGCTCGGCCGGCGGCGCCACCGAGATGTCCCGGCCCGCCTGCAGGATGCGGCCGGCGGTCTGGGTTTCCAGCCCCGCCACGATGCGCAGCAAGGTGGTCTTGCCGCAGCCCGACGGCCCGAGAAAACAGACGAACTCCCCCTGGCGGATCGACAGGTCGATGCTGCCGAGCGCGGTGAAAGCGCCGAATCGCTTGTGAATCCCGCGAAGCGCGAGGAAGCTGCCGTCGTCGTTGTCCATCGGTTTTTTACTTCTTCGCTTCGCTCTTGCTGTCGTAGCGCCGGGACCATTCGGCCAGCGTGGCCTCGCGGCTGGCGGCGGCCTGGTCGAAGTCGAGCCGGATCAGGCGCGCTTCATAGTCGTCAGGAATGCCGGCCAGCTTGGGCGCGATGCCCGGCTGGGCGGTGATGGCGAAGTTCTTGCCGTAGAGCTTCATGGCATCTTTCGACGACGCCCAGTCGGCCAGCTTCTTGGCCGCGTCCAGCTTCTTGGTGCCCTTGTAGATGGCGAAGCCTTCCAGGTCCCAGCCCAGGCCTTCCTTGGGGAACACCAGCTCGATCGGCGCGCCCTTGGCCTTGTTGGTGTGGCCGCGGTATTCGAAGGAGATGCCCGCGACGTACTCGCCGGAGGCGGCCATGTTGCAGGGCTTGGAGCCGGAGTGCGTGTACTGGCCGATGTTCTCGTGCAGCGCGTCCATGTACTTCCAGCCGCCGCCCTTGCCGCCCTCGTCGCCCCACATCTGCAGCCAGGACACCACGTCCAGGTAGCCGGTGCCGGAGGACGCCGGATTGGGCATCACCACCTGGCCCTTGAACTCGGGCCGGGTCAGGTCCTTCCAGGTCGTGGGCAGGGGAATGTTGCGCTTCTTGGCTTCCACGGTGTTGAAGCACACGGTGGCGCCGAACACGTCCATGCCGAACCATGCGGGCGGGTTCTTCTTGTCGCGGTAGGCCGGCATGATCGCGTCGATGTTCAGCGGCGCGTAGGGCTCCAGCATGCCGTTGCGGTCGAACAGCGCCAGGCTGGTGGCCGCCACACCCATCACGACGTCCGCCTGCGGGTTGGCTTTCTCGGCCAGCAGCTTGGCGGTGATGACGCCCGTGGAGTCGCGCACCCACTTGATCTCGATGTCCGGGTTCACCGCATTGAACGCTTCCTGGTAGGCCTTGAGCTGGTCGGTCTCCAGCGCGGTATAGACGATCAGTTGCTGCTTTTGCGCGAAGGCCGAGCCGGCCGCAACGGCCAGGAACAGTCCGAGAATTGCCGCGGAAAGCGGCCGTGGGGTGCGTTGCATGGAAATGCTCCAGGGGTTGAACGGGTGGAACTTTGGTGCCCGCCCGTGTCATCCTCATGACATTCTTGCCAAGCAAAATGAGGGCCATGTTGGGCCGATTGTTTTTTGTAGATCGTAGACAATCTGCAAAACAAACCTTTTTTTGGAGAACCGATTCCATGGCCGTCCAGAGCCCCGCGAACGCCGCCATCGCACAGCTTCAGGGCAACTCGCTCGCCGGCCTCGTGCAAAACGAGATCGAGCGCATGATCCTGGCCTCCGAGCTCCAGCCCGGGGAGAAGCTGACCGAATCCACCCTGGCCACCCGCCTGGGCGTGTCGCGTGGCCCGGTGCGCGAGGCGTTCCGCATGCTCGACGAGGCCGGCCTGGTGCGCACCGAGAAAAACCGCGGCGTCTTCGTGCGCGACATCGCGCTGGACGAGGCCCTGGAGATCTTCGAGCTGCGCGCGGTGATGGAGATGTACATCGGCCGCAAGCTGGCCGAAACCTGTACCGCCGCCCAGACGAAAGCGCTGCGCCAATGGGTCGATGCCATGGACGCGGCCACCAAGGCCGGCAACGCGCAGGACTTCCACCGCTTCAACCTGGAGTTCCACGACGCACTGCTGCAGCTGGCCGGCAACGCCAAGTTCACCGCCCATTACCGGCGCCTCATCAAGGAGTTGTCGCTGATCCGGCGCCGCAACCTCACCGTCGAATCCATGGCGGTGTACACCCGCGAGCACCGGCAGATCGTCAAGGCGATCGCGGCGCGCAATGCCGAGGCCGCGGGCCAGGCGATGTTCGACCACGTGATGAACAGCCGCGAACGCACCCTGCAGAACTACCGCCCCGCGCCAGAAGCACCCCTTGCCGCGCCGGCCCCGGCGCGCCGGCGCACCACGCGCACCACCGCCGAGGCCTGACCATGCCGCTGGCCTTCGACGACATCGCCCCGCTGTTCGAGCGCCATGGCGGCACGCAGTACAGCGGCGAGCCAGTCACGCAGACCGCGCACGCGCTGCAGACCGCCTGGCTGGCGCAACAGGCGGGCGCGGACGACGAACTCGTCACCGCGGCGCTGCTGCACGACCTGGGCCACCTGCTGCAGGACCATGGCGACACCCCCACCGCGCACGGCATCGACGACCTGCACCAGTTCTGCGCCCTGCCCTTTCTGCGCGGCCTGTTCGGGGACCGTGTGCTCGACGCCATCCGCTGGCACGTGGACGCCAAGCGCTATCTGTGCGCCACCCGGCCGCATTACCGGTCGGCGCTGTCGGCCGACTCGCAGCGCAGCCTGGTGCTGCAGGGCGGTGTGTTCGGCGCGCAGGAGGCCCGGGCCTTCATCGGCCGCCCGCACGCCGAAGAGGCCGTGCGCCTGCGGCTGTGGGACGACCAGGCCAAGGTCGAGGGCCTGGCCACGCCGGGGCTGGCGCACTTCCTGGGCATCGCGGCGCGGTGCCGCCTGCCGCGGCCTGCGGGACCGGCCTGAGGGCTGCGGCCCCGGTAGGTCACCGACACACTCTAAGATACCGCCCCGTTGCCAACCCTTGGACGGGACGGCGCCTTCGGGCTCCGCCCCGTCTGTCCCGTCCCACCCGACGCCTTCCACCATCCACTCCCTATGTCTTCCGGCGGATTTCACGTACACGGCCCCCACGACCATGCGGTCGAACATGCCAGCCAGGGCCACGGCCCCCACGAGGCCCACGCGCACGAGGGCGGCGGATCGTCCACCAGCAAGATCGCCATGTTCACCGCGATCGTGGCGACGGTGGGCGCCATCTTTTCCTACATGGGCGGGGCCACGCAGGCCAATGCCGGGCTGCTGAAGAACGACGCGGCCATCCGCAAGACGGAGGCCTCCAACCAGTGGAATTACTTCCAGTCCAAGAGCACCAAGCAGTCGCTGACCGAAATGGCCCGCGACCTGGCGCCCGAGGACCGCAAGGGCAGCTACCAGACCAAGCTGGACCGCTACGAGACCGAGAAGAACGAGATCAAGACGCAGGCCGAGAAGCTGGAACGCGAGTCGCTCGACTTCGACCACCAGAGCGAGGCGCAGATGCACCAGCACCACCGCTGGGCCCAGGCCACCACCGCGCTGCAGGTGGCCATCGCCCTGGCGGCCATCGCGCTGCTCACGCGCAAGAAGTGGCTGGAATACGGCATGTACGGCGTGGCCGCCATCGGCCTGGGCGTCGGCACCATGGCGTTCCTGCATTTCTGAGCGCGGCTCCCCCTCTTCCCGTCTTTGCGAAAGCCCCTTCCATGGCCCTGCACCTGATTTATGCGCGCGCCGCCAACGGCGTGATCGGCAAGGACGGCACCATGCCCTGGCACCTGCCCGAAGACCTGGCGCACTTTCGCCGGCTGACGAACGGCTGCCCCGTGGTGATGGGCCGCAAGACCTGGGATTCGCTGCCACCGCGCTTTCGGCCGCTGCCGGGACGCGCCAACATCGTGGTGACGCGCCAGCCGGATTGGCAGGCCGAAGGCGCCCGCCGCGCCGCGGGCCTGCCCGAGGCCCTTCGGATGGCCGAGGCCGAGGGCCCCACCACCTGGGTGATCGGCGGCGCGCAGCTGTACGCGCAGGCCCTGCCGCTGGCCATGCGCATCGAGGCCACCGAGATCGGGCAGGCGTTCGAGGGCGACGCCTACGCGCCCGAGCCGGGCCCCGAATGGGTGGAAACCGCCCGCGAAAGCCACCAGAGCGCGGCCGGCCTGCCTTACACTTTTCTGACGCTTGAGCGGCGCTGAAAAACCCCGCCCCTCTGAAAGGGCTAAGTACGGCCGGGGTTCGAGGGGTGCGTCCGGGCCCTTAAGGCACGCGGTGACCGCTGAGCCGATGCAGAATCCGCGTGGCGGAATCGAAGGCGCCTTGTCCGGCCCCGATGCCACCGTTCGCCGCCCCAGGCGAGCCCCCTCCTTCCTACGAACCTCCAGCCGAGCCCACTGTGAAACTAGACGCCATTGACCAAAAGATACTGGATCTGTTGCAGGAAGACGCCGACCAGCAAGGGGCCGAGATCGCCGCCAAGGTGGGGCTGTCGACCACGCCGTGCTGGCGCCGGGTGCAGCGGCTCAAGGAGAGCGGCGTCATCAAGAAGAGCGTGGCGCTGGTCGATGCGCAGAAGGTCAACGTCGGCGTGACGGTGTTCGTTTCGGTGCGCACCAGCACCCACACGCAGGAGTGGTTCGACAAGTTCAAGGCCACCATCCAGGTCATGCCGGAGGTCGTCGAGTTCTACCGCATGAGCGGCGAGATCGACTACCTGCTGCGCGTGGTGGTGCCCGACATCGCGGCCTACGACCGGGTCTACAAGAAGCTGATCGCCAGCAACCACCTGTGCGACATCAGCTCCAGCTTCGCGATGGAAGAGATCAAGTTCACCACGGCGCTGCCGCTCAATTACGCGCGGTAGGCATCTGCGGCCGTTGGGCCGCAGGCACACCCGTTCGCCATCTGGCCGCACCCGACATTTGCTATATTTTTAATAGCATAATGCCCTAGTACTGATTGTGCTGGAGGCCTTTTTTCCCCATGCCTGCGCACCGGCCAGGCGCACCGCCCGTCAACTGCGCCACAGCGCCATGCCGCCCGCCAGGCTCCAGGCCCGGGCGTGGCCCAGCCGGCGCAGCGCCTTGGCGGCCTGCGCGCTGCGGTTGCCGCTGCGGCAAAAGAACAGGACGGGCGTGTCGGGCGACAGGGCCAGCCAGTCGGGCAGCGCGTTCACCAGGGCCGACAGCGGCACGGCCTGGCGCTGCACGGGTGCCCCCAGGTCGGGCGCCCGGCCCAGGCGCTGCTCGTAGGGCTCGCGCACGTCCACCAGCAGCAGGGCGGGCTGCGGGGCCTGCAGCATCGCCTGCAGCGCGGCGGGCGCCATGTCGCTGCCCGCGGCGGATGCGCACGGCGAGTCCACGCGCACGCCGCACAGCATGGGCTGGCCGCTGGCCTCCTGCGGTGCCATGCCCTGCTCCAGCCGCGCCTTGGCCTGTGCGAAACCCGCGGCGTCCAGGCGCCCGTCGAGCACCTGCGCCAGCAGCGGCTGAGCGGCGCATTCCGTGGCGAGCGTGGTGGCGAAGCGGTGGTCTTCATCGTGCGCGGGCAGCAGCAGCGTCCGGGTGCCCAGGCGTTGCGCCATGCGATGCAGCGACGGCCCGAAGGCGAGCGGCGCGCTCTGCCCGAAATCGCTGCGTCCCAGCGCGCCGGGCATGACGGTGTCGCCCACGAACGCCAGGCGCAGGCCCTGCGCGCCGTGCAGCAGATAGGCCGTGGCATCTTCGGTGTGGCCCGGCGTGGTCAGGCGGGTGAGGTGCAGCGCGCCCAGGTCGATCCGCTCGGCAGGCTGTGGCCAGCCCAGGGCGTCCACGGCCTCGTCCGCGGCCGGGTGGCCGATCAGGGCGGCACGCAGCGCAGCGGCGGATGAGGCGTGGTCGCCATGGCTGTGGGTGTCCAGCACCGCCGCCAGCGTGTAGCCCTGGCAGCGCACCAGCTGGGCCAGCCGCTCGGTCAGCTCGGGCAGCGGATCGATCACGGCGCAGCGGCGGCTGGCGGCATCGGCCACCAGGTAGCAGCACGCGCCATCGACCACGAAGCGGGTCACGCCTTCGACGGGCAGCGCGGCCGGTTGCGCCGGGCCCAGGCAGCTGGCACGCAGCGATTCGCCGCACGCGCGGATGCGGGCGCAGGCCTCGCCGATGAAGGCGGCATCCGCGGCCGGGCCGAACGACAGCCGCACGGCCGAGTCCGCCTGCCACGCCGGCAACTGCATGGCCTGCAGCACGTGGCTGGGCTGGGCCTTGGCCGCGCTGCAGGCCGAGCCGCCGCTGACACGCACGCCCGCGGCGTCGAACAGGTCCAGCAACAGCCGGGAGCCCACGCCCGGCACCGAGAAATTGAGCGTGGTGGGCAGGCAAAGCCCGGGCGGCGCGTTGAAGACGAGGCCGGGGAAGGCCGCCTCCAGCGCCGCGCCCAGTTGCGCGCGGTAGCCCGCCAGCACCTGCGGGGGCTGGAACGTGGTGCCACCCTCCAGCGCCGCCAGCACCGCACCCAGGGCAGCGATGCCCGCCATGTTCTCGGTGCCCGAGCGCAGGGCGCCCTCCTGCCCGCCGCCGGCCATCATGGGCGTGAACGGCGCGCCCTCGCGCACGTACAGCAGGCCGATGCCCTTGGGCGCATAGAGCTTGTGGCCGGAGAACGTGGCGTAGTCGATGGGGTGGTCGGCCAGCTGCAGCGCCATCTTGCCCAGGGCCTGCACGCTGTCCACGAGCCACAGCGCGCCGCTGCCCGCCATCGCCTGCGCGATGCCCGCCAGATCGCTGACCACGCCGGTCTCGTTGTTGGCAGCCATGGTGCACACCAGCGCGGCGCGCGGCGCATGGGCGCGCAGCCAGTCGAGGTCGTGCCGACCATCGCGTGCCACGGGGATGGGCAGCACCTGCAGGCCGAGCTGCAGCAGCGTGTTCCAGTGCTTGAGGGCCTCGGGCACCGCCTTGTGCTCGGTCGCGCCGTACAGCAGCAGTTGTTGCGGCCCCGCGGCGCCGTCGCCGCCTGCGGTGCGCTGCCTGCGCACATGGTTGAGGGCCGACAGCACTGCGGTCTGGATGCCCTCGGTCGCGCCGCTCACGAACATCAGCTGGCCCGAAGGCGCACCGACCACCCGGCGGGCCCGGGCCCGCACCGCATCCATCAGCGCGCGGGCCTTGAGGCCGGTGCTGTGCGTGCTGCTGGGGTTGCCGTAGTCGTCCGCCATCGCGGCCAGGGCGGCATCGCGGGCGGCGGGCAGGACGGGCGTGGTGGCGTTGGCGTCGAGGTAGATTTCCATGGCGTTGCTTGATTTCCGTTGATCCGGGTAACAGCAACCATGTTAGTGAGCCATATTGAGAATATTTTTCTTATTTTCTGGCTTTATTTGAAATCAGCATCCATCCACCCACGCTTTGGCAAGGCCCGGGGCACGGCGGCGGCTGCCAGCCAAAGCACCGCCGATCCGATGGGTCGGCCCGCTTCCACCAGAGCGCTCGTCCACAATAGCGGGTTCGCCGCGGCCGGCCGCTGACCGAGCGGGTGCCGCGATGCCACCCCGCAGGGGATTGCAGCAGCGAGCGGCCGTCGCGCGCTCCGCGATCCCGGTGAAGTCGAGAGAACCCAGAACATGCAGCAGCCGGCAGAAAACGCCCCCATCACCGCATCGCCATCCGCAGCGCCAGCCGACCCTGGCACGCCCGCGCCCACCGCGCCGCATCTGGGCAGCGACTTCTCGCACCACACCCCCATGATGCAGCAGTACCTGGCCCTGAAAGCCGCGTACCCCGACACGCTCGTCTTCTACCGCATGGGCGATTTCTACGAGGTGTTCTTCGCCGATGCCGAGAAGGCCGCGCGGCTGCTGGACATCACGCTCACGCAGCGCGGTCAGTCCGGCGGGCAGCCGGTGGTGATGGCCGGCGTGCCCTTCCACGCGCTGGAGAACTACCTGGGCCGGCTCATCAAGATGGGCGAGTCGGTGGCCATCTGCGAGCAGGTGGGCGAAGTGGGCGCGAGCAAGGGCCCGGTGGAGCGCAAGGTGGTGCGCGTGGTCACGCCGGGCACGCTCACCGACAGCGAACTGCTTTCCGACAAGGCCGAATCGCTGCTGCTGTCGGTGCACCAGGGCCCCCGCGCGCGTTGCGGCCTGGCGTGGCTCAGCGTCACGCAGGGGCTGGTGCACCTGGCCGAATGCACGCACGACGAGGTCGGCGCCTGGATCGCGCGCATAGGCCCGAGCGAGGTCATCTACAGCGCGGGCGTGACCGAGCGCTTCGAGCAGCAGTTGAAGGCGCTGCGCCAGAACGGCACCTTCGCCTGCCCCTTGAGCCTGCGGCCGGACTGGCAGTTCGATGCCGCGTTGGGCGAGCGCAAGCTGCTGGAACAACTGGGCGCGGCCAGCCTTGCCGCCTGGAGCGCGCAGGACCTGGCCCAGGCCCACGCCGCCGCCGCGGCGCTGCTGGCCTATGCCGAGCACACGCAGGGCCGATCGCTCACCCACGTGCACGGCGTGCGCGTGCAGCAGAGCGACGAGCTGATCGCCCTGCCCCTGGCCACGCGCCGCAACCTGGAACTGACGCGCACGCTGCGCGGCGAAGACGCGCCCACCCTCTTTTCGCTGCTGGACACCTGCATGACCGGCATGGGCAGCCGCCTGCTCAAGACCTGGCTGCTGGAGCCGCGGCGCGACCGCACCGAGGCCCGCCAGCGCCTGTCGGCCACTGCGGCGCTGCGCGGCACGGCCTCGGGCACCGGCGCGTGGCAGGCGCTGCGCGGCGAGCTGCGCGGCGTGAGCGACGTGGAACGCATCACGGCCCGCATCGCGCTGCGGCAGGTGCGCCCGCGCGAGTTGCTGGGCCTGTGCAAGACGCTACAAAAAGCAGAGCAGCTTGCCGGGGCATTCCATGCTTCGGAGCCGTTTTTGGCCCAGATCTTCGACCACCTGCGTCCGCCGGTCGATTGCGGCGAACTGCTGCGCGCGGCCATCCATGAAGAGCCGGCGGCGCTGGTGCGCGACGGCGGCGTGATCGCCCCGGGCTTCGACGCCGAGCTGGACGAGCTGCGCGGCATCCAGACGCACTGCGACACCTTCCTGCTCGACCTGGAGACGCGCGAGCGGGCCCGCACCGGCATCGCCAACCTGCGCGTGCAGTTCAACAAGGTGCACGGCTTCTACATCGAGGTGACCAGCAGCCACCTGGACCGCGTGCCGCACGACTACCGCCGCCGCCAGACGCTCAAGAACGCCGAGCGCTTCATCACGCCGGAACTCAAGACCTTCGAGGACAAGGCGCTGTCGGCGCAGGAGCGCGGCCTGGCGCGCGAGAAATGGCTGTACGAGCAGCTGCTGGACCGGCTGCAGCCGCATGTGCCCGCCCTCACCCGGCTGGCCCATGCGCTCGCCACGCTGGACGTGCTGTGCACGCTGGCCGAGCGCTCGCTCACGCTCCACTGGTGCGCGCCGCAGTTCGCGCCCGAGCCCTGCATCGAGATCGAGGGCGGGCGCCACCCGGTGGTGGAGGCGCGGCTGGCCGAGACCTCGTCCGGCAGCTTCATCGCCAACCACACGCGGTTGAATGCCAACACCCGCATGCAGGTCATCACCGGGCCCAACATGGGCGGTAAATCGACCTATATGCGGCAGGTGGCGCTGATCGTGCTGCTGGCCAGCATGGGCAGCCACGTGCCGGCCACGTCGTGCCGCCTGGGGCCCATCGATGCGATCCACACGCGCATCGGCGCGGCCGACGACCTGGCCAACGCGCAATCGACCTTCATGCTGGAGATGACCGAGGCCGCGCAGATCCTGCATTCGGCCACGCCGCACAGCCTGGTGCTGATGGACGAGATCGGGCGTGGCACGAGCACCTTTGACGGCCTGGCGCTGGCCAGCGGCATCGCCACGCACCTGCACGACCGGACCAAGGCGTTCACGCTGTTCGCCACCCACTACTTCGAACTGACCGAGTTGTCTGCGCGCCACCAGCACGCGGTGAACGTGCACGTGGGCGCGACCGAATCGGGCTCGAGCATCGTTTTCCTGCACGAGATCCAGCCGGGGCCGGCCAGCCGCAGCTACGGCATCCACGTGGCCCGCCTGGCGGGCGTGCCGGGCCCGGTGCTGAACCATGCGCGCCACACGCTGGCCGCGCTGGAGCAGCGGGCCGGCGAGGGCGAAACGCAGGTGGACCTGTTCGCCGAGCCGCCCGAGGCCGAGGGGCCGCTGGTGAGCCCGGCGGAAGCGGCGCTGGCCGAACTGCAGCCCGACACCCTGAGCCCGCGCGAGGCGCTGGACGCGCTCTACCAGCTCAAGCGGCTGGTGCAGGGTTAGCCAGGCCGCGCAGGCGGCCGACCCCGGGAGAGCCTACTCGGCCGGAGCCACGGCGGGCTTGGGTGCCTTGGGCGTGCGCTCGAACTTGGTCTTGGCCGCGATCTGCTGGCCTTCGGACAGGCCGTCCATGTCGCGGTACAGGTGCACCGACAGAGCGATGTCGCCGGACTTGTTCTTGAGGCTGTGGGGCACGCCCAGCTCGTCAGGCCCGAAGCCAGCCCACGATCCCTGCGGCCGCGCATTTTTGTCGGTCTTGTCGGCCAGCGGCGTTTTGTCTTTCGTTTCGCCGGTCGGTCGGTAGATCCGCTCCGACAAATTGCCCTTCAGGATGAAAGAAGCGCACTCGTTGGGATGGTCGTGGATGGGGGTCTTTTGCCTGGCATCGAAAGCGAACAGTTGCAGGCAGAACGACTCTCCTTCCTTCGCGTGGCTGTGCAGCAGATAGCGGCCGTACCCCGCCAACTGGGTGGCGTCCTTGGGCTGATAGATATCGGTGGACAGCTGGGCTTGCTCCAGCAGGCCCGGGAGGGCGTCCGCCACGCAATCGCGCACGTCCTTGCCGGCCGCGATCTCGGCTTGCACGGAGGCTTGCTGCAAAAACTTCTGCACGCCAGCCTCCAGGCGCTTTTGGTTGTCCGCGTGCTCGGGCAGGTTGTCTGCGGGGATGGCGGTATAGACACCCGGCAGCGCCGCTTCGCGGGCGGTGATCGTGGATTCCGCAGCGGCCACAGTGTTCAAGGGGCGCACACTTTGCAGGTGCTGAAGCCCGGTGCCGGGGCGCAGAGGGAATGCGCCCTGCGGCGACTGAAACGCAGCGCCGGACTGGAACGATGCGAGGCTGCCCCGGGTTTGCGGCGATGCGCTGCCCGAATGGGCCTTGCCCCCTCCCGCACGGGCATTCAAGCCCGGCGGCGCGAAACCCGGCCGCGATTGGCCGGCGGTGGTGGCGCCCGACGCGGCCTTTTTGGCCGCCTGGGCGGTCGGTTGTTGCGATGCCATCTGTTTGAGGAGGCGGCTGCCCGTGGAGACGAGCCTGGATGCATTGGTCATGGAAAAAACACCTTTCGAAGCGGTAAAGAAAGCGAGAACGGCGACAACTTAATCCGTCGCTTAACCCACTCGCCATTCTTCAAACCGCAAGGCGGAATCCCACCGACCATGCGAAGCAGCCGACCGGGCATGCGAATGCCTTTTCATATTGCGAAATCATCTGAAACATTGGCGACACGCCGCACCGTTTGTCCCCTGTTTCTGCCGCACCGTCTTGGGGCAAGCCCGCAGCGCAACGGCGACAACGCCTACACTCGACCCTTTGCCTCCGAAGTCACCCCCATGACGTATTGCGTCGCCATCAAGCTCAACGCCGGACTGGTTTTCCTGTCCGATTCCCGCACCAACGCGGGCCTGGACCAGATCAGCTCCTTTCGCAAGATGATGATCTACGAGAAGGCGGGCGACCGGTTCATGGTGCTGCTGTCCGCCGGCAACCTGAGCATCTCCCAGTCGGTGCGCGAGATCCTGCAGTCCGAGCAGCTCACCGACCGCGAGGGCGGCGAGCCGATGACGATCTGGAACGCCAAGAGCATGTTCGACGCCGCGCGCGTGCTGGGCGCGGCCGTGCGCCACGTGCATGAACGCGACGGCGCGGCGCTGAAACGTTCGGGCGTGGACTTCAATGTCTCGCTGGTGTTCGGCGGGCAGATCCAGGGCGAGGGCATGCGGCTCTTTCAGGTGTATTCGGCGGGCAACTTCATCGAGGCCACGTCCGAGACGCCGTACTTCCAGGTGGGCGAATCCAAATACGGCAAGCCGGTGCTCGACCGCGTGCTGACACCCGACACGCCGCTGGACGAGGCCGCCAAGTGCGCGCTGGTGTCCATGGACAGCACGCTCAAGTCCAACCTGTCGGTGGGCCTGCCGCTGGACCTGGTGGTGTATGAGGTGGGCCAGTTCGCCACCGACAAGATCGTCTGCATCGACGAGCACAACCCCTACTTCCGGATGCTGCACAACAGCTGGGGCGAGAAGCTGCGCGAGGTGTTCGACAGCATCGAAGACCCCGCATGGCATGGCGGCCTGACCGAGGTGCCGATCAAGGTCGAGCCGTCGCGCAGCCGCCCGATCAAGAAGATCACCAACCCGCGCGACAAGCTCGTCTGACGCCCCCGGCGGCACGCCACCACGGCAGCAGCCACTGACTGAAGCCCCATGCTCCCCATCGTCTTCTCGCACGCCAACAGCTTTCCGGCGGGCACCTACTCGGTGCTGTTTCGCCACCTGAAGGGCCGGGGTTTCGATGTGAACGCCCTGGACCGCTACGGGCATGCGCCCGAGTACCCGGTCACCAACAACTGGCCGCACCTGGTGCAGCAATTGGCCGACTTCGCGCAGGAGCAGGTGCAGCGCGCGGGCGGGCCGGTGTTCTTCGTGGGGCATTCGCTGGGCGGCTTCCTGAGCGTGATGGCCGCCGCACGCCACCCCGAACTGGCGCGCGGCGTGCTGATGATCGACTCGCCCCTCATCAGCGGCTGGCGCGCCAGTGCGCTGGGCATGGCCAAGCAGACACAGCTGGTGGGTGCGGTGTCGCCCGGCAAGGTCAGCCGCGCCCGGCGCAACGCGTGGGCCAGCCCCGACGAGGCGCTGGAGCATTTCCGCAAGAAGAAGGCGTTCGCGCAGTGGGACGGCGAGGTACTGCGCGACTACATCCAGCACGGCCTGCGCGAGCAGGAGGGCAGGCACATGCTGCATTTCGACCGGGCCGTGGAGACCGCCATCTACAACACCCTGCCGCACAACCTGTCGCAGCTGCTGCGAGCGCACCCGCTGCGCTGCCCTGCGGCGTTCATCGGCGGGCGCTCATCGGCTGAGGTGCGGCAGGTGGGCATGGCGATGACGCTGAGCATCACCCAGGGGCGGGTGACGGTGCTCGACGGAAGCCACCTCTTCCCAATGGAACAGCCCAAGACCACGGCCGCCGCCATCGAGGCCGCGCTGCTGAATCTCATGGCGGTCCGGACCGCCTGAGCCTCTGGCCCCCTGGTCGCACTGCGCGCGTACGGCTTCCGATCCGCGCAGCGCCAAAGTGCCGCTGAGCGAGCTCTGAGAGGCAAGCCAGAGGCTGCAACTCGTACATTCCGCGCCCGAAAGGGGCGCCATGGCCACTCTCCGCGTCATGGCCACCCGCTGCAGCAGCGGCAACCGCTTTTCGTGTGGCCAACGCACCGCATTCATCAAAAAAATGGAATCTGCGGAGAAAGTTCTCATACACTGCGGCAGCGTTACAACGTGATACAGCATGCCTTATCCCGACACAACCCGCCCCCGCTGCGCCGCTTTCGAGTCCAGCCAGGCCCCCTGCCCGCCCTGCGGCGGCCTGCGCACATGACACGTCGCCCGGCACCTCCCGGCGGGCGGTGCGCCCGCCATTCGCGCACGGTGCGCTGACGCACAAGCCACCGCGTCGCCCCCATTGCCACTGCTGCCATGCGCCTGTTCTCCCGCCTGCATCCGTGGTCTATAACCTTCCTGCGGTGCTGGCTGCGCCGCCTTCTGCCGGGGTGGGTGGTAATAGTGGCCGCATTGCTCGCCCCTGCGGCCCAGGCGGCACCACCGCTGGTGCTGCACGATGGCATGCCGCCCGCGAACCTGTGGCAAGCCTTCACGGTGCTGGCCGACCGCACCGCCGCGCTGACCGCCGAAGAAGCCCTGGCAAGCCCTGGCGCATTCGCCGCGCCGGCCCACACGGGCGGATCGCTCGGAGTGCACACGGGCGCCCTGTGGCTGCGCGCCACGCTGGTCAACCAGGCGGGGGCGAACACGGAGTGGGTCGTGAACATCGACTACCCCGCCCTGCACCAGGTGGACCTCTACCTGGCGCAGGGCGGCCGCATCGTGCAGCAGGCCGCCATGGGCAACATGCGTCCTTTCAGCCAGCGCCCCTGGCAATCACGCACCCCGGCAATGGGCCTGGAGATGGCCGGCGGAGTGCCCTACGAACTGCTGGTGCGCGTGCGCACGGGCGGCAGCATGGTCCTGCCCGCCACCGTGGCGCAGGCGCCGCAATTTCTCTCGGGCGCACTCGCCGAGCAGATGCTGCAGGGCCTGTTCGCGGGACTGGCCCTTTGCCTGCTGATCTACAGCCTGGGCCAATGGATCGGGGGGAGCGAGCGGCTCTTTCTGCACTACGCGCTGCTGGTCGCTGCCAGCACGGGCTTTTGCCTGCAACTCTTCGGGATCGGGGCGCAATACCTCTGGCGCGACCAGCTCTGGATCGAACTGCACATCGCCACCCTGTGCGGCTTCGCGGCACTGGCGACCACCTTCCTGTTCCTCGGGCAAGCCCTGCTGGAGGGTAAGGCGCGTGGCAGTTTCTTTCGTGCCATGCAGGGCGGCGCCGCGGTCAGCGCGGTGCTGGGTGCCGCCTTCCTGGTGGACGGGATCGACACGCGCACGGCCATGGTGCTGCTCACTGCCCTGGGCCCCCTGCCCTGGCTGATGAGCGTGCCGGTGGCCTGGGCCCGCGCGCGGCGCCGCGATCCGCTGGGCGCCACGCTGCTGCTGGCCGCCGCCGCGTTCTTCATCGCGGCGGCCACCATGGCCGGCCTGTCGCAAGGCCTGCTGCCGGCCAACGGCTGGACGCTGCATGCCCTGCAGATCGGCACGGTGGTGGACATGCTGCTGTTCATGCGCGTGCTGGGGCTGCGCACGGCGGCGCTGGGCCGGGCCGCGCGCGATGCCCGCCGCGAGCGCGACGCCATGCGCTCGCTCGCGCACACCGACCCGCTCACCGGCCTGGCGAACCGGCGCGGGCTCGACCTGGCGCTGGCGGCCGCGATGGCCCGGTGCACGCCGGAGCATCTGGCGGCCGTGTACATGCTCGATCTGGACGGCTTCAAGCCGGTGAACGACAGCCACGGGCACGACGTGGGCGACCAGCTGCTGGTGGCGGTGACAGCACGCCTGCACGAACACCTGCGCCACACCGACACGGTCGCCCGCATCGGCGGCGACGAGTTCGTGGTGATGGCCAACGACCTGGCCAGCCCCGAGCAGGCGCATGCGCTCGGCAACCAATTGCTCGATGCGTTTCGCACCCCCATCGTGCTGGGCGATCTCGAACTGCACGTGGGCCTGACCATCGGCTACGCCCTGGCGCCGCTGGACTCCACCGAGCCGGCCCTGTTGATCAAGCTGGCCGATGCCGCCATGTACACCGGCAAGCAGAGCGGCAAGTTCTGCGTGCGGCGCAACACCGGGGACCTGGCGCTGTTGTCCTCCTGATGCCTCGCCACCCGGTCCCCACAGCCCATCCGCCCCAAGCCCCTTTTTTCCTTCCATCGTCCAACCACCCAAGGAGCTTCACCCCATGGCCCATCGCAAGAGTCCCGCCCGCATTGCCAAGGACGCCCGCGTCGCCCACCTGAACGCACTGGCCGCCAACCAGCCCGCAGACGATCCCACGCCATGGCAGGCGCTGGCCGCGCTGGAAGACGGCCTGCTCGGGCGCATCATCGTGCCCGGCGATCCGAGATACGAAAACGACCGCCAGGAGTCCAACCCGGCCTTCCAGTCCTATCCGTGGGTCATCGTGTACTGCGCTTGCGAGACCGACGTGGCGCTGTGCCTGGCCTACGCCCGCACCTTCAACGCCTGGGTGGCCGTGCGCTCGGGCGGCCACAGCACCGCTGGCTACTCGGTCAACAGCGGCATGGTGATCGACCTCAGCCTGATGAGCGGCGTGGTGCTGGATCGCGCCCAGGCGCTCGTGCATGTGCTGCCCGGCACCCAATTCGAACAGTTCAATGCCGCGATGAACAACACCGGCTGGCACGTTCCCACCGGCGCCTGCGGCAACGTGTGCGTGGGGGGCTTCGTGCAGGGGGGCGGCTACGGCTACACCTCGCGCGCCTTCGGCATCCAGAGCGACCTGGTGGATTCGATGCGCGTGATGCTGGCCGACGGCACCACCGTGACGGCCAGCAAAACGGAGAACCCGGACCTCTTTTGGGCGCTGCGCGGCGGCACGGGGGGCAACTTCGGCGTGGTGCTGCAGGTGACCTACCGCATGGTGCCGCTCGACCAGGTGTGGGCCTGGTCCATCAGCTGGGATGCGGCGCACGCCGCGCAGGTGCTGGAGCTGTTCCAGACCAGCTACATGAAGGTGGGTGCGCCCGACACGCTCGGCTACATGATGAATCTGGGCTACCTGAACGGCAAGCCCGTGTACATGGTGCAGGGCATGTTCTGCGGTTCGCGCGAGGACGGCATGCACGCCATCGCCTCCCTGCTGGCCGTGCCGAGCGCGAAGCTGCTGGTGGACAAGACGGGCACCTACCCGGACATGAACAGCTACCTGGAGGACGAGCCCTACACGTTGCCCGACAACCTGCCCCCCCACATCTGCGAATCCAAGGCCAGCGCGTACATCGCGCAGCCGGTCACCCAGGCCCAGTGGCAGCAACTGGTGGACTATTTCAGCACCTCGCCCAACACTTGGTCGCTCGCCTACCTGGAACCCTATGGCGGCGCCATCAACCGCTACCCCGCGGCCGACAGCGCCTTCATCCACCGCCACATGGACTGCGACCTGGTGGTGGACGTGTTCTGGCGCGACGAAGAAGAGCGCGCCCACATGGAGCTGTGGCTGGCGGGCCTGATGGAACTGGTCAAGCCGTGGCTGTGCGGTGCCGTGTACCAGAACTACCCCGATGCCACGCTGGAGAACTTCGCCGACGCCTATTGGGATGCCCCCACTTACGCCAAGCTGCAGCAGGTCAAGCTGCAGTACGACCCGACGAACTTCTTCCACTACGCGCAGAGCATCGCGCTGCCGCCGCCTCCGAAAGACTGATCCGGCGCATGAAGCCGCGCATGCCACTCGCACGCAAGGACGGGCGGCATGCCGGCCAGGCCGCCGGCCGGTCAAGGCCGCCGGCCGGTCAAGGCCGCTCGGCAGGCGGTTCGGCGTAGCGCACGCAGCCCGAGCCCGCGCGCTTGGCGGCATACATGGCCTGGTCCGCCCGGCCCATGAGCACCTCGATATCACCCTCGATGGGCGGATACGTCGCCACGCCGATGCTGGCACCCACGCGCACGTCGCGCCCCTCCACCCGCATCGGCTGGCCCAGTGCATCGATGATGCGGTGGCCCAGGCTGTTGGGGGCGCCATGGTCCACATCGGTGTCCAGCATCACCAGGAACTCGTCGCCCCCCAGCCGGGCCACGGTGTCCTGCGCCCGCACCACGTTGCCCAGGCGCTTGGCGACGAGCCGCAGCACCTCGTCGCCCACCTTGTGGCCCTGCTCGTCGTTGATCTTCTTGAAGCCGTCCAGGTCGATGAACAGCAGCGCCACCGTGCCGGCCTGGTGGCGCGCGGCCTCCAGCGACCGTTCGCAACGGCGGTGGAAGGCCGATCGGTTGTACAGGCCGGTGAGCGAGTCGTGATTGGCCAGGTACTGCTGCTGGCGCGAGATCTCGATCTTGGAAGAAACGTCCTGCACCAGCGACATGATCGAGGTCACCCGGCCTTCCGCGTCGGTGAGCGCGGAGTTGAACCACTCGCAATGCATCTCGGTGCCGTCGCCGCGCAGGAAACAGGTTTCCACGCGGTTCTGGGATTCGCGGCCCGATTGCAGGCTGGCCAGGGCCTGGGTGAGGTTCTCGTCCATGGCCGCCGTGCCCGGCAGCGCCAGCAGCGACCGCGCCTCGACCTGCACCACATCTTCCCAGCCCATCAGCTGGATGGCGCGGCGCGAGCAGTGCAGCAGCCGCAATTCGTGGTCCATCTCCAGCACAGCCAGGGGGCTGTTGTCCATGTGCGAAGACAACCGCTGGTTGGCCGCGCGCAAGGCGTTCATGGTCACCTGCAGTTCATGCACATCCAGGGCCGTGGTGACGAATCCGTCGATCTCGCCCTGGGCGTTGCGCCAGGGCGCAAGGCAGATGGTGCGCCATTCCTCGAAGCCTTCGGGGTTGTGCACCAGGCGCTGGTAGTTCAGCCGCTCGCCGCGCAACACCCGCTCCACGAACGGCATGAAGCGCGAATGGTTGTAGTCGCCGTATAGTTCCAGCAGCGTCTTGCCGACCAGCTCCGAGGCGGGCGCGCCGAACCAGCGGGCGTATTCGTCGTTCACGTACACGACGCGCTGCTGCCGGTTCACCGCCGCCACGGTGGCGCCCACGCTGCGTGTGAGCAACCCCAGCATCTCTTCGGCTGAAAACTCGGCGGCCGCCCTCGACGCGGGCAGCGTGCGAAATCCCGGCAGCTCGTTTGGCGTCATACGGCGGGAACCTTTGACTGTTGTCGTTGGCGGCGTGGGCAACCGGGGCTAAAAGGGGCGCTGCGGCAGCCTGCCGCCGCTATCCCCCGGCATTCCGGCTTGCGCGGGGCAGCTTATCACTTTCTGTTACCAATGCCTCAGCGGATGGGCTGGCAGGCCGCCACTGGCGCGAGTGGCCGGCGCCCCGTCAATCCGCCCAGGTGACCCACCCGGTCCAGGCGGTCACCAGCACCACGATGCCGAAGCCGATGCGGTAGTACGCGAACGGCACGAAGCTGTGCGTGCTGATGTAGCGCAGCAGCCAGCGCACGCAGAGCCACGCGCTGATGAACGAGAACACCAGCCCGACCGCGAACAAGGGCACGTCGCCCACCGTCAGCAGGTGCCGCTCCTTGTACAGGCTGTAGCCCCCCGCACCGATCAGCGTCGGGATGGCCAGGAAGAACGAGAAGTCGGTGGCGGCCTTGCGAGACAGCCCCAGCAGCATGCCGCCGATGATGGTGGCGCCGCTGCGGCTCGTGCCCGGCACCATCGCCAGACACTGCGCCAGCCCCACCTTGAGGGCATCGAGCGGCGTCATGTCATCCACCTCGTGAACGCGCACCGCGCGGGGCGAACGGCGCTCGGCCCACAGGATGACAAAGCCGCCCAGGATGAACGTGCTGGCCACCACCACGGGCGTGAACAGGTGCTCCTTGATGAGCTTGCCGAAGATCAGCGCCAGCACCACGGCAGGCAGGAATCCGATGATCACATTGAGGGCGAAGCGCCGCGCCTGCCGCTGCGTGGGCAGCGCCACCACGGTGGCCCGGATCTTCTGCCAATAGACCAGAATCACCGCGAAGATCGCCCCGGTCTGGATGGCGATGTCGAAGACCTTGGCCTTGGCATCGTCGAACCCGAGCAATGAACCCGCCAGGATCAGATGCCCGGTGGAAGAGATGGGAAGAAACTCGGTCAGGCCCTCGACCACCCCCATGATGGCGGCCTTGACCAACAATACGACGTCCACTGGCGCTCCTTGAAATGACAGCCGGGATTATCGGCGCGCCGCAACAGCGGCGGGCGGTTCCAGGGGCCGATCGCACGAAGGCCGTTTCACCTCGGCGCGAGCATCAATTCAATTGGTGGTCAGCAAGAAGATATATCGTTTTCGGTTATGCGTGTTGTTTTCTAAAGTCTGGGTCATGTCGAACTTCCACACCACGACGACGCCATGACAAACACCCCTGCACGCATTCCTTTCCATCTTGCTTTTCCCGTCCGCGACATCGCGGAAGCCCGCGCTTTCTACGGGCAGCTTCTGGGCTGTCCTGAAGGCCGAAGCGCTCCGGAGTGGGTCGATTTCGACTTCTACGGCCATCAGATCGTCGCCCACCTGGCCCCCGAAGAATGCGGCCACAGGGCGAGCAGCGCCGTGGACGGGCATGACGTACCCGTTCGGCATTTCGGCGCCATCTTGCCCATGGACACATGGCAGGCCCTGGCAGACAAGCTGGCTGCCGTGCAAACAAAATTCGTCATCGAGCCGTACATCCGCTTCAAAGGCGAACCTGGCGAGCAGGCAACCATGTTCTTCCTGGACCCCTCGGGCAATGCCATCGAGATGAAGGCCTTCGCAGACCTGGGTTCGCTCTTCGCCAAGTGAGAACGCGATGAATCCTTTCCTCACCACCCGCGCCGGCGTGGCCGCGGTGCTCATGGCGCTTGCAGCTTCGGCCTCTGCGCAAACCGACACCTTGAAAAGGATCAGGGAGTCGGCGACGGTCACGATGGGCGTTCGCGATGCATCCGGCGCCATGTCGTTCACGACGGGGCCGGGCAAATACACCGGCTTCCATGTGGAGATCTGCGAACGCGTCATTGCCGACCTCAAGAAGGCCGTGCAACTCGACCGGCTGGAGGTGAAGTACCAGCTGGTGACACCACAGAACCGCATTGCGCTCGTCCAAAACGGCACGGTGGAGCTTGAATGCGGCACCACGACGAACAACCTCGCACGCCAAAAAGACGTGGCATTTGCCCCAACGCTCTATGTCTAGGGGGTTCGCATCGCGGTCAGGTCGGGCTCCACCATCCAGTCGACGGCACAGTTGGCGGGCAAGACGATCGCGGCCACCTCGGGCAGCACCTCGGTTCAGGTGCTGCGAAAGCTCAAGAGCGACGCCTCGGAACTCCTGGCCAAGGACAACAGCGAAGGATTCCTGCTGCTGGAGACTGGCCGCGCCGACGGTTTCGCGGCGGACGGGCAGATTCTTGCAACGCTGATCTCCAAGAGCAAAACCCCCGGGCAATACAAGCTGCTGGACCAGGTTCTGAGCACCGAACCCATCGCCATCATGTTGCCCAAGGGGGATCCGGCATTCAAGAAGGTGGTCGATCAGAGCATCGTGTCACTCGCCAGGAGCGGGGAAGTGGCGCGCCTCTATGACAAATGGTTCATGAAACCGATCCCGCCGCAGAACGCCACTGTCGGCCTGCCAGCGACCGAAATGACCCGGGCCGCCTGGGCCGACCCCAACGACAAACCCATGGAAGAGTACGAGGCACGCTGAATGCGTGAGCACCCTATGACACAAAACAGCAAATCGGTTCCGACCCGCGAATATCACGCCGTGGTGGCGGTCGCACAGAAATACGTCGACGGCCTGCGGATCGGCAGCATCGAGGCGATTGCCCAGGCCTTCCACCATGACGCGGTGATGTACGGCTTCACCCATGGTGAACTGCTCGGAGGCCCGGTGGCCAACCTGTTCGACTTCGTGCAGAAGAACGGAAAAGCCCCGGAGATCGCGGCCCAGCTGGACGTTCTGGCCATCACGCCCACCACGGCCGTGATCCGGGTCGATATGGAAAAGGATGCCATCGGTGCCGACTACAACGACTATCTCACGCTCATCAAGATCGGGGGCGATTGGAAAGTCATCGCAAAGGTTTACCACCAGTTCGGCTGAGACTCAACGGATGCCGCGCCACCGCGGCATTCACGCTATGGCTTTTTAGGGCGACGGGAGGCCTGGATGTGCGCCTTGGTCCCGGCCGGCACCTTCACGCGGCCGATCTGCGAAGCCTCTTCCAGGCTCCGCGAGAAGTGGGCCACGACCGGCGAACCGGTCTGGGCCCGACGCTGGAGCAACCCGATCTCCCGATAGAAGGTGTGTTCCTGCAGCGAGATCACACGCACGCCATCGGGCAACGGCAGATGGGCTTCCACCAGCGGAACCACCGCAACGCCCACCCCTTTCGATGCGAGATGAATGAGTCCGGGAATCTCATCCAGTTCGATGGCCTCATTGACCGCCAAGCCCTGGCGCCGCAGGAAACCTTCGACCATGCGGCCACCGAACGAGGCCCGGTCGTAGCGAAGAAATGGCCGCTCCTGGATCAGGGTGCGCCAATCCTTGCGGGCCGTCCCCTCCTTCGGACCGACCAGCACGAAGGGCTCGTGGACCAGCGCTTGCCACGCCATGTCGGAGGGCATGCCGAAGGGAGGGCGGATCATCACCGCCGCATCGATTTTTCCCGCATCGAGATCGTCCATCAACCGCATGGAAACACCGGGCGAGACGTGCACACGGACCAGCGGAAACAAGCGCCTCAGGCCCTCCAGCGCACGTGCCACGAGCGTCGGCTGCGCCGAGGCAATGGAGCCGATGCGCAGAACCCCCTGCGTGGCGCTTTCATCGGAGGGATCGCCGAGCTTTGAAAAGAGCGCGCAGATGACCTCCGCACGCTCGACAGTCGTTTGTCCGGCCGCATTCAGCGTTGCAGAGCGGCCGGTCCTGTCGAACAGGGGAAATCCCAACGCGTCTTCGAGCCGCTTGATCTGGCTGCTGACGGCCGACTGGGTCAGTCCGATCTGCTCCCCCGCTGAAGCGAAGGTTCCGTACTTGCAGACCGCGATGAGGGTCTTGAGTTCAGGGATCATCGACGAAGCATCCCAGAAATCGATGGAAATACAAAGAATCCGATGATTTTTGTGTGGCTCAGATAGAAGGCCGCGGAAAGGCTCTCCTAGAAGTAGCCGTGCGATGGCACCTGCACCTCCTCGTCGTTCGCCGCACTGCCGGCCCCCACGGGCTCTTGCACCACCACCTGGTTTCGCCCGCCTTGCTTGGCCATGTACATCGCGGCATCGGCGCGGGCGAAGAACTCGAGGGCGGTCTCGCCCAGCACGTACTGGGTGACACCGATCGACACCGTCACCCGGCCCCGCAGACGGGGGTTTTCCCAAGCGTGCGACTCCACCTGCACGCGGATGCGCTCGCAGGTGTTCAGCGCGGGCAGCAAGGGCGTCGCGGGAAAGATCACCAGGAATTCTTCGCCGCCGTACCGGCCGAAGTAATCGTCGGCCCGCACAGCGCCCTGCCCCAGCTTGGCAAAGGTGCGAAGCACTTCGTCCCCTTCCAGGTGGCCCATTTCGTCGTTGATCCGCTTGAAGTGATCCAGATCCACAACGGCCATGCAAAGCGGAATGCCGCTTTCGTCCGCCAACTGCTTTTGCTCTTCGAGGGCGGCCAGGACAGACCGCCGGTTCAGGCATCCCGCCAGAGCGTCGCGGCGCGCGCTTTCGGTAATGGAGCGCACTTCGCTGCTTTTCTTTTGCAGCAACCGGTGCAACATGCGCACACGCCCCATCAACAGCACATAGGCGGGTAACGCCAGTGCCAGGGACACGATATGCAGCACTTCCAGGCGCAGCAAGGCGGTATTTTCGTTCTGGGCATAGTGCAGACCGCTGATCGCGCCGTAGACCGCGAGGATACCGACGCACACCGCCAGTGCCATGTTGCGCGACAGGGTGAACAGGCCATAGGCCATGACCACGAACAAAAACGGCGCCAGGGCGATCTGCGTGACGGGCTCCAGATAAAAAACCAGAAGCAATGCGCCCGCCGAGCCGATCACGATGGGCAACCGCATTTGGCGGTCGGCGAAATGCTCGTGCACACCCAAATAGAAAAGGCCCATGAAAGCGACCACCAGCAATGCGATGAGGGCCGCGACCATCAGCACCGTGGAAAAACCCACCACGCCCAAGCCAAAGTAAACCAGCACGCAAGCCAGATACAGCAAGCACAGCAGGACCGGCACCATCCGCGTGCGAGGGCGGTCCATGCGCCGCCGCAGCATCAAGGCCACCCCCAGCTCCGATTGGGGTGAATGCGTGGAGGGCTCGAGCTCGTGCAACTCTTCACTCATTGGAAACGCATCCGTATTTTCAAAGCGCATGCGCCGGCGGGCACGTAACGTGTCCCATAAATCCCTAAAACCCATGGAAGTGTTTCCTTACGATCGAACCGATGCTCGCGCCTTGACCAGTGATAAGCAAAATTTCATTGCCAATATTACATATTGGTTCATTCAGGACAATAGTCGAAGCGCAATAGATAGGCTTTCTTGATGTCCCATTTAGGAAATCGAGAGAGTGGGCGGTTTAAAACGGACCTTGCATACAAGCTTTTACCCAATAAGGCAGTAAGACAGCAGCCCGTCGCACGGCAACGCGCCCCCGGCGCGGGCTCCGAGCCTAACCGGGTCGCGCGCTCTCATTTCAGCGAATGCGAACCGAATTGCGCGGTAAACACCCGTTGGCGCTTGGAAAGAACGGCAGCTTAAAGGCCAATGGAGGTTGCTTGGTTTCCCCCGTCAGCGGTTCCAATCGGTGAGAAGCGGTCAAACACCATATGAAACATATATACTTCACATACGTTTCGTATAGAGGTGACTGATGGGAATCGTCAAAATTTCGGATCTGATGCATGAAAACCTGCGCGTCGCAGGCAACGCACTCAGCCGATCGATCAATGCGCAGGCCGAGCACTGGATGCGCGTCGGCATGCTCACCGAGCTGTATCCGGAGTTGAACCACCGGGAAATCTGCCAGTTGCTGATCCGCGCCGAGCTCGCCGGGGGACTGGACATCTCGGTGGCTGCCAAGGCCTCCTCGGGCAAGCCCGCCCCCTCCTCGCCCGGGCAACACTGATGGCCAGCGACATTCGCATCAAGTCGGCCGAGCAGATCGCGATGGCCCGGCAGGCCGGGCAACTGGCCGCGGAGGTCCTCAGCATGGTGGCATCCCACGTCGTGCCCGGCGTGAGCACCGAAGCGCTCGACCGCATCTGCCATGACCACATCGTGAATGTCCAGGGCGCCATTCCAGCCAATGTGGGCTACCAGGGGTACCCCAAGACCATCCTGACCTCCGTCAATCAGGTGGTTTGCCATGGCATTCCCTCGGCAGACAAGATCCTGAAGCGGGGCGACATCATCAACATCGATGTCGCCGTCATCAAGGATGGCTGGTTCGGCGACACCAGCCGCATGTACTTCGTCGGTGCCCCCAGCACCTTGGCGCGGCGCCTGGTGGACACGACCTACGAAGCCCTGCGGGCAGGCATCCAGCAAGTCCGGCCCGGGGCGACGCTGGGCGATATCGGCCATGCCATCCAGTCGGTCGCCCACCGGGAGCATTTCAGCGTGGTGCGCGAATACTGCGGACACGGCATTGGTCAGGTCTATCACGAAGACCTGCAAGTGCTGCACTACGGCCGGCGCGGAGAGGGGCTGCGGCTGGAGCCTGGCATGGTGTTCACCATCGAGCCGATGCTCAACGCGGGCAAACGCGAGACCCGGCAACTGTCCGATGGGTGGACCGTGGTGACGAAGGACCGATCCCTGTCCGCCCAGTGGGAGCACATGGTGGCGGTCACGCCCGAGGGGTACGAGGTGCTCACCGCCTGGCCCGACGGGACGGGAACCTACCCGCCGCTGGTGGCCGGCAACGAAGCCCCTTGATCCCAGGCCTGCAGCGGCTTACCTCAGGATGGGCGTGACGCCGGGCAACTCGCACGCGTAGATCGCATTGCGCAGGGCGGCGATGACCTCGTAGCGTGGAAAGCTCCTGCGCCAGGCCAGCACGATCCGGCGCACGGGTGGCGGCTGACCGGTCTCCTGCTGGATGGGCAGGTAGCGGATCTGGCTGTCGTCGTTGCGGCGGCGTTTTTCGGCAGGATGCTCGTCGTCCTTGCGCCGTTTGTAGCCCGAATGCATCTGGTCCTGCGGCACCGACAGCCGCGGCACGAGGGTGATGCCCATGCCGCGCGAGACCATGTGCTTGATGGTCTCCAGCGAGTAGCCTTCGAAGGTGTGGCTCACCCCTTCTGCGTCGCCCAGCGCTGGCGCGGCCTCGGGACTCAAAGCCTCCAGGTGTTCCCGCAAACCCTCGTCGGCCTCCAGCAGCAGCAGGGTCTCGCCCTGCAACTCGGTCGTCGAGACGCTTTCACGCTGGGCCAGGATGTGCGAGGCAGGCACCGCGGCGATCAGGGGTTCGTCGTACAGGGCCGCCTTGGCCAGGCCGGTGGAGCGAAAGGGCTCGGCCATGATGGCGCAATCGATCTCCCCCGTGCCCAGCATTTCGATCAGCCGCTCCGTGAAGCTGCCCTTGAGAATGAGCTCCATCTGCGGCGTGCGGGCCTTGGAGTGGTGCACCAGCTCGGGCAGCAGATACGGGCCGACGGTATAGGACACGCCGATCTTGATCGTGCCGGCCAGCGGGTCCTTGCCGCGCTGGGCGATTTTCTGGATGGCGGCCGCATGCTCGAGGATCCGCCGGGCTTCGTAGACGATCTCCTCGCCCACCGGCGTGACCGACACCTGTCCCGCCGTGCGCTCGAACAGCTTGAGTTCCAGTTCCTCTTCCAGCTTCTTGATGGCCATCGACAGCGAGGGCTGGGAGACATTGCAAAGGTGGGCTGCGCGGCTGAAACGCTTTTCCTGCGCAAGGGCGACGATGTACTTGAGTTCGGTGAGCGTCATTGTCTGGGAGGAAAAAGGAACGGCGACTGGGGTGGCACGGTTTAACACCAATCCATGAAGCAAGTATTACGCCGATTTCATTACGCCGACTGAATACCCTGATCCGGGTACCGCGCCATTGCCCGAGCCAGGACCAGGGGTGCGCCGGGGAGAAGGTCGCACCCTTCTGGCCACCGCCGGTTTCCCACCGCTTCGCCCCCCGCTCACTGCGGCCCTGCCTCACCCTCCCAGGGGGCCTGCCATCCGCCACCCAGCGCCTGCACCAGCGTGGCGGCAGCCAGTTGGCGGTTCACTTGCAGCTGCAGCAGCGCACGCCGTGCCGACAGCGCGGTGACCTGCGCCGTCACCACCTCGGTGTAGCTCACCTGGCCCTCGCGGTAGCGGTTCAGCAGTTGCTGCTCGGTGAGATTGGCGGCAGACACGGCCTCCTGGCGCAGGGGCTCTTGCGCCTGCAGCGTGCGCAGCACGGTCAACTGGTCCTCCACGGCCTGGAAGGCGGTCAACACCGTCTGGCGGTAGGTGGCTGCGCGGGCATCGCGGGCGGCCTCGGCACCGTCCACCCGGGCGGCGATGGCGCCGCCGTCGAACACCGTCTGCGCCACCGACAGACCCAGCGACCACAGCGCGCCCGAGGCGCTGAACAGATCGCCCACGCTGGTGCCGCTGCGGCCCAGCGAGGCCGTGAGGCTCAGGCTGGGGTAATAGGCCGAGCGCTGCACGCCGATCTGCGCATTGGCCGCGGCCACCGCGCGCTCGGCCGCGGCGATGTCGGGGCGGCGCTGCAGCAGGGTCGACGGAATGCCTGCGGGCACCTCGGGGGCCCGCATGTTCCAGGGCGCGGGCGGCAGCGTGAACGAGGCCGGTGCCACCCCCGTCAACACGGCGATGGCGTGTTCGTAGCGGGCGCGGTTTTGTTGCATGGTGGCGAGGTCCGCGCGCGCGTTGGCCAGTTGGGTACGGGCCTGGAGTACGTCGGAGTTGGCCACCACGCCAGCGGCGTAGCGGTTCTGGGCGATCTGCAGGCTGCGTTCGTAGCCCTGCACGGTGGCCTGCAGCAGGTCGATTTCGGCATCGGCTTCGCGCAGCTGGAAATAGGCCGCCACCAGCGAGCCCACGGCGGACAGCCGGGCCGAGGCCAGATCGGCCTCGCTGGCCTGGGCATTGGCGCTGGCGTTGTCCACCGCGCCGCCCAGGCGCCCCCACAGGTCGGGTGCCCAGTCCGCACCCAGTGCCGCCTGCGTCGTGGTGCCGCGGCGGGTGGAGCCCTCGCCGCCCGCGCGCGAGCCGCTGCCCGACAGGCTGACCGAAGGCAGCAGGCCGGCGCGCTGCTCGCGCACCAGCGCCTGCGCCTGGGCGTAGGCCGCCACGGCGGCCGCGATGTTCTGGTTGGACAGTTGCACCTGCGAGGCGAGGCGGTTCAGGTCGTCGTCCCGAAACAGCGTCCACCAGTCGCCGCGGTCGATCGCATCGGCGGGCGCGGCAGGCTGCCACACCGCCCCCGCTTCCTTGAAGGCGGTGGGCAGGGGCAGTTCGGGGCGCTGGTACACGGGCGCCACGGAGCAGGCGGCCAAGGGCAGCAGCGCGCCCAGGCAGGCCATGCGCACAGCGCGGGGTGCCCAGGCAAGGGAGGAAAAAGCGGATGTCATGGTTGTTGCAGTGGAGACGCAGCGGCACCCGCAGGCGGGGCCGCGCGGCTCAGTTGGTGTTCGTTGGCGGAGCGGCGGCGCAGCTTGTCCAGCAGCACGTAGACCACCGGGGTGGTGAGCAAGGTCAGCAACTGGCTGGCGATCAGGCCGCCGATGATGGCCACTCCCAGCGGCTGGCGCAACTCGGAGCCCTGCCCGAAGCCGATGGCCAGCGGCAAGGCGCCCAGCGCGGCCGCCAGCGTGGTCATCAGGATGGGACGAAAGCGCAGCATGCAGGCCTCGCGCACCGCCTCCAGCGCCGACAGGCCCCGGGCGCGCTCGGCCTCCAGCGCGAAGTCGATGATGAGGATGGCGTTCTTCTTCACGATGCCGATCAGCAAGAACACGCCGATGAGCGCAATGATGGTGAACTGCATGTTGAACAGCAGCAGCGCCAGTACCGCCCCTACGCCGGCCGAGGGCAAGGTGGTCAGCACGGTGATGGGGTGGATCAGGCTTTCGTACAGCACGCCCAGCACAATGTAGATCACCACGATGGCCGCCAGGATCAGGAAGAACTGCTGCGACTGCGATTGCTGGAAACCGAGCGCCGTGCCCTGGAAACTGCCGCGCACGTTGGTGGGCATGGCGATGTCGGCCTCCGCCTGCTCGATGACCTGCCTCGCCTGGCTCAGCGAGGTGTTCCCGTCCAGGTTGAACGAGATCGTCGTGGCCAGTTCGCCGTCCTGGTGGTTGATGGAGGTGGGCGAGGCCCGCTCCACCACCTTGGCGATGGCGCTCAACGGAACCATGGTCGATGCGGTGTTGCTCAATACCTGCCCCGTGGAGGCACCGCGCTGGCCCGGATTGGCGGCCGTGCCGGTGGCCCCGGTCGGGTTGGATGCCACGAAGATGTCGGCCAGCGCCGGCGGGCCCTTGGTGTATTCCGGCGCCCACTCCATGATGACCGAGTACTGGTTCAGCTCGCCGTAGATGGTGGCCACCGAGCGCTGGCCGAAGGCGTTGTAGAGCGCGCTGTCGATGGCCGAGGCGCTCACGCCCAGGCGCGAGGCGCTGGCCCGGTCCACCTCCACATAGGTCTCCACGCCGTTGTCGGCCTGGTCGGTGTCCACGTCGGTCAGCAGCTCTTCCTGCTTCAGGCGCTCGGCCAGGCGCGTGGCCCACAGCCGCATGTCGGCCAGGTTGTCGCTCTTGAGGGTGTACTGGTAGGTCGAATTGCTGGAGCGACCGCCCATGCGCAGGTCCTGCACCGGGCTCAGGAACACCTGCAGGCCGGTGATCTGCGCCAGCTGCGGCCGCAAGCGGCCGATCACGGCGTTGCTGCTGTCGGCGCGCTCGCCCACGGGCTTCAGGTTCACGAACAGAAAGCCTCCGCCCGCCCGCCCGCCACCGGAAAATCCCACCACCGTGTCCACCGCCGGATCGTTGCGGATGATGCCCACCGCCTGGCGCAGCTTGCGCGCCAGGGCGTCGGAGGAGATGCTCTGGTCGGCCCGCAGCCCGCCGTTGAGCTGGCCGTTGTCCTGCTGCGGAAAGTAGCCCTTGGGAATCTTGGTGAACAGGTACACGTTGAGCCCGATCACCGCCAGCAGCACCAGCATGACGAGCGCCTTGCTCGCCAGCGCCCAGTCCAGGCTGTGGGCGTAGCCGCGCAGCATGCCGTCGTAGCCCCGCTCGGCCCAGCGCGCGAAGCGGCCGAGGGGCTTGGCCTGGGCGGGGTCTTCCGAGCGCAGCAGCCACGCGCACATCATCGGTGTGGTGGTGAGCGAGATCACCAGCGAGATCGCCACCGCCACCGACAGCGTGACCGCGAATTCGCGGAAGAGGCGCCCCACCTGCCCGTCCATGAACAGCAGCGGGATGAACACCGCCACCAGCGACAGGCTGATCGACAGCACCGTGAAGCCCACCTCGCGCGCGCCGAGCAGCGCCGCGGCCATGCGGTCCATGCCGGCCTCGATGTGGCGGCTGGTGTTCTCCAGCACCACGATGGCGTCGTCCACCACGAAGCCGGTGGCCACCGTGAGGGCCATCAGGCTGAGGTTGTTCAGGCTGAAGCCCAGAAAATACATGATGCCGAAGGTGCCCAGCAGCGACACCACCGTGGCCACCGCCGGAATGACCGTGGCGCGCGCCTTGCGCAGGAACAGGCCCACCACCAGCACCACCAGCGCGATGGAGACCATGAGCGTGAACTCGATCTCGCGCAGCGACGATCGGATGGAATTGGTGCTGTCCGATGCCACCGACACCTGGATGTCCTGCGGCAGCTGCGCCTGCAGGTCGGGCAGCAGCGCACGCACGCCGTCCACCGTGTCGATGATGTTGGCGCCCGGCTGGCGCGTGATGAGCACGATGATGGCCGGGTCGCCGTTGAACAGGCCCAGCGTGCGCGTGTTCTCCACGCCATCGACCACGCGCGCCACGTCGCCCAGGCGCACGGCGGCGTTGTTGCGCCAGGCGATCACCAGCGAGGCGTAGTCGGACGCCTTGCGCGAGGGCGAAGGCGTGTAGATCTGCAGGCGCTTGCCATCGCCTTCGATGGCGCCCTTGGGGCGGTTGGCGTTGGAGGCCTGGATGGCCGCGCGCACGTCCTCGGTGCTGATGCCGTAGCGGTTGAGCGCGAACGGCAGCAGTTCCACGCGCACCGCGGGCAACGAGCCGCCGCCGATCTCGACCTCGCCCACGCCCGCCACCTGCGAGATGCGCTGGCTCACCACGTTGGAGACCGCGTCGTAGATCTCGCCCGGCGTGCGCGTCTTGGAGGTCAGCGTGAGGATGATGACGGGCGCATCCGCCGGATTGCGCTTGCGGTAGGTGGGGTTGCTGCGCAGCGTGGCCGGCAGGTCCACGCGCGATGCGTTGATGGCCGCCTGCACCTCGCGCGCGGCGCTGTCGATGTTGCGGCTCAGGTCGAACTGCAGGCTCACGCGGGCCGAGCCGGTCGAGCTGCTGGACGTCATCTCGTTCACGCCCGCGATCACGCCCAGCCGGCGCTCCAGCGGCGTGGCCACGCTGGTGGCCATGGTCTCGGGGCTGGCGCCCGCGAGGCTGGCCGACACCGAGATGGCCGGGTAGTCCACCTGCGGCAGCGGCGCCACCGGCAGCACGAAGAACGCGGCGATGCCCGCCAGCGCCATGCCGATGGTCAGCAGCACGGTGGCGACCGGGCGCTCGACGAAGGGGCGCGACAGGTTCATGGCGTGGGCCCGGAGGGTGCCGCGCCGGACTGCGCGGGCGCGGCGGCCGTGCCCCGGCCCGTCCAGCGGCGGCCCAGCCGGTCGAAGGCCAGGTAGATCACCGGCGTGGTGAACAGCGTGAGCATCTGGCTCAGCACCAGGCCGCCGAAGATGGCCAGGCCCAGCGGCCGGCGCAACTCGGCCCCCTCGCCCCAGCCCAGCATGAGCGGCAACGCGGCGAACAGTGCGGCCAGGGTAGTCATCAGGATCGGGCGAAAGCGCAGCAGCGCCGCCTGATGGATGGCCTCTTGCGGGGCCATGCCTTGCTCGCGCTCGGCGTCGATGGCGAAGTCGATCATCATGATCGCGTTCTTCTTGACGATGCCGATCAGCAGGATGATGCCGATGATGCCGATCACCCCCAGGTCGTTGCCCGTCACCATGAGCATCAGCAAGGCACCCACGCCGGCCGAGGGCAGCGTGGACAGGATGGTCAGCGGGTGGATGTAGCTCTCATACAGCACGCCCAGCACGATGTACACGCACACCATGGCCGCGAGGATGAGCCACAGCTGGCTGGACAGCGACTTTTCGTAGGCGCCCGCTGCCCCGAGGAACTGCATCGACAGCCCCGCCGGCACGCCGATCTCCTGCGCCGCCGCGCGGATGGCATCGACCGCGTTGCCCAGCGACACGCCCTCGGCCCGGTCGAAGCCCAGCGTGGCGGCCGGGTACTGCGCCACGCGGGTAACCTGCAGCGGTGCGAGCTGCTCGCGGATGGTGGCCACGGCGGACAGCGGCGTGGGCGTGCCGCCGCCCGTGCGCAGCTGCAGGGTGCCCAGCGCCTCGGGGCTGTCCAGATGCTCCTGCTGCGCCTCCAGGATCACGCGGTACTGGTTGGTCTCGGTGAAGATGGTGGAGACGATGCGTTGGCCGAACGCGCTGTAGAGCGTGTCGTCCACCGAACTGGCCGTGACCGACAGGCGCGAGGCCGTGTTGCGGTCGATGTCCACGTAGGCCGACAGGCCCTGCGCGCCCGCATCCGACGTGGCGTTGCGCACCTGGGGCACCGTGCGCAGGCGCTCCACCAGTTGGTTCGTCCATTCGTTGACCTGCGCCGAATCCACCCCGCCGATCGACAGGCGGTACTCGGTGGGCCCGGTCTCGGCGTCGATGGTCAGGTCCTGCGTGGGCTGCAGGTACAGCGTCACACCGGCCACGGCGCGCACCCGGTCGCGCAGGCGCTGCATGACGGCCTCCTGCCCGTCGCGGTCGGCCTTCAGGTTGATCAGCATGCGCCCGGCATTCAGCATGGTGTTGTTGGCCGCGTCCACCCCGATGAAGGAGCTGAGCGACTGCACGTCCGGATCGGCCAGGATGGCGCGGGCCGCGGCCTGCTGCAACTCGCTCATGCGGGCGTACGACACGTCCTGCGAGGCCTCCACGCGCGCCTGCAGCTGGCCCGTGTCCTGCGTGGGAAAGAGTCCCTTGGGAATCACCACGTACAGCAGCGCCGTGAGCGCCATGGTGAGCAGCGCCACCACCAGCGTGGCGCCTTGGCGGCGCAGCACCCACTGCAGCCAGATGTCATAGCGCGCGATCACGCGGTCGAAGCCGCGCTGCACCGCGCCGCCGAAGCCGCGCCGCTCGCCGTGCGGCGGCTCGGGTTTCAGCCAGCGCGCCGACATCATGGGCACGAGCGTGAGCGACACCACGGCCGAGATCAGGATGGTGAGCGCCAGGGTCACCGCGAACTCGCGGAACAGCCGCCCCACCACGTCGCTCATGAACAGCAGCGGAATCAGCACCGCGATCAGCGACACCGTGAGCGAGATGATGGTGAAGCCGATCTGCGTGGCGCCCTTGAGCGCGGCCTGGAACGGCGGCTCGCCCTCCTCGATGTAGCGGGCGATGTTCTCGATCATCACGATGGCATCGTCCACCACGAAGCCGGTGGCGATGGTGAGCGCCATCAGGCTCAGGTTGTTCAGGCTGTAGCCCAGCAGGTACATCACGCCGCAGGTGCCGATGAGCGAGATCGGCACCGCCAGGCTGGCGATCACCGTGGCGCGCAGGCTGTGCAGGAAAAAGAAGATCACCAGCACCACCATCAGCACGGCCAGCACCAGTTCCATCTCCACGTGATGCACCGATGCGCGGATGCCGGTGGTGCGGTCCGACAGCACCTCCACCTTCAGCGAGGCGGGCAGCCCGGCCTGCAGCTCGGGCAGCTGCTTCTTGATGTTGTCCACCGTGGCGATCACGTTGGCGCCCGGCTGGCGCTGCACGTTCAGGATGATGGCCGGGGTCTCGTTGGCCCAGGCGCCCAGGCGGTTGTTCTCGGCGCTGTCCACCACGCGGGCCACGTCGGTCATGCGCACGGGCGCGCCGTTCTTCCAGGTGACGATGAGGTTCTTGTAGTCGGCCACCGTCACCAGTTGGTCGTTGGCGTTGATGCTGTAGGAGCGCTGCGGCCCGTCGAAGCTGCCCTTGGCGCTGTTGGCGTTGGCCGAGGTGATGGCCGTGCGCAAGGTGTCGAGCCCGATGCCGTACGAGGCCAGCGCCTTGGTGTCGGCCTGGATGCGCACGGCCGGCCGCTGCCCGCCGGCCAGGCTGACAAGGCCCACGCCGGGCACCTGGCTCATCTTCTGCGCCAGCCGCGTGTTCACGAGGTTCTGCACCTCGGTGAGCGGCAACGTGTCGGAGCTGACGGCCAGCGTGAGCACCGGCGCATCGGCCGGGTTCACCTTGGCGTACACCGGCGGCGCGGGCAGGTCGGTGGGCAGCAACGACGATCCGGCGTTGATGGCGGCCTGCACCTCCTGCTCGGCCACATCGAGCGCCAGCCCCAGGCCGAACTGCAGCGTGACGATGGACACGCCCGAGGCGCTGGTGGACGACATGCGCGCCAACCCCGGCATCTGCCCGAACTGGCGCTCCAGCGGCGCACTCACGGTGCGGCTCATGACCTCAGGGCTGGCACCGGGGTAGAGGGTCTGCACCTGGATGGTGGGGTAGTCCACCTCCGGCAGCGCCGACAGGGGCAGCAGCTTGAAGCCGACCAGACCGGCCAGCACGATGGCCACCATCAGCAGCGCAGTGGCGACGGGTCTTTCGATGAACGGACGCGACGGACTCATGGGTGGGGCCGGGCGGTCATCAAGGGGTCTGCGGGGCGGAGGCCCCGGGCTGGGCCCCGGGCTGGGCGCCCTCCTGCGGCGGGCGCTGGCGGCGCTCGCCCTCCGGTCCACGGCCCTCGCCACGGGGGCCGAAGCCCCGGGCCTCGCCCTCCCCGCGCGGACCCGAGGCCCGAGCGCGGCGCGGCGGGGCGCCCGCGGCGCCGCTGGCTGCGGAGGCCGGGCCGCGCGCGCCCTGCAGTTGCACGGTGGCACCGTCCTTCAAACGGTCGCCGCCTTCGGTCACCACGCGCTCGCCGGCCTTCAGGCCCTCGGTAATGGCCATCAACCCCACCGTCGCCTGGCCGCGCTTGACCTTTCGCAGCGACACCGTGCGGTCTTCGTTGATGACATAGACGAAGTCGCCATTGGCGCCCGTGCGCACCGCCGTCACCGGCACCACCACGGCCGGCACCTCGCGCAGCAGGAGCTGCACGTTCACGAACTGGTTGGGAAACAGCGCACCGTTGGCGTTCTCGAACCGGGCCTTGGCCTTGACCGTGCCCGTGGTGGTGTCCACCAGATTGTCCAGGGTGGAGAACTGCCCCTTGCCCACCTCGGTGGTGCGGGTGCGGTCGAACGCCGTCACAGCCAGCGGCTGCGCGCCCTGCTGCGAGGCCTGCACGTCGGTCACGCGGTCCTGGGGCACCGAGAACTGCACGTCGATCGGCGTCATCTGCGTGATGGTGGCGATGCCTGTGGCCTCGCCGGCGCTCACGTAGTTGCCGGCGTCCACCGTGCGCAGGCCGATGCGGCCGGTGGCGGGCGAGGTGACGCGGGTGTAGTCGAGGTTCAGGCGAGCGGTCTTTTCCTGGGCGAGGTCGGTCATCACCGTGCCCTGCAGTTGCTTGACCAGCGCGGCCTGCGTGTCCACGTCCTGGCGCGCGATCGAGTCCTGCGACAGCAGCGTGCGGTAGCGCTCCAGGGTGATGCGGGCGTTGTCGAGCTGCGCCTCGTCACGCTGGCGCGTGCCCTGCGCCTGCATCAGCGCCTGCTCGTAGGGGCGCGGGTCGATCTGCGCCAGCACCTGGCCCTTCTTGACCATCTGCCCTTCGGTGAACAGCACCTGGGTGAGCACGCCCGACACCTGCGGGCGCAGGGTGACCGTGGTGACCGGCGTGACCGTGCCCAGCGCGTCGATGACCACCGGCAGCGACGCCTGCCGCGCCGTGGCCTCGCCCACCGTGACCATGGCCCGCCCACCGCCGCCGAAACCGGGCCCGCCCGGTCCTCCGGGACCGCCAGGGCCCGCCGGCGCGCCCGGCCCCCCGGGACCGCCCGCGCCCCGCATCGCTCCCGCCGGGGCGGTGCTGCGCTGCACCAGATACCAGGCGCCACCGCCCAGCAGGGCCACCACGGCCAGCATCAGCAGCGTGCCGAGCCAGCGCGACCGCCGCGAGGGCGGCCGGTGGGCGGAAGGCAGCGGGTTGGGAACGGGCGCGTCGTGTGGTTGTGGATTCATGGAAATGGCTGGCGTGGCGTGTCGCGAAAAAGGTCCGTCCCGGGCGGCCGGCGGGGCAGCACGGGGGGCACGCCGAATCGTAGGGGCTCTGCGTACCGATTGTCTGGCTGCTGTGCGAAGAAAGGTAAATCTGTCGCCCGGCGCAGCGGTTCGCGCCGCGCGGCGGGCGGTTCGTCGCATGGCGCTGGCCGGACCGCGCGGCCGGGCGCACAGTGCGGCGGTCCCCTCCCCTACCACCCCGACCCCCAAGGAGCTGCCATGCCCGCTTTCCACACCCACGACGATCTCGCCCCCCTGGACGAATTGGACGACCTGGACCGCTTGGCCCGCAAGCGGGCCGGTGCCAAGATGGGCTGGCTGCTGCACGCCTGCGTGTACCTGTGCGTCAACTTGGCGCTGGCCGCCCTCGCCGCCTACCAGGGGCGCCACTGGGCGGTGTTTCCAGCGCTGGGCTGGGGCCTGGGCCTGGCGATCCATGGCGCGGCCGTGTGGCTGGCGCTGCCGGGCGGGCGGCTGCACGCCCGCCTGCTGGAGCGCGAGCGCGCCGCCCTGCGCCAGGCACTGCAGCGGCGCTGACCGGGCGCACGGCCGCCGCCAGGAGTGCCCCCACAATCGGCCCACCAGGAGCTTTTCCTTTCCCCCGCGCCGCCATGCAGCACTTCAGCCTTCGCCAATCCATTCGCCACGGGCTGGTGATCGCCGCGTTCTGCGCCGCCATCGCCGGCATCCAGCTCGCCTACGGCCGGGGACCGTGGGACGTGCAGCTCGTGTACTCCCTGGCCATCGGCCTGCCGAGCTGGCTGCTGATCGACATCGGCCGCCTGTGGCTCTCGCGCCATAGCCCCATCCCGTGGCCCCTGGGCTGGCGCGGCTGGGCGCTGGTCGCGGTGGGCGGCTCCATCGGCTTTCAGTTCGGCTCGGCCCTGGGCGATGCCTACCGCGAGAGCATGCACCCCGGCCTGAATCTGGCGTCGGCAGGCGGCCCCAGTTCGGCCATGGTGACGACGGTGCTGGCGTGCCTGGCGCTGTCGTTCTTCTTCTACGCCCAGGGCAAATCGCGCTTCCTGGAAGGCAAGATCGCCGAGGTCGAACGCGACGCCGCCGAGGCGCGCCTCAAACTGCTGGAGGCGCAGCTGGAGCCGCACATGATGTTCAACACCCTGGCCAACCTGCGCGTGCTGATCGCCGCCGACCCGCCCCGCGCCCAGGCCATGCTGGACCACCTGATCGACTACCTGCGCGCCACGCTCGGCGCCTCGCGCGCCACGCTGCACCCGCTGGCCGACGAATTCGCCCGGCTGCGCGACTACCTGGAACTGATGTCGGTGCGCATGGGCCCGCGCCTGGCCTACACGCTCGACCTGCCCGAGGCGCTCGCCCGCGTGCCCGTGCCGCCGCTGCTGCTGCAGCCGCTGGTGGAAAACGCCATCCGCCACGGCCTGGAGCCGAAGGTGGAAGGCGGCAGCATCCACATCGCCGCCCGGCCATTGCCCGACGGCCTGCTGGAACTGCTGGTGCAGGATTCGGGCGCCGGGCTGGCCGCGGGCGGCACCGCACCGCCCGGGCCACCCGGCCCGGCGCGCCAGAGCTTCGGGCTGCAGCAGGTGCGCGAGCGGCTGCACACGCTGTACGGCGAGCAAGGCACTATTAATTTGATAGCACAACGCCCTAGTGGAACATGCGCCAGGGCCGTATTTCCCTTGAATCCCCCGCTGCCATGAACCTGCCGCCCTCCCGCGCGCCCCGCGCCCTGATCGCCGAAGACGAACCGCTGCTGGCCGCCGCCCTGCGCCAGGAGCTGGCCCGGGCCTGGCCGGACCTTCAGATCGCCGCCACCGTGGGCGACGGGCTCGCGGCCGTGCAGCAGGCGCTGGACCTGCGGCCCGACGTGCTGCTGTTCGACATCCGCATGCCGGGCCAGAGCGGCCTGGAGGCGGCCGCCGAGCTGGCCGACGCCTGGCCGGCCGACACGCCCTTTCCCGCGCTGGTGTTCGTGACCGCCTACGACCAGTACGCCGTGCAGGCCTTCGAGGCCCAGGCCGTGGACTACCTGCTCAAGCCCGTGCAGCCCGAGCGGCTGCGCAAGGCCGTCCAGAAGCTGCAGGCCGCCCTCGCACGGCAGGCCGCGCCCGCCGCGCTGGACTTCGAGGCCACGCTGGCCCGCCTGCGCGCACTGGTGGCGCTGCCCGGGGCCGCTGCGCCGGGCATGGCCGGTGCGGCGGCGCACCCCGCCCCGCTCACCGTCATCCAGGCCAGCAGCGGCGCGCAGATCCACCTGGTGCCGGTGGCGGACGTCGTGGTGTTCGAGGCGGCCGACAA
Source organism: Acidovorax sp. SUPP2539 (assembly GCF_030158975.1). NCBI lineage: Bacteria > Pseudomonadati > Pseudomonadota > Betaproteobacteria > Burkholderiales > Comamonadaceae > Acidovorax > Acidovorax sp. SUPP2539. The sequence goes on along the minus strand of NZ_BQXJ01000001.1, from coordinate 1,015,923 downwards.
GTACGTGCGCGTGCTGACCGCCACGCAGGAGTACCTGATCCGCACGCCCCTCAAGGAACTGGCTGCCCAGCTCGACGCGAACACCTTCTGGCAGGTGCACCGCGGCACCCTGGTGCGCGCCAGCGCCATCGCCTCAGCCGTGCGCGACGAATCAGGGCGGCTGCACCTGCGCCTGCGCGAGCGGCCCGAAACCCTGGCGGTGAGCCGGCTCTACGCCCACCGCTTCAAGGCGATGTAGCGCCCGAATGCCACGAATGCCGAGGCGAAGCGACCCGGCAGCAAGCGCCGCCGGCCCGCCGAATCCAAAGGTCAACGGTTGGCCGCGAGCAGCAGCCCGCCGGCGCCCATGAAGAATCCGCCCGTCGCCTTGTTCAGCCGCACCACGCCGCGCTGCGAGCGGATCACCCGGCGGATCTGCCGCCCGCCCGTGGCGTACACGGCGGTGGAGACGAACTCGGCCATCAGGTACACCGAGCCCAGCACCAGGAACTGGTGCGCCGCAGGCTGGGCGGGGTCGATGAACTGGGGAAACACCGCGGCGAACAGGATGATCGCCTTGGGATTGGTGATGCCCAGCAGGAACTCCTGCAGGATCAGCGAGCGGATCGGCACCGCGGCCGCCGAGGGCGTGGCCTCGCGGCCCTCCACCAGTTCCAGCCCGCCGAACTCCCGGCTGCGCCAGGCCTTCCAGCCCAGCCAGAACAGGTAACACGCCCCCACCCATTTCACGACCGTGAAGGCCGCCTCGGAGGCCAGCAGCATCGCGCCCAGGCCCACGGCGGACACCGTCAAAAAGATGGCGAACGCCGCCGCACGCCCGATGGTGGCCACCAGCGCCGTGCCCACACCGGCCCGGATGCCGTTGTTCAGGCCGCAGAAATTGTTGGGGCCGGGCGTGAGCGCGATCGCCACGGCCACGGGTGCGAAAAGAAGGGCGTCCATACCAGGCTCCTGAATGGCAACGGAAGGGAAAGAAACAAGCAGGAAAAGTGCGCAGAAGGATCGCAGTGTAGGCCGGGAAGGCCCCGGCTGCGAGCCCGCGCCGCGGCGGGCGGTGCACGGGCGTTGCCGGGCCCCCTCAGGGCAAATCGATGACCGCGTTCCACGGCACGCCCGCGAGCGCATCGTAATGCGCCACCAGCACGATGCCCGGCCCGGCCTGCGCCGCCCGCTGCGCCAGCACCTGCTGCAGGTACTGCACCGAGGGACGGTCCAGGCCGGCCACCGGCTCGTCCACCAGCACCAGCGGCGCCCCGCACGCGAAAGCGGCCGCCAGCAGCGCCTTGCGCCGCGTGCCGGTGGACAACTGCTCCATGGCCTTGGGCAGGTGGCTTTCCAGCCCGAACCCCGCCACGTGCGCCTGCAGCGCCGAAGCGTCCCATGCCGGATGGCGGCTGGCCAGCGCACCGAACCATGCCGCCGGGCTGGTGCCATCGAGCGCCGTCGCGCGCGGGTCGGCCCAGAACACCTCGCCCGACTCCTTCGCGGCCCGGTCGCTGCACGCTCGCGCGTTCCGCCAGACGGTGCCGCCCTGGGGTTGCAGTTCCCCGGCCAGCAGGCGCAGCAGCGTGGTCTTGCCGGAGCCCTCGTCGCCCCGCACCAGCGTCGCGCCCGGCGCGGCATGGGCGGTGAAGCCATCGAATACGGCCGGGCCCTGCGCATGGGCAAAGCGCAGGCCGTCGCACAGCAAGGTGGCAGAGGGTGTCGTCGAGTCGGGCATGGCGGGGTTCACAGGAGCGAAGGGTGATCGAGGGAGCCGCCCACATCCGTGGGCGCTGCACATTCTGTGGCAAAGCGCGGCTGAACCTGCCCGAAAATGCCCCCTGCCGCGCCACCCCCGGCGCGTTCCTTCCAAAAACCTGAAACCCATGACCCTGCGCTACCTGGAATTCGACTACAGCGAGGACGACGAAGGCACCGGCACCTGGGATGCCATGGCCAGCGTGACCGAAGAGCACCTGCCGGCCCTGCACGCGGAGATCGCACAGGTGCTGGGCTGGGCCCACGCCACCTTCCCGAACCAGAACGGCGCCATCGAGGACGGCGCCGCCTGGGACTACGACCTGCAGGCCGTGCGGGAGGTCTCCACCGTGCAGTCCCTGGTTTTCGACGAGGCCACCCGGCGCCTCGTGTCCAGTGCCGGCACGCCCGCGGCACCGCGGCATACGGTGACGCTCTCGATCAGCGGTAACGCGGCGTTCTGCGAGGAATTCCGACCGCGCTTCGGAGGCGAGTGAGCACCCGATGAAGCCGTGAGCGCGGGCCAGCGATCCCCGACCGTCATCCCCATTGCGCATGCCGCTATCATCCCGCGGCCTGCGAAGACGGGCAGAAAAAAAGGGAGGTGAATCGTGAGCGTGGCATTCAAAGACCCGTGCGGTTCGCCATGTCACGGCATCACGAATCGAATTTCAATGGCATGGAAACAATGGCTGCGGAGCGAGCCCGCAGAACCCGTGGTCAACGGGCGAATGCAATATGGACCAGGAAAGGGAATGATCAAACAGGTCTTCGAAGGCCTCGATGCTTCGCAAAAGAGGGTCCGAAAAATCGCGACCATCGACCCGATCAGGAAGAAGATCATCCTGATCCAGCCCGGGGATAAGGTGCTCTATCAATCCGGACTCAGGGAAAAGGGTGTTGCGGGTTATGTGTATGTATTTGCCCATGCCACAGCAAAAAGCATTCAGGGAATGATCCATGGCATGGAAGTGGCCGACACGATCCGGCGCAGCGGCCTCTGGCACGGAGAGCCGGTTTTGATCGACGCATGCAATGCGGGAGCCACGTCCGATGGCATCGCAAGTGAATTGGCCCAAGTGTTGCGAACGCATGTCACGGCGCCCACGACAACCACCTGGAATTACCCGCTGGGCGGTTCTGCGGTGGGGCAAGGGGCCTTCGAGAAGCTCCCGGGCGTATTGGCGATGCTCCCCATTCCCGACCTGTTGCGTCCAGGCGTGTGGCGAACCTGGGGGCCCGATGGACAACCCATTGCAACGGCCCCGACCTCTCCGCGCGATACCGGCGATCTGCTGAAAGGGGCCTTGATGCAGAAAATGGGGAAGCGCCGATGATTCGCCGGTGGAAAAAATGGGGGGCAGGCACCCGAATCGCTCTGGTCCTTTCCTTGCTGGTCGGCGCCTGGACCGCGTGGTGGTGGATCGATAGCGCCGTCACCTGCGACCAGCAGGATGAATACTCGTATCACGGCTTTTGCCTGATGGAGTTGCAACGCCGCGCCGAAAGCGGCGACAACCCTGCGCAGTGGGCTTACGGCAATTACCTGGCAGGCATTCCGCCCTTCGACCAAGCCTACGATTGGCATCTGAAAGCCATGCACGGCGCGCGCATCGGCCTGGAGTTGCGTCGCAGCATGGACGCCTACTGCGACAAGGTTCCCGGCTTCGACGCGCGCACGGTGGAGTCCGTCATGCAGCGCGTGGTCCGCACCAGTCCCGATGCCCATTTGCGGCTGTTCCAGTTGTATCTTTCCCCGCCCCCCTGCAGCGCGTTCAGCCTGGATCAAGCCAGCGCACAGATCCCCTTGCTCACCCAATGCGCCCACCTCACCCTGGCCGAATACTTCCGGGCCGTGGAGCGGGAGCGCTACACCCTTTCGGCGGCAACGCGGGCGGCCATCCGGGGCAACCTGGATCGCTGCGAAAACGAACTCGCCCACCCCCCGCCGGAAGCCCCCACGGTGCGTGAGTTCATGCCATTGCAGCCGAATGACATCGAGGCGCTTCGGCGCAGCTTGGACAAGACCGCTCCGTGACCTGGGCCTAGTCGAAATTCGGTCACCCCGTGACGGCCAGCACCACGGCCGACTCGTCCACCGACATCGCCACGCGAGCACGGACCCGCAGGCCGCTCGACGGGGGCGCGAACCCCACCATGTGCACCCCGGCATCGAGCGTGGCCGAAACCTCGTCGCCTGCCGGCCCGCGCGACACGCGCGATGCCCTGGCCGGCCAGGCGTTGTCGGCAGCCGATGCCGGCGAACCGGCCTGAACGCGCACGGCCGCGGCCTTGCACAGCGCAAGCACCGGCAGGCCCGGACGCAGCGCCAGCAGCTCGGCGCTTTCTCGCGTGATGCGCGCGTGCAGCGCCAGGCCGGGCGCCGCCTCGCCATGCAAGTGCACACGCACCAAGGGCCCCAGGAGCTCCAGCGCCCGCACGGTGCAGGGCCACTGGTTGCGCAGGCTGGTGCGCAATGCCAGCCGGGCCAGTGCCGGCGCGCCGCCCGGGCCGGGCGCCAGCCGCGCAAGCACTTCGCGGCGGGCCTCCTCCAGCGCATCGGCCGCATTCAGCAATTCGTGCCCCGCCGGGGTCAGCTGCGCGCCGCCACCGCCGGTGCCGCCCACGGCGCGCGCCACCAGGGGCACGCCCGCCAGGTTGGTGAGCGCATCCACTGCCTGCCAGGCCGCCTTGTAGCTCACGCCCACAGCGCGCGCGGCCTGCGAGATCGATCCGCCCACGCCGATCTGGCGCAGGATGTCGATGCGCCGGTCCGCCATGCCCTGGCCCAGCGCATCGGAGAGGGAAAGCCGCTTTGTCATGGGCGCATCATGCCGCGCTGTCCAGGGCTGCCCGGAAAACCCGTCGCTATACTCGACCGCTATTCACCCAAGGAATAGCGCCATGCGATTTGCCTCCCCCCTTATCCGACTGCTGGCCGCTGCCGGCATGGCCCTGGCGGGCCTGGCTTCGGCCCATGCCGGAGAGGTGCCCGTCGCCGTCGCGGCCAATTTCACGGCGCCGATGCAGAAGATCGCCGCGGCGTTCGAGCAGGCCACCGGCCACAAGGCCGTGCTGTCGTTCGGCGCCACCGGCAAGTTCTATGCGCAGATCAAGAACGGCGCACCGTTCCAGGTGCTTCTGTCCGCCGACGACACCACGCCCGCGCGGCTGGAGCAGGAGGGCCAGGCCGTGCAGGGATCGCGCTTCACCTATGCCGTGGGACGGCTGGTGCTGTGGAGCCCGCGCGAGGGCTACGTGGACGACCAGGGCCAGGTGCTCAAGACGGGCGATTTCACCTATCTGGCGGTCGCCAACCCCAAGCTCGCGCCCTATGGCCTGGCGGCCGTGCAGACGCTGGAAAAGCTCGGCCTGGGCGAGCGCCTTCAGCCGCGCTTCGTGACGGGCGAGAACATTGCGCAGACCTACCAGTTCGTGGCCACGGGCAATGCGCAGCTGGGCTTCGTGGCGCTGTCGCAGGTCATGGAAGGCGGCAGGATCGCCAAGGGCTCGGCCTGGCAGGTGCCGGAGGCGCTGCACGACCCCATCCGGCAGGATGCCGTTCTGCTGGCCACGGGCAAGGACCAGCCTGCCGCCATTGCCCTGATGAAATTCCTGCGCAGCGACGCGGCGCGCGAGGTGATCCGGGCCTACGGCTACGGGCTCTGAGCCCCCGCACGCCCTCGCCAGAGCCGCCGGACCGACACGCTGCCGATGCCCTTTTCTGCGCAGGACCTCGTGGCCATCGGCCTCACGCTGCGGCTGGCCGCGCTCACCACGCTCACGCTGCTGGTGCTGTGCACGCCACTGGCCTGGTGGCTGGCGCACACGCCGTCGCGCTGGCGCGGCCCGGTCTCGGCGGTGGTGGCGCTGCCGCTGGTGCTGCCCCCCACGGTGATCGGTTTCTACCTGCTGCTCACCCTGGGGCCCAACGGCCCGGTGGGCCGCGCGATGCAGTCGATGGGTCTGGCCACCCTGCCCTTCACCTTCGCCGGTCTGCTGGTGGGATCGGTCGTGTACTCGCTGCCGTTCGCGGTGCAGCCGCTGCAGCGGGCATTCGAGGCGGTGGGCGCGCGGCCGATGGAAGCCGCCGCCACGCTGGGCGCGGGCCCGTGGGACCGCTTCTTCACCGTGGGGATGCCGCTCGCGCGGTCGGGCTTTCTCACGGCGGGGGTGCTGAGCTTCGCGCACACGGTGGGAGAGTTCGGCGTGGTGCTCATGCTCGGCGGCAACATTCCCGGCGTGACGCGCGTGGTGTCGGTGCAGATCTACGACCACGTGGAGGCCATGGAATACCTGCAGGCCCACTGGCTGGCGGGGAGCATGGTGGTGTTCTCGTTCGTGGTGCTGCTGTCGCTGCACTGGCTGCAGCCCGCACGGCCCGGCAGGGGCGCGGCATGACGGCCGGTGCGGGACGGTTGCCCTCCACGGGCGAAGGCACCATCGAGGCCCGCCTGCGGCTGCAGCGCCCGGGCGGCTTCGCGCTGGACGTGGACCTGTCCCTTCCCGGCCGGGGCGTCACGGCGCTCTACGGTCCCTCGGGCTGCGGCAAGACGACCTGCCTGCGGGCCCTGGCGGGCCTGGAGCGGGCCCAGGGGCGCGTGGCCGTTCATGGGCAGGTGTGGCAGGACGACGCACAGCGCCTGTGGCTCCCGACGCACCAGCGGGCGCTGGGCTATGTGTTCCAGGAATCGAGCCTTTTCGCGCACCTGGACGTGCGCCGCAACCTCGAGTACGGCCTGCGGCGCACACCCCTGTCGCGCAGGAAGGTGTCGCTGGAGCAGGCCGTCGAACTGCTCGGGCTGCAACCCCTGCTGGCCCGCCAGCCAAGCACCCTGTCGGGGGGCGAGCGCCAGCGGGTGGCGATGGCCCGGGCCCTGGCCGCCAGCCCCCGCGTGCTCCTGATGGACGAGCCCCTGGCCGCGCTGGACGCCCAGCGCAAGGCCGAAGTGCTGCCCTATCTGGAGCGCCTGCAGCGCGAACTGGACATTCCCGTGCTGTACGTGAGCCATGCGCAGGATGAAGTGGCCCGGCTGGCGCAGCATCTGGTGCTGCTCCATGGTGGCTGCGTGGTGGCGAGCGGCCCCGCGCAGGCGCTCCTGGCGCGGCTGGACCTGCCCCTCGCCCAGGGCGACACGGCGGCCACCGTGGCCGAGGGCACCGTGTCCGGCCACGACGCGGCGGACCAGCTCATGGACGTTCGCCTGCCCGGGGGCGGCGCATTGCTGGTGGCCACCGCCCATCCCCACCCGCCGGGCACGGCCGTGCGCTTTCGGGTGCAGGCGCGCGATGTGACGCTGGCGCTGGCCGCGCCGGTGCACAGCAGCGTCCTGAACGTGCTGCCGGCGCGGGTGGTGGCGCTGCGCGAGGACGGGCCGGGGCTGGCCATGGTGGCGCTCGATGCCCAGGGCACGCCCCTGCTCGCCCGCGTCACCCAGCGCTCGGCACGCACCCTGGGGCTGGCCCCGGGCCTGCCGGTTTTCGCGCAGATCAAGGGCGTCGCGCTGCTCGTTTGACCCCCGCCGCGCAGGGGCAGCACGGCCGCTGCACGCCGGGGGAAGGCACTATCGGGCCATGCGTTCCCAATGCCTGCCGAATAGGCGCTGTCCTACAAACCCAAGCGCCACTCCCGCGCAGCGACGACCCCGCGGTACGTGCCCCAATGGGTTTTGTGAACCGGTTGCGCTGGCGCGCCCTGCGCCGCGGAGCGCCCACTCCCCCAAGGATCCAAGCCCGTGCCTTTGCCCCACACCGCCCTGCTGACCGCCCACGACGCCTATCTCCTTCGCGAAGGAACGCATTCACGCCTCTACCAGGCCATGGGCTGCCACCTGCGCAGCGAGGGCGGCGGTGCGGACTTTTCCGTCTGGGCACCCAACGCCGCATCGGTCTCGGTCATCGGCGACTGGAACGGCTGGAACCCCGATGCGGATGCGCTCCACGCCCGGTCCGATGGCAGCGGCATCTGGGAGGGAGCCTCCCCCCACGCCGCGCACGGCCAAGCCTACAAATACCGCATCGTGTCGCACAACGGGGGCCGCGTGCTCGAAAAGGCCGACCCCTTCGCCGTGTGTGCGGAGCTGCCACCGAACACCGCATCGCGCATCTGGTCGCTCGACTACGAATGGGGCGACAGCGACTGGATGGCATCGCGCGGGCCGCGCAACGCGCTGGATGCGCCGATGTCCATCTACGAGATGCACCCCGGTTCCTGGCGCCGCAGGAACGGCCAGTTCATGAACTACCGCGAACTGGCCCATGAACTGGCGGACTACGTGACGTCCCTGGGCTTCACGCACGTGGAGCTGATGCCCATCACCGAACACCCGTTCTACGGCTCCTGGGGTTACCAGACCACCGGCTACTTCGCCCCCACCTCGCGCTACGGCACCCCGCAGGACTTCATGTACTTCGTGGACCACCTGCACCAGCGCGGCATCGGCGTGCTGCTGGACTGGGTGCCCTCCCACTTTCCGGTGGACGCCCACGGGCTGGCGGAGTTCGACGGCACCCACCTGTACGAGCATTCGGACCCGCGCCAGGGTTTCCACCCCGAGTGGAGTTCGGCCATCTTCAACTACGGCCGGCACGAGGTGCGCAGCTTCCTCATCTCCTCCGGCCTGTTCTGGCTCGACAAGTACCACCTGGACGGGCTGCGCGTGGATGCGGTCGCGTCCATGCTCTATCTGGACTACGCCCGCAAGGACGGCGAGTGGATACCCAACCGCCACGGCGGCCGCGAGAACCTGGAAGCCATCGAATTCATGCGGCTGCTGAACCGCGCGGTCTACCGCGACCACCCGGACACGGTCAGCATCGCGGAGGAATCCACCGCCTGGCCGATGGTCTCGCGGCCCGTGGAGATGAACGGCCTGGGCTTCGGCATGAAGTGGAACATGGGCTGGATGCACGACACGCTGGCCTACCTGAAGGAAGACCCGGTCAACCGTCGCTACCATCACCACAAGCTCACGTTCTCGCTGGTGTATGCCTTCAACGAGAACTTCGTGCTGCCGCTCTCGCACGACGAAGTGGTGTACGGCAAGGGCTCGCTGATCAACAAGATGCCCGGCGACGAGTGGCAGCAGTTCGCCAACCTGCGCGCGCTGTTCGGCCTGATGTGGTCGCACCCGGGCAAGAAGCTGCTCTTCATGGGCGGCGAGTTCGGCCAGCGCCGCGAGTGGACACATGAAGGCGAACTCGAATGGTGGGTGTGCGACAGCCCGTTGCACGGCGGCGTGCAGCGCCTGATCCGCGAACTCAACCGCGTCTATCGCAGCGAGCCCGCTCTGCATGAAGTGGACTTTTCGGCAGAGGGTTTTCAATGGGTGGAGGCCGACGACGCCGGGCAGAGCGTGATCGCTTTCCTGCGCAAGCCCAGCCATCGGGCGGCGCAGGAAGGCGGCGCCGGTCCGGTGCTGGTGGTCTGCAACCTCACGCCCGTGCCGCGCACCAACTACCTGGTGGGCGTGCCGTCCTCCGGCTACTGGCAGGAGTTGCTCAACAGCGATGCGCGCGAGTTCGGCGGCGCCGGCTGGGGCAACCTGGGCGGCGTGGAGGCTGCGCCTGTGCGGTCGCACCAGTGGGAACAATCGCTGTGCCTCACGCTACCGCCGCTCTCCACCCTCATCTTCCGACAGGAGCCTGCGCGCCATGCCAAAGCCTGACACCCTGCCCTCTTCTTTCCGTCCTGCGGCCAATGCCTCTCCGGCGTCGCCAGCAAGCCCGTACACCCTGGTGACCCCGGTTGGCGGCGCAGACGGCCGAGTGCGCGCCGTGGTCGAAGCCGTGCTCCCCTGCGTGGACGGCGGTCGCTTTGCCGCCAAGCGCGTGGCCGGCGAACCGACCCGCATCACCGCGCACTGTTTCACCGACGGGCACGACGTCTTGCGCGTGGCGCTGCAGTGGTGGCGCGACCGGGATGGCAACGCCACCACAGCCCCCGCAGACGCCGCCGAAGTGGCCATGGAGGCCAGCGGCAACGACGAATGGGTGGCCGACTTCACCCCGCCCGAGCCGGGCCTGTACCGCTACACCGTGTCCGCCTGGGTGGACCCGTTCGAATCCTGGCGCCGGGAACTCGAACGCCGCGTCGATCCGCAGGACATCCGCGTCGCCGCGCGCGTGGGCGCGACGGAAGCCCTGGCGGCGGCCCAGCGTGCCAGCGCCGCCCGCGACCGCAGCGACCTGAGCGATTGGGCCCAGGCCCTGGAACGCGGCGCCCAGGCCGAGGGCGATGCAGAAATGCTCAAGGCCCTGGCGTTGGACGAAGCCGCCGCCGCGGCGATGCGCCGCCACCCTGATCGCCGCCTCGAGGTACGCTACCCCGACGCCCTGCCGCTGCGGGCCGACCGCGAGCGGGCCCGTTACAGCACCTGGTACGAGCTGTTCCCCCGCTCCGCCGCACCCACCGCGGGCGTGCACGGCACGTTCCGTGACGTCGAGGCGCGCCTGGCCGATATCGCGGCCATGGGCTTCGACGTACTGTATTTCCCACCCATCCATCCCATCGGGCGGGAGCAGCGCAAGGGCAAGAACAATGCCCTGGCCGCGGGGCCCGACGATGTGGGCAGCCCCTGGGCCATCGGCGCGAAGGAGGGTGGGCACAAGGCCATCCTGCCCGAACTGGGCACCGTGCAGGACTTTCGCCGGCTGGTCGTGGCCGCCAAGGAGCAGGGCCTGGAAGTAGCCCTCGACATCGCCTTTCAGTGCGCTCCGGACCACCCCTACGTGAAGGAACACCCCGACTGGTTCCGCTGGCGCCCGGACGGCACGGTGCAGTACGCCGAGAACCCGCCCAAGAAGTACCAGGACATCTATCCCTTCAACTTCGAATGCGACGACTGGCGCGGCCTGTGGAGCGAACTCAAGAGCGTGTTCGAGCACTGGATCGGCGAGGGCGTGCGCATCTTCCGGGTGGACAACCCGCACACCAAGGCCTTTCCGTTCTGGGAATGGGTGATCGCCGAGATCCAGCGCGACCACCCGGACACGATCTTCCTGGCCGAAGCCTTCACGCGGCCCAAGGTGATGCACGGGCTGGCCAAGCGGGGCTTCACCCAGTCGTACACCTACTTCACGTGGCGCAACACCAAGCACGAGCTGACGGAGTACTTCACCGAGCTGTCCACCGGACCGGGCCGCGAGTATTTCCGGCCCAACGCCTGGCCCAATACGCCGGACATCCTGCACGAGCACCTGCAGGGCGGCGAGCCGGCCGTCTTCATGGCACGGCTGGTGCTGGCCGCCACGCTGGCCGCCAACTACGGCATCTACGGTCCGGCCTACGAGCTGCTGGACCACCTGCCGCGCGGGCCGGGCAGCGAGGAATACCTCGACTCCGAAAAGTATCAGCTGCGCCACTGGGACCTGGAGCGCCCCGGCAACCTGCGCGCCTTCATCACCCGCGTGAACCAGATCCGGCGCGAGAACCCGGCCCTGCATGCGGACCACAGGCTGCGCTTCCTGCATGTGGACAACGACCAGTTGCTGGCTTACATGAAGCACTCCCCCGACGGCCAGAACATCGTGGTCACCGTGGTCAACCTGGACCCGCACCACCCGCAGTCGGGCTGGCTGCGGCTGTCGGCGGCGGACATCGCAGCCACCGACCCCTCCACGTCCGACATGCCGGCCTCGCAGCCCGCACCCCTGCCCACCGACTGGCAGATGCACGACCTGCTGAGCCAGCAGCGATTCGTCTGGCAGGGCGATGCGCACTACGTGCTGCTGGACCCGCACCGCTCGCCCGCCCACGTGTTCGTGGTGCGCCGGCGCATCGGCCGCCACGACGACTTCGACCATTTTGAATAAAAAGAAGAGCCGCCCATGAATGCACCTTTGGTCCACCCCCTGCCCGAACCGGAGCCGGCCGTCACCCCCGAGAATACGGAGATCGACACCAGCGACGATCCCCAGTGGTACCGGGACGCGGTCATCTACCAGCTCAACGTCAAGGCCTTCTTCGACACCAACGGCGACGGGGTGGGCGATTTCAAGGGCGTGACCGCCAAGCTCGACTACGTGAAGGACCTCGGGGTCAACACGATCTGGCTGATGCCGTTCTACCCATCGCCGCTGCGCGACGACGGCTACGACATCTCCGAGTACGAAGACGTCCACCCGCAGTACGGCACGCTGGACGACTTCCGCGAGATGCTGGACGCGGCCCACCAGCGCGGCCTGCGCGTGATCACCGAGCTGGTCATCAACCACACCTCCGCCGAGCACCCCTGGTTCCAGCGCGCGCGCACCGCGCCGCCCGGCTCGCCCGAGCGCGACTTCTACGTGTGGAGCGACACCGACCAGATCTACCAGGGCACGCGCATCATCTTCACCGACACCGAGACGTCGAACTGGGCCTGGGACCCGGTGGCCAAGGCCTATTACTGGCACCGGTTCTTCAGCCACCAGCCGGACCTGAACTTCGACAACCCGCTGGTGATGGAGGCCGTGCTCAAGACCATGCGCTTCTGGCTCGACATGGGCGTGGACGGCTTCCGGCTGGACGCGATCCCCTACCTGATCGAGCGCGACGGCACCAGCAACGAGAACCTGCCCGAGACGCACGCGGTGATCAAGCGGCTGCGCGCCGCGATCGATGCCGAATACAAGAACCGCTTCCTGCTGGCCGAGGCCAACATGTGGCCGGAGGACGTGCGCGAGTATTTCGGCGATGGCGACGAATGCCACATGGCCTACCACTTCCCGCTGATGCCGCGCATGTACATGGCCATCGCCCAGGAAGACCGCCACCCCATCGTCGAGATCCTGCAGCAGACGCCCGACATTCCCGACGGCTGCCAGTGGGCGATCTTCCTGCGCAACCACGACGAGTTGACGCTGGAGATGGTGACCAGCAAGGAACGCGACTACATGTACACCATGTACGCCGCCGACATGCGCGCGCGCATCAACCTCGGCATCCGCCGCCGCCTGGCGCCGCTGATGGAAAACGACATCGACCGCGTGAAGCTCATGAACGGCATGCTGCTGTCCATGCCCGGCTCGCCCATCATCTATTACGGCGACGAGATCGGCATGGGCGACAACGTGTTCGTGGGCGACCGCAACGGCGTGCGCACGCCGATGCAGTGGAACCCCGACCGCAACGCCGGCTTCTCGCGCGCAGACCCGCAGCGGCTGTATCTGCAGCCCATCATGGATGCCGTGTACGGCTACGAGGCGCTGAACGTCGAGGCCCAGGCCAGCGACCAAAGCTCGCTGCTCAACTGGACCCGGCGCATGCTGGCCGTGCGCAAGACCAGCCGGGCCTTCGGGCGTGGCCGGCGCATCTTCCTAAAGCCGGGCAACCGCAAGATCCTCGCCTACATCAGCGAACACGGCGACGACGTGATCCTGACCGTGTTCAACCTGTCTCGCGCCGCCCAGCCGGTGGAGCTGGACCTGTCGACCTACAAGGGACGCGCGCCGCTGGAAATGCTGGGCCGCGTCACCTTCCCGCCCATCGGCGACCTGCCCTACCTGCTCACGCTGCACTCCTACGGGTTCTACTGGTTCCGCCTGTCCACCGAGGCGCAGGTGCCGTCCTGGCACCAAGACGGGCTCGACCTGCAGGAGCGCCCGGTGCTGGTGCTGTTCGACGGCTGGACCAGCTTCTTCCGCGAAAACGTGATGCCCTGGCGCATCGGCATGGCCGAACGCATGCGCGTGCAATTCGAGTCCGACACGCTGCCGCGCTACATCGAACTGCAGCGCTGGTACGCCGGCAAGGGCACGGCCATCGAGCGCGCCCGCATCCAGGACCACACCGTGTGGAAGACCGATGGCGGCTACGAATGGATGCTGCCGATCCTGAATGTCGAGGCCCCGTCCGCGCCGCCCGCCTCGTACTTCGTTCCCCTGGCCCTGGCCTGGGAAGAAGGCGATGAAGAGCGCATGCGCCGGCTCTCGCCAGGCGGCGTGGCGCGCGTGCGCCAGCAGGCCAACGTGGGCGTGATGGGCGACGCCTTCCACGACGAGGCCTTCTGCCGCGCCGTGGTGCGGGCCATCGGTGCCAACGAGCAGCTGGGAACCGACCGTGGCGGCACGCTGCGTTTTCGCAGCACCGTGGCCTTCGCCGGAATGGCGCAGGGACTGGACGACCTCACCGTGGGGCGCCCGGGCGCGCAGAGCAGCAACACCGTGGTCACCCTGGGCGAAAAGCTGTTCCTCAAGGGCTACCGGCACGTGCGCAACGGGGTCAATCCCGAACTGGAGGTGGGCCGCTTCCTGACCGAGGCCGCGCGCTTCGAGCACTGCGTGCCGGTGGGCGGCGCGGTCGAGTACGTCGCGGGCGACGGTACGACCATGACGCTGGCCCTGGTGCAGTCCTACGTGTCCAACCAGGGCGACGGCTGGGAATACACCCTGGGCTACCTGGAGCGGTTTCTGGAAGACACGCGCATCGCTTCGGGCGTCACGGCGGACGTGCACGGAGGCTTCCTCGCGCTGGTGCGAACCCTCGGCCGCCGCACCGCCGGCCTGCACCGGGCGCTCGCGCTGCGCACCGGCAACCCGGCGTTCGATCCGGAGCCGGTCACCGCGCAGGACGTTCAGGCCTTCCATGAGCGCGCCCTGGCCGAGGCAGCCGACACGCTGGCGCTGCTGGAGCAGCGCATGGCCGACCTGCCACCAGCCGCGCGCACCGATGCCCAGGCCCTGCTGGCCCGGCGCGCCACCCTCATGGACCGCATCGGCCAGGGCACCGGCGTGACCCCGTCCGGCCACAAGACGCGCTACCACGGTGACTACCACCTGGGCCAGGTGCTGGTGACCGACAACGACTTCGTCATCATCGACTTCGAGGGCGAACCCGGCCGCACCTTCGAGCAGCGCCGCGCCAAGAGCTCGCCCCTGCGCGACGTGGCCGGCATGCTGCGCTCGTTCAACTACGCCCGCTGGGCCGCTCTCAAGCGCATGACCCAGTCCACCGAGGAGATGCTGCGCCTGGACGAAGCGGCCCAGCAATGGGAGCGCGAGACGCGCGCCGCGTTTCTAGAGGCCTATGCCGCCGAGGCCAGTGCCCCGGCCACCCAGCACCCGGGCACCCACCTGGAGGTGGCCCCCGTGCCGGACGGCGCCATCGTCGCGCTGTTCGAGATCGAGAAGGCGCTGTACGAGCTGCGCTACGAACTCGGCAACCGCGTCGATTGGGCGCAGGTGCCGCTGCAGGGGCTGCTGGCGCTCATCGGCGCCGCGGCCTCGCACTCGCCCTCGCCCTCGCCCGCCCCTGCGGCACCGTAGGCGCCGGTCACCCGGCCCGCCAACGACCGTCCACGTTCACCCGATCAATTGAGGGCACCCTCCATGGAAAATTTCAGTATTCATCTGGAACCGGCCCGCGCCATGCTGCTGCAGGTCAGCGCATTCCTGCCGCGGCTTCTCATCGCCCTGCTCGTCGTCGCAGCCGGCTGGCTGGTGGCCAAGGCGGCGCGCTTTGCCGTGACCCGCGGGCTGCGCGCGATCAACTTCCAGGTGCTCACGCAGCGCGCCGGGCTCGACGGCTTTCTGAAGCAAGGCGGCGTGCAGGGCGACACCACCAGCATCTTCGGCATCCTGGTCTATTGGCTGGTCATCCTCGCCTCCCTGCTCATCGCCTTCAACGGCCTGGGCCTGAGCTACGTGACCGCGCTGCTCAGCCGCGTGGTGTGGTTCGTGCCCAACCTGTTCATCGCGCTCATCATCCTCGCGCTGGGGGCCTACTTCGGCCGCTTCGTCGGCGAGATGGTGGCCGCGCAGGGCCGGCGCAGCGGCCTGAAGGAAACCGTGCTGCTCGGCAAGCTGGCGCAGTACGCGATCGTGGCCTTCGTCGTGCTGATCGCGCTCGACCACCTGCGCATCGGCGGCGACATCGTGC
This sequence comes from Acidovorax sp. SUPP2539, assembly GCF_030158975.1. NCBI lineage: Bacteria > Pseudomonadati > Pseudomonadota > Betaproteobacteria > Burkholderiales > Comamonadaceae > Acidovorax > Acidovorax sp. SUPP2539. The sequence goes on along the minus strand of NZ_BQXJ01000001.1, from coordinate 1,000,325 downwards.
GCCAGAGCTTCCTCATCGTGCTGGGCGGCGCGGTGTTCGCCCTGGCGCTGGCCTTCGGCTTAGGGGGCAAGGACCGCGCGGCCGAGTGCATCGAGCACTGGTGGCCCCGCAAGCGCGGCCCGGGCGACGGCCCCGCGGGCGACGACCACCGCATTCCATGACACCGGCCCGGCCGCGTCAACGGCGCTGCCCGCCAGGCTGCTGAGACGGCACTTTCCACGCCCCCCCTGGGCACCCCACCCCCGCGCTGTGCCGCGGGGTTTTGTTTTGCCCTGCTGTTTCATGGCGCGGCGCGCAGGGCCAAGCCGCACGGGAAAACCCCACCCCCCAGCGTCAGGCTTTTTTCAGCAGCCCGGGAGTACGATCGGCGCCACTGCCGGCCCTGCGTCCACACGCAGCGGCCGGGCCGCCGTATTTCAATAATTCCCCAAGTTCTCCAGGAGACAAACCGTGTCAGGACTCCTCAAATTGGCCATGGGCATGGACTGGATTTCCACCAAGCTCAGCAAGGTGGCCGGATGGGCCGTGCTCGCCGCCGCTCTGATTTCCGCCACCAACGCGATCATCCGCTACGGCCTGGACATGAGTTCCAACGCCTGGCTCGAGATCCAGTGGTACCTCTTCGCCACCACCGTGATGCTGGGCGCGCCGCTGGTGCTCAAGCTCAACGAGCACGTGCGCGTGGACATCATCTACGGCCGGCTGCGCGGCAAGAAGCCCGTGCTGGTGGACCTGTTCGGCCTGATCGTCTTCCTGCTGCCGGTGATGGGCCTGCTCACCTGGCTGACGGCGCCGTTCTTCTGGCACATGCTGGTGTCGGGCGAGATGTCCGGCAACATCGGCGGCCTGATCCGCTGGCCCGCCGCGCTGCTGATGCCCCTGGGCTTCGGCGCGATGTTCCTGCAAGGCGTGGCCGAGATCATCAAGCGCGTGGCCTACCTGCGCGGCGACATCCAGATGAACACGCACTACGAGAAGCCGGTGCAGTAAGCACCCGCCCGCCCCTGCCCCACCGACTTCTCTCAGGACGACACCAGAATGCACATGGAAAACTTTGCCCCGATCATGTTCGCGGGGCTGATCGTGATCATGCTGATCGGGTTCCCGGTCGCGTTTTCGCTCGCGGCCCTGGGCCTGTTCAGCGGCTTCTTCGCCATCGAGATGGGCTGGTTCCCGGCCAACTTCATGGCCAACCTGCCGATCAACATGTTCGGCATCCTGTCCAACGACCTGCTGCTGGCCATTCCGTTCTTCACGCTCATGGGCGCGGTGCTCGAGAAATGCGGCCTGGCTGAGGACATGCTCGACTCCATGGGCCAGCTGTTCGGCCCGGTGCGCGGCGGGCTGGGCTACTCGGTCATCATCGTGGGCTTCATCCTCGGGGCCATCACCGGCACCGTGGCCGGCCAGGTGATCGCCATGGCCATGATCTCGCTGCCGGTCATGATGCGCTACGGCTACAACATGCGCTACTCCACCGGCGTGCTGGCGGCCTCGGGCACCATCACGCAGCTGGTACCGCCCTCGCTGGTGCTGATCGTCATGGCCGACCAGCTCGGCCGCTCGGTGGGCGACATGTACAAGGGCGCCTGGGGCCCCGCCATCCTGCAGGTGCTGATCTTCGCCATCTACACCTTCCTGCTCGGCCGCTTCCGCCCCGAGTACGTGCCCGGCCTGCCCAAAACGGCGCGCACGCTGCACGGCTGGGCCCTGTGGGGCAAGTGCCTGCGCGGCATCATTCCCTCGGCCATCCTGATCTTCGCGGTGCTGGGCTCCATGGGCGGCCTGCCTTTCATGGACCACGCCATCGCCACGCCGACCGAAGCCGGTGCCATGGGCGCCGTGGGCTCGCTGATCCTGGCGGCCATCCACAAGCGGCTCACGTGGCAGCTCATCAAGGAAGCGATGGACGGCACCATGCGGCTCACGGCCATGGTGGTATTCATCCTGATCGGCTCGCGCGTGTTCTCGCTGGTGTTCCAGGGCGTCGATGGCGCCATCTGGATCGAGCACCTGCTGAGCGACCTGCCGGGCGGCCAGATCGGCTTCCTGATCGTGGTGAACATCTTCATCTTCTTCCTGGCGTTCTTCCTCGACTTTTTCGAGATCGCCTTCATCATCCTGCCGCTGCTGGGCCCCGTGGCGCACAAGCTGGGCATCGACCTGGTGTGGTTCGGCGTGCTGCTGTGCGTGAACATGCAGACGAGCTTCATGCACCCGCCCTTCGGCTTCGCGCTGTTCTACCTGCGCGGCATCTCCGACACGCTGTTCAAGGAAAAACGCATCGACAGACCGGTCAAGTCCAGCGACATCTACCTGGGCTCCATCCCCTGGGTGATCATGCAGCTGATCCTGGTGGCGATCGTGATCTTCTTCCCGCAGACGGTGACCGTCTTCCTGGACAAGGAGCAGGTGGTCGACCTGGACAAGGTGCAGCTCGAGATGCCGGCCGACTCGTCCGCCGAGCCCACAATCAACATGGATGACCCGTTCGGCACCGGAGAAAAGCCCGCAGCGGGCAGCGCCGCCCCAGCCGCCGAACCCGGTGCCGAGCCCGCCATGCCGGTGCCCGAGCCAGCACCGGACGCCGCACCCGCCGAGGGCGCGGCCAGCACGCCGCAATGACGGGCAACTCCCCGAAAGTGCCCCCTGCGGATGCAACGGACGCACCGGGCGGTGCCCAGGGCACCTGGCTGGAAAGCGCCGCCTACCCGCCGGCGGTGCGCGGGCTGGCCGTGGCCATCGTCGTGGCGCTCGGCGCGTTCGCGGCCTGGTCTGTGCCCGCGCTGCGCGGCGCGCAGTGGCCCTTCACCAGCCTGGCCACCTTCTGTCTGGCCGGTGTGCTGATCGCCTGGGTGGGCTGGTGGATGGTGTTCAGCCGCACGCGCTTCACGGGCGACGCCCTGCTGCAATCGTGGCTGTGGGACAAGAAGGTGCACATCCGCGAAGTGGCCACCTTCAAGATCGTGCACTGGCCCTGGCTGAGCGGCATCGTGGCGCCCCGCATGCTCGTGCGCCGACGCAACGGCAGCATCGCCTGGGTGCATTCGGCCGACCCGGCCTTGTTGGTGGCCTTCGGCGAGGCGGTGGTGCGGCAAGGCAGCGACAAGGCCCTGTCGGCCACCCCGCCCGCGTGAACTAATGCCAGCCCCCTACGGCCGCCGATAGACCGCTCGAACAAGCCCCCAGCAAAAAGCCCCGCCCGGTTGCCCGGCGGGGCTTTTTCACTTCGGCCAGGGCGTTGCAGCCCCGGCAGCACTCACAGCTTCTGCTGCTGCATGAAACGGTCGAACGTGCCTTCGGTGAAGCGGAACCAGGCATTCTGGTCGGCCAGGAACTTGGAGTAGTCGGGGTAGATTTTCTTCCACTCGGGGTTGCTGTTGTTCAGGTCCGAGTAGATCTGCTGGGCCGACTTGAAGGCCGCGTTCATCACGTCCTGCGTGAAGGGGCGCAGCTTGGTGCCGGAGCCCACCAGTTGCTTGATGGCCACGGGGTTGCGAGCATCGTACTTGGCGAGCATGGTCACGTGGGCGTGCGAGGCGGCAGCTTCCACCACGGCCTTGTATTCGGCCGGCAGGCCTTCCCAGGCCTTGGTGTTGATGTAGAAGTCCAGCTGCGGGCCGCCTTCCCACCAGCCGGGGTAGTAGTAGAACGGCGCGACCTTGTTGAAGCCCAGCTTCTGGTCGTCATACGGTCCCACCCACTCCAGCGCGTCGATCGTGCCCTTTTCCAGCGCGGGGTACAGGTCGGCACCAGGGATGGACTGGGGGATCACGCCGAACGGCTCCAGCACCTTGCCCGCGAACGGGTTGGTGCGGAACTTGAGGCCCTTCAGGTCGGCGACCGACTTGATTTCCTTGCGGAACCAGCCGCCCATCTGCGCGCCCGTGTTGCCGCCCGGCAGGTTGATGATGTTGTACTTGGCGTAGAACTCGCGCATGAGCTTCAGGCCGTTGCCCTCGTACATCCATGCGTTCATCTGGCGCGCGTTCAGACCGAACGGCACGGCGCAGCCCAGGCAGAACGTCGGGTCCTTGCCGTAGAAATAGTAGGGGGCGGTGTGGGCCATTTCGACGGAGGCGCTCTGCACACCGTCCACCACGCCGAAGGCGGGCATCAGCTCTCCGCCGGCATGCACCGATATCTGGAACTTGCCGCCCGTGGCTTCGCTGACCTTCTTGGAGAACACCTCCGCCGTTCCGTAGATGGTGTCGAGCGACTTGGGGAAGCTCGAAGCGAGGCGCCAGCGGATGTTGGCCTGCGCATGCACAGCAGGGGCCGCGCCCGCGGCCAGCACGCCGACGATGCCGGCGTGCTTGATGATTGAACGACGATCCATGAGGATTGATCTCCGAGATATTGTTGGCAGAACCCGGCGCTGGTGGGCACCGTGCGCCCAGGGCAAGAAACTGTGTGGGCCGAGGACGATTGTAGGAACATGCCCCCAGCGGGTTTTGCGGGTTTTCCCGTGAAAGAACCCACCCGTTTCGCCCATTCAGGGTTCTGCAAGCATCGGGCGCGCGCCCTTCGCGGAGATCGACAGCGGGCGCCTCGGGGACCTAGGCATCAGCGCCGACGCCGCGTCTGCGAAGGCCCATCCACCTCGGGCCGTCTCGGTCTCGGAACGGGTCCGGCGGTCTCAGGCGGCAGCGGACGGTGCCAGGAACCGTGCGCGCACGGACTGCTCGATGCCTGCCGCATCCAGCCCCTGCAGCGCCAGCAGCCTGGCGGGGTCGCCATGCTCGATGAACGCATCGGGCAAGCCCAGTTGCAGCACCGGCCGCACCACGCCCGCGGCGTTGAGGGCCTCGCACACGGCGCTGCCGGCGCCGCCCAGCGTGGTGCCCTCCTCCAGCGTCACCAGGGCCTCGTGGTTCGCGGCCACTTCCAGCAGCAGGGCCGTGTCGATGGGCTTGGCCCAGCGCATGTTGACCACCGTGGCGTCCAGCGCCTCGCCCGCCTGCAGCGCGGGGTACAGCAGCGTGCCGAAGGCGAGGATGGCGATGCGCCGGCCCTGCGGCGCCGCGCCCGTGCGGCGCACCTCGCCCTTGCCGAACGGCAACCCTTCCAGGCTGGCCAGGGGCACCACGCCCGCACCGCTGCCGCGCGGGTAGCGCACGGCCACGGGGTGGTCCTGCTCGAAGGCGGTGGTCAGCAACTGGCGGCACTCGCGCTCGTCGGCGGGGCAGGCCATGCTCATGTTGGGAATGCAGCGCACGAAAGGAATGTCGTACGCGCCGGCATGCGTGGCGCCATCGGCGCCGACCAGGCCCGCGCGGTCGAGCGCGAACACCACGGGCAGGTTCTGCAGGGCCACGTCGTGGATCAACTGGTCGTAGGCGCGCTGCAGGAAGGTCGAGTAGATCGCCACCACGGGCTTGACGCCCTCGCAGGCCATGCCTGCGGCGAACGTCACCGCGTGCTGCTCGGCAATGCCCACGTCGTAGTAGCGGCCGGGGAAGCGCTTTTCGAACTCCACCAGCCCCGAGCCTTCGCGCATGGCGGGCGTGATGCCCACCAGCCGCTCGTCCTTGGCCGCCATGTCGCACAGCCACTGGCCGAAGACCTGGGTGAAGGTCTGCTTCGGGGGCGTGGCGGGCTGCGTCAGGCCCACGCGGGGGTCGAACTTGCCGGGGCCGTGGTAGGCCACCGGATCGGCCTCGGCCAGCTTGTAGCCCTGGCCCTTCTTGGTGACCACGTGCAGGAACTGCGGGCCCTTGAGGCCCTTGATGTTTTCCAGCGTGGGAATGAGCGAGTCGAGGTCGTGCCCGTCGATGGGGCCGATGTAGTTGAAGCCGAACTTCTCGAACAGCGTAGCCGGCACCACCATGCCCTTGGCCTGCTGCTCCAGCCGCTTGGCGAACTCCAGCAGCGGCGGCACGGGCTTGAGCACGGTCTTGCCCACGTTCTTGGCGGCGGCGTAGAAATGGCCGCTCATGAGCTGCGCCAGGTAGCGGTTCAGCGCACCCACGGGCGGGCTGATGCTCATGTCGTTGTCGTTCAGGATGACCAGCAGGTTGGCATCGGCCACGCCGGCGTTGTTCAGCGCCTCGAAGGCCATGCCCGCCGTCATGGCGCCGTCGCCGATGATGGCCACGGCATGGCGGTTCTCGCCCCGCTGCTTGGCGGCCAGCGCCATGCCGAGCGCGGCGGAGATGCTGGTGCTGGAGTGTGCCGTGCCGAAGGTGTCGTACTCGCTCTCGGCCCGCTGCGGAAAGCCCGACAGCCCGCCGAACTGGCGAAGCGTGCCCATGCGGTCGCGCCGGCCGGTCAGTATCTTGTGGGGGTAGGTCTGGTGGCCCACGTCCCACACGAGGCGGTCACGCGGGGTGTCGAACACGGTGTGCAGCGCCACGGTCAGCTCCACCGTGCCCAGGTTGGAACTCAGGTGTCCGCCGGTCTTGGAGACGCTGTCGAGCACGAAGGCGCGCAGTTCGGTGGCCAGGTCCTTCAACTCGGCGCGCGACAGGCGGCGCAGGTCGGCCGGGTCGTTGATGGTCTGCAGCAGGGGAAAGGAATTCGTGGACATAGGCTATTTTTTGAGGAGCTGCTTGCGCCATGCAGGCAAGCGCTGCAGACCGTTCATTGTGCGGGCCGGTGCGCCGGGGCCACCGGGGAGGTCTGCGGGGATGGCGGCACAGGGCACGCAGCACGCCGCCATCATCAGTGCGAGCGGTTCACCACCATGTCGGCCAGCGCCGCCAGCGCGCGCGTGTCGGGCAGGCCGCTCGCAGCCAGCGCGGCGTGCGCCTCGACCCGCAGCTCGCCGGCGTGCGCCTGGGCGCGTTCGAGCCCGAGCAGCGATACGTAGGTGGGCTTGTCGCTCGCGGCGTCCTTGCCGGCGGTCTTGCCCAGCGTGGCCGAATCGGCCGTCACGTCGAGGATGTCGTCCACCACCTGGAAGGCCAGCCCCAACGCGGCGCCGTACTGCGACAGCGCAGCCAGGGCGGCCGGCGCGGCCTGCCCGCAGGCCGCACCCATCACCACGCTGCCCTGCAGCAGCGCGCCGGTCTTGAGCCGGTGCATCTGGCGCAGTTCAGCCTCGCTCAAAGCGCGGCCCACGCTGGCCAGGTCGATGGCCTGGCCGCCGGCCATGCCGTCGGCACCGGCGGCCTGCGCCAGCATGCGGCACAGCGTGGCCTGCATCGCAGGCGGCACCTGCGGCCCCTCCGGCGTGAGCAGGCCGAAGGCCAGCGCCTGCAGCGCATCGCCGGCCAACAGCGCGCGGGCCTCGCCGAAGCGCACGTGCACCGTGGGCTTGCCGCGGCGCAGCACGTCGTTGTCCATGCACGGCATGTCGTCGTGCACCAGGGAATAGGCGTGGATCAGCTCCACCGAGCAGGCCGCGCGCAGGGCCGCTTCGTCCAGGCCGCCGACGGCCTCCGAGGCGGCCAGCACCAGCAGGGGCCGCAGGCGCTTGCCGCCGTCGAGCACGGCGTAGCGCATGGCCTCGCCCAGGCCCGCGGGCGCATCGCTGCACACCCAGCGCGACAGGGCGTCCTCCACGCGCGCCAGTTGCGCATGGCTCCATGCGCCGAGGTCGAACGGGGTATGAAGCGCGGTGGGCACGGTGGATGGGCCGAGAGGGGTCGGTACTGCCGCCATGGTGGGGGTCACTCCTGCGTCCATGGTTGCAGCGCTCCTTCGTCCAATACCTTGATCTGGTCCTGCACCGCTTCCAGCCGGCCACGGCAAAAGGCCAGCAGCTGCGCGCCGCGCTGGTAGCCCGCGAGCATCTGGTCCAGGGGCAGTTGGCCCGACTCGATGCGCCCCACGAGTTGCTCCAGTTCTTCCAGCGCGGCTTCGTAGCTGGCGGGTTCGGGGAGTTTCGGGGGAACGGCGGAGGCCTTGGGCATGGAACGTGGGGCGGCGAACGCGCAGGTAAAACGGGCGATTTTAGGCGCACCCTCCTTCGGGCGGGCGGCGGCGGGTGGGCGGCACGTGGAAAATGGCTGGCACCTTGGCGACACCATCGGCGCGCAAGCCTTGCCCGGCGCGCTCAAGCATGTCCGGCCAATACACATACGGGGGGAGCGGAAATAACCCCACCGGCTACAATCCCATTCCCTTCGGGCCGGCTTGCATGCCGGTTTCTTTTTTTCCGTGTGCACTTCACGCACCCTCCCTGTGGGGAGTCTTTAGGTCAGGTCACCCATGTCTGATTTAAGTCTTCAACTGCAGCAGGCCGCAAGCCAACTACCAGTTTCAAGCTACTTTGACGAAGCGCTGTTCCAGCGCGAGCTGGAGACCATCTTCCAGCGCGGGCCCCGCTATGTGGGGCACCAGCTTTCCGTGCCCGATGCGGGCGACTACTACGCCCTGCCGCAGGAAGGCGAGGGCCGTGCGCTCGTGCGCAACGCGCAGGGCGGCGTCGAGTTGATCTCCAACGTGTGCCGCCACCGCCAGGCCGTGATGCTCAAGGGCCGCGGCACCCTGCAGGGCCACGGCAAGGGCCATGCGGGCGGCAACATCGTGTGCCCGCTGCACCGCTGGACGTATTCGCCCGGCGGCCAGCTGCTCGGCGCCCCGCACTTCGCGCAGGACCCCTGCCTGAACCTCAACAACTACGGTCTGCGCGAGTGGAACGGCCTCCTGTTCGAGGACAACGGCCGCGACATCAGCGCCGACCTGGCCGGCATGGGGCCGCGCGCCGAACTGAGCTTCGACGGCTTTTCGCTCGACCGCGTGGAAATGCACGAGTGCAACTACAACTGGAAGACCTTCATCGAGGTCTACCTCGAGGACTACCACGTGGGGCCCTTCCACCCGGGCCTGGGCAACTTCGTCACCTGCGAGGACCTGAGCTGGGAGTTCCAGAAGCACTACTCGGTGCAGACGGTCGGCGTGGCCTCCACCTTCGGCAAGCCCGGGTCCGACATCTACCGAAAATGGCACGACGTGCTGCTGCGGTACCGCGAAGGCAAGCTGCCCGAGCGCGGCGCGATCTGGCTCACCTACTACCCGCACATCATGGTGGAGTGGTATCCGCACGTGCTCACCGTCTCCACGCTGCACCCCGTCAGCCCGACGAAGACGATGAACATGGTGGAGTTCTACTACCCCGAGGAGATCACCGCCTTCGAGCGCGAGTTCGTCGAAGCCCAGCAGGCCGCCTACATGGAAACCTGCATCGAGGACGACGAGATCGGCGAGCGCATGGACGCCGGCCGCCGCGCCCTCTACGAGCGCGGCGACAACGAGGTCGGCCCCTACCAGAGCCCGATGGAAGACGGCATGCAGCACTTCCACGAGTGGTACCGCGCCGCCATGGGCGATGCGGTGCCCCAGCGCTGACGTCGATCCGATTGCTATAAAAATAATAGCTACTGCCGCATGATCCACTAGGGCATGCGGCCTTTTTCACTCCAAACCCCCTCATTCCCATGCAAGCGCTCTGGATGGTGTTGGCCGCGTTCCTCTTCGCCAGCATGGGCGTGTGCGTCAAGGTCGCGTCGGCCTACTTCAACTCCGCCGAACTGGTGTGCTACCGCGGCATCATCGGCATGGCGATCCTGTGGGCGCTGGCGCGCTCGCAGCGGGTCAAGCTGGGCACGCATTACCCGGGCATGCACGCGTGGCGCAGCCTGGTGGGAGTGGTCTCGCTGGGCTCGTGGTTCTACGCCATCGCGCACCTGCCGCTGGCCACCGCGATGACGCTCAACTACATGAGCAGCGTGTGGATCGCGGCGTTTCTGGTCGGCGGCGCGCTGCTGGCCTGGCGGCCCTCGAGCAGCAGTTCGCGTCCGCCGCTGCAGGGCACGCTGGTGTTCACCGTGATGGTGGGCTTTGCCGGCGTAGTGATGATGCTGCGCCCCAGCCTCGACCAGCATCAGATGTTCGCCGGCCTGATCGGGTTGCTGTCGGGCCTCACCGCCGCGTTCGCCTACATGCAGGTGATGGCGCTGTCGCGCCTGGGCGAGCCCGAGACGCGCACGGTGTTCTATTTCGCGGTGGGCTCGGCGGTGGCCGGCGGCGCGGGCCTGCTGCTCACGGGCATGTCCGACTGGCCGGGCTGGCCCAGCCTGTGGCTGCTGCCCATCGGCGTGCTGGCGGCGGCCGGCCAGCTGTGCCTGACGCGGGCCTATGCCAGCGCGCGCACCTCGCGCGGCACGCTGGTGGTGGCCAACCTGCAGTATTCGGGCATCGTGTTCGCGGGGCTGTACAGCGTGCTGCTGTTCGGCGACGACATCCCCGCCATCGGCTGGGCCGGCATGGCGCTCATCGTGGTGAGCGGCATCGTGGCCACCGTGTTGCGGGCGCGCGCGGCCCCCGGCGCGCCGGCCGAAGAGCACTGAGGCCGCCGGCCCGGCGCTGCCGCAGCCGGGTGGCCCCAGGGCGCGCCCGCCCGTCAGGCCTGTCCGACGCACGGCCCCGCCGCGCCGGACCACAATAAGGGCTTGTCCGCCACCGATTGATTCAGTCCCATGCCGTACACCACCCTGATCTCCGCCGCCGAACTGCAATCCCTCATCGCCAGCGGCGCGCCGCGGATGGTCTTCGACTGCACGTTCGACCTGACGCAGCCCTCGCTGGGCGAGCAGCAATACCGCGAATCGCACATTCCCGGCGCGCTCTACGCGCACCTGGACCGCGACCTGAGCGCCAAGCACGGCGCACCCGGCGCGGGCGGCACCATCGTCGCCACCGAGGCGGACCAGCCCGCATCGGGCGGGCGCCACCCCCTGCCCAACCGCGACCGGCTCGAAGCCTGGCTCTCGCGCATCGGTTTCACCAACGGCATGCAGGCCGTGGTGTACGACCGCAACGGCGCCAACTACTGCGGCCGCCTGTGGTGGATGCTCAAGTGGGCCGGCCACGATGCGGTGGCGGTGCTGGACGGCGGCCTGCAGGCCTGGACCGCGGCGGGCGGGGACCTCGCCAGCGGCGACGAGCCGGCGCATTTCCAGTCCAACTTCAAGCTGGGCGAGCCCCTGCGCCAGCTGGCCACCGCGGCGGACGTGCAGGCCGCCCTGGGGCAGGACCGCCAGACGGTGATCGATGCCCGCGCGCCCGCCCGCTACCGCGGCGAGGTCGAGCCGCTGGACCCCGTGGCCGGGCACATTCCCGGCGCGCTGAACCGCCCGTTCTCCGAGAACCTCGGGCCGGATGGCCGCTTCAAGCCCGCCGCGCAACTGCGCGCCGAGTTCGAGGCCCTGCTCGGCGCCCGCGCGCCCGGCACGGTGGTGCACCAGTGCGGCAGCGGGGTGAGCGCCATCCCCAATGTCTTGGCCATGGAACTGGCCGGTTTCGGAAAAACCACGCTGTTTGCCGGCAGCTGGAGCGAATGGTGCAGCGCTCCTGACCGCCCCGTGGAGCGCGGCTGACCCCTGCGGGAGGGCCGGCCGTGCAGCAGGCCTTCCCCTCTCCAGGGTCGGACACCCGCTGCGGATTTTGTAAGGCAAATTCCTACACACCAGGTGTGCCGACCAGACACGCTGCACATCCAAACCCCGACTTAATTTTTGATTGGGCTGAATTCACAATCCATTTCAACGGATCGCGAAACCATGCAAACCGCATGAACCCCGCCAGATCGGTTAAAGGAAAAGGATTCACCATGACCTCCGAACAACTTCTCGCTGAAATCCGCGAAGCCAACCTCACCTACCTGATGTTGGCACAGACCCTGATCCGCCAGGACAAGGCGGAAGCTGTTTTCCGTCTGGGCCTGAACGAAGACGCCGCCGACATCCTCGCCTCGCTGTCGGCCGCGCAGGTGCTCAAGCTGGCCTCCCGCAACACGCTGCTGTGCAGCTTCCGGGTGGACGACAACCTGGTGTGGAGCTTGCTCACCAACCACAACACCCCGAAGAAGGTCGGCAACGAAGCGACCAACACGCTGCACGCCAACATCCTGATGGCCAGCCGCGTGTCCGAAGTGCTCTGAGCGCAGCGCCCGCTGCCCTCACCGCCCCGCCCGCCTGCCGCCGCCCACCCTTCTTCGAAAGCCAGCCATGTCCGCACCCGTCAAGAGCGTCCTCAACGAATCCAAGCAGATCGAACGCGCCGCCATGCTGATCCAGATGGGTGCCCGCATGCAGGTGCTGGAGTCGGAAACCACGCTGTCCTACGAGCGCCTGATCCGGCTGTACAAGGAGATCGCCGGCAAGTCGCCGTCCAAGGGCCAACTGCCCTTCTCGACCGACTGGTTCCTGACCTGGCAGGAGAACATCCACAGCTCGCTGTTCCTGAACATCTACGAATACCTGTCCAAGGGCGTGGACCTGGATTCGGTGGAACTGCTCACCAAGGCCTACCGGCTGTACAACGAGCAGGTCACCACCGCCGAGATCGAACCCCTGCTGTCCTTCACCCGCGCCTGGCGCCTGGTGAAGTTCGTGGACGCCGGCATGCTGACCCGCACCGCCTGCTCGCAGTGCAGCGGCCAGTTCGTCACCGAGCTGTACGAAAACGCCCGCAACTACACCTGCGGCCTGTGCAACCCGCCCGCCCGTGCCGGCAAGAGCAAGTCGGCCGGCGCGCTGATGCTGCATTGAGCCCCTGCTCCACCAGGCTTTGAGCCAAAAAGCCTTCCAGCACATATTCCACTAGGGCATTTCGCTACAAAATCAATAGCAAACCAAACATTCAAAAACCCGGCCCTGGCCGGGTTTTTTCATGGGCGCGCCGTGACGGTCGGGACGCCACCGCCCACAGCCCCCATCCGCCCACCGGCCCGTCAGCGCATCGCCAGCAGGATGCGGATGTCCGAGTCCACCGGCAGCGCGTAGTCGTAGGCCGCCATGACCGCGTTGCCCTCGGGGCTCACCAGCTTGAGGCTCACGTACACCGTCTGCGGGGTGGCCGCGTACGTGCCCACCACCACCGCCTGCGCCGCCTGGGCGCGGCTCACCTCGCGCACTTCGCGCGAGAGCAGCAGTTCGCCGTCGCCGGGCCGCATGACCAGGTTCTCGCGCAGCTTCAGCTCGGTCACGCGCACGCCGCGCTGCACCAGCCGCCCGGCGATCTGTTCGGAGCACAGGCGTCCCAGCCGGGACGACTCGTTCAGCCGGTCCAGGTGCACCAGCGTGGAGACCAGCACCGGCTGGCGCGGATCGAGCGGCGCGCCCTGCAGCAGCATGTCCGCGGCCTTTTGATTGAATTCGAGCAGGTCGGTCTGCACGCCGCCCGCGGCCGCGCTGCCGTAGTAGAACCGCGCGCAGCCCGGCAAGGCCACCGCCGCGGCGCCCGCCAGCGCGCCGGCCAGCACGGTGCGGCGCCTCATGGCACCACCCGCCACGTCTTGACCGGCGTGGCCGCCACCGCCGGCACGCGCGGCAGGTACAGCGCCACGTCGCCCTGGTCGATGGAATAGACGTCGCTGGTGCGCGCCAGCACGCGCTCGTCCGATTCGATGGACGTGGTCACCAAAATTTCGGTGCGCGCCGTGCCGCTGACCAGCAGCACGTCCGGCGCCGGCACGTAGGCGCCCGACGCATCGCGCACCACCGCCACGCCCTCGGACAGCCGCACCCGCGGCGGCGCGTACACACCGCCGCCCTGGTGCTGCACCACCTGCGTGGACACCGCCATGCGCACGCCGGTCGGCTGGGTCGAAACGGTGATGCCTCGGTCCACCAGGCGCGTCACCAGCAGCGAGCGAAAGCCCGCGTCGAAGCCGTCGCCCTGGGCGGGCAGCAGATAGATCGGGTACTCCCCCGGCGGCCAGTCGCGCAGCCGCACCGCCGTGCGCTCCGCCACGTCGCGGGCCAGCACGTCCCAGTGCTGCACGGCGCGCGCGGTTTTCTGCGCGGAGGGCGCGTGCAATTCGTCGCGCGGCAAATCAGGCGCCGCACAGCCGGCCAGCAGCGCGGCAGCGGACAGCAGGCACCCGCCCGCCAGCCAGCGTGCAGGTGCCATACGCCCCACGCCAGCGGATTCGCGGCCCTGCGCCGGGGCCCGGGCGGCCGGGCGTGCACGTTTTTCGAGAGATTCCATAACCGCAAATGCTAGCGGCCGCCCGCGCAAGGCATCGGCCGAACAGCGCGGCTTTTCCCCCGTTGCCAGGGGGCTTGGGGGCCTCTTCACCCGGGGTTTCCCGCACGCGCCGGCCCCGCTGCTGCGGTGCTCGCCTACGCGGCGTTCGAGCGGCGTTGCGACAAAATCCGCGCATGTCCCGCCCCGCCGCCCCCCTGCCCCCCACGCCGCCCCTGGCGCGCCAACTTCCACCCACCTCCGCGACGACAGGGCAGCTTCCGGCCGGCGACCCGCCCGACCACTCCGACATCTCCCCCTCCACCCCCGCATCCGCACCCACCGCCGCGCCCGAGCCGGGCGACGATGTGCCGCCCGAACCCCTGGCCTCCAGGGCCTCGGAGGGATCGGCCAACCCGCCCGCCTCCACGGCCCCTTCCGCACCCGCCGCGCTGCCGGCCTCGCCCGCAGCACCGCACGCCGAACCGCACCCATCACCATCCCCGGCACCCGCCATGCCCTCGGCGGCCGCTGCCGCCGCGGCCCTGCCCGGGGCGCCGGGCTTCATGCTGAACATGCCGATCGACGTGCGCAACATGTCGCTCGCGCTGCTGGCCCTGTTCGCCACCGTCGCACTGCTGCACTGGGCCAGCGCCGTGTTCATTCCCCTCATGCTGAGCGTGCTGCTCACCACCGCGCTGCACCCGGCGGTCACCGCCCTGCACCGCTGGCACATCCCGCGCTGGCTCGGGGCCGGGGTGCTGCTGATGGGCATCGTCGGCAGCCTGGGCGGCGCGGCCTGGTCGCTCAGCGACGGCGCGGCCGAGCTGGTGGATTCGGTGCCCGTGGCCGCGCGCAAGGTGCGCGATGCCATGCGCCAGCGCGTGGGCGGGCCCAGCCCGCTGGACACCATGCAGAAGGCCGCCACGCAGATCGAGCAGGCCGCCACCGAAAGCATTCCGCCGCAGACGCGCCGCGGCGTGCAGCGCGTGGTGATCGAGCGCGCGCCCTTCAACATCCGCGACTATGTGTGGAGCGGCACCATGGGTCTGGCCTCGGCCGCCGGCCAGCTCACCGTGGTGATCTTCCTGACCTTCTTCGCGCTCGCATCGGGCAACCTGTTCCGGCGCAAGCTCATGCGCATCGCCGGCCACAGCCTGGAGCGGCGCAAGGTGACCATGGCGGTGCTGGACGACATCACCGGCCAGATCCAGCGCTACCTGCTGGTGCAGCTGCTCACCAGCGTGCTGGTGGGCGTGGCCACCGGCGCCGTGTACGCCCTGCTCGGGCTGGAAAACCCCGCCGTCTGGGGCGTGGTGGCCGGGGTGCTCAACCTCGCGCCCTACATCGGCTCGGTGGTGGTGACGGGCGCCTCGGCGCTGGTCGCCTTCCTGCAGTTCGGCACCGTGGACATGGCGCTGGCTATCGGCGGCGCATCGCTCGTCATCCACACCCTGGTGGGCAATCTGCTCACCCCCTGGCTCACCAGCAAGACCAGCCGCATGAGCCCGGTGGCCGTGTTCGTCAGCGTGCTGGTGTGGGGCTGGCTGTGGGGCCTGTGGGGCCTGCTGCTGGGCATTCCGGTGATGATGGCCGTGAAGGCGATCTGCGACCGGGTGGAGGATCTGCGGGCGGTGGGGGAACTGCTGGGGGATTGAAAGAGGTCGAAAACGGCATCGGCTAACGAGAGACCGAGCCGGGCGCACGGCCCAGTTCCGTCATCAGGGCATTGAAGATCAGGTCGCTCGTGCCTGCAATTTCGCGGGGTGTGGTTGTGCTCACCTGCCGCAGGGACAGGACCCCGTTGAAGGCGGCCAAGATGGCACGCGCAGCATCTTCCACCGGAACCTTGAAGCGACCGGTATCCACTAAGCGCTGGACGAGCGCCTTCATGTCGGCGAAGGTTTCGACGAGCAACTCCGGATGGCGCTGGGCTTGCTCGTAAAGCAGGGCGTAGAGGTGTGGGCGTTTGAAGGTGAAGTCGACCGCATCGTCCCAATGCGTTCGCAACTGCTTCATCAGATCGTCAGACGCTTTCGGGGAGCGCCTGCGTGACATGAACTCGGCCCGGCCGTGCCGGACAAGCGCCATCGCCAGAGAGTCTTTACCGCCGAAGTGATGGTAGAGCGTGGGCGCCTTGATGCCGGCAGCCGCGCAAACGGCACGGGTCGTCAGACCTGCAGGTCCGTGCGTGTCCAGCAGTGCCGCAGCAGCTTGAAAAATTGCAGTCTCGGTATCGGATGCCACGGTGAATTCAGAAAACGCGTTTGAAGGAATGCCGAGGGCGGAAAGTCGGCGCGACCAAGGCGGCAATTCATGCGAACTGGCACAGCGAACCGATGCACAAAACGTTCGCAGTCCATCCGCACACCGCATCGGCGCCATGTTACTTCTGCCGCTTGCAGCGACTGCGCATTGGAGACGACGCCTCGGGAATAAACCAGCGGCTTGTCGCGAGTCGAACCGACCAAAACATACCGCACCTCTATCTGCATCGCATGGCCCCGGCAACCGTCTGCAGACCAATCCACGCTTCGGCAATTCATATATCGACGATATATTATTTATGTATCATAGATATACCTCCGTCGCTCCCTCACGCCTTCCGGGCGGGAAGACAGGCACAACCAGCCAGGCAAGCACTCACCCACCCTGACTTCGCGGGCAATTCCGCCCCACAAGGAGAAAGAATTGAGCACCCAAACCACTCCCCAGCCAGGCACGCGTGCGCTGGTCACCGGCGCATCCAGCGGCATTGGTGCGGCAATGGCTCGCGAATTGGCGGCGCTTGGCGTCGATCTGGTGTTGACAGCGCGGCGCCGAGACGCGCTCGACGAAGTCGCTGCCACCTGCACAGGCGTGAAGGTCGAGATCGTCATCGCGGATCTGGGCAAACCCGATACCGTGCCTGCACTGTGGAGAGCTGCCAATACCAGCGGCCCGATCGACATCCTGATCAACAACGCCGGGTTCGGCTATTTCCGGCGCTTCGACGAAGTCGACTGGGCACGCGATGCAGAACTCATCCAACTCAACATGACCTCGCTCGTCGCGCTTTCGCGCTGTTTTGTCGACGCGCACAAGAACAGCAGCAAACCCTCGCACCTGATGAACATCGCATCGACTGGCGCCTACCAGGCGGTGCCGAATATGGCTTTGTATGCAGCATCGAAAGCCTTCGTGCGCAACTTCAGCGAAGCGCTGCATGACGAACACCGCGGCACACCGCTGTCGGTGACCTGCATCTGTCCTGGCGGCACCGAGACGGCATTCCACGCTGCCTCCGGTGGTGGCGACTATTCGTGGATCGCGAACGCGTCGACGAAAAGTGCAGGATTCGTGGCGCACGCCGCGATCCGCGGGATGCTGCGCGGCCAGCGCACGCTAGTGCCCGGACTGTTCAACAAATTGTCGTGCTTCGGTGTGCGTTTCCTGACGCGGCGGTTCGCGTCGCGGGTCGCGACCCAGGTGCTGGGTAAGCCACGGCTGGCGCTGCCGGCTCGAAAAGGCAATTGACAGCGCCCCTGCGGGTAGGTGCTTGCAGTTGCGCATCCGTGTGATGAGGGCAGTGAAAACGTCTGCGACCGGGTGAAGGGCTTTGCGGGCGGGGGTGGGAAGTTGCTGGGAGATTGAGCGGGCAAAATTCAGACTCTTTCTGCCCGCCAAGCAGCTGGTTCATACGTTGTTCGTAACGGTGCAAGAGGCTTCGTGAACTCACACAGCGTCATGAAGAGACGCCAATATCCTGATCCTCTCAGGAGAACCGATTGAAGATCACCGAAGCACCACGTGCCCGCTCGGCACCCACGGCTCCATCGAGCGAACCCAGCACATCGGCGAGATCTAGCTCTCAGGCAAGCTCGCCCGCTTTACCGCCACGGGCCCAGCACCTTACTCAAGGACACGGCACGATGCGGCCTCGCTCCAACACTGGCAGTCTCTCAGCACCCCGGGCAGGCGAGCAGGCTTTGCACCAAGATCCAGCCTCACGCGGCGACCGCGCGATTTCAAAAAAGGCACTTCAAAAGGTTGACTTCTCTCTTGCCGGGTACTTGCATGTACGCGCTTCCGCAGGACGCCGAATTGACGATCCTGCTGCCATTGATAGGCTAAAACAAGGTCAAACTGCGCTGGCCAGAGGCATTGCTTCACTAGCGCTGGGGCGCGGAAACGTCGCGGCAGACATCGCTGCGAATGACGGTGCACCCTATGTTGCCGTGCAATTGCAGCGGGACGCCGTTGAATTTTTAACGCGCGGGTTGACGTACACCCGGCCAGCCAATGCTGGAAAACCGAGCCTTCTGGCGCAACGCATGATGCGCTTGAATGCGTGCTGGCCCAAGCAGTTCGCCGCTGAACTGAAAGCCCACTTTCCGGACAAGCATGCCGCCGGTGAAGCGATACAGTACATCGCAAAGACAGTCGCAGCCCGGGCTTTTGCTTCAGGCAACTGCGGGGAACATGCCCGTGTTGCCGCCGACAGCCTGATGCAGGATGGACCATCGCCGAGCGCCGTTCGCATCGCCCGCTCAGTCGGCATAGACCACGCCTGGGCAGAGGGGCGCGTAGATTCCAATGAGCTGAGGGATGACGACGTCATCCTCGACGGTTGGATGAGAACCCCAGTCCACTTGCGCGAGGACTCTCATCTGGCGAATGCCGCCACAGAAACACGCTCGGAGTTCGTTGGTGCCGAAACTCAAGCTTGGCTGGCTCAGGTTGTCGCACACATGGTGCAGCAGGTGGCCCGAGACCCTGTGCTATACGAAATCACCGAACGTGCCGACGCGCTTGCACAGGAGAATTTCGACAGAAGAGGGGCGCCTGGCGCAGAAAGCAGCGTGCCACTGAACCTCGACTTGGACCTGCTGCAAGATGCCTCCACACGTTCTGCAACCCAGGCAGGCATACATGCCGACATCGAAGCGAGCGGAACGGCCATCAGCATGGGCCTGTCCATCAAGGAAGCCACTCAGCCTGAGGTGGTCGACGCAATGAAAGGCGCCCGAGACTCCCTGTTAGCGCAGGAATGGCCCACATCGCCAGACTGGAAGCCCAAACCCTTGTCGTTGCCAACTTAAACCGCATCCGCACTGCACCGCCGGCCGAGTGCCACGCTCCCGCTATGGCTGCGCCACCGGAGCGCGCGCCGCCAGCTGCGTAGCCAGGGCCTGCAGCAACGCCAATTGCCGGCACACCAGGGCCAGTTGCGTCTGCACCAGCCGCAGGGTGTCCGGTGCGGCATCGGCGGCCTGTTCCAGCGCGGTGGCCAGCGTTTCGCCGTGGGCTGGGTCGCCCTCCAGGGCGTCGCGGGTGCGCAGGGCGCGGGCGACGGCTTCGAGGCGCTCGACGGCGTAGCGGGCGCCCTCCTGTACTAGTGGGTCGTCCACGCCTTCGGCGAGTTGGCCGCGGTGCGCGCCCAGCGCCGAGAGGTAGTTGAGCAGGGTGTGCGACAGCACCAGCATGCGCATGCCGGCCTGCGAATGCGAGCGCACGTGGCGGGGCTCGCGCAGCATGTGCGACAGGGCGGTGGAGAAGGCGGCGTCGGCGTTGTGGGCGGTGCGGCGGGCCAGGCGGTAGTCGAGGTCGTCGTCCTTGCCGGTGGCGTACTGCGACATGATCTCGCGCAGGTACTGCCCGTTGGCCTGCAGGGCCTGCGCAGCCACGGCGGCCAGGCGCCGGCCCTGCCAGTCGGGCAGCACGACCATCATGGCGGCGGTGGCGATGGCGCTGCCGATCAGCGTGTCGAGCAGGCGCGGCAGGATCAGCGCGTGGGCCTCGCCGGTGGCCTGGTTGAAGCACATGAGCACCAGCAGCGTGATGGCGGCGGTGGCCGTGAGGTAGCGCGTGGTGCGGGTGACGAAGAACAGCACGCCCGCCGCCACTGCGAAGAGCGCCTGCAGCGGCGGGCTGGGAAAGAGCTTGAGCAGCGCCCAGCCGACCACCAGGCCGATGGCGGTGCCGGCGACGCGCTGCGACACGCGCGTGACGGTGGCGCCGTAGGTGGGTTGGCACACGAACAGCGTGGCCAGCGGAATCCAGTAGCCGTGCACGGGGTCGATGAGCTGCATGGCGATGCAGCCGGCCGCGAGCGCCAGCGATAGGCGCGTGGCATGGCGGAACAGCGGCGTGCCCGGGTGCAGCTGCGCGCGCACGCGGCCCCAGGCATCGGCCAGCGACCGGGGCGATCGGTCCAGCAAACTGCTGTCGCCCAGGCGTTCGCCGCCATCGGGGTGGGTGGCGGCGTCGAGCTGGCCGGAGAGCGTGGCGAGGTTGCGGGCCAGCGCGCGCAGGCTGCGCAGGGGGCGCTGCCAGGCGCTCTGGCGCTGGCTTTCCAGGTGGGCGATGGAGTCGTGCAGGTCGGCCATGGCGCGCTCGCCGGCGGGGTCGCGCACGAAGGGCTCGTGCGTCTGCAAAGCCTCGGCCAGGCGGGTGCAGTCCACGCCCTGCAGTTGCAGCACGCGCTGGCAGCGGTAGAGCACGTCGCTGTGGAACAGCACGTCGGCCCAGTCGTTGTAGTGGTGGTGCGACGAGCTGGCGCGCTCGTGGATGTCCTGCGCGATGAAATACAGGTTCAGGTGGCGCAGCAGCCGGCCGGTGGGGGGCGGCGCCTCGCGGCGCGCGCCCAGGCGGCTGAAGATGCTTTCCTTGGTGGTGTTGAGGGCGGACACCACGCGGCCGTTGGTCTGGGCGAGCGCCAGGCGCCGGCGCTCCACGTCCACGCCGCGCACGGGCTCGAACAGGCTGGCCTTGAGCCGCAGGTAGGCGCCGAGCACGCCGTAGAGCTTGGCGAGGTTCTGGCGCACGGGCTGGTGCGGGAACAGCGCGCACCACAGCAGCGACAGCAGGCCGTACCAGGTGGCACCGGCCAGCAGCCAGGTGGGCACGCTGAAGCCCAAGGCCGGGCCGCCCCCGCGCTGGGAGCCGGGCGCCACGCTGATGGCGGTGTAGAGCGCCAGGATGACGGTGGCCAGCGCGATGGCGCGGTAGCGCTCGCCCACGGCGCCGAGCATGGTGAAGCCGAAGGTGGACACGGCCATGCCCGCCACGAACCACAGGGGCCACGGCATCAGGGCCTCGACCGAGAACGCGGCGGTGGCGAAGCAGGCCAGCGTGACGAGCAGCGCCCGCAGCCGGCCGCGCCAGTTGTCGTCGGTCTCGGCGATGGCGCTGGCGATGATGCCCAGGAAGATCGGCGTCACCAGCGGCACGCGGTCCAGCCACCAACACACGGCCATGGCGCCGCTCAGCGCGATGAACACGCGCACGCCGTACACCAGCGCATCCTGCGCCCACAGGCGCCTTGCCCACCCTGCCATTGCCGTTTTCAAGATCGCATCAACCCTGGAGAGAGAAAGAAAAAACCATGGCGCGGGCCCGCGCCGGATGGCCGGAACCCAAGCAGATTCCATACCACGGCACGCGGCCCCCTCCCGTGCCGCGCCCAATTCCCCGCCGTCAGCCGGTGTTGCGCAGCCCCGCCGCGATGCCGTTGATCGAGATGTGGATGCCGGTCTGCACGCGCTCGTCGCCCTGCCCGCCGCGCCAGCGGCGCACCAGTTCGACCTGCAGGTGGTGCAGCGGGTCGATGTACGGAAAGCGGTGGCGGATCGACCGGGCCAGGGCGGTGTTGTGCGTCAGGCGGTGCTTGTCGCCGGTGATGCGGGTGAGCGCATCGGCGGTGCGCTGCCATTCCGCTTCGATGGCGCCGAAGACCTTCTTGCGCAGGCGCGTGTCGGCCACCAGTTCGCTGTAGCGCGAGGCCAGGGCCAGGTCGCTCTTGGCCAGCACCATGTCCATGTTGGACAGCAGCGTGCCGAAGAACGGCCACTGGCGGTACATCTTCTGCAGCAGGGCCATCTGCGCCTTGGGGTCCTGGCCGGGCTGCTTGACGAAGGCTTCCACCGCGGCGCCGAAGCCGTACCAGCCCGGCAGCGTGAGCCGGCACTGGCCCCAGCTGAAGCCCCAGGGAATGGCGCGCAGGTCTTCGATGCGCTGGCTGGGCTTGCGCGAGGCCGGGCGCGAGCCGATGTTCAGCTCGGCGATCTCGCGGATGGGCGTGGAGTTGAAGAAGTAATCGGTGAAGCCCGGGGTGTCGTACACCAGCGCGCGGTAGGCGCCCATGCTGGCCACCGACAGCTGCGCCGCCGCTTCCAGGAAGTCCTTGGTGGCGGGCTTGGTGGGCTGCAGCAGCGTGGCCTCCAGCGTGGCGGCGACCAGGGTCTCCAGGTTGCGCCGGCCGATCTCGGGGTTGGCGTATTTGGAGGCGATGACCTCGCCCTGCTCGGTCAGGCGGATCTGACCGCGCACGGTGCCGGGCGGCTGCGCCAGGATGGCCTGGTAGCTCGGGCCGCCCCCGCGGCCCACGGTGCCGCCGCGGCCATGGAACATGCGCAGCTGGATGCGGTGGCTGGCCGCCAGTTCGTCGAACAGTTCCACCAGCGCGATCTCGGCGCGGTACAGCTCCCAGCTGCTGGTGAAGATGCCGCCGTCCTTGTTGCTGTCGCTGTAGCCCAGCATGATGTCCTGCTCGGCGCCACTGGCCTGCACCATCGCGGCGAAGCCGGGCACGGCGTACAGCTCGCGCATGATGGGCGCGGCGTTGCGAAGGTCTTCGATGGTCTCGAACAGCGGCACCACGATGAGATCGGTGGTGGCGGCGCGGGCACCGCTGCCCGGCACGGGCGGCACGGCATCGAGCGTGCCGTGCATCAGCCCCACTTCCTTTTGCAGCAGCAGCACTTCGAGCAGGTCGCTCACGGTTTCGGTGTGGCTGATGATGTAGTGGCGGATGGCCTGCGGGCCGAAGCGCTCGCGCATCTGCCGCGCCGTCTCGAAGATGGCGATCTCGCCCGTGGTGTGCTCGGAATACGTGGCGCCCACCACGCGCAGCGGCCGGGCATCGGCCAGCAGGCGCAGCAGCAGCGCGCGGCGGTCGGCCTCGGGCAGGGTCGCGTAATCGGGCTCCACGCGCGCCGTGGCCAGCAGCTCGGCGATCACCTTCTCGTGCTGGTCGGAGCTTTGGCGCAGGTCCACGGTGGCCAGGTGAAAGCCGAACACCTCCACCGCACGCACCAGCGGGTGCAGGCGCTCGGCGGCCAGCGCCGCGCCGCGGTGCGAACGCAGCGAGGCCTCGATCACGCGCAGGTCGGCCAGGAAGGCCTCGGCATCGGGATAGGGGTTCTGCGGCGCGACGGCATGGCGCGCGGCCTCGCCGCCGGTCAGGTTGCGCAGCGTGGCGGCCAGCCGGGCGTAGATGCCGGTGAGCGCGCGGCGGTACGGCTCGTCCTGGCGGTGCTCGCTGTGGTCGGGCGAGCGCTCGGCCAGGGCCTGCATGTCGGGCGAGACCTGCACCAGCCGGGCCGACAGCGACAGCTCGCCGCCCAGAAAGTGCACCTCGGTCAGGTAATGGCGCAGCGCCACCTCGGCCTGCCGGCCCAGCGCCAGCGAGAGCGTGGCCGCGCTGACGTTGGGGTTGCCGTCGCGGTCGCCGCCGATCCACTGGCCCATGCGCAGGAAGCTCGCCACGGGCTGGTTGCCCAGTTCGCGCTCCAGATCGGCATAGATCTTGGGGATCTCGCGCAGGAAGGTCGATTCGTAGTACGACAGCGCGTTCTCGATCTCGTCGGCCACGGTGAGCTTGGTGTAGCGCAGCAGGCGCGTCTGCCACAACTGGGCCACGCGGGCGCGCAGCCGCGCCTCGTTGGCCGCCAGCTCGCGCGGGGTGAGCGCGTCCTTGGCGCTGTTGTACAGCTGCGCGCGCACCTGGATGTCGCCGCGCTCGGCCAGCAGCTGGGCGATGTCGCGCTCGGCATCCAGGATGCTCTTGCGCTGCACCTCGGTCGGGTGGGCGGTGAGCACCGGCGCCACGTAGCTCCTGGCCAGCGTCTGCGAGATGGTGCGCGGCGCGATGCCCGCCCAGCGCATGCGCGCCAGCGCCACCTCGATGCTGCCCTCCTGGGCGCTGCCCGCGCGCTCGTGCACGGTGCGGCGGCGGATGTGGTGGCGGTCCTCGGCCAGGTTGGCCAGGTGGCTGAAATAGGTGAAGGCCCGGATCACGCTGACCGTCTGGTCGCCCGACAGGCCCTTGAGCAGCTTCTTGAGCGCCTTGTCGGCCTCCTGGTCGGCATCGCGGCGAAAGGCCACCGACAGCTTGCGCACCTGCTCCACGAGGTCGTAGGCGGCGACCCCTTCCTGCTCGCGGATCACGTCGCCCAGGATGCGGCCCAGCAGCCGGATGTCCTGGATCAGCGGCAGGTCCTTGTCGGTCCTGCGGGGGGCGGCCGGTGCGGGCGCGGCGTCGGTCTTGCGGGGGGTCGCGTTCATGCGGAAAAGGTCTCCTGCGCGCTCGGGCGCATCATGGACAGAGGGCGGCGGCTGCTGCGGGCCCATGCTAGCATCCCCGCTGCCCGCGCCGCCCGGCGCACCCGCCCCGCGCACCCCCGGCCTTGCGCCCGTGCCCGGCGGCCCTCCTACCGCGATGAACCCCTTCGAAACCCCCACCCATTTCCCCTTCGTGATCGCCACCCGCGAAAGCCGCCTGGCCCTGTGGCAGGCCGAGCACGTGCGCGCCCTGCTGCAGGCACGCGGCCACACCGTGACGCTGCTCGGCATGACCACCAAGGGCGACCAGATCCTGGACCGCACGCTCAGCAAGGTGGGCGGCAAGGGCCTGTTCGTGAAGGAGCTGGAAGTGGCGCTGGAGGAAGGCCGCGCGCACATCGCCGTGCACTCGCTGAAAGACGTGCCGATGGAGCTGCCCGACGGCTTTCACCTGGCCGCCGTGATGGAGCGCGAGGACCCGCGCGATGCCTTCGTCTCGAACCGCTTCGCGCGCCTGGCCGACCTGCCCCAGGGCGCGGTGGTGGGCACCTCCAGCCTGCGCCGCCAGGTGCTGCTGCAGGCCCTGCGGCCCGACCTGAAGATCGAGCCGCTGCGCGGCAACCTGGACACCCGCCTGCGCAAGCTCGATGAGGGGCTGTATGACGCCATCGTGCTCGCCGCCGCGGGCCTGAAGCGCCTGGGCCTGGACGACCGCATCCGCGCCACGTTCGAGCCCGCCGAGATGCTGCCCGCCGCCGGCCAGGGCGCGCTGGGCCTGGAGGTGCGCAGCCACCGGCAGGACGTGATCGCCGCGCTGGCGCCCCTGGCCCACCTGCCCAGCTGGCTGGGCGTGACGGCCGAGCGCGCCGTGAGCCGCGCCATGGGCGGCAGCTGCTCCATGCCGCTGGCCGCGCACTCGCACTGGCGGGCCGACGGCACGCTGCAGCTCGACGCCGCCTGGGGCGACCCGCACGGCGTGCTGCCGCTGGTGCGCGCCACCGTCTCCGGCACGGTGCAGACGCTGGCGCAGGCCGACGCGCTGGGCAGCGACGCCGCGGCGCAACTGTGCGCACAGGGCGCGCAGCCCGCGGGCTGAGCCCCACCCCCGCCAGCCCCTGGTGCCGCCCTTGAGCCTCGCCGCCCGCACGCCCCCCGCCCGCCGCGCCATCGTCACGCGGCCCGAGCGCGATGCCGCGCAATGGGTCGTGGCCCTGCACGCGCGCGGCATCGAGGCCACGGCCCTGCCCCTGATCGCCATCGCCGGCTGCAGCCACCCCGATGCGGTCGCCGCGCTGCGCCGGGCGCGCGAGGGCTTTGGCGACTACCGCGCGGTGATGTTCGTGAGCGCCAATGCCGTGCGCTATTTCTTCGAGTCCAATCGGCCTCCAGCGCATGATCCACTAGGGCATACCGCTATAAAAACAAGAGCATGGTCCCCCGGCCCCGGCACCGCCCAGGCGCTGCGGGACAGCGGCATGCCCGCCGCGCGGATCGACCAGCCCGCGGCCACGGCCGGGCAGTTCGACTCCGAATCGCTGTGGGAGCGCGTGCAGCCGCAGGTGCAGCCCGGCGACCGCATCCTGATCGTGCGCGGCGCGCAGGGCGAGGCCGACGGCCCGTCGGACGCCGCCCAGGGCGGCACCGGGCGCGAATGGCTGGCGCAGCAGATCGCCGCGGCCGGCGGGCAGGTGGAGTTCGTCGCCGCCTACGAGCGCGCCGCGCCGCAGCTCACGCCCGCGCAGCAGGCCCTGGCCACGCAAGCCGCCACGGACGGCTCGCTCTGGCTGTTCAGCAGCTCCGAAGCCATCGCCCATCTCGCCGCCGCGCTGCCCGGCCAGGACTGGCGCGAGGCCCGCGCGCTGGTCACCCACCCCCGCATCGCGCAGGCCGCCGACGCCCTGGGCTTCGGGGCCGTGCGCCAGTGCCGGCCCGCCCTGGACGACGTGGTCGCCTCGATAGAATCGCACCCATGAGTTTTGAGCCCGCTTCCGCCCCCGCCGCCCCACCGCTGGCCGCCCCGCCCTCCGGTGCGGCCGTGCCCGCAGCGCCCGCGAAAGGCGCCAGCGGCAACCGCTACGCGCTCTGGGCCCTGGGGTTCGTGGCCGCGGCCGGCCTGCTGGGCAGCGTGTTGCTGTGGCAGCGCCTGAACACCATCCAGGAGCAGCTGGCGCGACAGACCGCCGACTCCGGCACCCAGGCCATCGAAGCCCGCACCCTCGCCCACCAGGCGCTGGACGTCTCGCGCGAAACCGCAGCGCGGCTCACCGTGAACGAAACCCGCGTGAGCGAAGTGGCCCTGCAGCGCGCGCAGCTCGAGGAGCTGATGCAGAGCCTGTCGCGCTCGCGCGACGAGAACCTGGTGGTGGACATCGAATCCGGCATCCGCCTGGCCCAACAGCAGGCCCAGCTGACCGGGAGTCTGGAGCCGCTGGTGGCCGCCCTCAAGAGCGCCAACCAGCGCATCGAACGCGCCGCCCAGCCTCGCCTCGCGCCCCTGTCGCGTGCCATCGGCCGCGACCTGGAGCGCATCGGCGCCGCCCAGGTGACCGACACCGCCGGCCTGCTCGCGCGGCTCGACGATCTGGTGCGGCAAGTGGACGAGCTGCCCCTGCAGAACGCCGTCGCCCAGGCCGCGGCCACGCGCCGCATGAACGCCCAGGTGTCCGCGGGCGACGCCGCCGCGTCGCCCGCCGCGCCCAGCCCCTGGTGGCAGTCCGTGCTGCAGCGCGCGTGGGAGGTCGTGCGCGACGAGGCCCGCGGCCTGCTGCGCGTGAGCCGCATCGACCGGCCCGAGGCCATTTTGGTGTCGCCCGACCAGGCATTCTTCCTGCGCGAGAACCTGAAGCTCAAGCTCATGAACGCCCGTCTGGGCGTGCTGGCCCGCCAGCTCGACTCGGCCCGCGCCGACCTGGCCGCCGCCAGCGCCGCGCTCAACCGCTACTTCGACCCCGCGTCGCGCCGCACGCAGATGGCCGCCACGGTGCTGCAGCAGGCCCAGTCGCACATCCGCACGGCCGAGCTGCCGCCGCTGGACGAAACCCTGTCTGCCCTGGCCACGGCCGCGGCGGGCCGCTGAGCCGCCGGAGGACCGCCCACCCATGCGCGCCGCACTCTGGTTTCTGGCACTTTTTGGCGTGGCCGTCGCGGCCGCGCTGTTCGCGGGCAACAACCAGGGCACGGTGACCCTGTTCTGGCCGCCCTACCGCGTCGATCTCTCGCTCAACCTCGTCCTGCTGCTGCTGGTCGGTGGCTTCGCCACGCTGTATGCGGCGCTGCGCGCCCTGGCCGCGCTGCTGGAGCTGCCCCGCCAGGCGCGGCGCTGGCGCGCACAGCAAAAGGAGCGCTCCATGCACGCGGCGCTGCTTGATGCGCTGTCGCAGCTGCTGGCCGGGCGCTTCATCCGCTCGCGCAAGGCCGCGACCGCCGCCCTCGCGCAAGAGAGCGCGCTGGAGGCATCGGGCGAGGCCGTGCCGCACGGCCGCCAATTGCGCACGCTGGCCCATCTGGTGGCCGCCGAAAGCTCGCACGCCCTGCAGGACCGCGCCACGCGCGAGGCGCATTTGCAGAACGCGCTCAACAACATTCCCGACCGCGCGCCGGTCACCGAGCTGGAGCTGCGCGAAGGCGCGCACCTGCGCGCGGCCCGCTGGTCGCTGGACGAGCGCGATGCCAACGCCGCGCTCGAACGCCTGGCCGCCCTGCCCCAGGGCGCGGCCCGGCGCACGCTGGCGCTGCGCGCGCGGCTGAAGGCCACGCGCCTGGCCCATCAAACGCAGGAAGCCCTGGAGACCGCGCGGCTGCTGGGCAAGCACCGGGCGTTTTCGCCCGCCGCGGCGCAGAGCATCGTGCGCGGCCTGGCCATGGAGCTGCTGAACGGCGCGCATGACCCGGCCCAGCTGCAACAGGTCTGGATGTCGCTGGAGCCCGCTGAACGCGCCATGCCCGAACTGGCCATCCATGCGGCGCAGCGCCTGAGCACCCTGGGCGGCGACGCCGGCCAGGTGCGCCAGTGGCTGCTGCCCGTGTGGGAACGCATGGTGGAACTGCCGCACGCCATTCCCGACCACCAGGCGCTCAAGCTGGTGCGCGCCCTGGAAAACAACCTGGACGCGCTCGACGCCGCCTGGCTCGCCCGCATCGAATCGGCCCAGCAGGCCAACCCCCGCGATGCGCGCCTGCAGTACCTGGCCGCCATGGCCTGCCTGCGGCGCCAGCTGTGGGGCAAGGCGCAGCAACTGTTCACCCAGTCCACGGGGCAATTGGGCGATGCCAGCCTGCGCTGCAGCGCGTGGCGCCACCTGGCCGAACTGGCCGAGCAGCGCGGCGACGCCACGGCGGCGGCCACGGCCTGGAAGAACGCCGTCCTGGCGTCCTGACGCAAGGCCGGGCCCAGGCGCCGTGCCGGGGCCTGCGACCACCGCCCTCTCTGCGGCCGCTGAAGGCCGCGCTCCGCTCTTGGCCGTGGGCCGCGTTACGCCAGCGCGACCGCCGGCGCCGCATCCAGATTCCAGCCGCCCTCCTCCCACGCCCACACCACCTGCGGTGCAATCGCCTGCAGAAAATGCCGGTCGTGCGACACCACCAGCAGCGCGCCGGTGAACGACGCCAGCGCGGACTGCAGCGCCGCCACGGCCCGCGCATCGAGGTGGTTCGTGGGCTCGTCCAGCAGCAGCATCTGCGCCGGATCGCCGCTCCACAGCGCGCAGGCCAGCGCGGCCTTGATGCGCTCCCCGCCGCTCAAGGTGCCCGCCGGCCGCTGCACGCAGGCGGCGTCCAGCCCCAGCTGCGCGAGCCGGGTGCGCAAGGCGGCGGGCGGCAAAGGCGAGCCGGTTTGCGCCAGCCGCTCCAGCACGCTCAGCCCCGGTGGCAGCAGCGCCGCGCTGTGCTGGTCGAGCCAGGCCGTGCGCACCATGCACTGCACCCGTCCCGAGGCGGGCGGCAGCTGCCCCGCCACCATGCGCAGCAGCGTGGTCTTGCCGCAGCCGTTCGGGCCGGTGATGGCGATGGGCGGGCTACTGCGCCGTGGCGACCACGGCAGGGGTGGCACGGCGCGCTCCAACTGCAGCACCGGCTTGGCCAGCGGGATGGCGCTGTCCGGCAACGGCATTGCCAGGGCCGCAGCGGGCGCCACCCGGCCGGCGGCCTCGCGCACGGCGGCATCCAGCCGCTCGCCCGCCTCTTCGCGGCGCACATGCTCCCGGCCCGCGAAGGCCTCTGCACGGTTTTTTTGAAGGCCCAGCAGCAGCGGCGACTGGTTCGCGTCTTGCCCTGCCGCGCGGCCCCGGGCGGCGCGCCGCATCTGCGCGTCGTGCTGCCGCCGCAAATCGCGTTGTGCGGCATCGCGTTCGGCGCGCGCATGGTGCAGCGCGGCCTGGGCCGCCTGGGCCTCGGCATCGCGCTGCGCCGCATAGACATCCCACGCACCGCCGTAGTGGCGCAGGCCTTGCGGGGTGAGCTCGGCGATGCGGTCCACCGCCTCCAGCAGCGCGCGGTCGTGCGTGGCCACCAGCACCGCGCCCCGCCAGTCCGCCAGGGCCGACAGCAGCCAGCGCCGGGCGGGCGCATCGAGGTGGTTGGTGGGCTCGTCCAGCAGCAGCACGTCGGCACCCGAAAGAAAAGCGCCCGCCAGCGCCACGCGGGCCCGCTCGCCACCGCTCAGGCAGGCCGCTTCGCGATCCGGGGACAGGTGGTCCAGCCCCACGCCGTCGAGCGCGCGCCGCCAGCGGGCCGCGCAGTCCCACTGCCCGTCCGCGAGCAGCAGGTCGGCTTCATCGCCCTGCCCGGCCTCCAGCCGGGCCAGCGCCCCCAGCACGGTGTCGATGCCCGCCAGCGCCGCCACGGTGGCGCCCGCGCGGTGCTGGTCCACCGCATGCAGGCGGCCCGGCTGCTCCACCGTGCCCGAGGCCGGCGCCAGCGTGCCGGCCGCCAGGGCGAGCAGCACGCTCTTGCCCACGCCGTTGTCGCCCACCAGGCCGGTGATGCCGGGGGCGAGGTGGAGTGTGGGCGGCTCG
Source organism: Acidovorax sp. SUPP2539 (assembly GCF_030158975.1). Classification (NCBI taxonomy): domain Bacteria; kingdom Pseudomonadati; phylum Pseudomonadota; class Betaproteobacteria; order Burkholderiales; family Comamonadaceae; genus Acidovorax; species Acidovorax sp. SUPP2539. The sequence goes on along the minus strand of NZ_BQXJ01000001.1, from coordinate 970,077 downwards.
GCCCAGAGCGCCTCGCCGTCGGGTCGCCGCCATTGCACCCGGGCCAGGCGCAGCAGCGCGCCCTCCCGCCCCGGCGCGCAAGCCGCCAGGGGAGAAGACGTGGAAGAAGAGGAAAGGGAAACGGGTGCGGTGCGCGCTGCACCGCGGGGCGGACGGGCGTCCGCGTTGAATGTCGCCATGGTCGAGCTCCAAGCCATCGAATCGGCCGCCTCCCCGGATCGGTGGGGCAAGCGGAACGAACGGAGGGGGCTTACAGGCGCATGGGTGAAGAACCTCGGTGGCGGCGATCGGAGCGATCGAAGGGCCGGACTATACGGCCGCAGGAACGGCAATGCAAATTCACTTAGGTGAAATGCATTACGGATAGTACAATTTTCAGATCCATCCGACGGAGACTGCCATGAACGCCGTGCCAAGACCGAAACCCGACCTGTCCACCCTGCCCCCGCCCGCCGCCGTGCAGCAGCTGCACCACTACGCCTACAAGGCGCGCGACGCCGAGGAAACGCGGCAGTTCTACGAAGACATCCTGGGCCTGCCGCTCTACCACATCATCCAGAGCGACTACGTGCCCAGCACGGGCGAGTACTGCCCGTACACCCACTTCTTCTTCCGGCTGAAGGACGGCTCGTTCATCGCCTTCTTCGACCTGGGCGACGACGTGAAGGCCGAGCCCTCGCCCAACACCCCGCTGTGGGTCAACCACATCGCGTTCCGCGTGGACACGGTGCAGGAGCTGGAGAACACCAAGGCCCGCCTGGAGGCGCATGGCGTCGAGGTGCTCGGCGTGACCGATCACCACATCTTCAAGAGCATCTACTTCTTCGATCCCAACGGCATCCGTCTGGAGCTGTCGGCGCAACTGGCCGATGCGCAGCAGATGGAGAAGGACAGCACCGTGGCGCACCAGCGCCTGAAGGACTGGACCGCGCGCAAGGAGCAGTGGCGCAAGGAGCGTGCCGAGGGCAAGAGCGCCGCGCCGCTCAAGCCTGCGCAGAACGACCGGCCGGAATACGCCAAGGGCTGACCGGCCCGCATCGCGGCGCCTCGGCCTGGGCATCAGCCTGGGGCCGGGGCCGGCCGCTCAATCGTCCAGCGTTTCGCGCCCGCGCATGACCTAGTGGCGCTCCCAGTAGTGCTCCAGCGTCGCCTTGAAGCGCTGCTTGTCCTTCTTGAGGCCCGGCAGCTTGAGCTTCGTGCTCTTGGCGCGCAGCAGGCTTTTTTCCGGGTGCGTGATGGTGAGCGAATCGCCCAGGATGCTGTCCTTGAAGGCCATGGCCTTCACCGCGTCCCAGGGCACCGTGGCGCCATCGGCCGAAGTCGTGATGCCTTCATGGCTCACCTGCACCGTGTGGCCGCCCTTCAGGGCGAACTGGCGCGCCGGAAAGTACTTGAGCACCACCGCCAGTTCCTCGGCGGTGGCTGGCTCGTAGCGGTAGGCGAGGCTGCGTTCGTGACCCTGCGCGAAGGCCTGCTCGTAATCGCTCCACAGGCGCTGCTCGATGGCGTCTGCCGTGAGGATGTCCTGCGCCCAGGTGCGCTCGGGCGGCCGCACCACGATGGCGCCGTAGTCTGATTCGGGCAGCACCCAGCCCACGTTGCGGATGCGTTCGGGCATGAGCGGGTGGGTGTCGAACGGATGGGGCACGTTGGCCGTCTGCATCGCGGTGCGGAACTCCGCCGACTGCGCATAGGGCGGCAGCCCGCTCGAGATGAAGTGCGCAATGCCCAGATCGCCCGCCAGCTGCTCTTCCTTGTCGAACAGGTCGCTCTCGATCTTGTGGCGGTACCTGGCATAGGCCGCGATCTTGACCAGCGACTGCCCGATGGCCTGGGGCGACACCAACTGCGCGGCGATGCGGTCGGCCTGGAACTCGCGCGCCCGGCTGTCGCGTGCCAGGGCCCACTCGAAGATCAGGCGGTACAGGCCCAGCAGCGGGGACACCACCGCCGTCAGGCCGGAGGTGCGCATGGCATGGTGGTACTGGTCGTACTGCACCAGTTTCGGCCCCAGGCGCGCGCTGCTTTCGGTGTCGCCGCCGCCCAGGTGGGCCAGCTCGTGGGCGAACACCGCATCGGCCTCGGACTGGTCGAGCAGGCGCAGCAGCGGAATGCTGACGAACAGCGTGCGCCCGGTCAGCGCCTGCCCCGCCACGTGGATGGGCGCTTCGGTCACGAAGAAATTGGCGTCGATGCCGGCCACGATGTGCTGCGGCGGCGCGGTCTGGAGCCGCGCGGCCATGTGGCGGATGCGCTGCCACAGCAGCGGCGCGTCGGCCTCCTGCACCAGCTCGCCCTCGACCTCGCTGTGGCGGTTCACCCGCTTGAAGATGCCCACCACCGCCAGCACCACGGCCACCGCCACGCCGATCGCCACCGCCATGATGAGCTTGGGCGAATAGCGGTGCCAGAAATACGCGGTCACCCAGAACGACAGCCAGGCCACCATCGCGCCCTGCACCACCACCTCCAGCGCGCTCGCGGCGGTCATCAGGCGCCAGCCGGCCACGAAGCTCGCGTGCTGCAGCCGGCGGTTGACGAAGGCCAGCGCCCCGAGCGCCAGCGCGGCCACCAGCACCAGCGCGCCGGCCACCAGCGTCCAAAGCGCCACGGTGCGCGCCACGAAGAACTGCCAGTTGTTGGAGTACGGCGGGCACATGGCCTCGCGGTATTCCTGCGCATCGGGCGTGCGGTCGGTGCAGATGGTGGAGGGTGGATGGGCCCGGTAGTAGTCCTTCTGTTCCTGCCGGTCCGCCGGAGACAGGTCTGTGGCGGCGTCGATGCGTGATTCGATGGCAGCGAGGAACCTGGCGTCCAGGTCGCGCTGCACATGGTTCGCGAAGAACAGGGTGACCAGCGGCACCGCGAACAGCGACAGCACCGACCAGAAAAAGGCTTTGCCGAGACCGGCGCGCAGCGAGGGATGAAGGGCCATGGGTGCGGATTTGTTGGAATGGGAATGGGACCTTGGCGGCACGGCACGGAGCCGGCCACTCCCTGGCGGGTGCGCCGGATGGCTCCGAGGCCGACGATTATCGGCAGCCATCTTGCTCACATCCCCTTGCAGCCTTCGGCAAAAGGTAACAAAGCGATAGCAGATCCGGCCCGCCCGCCGGGCCCAGCGCCCGCGGAGCGCCGGTGCTGCTGCCTTAAAATGCCCGGTCCCCTTCCTGACCCGAAGCCCAGGCAGCCGCCTGCCCGTTGGCCTCTTCTTGCACCCACCAGACCCCATGAGCTCGCCCCTGAACCAACCCGGCCTTGAAAGCCTGTCCAAATCCTTCGAGCCCGCTGCCATCGAGGCCCATTGGGGCCCCGAGTGGGAACGCCGGGGCTATGGCGATGCGGGCTACCGTGGCTCGCGCCAGGCCCAGGTGGGCGAGCCCGCCTTCTCCATCCAGCTGCCGCCACCCAACGTGACGGGCACGCTGCACATGGGCCATGCGTTCAACCAGACCATCATGGACAGCCTCACGCGCTACCACCGCATGAAGGGCTTCAACACGGCGTGGATTCCAGGCACCGACCACGCGGGCATCGCCACGCAGATCGTGGTAGAGCGCCAGTTGCAGGAGCAGGGCATCAGCCGCCACGACATGGGCGCCACGCCGCCCGAGGCGCGCAAGAACTTCGTCGCCAAGGTCTGGGAGTGGAAGGAACACAGCGGCAACACCATCACCACGCAGATGCGCCGCATGGGCGACAGCGTGGACTGGAGCCGCGAATACTTCACCATGGACGACAAGCTCTCCAAGGTGGTCACCGACACCTTCGTGCGCCTGTACCAGCAGGGCCTGATCTACCGCGGCAAGCGCCTGGTGAACTGGGACCCGAAACTGCAGTCCGCCGTGTCCGACCTCGAAGTGGAGAACGAAGAGAAGGACGGCTCGCTCTGGCACATCGCCTACCCGCTGACCGACGGCAGCGGCAGCCTCACGGTGGCCACCACCCGCCCCGAGACCATGCTGGGCGACGTGGCGCTGATGGTGCACCCCGAGGACGAGCGCTACACCGCGCTCATCGGCAAGACGGTGACGCTGCCGCTGGTGGGCCGCGAGATCCCCATCATTGCCGATGCCTACGTGGACAAGGAATTCGGCACCGGCGTGGTCAAGGTCACGCCCGCGCACGACCCCAACGACTACCAGGTCGGCCAGCGCCACAACCTGCCGATGATCATCGTGCTGACCCTGCAGGCCACCATCAACGAGAACGCGCCGGCCAAGTACCAGGGCCTGGACCGCTTCGTGGCCCGCAAGGCCATCGTGGCCGACCTGGAGGCCGCGGGCGCCCTGGTCGAGACCAAGAAGCACAAGCTGATGGTGCCCATCTGCACCCGCACGGGCCAGGTGGTCGAACCCATGCTGACGGACCAATGGTTCGTGGCCATGGGCAAAGTGAGCGAACAAGACCCGACCGGCAAGAGCATCGCGCAAAAAGCCATCGACGCCGTGGCCTCGGGCGAGGTGCAGTTCGTGCCCGAGAACTGGGTCAACACCTACAACCAGTGGATGAACAACATCCAGGACTGGTGCATCAGCCGCCAGCTGTGGTGGGGCCACCAGATCCCGGCGTGGTACGACGAAGCGGGCAACGTGTACGTGGCGCGCGACGAGGCCGAGGCGCAGGCCCAGGCCGGTGCGGGCAAGGTGCTCACGCGCGACGAGGACGTGCTGGACACGTGGTATTCCGCCGCGCTCGTGCCCTTCTCCTCGCTCGGCTGGCCCGAAGCCCTTGACGATCAGAACGCCACCAAGGACTACGACCTCTACCTGCCCTCCTCCGTGCTGGTGACGGGCTACGACATCATCTTCTTCTGGGTCGCCCGGATGATCATGATGACCACGCACTTCACCGGCCGCGTGCCGTTCAAGCACGTGTACATCCACGGCCTGGTGCGCGATGCGCAGGGCAAGAAGATGAGCAAGTCCGAGGGCAACGTGCTCGACCCGGTGGACCTGATCGACGGCATCGCGCTCGACCCCCTGCTGGAAAAGCGCTCCACCGGCCTGCGCCGCCCCGAGACCGCGCCCCAGGTGCGCAAGAACACGCAAAAGGAGTTCCCCGAGGGCATTCCCGCCTACGGCGCCGATGCGCTGCGCTTCACCTTCGCGGCGCTCGCCAGCCTCGGCCGCAGCATCAACTTCGACAGCAAGCGCTGCGAGGGCTACCGCAACTTCTGCAACAAGCTCTGGAACGCCAGCCGATTCGTGCTGATGAACTGCGAAGGCCAGGACTGCGGCCTGCAGGAACACACCCCGGCCGACTGCGAAGGCGGCGGCTATCTGGCCTTCAGCCAGCCCGACCGCTGGATCGTCTCGCTGCTGCAGCAGGTCGAGGCCGAGGTGGCCAAGGGCTTTGCCGAGTTCCGCCTGGACAACGTGGCCAACACGATCTACGACTTCGTCTGGAACGAGTTCTGCGACTGGTACCTGGAAATCGCCAAGGTGCAGATCCAGACCGGCACGCCGGCCGAGCAGCGCGCCACGCGCCGCACGCTCATCCGCACGCTGGAAACCATCCTGCGCCTGGCGCACCCGCTGATCCCGTTCATCACCGAAGCCCTGTGGCAGAAGGTCGCGCCCGTGGCCGGCCGCGCGGGTGAATCGGTCAGCATCGCCGCCTACCCGCAGGCGCAGCTGGAGAAGGTCGACGAAGCCGCCATCGCCCACGTGGCGCGCCTGAAGGCCTTCGTGGACGCCTGCCGCACGCTGCGCGGCGAGATGAACGTCTCGCCCGCCACGCGCCTGCCGCTCTACGCCGTAGGCGATGCGGCCTTCATGCGCTCGGCCGCGCCTGCGCTGCAGGCCCTGGCCAAGCTCAGCGAGGTGCAGGTGTTCGAGGACGATGCCGCCTGGGCCGCTGCCGCGCAGGCCGCGCCCGTGGCCGTGGTGGGCGATGTCCGCCTGTGCCTGCACATGGAGATCGACGTGGCGGCCGAAAAGGCCCGCCTGTCCAAGGAGATCGCCCGCATCGACGGCGAGATCACCAAGGCGCAGGCCAAGCTGTCCAACGAGGCCTTCGTGGCCAAGGCACCGCCCGCCGTGATCGACCAGGAGAAAAAGCGCGTGGCCGATTTCGGCGCCACGCTGGCCCGCCTGCGCGACCAGCTGGCCCGGCTGGCTTGATAGCGCGGGCTTCGCCCCCACGTTCACCCTTTACGACACCGACTGACCGACCCCAAGAAGGACCATCGATGACCGACAACACTTCCGCGATCCGCAAAGCCGTGTTCCCCGTGGCAGGCCTGGGCACCCGCTTCCTGCCCGCCACCAAGGCATCCCCCAAGGAAATGCTCCCCGTGGTGGACAAGCCCCTGATCCAGTACGCGGTCGAGGAAGCCTATTCCGCTGGCATCCGCCACATGATCTTCGTGACCGGCCGCAGCAAGCGCGCCATCGAAGACCATTACGACACCGCCTACGAGCTGGAAAACGAACTCGAAGCCGCCGGCAAGAACGACCTGCTGCAGCTGGTGCGCTCGGTCGCCCCCAGCGACATGGACTGCGCCTTCGTGCGCCAGCCCCGCTCGCTGGGCCTGGGCCACGCTGTGCTGTGCGCCGAGCCGCTGGTCGGCCGCGAGCCCTTCGCCGTGCTTTTGGCCGATGACCTGATGGTCGGCCTGCCCGGCGGCCAGCCCGTGCTGGCGCAGATGGCCACCGCGTTCCGCAAGCAGGGCCGCTCGCTGCTGGCCGTGCAGGAAGTGCCCGCCGACCAGGTGCGCCGCTACGGCATCGTGGCCGGCGAGCCCGCCGGCGGCCCGCTGATCCGCATCGACCGCATCGTGGAAAAGCCCGCACCGGAAGACGCCCCCTCGCGCATGGGCGTGGCCGGCCGCTACATCCTCACGCCCGGCGTGTTCGACGAGATCCGCAACCAGCCCCAGGGCGTGGGCGGCGAGATCCAGCTGACCGATGCCATCGCCCGCCTCATGGCGCGCGAGGCCGTATACGCCTTCCGCTACGAAGGCAAGCGCTACGACTGCGGCAGCAAGGAAGGCTTTCTGGAAGCGACGGTGGAACTGGCGCTGCAACACCCTCAGGTGGGTGCCGCCTTCCGCGAATACCTCAAGACCGTGGATATCTGAAACAGGCGCGGGGCCCGGTGCCGCCCTGCACTGAGGGCACTGCGAACGCAAATTGGCCCGGTCACCGCTGCGTCGGCGCGGTGCCGGGCCGGATCAGCTCCTGAGACGGAAAGGCCGCCCTGCTGGCGCTCAGCGCCGGCGCAGCAGGTGGATGAATTCGTCGCCTACGGTCTGCTGCTCGACCAGCTCGTTGCCCGTCTGCTTGGCGAATGCCTGGAAGTCGCGCAGCGAACCGTTGTCGGTGGAGACCACCTTGAGCAACTGGCCGCTCACCATGTCGGCCAGGGCCTTCTTGGCCTTGAGAATGGGCAGCGGGCAATTGAGACCGCGGGTGTCGATTTCCTTGTGGATGTCCATCACATGCTTCCTGGGCGAATGAGCCCCATTCTAAGCAGCGGAAGGGGCTGCGCCGCTGTGGAACAGATCCACGAATTCGGGTTCGATGCCTTGGGTTCGCAGCCAATCCGCCAGCGCGTAGCCGGTGCCGGCCGGCCAGCACTTCACGGCCTCCGGCGCCAGCAGGCGGTAGTCCACCAGTTCGGGCGACAGCCGCACCTCGCCGTGCGCCACCGCGTGGTAGGCGATGATGACCTGGTTCATGCGCTGGAAGTCGTACACGCCGATGAGCGCCAGCGCGCTCACATCGAGGTTCGTCTCTTCCTTGATCTCGCGCGTGATGCCCTCCTGGGGCGTCTCGCCCGCCTCCATGAAGCCCGTGATCAGCGCGTACTGCTTGCCCGCCCAGGCCGCATTGCGCGCCAGCAGCACCTGCCCGTCGCGCACCACCACCGCCGCCAGCACGGGCGTGGGGTTGTTCCAGTGCGTCCAGCCGCAGGCCGGGCAGCGCAGGCGCTCCACATCGCCGCCATCCTCGGCCACCGTGACGCGCGCCAGGGGCGTGGCGCAGTGGGTGCAGAAACGGGTTTCGTACATAGGCGCTACATTTTCAATAGCAGACAAGGCAATGGATACCCCGGCATGCGGCCTTTTTGAGCCTGAAAGCCGGTGCGGCGCCCCATCCAAGGCATCCCAGCGGCCGGCTCACGCCGGGAACACGCCCGTGGACAGGTAGCGGTCGCCCCGGTCGCAGACCACGAAGACGATGGTCGCATTGGATTCGCGCCGCGCGATCTCCTGCGCGGCCCAGCAGGCGCCCGCCGCCGAGATGCCGGCAAAGATGCCCTCTTCCCGCGCCATGCGCCGGCACATGTCCTCGGCGTCGTCCTGGCCCACGTTGATCGTTTCGTTCACCGCGCTCGGGTCGTAGATCTTGGGCAGGTATTCCTGCGGCCATTTGCGGATGCCGGGGATGCGCGAGCCTTCCTTGGGCTGTGCGCCGATGATCTGGATGGCGGGGTTCTTTTCCTTCAGGAAACGCGACACGCCCGTGATGGTGCCCGTGGTGCCCATGGCGCTCACAAAGTGGGTGATGCGCCCTTCGGTCTGCTCCCACAGCTCGGGGCCCGTGGTCTCGTAATGGATGCGCGGGTTGTCGGGGTTGGCGAACTGGTCCAGCACCACGCCCTTGCCCTGCTTGACCATGGTCTCGGCCAGATCGCGGGCGTATTCCATGCCGCCGCTCTTGGGGGTGAGGATCAGCTCGGCGCCGAAGGCCTTCATGGTCTGCGCGCGCTCCACCGACAGGTCTTCCGGCATCACCAGCACCATGCGGTAGCCCTTGATGGCAGCGGCCATGGCCAGCGCGATGCCGGTGTTGCCCGAGGTGGCCTCGATCAGCGTGTCGCCCGGCTGGATGTCTCCGCGCTCCTGCGCCCGGCGGATCATCGACAGCGCAGGCCGGTCCTTGACCGACCCGGCCGGATTGTTGCCCTCCAGCTTGCCCAGCACCACGGTGCCGCGCTCTGCGTTCTCCTGCGCGCCGATGCGCTGCAGCGCGACCAAGGGGGTGTGTCCAATCGCGTCTTCGATGGTGGGATAGGTCTTCATAGCGCGCTACTGTGCCATAATTCGCGGCTTCGATCTTCGCGTCGCCCGGGTGGTGGAATTGGTAGACGCAGGGGACTCAAAATCCCCCGCCGCAAGGCGTGCCGGTTCGATTCCGGCCCCGGGCACCATGGCTTTCTTGCCATGAATGCATAGCAGCTTGTTCCCCGCTGCATCCTGCACACTCTGAATGAATGGCCCGCTTTCGCGGGCTTTTTGCTTTCAGCAGTCCGATGCTCTCGACAGCGCAAAGCCATGCACGGTGCTTCTATCCCCGACTCAAAACAAAAAGCCCCGATGCGTTGCCGCATTGGGGCTTTCTCATCCGCAGAGGCATCGCCTCCGCAGGCATTACTTCACGGCGTCCTTGATGTTCTCTTTGGCATCGCCGTAGTTCTTCTGGGTAGTGCCCTCGACCTGCTTGGCAATGCCCTTGGCTTGCTGCTCGGGGCTGTTGATCAGCTCGCCGGTCTTTTGTTGAACCTTGCCTGCCACGTCCTTCAATGCGCCCTTGACTTGATCGGTATTCATGGTGATTCCTTTCGGTGAGGTAAGTGCAAAACAAAATGGCTTTGCATGACCTGAAGGCTAAGACCCGATCCGCAGGGCCCGCGCGGGCCGAAGCCATCCGTTGGCGTCAGCAACTGCCTACACAAGAAAAAAACCCGCAGCGAGGGTAGCGTGCGGGTCGGCAGATTTCGAAAGCAGTTTTCAATTAAAACTGGATCGCGGCACTGATTGTTCGATGCAGTACCGGGCTCAAGCGGCTGAATGGCTCATTTGGTCCACTTGCGCTGCACCTTGGGTTTGACCCGGATGTCCACGGCCTTGCGCACTTCGGGGCGTCCGGTTTCCGCATTGGTGTCGACCACGTCTTCGAGGGCGATCTTCTCCACCTCGGAGTCCGTCTGTTCTTCCAGCTTCTCGAGCACGGCACCCACGCGCTTTTCCGCGTCCGACACCTCCCGCTCGGTGCCGCCGCGATTCATCGGAGGCTCCCTGCGGCGCTGCCGCTCGCGCACTGCACATGCGGTGGTTCATCCGCCTGTTCAGGCGGGGGCGCGGGCACATCGGGCTCGACGGGCAGATCGGCCTTGCCAGGAGCGGGAGGATGGGAAGCCATGGAGGATGTGAAGGTTGGTGGCGGGCGGGATGGAAGGCGGTACAAGGTGCCGGGTGCCGGCGTCGGGATGCGGACCGAGATGCTCTGTTTCCTACAGCTCAGAGACCGCTCATGACCGAAGCGGCCAGGTAGGCGATTCCAAGGCTGGAAAACAGCATGAATCCGGCGAGGACAGTCAGAGTTTCTTTCATATGTTCAATCCTTCAATAGGAACAGACCATCGGAAGCAAGCTATGACTGGCATCCACGACGCTGGGGGCACAAAAGAGAGCGAGAAGGATCTCCTCGCTTCAGCGGGTGGCTTTGGTGCGTCCGCCGCCGGACTTCCTGCCACCACCGGAATCCTTGTTCACCGTGGCCCAGGCCCGGCGCTCGGCCTCCGGCTTGCTGAGACCGCGGTGTTCATAACTGTCTTCGATGTGTTCGGCTTGGCGTTTTTGCTTGTCTGTGTACGCCGACTTGTCACCTCTTGGCATGGCTGCTCCTCGGATGGGTTTGTCGTGCCGCTTGGGGTTCAACACGCCATGAAGCAGCACAGGCGATACCTTAAAACCGCCTCCTGCGGGTCGTCTGTAGGACGAAGGCGGTTGAAAGGCGTGCCTTGCCTCGGCCTGGCCATCAAAAAACCCGGCGGCCCCTCCATGGCTGGAGGGGCTGCGCCGGGCGTGGACACCGGCGTGGGGGCCGGGTCAGGCAGGGGGAACGACGGGCCTTCAGCTTTCCTGTCGGCGGATCAGTTGGCGGCCGGTATCGGTGATGGCCAGATCGCCGGCCGGATTCTTGGCCACGTAGCCGCGTTCGTAGAGCCGTCCCGACAGGTGGTGCGTGAGCGCCTCGGGCACGCTGATGGCACGGCCCAGCTCCAGTTGCTTGAGCGCTTCGAGCTCATCCACCGTGGGGTCGAAATGCGGTGCGTGATAAACGGTTCCCATGAAGCTTTCTCCTTGTTGGTTGCACAGACGCTGCAGTTCGTTGGCCCACGGCCTTGCGCTTGAGTTGCAGCTGACCAAAGCGTAGCCGCGCCGCCACCCGCGCGCAATCGGCCGGCGGCACGGAAGGCGCCCGGGGGCTCAACTCGCGGCCATGTCCTGCAACCAGTGGGCGAAGGCGGCCAGCACGGGGGGCTGGGGCTGCGCCGGGGTGATGAGGTAGTAGGCGCGTTCGCCGCGCAGGGGCCGCTCGCAGGCCAGCACCAGTTCGCCCCGGGCCCGCTCGGCCTCGATAAGCAGCGGGGGCATGAGCGCCACGCCCAGCCCGTGCGAAGCGGCCACGGCCAGCATGGAGAACAGCTCGTAGCGCGGCCCGTCGAGCGCGCGCGGCGCCTGCACGTCCATCGCCTCGAACCATTGCCGCCATCCATAGGGGCGCGTGGTCTGCTGCAGCAGCGGCAGGCTCGCCAGCGCCTGGGGTTCGAGCGGCCGCCCACCGGGCAACAGGCGCGGGCTGCACACGGGCACCACGTCTTCCTGCAAGAGCCGCAGGGCCTGCGTGCCCGGCCAGTTGCTGACCTGCTCGGGCGTGCCGGCGTACAGCGCGGCGTCGAACCCGGTGTCGGCGAACAGGAAGGGCCGCGTGCGCGTCTCGATGTGCACGACGATGTCCGGGTGTGCCTTGGACAGAAGGGGCAGGCGCGGGATCAGCCAGCGCGTGGCGAAGGTCGGCACGGCGGCGAGCGCGATCGAGCCGCCCTGCCCCTGGTGCGCCATCACGTCCAGCGTGTCGCGCTCCAGCCCCTGCAGCCAGCGGCCCACCTGCCGCGCGTAATGGGTGCCCGCCGGGGTGAGTGCCACGCCGTGCCGCGTGCGGCGAAACAGCGCCACGCCCAGGAAATCCTCCAGCGCCATGATCTGCCGCGACACGGCGCCCTGGGTGAGCGCCAGTTCCTGGGCCGCTCGGGTGTAGCTTTCATGGCGGGCAGCGGCCTCAAAGCAGGCGAGCGACTGGGTGGAGGGCAAGGTTCGGCGCATGGCGCGATTGTGCCGAAACGCCCACCCCACTGGCCATCCAGATATGAATTGATTGCATGTCTGGATGCAGCATCCTCGCTTGCACCGCACGATCCATGCGCCTACCATCGCATCAACCCGGCCGCCCATGCGCTTTTCGCACACCGGCACCGATCCGAACCAACCTTCCCCGGAGACACCCCCCCATGGCCCACGCCGCCTTCCAATGGAGCGACCCGTTCCTGCTCGACCAGCAACTGACCGACGACGAGCGCATGGTTCGCGACGCCGCCGCCGCCTTCTGCCAGGACAAGCTCGCCCCGCGCGTGCTGGAACAGTTCCGTCATGAAAAGACCGACATCGCCATCTTCCGCGAGATGGGCGAAGTAGGCCTGCTGGGCCCCACCATTCCCGAGCAATACGGCGGCCCCGGCCTGAACTACGTAGCCTATGGCCTCATCGCCCGCGAGGTCGAGCGCGTGGACTCGGGCTACCGCTCGATGGCCAGCGTGCAAAGCTCCCTCGTGATGGTGCCGATCCACGAGTTCGGCACCGAGGCGCAAAAACAGAAATACCTGCCCAAGCTGGCCAGCGGCGAGTGGATCGGCTGCTTCGGCCTGACCGAACCCGACCACGGCTCCGACCCCGGCAGCATGGCATCGCGCGCCAAGAAGGTGCCGGGCGGCTATTCGCTGTCGGGCGCCAAGATGTGGATCACCAACAGCCCGATCGCCGACGTTTTCGTGGTCTGGGCCAAGGAAGTCTCCGAAGGCGGCGCGGTCGGCCCCATCCGCGGGTTTGTGCTCGAAAAGGGCATGAAGGGCCTGAGCGCCCCGGCCATCCACGGCAAGGTGGGCCTGCGCGCCAGCATTACCGGCGAGATCGTGATGGACGAGGTGTTCGTGCCCGAGGAAAACGCCTTCCCTGAAGTGCAGGGCCTCAAAGGCCCCTTCACCTGCCTGAACAGCGCCCGCTACGGCATCGCCTGGGGCGCCCTGGGCGCGGCGGAATTCTGCTGGCACACCGCGCGCCAGTACACGCTGGACCGCAAGCAGTTCGGCCGGCCCCTGGCGGCCAACCAGCTCATCCAGAAGAAGCTGGCCGACATGCAGACCGAGATCGCCATCGGCCTGCAGGCCTGCCTGCGCTTGGGCCGCATGAAGGACGACGGCACCGCCTCGGTCGAGGCCACATCCATCATCAAGCGCAACAGCTGCGGCAAGGCGCTGGACATCGCCCGCATGGCGCGCGACATGATGGGCGGCAACGGCATCAGCGACGAATTCGGCGTGGCGCGCCACCTGGTGAACCTGGAGGTTGTCAACACCTACGAAGGCACGCACGATGTGCACGCGCTGATCCTGGGCCGGGCCCAGACCGGCATCGCTGCCTTCGCGAACTGAACCGGCGGACCGACCCACGCGCCCCCGGCCTGGACCGCCAGGGCGGGCGCTGCCGGGCGGTTCATGGCCTTTCAGGCCTCCAGCACAATCAGTACTAGGGCGTATTGCTACATTTTTCATAGCAAAGCGATTTCTGCATGACCACGACCCCCCAAGCCCCGGCGGGCGCCCTAGCCGGCATCCGCGTGCTCGATCTGTCCCGCGTGCTCGCCGGCCCCTGGTGCACCCAGGTGCTGGCCGATCTGGGGGCGGACGTGGTCAAGGTGGAGCGCCCCGGCGTGGGCGACGACACGCGCCACTGGGGCCCGCCGTTCCTGAAGGACGACGCGGGCAACGACACGGCGCAGGCCGCCTACTTCACGGCCTGCAACCGCAACAAGCGCTCGGTCACCATCGACATGGCCACGCCCGATGGGCAGGCGCTGATCCGCCAGATGGCCCAGCAGGCCGACGTGGTGGTGGAGAACTTCAAGGTCGGCGGTCTGCGCCAGTACGGACTGGACCACGCCAGCCTGCGCGCGGCCAACCCACGGCTCATCTACTGCTCGGTGACCGGCTTCGGCCAGGACGGGCCCTACGCCGAGCGCGCCGGCTACGACCTCATGATCCAGGCCATGACGGGCCTGATGAGCATCACCGGCCGGGCCGACGGTGAGCCCGGCGCCGGCCCGCTGCGCGTAGGAGTGGCCGTGATCGACCTGTTCACCGGGCTGTACGCGAGCAACGCCATCCTGGCCGCGCTGCACGTGCGCGAGCGCACCGGCGAAGGCCAGCACATCGACATGGCGCTGCTGGACGTGGGCATGGCCGTGCTCGCCAACCAGGCCTCGGGCTTCCTGGCCACCGGACAGGCGCCGACCCGCCAGGGCAATACGCACCCCAGCCTCGTGCCCTACCAGGACTTTCCCACCGCCGACGGCGCCATGCTGCTGGCCATCGGCAACGACGGGCAGTTCGCGCGGTTCTGCGCGGCGGCCGGCCGGCCGGAATGGGCGCAGGACGCCCGGTTCGCCACCAACCCGCTGCGGGTCAAGCACCGGACAGAGCTGGTCCCCGCCCTGCAGGAGGTCACCCGCACCCGCACCACGGCCGACTGGATCACCTTGCTGCAGGACAAGGCCGTCCCCTGCGGCCCGGTCAACACGCTGGCCGAGGCGTTCGACGACCCGCAGGTGCAGGCCCGGGGCCTGCGCGTGGAGCAGGCCCGGTGGCCACAGGGCGAGCCCGGCGACGGCATCGGCCGCATCGCCGGGGTGGCGAGCCCGCTGCGGCTGTCCGCCACGCCGCCGGTGCTGCACCGGGCGCCCCCGGCCCTGGGGCAGCACACCGACGAGGTACTGGCGGGCCTGGGGCTGGACGCCGAACGCATTGCGCAACTGCGCGCGGCGAACGTGGTTTAGCCCACCCCAGCCGACGGCATCGGCACCATCCGGAAAAAGCCTTGCCTTCGCGCAAGGCTTTTTTACATGGGCCGGGCGCTCGGGATTACCCTGAAAGATGGCCCTCGAAAACCATCTGCTACCCATTGCCTCGCCGGCTGGCAAGAAGATTGCGTCGCCCCGCCTGAATCGGAGCGCGGGCGCAACACGGGAAAATATTAGGACCGGGCCTACACCATCACGCTCTAAAATTTGTAAACACGCGTATCCAATGCGAAGGAGGCAGCGATGAAGGCAGTGCAGCAGGAAATTGACGAGCGGACCAACCTCACCGGAACCAACAAATTCGAGTTGCTGCTCTTTCGGTTGGGCATCGACGAAAACCTGGGCAAGTCCGAGCTGTTCGGCATCAACGTCTTCAAGATCCGCGAGATCGTGGCGATGCCCAGCATCACGCCCATTGCCGGCGCCACGCCGCACTCGCTGGGTGTGGTCAATCTGCGCGGCCAGATCATTCCGGTGCTCGACCTGCCCTCCATCGTCGGCTGCAAGCCGCAGACCGGTCTGAACATCATGCTGGTGACCGAATATGCGCGCACCACGCAAGCCTTCGCCGTGGAATCGGTGGAAGACATCGTGCGCCTGGACTGGAAGCAGGTGCTCTCCGCCGAAGCCAGCGGCACCGGCGGCCAGCTGGTGACCAGCATCGCCCGGCTGGACGGCAACACCGACGGCTCCCGCCTGGCGCAGGTGCTGGACGTGGAAGCCATCTTGCAGATGGTCTCGCCGTCCGACGAGCACAAGGTCGATCCCGAGAAGGTCGGCCCCCGCCTCAAACTCAAGCCCGGCACCATGATCCTGGCCGCCGACGACTCGTTCGTGGCCCGCTCGCTCATCGAGAAGGAACTGCAGGCCCTGCACGCGCCTTACGAAATGACCAAGTCGGGCAAGGAAGCGTGGGACCGGCTGAACGCCATCGCCCGCGCCGCCGAGGCCGATGGCAAGACCGCCGCCGACCGCGTCGCGCTGGTGCTGACCGATCTGGAAATGCCCGAGATGGACGGCTTCACGCTCACCCGCAACATCAAGCAGGACGCGCGCCTGAACAAGATTCCGGTGGTCATCCACTCCTCGCTGTCGGGCTCGGCCAACGAGGACCATGTGCGCAGCGTGGGGGCCGACGGCTACGTGGCGAAGTTCGTCGCGGAGGACCTGGCCGAGACCATGCGCCGCGTGCTGCCCAAGTAAGTCAATCAATCCAGCCAACCCAGCGCCGCAGGGGCCACGGCGGCCTCGCCGCCGCTCAGCGCGGCCGCGGGTAGCCGTTCTCCACCCAGGCCGCCGCGCTGGCGCTGGTCAGCACGAAGCCGGGCGACACGCCCACGCGGGCCAGCAGTTCGTCGTCCAGCGCCGAATGCGCACTCAGCGTCGCGGTGGGATGTTCATCGTCCGGCTCGATGGCCAGCAACACGCGCACGCGCTGGTCCCGCACGGTGACCGTGACGCTCTTGTTCAACTGGGCATGCAGTTGCTGCTCATGGCGGCGCAGCACCTCCGACGCGGTCTTGACCAGCGTGTGGAAGGCCGAGACATCCAGCGGCTTGGGATTCTTCTTGTCGCGCCCCATGGTCCAGGGGCCGACCAGCGCGGGCTCGGACTCTCCCCGCAGCGTCATCTCGACGGCCCAGCCGTCGTCGTCTTCGTTCTTGACGACGCGCGCGGTCCAGCGCTCGTCGCTCCACAGGCGGGGTTCCTGCACGGGGGTGGATTCTGAGTCTTCGGTCATGTCGGCCAGTTGGGGCCTTCGGCCGCACCGAGGCCGTCCGAAGGCAAAGCCGCAGAGTGTAGAGCGGGACGCGCATGGCACACCACCAGAGGCACGATCCATCTCCATCCATCCGGGAGGCCGTCGCATAGACTGCCCGGATGATCCTGGAAACCGCCCCGCTCACCATCCGCCCCGGGCAGAACGCCGCCTTCGAGCAGGCCTTCGCCGAGGCGCAGGGCCTCATCGCCCGCATGCCCGGATACCTTTCGCACGAACTGCACCACTGCGTGGAGCGCCCGCAGGAATACCTGCTGCTGGTGCGCTGGACCACGGTCGAGGCGCACGAACAAGGCTTTCGGCAGTCACCGCAATACCAGGCGTGGAAGTCGCTGCTGCACGGGTTCTACGATCCGTTCCCGACCGTGCTGCATTACGCCCCCGTGGCCGGCCTGCAAAATGCCTCTGCCGCGCCGCGCCCCGCCGCCGTGTGAAGACGGGGCAAAGCCTGACAATGGCGCCCGCGCAAGGTCAACCAAAATGGTCATCAGCGCGTCACACACGGGCGCGGCGTGTCGCCTGACCGCCGCCGTCACCCATCGGCCGCCAGACGCTCCCTGCAGCGCGGCCACCAGCCAGCGAGGCCTTTCCATGTTCCACCCCGCCCTCCGAATCCTTGCCGCCGGCACCCTGGCCGTGCTGGCCACGGGCTGCGCGGTGCCCGGCGACCCGTACTACGAGCCCGCCTATCCGTCCGCCAACTATCCGGCAGCGCCGTCCTATCCCTACCCGGCCAATGGCTCGACGTCGATCACCGTGTACGAACAGCCGGCCTATGGCTACAGCCGGCCCGCCTACCCCGTCTATGTACCCACGCCCGTGCCGGCGTATGGCTGGGACCGCCGTGACGATCGCCGGGACGACTGGCGTGAACGGCAGATGCGCGAAGACCGCGAGCGCGCCTGGCGCGACCGCCGGGACCGCGAGGCCCGGGAAGCGCGCGACGCCGACCGCCGCCGCGACAGGGACCGGGACGGCCAGCGTGCGGATGCCGACCGGCGCCGTGCCGAGATGGACCGCCAGCGCGCCGAGCTGGACCGGCAGCGTCGCGAACAGGCCGACCGCCAGCGTGGCGAAGACCGCCGCCCGCCGGGCGCGCAAGACCAGCGGCCGGCACCGGGCTGGCGCCTGGAGCAAAATCCCCAGAACCGGCCCTGACCGCCCGGCACCACCGACCTGAACCGACCGATCGCCCACGGGAAACGGCCATGATCCAGCGCCCTGCCTTTCTAGCCTCTCGCTCCGCCGCATGGCGCTTCGGCGCCGCGCTGGCGGTGGCGGCGTGCGCTGCAGCCCCCTTGGCCACCCATGCCCAGGTGATGCGCTGCACCGACCCCGCCTCCGGCAAGGTCACCTACACCGACGGTGCCTGCGACAAAGGCACGGCCGCGCGCGAGGTCGAGGCCCGCAAGAGCCGCGAGGAAATCGAGGAGGAGCGGGCCCAGGCCCTGCAGGCGTTGCAGCTCAAGCAGCAGCGCCAGCAGATCGAGCGCCAGGAAGCCCAGCAGGAGGCACGCCAGGACCGTGAGCGCGCCGCCGCGCGGGCCCCAGCCGATCCGTCCCGATCGCCCGAATGCGCCCGCTCGCGCCGCAACCTCGACCGGGTGGCCAACGAATCGGGCGGGGGCAACTACGACGGCCAGGCCCGCCTGACCGCGGCCCAGCGCCAGATGGACCTCGACTGCCTCGGCCCGCAGGGCTATGCGGAGGTCGAACGGTCTCGCAGTTACAGCGGCGGCAGTGGCGACTACTACGCGCCCCCCGCCGTCGTGGTGCTGCCGCCCCGGCGCCCGGTGGTGGTCCAACCCGCGCTCCCGGTGCCCTCCGCCCCGATTTCGCACTGCAACGTGTTCCGCTGCTACGACCAGCAAGGGAACGTCCACCCGCGCTGATGCGTGCGGGTGGGCGCGTCAGGTCGCGCGCAGGCCCTGGGCCACGGTCGGGTAGCGCAGCATCACGCGCAGTTCCTTGCGCAGCCGCGTGGCATCCAGTCGGCGGGACTCACCCATGAAGCTCAGCAGCGGTGCGGGCAAATGCGCCTTCGCGGCGCTGCGCGCGATGCGCGGCGGGCGCGGCAACCCGTACAGGTCCGCGGCCAGATCGAAGTAATCGCCCATCTTGATGTCGCTCGCATCGCTCACGTGGTACACGCGCTGCGGCTGGCCGCGCCACAGGGCCGCCACGCAGGCGCGGGCCAGGTCGTCGGCATGGATGTGGTTGGTGTAGACGTCGTCCTCGGGCAGCAGCACCGGGGTGCCACGGCGCAGGCGGGCTTCGGGCGTGCCGCCTTCGCGATCGGGCGCATAGATACCGGGAATGCGCAGGATGCTGGCGCGCACGGCGCTGCGGCCCAGGTGGCGCACGGCGCGCTCGGCATTCACCCGCCGTTGCGCGCGGGACGTGGCGGGCGCGACGGGACGCGCCTCGGTCACCCACGCTCCGCCGCAATCGCCATACACCCCGCTGGTCGAGCCGTACACCAGCGCGCGCGGCAAGGTGCGCAGGCGCAGCGCCCGCGCCAGGGCGACCGTGCGGCCGTCATACCCTTTGGCGGCGCCGGCCACCGCATCGCCCGGCGGGGGCGCCAGGTGCAGGACGCGGGTGGCCAGGCCGGACAGGCGGCGCAGGCTGGGCGCATCGTCCAGGTTGCCCAGCAGGGGGGTGATGCCGGCGGCGCGCAACGGCGCCCTGCGCTCGGGGCTGGAAGTCAGCGCCAGCACCCGGGGCCGGGGACCGCCGGCCGATGCGCCCAGCACCCGGGCTGCCCGCAGCCCCACGTCGCCACAGCCGATGATGAGCACGCGCTGGCGGCGAAATCGCGCCGGCAGGGCCCCGAGGGGGCTTTGGTTTGAGGGCAAAATCGGATCCGTTTGGCGAGAAGAACCTCCAAGGATACCCACTCCATGACCCCCGCAGAGACGGCCGCAGCCGCCCACCAGATCACCATACAGCCCAGCGGCCGGGCCTTTGCCGCACAGCCCGGCGAATCCATTCTGGCCGCCGCCATCCGCAGCGGCGTGGGCCTGCCCTACGGC
The DNA here is from genome assembly GCF_030158975.1 of Acidovorax sp. SUPP2539. Lineage (NCBI taxonomy): Bacteria > Pseudomonadati > Pseudomonadota > Betaproteobacteria > Burkholderiales > Comamonadaceae > Acidovorax > Acidovorax sp. SUPP2539. The sequence continues at coordinate 950,338 of NZ_BQXJ01000001.1, read as the reverse complement.
TGCAAGGACGGGGCCTGCGGCTCGTGCAAGTGCAAGAAGCTCAGTGGCGCCGTGGCCCACGGCGAGCACCAGTCCAAGGCCCTGAGCGCGGCCGAGGCCGACGCGGGCTTCGTGCTCACCTGCTGCGCCCAGCCACTGACCGACGTGGTGCTCGAATCGCGCCAGGTGACCGATGAAAGCGCCTACCCCATCAAGAAGCTGCCGGTGCGCGTGTCCACGCTCACGCGGGTGTCGCACGACGTCATGCAAGTGCGCCTGCAGTTGCCTGCAGCGGACACGTTCCGCTACCACGCTGGCCAGTACATCGAATTCATCCTGCGTGACGGCGCGCGCCGCGCGTACTCTATGGCCAACGCGCCCCACACGCAGGCCGACGCGCCGGGGCTGGAACTGCACATCCGCCACATGGCGGGCGGGCGCTTCACCGACCACGTGTTCGGCGCCATGAAGGAAAAGGAAATCCTGCGCGTGGAAGGCCCCTTCGGCAGCTTCTTCCTGCGCGAGGACAGCCCCAAGCCCATCATCCTGCTGGCCTCGGGCACGGGGTTCGCCCCGATCAAGGCGCTGCTCGAACACATTCAGGCCAAGCGCATCGAGCGACCGGTCACGCTGTACTGGGGCGGCCGCCGTCCCGGCGATCTGTACATGGATGACTGGGTGCGCGAACGCATGGCCACGATGCCCCAACTGGCCTATGTGCCCGTGGTGTCCCATGCCTTGCCGGAAGACGCCTGGGCGGGCCGCACGGGCTACGTGCACCAGGCCGTGATGGACGACCATGCCGACCTGTCGGGCCACCAGGTCTATGCCTGCGGCGCCCCCATCGTGGTCGATACGGCACGGGTGGTGTACAGCGCGGAACGCCAACTCCCCCCCGATGAGTTCTACGCGGATGCCTTCACGTCAGAGGCCGACAAGCACGGGGCGAGCGAGCCTTCCGCCCAACCCTCTGGAGCCACCTCAGGCTGACGCGGTCCGGGCGCCAGCTTGCAGCAAGGAGCGCGCCCCGGTGCGCGGCCTTCAGCGGCGCCAGCCCGGCCGGCCGTAATAGCCACGCCCATAGCCGCCCCGGCCATAGACGCCGAAGAAGCCGATGGTCGGCGCCACCACCACGGGCGGCGGCGCCACGTACACGGATTCGGTCTGGTAGTAGCCCGGCCCGCCGTAATAGCCGGACCCGGCGTAATAGCCCGGGCCGACCGGGGCCACGACGCAGCCGGTGAGCAGGCTGGTGGCCACCGAAGCGGCGGCGAGGGTGATGAGGCGGATGGACATGGTGGCTCCTTGGTGCGGGGTCCGAGACGCCATTCAACGCCCCGGACCTTAAGCGGTCACTTCCGCACGGTATCGCAGAAGTAACAACCGGTAATAGCCATCCACCGGCATTGATGGACGGTCTTCAGCGCGACAGCGCGCGGCAGGCCTCGGCACAGCGGCGGCAAGCTTCGGCGCAGGCCTGGCAGTGGGCCATGCCGTGCCGGGCGCACTCGTTGGCGCAGCTATCGCACAGTCGGGCGCACAGGGCGCAGATCTCCGGCGCGTGGGCGCTTTCGCGGGCCATGGCGGCGGCGGCCACGCGGCACAGCGCGGCGCAGTCCATGTCCAGGGCGATGCACTGCACCATGCAGCGGGGCTCGGGCTCGCGCAGGCACGCGGCCGCGCAGTAGTCGCACGCATCGGCACATTCGTTGCAGGCGCGAATGCACTCGGCATAGCGCGATGCGGTGACGGTGTCGTGTGGGGCGGCCTGCGGCATGGAATGTCCTTTTTCCGCCGGTGCGGCGGCGCGTGATGGGGTGCAAACTGGGAAACGGCTTCGACGTTTATAGAAATGCCCCCTCACGGAACCTGTAGGACGGCGCTGCGACCTCGCACCGCCGGACCCCCTTTCAATTTTTTGCACAATGGCAGCATGAATCGCAGAAACCTCCTTCTCTCGGCCGCCGCCCTCGCCACGGCGTTTGCATCCCCGCTGGGCTACGCGCAGGATGCGCCGATCCGGCTGATCGTGCCCTACGCACCCGGGGGGCCGCTGGACGTCACGTCCCGCGCGCTGGCCGAGCGGGTGCGCGACACGCTGGGCACGGTGATCATCGACAACAAGGCGGGCGCGGGCGGCAACATCGGCGCCGATGCCGTCGCCAAGGCCGCGCCGGACGGTCTCACCATCGGCCTGGCCGCCACGGCGACGCATGCCGTCAACCCCTGGCTTTACAGCCGCATGCCCTACGACGCGGCCAAGGACTTTGCCGGCATCACGCAAATGGTGAGCGTGCCCAACGTGCTCGTCATCAATGCGGCCAAGGCGGCGGAACTCAAGATCAACACCGTGGCCGATTTGATCGCCTACGCCAAGGCCAACCCCGCCAAGCTGAACTACGGCAGCGGCGGCAACGGCAGCGCAGGCCACCTGGCCGGCGAAATGTTCAAGCAGCGCGCCGGCATCTACGCCCTGCACATTCCCTACCGCGGTGCCAGTCCCGCGCAACTGGCGCTGCTGGCCGGCGAAGTGGACTTCAACATCGACAACCTGGCCGCCGCCGCGCCCAACATCCGCTCGGGCAAGCTCAAGGCGCTCGCAGTGACCTCGCCGCAGGCCAGCGCCATGCTGCCGGGCGTGCCCCCGCTGTCGGCCACGTTCAAGGGCTTTGCGATCGAGACGTGGTGGGGCCTCGTGGCGCCAGCCGGCACGCCCAAGCCCGTCATCGCCAAGCTGAACAAGGCCTTCGTGGCCGCCCTCAACGCGCCGGAGACCAAAACGCGCTTCGCAGCCCTCATGGCCGAGCCCGTGGGCACCACGCCCGAGCAGTTCGATGCCTTCATGGCGTCGGAGCGGGCCAAGTACCAGCAGGTGGTGAAGGCTTCCGGCGCGAAGGTCGACTGACCAGGCCAGGGCACGCAGCCGCCCTTGGATCAAAACGGCCACCAGCGCATACCCATCGTGCTCCGGCAGCTATATTTTCAATAGCAATCGTTTCAGGCGGCGGCGCGGAATTGCCGCCGGTAGGCGGAGGGCGCAATGCCCACCGCCGCCGAGAAATGCTGCCGCAGCGAGACGGCGGAGCCGAAGCCCGACGCCACGGCCACGGCATCGATCGACTGGTCTCCACCCTCCAGCAGGCGCTGCGCCAGCGCGATGCGCTGGTTCTGCAGCCATTGCCCCACCGTGGTCCCGGTGGACTGGCGAAAGCGGCGCGTGAAGGTGCGCGGGCTCATCACGGCACGCTCGGCCAGCGCCTCCAGCGTGTGCGCCTCGTGCAGGTGTTCGCCCAACCACTGCAGCAGCGGCGCAAGCCGATCCCCCCGCACCGAGGGCGCTACCGGCTGCTGGATGTACTGCGCCTGCCCGCCCTGCCGGTGCGGGGCCACCACCATGCGGCGCGCGGCGCAGTTGGCGGCCTCGGCACCGTGCTGCTGGCGCAGCAGGTGCAGGCAGCAGTCGATGCCTGCGGCGGTGCCGGCCGAGGTCAGCACCGTGCCATCTTCCACGTACAGCACTTCGGGCCGGAGCGCCACCTGCGGGTAGCGCTGCGCGAACGCCTGCGCCAGCGCCCAGTGGGTGGTGGCGGCGCGGCCGTCGAGCAGCCCCGCCTCGGCCAGCACGAACGCCCCCAGGCACAGACCCACGATGCGCGCGCCGCGGCGGTGCGCGGCCCGCAGCGCGGCCAGCAGCTCGGGGGGCGCGGGGGCCAGGTTCTCGTGCCAGGACGGCACCACCACGATCTGCGCGCGCCGCAGCATCGCGAGGCTGTGCGCCACGTCGATGCCGAACCCGGCAGATGTACGCATCGGGCCGGGCGCCACGCCGCACACGCGCAGCCGATAGCGCGGTGCGCCTTGCGCCGTGCGGTCCTCGCCGAACACCAGGCAGGGCACCGAAAGGTGAAAGGGGCTGATGCCGTCGAAGGCCACGACGGCCACGGTATCGGGGGCGGGCTGGGAGATGCTGCGCATGATGGCCCGATTCTATCGATCGGTGTCAATCCAGCCACTTTCAGCGGTGACACGAAAGGCGAACAATCACCTCCGACCCTTCCGCCGCTTCAGGCAACCACCCTTCAAAAGGACTTCGAGAATGCCCTCCACCCCCACCCCCACCCCTCCCCGCCGCGCCCTGGTCGTCATCGACGTGCAGAACGAATACTTCGCGGGCGGCAACCTGCCCATCGAATACCCGCCGGTGGCGGACACGCTGCCCAACATCGCCCGCGCCATGGACGCCGCTCAGGCCGCCGGCGTGCCGGTGGTGGTGGTGCAGCACACCGCGCCCACAGGCGCGCCCGTGTTCGACAAGGCCACGGACCGCTGGCAACTGCACCCGGAAGTGGCGCGCCGGCCTGCCGACCACCGCATCGAAAAACAGCTCGCCAGCGTCTTTGCGAACACCGACCTGGCCGACTGGCTGGCTGCCCGCGGCATCGACACGCTGACCGTGGTGGGCTACATGACGCACAACTGCGACGCCAGCACGGTGTTCGAAGCGGCGCACCGGGGTTTGGCCGTGGAGTTCCTGAGTGATGCCAGCGGCGCCCTGCCTTATGCCAATGCGGCCGGCCGCGTGAGCGCCGAGGAAATCCACCGCGTGTTCAGCGTGGTGTTCCACAGCAACTTCGCGGCGGTGGCGACGACCCGGGACTGGCTGGCGGCCGTGCAGGCCGGCCAGACCCTGCCGAAGGGCGATGTGTATTCGTCGAACCAGCGCGGGCGCGAGGCCGCCTGAACAGTAGCGCAGTAGCGGCGAACACCGACCCGTCGGCGCTCCCTGCGGAGCGCGGGGGGTTGTTCAGGGCCAGAAGGGTCCGAGCCGCTCGATGCGCTGCGACTGCACGGCGGCCAGGCGGGCGGGCTCGACGCGCCCGGGTGCGATCTCGGCCAGTGGCTGCAGCACGAAGGCCCGCTCGCCCATGCGCGGATGGGGCACGGTGAGTTCCGGGGTGTCGATGCGCTCGTCGCCGTACAGAAGTACGTCCAGGTCCAGCGTGCGCGGCGCGTTGCGGTAGGGGCGCTCACGGCCGGCCGCCTGCTCGATGGCCTGCAGAGCATGCAGCAGGTCGATGGCGGCCAGCGGGGTGGCCAGTTCGGCCACGGCATTCCAGTAGTCCGGGCCACCGGCATCCACCGGCGCGCTGCGGTACAGCGACGACACCCGCAACAGTCGGCTGCCGGGCCATCGCGCCATGGCATCGAGCGCGCCGAGCAGCGCTGCCCGCGCATCGCCCAGGTTGGCCCCCAGACCGATCCAGGCGGAGACGGGGGTGCCGGGGCCGCCCGCAGGAAAGGACACCGCCGCCATGCCGTGCCCCGCCCCGTTCAATCGCCCGAAGGGCCGGACGAGGCCGCGGGGGCCGCGCCCTCGCCGCCGCCACCGCCACCGCCCGAAGGCTTGCGGCGGCGCCGGCGGCGCTTCTTGGGGGCGGCCTGGCCGTCGCCGGCCGGGTCTTCGCCGCCATCGGGTTCATGGTCCTGGCCGTCCTGCCCTTCCTGATCGCCCCGGGAGGGGGCTGCGGCCGGGCGGGCCTCGCCAGGGGAGGCGGCAGTGCCGTCCGCCTCCGCCGCAGGCCGGGGCACGCGGCGCACGACGGGCTGGGCCTTGCGCTGGCGGGACTTCTGCTCTTCGCGGGCCTGGTCGATCATGTCGTCGCGGCGCATGTCGTCGGCGTGCTGGAACTCCTGCCACCATTCGGCCAGCGCCTCCTCGACCTCGCCCACATCGGCGCGCAGGCGCATGAAGTCGAAGCCGGCGCGAAAGCGCGCCTGGGCCACCATGCTGTAGGGCGTGGAGCCCACGCGCTTGTCGAAGCGCGGCTGCATGACCCAGATCTCGCGCATGTCGGCGGCCAGCTTGCCGCGGCCCGATACGTCGCCGATGCGCCGCTCGAACACGTCGTCGATGGCGTCCTGCAGCGCAGGAAACGGCTGCTCGCGCTGCGCGATGCGCCGGTCCCAGCCGGTCTTCACGTCCTGCCACAGCACGCAGGCCAGCAGGAAGCTCGGCGCCACGGGCTTGCCCTCGCCCACGCGGCGGTCGGTGTCGGCCAGGGCGGCGCTCACGAAGGAGGAATCGGCACGCTCGACCACCACGTCCAGCAGCGGGTAGATGCCGGTCGCCATGCCCAGCTTCTTGAGCTGCGCGATCGTGGCCAGCGCGTGGCCCGTCTGCAGCAGCTTGAGCATTTCGTCGAACATGCGGCTTTGCGGCACGTCGGCCAGCAGCGCCTGCGACTCGATCAGCGGGCCCGCCGTCTTGGGCTCGATGGTGAAACCCAGGCCCGCGAGCTTGGCCGAGAAACGCACGGCGCGGATGATGCGCACCGGGTCTTCGCGGTAGCGCGTGGCCGGGTCGCCGATCATGCGCAGCAGCTTTTTCTGCGCGTCCTGGATGCCCTTGTGGTAGTCCACCACGACCTGCGTTTCGGGGTCGTAGTACATCGCGTTGACGGTGAAGTCGCGCCGTGTGGCGTCTTCGTCCTGCGGGCCCCAGACGTTGTCGCGCAGCACGCGGCCGCTGGCGTCCACGGCGTGCTGCATGCCCACCAGTTGCTGCTTGCTGGTCTTTTCGTTGCCGCTCACCTGCTGCTCGATGGCGGTGTTGTCCAGGTAGGCGCGGAAGGTGGAGACCTCGATCACCTCGTGCTCGCGACCGCGGCCGTGCACCACGTGCACGATGCGAAAGCGCTTGCCGATGATGAAGGCGCGGCGGAACAGGCCCTTGACCTGCTCGGGCGTGGCATTGGTGGCCACGTCGAAGTCCTTGGGCCGCAGGCCCAGCAGCAGGTCGCGCACGGCGCCGCCCACGATGTAGGCCTCATAGCCCGCCGCCTTGAGCGTGCGCACCACGTCGGCCGCGCGGCGGTCCACCAGTTCGGGGTTGATGCCGTGCACCGAGGCAGGCACTTCCTCGCGCTTGCCGAAGCGGTTCTTTCCGCGGCCGGCGCCGGGGGCGCCCTTGCCCAGCAGTTTGTCGATGAACTTCTTGATCATGGTTGGGTGGGAAAGAGATCCAATATGCGCCAGCCACGCTGCTGCGCGATCGCCCGCAGGCGGGGGTCGGGGTTGGTGGCCACCGGGTGATCGACGGTTTCGAGCAGCGGCACATCGTTCATGGAGTCGCTGTAGAACGTGCTCTCCACGCCGCTCCAGGCCAGGCCGCGCGCCGCCAGCCATTCTTCCATGCGCCGCACCTTGCCTTCGCGCATGGTCGGCGTGCCCTCGATGGCGCCGGTGTACCAGCCCTGCGCGTCGCGCGCAAGGCCCATGGAGAGCAGTTCGTCCACACCCAGCGCCTGGGCGATGGGGCCGGTCACGAACTCGTTGGTGGCAGTGATGATGACCACCTGGTCGCCCGCCGCCTGGTGCTGGCGCACCAGCTCCAGCGCCTGCGGATGGATGGCCGGCCCGATCACCTCGCGCATGAACTGCGCATGCGCCGCTGCGGCGGCCTCGGGCCCGCGCTGGCGCACGGCCTCGATGGCAAAGCGCACGTAGTCGTGCACGTTCAGCGTGCCGGCCTGGTAATGGGCGTAGAACTCGTCGTTGCGGCGCCCGAACTCCACCGGGTCGTTCCAGCCGATGCGGATGGTGAACTCGCCCCACTCGTAGTCGGAGTCGAGCGGCAGCAGCGTGTGGTCGAGGTCGAACAGGGCCAGCCGAGGGCGTTGCGCCGGGGGTTCAGGGTTCATGCGGTGTGGGGTGTGGAAAAAGGGGCGGAAGGGGGGAGGCAAAACCGGCAGCGTGCGCGGCTATTCGGACTCCAGCATGGCCCGCAGCAGGGGAATGGTGATGGCGCGCTGGGTGCGCAGGGCGAAGCTATCCAGTTGGTCCAGCAGCTGCATGAGGCTGCCCAGATCGCGCGAGAAGCGCTTGAGCATGTAGTCCATCACATCGTCGCCCAGGAAGATGCCGCGCGCGTCGGCCTCCTGGCGCAGCACGGCGCGGCGCTCGGCCTCGCCCAGCAGGTGCAGCTGAAAGATGTGGCCCCAGCCCAGGCGGCTGCGCAGGTCGTCGCGCAGCGGCAGGTCGGCCGGCGGCGTCTGGCCGGCGGCCAGCACCCAGCGGGGCTCGCCCACGGCGGGGCTGATGGCATTGACGAACCAGTTGAAGGCGGCGGCCTGCTGGGCCGTGTTGTACAGGTGCACCTCGTCCAGCAGCACGGCGGACCAGCGGTCGTCGAACGCCGTGGGCTCGGCCACCGAGGCATCGAGCCAGCCGACCGAGGCGCCCTGCTCGCGCAGCGCCTCGCGCACGGCCTCCAGCAGGTGAGTCTTGCCGCTGCCCGACTCGCCCCAGAGATAAGTGGGCACCGGCGAGCGCAGCACCTCGACGGCGCCGTCGCCCACGGCCAGCCGCAGGTGCTGCAGGGCCGCCTCGTTGGTGCCGGCAAAGAACCGGGACAGCGTGGGCCCGGTGGCCAGGCCGATGTCGAGCGCGAGCTGCTTCATGCGCCGCGCCCCGGCATGGCGCACCACACGCGCCGCGCACCCGGACCGCAGCGGCAGGCGCGGTGCGGGACGAAGGGCGGCAGTGGGGGGCGAGGCGGCATGGAAGTGGGAATGGCAAAGGGCCGGATGGCAGGGCGCGCGGGACACGCCGGCGCGAATTTTAGTCTGCCGCGGCGCCCCGTCCGGCCATGGCGCCACAGGCCACCCGCGGCCACGCCATCCGCCGGCCCGCGGGGGCATTGGCGGGCAAGGCGGGCGGGGCCTTTAAAATCCGCCGCTCCAGCCCGCCGCGCGGGCCCACCAGCACTCACGAACCCTTCCATGAGCTCCTCCGACTCCTCCACCCCCATCTCCTACAAAGACGCTGGCGTCGACATCGATGCCGGCGACGCGCTGGTCGAGCGCATCAAGCCGCTCGCCAAGAAGACCATGCGCGAGGGCGTGCTAGCCGGCATCGGCGGTTTCGGCGCCCTGTTCGAGGTGCCCAAGCGCTACCAGGAGCCGGTGCTGGTGAGCGGCACGGACGGCGTGGGCACCAAGCTCAAGCTGGCCTTCGAATGGAACATGCACGACACCGTGGGCATCGACCTGGTGGCCATGAGCGTGAACGACGTGCTGGTGCAGGGTGCCGAGCCGCTGTTCTTCCTCGACTACTTCGCCTGCGGCAAGCTGGACGTGGACACGGCCGCGGCCGTGGTGGGCGGCATCGCCCGGGGCTGCGAACTGTCGGGCTGCGCCCTGATCGGCGGCGAGACGGCCGAAATGCCCGGCATGTACCCCGCCGGCGAGTACGACCTGGCCGGCTTTGCGGTCGGCGCGGTCGAAAAATCCAAGATCCTCACCGGCAAGACCGTGGCGGCCGGCGACGTGGTGCTGGGCCTGGCCTCGGCCGGCGTGCATTCCAACGGCTTCAGCCTGGTGCGCAAGTGCATCGAGCGGGCCGGCGAGTCGGTCCCCGCCACGCTGGACGACAAGCCGTTCAAGCAAGCCGTCATGGAACCCACGCGCCTGTATGTGAAGAACGTGCTGGCCGCGCTGGCCAAGCACCCTGCGCCGCAGGATGCGGCATCGGCCGGCGGCATCAAGGCCCTGGCCCATATCACGGGCGGCGGCTTGCTGGAGAACATTCCGCGCGTGCTGCCCGAGGGCCTGGCCGCCCACCTGAAAGCCGGCAGCTGGCCGCAGACCGAGCTGTTCGCCTGGCTGCAGAAGACGGCCGGCATCGACGACATCGAGATGAACCGCACCTTCAACAACGGCATCGGCATGGTGGTGGTGGTCTCGGCGTCCGAGGCCGAAGCCACGGCCGCCACGCTGCGCTCGCTGGGCGAGACGGTCTACACGATCGGCACCATCGCCGAACGCGGCGACGGCGCGCCCGTGGTGGTGGGCTGACCCCCTCAGCCGCACCCCGCCGCCCATGATGGAGCCGCTCGCACCGCACGACGTTCCGCCCTCCGCCGCCGGCCCCGTGCGGGCGGCCCCCACCGAGCCCGGCCCGGCCGGAGCCGGCGTGCCTGCGGGCACCGCAGCGGCGGCCCCTTCCCAGGCCTTGGCCACTCCCCCCGCCCGGCCCCGCGGCGTGGTCACGGCCAGCTACGTGCTCATGGCCGCAGCCCTGCTGCTGGTGATGTGGCAGGGCCTGCTGCCCGGCCTGCTGTGCGCCTGCCTGGGGTTTCTGCTCACGCGCTGGCTGGCGCCGCGCCTGGCCTGGCCGCCGGGGCGCAGCGTGCACCGGCCGTCCGGCAGCGGCGCCACGGCGGGCCAAGTGATCGCGGCGGCCGTGGTCATGCTGGCGCCGCTGTCGCTCATCGTGCTGGCGGCCTCGCATTCGCGCAGCTACATCGTCGAGGCACCGCAGCAGTACCGCGAACTGCTCGACTTTCTCGCCCGCACGGTGCTGGAGCTGCGCCTGAAGCTGCCGCCCGACATCGCCTCGCACCTGCCCGAAGGCGCGGTGGAGATCCAGCGCACCATCGCCGGCTACCTGGGCGCCAAGGCGGGCGCGCTGGCCATGGCCGGCCGCGCGTGGCTCAGCGGCCTGCTGCATGCCTACGTGGGCCTGCTGATCGGGGCCCTGGCCGCCGTGCGCACGCTGGACGGGGCCCGCGGACCACTGGCCGAGGCGCTCTCGGCGCGCATCACCTGGTTCGGCGAGGCCTTCCGCCAGATCGTGGCGGCGCAGTTCTGGATCGCGGCGTTCAACACGCTGCTGACGGCGATCTTCCTGCTGGGCGTGCTGCCGCTGTGGGACCTGCAGCTGCCCTACACGCCCGCGCTGATCACGCTCACCTTCCTGGCGGGGCTGGTGCCGATCGTCGGCAACCTGCTGTGCAACGCGGTCATCACCATCGTGGGGCTGTCGGTGTCGCCGGCCGCGGCCATCGCCTGCCTGGCGTTCCTGATCCTGATCCACAAGGCCGAATACGTCATCAACGCCAAGGTGGTCGGCCAGCGCACCCACATGGGCGTGTGGGAACTGCTGGCGGTGATGTTCGTGGCCGAAGCGGTGTTCGGCCCGGCCGGGCTGGTGGCGGCGCCGCTGTTCTACGCGTACCTCAAGAAGGAACTGCAGGCAGCGCAGCTCGTCTAGTGCGTGTTATGCACTTTTCTCAGTGAGAGCAAAGCCGTGAGCAGCGTTTGCGGATGCCCCGCGAGCCGTACCCAAGGGACGTCAGCGATGAAGAATGGAGCTTCGCGGCACCCTATCTGCCCCTGATGGACCGGCACGCTCCCAGCGAGGGCACGATCTGCGGGAAGTCTTCAATGCCTGCACTGGCTGTTACGCGCGGGACCGCCCTGGCGGATGCAGCCCCATGGTCCCGCCGCCCTGGGAGGTGGTCTATCAGCACGCCGGCGCTGGTTGGACGCGGGTTGCTTCGAGGCGATGGTCTCGAACTGCGCTCCATCATTCGCGTGGCGCAGGGTCGCCAAGGCCAGCCCAGCGCCGTGGTGATGAATGGGCGCACGTGCAGATGAGCGCGGCAGCAAGGTTCACATGGCCGTGGACACGCTGGGGCACCTGCTGGCGGTGCCTGTCACGCCGGCTGACGAACAGGAGCGTGCCCAGCTGCACCGCCTGTGCAAGGACGTGACGCAGGCCACGGGCCGCACAGTGCAGCGTGCCTGGGCGGACCAGGGCTACACGGGTGTAGGCTGCATCAAAGGCGGCGCAGGACAACGGGATCGACCTGCAGACCATGACGTTGCCGGAGGCGAAGAAGGGCTTCGTCTTGCTGCCCCGGCGCTGGGTGGTGGAGCGCAGCTTCGGCTGGCGGGCGAGATTCCGCAGGGCTCTCGCGGGACTGCGAGCGACTGCCCAAAGTGCCCGGCGGGCTACCGTTCCTTGTCTTTGCGATGCTCATGCGGCCCACCACCGCAAAAGTGCTGGCTCGGGCAGGAAGTTCATCACACGCTCCAGGCCGCGCGTTCAGGCAGATCTTCCAGGCAGCGCGGACCTGCGCCTGGCAGCGGAGCCCTGCCCTGCCACCCGCACCTCCATCGCGGCCCGCCCCCCGCGCGCAAAGCCCATGTCACAAAACCGCCCCACGGGTTTGTGCCGAGCCAGCGCCTTCCACTCCAGCATTACGCTTGTCCGGCGCGCCACGCAGCCCGTGGGACGGCGTGCAGCGTCCCACGACCCCAATCGCTTGCCTCAAAGGGTTCCCATGACCATCGCAAGAAAACTGGCCCTCCTCCTGCTGAGCGCCATTCTCGGCATCGCGGTGATGACGGCGTGGTTCCTGATCTCCGAGCGACAGCTCATCCTGCAAGAGCGCCAGACCGGCGTGCGCCAGGTGGTCGAGGCGGCGCACGGCATCGCTACGCACTTCCATGACCTGAGCACCAAGGGCGGACTCTCCGACGAAGAGGCCCGCAAGCGCGCGGCCGCTGCCATCCAGGCACTGCGCTACAGCGGCAACGAATACGTCTGGATCAACGACATGCACCCTCGCATGGTGATGCACCCGGTGCGCCCCGAGTTGAACGGCAAGGACCTGACCGACAACAAGGACCCCAACGGCAAGCCGCTGTTCATGGAATTCGTGCGCACCGTACAGGCCAGCGGCGCAGGCTTCGTGCCTTACCTGTGGCCCAAGCCCGGCAGCGAAGCGCCGGTCGAGAAGACGTCGTACGTCAAGGGTTTCGCGCCCTGGGGCTGGGTGATCGGATCGGGCGTGTACATCGACACGGTCAACGCCGCCATCTGGCAGCGCGCCCTGGGGTTCGGCTTGGTGGCGGCGCTGCTGGGGGCTGCGCTGCTGGTGATAGGCACCTTGATATCGCGCAACCTGCTGCGCCAATTGGGCGGCGAGCCCGGGTACGCACGCACCATTGCCCGCAGCATTTCGGAGGGTGATCTGTCGGTGGCGGTGGACACGCGCCAGGGCGACCACTCCAGCCTGCTGCTGGACATGCAGGCCATGCGCGATAGCCTGCACCGCATCGTGCAGCGCGTGCGCGACGGCACCGAGCACATCGCGGGCGCCTCGCAACAGATCGCCGCCGGCAACCACGACCTGTCGGCCCGCACCGAATCGCAGGCCAGCGCGCTGGAGCAGACTGCCGCCTCCATGGAGGAGATGACCTCCAACGTGAAGCAGAACGCGGACAACGCCCGGCAGGCCAGCGTGCTGGCGCAATCGGCGTCCGACGTGGCGCGCCAGGGCGGCACGGTGGTGGACAAGGTGGTGCAGACCATGGGCTCCATCGATGCGTCGTCGCGCAAGGTGTCCGAAATCACCGGGGTAATCGAAGGCATCGCGTTCCAGACCAACATCCTCGCCCTGAACGCAGCGGTCGAGGCAGCGCGGGCCGGCGAACAAGGGCGTGGCTTCGCGGTGGTGGCCACCGAAGTTCGCAGCCTGGCGCAGCGCTCGTCCGAGGCGGCCAAGGAGATCAAGGCGCTGATCAGCCACTCCGCCGAGCAGGTGAAGGCCGGCACCCAGCTGGCGCAGGAAGCCGGCACGACCATGCAGAACCTCGTGGACAGCGTGCTGCGCGTGTCCGCCGTGATCGAAGACATCAGCCAGGCCAGCCGCGAGCAGACCGACGGCATTGAGCAGATCAACGAAGCCATCTCGCAGATGGACCAAGGCACGCAGCAAAACGCCGCCCTCGTCGAGCAGGCCACCGCCGCTGCCGCCTCGCTGCAGCAGCAGGCCAACGAACTCAAGCAGGTGGTGGCGGCCTTTCACCTGTACCGGGCCGCGGAAGGCTCGGAAGGTTCAGGGCAAGGCACGGGGCAGGCTGTGCTGCGTCGGCCGGGGCCGGCCCGTCGGCAGTTGAACTGACGCCAGCGCTCGCTGCGGTGGTGGCACCGGCCCACACCAGGGTGTCCAAGAAACGTTATTTGCTATTTTTTTAATAGCACTCAGCACATATAGATCTAGGGCATCAGCCTCTTTTCACCATCAATCCCTCATGGCGCCGGTGGGAACTGCCGCACCACGAACGCCCAGATCAGCGCGGAGGCGTCCGGGCCGTCCGGATCGCTGTAGGGCACGCTGGCCAGGCCGCCGCTCCAGGCATGCCCCAGGCCCAGGATTTCGCGCAGCGCCACCACGGTGCGGCCCTGCCGCTTGAACTCGGTCAGGCGCGTGGTGTGCCGCTTGCCGCGCTGCTGCATGCGCGCGGCGCCGGCCTTGGCGCCCAAAGCCTGCGCCCACAGCTCGGCCGTGGCGCAGGCGTTGCGGGGCGACACCACGCCGTCGGCCTCGCCGTGCAGCACCAGCAGCGGGGGCAAGGGCAGCGGGCCTTCGGGCGGGGGCGGTCCCATGCCCAGCACCGGGGGCGCAGGCTCGGGCAGCAGGGCCTCGCGGCGCCCGCTCATGGCGGCCAGCGCCTGGGCGGACGACTCCGCCGTGCCCGGCGCTACGCCCGAATGCATGGCCACCGCGCAGAACCGTTCCGGATAGCGGGCCGCCAGCAGCACCGCCATGCACGCGCCGGCCGACAGGCCGGCCACCGCCACGCGCGTGAGATCGACCGGATGGCGCCGCGCCACCTGCTCCACCGCCGCCATGAGCGTGGCCGCTTCCGCGTGGGCCTTGCCGTTGCGGTGCGAGAACCAGTTCCAGCAGCCCTGCGCGTTGGCGATGCGCTCCTGCTCGGGGTACAGCACCAGAAAACGCTCGCGGGCGGCGAGCCGGTTCATGCGCGAACTGGCGGCCAGATCGGCCCCCGTCTGCCCGCAGCCGTGCAGCATCACCATCATGGGGAGCTTTTCGCCCGCGCCCAGGGCCAGGCCCGGGGGAATGTGCAGGTGAAAGCGCCGCGCGCCGGCCGGGCCGGGGGCGATGCCGCCGATCCATTCGCCGGCCCCGGGCGGCACTTTGCGCGGCGCCCGGGCCTTGGGGGTGGCGGCATTCACCAGCGACAGCAGGGGCTTGGCGGCCGCCTTCACCCGCGCGGGGCGCGTGGCGCGGGCCAGCGCCTTCAGGTTGCGCTGGTAGGCCCGGGTGAAAACGGACAGGGAGAACAGGCGGGAGCTGCGGGGCATGGGCGGTCGTCCAATCGGCGGGGTAGCGGGTTCACCATACCAGTTTTGTTGCAGTGCAGCATTTTTTAGGCCTGCCAGAACTGGAATTGGGCGCCATGGCCTACAACCCCGCCGGCCGCGTGCCATCGAAGCATGTCCTGAAATGATCGATCCCTGGCCGCCCCGGGCCGGACGCGGGCCGCCGCCGCTTTCAAAATCAGCGCCATACTCCACCACCCATCGAAGCGCCCCCATGAAAACCTGTCTCATAGTGATCGACGCGCAGGAATCGTTCCGCCAGCGGCCCTATTTCACCGCGCAGAGCCTTCCGCCCTACCTGGCCGCGCAGAACGCACTCATCGAGGGCTGCGTGGCCCGGGGCGTGCCGGTGGTGCGCATCTTCCACAGCGACGGCCCCGCCGATACCGGCAACCCGTTCGCCATCGAGTCCGGCCATGTGCGCCCGCTGGAGGGGCTGGCGCCGTTCGACGCCGCCGCCACCTTCACCAAATCGCGCCACAGCGCGCTGGTGGACACGGGCCTGGCCGTCTGGCTGACGCAGCACGGCATCCAGCGCCTGATCGTGAGCGGCATCCGCACCGAGCAGTGCTGCGAGACCACCACCCGCCATGCCTCCGACCTGGGCTGGCAGGTGGACTACGCCCTCGATGCCACGCTCACCTGGGACATGGTGCAGCCCGACGGCCGCACGCTCACCGCCGCCGACATCCGGGACCGCACGGCCACCGTGCTGCAGGACCGCTTCGCCACCGTGTGCACCGCCGCCCAGGCGCTGGAGCGCGCGGCCGCCGCGGCCTGATCCCTCCCCCTCCCCCTCCCCCTCCTCCGCCCCGTCCACCCCGCCCCTCCGCCATCACGACGAAAGAACACCCGCCATGCTGGAACTGCGCCCCACCTGCGAACACTGCAACACCGCCCTGCCGCCCGCCTCGCCCGACGCGCGCATCTGCAGCTTCGAATGCACCTTCTGCGCCGACTGCGTGGACCACGTGCTCGGCAACGTGTGCCCCAACTGCGGCGGCGGCTTCGCCCCGCGCCCGATCCGGCCGGCGCACAACCACAAGGGCAACAACTTCCTGGGCAACGACCCCGCCAGCACCGTGGTGCGCCACCGGCCCGTGGACCCGGCCGCCCACGCGGCCTTTTCCGCCGCCCTGCGGCAGATTCCGCCCGCACAGCGATGAGCAGCGGCCCCGGCGCGCCCATCCACGTCTTCTTCGCGCTGCTGCCCGGCAGCCTGGTGCTGGACTGGGCCGGGCCCGCCGAGGCGCTGCGCATCGCCAACCAGGTGCTGCAGGCGCGGGGCGGGCCGCCGGGCTTCGTGCTGCACTTCGTCAACCCGGCGCCCGAATCGGTCACCTCGGTCGGCGTGTCACTGACCGGGCTGGCGCCGCTGCCGGCCACGCTGCCGCAGCCCGCCTGGGTGGTGCTGGTGGGCCTGCCCGGGCAGCGCATCGACGTGCAGCGCAGCGAGGCGCGCGAACTGCTGCACTGGCTGCGCGGCCTGCGGCTGGCCACGGGCCGCCTGGAACTGGTGACGGTGTGCGCCGGCGCCGTGCTGGCCGCGCACGCGGGGCTGCTGGCCGGCCGGCGCGCCACCACGCACCACCAGCACCTGGCCGAACTGGCCGAGGTGGAGCCCTGCTGCGACGTGGTGGCCAACCGCGTCTTCGTGGCCGATGGCGCCCTGCACACCAGCGCGGGCGTGACCACGGGCATCGACCTGGTGCTGCACCGCATCGCCGATGCCTGCGGCCCGGCCATCGCCGCCGAGGTGGCGCAGACCATGGTGGTGGCGCTGCGGCGCGGCCCGCACGACCCGGAAATGTCGCCCTTCCTGCACCACCGCAACCACCTGCACGGCGCGCTGCACCGCGTGCAGGACGCGGTCGCCCAGCAGCCCCAGGCCGACTGGAGCGTGCCCGCCATGGCCGAGGTGGCGCACGCCTCGCCGCGCCACCTCACCCGCCTGTTCCTGGACCACGCCGGCATCGCGCCGCTGCAGTACCTGCGCCGCATCCGCCTGGCCACTGCCGAGGCCGCGCTGCGGGCGGGGCGCAACGTGACCGAGGCGGCGGCGCTGGCGGGGTTCAGTTCGGATACGCAGCTGCGCCGGGCGTGGAAGCAGTTCGGGCGGGGTGGGACGCCGTCGCAGCTCGGGGGAGCGGGTGGCCGCGCAGGGCCGCCGGGCCTCTAGAGCGCGCGCCTGCGTCCGGGGCGGCCGCTTTCGGCGGGTTGCTGGCACGGGGTGCAGGGCAGCGCCACCCGGTCGTCGGCGAAAGGCTGTTCGCAAAGGGCGTGGGAGCGCCAAGCGGGGGCCGCTGCTGACTCGGGCCTTGTGAAGGGCATACTTTGCCAACGGCCCAGCCGCTCACTGCTGTCATCCACCATGCCACAGACCCAACCCACACCCCTCTCCATCCGATCGCGCCTGCGGGGCGCGGTCTACGGCCTGCTCGTTGGCGATGCGCTGGGGGTGCCCTACGAGTTCTCCAATGCCGCAGAACTGCCGGAACTCCGCTTGATCGAGATGGCACCGCCCGATGGATTTCGCCGCGCCCATCCGGGAGTGCCTGCAGGCACCTGGAGCGATGACGGAGCGCAAGCACTGCATCTGCTGAAGGTTCTTCTCGATGGAGACCACGCACTGGAAAGCAGGTTCGCTGATGGCTTGCAGTCCTGGCATTCCTCCGGTGAACTGACACCCGATGGCCGCGTGTTCGACATCGGCATCCAGACGCAGGAAGCCTTGGCGAACCTCCGGCGAGGTGTGCCGCCCAGCCAGAGCGGCCCTTGCGAAGAGAGGAACAATGGAAATGGGTCGCTCATGCGGGTGCTTCCCGCGGCCTTGCTTCCCGCTGCAGACGACCGGGTCCTGATCGACCGCGCGAGAAGGCAAAGCCTTCCCACCCATGGGCACCCGAGGTCGCTGCTCGCGTGCGCGTTGGCGACCTTGGTATCCGCCCGCCTTCTCAGGGGCCTCTCGTTCGTGGAGGCGCTCGACGGGGCCCAGGAGCACCTCGAAGAGAACACATCCGAATCCGAGCGATTTGAACTTCGCATCCTTTTGAACGGGCGGTTTGATCCCCTGAGCGGAAGCGGGTATGTGGTGGACTGCCTTTGGTCGTCCGTTGCAGCCGTCCTTCGCACGCGCAACTTCGAAGACTGCGTGCGGTGCGCGATCGGTTTTGGCAACGACACCGATACCACCGCCTGCGTCGCGGGGGGATGGGCGGGACTGCTCTATGGCGAGCAAGGCATTCCGCTGCGATGGCGCGAGCAGCTTCAAGGAAAGCCCCTCGTCGAGCCCTTACTCGACCGCCTGCTCGCCGCCTGGGAGTGATTCCTGCCAGAACCGGCAAGGAAAAAGAAGGCGCCAAGGCGGCGGCTCGCGGAAAGATCCGGCGCTTAAGGAACACCGCCCTTCACCACACCGGGCCCCTGATCGGTGAGGCAAAATGCCCCACCCCGCCCGACCCTGAAATGCCGTGCCGAGTGCAACAATCGGGGCCGGGTTCGGCACCCGCCTCGGCGCCGACGAAACCACCGGAAAAGCATTTGGAGGCCATGCACCTCACGATTGATCTTTTCACGCAATCGCCAGGAAGTGCTCAGAAAATGGATTGGTTCCCTATCGTCTTCATTGCGTTCAAGGTCATCGTGCTCGGAACGGGCATGTTTTTAGCCATCAAGTGGCACCACGATCAAGGCAAGAAGAAGAAGAAAAAATAATACCGGCCGGGTTGCACCCTTGACGCCCCCGTTGGGTCCAACGGCATCGCCCGCAAGAGGCGTTGTTTCTAATTCGGTCCGATAAGAACGATCCGCGCCCAAAGGTTTTTTGACCCGCAGCCATCGCCGGCTGAATGGCGCTGCAACGTGAGGTTCGAAAACGAATGGGGTGCCAGCCCTTCCCCACCGACCGTGGGCGCTTCGGACTCCCACTTAGTTCGGACCGTCCACCATCAGCCTCAGGTTCTGCACTGCCGCGCCCGCCGCGCCTTTGCCCAGGTTGTCCAGCACCGCACTCAACACGATCTGCCCCGTGCGCTCGTTCCATGAGACGGCCAGGCCCATGTCGTTCGATCCGTTGTGGACCTGCGGGTCCCGTTCGGTCATCGGCTCGGCCGACATCGGCAGCACGTGCACATGCGCCGCATCGCGGTACCGCTGCGCCAGGCATTCGTGGATGCGTGCGCCCGAAGCCTGTGCGGGCAGCATTCGCGCATGCAACCCGATGGTGAGCACGATGCCCTGACGGTAGCTGCCGTAAGCCGGCACGAAGAGAGGCCGCTCCGTGAGGCACGCGTAAGCCTGGATTTCCGGCACGTGCTTGTGCTCCAGGGCCAGGCCGTAGACCGTGAGCGAATGCGCGCCCAGTCCCGCCTCGTGCGCTTCGGCCCCCGCCCGGCCCATGCCGGAATAGCCGGAGACGGCATGGATGGTGAGCGGATAGTCGACGGGCAGCAGGCCCGCATCCGTCAAGGGCCGCAGCAGGGCGACTGCGGCGGTGGGGTAGCAGCCCGGGTTGGTGACCCGCGACGCCTTGGCGATGCGTTCGCCTTGATGCGCATCCAGTTCCGGCAGGCCGTACACCCAGCCAGGGCTGGTGCGGTGGGCGGAGCTGGCGTCGATGACGCGCACGCCGGGGTTGTCGATCATCGCGACCGCCTCGCGCGCCGCGGCATCGGGCAGGCACAGGATGGCGATGTCGCAATCGTTGATCGCCGCCTTTCGCGCGGCCGGGTCCTTGCGCAAGCCCGCAGGCAAGGTGTGGATGCGAAATTCCGAGCCCTGGAGCCGGTTCTGCAGGTCCAGGCCCGTGGTGCCCTGGTCGCCGTCGATGAAGATTTGGTGGTTCATGGAACGCGATCGTAGGGAGACCGCCTCGATGGCTCCAGCGAAATATCGGCAACCCCAAGTTAAGAAAAATTAAACTGCCGACATGCGAGAACTGAGCCTGGACCACTTGCGCACCCTGGTTGCCATCGCCGATCTCGGCTCCCTGGCCAATGCGGCGCGCGCCCTTCACCTGGCGGCCCCCACCGTCACCGTGCAGATCGCGGAGCTGGAGTCGCGACTGGGCGGCCAGTTGCTCGTTCGCGGGCGGGGGCCCGCGCAACCGACGGCCCTGGGCGAGCGGTTCATCGCGCGGGCGCGCCGGCTGCTGGCGGATGCGGACGACGCCGTCGAAGACGTTCGGCGCCAGCTCGCCGGCCAGACGGGCCGCGTGCGCGTTGGGGCCTCGACCGGCGCCATCGCGCACCTGCTGCCGCCAGCGCTCGAGCGCCTGGCCCGGCAACACCCCGGGGTCGATGTGAACGTGCAGGTGCTGACCTCCAACGAAAGCATGGCCCGGCTCGCGGCCGGCAGCCTGGACCTGGCGGTGGTGGCGCTGCCGCAGCCGGCCGTTCGCGGCGTGCAGGTCACGCCCCTGCGGCGCGAGGCGGTGGTCGCCTTCCTGCCATCGGCCTGGAAGGCGCCGCAGCGGCTCACGGCGCAATGGCTGGCGGAGCGGCCGCTCATCATGAACGACGCCTCCACCCGCCTGTACCGGCAGACCGCGGAATGGTTCTCGGCAGCAGGCGTCCATTGCCGGCCCCGCATCGAGCTCAACTACAACGACGCGATCCGCACGCTGGTCGCCGCCGGCTACGGAGCGGCGCTGCTGCCGCAGGAATCGTACGAGGCCACGCGCGACCCACGCATCGCCATCCGCCCGCTCCGCCCGGCGCTGTGGCGGCAGCTCGGCCTCGCCGTGAGCGACCGGGGGGCCAGCGGGCCGACGCGTTTCGTGCTGGAAGCGTTGCTGCCGGAGAAGGACCCGGCGGCTTGAGCCGGCACTGAGCGCCGTTCGTCGGGCGGCGATGGCAACGGGGCGAAACACCGGACAGCTGCCGGGCGCCAGCACGGCGTGGCCGGTGGATACTGCGCACCGCCGCCTTTTCAGCAGCCCTCCTCCACCCGCTTTTCTGCACCCTGCTTTTCCAGCCTTTTTATGGACCATCCGCTCGCATCGCCCACCCCACGCCATCGCGCCGTGCTGGTGGCAGGCATCGCCCTCTGCATCGCCCTGGGACTGGCCTCGCGCCGGTGGCCCGGCGTGCTGTTTCCCAAAGCGCTGGGCAAGTACCCCGGCGATGCGCTGTGGGCGCTGATGGTGATGTTCGGCTGGGCCTGCCTCTGGCCGCGCATGGCCCTGGGCCGGCTGGCCCTGCTGGCGCTGGCGACTTCGTTTGCGGTGGAGTTCTCGCAGCGGTACCAGGCACCGTGGATCAATGCGATCCGCAGCACCACGCCGGGCCACCTGGTACTGGGGTCGCGGTTCAACGCGATGGATCTGGCGGCCTATGCCGTGGGCGTGGTGGTCGGCCTGGGGCTCGACGGGCTTTACCGGGCCTGGCTGCGCCGAAGGACTGGAAGCCAGGCTGCACGTCCCGATTGAGCGGCAGGGAGGCTCTGCGCGAAGGCCCCTGCCCGTCCGGATGCCCGCAAGCCTGGCTCACTCAGTCGAACAGCCCCGGCGTCACCGGCCCCTGGCGGGCCACCGGCGCCTCACGCGCGGCCTGCTCGGTCAGCAGGTTGCCCACGCGCACGCCCAGCAGCCGCAGCCGCTTGTCCAGCGGCACGCGCTTGAGGCACTGCCCGGCCGCCCGGCGGATGGTGGCCGCGTCCTGCGTGGGATGGTCGATGGTGAGGTCGCGCGTGGCGATCTTGAAGTCGTCGTAGCGCAGCTTGATGCCGATGGTCTTGCCCACGTAGCCCTTGCGCTGCAGGTCGCCGGCCACGCGCTCGCACAGGTCGGTGAAGATGCGACCCAGTTCGGCGCGGTCGCGCACGGCGTGCAGGTCGCGGTCGAAGGTGGTTTCGCGGCTCATGGAGACGGGCTCGCTTTCGGTCACCACGGGGCGGTCGTCGCGGCCCCAGGCGGCCTCGTGCAGCCAGGCGCCGCTGGCCTTGCCGAAGTGGCGCACCAGCCAGTCGCGCGGGCGCGCGGCCAGCTCGCCCACCGTGTGAATGCCATGGGACTGCAGCTTGGCGTCGGCCTTGGGGCCGATGCCGTTGATCTT
The DNA here is from genome assembly GCF_030158975.1 of Acidovorax sp. SUPP2539. NCBI lineage: Bacteria > Pseudomonadati > Pseudomonadota > Betaproteobacteria > Burkholderiales > Comamonadaceae > Acidovorax > Acidovorax sp. SUPP2539. The sequence goes on along the minus strand of NZ_BQXJ01000001.1, from coordinate 928,328 downwards.
GCGGCAGGCCAGCGGCCAGACCCGGGTTTCCAGGTCGCCTTCGTGGACGATGGAAATGCCGTTGGGCTTGTTGAACTCGCTGGCCATCTTGGCCAGGAGCTTGTTGGGCGCCACGCCGATCGAGCAGGTCAGGCCGGTGGCGTCGAGGATGCTTTTCTGGATGAGCCGCGCGAGCGACCGGCCGCCATCGCGCTGGCCGCCCGGCACGTGCGTGAAGTCGATGTACACCTCGTCCACCCCGCGGTCTTCCATGACGGGCGCGATGGACACGATCACTTCCTTGAACATCCGCGAAAAGCGCCGGTACGAGGGAAAGTCCACCGGCAGCAGGATGGCCTGTGGGCAAAGGCGCGCGGCCTTCATGAGCCCCATGGCCGACCCCACGCCGAACTGCCGCGCGGGGTAGGTGGCGGTGGTGATGACGCCCCGCCCCACATAGTCCTTGAGCAGCGGGAAGGCCGCGACGGGAATCTCCGCCTCGCGGCCGGCGTACTCGGCCACCAGGGCCTCGTCCTGCGCCCGCCGGCCACCACCGATGACGGCGGGCAACCCTTTGAGCTGCGGGTAGCGCAGCAACTCCACCGAGGCATAGAACGCGTCCATGTCCAGGTGGGCGATGCGGCGTGGCAGGGGTGCGGCGGGCTCTTCGGGGGCGGTCACGTCCGCCATTGTCCACGCGCTCCCCGCCAGCTGCGCGGGCCCGCCGGGATGCCCCCGCAAGCACCTGCGCGCTGGGCGATCAGCGCACGCGCAGCGCGCCCGGCTGGCCGTGGCCGGCCAGGCGGAACACGGCCACCGTGTCCACCAGTTGCTGCGCCTGCGCCTTGAGGCTTTCGGCCGCGGCGGCGCTTTCCTCCACCAGCGCCGCATTCTGCTGCGTGACCTGGTCCATCTGGCTCACGGCCTCGCCGACCTGGGACACGCCCGAACTCTGCTCGGCGGTGGCGGCGCTGATCTCGCTCACGATGTCGCTCACGCGCTGGATCGACGACACGATCTCGCTCATCGTGGTGCCAGCCTCGTCCACCAGGGCCGTGCCGCGCTCGACGCGCTCCACGCTGTCGGTGATGAGGGCCTTGATCTCCTTGGCTGCATCGGCCGAGCGTCCGGCCAGGCTGCGCACTTCGCTGGCCACCACGGCGAAACCCCGGCCCTGCTCGCCGGCGCGGGCGGCTTCCACCGCGGCGTTCAGCGCCAGGATGTTGGTCTGGAAGGCGATGGAATCGATCACGCTGATGATGTCGGCAATGCGGCGCGAGCTGTCGTTGATGCCCTTCATGGTCTGCACCACCTGGCTCACGACCTCACCGCCGCGCACCGCCACGCCGGAGGCGCTGCGCGCCAGCTGGTTGGCCTGCTGCGCGCTGTCGGCGTTGTGCTGCACGGTCGAGCCCAGCTCTTCCATCGACGCGGCGGTTTCTTCCAGCGAGCTGGCCTGCTCTTCGGTGCGCTGGCTCAAATCGGCATTGCCCTGCGCGATCTGCACGCTGGCGTTGGCCACACTTTCGGCATTGCCACGCACCGAATCCACCACCGCGCTCAGCCGGTCGTTCATGGTGGCCAGGGCCTGCAGCAGGCGCGCGATCTCGTCGCGGCCCTCGGTGCGCACGTTGGTGCTCAGGTCACCCTGCGCCACGGCTTCGGCCAGTTGCACGGCCACGGCCACCGAGCGCGTCGTGGCGCGGGTGACGATCCACATCACCCAGGCCGCCAGCGCGGCCAGCAAGGCCACGGCGGTCACCATCAGCAGCATGTCCCGGCGCAGCGCCTGGATCCGGGTGCCCAGCGTGTCGCTCAGCACATCGAACGACACGGCCACGAGCGCGAACTGGGTGTCGATGATGCGGGTCATCTGCGCCACCCACTGCGTGGAAGGCATCGACAAGGTGGCCGCCTGCACGATGTTGTCGTCCGCGAGCTTGAAGCCCTCTTCCGCCGCCGCCAGCGCGGCCTTGCGTGCGGCTTCCACTTGCGGCGGCAGTTTGCCGCCCGAGGCCAGCTCGAGCGTCTTGCGGGCATCACCGTAATGCTGGCGGGCCCGGTCGGCCAGGGTTTCGATGCGCGCGCGCTCTTCGGGCGATGCGTCGCCGCGTGCGAGCACCAAGGCCCCGCGCGCCCGCATCTGGCCCAGGGATTCGGTCAGGTGCGGCAGATGGGCCAGAGCAGCCCGCTGAAGAAAATAGCTGGCGGGCTCCGAATCCAGGGAGATGCCCGAGCTGTTGGCCACATCGTCGATCAGCCCCAGTTCGCTCGCCACCAGCGCGGCATGGCGGGCATTGCTTTGGGCACCCGTGATGGATTTCGCCCCCACGCCCGCGACCAGGGTGCGCCAATCGCCCGACAACGCGTCCAGCTTGGCGGACAGCTCCCGGTCCTGCAGTCCGGTAGCGGCCGCCTGGGCCCGCACGATCGCGGCTTCGACCTCGGACTGCTTGGCCTGGCGCGGCGTGTTCAAGGAGGCATCGCCGCCCAGGAAAGCCGCCGACAAACCGCGGTGCTGCTGCGTGAGCTGCACCAGCTTGAGCAGTTCCTTGGCGGGGGCGATGCCCAGGTTTTCACGCTCCACCGTGCGCAGGGTGTCCCAGTTGAGATGCACCAAAAGGGTGGTGGGAATGGCGAACATGAAGAACGCCAGTGCGCCGATAAGCAAGAACTTGCGCGAAATCCGGAGGTTGTTGATCCAGTGGGTCATAGGTCTTCACTGGCAACAGCGTCACCAGTTGTAAAAATTAAAACAACACGGATTTGATAGAAACATCCAATACCGGGCCGTAGGAGAACGCCTTATTTCGCCGATTACCAGCTAAATTTAGCGATTCCATCATTTTATTGATTCAGCCGGACGCACGCCGACAGCTGACGCATTAGGCGTACAGATACACAAAGATACCAAAAAATTTGACTTTTCACCAGATCGGTGCACTCGCAATGAGCGCACCGCCTTGGTGCCAGTCAGCGCACAGTGATGATGTCCCGGTGCATGGGGGCCAGCAGCGCCAGCAGCCGGCTTTGCTGGGTGAACGCGATGCCCTGTTCGTCCATGGCATCCTGAAGCAACTCCACCAGGACGTTGAAGTCGCGCTTTCGGATGGGCAAATCGGCATGCGCCGACTTCATGTCGGCCCCTTCGTAGCGGCACGGGCCGCCGGAGAGCACGCAGATCTGGTCCGTCAGACTGTCCTTGAGCGCCTGGGGCTTGGTCTCCTTGAACAGGGGGCCGATGCGCTCGTCCTTGAATGCCCGGTCCACCAGGCCATTCATGATGCGGGCGATGCCGGGCTTGCCGCCCAGCGCGTCGTAAAGGCCTTCGGGCGCGGCAGTGGCCGGCACCGCAGCAGACGCCGCGGCCCCGGGTGGCGTGGCACCAGCGGCAGGCTGCTGCGCCGCAGCGGGCACGGCCGTGGCGAGGGCTGCGGCCAGCGCGAGCGCCAGGGCGGCGGCGCGCGGCGCGCGGCATGGCGGCACCGCGAATCGGGGGGTGGCAGGGATGGGCATGGGGCCTCCTCTCGTCTTTCGGCCAGCGGCTCAGTACGCGGCCTGCACCGACAGGTACAAGCCGTTTTGCCGGCGGTAGCCCGTCACGCCCGGCACGATGAGGCCCAGGTTGACGTAGGCCAGGGTGATCGACATGTGCTTGTTGGGCGCCCAGGCGATGAACAAATCGCGCCAGTCGTCCTCGCGCAGCGCGGCGCCCAGTCCCGCCGAGGCGCCGATCGCCTGCAGGTTGTTGGGCTTGAAGCGGTATTCGGCGCCGATCGCCAGGTCACGGCGCAGCAGGTAGGCCACGGAGAATTCGGGCTGCAGGCTGCGGCGGCTGCGTCCCGGGGCCGAGCCGCCGAAGCCCAGCAGGCCGTTCTGGTTGGCGTTGGTGGAGCGCAGCGTGGCGCTCAGCACCAGATTGCGGTCCAGCAGCAGTTTGGTGGCGGTCACGTAGACATCGGTGCCGCTCGTGTCGGCCCCCAGGAACTCGATGACCCTGCTGGCCGAAGCAGGGTGCAGCCGCTTGTGCTCCACGCCCACCGCCACCTGCGGCATGGCGCTGTCGGCCTCGAGCACCGCATCGCCGAGCAGGCGGACCTTGACCCCGACGATGTCCATCTTGAGGTGCAGATCGGGCTCGACGCCGAATGCCGCGATGCCGTTCAGCGCGACGGCGGGGGCGGCATCGAAATCCTGCTTCGCCACCGACACCTCCACCCGCTCGTTCCAGCCCATCGCCGCGCCGTAGCTGGTGAGGCCGTAATCGCGCGTGCGGGTGCGGGTGGTGAAGGCGCTCATGCCGATCTCGCCCTCGGTGGCATTCGAGCCCACCACCGCCCAGGGGGTGAGCCCGCCGCCGGCCGAGCCGGAGATGCTGCTCACGCCGCCCGTCAGCAGCAGCTTGCCGGTTTCAGCCCGCGCCGTGCTGGCGGCGGCCAGCAGTGTGCAAAGTCCGGTGGTGCATGCCACCGTGGAGATCCAGTGAATGGGGTGCATGGGGGTCCGTCCGCAAAGGAGCGCCAACCTGCGCTGTAGCAGAGTGTTACCTAAATCGACGCCCGACGAAACCCCCATTCCGCAAAGCAGAATATGAGGCCGTTTCGCTACAGCATGCGTTCGATCAGCGCGCCCGTGAACAGCACCGGCCCGGTCGGGCCCTTGTCGCCCGGCACGCCGCCCTGCGGCTCCAGGCTGATGGCCAGCGTGGGCACGTTCTTCACCGCGCTCTCCGGCGTGGCCAGCGTGAGCAGCGCCTGCGGCCCCAGCACGCCGAGCGAGCGCGGACCGCCGCCGGGCGGCAACGCCCACAGCTGCAGCGAATGGTCGCTGCCTTCCTGGAAACCGCCCACGCGCTGCAGCACCAGCGCGTTCTTCTGCGCATCGAACGTGACAAGCATGGACGGCGCGGCTTTCGCATCGGCCAGCACCGCCACGTAGCGCACCTGCGGCGTGGCCGCCAACTGCTGGCGCAACTGCGCGATCTGCGCCCCGCTGTCCTGCTGGAGCCGCTGGTGCGTCTGCAGCCCGACGACCACGGCGGCCACCGTGGCCAGCGCGCCCAGCGCCGCAGCCCCGCGCCACAGGCGCACGCTGCGCAGCCATCCACCAGAGCCCGCACGGTGGCCGTCGCCCTCGGCCCGCGCCGGGACGGCCCCCTGCCGCGCCGCGCGCATGGCCTCGCGTTCCTTTTCGGCCTGCACCAGGTTGTGGATGCGCAGCCACACTTCGGGCGGCGGGGCCTGCTCGGCCTGCAGCTCGGTCAGGCCGGACCAGCGCGATTGCCACACCAGCGCCGCCGCCCGCACGCCGGCATGCTCGCGCGCCAGGGTCTCGAAGCGGCGCCGCGCACCGCCGCGCAGCGTGCCCAGCGCATAGGCGGCCGCTAGGCGGTCCAGCAGTTCAGGGGATTGCGAAAGATTCATGGCAGCACCTCACGCATAGCGCGACAGGCAGTCGCGCAGCTGGCCCAGCCCCCGGCGGATCCACGTCTTGACCGTGCCCAGCGGCAGCTTCAGCTGCTCGGCCAGCTCGCCGTGGCTCAGGTCGCGCAGGTACGCCAGGCTGACCACTTCGCGGTGGCGGTGCTCCAGGCGGCCCAGGCATTGGTGCAGCGCGGTCGCCTGCTCGCTGGCTTGCGCGATGTCCGCCGGCGATGGCTGGTCCGCCTGCAGTGTCTGCGCCAGTTCGTCATCGAACTCCTGCGTGAGCTGCGCCCGGTCGGCCGTGCGCCGGCGCAGAAAGTCCAGCGCCCGGCTGCGCACGATCAGGCCCATCCACGCCATCGGCGGGCTCAGGGTTTCGCGGTAGCTGCCGGCCACGCGCCAGATGGTGAGGTAGGCCTCCTGCAGCACGTCCTCGGCCCACTCGCGGTTGCGCAGCACGCGCAGGGCCACGCCGAACAGGCGCGACGACGTGTGGTCGTACAAGCGCTTGAGGGCGGCATCGTCGCGTCCCGCGACCTGGTCAATGAGGGCCATCAGTTGGGTGTCCGTGAGGGAGGTGCTCATGCACGCATTGTGTGAGAAAAAGTGCGGTCTCAGCCATGCAGCGGAATACGGTGGGTGTGGGTTGGCGGATACAAAGCCCTGCTTCGGACAAGGACTCTGAATCCGATCGGCCACGGCCGGCGTATGAAGGACACCTGCGGCACGCAGCCCTCGTTCCCGACCCACCAGGAGACAGCATGCGAGACAACCGATCCAAGGCCCTTCCCTTCGGCGACCTGCGTTCCATGAAGCGCCGTGCCACCTTCGCTGCCGGCGCGCTGCTGCTGGCGGCCGGCGCGTTCTACGCCAGCAAGAGCGCAGTGGCGCACGAACTGCCGGCCGCGGGCGCGGCCGTGCAGGCGGTAACTGGCTGATCGCCCGGCGCCCACCGGGGTTGCCTCGCTAGCGGTCAGCCGCAGCCCCGCCCTGCCAGGAGTCGCTAGACTCTTCCATCGCCATCTGGGTTAAGGCTTCCTTCGCCTGGGCGGCGCGGTTGCGCTTTTTCAGATGGGCGTCGCGCATCAGCAGATACTTGTCCAGGGCCACTTGGTCCACCCATTCGCTGGCCCCCAGATAGTTGGCACGCTGGCTGACCACCTGGACGGCGGTCAGGCTGTTCTTCACAGAGACGCTGGAGATCTGGTTCTTCGGGTTGCCCAGGCCATCGACCTGCGATGCGAACACGTCCCTTGCATTGGACGGGCCGAAGAGCGGCACCACCAGATACGGCCCCGTGCCCACGCCCCAGGTGTCCAGGGTCAGGCCGAAGTCTTCCTTGCGGTGCGGCATGCCCCAGCCGCTGGCCACGTCCACCAGGCCGAGGACGCCTACCGTGGTGTTCGTGCCGAAGCGCGCGAGGGTCGTCATGCCCTCGCCCACCCGTCCCTGCAGCATCAGGTTGACTGACGACCACGGGTTCTGCCAATTGGAAAAGAAGTTGTTCACGCCCGTTTGGGCCACGTCGGGAACCACGGTTTTGTAGGCCTTGGCGGCCGGCTGCAGGACGACCTGGTCCACGCCTTCGTTAAAGGAAAAGATCTTGCGGTTGACGGGCTCCAGCGGGTCCGGCTGCGCCAGGGAGGCGCATCCGGTACTGAGGACCGCCAAGGCGCAGACGGCATACCGGGCATTCGGCATGCGGCGATTCCAGGGTGCTGAGGGATGCAGGCGAGAGGGCATTCGTACCTCCGGTGACAGTGGGTGATGGAGACTTGAGGGATGGAGTGCATCGCATCCCATGGGCCGCCATCGTCACCGCGCCCGCATTGCTGAATCCTTACTGGCCGGGGCCGGGCGCCGATGCGTGCGTCACGCGCACTTCCAGCCCCACCGCGCCGTTGCGCGCTTCGATGGTCCAGCCATGGGCGGCGACGATCTCCTGGCAGATCGACAGGCCCAGCCCGGCCCCTTCGTCGCGCCGGGACGCACCCCGCCAAAAGCGCTCGCAGAGCTTGTCCAGGTGCTCCGGCGCCACCCCCGGCCCTTCGTCGGACACCACGAACCCCCGGCCATGCACCTGCAGCCGCACCACGCGATGCGGCGGGCTGTGCTGGATGGCGTTTTCCAGCAGGTTCTTGAGCAGCGTGAAGAGCGCGCCCCGGTCGGCATCCCAGAGTCCCACGCCCTCGTCGAAAAACAGCGCGATCTGCACCTGGCTGCGCTCGGCCACGCGGTCCATGAAATCGCTGGCCTCCAGGATCGCGGAGCGCGGGTCGCACCGCTCGATCCGATAGTTGCGCTGCTCGCTGGCCTCGGCCAGGTGGAGCAGCTGCTGAACCTGTCGCGCCATGCGGTCGATGTCCTGGAGCAGGTAGCGGTTGTGCTCGCTGCCACCGCCCCTGCCACCGCCTTGGCCGCCCAGTTCCACCTGCGCGCGGATCAGCGACAGCGGGGTCTTCAATTCATGCGCGGCGTTCGCCAGGAACTCCTGCTGCGTCTGAAACCCCAGCTGCACGCGGTCCAGCGCCCGGTTGAAGGCATCGACCAGCGGCACCAGTTCGCTGGGCAGATCGCCCAGCGCCAGCCGGTCGCCCAGGGACTGCGGCGTGATGCGCTGCGCCTGCAGCGATGCGATGCGCAGCGGCTCGAGCACCCGGCGCAGCGTCAGGTGCATGGCAATCACGAAAGTCACGAGGAACGTGAGGCAGGTGGCCACGATGCCCTTGCGCAACGCCGGCAACCCGATGCTGTGCTGCAACAGCAGAACGATGCGGTCGCTGATGGCGAACTGCACGTACCACAGCCGGTCGGGCCGCTGCAGGGGCACCGTGGCGGCATGCATCGCCACGCCGTCGCGCTGCAGCGCGAAGCCCTTGCGCTGCGGATCGAACCCCAGGCCCTCGGGCGCCAGCGGGAATCTTTTCCCGTCGGTGGTGTAGAACACCGCGCCGTGCGGATCGACGATGCGCAGCACCACCTCTTCGCTCAGGCTGGCGAAGGGCCATTCGTCGATGCGGGATCGGTCCAGGCCCACGGGCAGTCCCGCGCCGTCGAAGCGGATGATCCTGGCGACCGACTCGGCCCGCTCGATCACGCTGTGCTGCAGCATGTACCGCTCCAGCGGTTCGAGCAGCACCATGACGACGGCCATGACCAGCCCGCCGCTCAGCAGTATGCCGGCCACGTACAGCAGCAGCAGGCGCCCGCGAAAGCTACGGGGCCAGTGGCTTTTCGCGGACGGCATATCCATGGGTCCTGGTATTGGAGATCTGAACGCTCGACCCCACGGCCACGAGCTTGCGTCGCAGCCGGTGCAGCGCCACGTCCAGCGCGTTCGGCGTGACGGCCTCGGCGATGCCCCAGGCGGCGGCCTCCAGCTCCGAGCGGCGCACCACCTGGCCGGCCTTGCGCAGCAGGCACAGCATGATCTGCACCTCGGTGAGCGGCAGCGCAACGGTTTCCCCGCCGCACACCAGGCACCCCCGGCCCGCGTCCAGGCGCAGGTCGCCGTACACCGGGTCCAGCGCCTTCAGGTGGGAGGGCCGCCGCAGCAGCGCCCGCACCCTGGCGATCAGCTCCTCCATGGGAAACGGCTTGGTCAGGTAGTCGTCCGCGCCGGATTCGAGGCCGTCGACCCGGTCGTGCAGCGCGTCCCTGGCCGTCAGCATCAGGCAGGGCACGGTCTGGTCCCCCGCGCGCAGCCGCCGCACCAGCTGCAGGCCGTCTCCGTCAGGCAGCCCCCGGTCGATCACCAAGGCGCCGTAGGGAATGTCGCGCAGTGCGAGCCAGGCCGATTCGATGTCGGAAAAGGCATCCACGGCAATGCCGGCCCCCGCCATGGCCTGGCGGATGAGATCGGCCAGCCGTTCGTGGTCTTCTACCAGTGCGATGCGGTTCATCCTCGGGTCCATCCAAAAATACCTGGCGGCCTGCGCGCGGCGCAGGCCCCGAAAATCAGCGGGCCGTCAGCGACAGCAGCCGGTCCACCAGGGGGCCGATGCTGCTGCCATCGCCGGACACCCGCCCCTGCACGAGGTCGAGCCGCAGGCCTTCGATGGCATACCGGCACACCCTGTGCGTGGCGAGGTCCACCGAATCCGTGGCGCACATCTCCTCGACGAAATCCGACCAGATCGCCGGATACTGCGGATCGCCGAGCACGGCAGCCACCGCCCGGCGCTGGTGGCTCCGCAGGGCCGCCAGGCTCGCCCCCATGGCGCGCAGGTAGGCCCGCAGATGCCGTGCCGGGCCGCAGGGCTCGGCGGCCAGGGCGTCGTCCAGGAAGCGGCGAAAGTCTGCCACGTAGTCGTCGAAGACCTCCTCGGAAAAGCCCTTCGGCCCGCCGCGCCGGCCCCGCCGCGCGCACGCCCGGCCAGGGGTTCGCCCCCAGGGCAGGCCGCTGACCGGCCCGAAGGCCGGCCCGCCCGGCACGGGCCCGCCGGGAATGCGCGCAGCGCCACGCATCTCAGAACCGGTGGATGTAGCCGACGGTGGCGCGCGACATGCTCGAGCGCCCCACGATGGGACTGTTCTTGATCTCGTCGGGCAGGCGCGTCACGCTGACGTCGAGGAACACCGTCTGCCGGGGCCGGATCGCGTAGTCCAGCCGCAGCCCCAGCTCCATCGTGGTGGCCGCCTTGCCGGTGTACTGCGCGCGGCCGGGCTGCGCCTCGTTGGGCCGCACGCCGAAGTAGTAGTCCACGTATTTTTCGTCGAGCCACTGCGCCTGCACCCGGGGCGTCAGCCCGAAGCTGCCGAAGCCGAACCGCCGGTCCACCTGCAGCTGCAGTTTCTGGCCCTTGCTTTTGCTGGACAGGTCGGACAGCCACTCGCCCGAAACGCGGGCGAAGCCGGTGTTCCAGGTGACGGCCGCGCCGCCCCAGACACCGCCATCGCGGTCCGCCATGCCGGCGAGCCGGGGCGAATCGCCGGCCTCGTAACCGCCATCCTCGTACTTGAGGCGCCCCGTCAGGCCGATGCTGCTCTGGGGGCCGAACTCCTTTTGCAGCAGCTTGACGTCGGCCGTGGCGCCGCTGACGCGAAGCCAGCGGCTCTCGTAGAACAGCAGCGGCACGGCGATGTTCTTGCTCTCCGCCCCCGCGTAGGGGCGCCGTACGGCCGAGGCACCGATGCCGATGCCCCAGCTGGATGCAGCGTCCGGCGCACCGGTGGCGGATGCGGCGTCGGTGGACCGCTCCTGCGCGGCGGCTTGCGTCGCGGCCAGAAGGCACAGGGTGGCGGTGGCGGCGCCCAGGCAGGCGCGCGGGCATTTCTTGAGGGGCGTGAGGGCGAGGGTCATGGGCGGGAACAGGGTTGCTGGAAAACCGATGTTCGGCGCCCCCGCATTACCGGCGACTTACTGGGCGACCTTCCCGCCGCGAAAACGCCGGTGTGCCGGCACCAAACCAGGGAGGCCGGCGAGCGCCCGCCGGCGCAGGGGGCATACAGCTATATTTCTTATAGCAATACGCCCTAGTAAAACATGCGCTGGAGCCCTTTTTCGCTCCAAATGCCCCTGGCGAGCCCTACCGGCAGGCAGCGGCCCGCCGCGGCTCACACCGGATAGGTGCCCGGCAGCAGGATCGAGCGGTCCACGCGGTGGATGTCCGTGTGGCCGCAAAAGGCCATGGTCACGTCCAGTTCCTTCTGGATGATCTGCAGCGCGCGGGTCACCCCGGCCTCGCCGAACGCACCCAGCCCGTACAGGAAGCTGCGCCCGATGAGCGTGCCGCGCGCGCCCAGCGCCCAGGCTTTCAGCACGTCCTGCCCGCCGCGGATGCCGCCGTCCATCCACACCTCGATCTCCTGGCCCACCGCCTCGACGATGGCCGGCAGCGCATGGATCGACGAGGGCGCGCCGTCCAACTGGCGGCCGCCGTGGTTGCTGACGATCAGCGCATCGGCGCCGCTGGCCACGGCCAGGCGGGCGTCCTCGGCGTCCATGATCCCTTTGAGGATCAGCTTGCCGCCCCAGCGCTTCTTGATCCACTCCACGTCGCGCCAGTTGAGCTGCGGATCGAACTGCTCGGCCGTCCACGACGACAGCGACGACAGGTCGCCCACGCCCTTGGCATGGCCCACGATGTTGCCGAAGCTGCGCCGCTGCGTGCCCAGCATGCCCAGGCACCAGCGCGGCTTGGTCGCCAGGTTGAGCAGGTTGGCCACCGTAGGCTTGGGCGGCGTGGACAGGCCGTTCTTGATGTCCTTGTGCCGCTGGCCGAGGATCTGCAGGTCCAGCGTGAGCTGCAGCGCCGACACGCCCGCCGCCTTGGCGCGGTCGATCAGGCGCTCGATGAAATCGCGGTCGCGCATCACGTACACCTGGAACCAGAATCCCGGCCCGGCGTGCTGGGAGACATCCTCCAGCGAGCAGATGCTCATGGTGGACAGCGTGAACGGCACGCCGAACGCCTTGGCCGCGCGCGCGCCCAGGATCTCGCCGTCGGCATGCTGCATGCCCGTGAGCCCCGTGGGCGCGATCGCCACGGGCATGGCCGTCTCCTGCCCCACCATCCGCGTGCGCGTGGTGCGGCCTTCCATGTTGACCGCCACGCGCTGGCGCAGCTTGATGCGCTGGAAGTCTTCGCTGTTGGCGCGGTAGGTGCTTTCGGTGTAGGAGCCCGAATCGGCGTAGTCGTAGAACATGCGCGGCACGCGGCGCTTGGCGACGACGCGCAGGTCTTCGATGCAGGTGATTTTGGACAGGTCGGCCAAGGGAAACGCTCCTGGGTGTTTTTATGGAATAGGGAGGCCACGCCCCTCCACGGCGAAGGGATAGCGCGGCGCACGGGCATCGTAGCGGCGCCCCCGCCGGACGGATGCTGAAGACTTTTCCCTGGCCCCTGAGATTTTTTGACGGGCCGGACGCGCGGGCCCTGCCCGGCTCCTGCCCCGCCGGGTGGCCTACCGGCGCGCCAGCGCCACGCCCAGGATGGCGACGACGAAGCCCACGATCTGCAGGCCGGTGAGCGTCTCGCCGAAGATCCACCACGCCTGCAGCGCCGACAGCGGCGGCACGGCCAGCACCAGCGCCGCGGTGCGCGTGGCCTCGCCGTGGCGCATGAGCCAGATCAGCAGCGTTGCGCCACCGATGGACAGCACCAGCACGGCATAGGCCAAGTAGCCCCACAGCAGCGGCGAGCCGTCCCAGCGCGGCTCGCCGAAGACCAGCGCCATGAACACCAGCACCGTGACGGCCCCCACGTTCTGCACCGCGCTGGCACTGCGCAGGTCGCCAGCGGCCAGCGGCGACTTCTGCACCATCGATCCCACCGTGAGCGCCAGAATGCTCCCGGCCGCCGCGAGCAGCACCGGCAGCGTCAGCCCGGCCGCCCCGGCACTGACCGCCAGCCGCGGCCACAGCACCATCGCCACGCCGCTGAAGCCCAGCGCGAGGCCCGCCCAGGTGGCGGCCCGCAGGCGCCCACCCAGCAAGGTGACCGCGATGAGCGCGGTGAACAGCGGCTGCAGCGCACCGATCAGCGCCATCACGCCCGAGGGCAGGCCCTGCGCCATGGCCCACCAGCTCGGCCCCACGTACAGGCCGCTCATGAGCGCTCCGGCCACCAGGTGCAGCGCGATGCGGCGCGGCCCGCGCGGCCACGGCACGCGCGCCCACAGGGCCGCCGCGCCGAAAAGAACGGCCACGCCGATGAAGCGCACGGCCAAAAACCAGAACGGATCGGCGTGCGCCGACACGCCCCGCCCCACCAGGAAGCCCGTGGACCAAATGACGACGAAGAGCAGCGGCGCGATGGCGGTCATGCCGCCCTCCCGCACGCCACGGCCGGCGCCCGGCGGCGCCGCGCGCACCGGCCGTCGGGGAGCTGCGCACAGGCGCCGAACGCAAAGCATGGTTTCATTTCTTGAGTCCTGCGCCCCGCACTTCGAGGCTGATCGTGTCCAGCACCTGCCCTCCGCCGTCCAGCAGCTCCACGCGGTGCCGCCCGGGCCACGGGAGCCACGCCCACTGCGCGCCCCGGCCCTGCACCCGGCCGTCGATGCGCCAGCGCAGGCCGGCGTGCGCCTGGGGCTGCGCCGAGGTCGCCGCGAACTGCAGCCGCTGACGGTCGGGCGGAATGTCCGGGTCCAGCGCCACGATGGTGCCGGGCGCGGGCGAGAGGATGCGCGGCGACGGCGCCTGCAGGCCGTCTTCGGGTGCGCTGGAGGCCGGGTTGGGGCGATTTGGGCCGGACGCCAGGGCTTTCATTGGCTGTTCTGCTACGTTATCGATAGCAAAAAGGGGCTGCTGCGTGCCAGCGATGAACCACTCCTGCCGCGCGCTTTCGATCAGGCGCGCGCCGCCGGGCTCGGGGCCGAAGCGCACGGCCGCCTGCACCAGCCCCTCGGGCGGCGCGGGCGGGCGGCTGCGCACGCCCGCGCCGGCGCGGTGCAGCCAGCCCATGATCTCGGCCCACACGGGCGCGGCGCCGCTGGTGCCGCTCACGTCGTGCATGGGCGCGCCGCTCGCGTTGCCCACCCACACGCCCACCGTGTAGCGGCGCGACCAGCCCAGCGCCCAGTTGTCGCGCATGTCCTTGCTGGTGCCGGTCTTCACGGCGGTCCAGAAACGGGTGGCCAGCACGCTGTCGGTGCCGAAGGTGCGTGCGCGGGCATTGCCGTCCGACAGGATGTCGCCCACCAGAAAGGCCGCGCGCGGGTCCATCGCCGGCGCCGCTGGCGTGGCCGCGCGCGGTGCACCGGCGCCCTGCTGCACGGGCGTCACGGCCACCGGCCCGTAGCGCCCGCCGTTGGCCAGCGCCCGGTAGGCATTGGTCAGGTGCAGCAGCGGCACCTCGGCGCTGCCCAGGGCCAGGCTGTAGCCGAAATAGTCGCCGCTCTCGCGCAGCGGCAGCCCCAGCGCGCGCAGCTGGCGAAAGAAGGCATCGGGGGACACCATGACCAGCGTGCGCACCGCCGGCACGTTGAGCGACGCCGCCAGCGCCGTGCGCGCGGACACCCAGCCCTTGAACTGGCGGTCGTAGTTCTGCGGAATGTAGAGCCCGCTGGCCGTCGGGATGTGCGCGCTCGAATCCTCGATGAGGGACGCCGCCGTCAGGCGCTGCTCGGCGAACGCCTGCGCGTACAGGAACGGCTTGAGCGTGGAGCCCGGCTGGCGCGGGGCCAGCACGCCGTCCACCTCGCCGGCCTGGCTCAAAGCGCCGGACGACCCCACCCACGCCAGCACCTCGCCCGTGGCGTTGTCCAGCACCACAACGGCGCCGTCCTCCACGTTGCGGCCCCGCAGCTCGCGCAGGTGCTGGTGCAGCGTCTGCACCGCAAAGCGCTGCAGCGGTGCGCTCAGGGTGGAGGTGACGCGCTCGCGGCGCGCCGGCTCGGCGTCCGCGGCCGGGGTGTCCGAAGGCACCGCTTGCGCCGCCACGGGCTGACGCAGCAGGTAGCGCGCGAAGTGCGGGGCCACGCCATCGGCGCCGTCGAAGGCCCGGCGCTGCAGCGCAGCGGTGGTGAACAGGTCCAGCGCATCGCAGGACGGCACCACGGGCTTTTGCAGCTCGCGCAGCACCCCGCAGGCGCGCTGCGCGACCAGGGCAGGCCGGGCATTGGGGGCGCGCACCAGCGCGGCGGCCACGGCGGCCTCGCGCTCGTCCAACCCGTGCGCGGCCTTGCCGAACAGCGTGCGCGAGAGCGCGTCGATGCCCACGATCTCGCCGCGAAACGGCACCAGGTTGAGGTAAGCCTCCAGCACCTGGTCCTTGCGCCAGCGCCGCTCCAGCACCTGGGCGGCCACGGTCTGCCCCAGCTTTTGCACCACGCTGCGCCCACCCGCGCCCTGGCGCCAGTCGCCGTCGAGCAGGCCGGCCAATTGCATGGTGAGCGTGCTCGCGCCGCGCGTGCGCTGGTTCCACAGGTTGCCCCAGGCGGCGGCCGACACCGCGCGCCAGTCCACGCCGCTGTGTTCGTAAAAGCGCTTGTCCTCGCTGAGCACCAGCGCCGTGCGCAGCGCGGGCGACACCTCGGCCAGCGGCACCCACTGGCCGCGCCGCACGGTGGCATCGGTGCGCAGGCGCTGCAGCACCTCGCCCTCGCGCGAGAGCACCAGCGTGTCGGAGGGGCGATAGTCCGCACGCACCTCGTTGAAGGTGGGCAAGGCCCAGGCGGCCGGGGCGCCGATGCCGGCAAGACCCAGCGCGAGCAGCGCCCGCCCCACGGCCACTGCGCCATGGCGGACGATGGCGGTTCCGATACCGGCGCAGACCTCGTGGCGGCCCCGCCCATTGCGACGCCAGGTGGCGATGCTGCGCACGACCGCGAGAAAGTCCATGGACATGGGAAGAAGGAGGATGGGTCGGAGAAAAGGAGAGCGGAGGCCGGCCCGCAGGCCGGCGGCGACCGGAGATTGTCGCCTCCTCCCGTGACGCCGTCCCACCCGGCGTTGCACCGGGCGATGGCCGCACCCCGGATCGCAGACGCAGGGCGGGCCCTTCCGATTCTCGCGCAGAAGCCGCCGCGCGTCGCGCAGGACCCGAACGGACCCTGGGGACTTTCGAGCATCGCGCCGCACCCTCGTGTAACCTTTGGCGCAACGCCACTTCGCTCCGGCATTGGTCACGGAGCCAGCTGGCGGGTCCTCTCTGGCGGGCCTTGGTGCCATGCCCCAGGGGACCTCCCGCTTTCATGTTCGCCGTGCCCCGGGCCGCAGCCCGCGCTGCGCTGGCGGGCCATTCATGCGCTCTTGCAGAACCGTTGCGGCGCA
Organism: Acidovorax sp. SUPP2539; assembly: GCF_030158975.1. Taxonomy (NCBI): domain Bacteria; kingdom Pseudomonadati; phylum Pseudomonadota; class Betaproteobacteria; order Burkholderiales; family Comamonadaceae; genus Acidovorax; species Acidovorax sp. SUPP2539. Next base: position 912,209 of record NZ_BQXJ01000001.1, on the reverse strand, counting down.
CACCGCGCAACTGCGCACCACCCCCTTTGAAAGGCCACTGCTTTGCCTTGCTTTTCCGCACCCCGCTTCCTGGCCGCTGCCATGGCAACCGCCGCCGGCCTGGCCGGCAGCGCCGCGTTCGCCCAAGCCATGCCGCCGCGCCTGTCGGCCCCGCTGCCCACCACGCAGAACGCGATGATCAACAACACGCAGATCACGACGGACGATTTCCGGCAGGCCTACCTCAGCCAGACTCCTCAGGTGCGGCAGCAGGCCGAGCTCTACCTCACGGGCGTGCTCGACGCCACCGAGGGGCGTGCGTGGTGCGGCTACCCCACGCTCAAGACCATCACCATCGACGAGCGCCTGTTCACCGAGTTGAAGAAGGTCGAAGGCCCGGCCCTGCAGCAGCGCGCCTCCAAAACCCTGGTCGCCATCCTGTCCAAGCAATTCCCTTGCCGGAGCCCGCGTTGACCAAGCCCATCTTCGAGAACCTCAAGTCCCATCACTATTCCTCCGACCGCATGCAGCCGACCCGATTCATGGACGGCGACAGCGTGTACCGCGAGATCGGATACGACATGGGCCAGTTGAAGCGGCAGAACGCCGGCTACGAAAACACCTGCGCGGTCCGCATGAGCCTGGCGCTGCTGAAGTCGGGCACCGGCATCACCGGGCGCCTGAAAATCAAGGAGGGCCCGCTCAAAGGCCGGTTCGTGGAGCCGGGCGCGAAATTGCTGGCCGACCAGCTCATGCAGCGGGGCGTACTGGGCTACCCGCAGATCCTCACGCCCGACAACGTGCAGGCAAAGATCCAGGGAAAGCGTGGCGTGATCTTCTTTTGGAAGATGGCCAGCTACAACGGCGGCCACATCGATCTGGTGGAGTCCACCAACGCCGCGGCCGTCTGCAGCTCGGCCTGCTATTTCGACTCCAAGGAAATCTGGTTCTGGCCGCTGGACTGACGGGCGGCAGCGCGGGCCACTTTGCGTGGCCGCGCGCCGCGCCCCGAGGTCCGTCGGGGCGACCGCGTCAGTTCTTGGTGGCCGCGTCCCAGTGCTCGGCGATCTTGCCGTTCTCGATGCGGAACATGTCGAACCAGGTCGTCGTGTATTTCTTGGTCGGGTCCTGCGGGTCCGTCATTTCGCGCACGAAGCTCAGGATGACCTTGTCGCCCTCGGCCGTGATCGCCACCAAAGGCGCCTTCACGCGCGGCTCGATGGGCGTGGGCGGCACGAACTGCGAGAAGAACGCGATGAAGGCCGCGCGGCCCGTGGCCACCGTGGGGTTGTGCTGGATGTAGTCTTCGGCCATGTACTTGGGCGCCAGGTCCATGTGGCCCGCCTCGAACACCTCGCGCCAGAAGTTGTAGACCAGCCGCTTGTTCCACGCCAGCCGCCAGTCGTGGCTCATGAGCAATTGCTCGTGGTCCGGCTGCTCCACCACCGGCACCTGGGCGTGGGCCGCCACCGGCAGGACGATCGCCGCCGCGAGAACGCAGCGGGCCAATAGTTGCTTCATGAAACTCCCCTTTCAGAATCGATGGACACGGCGGATTTATATCTGCCGGCCGCGCCGGCGGCGCGGGCCCGTCGATCTTTGTGGTGAGGCAATGTTTCAATCCTCAAATTTGCTCAGTGCCCGACCGTAACGGCGCGCGGTGGGGTATCGCCCATGGCTCTCCGGCGGGCCGTCATGGCCCTGTCTCAGGCAAACGCCGGCTCGGCCTGCGGGCCGCGTTCGCGCGGCGCCACACGCGCAGCACATGCCGGGCCGCGCGGGCCAGGGCTTCGTCGAGCGCAGTGAGCCAGTCCCTGGCCACCGACGAGACCACCACGGGGCCCGCGCCGTCGGTGCGCAGCTCGATCCGGCAGCGCTTGTCCACCCCGCCCCGGGGGCCGTTCACGTCGGCCAGCTGAATATCGGCACGCGGCACCTGCGCACTCAGGCGCCGGAGCACGAAGCGCACGCGGCGATCAACGGTATCGCGCATCGCGGTCGCTTCGGGATGGCGGGACTGGAAAAAAATCTGCATCAGCGTTCTCCTTCGTTGGAGCAGGCACCTTAGCCCGCACGCTTGCAGGGGCACAGCAGTTTTCCTCTGCCAAAACCCTCTGAAAAACCTGCTGCCTTGCAGCCAACCCGTCAATCGCAAGGCTTCGGTCATACCGATGCAGCCATCTCAGAAAACCTGCTTCTTCCATCGGTCAACCGGCTGCACATTCAAGGCTGTCATCACCACAGGAGCCCCCCATGAATCGCCCCATGAAGCCATTGCCCCTTGTCTCCCACCTGCTCTCCTCCCTGCGCGCCCGGGCCCTGCAGTGGCTACAGCAGGTGTCGCACGGCAGCGGCGCGTTGCGTGCACCGGTGCGCGTTCCCGTGCGGATCGACGCCGCACGCCCTGCGCAGCCGGCGCGCCACCGCCGCTACCGCGACTGACGCCGCCTGATCGCCCAACACCGTTCGCCACCACAACACTTCACAAAGGAACACTCCATGCGCAGCTACCCCACCAACAGCCCCGAAGCAGCGGCCCGGATCGTCGGCCTGCTGCTGATCTCGGACGGCCACGTCAGCCGTTCGGAAACGGACGCCCTGCAGAGGCTGGACATCGAAGGCGAACTCGGCCTGGCGCCCGGCGACTTCGCCCAGGTGTTGCACGCGCTGTGCGAAGACCTCTTGATGGGGGCGCGCGAGCGCCGCCTGCTGACCGGCAACCTCGACGAAGCGGCGCTGGCCGCCCTGATGGCAGAGGTGACCGAACCCGAACTGCAGCAGCGCGTGCTGCACTTCGCCTGCACGGCGGCGACCGCGGACCACCACCTGGCGGCCGCCGAGGCCTGGATCATGGAAGCCGCGCTCAAACACTGGCGCATGGGCGAGGCATCCGATGCGCCCAAGGCCGCGCCGGTCGCGGCCGGCCTTTGAACAGGGCCGCGCACGGGCCCGCCGAAGGCTAGGCCGCGGCCACCGCGTGGGCCGCCGCGACCATCTGGCGCACCAGCGGATGGTGCTGCCCGCGCCGCGACCAGATGGCGTGCACCTCCTCGCCGATGTCGGGGCAGTCGCCCAGCAGGCGCAGGCCCCGCACCAGCCCCACGTCCTGCGCGCCCAGCTGGCTCACGGGGAACACCCCGAGCCCACGGGCCGCGAACACCGCGAGCAGCGCGCTGTCTTCGAACTCGCCCACCACCTGGGGCCGCACACCGAGGTCTTCGAACCAATGGTCCAGCGTGGACCGCAGTGGCGAATGGGGCGTGGGCAACAGCACGGGAAGGTCCTGCAGCGACTGGGGGAACCGGTCGCGCGCGTGTTTCCTGACCAAAGATGCCGGCCCGTACCACTGCAGCGTGGACCGCGCGATCCGCTCGCTGGTCAGGCGCTGGTTGGGGTTTCGCGGCGCGGCCTGCCCAGCCAGCACCACGTCCAGCTGGTGCAGGGCCAGCTCGGACAGCAGCTCGTCGAACTCGCCCTCGTGGCACACCAGGCGAAGGTGCGGTGTGGCGAGCACCGGCTCCAGCAGGGCATGCGCTGCCAGCTTGGAGATGCCGTCCGACAGCCCCACCGACAGCCGGGCGACCTTGGCGCTGGCCGCCTCGCGCACCTCGTCGGGAATGCCCTGCCCCAGCTGGAAGATCTCTTCCGCCCGCGCATAGGCCGCCTGTCCCGCCTCGGTCAGCACCATGCCTCGGCCCGAGGGCTTGAGCAACTGGTGGCCCAGGTCCTTTTCCAGATCCCGCACCTGCGCGCTGATGGTCTGCACCGCCATCTCCAGGCGGTCCGCGGCGCGGGCGAAGCCGCCTTCCTTGGCGACCATCCAGAAATAGTAGAGATGGCGGTAGTTCAACATGCAGCCTCCGGATCGGAAAAACCGAATGCTATGTTCGATAAAAGCTGGTGTCCATCGAATGCCGCCATGGCCATACTGGGCGCTCGCCCATTCGAAAGGACAACCTCCATGTTTTATGCCATCAGCTGGTTTCTCTCTCTAACGCTTCTCGCCCTTTGGTCGCTGGCCTGCTGGGGCATGCATGCCATGGCGGTCTGGGCGGTGTCCAGCGCAGGCGCGCTGGCCGGGGGCACGTCTGCCATGAATGCCGTGGTGGTGCCCGAATGGATCAGGGGCTGGATACCGCCCGAGCTGGCCCGAGAGCTCGCGGCCATGATCGCCTCCGCCGGCCCGATGGTTCAGGCAGCGCTGGACACCGTGCCCGCCTTGGCCGGCGCCGTGACCGTGCTGGCCTGGGCCTTGTGGGGCCTGGGCGCCGTGATCTTGCTGGCGGTTGCCTTCGGGGTCCACGTCCTGATCGCGCTGCTCAAGGGCCGGCGGACCGCGCACGGCACGCCGCGCGCCACCGTCGTCCAGTAACAGGCCCGCTCCCCCCCCCCCCCCCCCCCCCCCCCGCGCGCCCTGCGCCGGGGCCGGGCGGTGCTCACTGGTTGGAGATGATGGTGAGCAGATCGCCCCGGACGTCGGGGTTGTCGGTGTATTTCTTGTACAGCGGCGCCATGCGGCGCACATAGGGCGAGAAGTCGGACACAGTCACGAACTGCACGCCTTCCTTGGCCACATTGGCACGGGCCGAGACCACGCGCTTTTCCCACAGGTTGCGCATCAGCAAGGCAGAGGCCTTGCCCGCTTTCTGGAAGGCCTGCTGGTCCTGCGCATTCAGCCGGTTCCAGAGCTTGGTGGACACCACCAGGGCCTCGGGCGAGATGGTGTGCTGGTCCAGCAGCATGTATTTGGCCAGCTTGTAGTGGCCGGTCGATTCGTAGGAGACCAGGTTGCCCTCGGCGCAATCGATGGTGCCGTTGCGAAAGCTGTCGAGCACTTCCTTGTAGGGGACGACCACCGGCGTGGCGCCGAGCAGTTTCACCATCTCGATGTAGGTGTCCGACTGCTGCACGCGCACCCGCTGGCCGGCCAGGTCTTCGCGCCGGGTGATCGGCTTGTTGGCGCAGTAGAACGAGCGCGCGCCGCCGTTGTACCAGCCCAGGACCACGAAGCCGGAGGCCTTGAGCTTCTCGGACAGGCGCTCGCCCATGGCGCCGTCGAGGTAGCGGAACATGTGGGCGGCATCGCCGAACAGGAAGGGCAGGTTGAACGCCTGCAGGCCGGGTGCGGCCTCGGCCAGCGGGCCCAGGTTGAATTCGGCCAGGTCGATCTCGCCGGCCTTCATCATCGTGACCGCCTTGCCCTGGTCGCCCAGCACCGCATCGGAAAACAGCTTGATGGTGTAGCGGCCCTGGGTGGAGGCTTCCACCTCGCTGATGAAGCTCTTCATCGCCTCGGTGACCGGGTAGCCGTCGGGGTGGGTGTTCCAGGCCCGCAGCGGCGTCTGGGCCCCCACGGGTACCGACGCCGCCATGGCCATCACCGCCGCCGATGCAAGCACCGGAAAATTCATCTTGCGCATCGTGTCCCCCAAGTGTTCGAAAAATGCCTGTCCGCCAGCACGGCATCGTGCCCTGGCAGCGCATTTCGCTGGGGGCGCGCCGACATGGCCTGCGCATTCTCCGAGGGGGACTCAGCCGTAGCAAGCGCTTCGCGCGGGAGGTGCGACGGGCAAACCACAACCGCTCGAAAGGAGCAGTTGGCGAGCAGGACGGGATGTGATAGCCCGGGCGCTTACCGCCGCCGCGCCGGCTTCTCGAACGGCTTCATGGAACGGCTTACTTGCAGCGCAGATCGAGCGTCTTGCGGGCGTCGATGCGGTAGTCGCAGCGTTCCACTTTCTGGGTCAATTCAACATCCACCGTGCGCGCATCGGCGTAATGGCAGCGCACGTTGACGGTGCGTCCCGCCGCATACACGTACCCGAGCTGCCAGTGCCCCGCGCGCTCCTTCGCGACGTCGGGCACCAGGGTTGCCAGGTCTTCGACCGGGCCGTCGAACACATCGACCTGCCGCAAGGGCTGGCCGGGTTGCGCGGGGCAGACCCCGGCCGCCTGGGCGGGCAAACCGCCGCAGCCGGCCATCGCCACCAGCAAAACGGCGAAGAGGGGCTTAGTCCACGACATAGAAGTTGTCTCCGTTGTTCGAGTTGCCATGGGCCCCCCAGCGCAACATCCGAGGTCCCACCGGCTTGGGCCGAGGCGGGGTGACGTACTGGTCATAGACATGGATGCCCGCTGCGTTCTGACCGACGTAGACGGCTGCATGACCATGGTATCGACCTGCCGCATTGAAGGTGGCGATGACCGTGCCGGGCACCAGCTTGGTGTTGTTCTTCACCGCCGCGCCTTTCTTCCAGGCACTCGTGGAGGGCAGCGTGGGGCAGACGCGTTTCACATACGAAACGCATTGCCCGCACAACTCGGTACCCTTGGTGTCGGCCCCCGAAGGAGTCGTCGTGAACGGCGCCTGGGATGAAGTGGGTGCGCAGGTCCATTTGCCGACCGGTGCAAGCGCGTTGTTTGCGTAATTGGCGGAAACGTAGGCCACGGAAAGATTTCTCCTGTTGAATGCAATCGCGGACTGCGTGCACAGCCCGCTCAGCGGGCGGCGGCTTCCACCTTCACCCGGGCGTTCGGCGTCTCGCCGAACATCTCGGGCGCGTACATGGCTTCCACGCGGCTCGGGGGCAGCGCGAAGTCGCCCACGTTGTTCAGCCGCACGGTGTATTCCGCCTTGATGGTGCCCTTGGGCAGGTACTCGTAGTAGCTGCGGTAGGCCTCGAAGCTGCGCTCCTCGAAGGCCGCCCAGGCGCTGCCCGAGCGCTTCTCGCCCTGCGTGGCGATCTCGGAATCGCGCCCCAGACCGCTGCCCAGGATGGTGGCGCCGCCCGGGATGGGGTCGGTCAGGGCCACCCAGGTCATGTCGGCGCTGGCGTTCACCTCCAGCGTCACGCGCAGCACGTCGCCGCGGGTGTACTTGCCAGGCACGGCCTGCTCGACCGGGGTGATGGTCTTCTTGATGGCGTAGCCGGCCGCGAACGGCGCCTTGAGCTGAATGGCCGCGACCGACTGCAGCGTGAGCCACGGTTTGCCGGTGCCCTGGTGAGTGACCGCCAGGTTCTCCTTGCCGCCCGTGGCCGACCAGGGCAGGAACATGCTGTTGTTCTTGAAGTTGCCGGGCGATGCGGGTGCGCCGAACCAGGTGGTCTGGTGCGCCGCGCCCGTGGCGTCGCTCGCCTTCACGCGCTCGACCTTCGCCCAGTCCACGCCGGCGTTGCCGCTGCCCAGGGCCGCGCGGGTGACGCCCGCGACGGGCGTGGCCTCGAACTTGGCGCTGAATTTCTCCAGCGCCAGGCCGCCCCACAGGTTGGCGGTGGTGGTGTGCCATGCGCCGTTCTGCTGGCGGCTGATGAAGCCGTTGGCCAGGCGGCCCATGTCGTCCTTCCAGGCCGGGTCGTCCATCAACGCGAGCATGAGGCGGGCGGTGTTGACGTCGCCGTTCTGCATCAGCCACCACCAGTAGTCGTCGCGCTCGGTGCTGAAGATGAGCTTGGTGCCCTGGTAGCTCAGGCGGGCCTTCAGGACCTGCGTGGCCTCGGCCAGCCGCTGGTCGCGCTGGGGCACGTCGTTCACGCGCTTGAGGATGTTCAGCCAGTCGATCACCGTGTGCGTGGGCCACTGGTTGGGCGCGATGGTGACGCTGCCCAGCATGCGGCCGGAGGCCTTGCCGTAGCGCGACAGCGCCTCGATGGCCGCGATCTTGCGCATGTCCAGGTCCTTGCGCGGGCTCCAGAAGTCGCGCTGGATGCGCCCTTCCACGAACGCGGTCAGGCCGCGCTCCATGGCGGCACGGGCTTCGTCCGGAAGGGCGAACTCGGGATGCAGGCTGGAGGCCTCGTGCGCCGCCGACAGCAGGTAGGCGGTGAGCGTGTCGCTGCCCCGATTGGCGCTGCCGGCCTGGGGCGGGAAGTAGTTGGCCAGGCCATCGGCGTCCAGGTAGGTGGGCAATTGCGCCACCACGGTCTGCCAGAGGGTGCCGTCGCGCAGGCCCACGGCCTTGCTGGTCTTTTGCTCCAGGCAGGCGAAGGGGTAGTTGGCGAACCAGTCGCGCACGCCCGGCAGGCCTTCGGCCAGCTTGGGCTGCAGCGACATCTTCAGCCCGCCGCGGCCCGGCAGCGCATCGGCTGGCGGGTTCACGTCCAGGTTGAAGCTGCCGTCCACCTGCACCAGCGTGGCCTGCTGCACCGTGAGCGGCACCGCGGGGATGATGCGCTGGGTGGCCTTTAGCGCGTCGCGCGCGCCGTTGGCGCCCGCCGTGTCGCGGGCTTCGATCTCCCACAGGATGGCCTCGGTGCGCGTCTGCGCCAGCTGCGCGGGGGCGGTCACGGTCCAGGCCACCTCGCGGGATTCGCCGGGCGGGATGTCCACGCTCTGCTTGTCCAGCTGCAGCAGGGTGGCGCGGGCAGCCACCTCGACCTTCATCGCGGCCTGGGTCGTGTTGCGCAGGGTGATCTGGGCGCGGAACTGATCGTCCTCGCGCACCAGCGGCGGCAGGCCGCTGATAATCTGCAGGTCCTGCGTGGCGCGGATCTGGGTCGCGCCAGTGCCGAACAGGCCCGTGCCCGCATCGGCGACAGCCACGATCTTGAACGTGGTGAGTGCATCGTTGAGCGGCACGGTCACCTTGGCCTGGCCGTTGGCATCGAGCTGGATCGCGGGCTGCCACAGCAGCAGCGTGTCGAGCAACTCACGCGCCTGGCTGTGGCCGCCCCCGCCGCCCGCTGGCACGGCCTTGCGGCCGTAATGGCGCCGGCCGATGATTTCCATCTGCGCGGTGGAGGTCTGCACGCCCCAGGAGCGGCGCTGCAGCATGGCATCGAGCAGGTTCCAGCTGGTGTTGGGCATCAGCTGCAGCAACGCCTGGTCCACGGCGGCCAGGGCCACCTCGGCGCCGGCCGCGGGCTTGCCGCCGGGCAGCGTGGCGGTGATGGTGACCTGCGCCTTGCCGCGCACGGGGTAGCTTTCCTTGTCGGCCACCACCTTCACCTGGATCTGGTGGGCCTGCGTGCCGACGCGGATCTCGGCCACGCCCAGGCGGTAGGCGGGCTTGGACAGATCGACCATGGCGGTGGGCGCGACGTATTCCTTGCCCTCGTACCAGAAGGCGCTCCACCACTCGGTCGGCGCCTTGAAGCCCCAGGTGAAGAAGCTGTACCACGGCACCTCGCGCAGGCGGCCGCGCAGGGCGAGCACGCTCACGTAGACGTTGGGTCCCCAGCCCTCCTCGATCTTGACCTGCACGGTCGGGTCCTGGCCGTTGAGCTGCACCACGCGCGTGTCGATGATGCCTTCGCGCTCCACGCTCACCAGCGCCGTCGCGTGGCGGAACGGCATGCGCACCTGCAGCTTGGCGGTCTCGCCGGGCTGGTAGGTTTTCTTTTCGGGCAGCAGGTCGATGCGGTCGTGGTCTTCGCCGCCGAACCAGATCTCGCCCTGGCGCGTGACCCAGACGGACGAGGCCGCCTCGGACGTGTTGCCGTCCTTGTCGCGCGCGGTGGCCACGAGCTCCACTTCGCCGGCTTCTTCGAGCTTGGTCTCGCACAGCAGCAGGCCGCGCGAATCGCTCTTGCCCGTGCAGACGGTGCCCAGGTCTTTCGTCTCGGTCTTGTTGTCGTAGCTGTAGAAGCCGCCCACCATGCGCTTGCGGCTGGTGGTGGTGATGCGGGCGATGGCCTGCACCTGCAGCGGAACGCCCTCCTGCACCTTGCCGTCCAGCCCCAGCGCGAGCGCCTGGAAGCGGATCTTCTGCGCGGCGGAGACCCAGCCTTCGGTCTTGATGCCCGCCACCACGGCGGCGGGCCACAGGGTCTGCGTGCTGCGCAGCGTCTGCACCTCGCCGCTCGGGTCGGCGTAGGTGGCCTCCAGCACCAGCTCCTGCGGCCGGCGCGCCAGGGGCACGTTGTCGATGGCCAGCTTGCCGGCCCCGTTCTTGTCCAGCGTCAGCGCGAGCTTGTCGGCGATGACGCGGGCGTCCTGGCCGGCGGCCGCTTCTTCGTCGTCGCTATGGCTTTGCGATTGCGCGCCGCGCTGGTTGGGCGGCATGAAGCTGAAGGCGTCGAAATCGCTCCACTGGGCGGATTTTCCGCGCACCAGCGCCGACACGCGCACGGGCAGGTTGGCGGCGCCGCCACCGGCCACGTAGTTCACCTGCACGTCGGTGGGCACCGAGCGCACGCGCACCAGGGGCTTCTTGTCGGTGGGCGTGATGCGGCCTTCCAGCACGGGCAGGCGGAACTCCTCGACCCGGAACTGGCCCGACTCGAAGCTGTTGCGGCTGTTCGAGCCGCCCTGCAACTGCACCTGGTACACGCCGAGCTTGGCGGCGGGGGGCACGGCGAAGGTGTTCTCTGCGCTCAAGCCCCCCGTGGCGGTCTTGCGCCAAGTGAGGTCCTGCGTGTATTGCTGGCCGCTGCCCACGTGGGTGATGACCAGGGTGTCGGGCTGCTCGTCCGGCAGGCCGAAGCCCTTGCGGTTCTCGGTGCGCAGCAGGTGCTTCATCGAGACGGTTTCGCCGGCGCGCAGCAGCGTGCGGTCGAACACGGTGTGGGCGCGCTCGTCGGGGCGGGGCTCCATGCTGGTGGGCAGATTGAAGCGCCAGGGCTCGATGCCGCGCTGCCAGTCGCTCCAGGTGAAGGCCATGTCCTGCGCGCCATCGGCGCCCGGAGCGCGCGCACTCACGAAGTAGGCCTGTTCACCACCATCGTCACCCTGGCACGACGGAGGCTCGGGTGAGAGGCCGTCGAACAGCGCCACGCCCTGCGCGTTGGTCGTGCCCGTGGCCAGTTCGCGGCCGTTGCAGTCGGACACGCGCACCTTGGCGCCCGCCACCACCTGGCCTTTGTCCAGCGTGGTCACCCAGGCGGCCGAATTCTCGCGGCCGAGCTTGAAATGCACCCCCAGGTTGGTCACCAGCGCCGAAGTGCGCACGTACATGGTGCGGCCTTCGCCGTGGCGTTCGTCCAGCAGCGACTTGCCGAGCAGCGGCGAGGCGATCTCCACCACATGGAAGCCCGTGGGCAGCGGAATGCCCACCACCTCGAAGGGCCGCGGGTCGTTGTTGACCGGCTTGGGCAGGTCCAGCGTCTTCACGCCACCCTGGCCGGACAGCAGCGAGACCATGCGCGACTGCACGTACTCGCTGCTGTCGCTCTCCAGCGCAGCGGGCAGCGCGCCCTTCACGTCGCGGCGAGCGCTCTTGCGGCTCACGAGGTAGCCGTCGTAGCGGCGCACCTTGCGGTACCAGGCAATGATGTCCGCGTCGCTGCCGGGCTGCAGGGTGCTCACCTTGGCGGGCGCCGCGCCATCGGCGGGCTTGCCGGCCTCCAGGCCCTGGACCTTGAGCGCGGCCTCGACGTTGCGCAAGGTCACGGGCAGCAAGGCGGGCTCCTTGGGGCCCTCCGCATAGCGCTCGACCACGCCGAACGGCGAGGCGGCGAACTTGGCCAGGGGCGGCATGGCGCCCGTGCCCACCTTGAGCGGGAAGCTGTCGGCATTGCGCAGCGTGCGGCCCGAGGCGTCCTTGAAGTCCTTGGGCAACTGCACCGTGAAAGCCGTCTGCGCCGTGAAGGGGGGGTCGAAGCGCACGCCGTTCACCACGGTGTCGCCATCGCCCTCGCCGTCGATCCGGGGCTTGAGCGTTTCCTTGTCCGAGCGCAGGCGCACCGCCTCGGCCAGCTTGCGCGGCACGGGTGCATTGAACGACAGGAACATCGGACGGATCGGCAGGCAGGCCGACTGGGCGTTCTCGCGCTCGCAGCGGAAATCGGCGGCGAAGCGCTCGCGCACCTTGTACTCGTAGCGCTTTTCGATGGTGTTGCCGACGCCGCTCGGCGTGGCCACGCCCTTGCCGAAGACGAGTTGCACCCGCCCGCCCGAGGTCAGCCGCCGGTTGCAGGCCAGGGTGACGTATTTGAGCGGCTCCTTGGCGGCTGTCTTGTCCAGGCCCTGGGAGGCCAGCAGCCCCTCGCGCTGGGCGCCTTCGATCAGGCGCACCGGAACCCGCTCGCCCACGCCGTCGGCCACGCACCAGACGTTGGCCTGCACGCTGGCCAGGGTCGCCGGGCCGTTCAGCTGCAGCATGAAGAACTGCTCTTCGTCGATGGGCTGGTAGGTGCCGGGGCGGATGTTCTGGACGTATGGGCCGCCGGTATTGAATGCATAGCTCTTCGTGCCCGACAGCTCGGCGCCGGCGGCCGATTTGAACCCCGACTTCACCTGGGCCGTGCAACGCACGCCGGGTGGCAGGTCGCCCTTGAAGTCGTAGACCCATTCGCGCTCGCTGGTCCAGCGTCCCGTGCCCTGGCCGGCTTCGGCGTCGGAGCAGCTCACGGAGAGCGGGGCCGGGGCCTTGGGGTCGCCGAAATTGACCGCCGGGCCATCGAACTTGGCCACCGCCTGCCGGACGCGGGACACCTCGCCCTGGGGCGAGAAGCTGATGATGGACAGGGCATGGGCCTGGGCGGCCGCGCCCAGGGCCAAGGCCAGCGCCAGGGCGCGGAAGGAATGCGTTGTTGTCATGGCTTTTGCAAAAACGGCGACGGGCCCGGCCCAACGGACCGGCACCCTTTCGAACCCGGCAGCGTAGCCCATCGGCAGGCGGCGAACCACCAGCGCAGTGACGCAGTTGTAAATGGCCTACACCGCCCGACCCCCTCGCTCCGTGAGAATGGTTTCAATTCCACCCCGGGCGCGCCCATGCCACCCCCCTCCTCCACCCGCCGCTGGGAAATCGATGCCGTCCGGGGCCTGATGCTCGCCCTGATGACCGTCACGCACCTGCCCACCCGGCTCACGCAGCCGCTGGGGCAGCCGTTCGGCTTCGTCTCGGCGGCCGAGGGCTTCGTGCTGCTCTCGGCGTACATGGCCGGCATGGTCTACGGCCGGCTCGCCTGGCGCAAGACCGTGGCGGACATGCGCCAGGCCTTCTGGCGCCGTGCCCTCAAGATCTACGGCTGTCAGGCGGCCACGCTGCTGTTCCTGTTCACGGTGATCGCCTTCATCGGCATTCGCGTGGACGAGCCCGCCATCAAGGGCATGATGACCTTCTACCTGCTGCACCCGCTGGAGGCCCTGGTGGGCGGGCTGCTGCTGGTGTACGAACCGCCGCTGCTGGACATCCTGCCGCTGTACGTGCTGTTCATGCTGGCCAGCCCCTGGCTGATGACGTTCGCGCTGCGCCGCGGCTGGGCGCCCATCATGGCCGGCAGCGTGCTGCTGTGGCTGCTGGCGCAGTTTGGGCTGGCGCGCTGGTTCTATGACGGCTTCGCGGCGGTGCTGCCCATGCCGATCCCCTTCACCGAAACCGGCGCCTTCGTGATGTGGAGCTGGCAGTTCCTGTGGGTGCTGGGCCTTTGGATGGGCGCGAGCCGCAACGACCCCGAGGCGCCGCCGTTCGAGTTCCCGCGCTGGTCGCTGTGGGTGGCCGGCGCCATCCCCGTGGTGTGCATGGTGTGGCGGCATGTGGTCGGCCAGGTGCCGTTCGGAGACGCCAACCCGCAGCTCAACCTGTTGTTCGACAAATGGGCTCTGGGCCCGCTGCGCCTGATCGACCTGATGGCCCTCACCGCGCTGACCATCCGCTTCGGGCCCATGCTGGCCGCGAAGCTGCCGCGCCAGCACTGGCTGGAAACCCTGGGCGCGGCCTCGCTGCCGGTGTTCTGCGCCCACCTGGTGGTGGTGCTGCTCACGCTGGTCTTCATGGGAGCGGACTACGAGCGGCCCTGGCCGCAGGACATCGCCCTGCTGATCGCCTGTTTTGCCACCCTCTATGCCGTGGCCCGCGTGAGCCTGTGGGTGGACAATCCGCCCAACGACGATGGTCGCCCGGTGCAGCCCGCACCCGATGCCGGCGGCGGCCCCTCAGCCGCGGGGGCCAGCGGCGCACTGCCGCCAAGCGGCGCCAGTGCCGGCCGGGACGACCCGAGCGGGTCTCAGCGCCTGGTGCTCACCCGCACCAGTGCGGGGCTGCCGGTGGCTACCGTGGCGGCAGGCATGGCGGCCGTGGCGGTGGGCGAAGCGCCGCCCGCCCGTATCGCGGGGGCCGGCGCCACGAACGCGCCGATCACCGTGCGCCACAGGTCGTAGCCGGCATCGTTCATGTGCAGGCGGTCGGGGCCGAAGAGTTCCGCCCGCGGCTGGCCGGAGGCATCGAGCATGGCCGAGAAGACGTCGATGTAGTCGCTGTTGGGCACCGTGCGAACGTACTGCGCCAGCAGGGCGTTGGCCTGCTGCATCTGGGGCATCAGCGCCACGCGCGAAGGGCTGGGCTTGATGGAGATGTAGCTGATGCGGGTGTCGGGAAGTTCGGTGCGTACCGTCTGCACGAACGACCGGAAGCTCTCCAGAATCTGCTCGGGCGTGCGGCCCTCGGCCAGATCGTTGTCGCCGGCATAGACCATCACATGGCGCGGGCGGTACTGGAGCACCAGGTTTCTCACGAAATGGTTGCAGTCCGCCATGGTGGAGCCGCCGAAGCCGCGGTTGATCACCACGGGCAACTGGCGGAAATCCTCCGCCACGTCGGTCCAGAAACGGATGGTCGAGCTGCCGACGAAGAGAACGCCGCCGGCCTGCGGGAGCCGTTCCTTGTCGGCTGCGGCGAAGGCGTCCATGCTGGACTGCCAGCGCGCATAGGCCGAGGGCGACGTGGCAACCGCCGATGGAGCGGTAGAGTCGGCGGGGGTCGCCTGGGCGGCGAATCCCGCACAGGCCAGGGCCAGGGTCGCAAGGGAACGCGTCGGGAAAGCCCGAAGAGAATGCATGGCGACTCCAAAAAGGACTGCAGCGGCGTGTGAGCGATTGTGCTGGCCCGCGTTCCGCAAGCATACAATTTTTACAAATTTACACCAACACCGGCCGCCGGGTTTCCATCGACATGTCTTCCGCTTCCCAGGCCCCAGCGGGCCCTGTGCCGTTCTGGCACCGGCTCAACCAGTTCTTCGCTTTCCCCCTGCAGCGCAAGCCGCTGTTCTACAGCACCGTGCTGGCCGTGTGCAGCATGCTGTACGGCGTGCTGTTCTTCCTGCCGGACGTGCTGGCCGTGCTGCTCATCGAGGTCGGCATCCTGCTGGCCGCGTCGCGCTACGGCTTCAAGGTGGTGGCGATGGGCTCGCGCGGCCTGCAGCGCGCCGAGGATTTCCCCGACCGGCTGGACGACGAGTGGACCGCCCTGCCCTGGAAGCTGTTCGGCATCCTGCTCGTGCAGGGCATCGTGGTGGGCTGGCTGCAGCGGGTCAGCACGGGCCTGGCGGAACTCGCCTGGCTGGCCGTGAGCTTCCTGCTGCCGGCCACCATGATCCTGCTGGTGCAGACGGGCAGCCTGTTCGCGTCGCTGAACCCCGCCGCCGCCTGGGGCGTGGTGCGGATCATCGGCTGGCCCTATGGGCTGCTGTGCTTTTTCCTGTTTTTGCTCAGCCAGGGCGCGGCCATCGCGCTGGCGCTGCTGATGCCGCTGTTCAAGGGCTGGCTCCTGCTGCCCCTGGGCAACTGGCTGTTCATCTACTTCGGCTGGGTGATGTGCAGCCTGCTGGGCTACGCCATGTACCAGAACCACGAGGCCTTCGGCATCGACCTGCTGCCCGGCGGCGGGCTGGACGACGATGCCCCGCCGGACCGGCGCACGCCCCGGCAGATCGCGCAGGAGGCGACCGACGCGCTGGTGGCCCAGCAGATCACCGACGGCGACCTGGCGGGCGCCCTGGGCACGGCCTACGAAGACCAGCGCCTGCATGGGGACGAATTGCCCGCCCAGCGCCGCTACCACCGCGTGCTGGCGCTGACCGACAAGACCGACACCCTGCTGCTGCATGCCCAGCGCTTCATCCCGCTGCTGCTGAACGCGGGCCAGACGACCGAGGCGCTCAAGGCGTTCGTCACCTGCCGCGAGCGCGACGCGCAGTTCGTGATCGCCGACGCGGGCCACACCCTGGCCCTGGCCAACACGGCGTGGAACGGCGGCGATGCCAGGCAGGCCATCGCGCTGCTGGGCGGGTTCGACCGGCGCTTCAAGGGGCATGCGCTGGTGCCCAAGGCCTACGAACTGGTCGCCCGCGTGCTGCTGCAGGGCATGAACCGCCCCGACATGGCGCTCAAGGTGCTCGCCACCCTGCAGGCGCGGCATGCGGACAGCCCTTCGGTGGCGGAGGTGCAATGGCTGCTGCGCGCCCATTTGCCGCAGCCGGCGGCAGGCGGCGAAGCGCCCTCCACGCCTTGAGGCGACGCAGGCAGGCGCCATCGATTTGCTACTGAATTAATAGCAATACGCCCTAGTACTGATTGTGCTGGAACGGGTTTTTGCTTCAAATCCAGGGTTGCCTGGCAGGCGGCCCGCCCTACCGGCCTTCGAGCAGCCGCAGCGGCGCGCTGCCGGGTGCCAGTTGCTGCAACTGCGGCAGCCAGGCCATGGCCTGCTCGCGCCGCCCGGACTGCAGCAGCGCCGTGACCAGCATGCCGACCAGTTCGCCCAGCGCCGCATGCTGCGGCGCGGTGCGGTGCAGGGCCGTGAGCAGCTTCTCGGCGTCGCTCCACTGCCCCGCACGCACGAAGCGGCGCACCAGGCCCGCCATGTCGTCGGGCACCAAGCGGGCGCTGGGCCGGGCATGGTCCAGGTAGGTGCGGTAACTGGCGTGCTGGAAGTCCAGCGTGGCGGCGTCCTGCCCCGGCAGCCGGAAGATGCGGCGGGCAGCGCGGTGAAAATCCTCGCCCGCTGGCCACAGGCTGGCGGTCTTGAACCAGGCGCTCAGCACCGGCACGTCGCGCGGGCGCAACTGCGCCGCCGCCCGCCACTGCACCAGGGCCCGCTCGAACTGCATCGCCTGGGCCGACTGCCGGGCCTGGGCCACGTGGGCATCGAAGCCGTCGTCCGGCGCGGCCGGCGCCTCGGGCGGCGGTGCCTCGATCGCCTTGCGCCGTAACAGTCCGGCGCCCCACATCAGCGCGGCGCCCGTCAGCAGCCCGCCCAGGTGGGCCATGTAGGCCACGCCCCGGCCGCTGAGCCAGTGCTGCAGCAACTCGTTGGCGATCCACGCCGGCAACAGCAGCAGGGCGGGCGCGGTGACGTAGTTGAAATAAAAGAACAGCTGGTAGAAGAATCGCACGCGGCGCAGCCGGTACAGCACCGCGTACATGCCCATGAGGGCCGACACCGCACCGGACGCACCCAGGCCGTAGCTGCCTTGACCCGCGTAGGCCCACCCGGCCATCAGCGACCCGCCCACGGCCCCCAGCAGGTAGAAGGCCAGGTACCGCCACCGCCCCAGGGCCACCTCGACCGAGCAACCGAACAGGAACAAGAACACCATGTTGCCCAGCAGGTGGCCCGTGCTGGCATGCAGGAAGGCGGCGGTGATCCAGGTCACGGGCCGCGGGGGCGCGTCCTTTTCGTAGCTCTGCGCCCAGCGGCGGGTGAAGGGCTCGGGCAGCGCCGCCTCATACCGGGCGCGGGCGGCCTTCCAGTCGGCGTACTGCGGGTCGTCCGCGCGCACGACCAGGCCGGCGTGCAGGCGCTTTTGAAAGCCTTCCTCGTGCTCCATCCACCGCAGCAGCGCGTGCTCCCGGTGCGCTGCCAGCATGCGCCGCGCCTGCTCGGCATCGCGGTGGCCGGCGTCCTTGAGCCACTGCACGAAAGGCGGCAGTTCGATGCCGGGCAAGGGACTGTCCAGATAGACCTGCGCCGCCCGGTCCACGGCCTTGGCCTCCCAGCGCTGCGGGCCCCAGAAGACCAGCAGGTTGACCAGGATGATCAGCACCGTCATCCATGGCGGGTTGCGCCAGGTGGGGCGGTTGTCCAGCGGGATGGCATAGAACATGGCGGGCCTGCGTCACCTCAAGGCGGGCAACGCCGGGCCCAGCGGGCCGGCCTACGGCGCCGCGGCGGGACAGCGCGCAACCCTCACTGGGGCACGAAGCCGCTGCGCTGGATGATGCGCGTCCAGGCCTGGGTGTAGGCCTGCTGGCGCGCCGCCAGCTGCTGGGGCGTCATCGACGCCACCGTCAGCCCCAGGGCCGTGAGCTGGCGGTTCACGTCGGGCTGGGCGACCACCTTGGCCAGCGCCTGCGAGAAGCGGGTGACGAACGCGGCCGGCGTACCGGTGGGCGCGTAGAAGCCGTAATAGGGCAGGTCCTCGAAGTCTTTCAGCCCCAGCTCGTCGAACGTGGGCACGTCCGGCAGCGCGGCCTGGCGCTGGGTGCCCAGCACGGCCAGCACGCGCACCTTGCCGCCCTTGTGGTTTTCGATGAAGTCCTGCACCGAAGCCACCCCGGCGGGAATCTGGTTGCCCAGCATGTCGGCGATCATGGGCGCGCTGCCGCGATAGGGCGCCGCCACCAGGTCGATGCGGTACTTCTCGCCGATGAGCTTGACCAGAAATTCCGGCGTGGAGGCCGGGGCCGGGATGCCCACCGCGCCCTTGCCCCTGCCCTGGGTGGTGACCCACTGCACGTAGTCGTTGAACGACCTGGCCGGCGACGCGCCGGACACGGCAAAGGCATTCACGAAGGTGGCCACGCCGCCGACCGGCACGAAGTCGTGCACGGGGTCGTAGCCCGGGTGCTTGACCACCTGCGGCAGTATGGAGATGGTGTGGTCGTGCGACAGGAACACGGTGTGCCCGTCGGCCGGCGCGGCCTTGAGGGCCTGGGCGGCGATCTGCCCGCCCGCGCCGGGGCGGTTGTCCACCACCACCGGGGCGCCCAGCTCGTCCTTGAGCTTGTCGGACAGCAGCCGCGCGATCGCGTCGGTGCCCCCGCCCGGCGGAAAGCCCACCAGGATGCGGATCGGCGGGCCGGCCGGCGGCGTCTGGGCCGAGGCCACGGCGGCGACCGCCGTGGCGCCCACCCAGACCGCGGCGCGGGCCATGCGCAAGACCCAGTGGCGGCGCGAGGAAGAACGATGCATGGAGGGCTCCGTGAAAGTGTGCGGACAGGGTGAGGTGAGCAGCAATCAGGCCAGGCGGGCGCGATGGCGGGCCAGCTGGGCGCGCACCTGGGCCGGCGCGGTGCCGCCCAGCGTGTTGCGGGCGTTGAGCGAGCCGCGCAGGCTGAGGGCGTCGAACACGTCCTTTTCGATCTGCGGGTGAAAGCCCTGCAGCACGGCCAGGGGCAGCTCCGACAGGTCCACGTTGTGCGACACGGCGGCCTTCACGGCATGGGCCACGGTCTCGTGCGCATCGCGGAACGGCAGGCCCTTCTTGACGAGGTAGTCGGCCAGGTCGGTGGCGGTGGCGTAGCCCTTCAGTGCGGCCTGCTCCATGGCCGGCGCGTTGACGGTGATGCCGCCTTCCTTCTTGCCCGTGGCCGGGTTCGGCTGGCCGCCGACCATCTCGGCGAAGATGCGCAGCGTGTCCTTCAGCGTGTCCACGGTATCGAACAGCGGTTCCTTGTCTTCCTGGTTGTCCTTGTTGTAGGCCAGGGGCTGGCCCTTCATCAGGGTGATCAGGCCCATCAGGTGGCCGACCACGCGGCCGGTCTTGCCGCGCGCCAGTTCGGGCACGTCCGGGTTCTTCTTCTGCGGCATGATCGACGAGCCGGTCGTGAAGCGGTCGGCGATCTTGATGAAGCCGAAGTTCTGGCTCATCCAGATGATGAGTTCTTCCGACAGGCGGCTCACGTGCACCATGCACAGGCTGGCGGCGGCGGTGAACTCGATGGCGAAGTCGCGGTCGCTCACGGCGTCCAGGCTGTTCTGGCACACGCCGTCCATGCCCAGGGTTTTCGCCACGCGCTCGCGGTCCAACGGGTAGGTCGTGCCGGCCAGGGCGGCGGCGCCCAGGGGCAGCACGTTGACGCGGCGGCGCACGTCGGCCATGCGGTCGGCATCGCGCGCGAACATCTCCACGTAGGCCAGCATGTGGTGGCCGAAGCTCACCGGCTGCGCCACCTGCAGGTGGGTGAAGCCGGGCAGGATCACCTCCACGTTCTGCTCGGCCACATCCACCAGCGACACCTGCAGCTCCTTGAGCAGGTCGGCGATCAGGTCGATCTCGCCGCGCAGCCACAGGCGCACGTCGGTGGCCACCTGGTCGTTGCGGCTGCGGCCGGTGTGCAGGCGCTTGCCGGCGTCGCCCACCAGTTGCGTCAGGCGCGCCTCGATGTTCAGGTGCACGTCTTCCAGGTCGAGCTTCCACTCGAAGGCACCGGATTCGATCTCCTCTTTGATCTGCGCCATGCCGCGCTGGATGGAGGCGTGGTCGGCGGCCGAGATGATTCCCTGCGCGGCGAGCATGTCGGCGTGCGCGAGGCTGCCGGCGATGTCGGCCTGCCACAGGCGCTTGTCGAAGAACACGCTCGACGTGTAGCGCTTGACCAGGTCGCTCATGGGCTCGGAAAACAGCGCCGACCAGGCCTGGGCCTTGGTGTCGAGCTGGTTGTGGGAGGGGGCGGACGCTGGGCTGGAGGCGGGGCTGGTGGACATGGAGGGCAATAATCCGGTGGTTCAGACACCCGGAACACCCGGATGCCGCAATGCAAGAGACGCAAATTTTATCGACCCGGCCGCAGGCCCTGACCGAAGACCCCCGCCAACCCCTGGGCCGGCGGGTGCTGGTGTTCGACGCCTGCCATGTCGGGGTGATCCTGCGCGCGGTGCTTTTCGTGGAGGCGGTGCTGGGCGTGGGCGCTCTCTTCAACACCGCCACGCCCCTGGAATGGCTCGGCCGGCTGTCGCTGCTGACGGGGGGCGCCCTGCCCGCCACACTGGCCTGGCTGGTCACCGCCTGCAGCCTGAAGACCGTGCTGCAGCGCCTGCCGGTGGCCTTGCAATACGCGGCGGGCGTGGCGCTGGGCACGCTGTCCGGGCTGTATGCCTGCGGCATGCTCGCGCTGGTGGGCGTGGCGGCCGATCCGCCCTGGCTGGCCAGTGCCGCCAGCGGCGCGCTGCTGTCGGCGGCGCTGGTGGCGGCGCTGGTGCTTCGCGCCCGCGCCCGCACGCCCGCGGCCACCACGGCGCGGCTGTCGGAGCTGCAGTCGCGCATCCGCCCGCATTTTCTGTTCAACACGCTCAACAGCGCCATCGCCCTGGTGCGGGCGGAGCCGGCCAAGGCCGAGGCGCTGCTGGAGGACCTGAGCGACCTGTTCCGCCACGCGCTGGTGGACCAGGGCGAGTCGGCCACGCTGGGCGAAGAGATCACCCTGGCGCGCCGCTACCTGGACATCGAGCAGGTGCGCTTCGAGGAACGGCTGCGCGTGCAGTGGTCGCTGGACGCTCGCGCCGACGGTGCCCGCCTGCCCCCGCTGCTGCTGCAGCCGCTTGTGGAAAACGCGGTCAAGCACGGCGTGGAGCCGAGCGCCACGGGCGGGCGGCTGCGCATCGTGACCGAGCTGCGCGGCAGCCGCGTGATCGTGGTCATCACCAACACCGTGCCCGCCGCGCCGCAGCGCGAGGGCGGCAGGCCGCGCGGCCATGGCATTGCGCTGGCCAACGTGCGGGACCGCCTGCGGCTGCTGCACGACGTGCAGTGCGAGTTCAGCGCCGGCATGCAAAATGGCCGCTACCAGGTGCGCATTTCGTTGCCCGCGCGGTCCTGACCTTTCCCCCTTCGCCCCTGCCATGCACATCCTGATCGTTGACGACGAAGCCCTGGCCCGCAGCCGCCTGCGCACCCTGCTGGCCGACTGCGACGCGCGGCACACCGCCGCCGAGGCCGCCAACGCCGCCGACGCGCTGGCGCAGCTGCAGCCCTCGGGCGGCCGCGCCTTCGACACCGTGCTGCTGGACATCCACATGCCCGGGCAGGACGGCCTGGCCCTGGCCCATGCCATGCGCACCCTGCCCTACCCGCCGGCCATCGTGTTCGTGACGGCCCATGCGGACCACGCCGTGAGCGCGTTCGAGCTGGACGCGGTGGATTACCTCACCAAGCCCGTGCGGCGCGAGCGGCTGGAAAAAGCCCTGGGCAAGGCCCTGCGCGCCCGGCACCCGGGCGCCCCGCCCGCGCCCACGGCGCCCATTCCCGATGGCGAGGCCCTGCTGATCCAGGACCGGGGCCGCACCGAGCGCGTGCCGCTGGCCGAGGTGCTGTACTTCAAGGCCGAGCAGAAATACCTGACGGTGCGCACCGCCGTGCGCAGCTACATCCTGGACGGCTCGCTGAGCGAGCTGGAGGCGCGCCATGGCGACCGATTCCTGCGCATCCACCGCAACGCGCTGGTGGCCCGCCGCGCGGTGCGGGCGCTGGAAAAGCACTACGACCCCGAGGAGGGCGAAGGCTGGGCCGTGCGGCTGCACGGGCTGACCGAATTGCTGGCCGTGTCGCGCCGGCAGGTGGCGGCCGTGCGCGAAGAACTGGCCGGCTGAAGACCGAAGGTGTTTTGGGCCGCGAGCACAATCAAACCGCCGGCATACCGCTATTGATTTAATAGCAAAACCAGACCATCAAGCGCCGCCACACCGGGGACCCCACGGCCGGTCAGTGCGCGTGGGCCATGCCGCTCACCAGCGTGACCACCGTCATCCCCGCCACCAGCCAGGCGATCTGCGCCACCGTCTGGCCCGCGCTCAAGCGCTTTTGCAGCTGCGGGATCAGGTCGGCCAGCGCCACGTAGATGAAGCTGCTGGAGGCGATGGCCAGGAAGTAAGGCAGCCAGTCCTGCAGCTCACCGACCAGGAAATACCCCACCACCCCGCCCAGCGCGGTCACCGCGCCGGCCAGCGACACCTTCAGCAGCGCCATGCGGCGGTTGGCGCTGGCCTGGCGCAGCACCACCAGGTCGCCCATGTGGTGCGGCACCTCGTGCGCCAGCACCGACAGGGCCGCCACCACGCCCAGGCGCAGGTCGGCCATGAAGGCCGAGGCGATCAGGATGCCGTCGCCGAAGCAGTGCACGCTGTCGCCCGTGAGCAGTGCCCAGCCGCCGCCGCGCCGCACCTCGCCTTCAGCATGGGCGTGCGCATCACCGTTCGCGTGGTCATGGGCGTGGCCGTGCGTATGGCCATGGGCATGCCCGTGCGAATGCGCATGGCCGTGTCCGTGACCGTGCTCGTGCCCGTGGTGCCACAGCTCGGCCTTGTCGAGCAGAAAGAAGAACACCAGCCCCACCAGCAGCGTGGCGAACAGGTCGTGCGCGCCGGCCTGGCTCTCGAACGCCTCGGGCAGCAGGTGCATGAAGGCCGTGGCCAGCAGCGCGCCGGCCGCCAGGCTCAGCAGGTGCTGCGGCCCCACGCCGCGCCGGCCGTCGCCCAGCCCCGCACGCATCAACAGGGCGGCCACCCACACGCTGCCGATGCCGGCCGCCAGCGTGGCCAGGATGATTGCTACCAAAGTCATGGCTTCTCGTGCTTTCCCTGCAAGGCCTGTCGGCCTTTTGTATCGAATCGATTCGGCGCGCCCGGCGCGCAAAAAAAGCCCCGAAGGGCTTTGGCGGGACCGCTGGGGCAGGAACGCCGCCGGCGATGGTCTCTCAGGCCACGCCGTGTGTCTTGAACCACTGCAGCGCCCGCTTCCATCCGTCCTCGGCCGCTTCCTTGCGGAAGCTGGGCCGGTAGTCGGCATGGAAGGCATGGGGCGCGTCGGGGTACACGACGAACTGCGACGCCTTGGCGGCGGCGGAGCCGGTCTGGAGAGCCGCTTTCATCTTATCAATCGTGTCAAGGGGGATGCCGCTGTCTTTTTCGCCGTACAGGCCCAGCACCGGCGCCTTGAGGATCGGGGCGATGTCCACCGGGTGCTTGGGCGTGAGCTCGCTGGCCTGCCCCACCAGCCGGCCGTACCAGGCCACGCCCGCCTTGACGGGGCCGTGGGCGGCGTACAGCCAGGTGATGCGGCCACCCCAGCAAAAGCCGGTGATGCCGACCTTCTTCAGGTCGCCGCCGTTCTCGCCCGCCCACTTCACGGTGCCGTCCAGATCGGCGAGCACCTGCGCGTCGGGCACCTTGGAGACCAGCTCGCTCATCAGCTTGGCGGCTTCGGTGTACTGGAGCGGATCGCCCTGGCGGGCATACAGCTCGGGGGCGATGGCCAGGTAGCCGGCCTTGGCGAAACGGCGGCAGGTGTCGGCGATGTATTCATGCACGCCGAAGATCTCCTGGATCACCAGCACCACCGGCAGGTCGGTCTTGCCGGCGGGCGCGGCACGATAGGCCGGCACCTTGAAGCCGTTGACCTCGATGCTGACCTTGCCCGCCGTGAGCCCGTCCGCGGGCGTCTGGATCGCGGTCTGCGCCATCACGGGCATGGCCGCGGCGGCATAGCCCACGCCGAAACCGGCACCCAGGGCCACGCGCATCGCGGTTCGGCGGGTGGCTCCCGCCTCGGTGCTCTGGCCCGGCAAGAGGGCGTCGAAATCGGTCTTGAGGTCATCACGCAGCATGGTCTGGCTCCTGGTTGGGTGAAAGGATCGGCAGCGCAAGAGTCTAGGGCCTGCGGCGCGCGGCGGCATGACCCGTAGGGCTGAACGGGTTTGCCGCCGTTCGCCCAGGGCCGGTGCAGCGAAGGTGTGGTGCTGGCATGGCGTTTATTTCTGTATTGACAGAAATAAAAGAAAAAACCTAAACTGCACCCATGCAACTGACCGACATCGCCCAACGCTTCGTGGTCCATTGGGGAGAGATGGGGACCGCCTGGGGCGTGAACCGCACCGTGGCCCAGATCCACGCGCTGCTCTTCTTCCATGGCCGCCCGCTGCACGCCGAGGAAATCTGCGAGACGCTGGGCGTGGCCCGTTCCAACGCCAGCAACAGCCTCAAGGAGCTGCTCAATTGGAACCTCATCCGCACCACCCACGTGCTGGGCGACCGGCGCGACTATTTCGAAACCTCCACCGACGTGTGGGAGCTGTTTCGCACCGTGGTGCGCGAACGCAAGGAGCGCGAGTTCGACCCCACCGTGCGCATGCTG
Organism: Acidovorax sp. SUPP2539; assembly: GCF_030158975.1. NCBI lineage: Bacteria > Pseudomonadati > Pseudomonadota > Betaproteobacteria > Burkholderiales > Comamonadaceae > Acidovorax > Acidovorax sp. SUPP2539. The sequence continues at coordinate 887,442 of NZ_BQXJ01000001.1, read as the reverse complement.
CGCGAACTGGTGGCCCGCCCCGACTTCGCCAGCGAAACCGCCGATGCCCAGGACCGCGTGCGCGAAACGCTGCACCTCATGGATTCGCTGGGGGTGTGGGCCGACGAAATGCTGCGCCTGTCCCCCGCCACGCTCGACAAGGTGCTGCGCCTGGGGGCCAGCGTGCAGAAGTTCGTGCGCGGCGGAGCCGCCGACAAGGCAACCCCGGACTAGGCTTTTTTTGCCCTGATGTTTCTGTTTGGAATGAAATTTCGGAAGAAATAAACATGAATGCCGCAGCCACCCCCAACCCCGCCGTCTATCCCCTCACCCTCTACTTCGACTCGCGCTGCCGCCTGTGCGCCGCCGAGATGGGCAACCTGATGCTGCGCAATACCGGCGGCCTGCTGCGCTTTGCCGACGTGTGGGCACCGGACTTCGAAGGTCCGCCGACAGGCACCACGCGGGACGACCTGCTCACCCTGATCCATGCGCGCCAGGCCGACGGCCGGCTGCTGCGCGGCGTCGCGGTGTTCCGCGCGGCCTACGAGGCCGTGGGCCTGGGCTGGCTGACCGCCGCCACCCGCTGGCCGGTCATCGGGCCGCTGGCCGACCGGGTGTACCCGGTGCTGGCACGCAACCGCTACCGCCTGCCGCAGTGGCTGGTGCACGGCCTGTTCGAGAAGGCCAGCGGCGCGGCCGCCCGCCGGGCCGCTGCCCGCCGCTGCGGGCCGGGCTACCACCAGTGCCGGCTCTGACGACGCCCCTTACACCTTTCACGGAGCAGTTCCATGCACATCCTTCTCACCGGTTCCACCGGATTCATCGGCCGCGCGGTGCAACGCGCGCTCGAACGTGCGGGCCACACCGTGCACGGCGGCGTCTCGCCGCGCCGCGCGGCAGGCCGCCCCGGCCAGGTCGCCATGGATTTCGCGCACGACACGGCGCCCGCCGCGTGGCTGCCGCGCCTGGCAGGCATCGACGCCGTGGTGAATGCCGTCGGCGTGCTGCGCGACACCCGCGCACGCCCCATTGACGCCTTGCACCAGCACACACCGGTGGCCTTGTTCGACGCCTGCGCCCAGGCCGGCGTGCGGCGCATCGTGCAGATATCGGCGCTGGGCATCGCGGGCAGCGCCACACGCTACGCCACCACCAAACGCGCGGCCGACACCCACCTGCTCGGTCTGACCGCACAAGGGGCCGTGTCGGGCGTGGTGCTGCGGCCCAGCATCGTGTTCGGCCGGGGTGGCGCCAGCAGCGCACTCTTCATGAACCTGGCACGCCTGCCGGTGCTGGTGCTGCCCGGGCCGGTGCTGCAGGCCCGCGTGCAGCCCGTGGCGGTTCACGATCTGGCCGATGCGGTGGCCGCGCTGATGGGCCCCGCGCTGGACACCACCGGCCTCATCGAATGCAGCGGGCCCGAGGCGGTGCCCATGGCCGAACTGATCGCCAACCTGCGCCTGCAATCGGGCCACGGGCCCGCCCGCGTGCTGCGCCTGCCGGATGCGCTCAGCCACCTGAGCGCCCGCCTGGGCGACCAGGTGCCGGCCCTGCCCTGGTGCAGCGAAACGCTCGCCTTGCTGGGCAGCGACAACACGGCAGACCCGGCCGCGCTGCGGCGCCTGCTGGGCCATGAAGCGACGCACTACCGCCATCTGGTCGAAAGCGCCTGGGCGCCGTCCGCACGATGAACGCCGAAACCACCCGCTGGCTGCGCGGCAGCCTCGTCCTGGTGTGGCTGGGCACGGCGCTGGCCAGTGCCATCGAATCGCAAGGCCAGGGCCGCGATCTGCTGGTGCGTGGCGGGCTGCAGAGCGAAGCCTGGATCCAGGCGCTGGTGTGGGGCGGCATCGCCGCCGACACGGCCATCGGGCTCGCGCTGTGGCTGCGCCCCGGCCGGGCCACCGATGCCCTGGCCCTGGCCTTGATGGGCGTGATGACGGTGGTCGCCACGGTGCTGCTGCCCGCGCTGTGGCTGGACCCGCTGGGGCCGCTGCTCAAAAACCTGCCCATCGCCGCCATCCTCGTCGTCCTCCTGAAAGCACCACGCACATGAACACCTATCTCGCACTCAAATGGGTCCACATCCTGTCCAGCGTGCTGCTGGTGGGCACCGGCTTCGGCTCGGCGTTCTATTTGTTCTTTGCCAACCGCAGCGGCAGCGTGGCCGCCCAGGCCGTGGTGTCGCGGCTGGTGGTGCGGGCCGACACGTGGTTCACCACGCCGGCCGGCATCGTGCAGCCGGTGACCGGCGCCGCCATGGCGATGATGGCCGGCTGGCCGCTGTCCACGCCATGGCTGGCCACCTCGATCGCGCTGTATGCCCTGGCGGGCCTGTGCTGGCTGCCGGTGCTGTGGCTGCAGTGGCGCATGGCCGCCATGGCACGGGACGCCGCCGCGCAAGGCACGCCGATGCCGGCGCTCTACACCCGCTACGCACGCTGGTGGGAAGCGCTGGGCTACCCGGCTTTCGTGGCCATGCTGGCCGTGTTCTTCCTGATGGTGCACAAGCCCGCGCTGTGGGGCTGATGGCCGTTCAGGCGATGGCGTCGGCGCCCGCACGTGCGGGCGTTCGCGGCCTGATCCCGGCATAGGCGCAGCGCGCCAGTGCCTCGGCCAGCACCTGCGACGGGTTGACCAGGCGGGCGCCCGCCGCGGCCTCGTCCAGGGCCAGCGGGATTTCGGTGCAGCCCATGATGAGGGTCGACACCCCATCGCGTTCGCGCAGCGCCTGTGCCACCGCCGCGAAGCGGTGGCGGGCCAGCGCATAGTCGCCGGCCTTCACGCCGTCGTAGATGCCCTGCATGAGCTGCTCGCGCTCACCAGGCTGCGGCAGCACGCAGGCCACCCCGTGGCGCTGCAGTTCGGCCTGGTACAGCCCGCTGTCGTAAGACCCTTGCGTGGCCAGCAGCGCCACGCGCGGAACCTGCGCAGCCGCGAGCCCGGCCGCCACTTCGCGCATGCCGTGCAACACCTGCAATTGCGGAAACCGCTGCTGCAGCTCCCCATGCCAGGCATGGGCCGTGTTGCATGCGATCGCCACGGCCTGCACCCCCAGCGCCACCAGCCGGCCCGTGGCCTGCGCCATCGGCTCTGCCGGCTGGTGGGCGCCGGACGTGCGGTCGCCCAGGGCCGCTGTGCGATCGGGAATGGGCACCTGCGCCAGCCAGTGCTCCGGATAGGCCTGGTCCCGCACGGGAATGCCGAGCGCGGCCATGCGCCGCGTGCACGCCTCCACGAAGAGCCGCACGAAGTCGGCCCCGGCGGCCGGCCCCATGCCGCCCAGGATGCCCACCATGCGGGGCACCGGGGAGATCGGGGGGATCGACGGCGTCATGGACAACCTCCGGAAAGCGCTGGCGCGGGGGACGATCAGTTGGCGGGCTTGTCGCTCTGCGCCACCAGGTTGTCGCGCAGTTCCTTGGACATGGGCAGGCCCAGGTTCTGGCCCTTGGGCGGCACGGGCGACATGAACCACTTGGTGTAGAGCTTCTCGAACTCGCCGGACTTCATCATCCCGCCGATCACGCCGTTCACCAGCGCCTGGAACTGCGGATCGTCCTTGCGCAGCATGCAGGCATAGGGCTCGACCTGCAGCGAATCGCCCACCACCACCCAGTCCGCGGGGTTGCGCGCATTGCCCTTCAGGCCGAACAGCAAAATGTCGTCCATGGCGAACGCCTCGGCACGGCCCGAATCGACGAGCAGCATGGAATCGTCGTGGTCCTTGCCGAGCACGATGTCCATCTCGAGGTTGTTCTCGCGGCTGTACTTGCGGATCACCTGCGCATTGGTCGTGCCGCTGGTGCTGGCGACCTTCTTCTTGGCCAGGTCAGCGTAGTTCTGCACGCCCGAGGTCTTCTTGGTGAGCAGCCGGGTGCCGGTGTAGAAATAGTTCACGGCGAACTGCACGTCCTTGCCGCGCGCGGAGTTGTTGGTGGTGGAGCCGCATTCGAGGTCCACCGTGCCGTTGGTGATGAGCGGAATGCGGTTCTGCGACGTGACGGCCTGCAGCTCCACCTTGATCGCCGGGTTCTTGAGCTTGGCGCGCACCGCATTCACCACCGCGTTGGAGATGTCCACCGAGAAGCCGATCGGCTCGCCCGGGCCCGCCAAGTAGCTGAAGGGCACCGACGATTCACGGTAGGCCAGCGTGATCTTTCCCGAGTCGGCGATCTTCTGCAGGGTGTCGGCGTGGGCTGCGGTGGCCGCAGCCCACACGCCGCAAGCGAGGACGGCGGCAGACAGGAATGACTTCATGGGGAACTCCTTGACGGGAACAAAAAGGGGGAATGGAACGGTGCAGGTGCCCAGGCACTTTAGGAACTCGGTGCGGCTTTGAACAATTCATTCGGCAGCATGGGCCATGACGAAAAGTTATGCCATCCGCATCGACCAGAGGGTCCCCATGCAATCTTCGCGCCCGGCGCCGGCGCATAACTTCCCGGCATGCCTGCCCCGCGGTTTGGCATTGTTCAAAGGCCGCGCCCGTCCCTAGAGTGCCCAGGACGGACAACCAACGGGAATCGAGCGATATGGATGCATGTGTGATGGGGGCAGGCATCGTGGGCCTGGCGACGGCCTACGAACTGCAGCGCCAGGGGATGCGCGTGACGGTGATCGACCAGGGCCCGGTGGGCGGCGGCGCCAGCGGCGGCAACGGCGCGCAGCTGAGCTACAGCTACGTGCAACCCCTGGCCGACCCCGCACTGTGGGCGCAGCTGCCCAAGCTGCTGCTGTCGCGCGAATCGCCACTGCAGGTGCGGCTGCAGCGGGACCCGCACCAGTGGCGTTGGGCCCTGCAGTTTCTGGCGGCCTGCAACGGCGCCACCTCGCGCCGCACCACGGCGCAACTGCTCGCGCTGGCGGCCCGCAGCCGCGCCGGGTTCGAAGCCATGCGCGCCCGCGAGGCGCTGGAATGCGACTTCTCCAGCACCGGCAAGCTCGTGCTGTACGGCACGCGCGATGGCCTGGCCGCGGCCGAGCGGCAGATGGAACTGCAGCGGGCCTGGGGCAGCGAACAGGCCTCGGTGTCCCCCCAGCGCTGCGTGGAGCTGGAACCCGCGCTCGCCCACCACGCGCCCCACATTGCCGGCGCGATCCACACGCCCAGCGAGTGCGCGGCCGATTGCCAGAAGGTGTGCGATGGGCTGCATGCCCTGCTGGCGCAGCGCGGCGTGCGCTTCGAACGGGGTGCGCAGGTACAGGGGTTCGACCGGGTACAGGGGCGCATCGCGGCGGTGCGCACCAGCGCCGGCACCATCGAAGCCGACCGTTTCGTGCTGGCGCTGGGCAGCGGCAGCGTGGCCGTGGCCCGGATGGTGGGCGTGCACCTGCCCGTCTATCCGATCAAGGGCTACAGCATCACCCTCGACGCCCCGGCCGATGCACCCTGGGCGCCCCGCATGAACGTGACGCACGCGGGGCGCAAGGTCGTGTTTGCCCGCCTGGGCCAGCGCCTGCGCGTGGCCGGCATGGCAGAGCTGGTGGGCGACGACCGCCGCATTCGCCCCGAACGCATCGACAGCCTGCGCGCCACGGTGCGCACCGTGCTGGGGCACGAAGCGCCCGCCGCATCGCTGCACCCCTGGACCGGCATGCGCCCCGCCACGCCCACGGGCCTGCCCATCGCCGGCCGCGCCGCCGAGGCCGACAACCTGTGGCTCAACACGGGGCACGGGGCACTGGGCTTCACCTTGGCGTTCGGTACCGCGGCCATCGTGGCCGAGCAGATGCTGCAGGCCTGCGCGCCCGCCTGATTCACGGCAGGGGAAGGCCGCCGCGCTCGGCTTGTCAGTCGCTCTCTGCCAGGCCGGCGGACGCCAGCGTCTGCGCCACCGCATCGCGCATGCAGCGCACCATGGTGTCCGCCAGCAGCGATGCGGGCCGATTCACCATGCGCAGCGCCTTCACGGGCACCGCGATGCGCGGCGCGAGCGCCAGCACGTCCACCCGCGTGCGGTCGGCCGACGCCGCGGTGCACACATCCACCAGCGCCACGCCCAACCCGTGGTGCGCGAGCGCGAGCGCCGCGTGGTAGGTCTGCACCGTGAAGGCCGCCTGCAGGCCCACGTCGGCCTCGCGGCTGGCGTGGTTCACCATCGTGCCGAGCGGGTCGTTCGCCTCCAGGCGGATCACCGGCGTGTGGGCCAGATCGGCCAGGTGCACCACGCCGGCCTGCACCACGTCCGCACCCAGCGTGCCCTTGGGAGCGATGCACACCACGCGCCCTTCCGCCAGCGTCTCCTGCGCCAGCGAGGGGTGCACCAGCGCACTGAAAACGAAGCCGATGTCGGCCTCCTGCAGCACCAGGGCCGAGACGATCTGCGGCGAGTGCAACGCATCGATGCGCACCACCACGTCCGGGTGCTGCGCACGGAAGGCCTGCAGCGCGCGCGGCATCACCTCGTGGCTCAGGGCCAGCACGCTCAGCACATGCAATTCGCCCTCGCGCTGCTGGCCGCGCAGGCTGTTGGCCAAGCGCTGCACGTCGTCGAGCTGGTTGAACAGCCGCTCGATGTGCGGGTACAGGGTCTGCGCCTCGCGCGTGGGCACGAGCCGCCCCTTCATGCGGTGGAACAGCGCGAAACCCAACTGCAGTTCGGCATGCGCGAGGATGCGGCTCACCGCCGGCTGGGTGACGTTGATGAGCCGCGCGGCGGCGCTCACGCTGCCGGTGAGCATCACCGCATTGAAGACTTCGATGTGGCGCAGGCGCATGGCAGAGGCAGGCTTTTTCGAAAGAAGCGAAGCCGACCATATTGCATCAAAAAGCATCTGCACCCGCTGTGCGCAGGACGCAATTGGAAACAAATGTCGCGGTGCAGTCATGGGGTGCGGATAGGCTCGCCGCGGTGCGTGACAACCCACGGCCCCGGTGGCTCTGGGAGGCGTGCCGTCTTTCGATCCCGTCGGCGCGCCGCGTTGCCCATTCCTCTGGATTGCATCCAGCACCCTTCCCTCCCTTCAGAAAGAGACAAGGCATGGCAGATTCAAGTGGCAGCGCGTGGGTTGCCCGGTTCCCGACCAGTACCTCCACCAGCGATCTGATCGCCAGTTTCCGCACCAAGGTGGACACGTTCATCGCCGCGCTGGAAGCCGGGGGCGCCTCGGTCTCCATCTCCGCCACGCTGCGCCCGCCGGAGCGGGCCTACCTCATGCATCACGCCTGGCGCATCGCCCGCGAAAACGCGGACGCCGCCACGGTGCCCGCGATGGCGGGTGTGGACATCGAATGGGTCCACCGCGGTGCCACGGGTGCGGTCAATGCGGGCGCTGCCCGGGTCGCCGCCAACCAGATGGTGGCAGGCTATGGCATCGTGTATGCGCCCGCACTCACCTCGCGCCATTCCGAGGGCCGCGCCATCGACATGACGATCACCAACTATTCAGGGAAGGCCTTCAAAGATGCCACAGGCACCAGCACCACTGTCACCACCGCTGCGCAACTGCATGCCCTGGGCGCGACCTACGGGGTCTACAAGCTCACGTCCGACCCGCCGCACTGGTCCGATGATGGTCACTGATTGCAGCAGCACCCGCCGCCCCTTGAGCGGTACGGCAGGCCAGATGGCCGACGGCCGTTTTTTCAGCCGGTCCACGGCCTCGGTCCTTCTGGCGCTGGCGGGGCTGGTCCTCGGCGGCACCAGCGCGCAGGCCGACACCGCGCAGCCCGTGCCTTCGGCATCGCCCGTGTCCTCGCGCGTGGGCCTTCTCGACGCCCGCCGGCCCGACGCGCCCCGGCTGGTGTTGGGCCAGCCGCAGCCTGAAGGCGAGGCACTTCACTACCTTCGGTTGTCTCCGCCCATGGGCAAGAAGCCGGAGTGCTGCGTTGAGGCCGGCGCGGCCGTACAGGACGCTTCCATCCTGCAATACCGCGGTGAAGACGCGGTCCCTGCGGATGAACGGGATGCGAAATTCCAGAAGGCGCCCGAAGAAGGCTTCGTGAGCCTGCTGCTGGCGAAGAACGCGGTGGTCTCGCGCACCAATGCCCACCGCGTGGTACTGCGATGGCCGGACCGCAAGGCCCGCCTGCGCGTGGACCATTGCCTGTCCAGCGAAGGCATGCACGTGAAGGTCGCAGAGAGCGGCGCCAAGGGGCAATGGGTGCCGAAGGCGCATTACTACCTCCCGCTGGGAGCGGACGTAACACCGGATTGCCCTCCTTGACTCTTTTGTGATGAAGTGTATTGACCCAGTGAAACCCTGCTCAGGTGTTATCTTTGAAAGGAAGACACCGTGAGTATGTTGATGGAAGAAGAGATCAAGCGCTGGACGGCCAAGCGCAAGACGGCGTTGGTTTTGGAGATCATCCAGGGCAAGACCAGCGTGTCCGAGGCGAGCCGGGCCTATGACCTGCCGCCCTCGGAGATCGAGGGCTGGGTGGAGGATGGCCGCAAGGGCATGGAGAACGCCCTGAAGGCGAACCCACAGGACGTGCGCGAGCAGTACGAGCGCCAGCTCAAGGATCTGCAGGAGGCCTACGGCGAGGCGATGCTGGAGTTGCGTGCCCGAAAAAAATTGCAGTCCCTGCTGGGCGAGGACGAAAAGTGATCGAGACGATCCGTCAGGGACTGCAGGCCGAAGGCATCACCGTCTCGATCAGCAAGCTGTGCCGGTGGTTCGGCGTGCCGCGCCGCAGCGTGTATTACAAGCCGGTGAAGGCTGCACCGAAACTGCAGGACAGGTTGGTCGCTCCAGTCAAGGCCATGATCGAGGAGAACCCCTCGTTCGGCTACCGCACGGTGGCGCACCTGCTGGGGTTCAACAAGAACACCGTGCAGCGCATCTTCCAGCTCAAGGGCTGGCAGGTGCGCAAGCGGCCCGTGGGTTTCAGACCTCGCATCGAGTCATTGCCATCGGTGGCGAAAGCGCCGAATGAACGCTGGGCGACGGACATGTGCCGAGTGTGGGCGGGCCGTGATGGTTGGGCGACGATGGCGCTGGTGATCGACTGCCACAGCCGGGAGTTGCTGGGTTGGCACCTGTCGCGCAGCGGCAGATCGAAGACGGCCGAGTCGGCGCTGGAGCAGGCGCTGATCTCGCGGTTCGGCACGTTGGGACATGTACCGCGGCCGTTCCTGCTGCGCTCGGACAACGGCCTGGTGTTCACCAGCCGCAGCTTCACGGCGCTTGTCAGGAGCTACGGCCTGCGACAGGAGTTCATCACGCCGCACAGCCCCGAGCAGAACGGCCTGGTCGAGAGGGTGATTCGCACGCTCAAGGAGCAGTGCGTGCACCGCCATCGATTCGAATCCTTGCAGCACGCCAGCCGGGTGATCGCGGACTGGATCCATTTCTACAACCACCAGCGCCCGCATCAGGCGCTGAACATGAGGACACCCGCTGAGGCATTTGCATTAGCGGAATGACCTGAGCAGGTTTCGCTGGGTCAATACAGAAGCGGACAAACCGATCCCTCTAGAATTCGGGCCGCTTCAAAAATCAAGGGAGGAAGAAATTGGGGAAATTTGAAAACGGATTGATTGCAGACAAAAACATTGAAGTAAAAACATTCCCGTCCATCGAGCATGACGCGTTGAAAAAGGTCACGTCCATTGTCTTGCATCGCACCGATTCGTCGACAGCGAGCAGTTCGCTGAACGCATACAAAGCAGGTCAAAAGACCGGGGCACATTTCCTGATAGACAAATCAGGAAAAATCTATCAAACGGCCAGCCTGCTGAAAACGTGCTGGCATGTTGGCATTTTGCAACCTCGCTGTCTCAATGAAAACAGCTGCGCACCAGAAGATCTAAAAAACATTAATGCAATGTTGCACGAGCGGGGCATGAGTTTTGGGCGTAGGGCCACCAATGTGTCGGATTCCGAAAATCGGAAGGTCTACCCGCTGCGTTACCCCTCCAACAGCGACTCTATCGGGATCGAGGTGGTGGGTCTCTTTCTAACCGGCAATCAGGTCTATGAGACGCCGACTTCCGCACAGCTATATCAGACCAAATGGCTTACCCAACTTTTATTGACTGAGTATGGCCTCAAGCTGAATGCGGACGTCTACTCACACGGCGCCATAGCCCGAAAACAACCTGCAGAAGGCGCGCAGTTGCTCAAATATCTTTTCAGTGGCGCATGAGATGCAGGATCTAAGAATCTCCTCCGTCCTATTTGTCTTAGTCAGTGCAGCCCTTCTGGCTGTGTTGGGCACCCACATCAGCCGGCCCGGGCCAACAAATACCAGGCTTGCTGTCATCGATATAGAGCGACAGGTGGACAACGCAGCCGACACCATGGGCTGCGAAACGCTGTCCCTCACGCCAAAAGACGTAGCCACCTATTTCTCGAGCGCCAAGGAGGTCTCTGCCGCGACATTCCATGCCGAATCGATCATCCTTCCGTGCAGCTTCTCCGGCACGCTCATGAAAGGCGGGGCGAAATACGCGTGGCGCATCCACGCAGCAGGAGCGGGTTACCTGACGGCCGAGGCCACCGGCCAGACGCAGCGGTTTCTCTGCCAGGCCGCGTGCGAAAAGGCGCTGCCTGCGTTGATGGGGCAGTAAAGCCGGAGTCGGGCCGGCCCTGACCGGCCCCAGCCCGTCCGCGTCAGTGCGCCTTGTCCCAGTTCGGCCCCACGCCGACTTCGGCCAGCAGCGGCACCTTCAGGTCCGCCACGCCCGCCATCAACCGGGGGATCTCGCGGCGCACCCAGTCCACCTCGCTCTCGGGCAGCTCGAACACCAGTTCGTCGTGCACCTGCATGATCATGAGCACGCCCGGCTTTTCGGCGTCCAGCACATCCTGCACGGCGACCATGGCCTTCTTGATGAGGTCTGCGGCGGTGCCCTGCATGGGCGCGTTGATGGCGGCGCGTTCGGCGCCGCTGCGGCGCGGGCCGTTGGGCGAGTTGATCTCGGGCAGGTACAGGCGCCGGCCGAATACGGTCTCCACATAGCCCTTAGTCTTGGCCAGGGCCTTGGTGTCGTCCATGTATTGCTTCACGCCGGGATAGCGCTGGAAATAGCGGTCGATGTAGGCCGCGGCGGCCTTGGTCTCGATGCCCAGGTTCTTGGCCAGGCCGAAGCTGCTCATGCCGTAGATGAGCCCGAAGTTGATGACCTTGGCGTAGCGCCGCTGCTCGCTGCTGACCTGGCCGACCTCGACGCCGAACACCTCGGCCGCCGTGGCACGGTGCACGTCCAGCCCTTCGGTGAAGGCATGCAGCAGCGAGGCGTCGCCGCTCAGGTGGGCCATGATGCGCAGCTCGATCTGGCTGTAGTCGGCGCTGGCGATCACACGCCCGGGTGGCGCCACGAAGGCCTCGCGCACGCGCCGCCCTTCCGCTGTGCGGATGGGAATGTTCTGCAGGTTGGGATCGTTGCTGGACAGGCGCCCCGTCACCGCCACGGCCTGGGCGTAGTGCGTGTGCACGCGGCCGGTGGAGGGATGGGCCAATTGCGCCAGCTTGTCGGTGTAGGTGCCCTTAAGCTTGGACAGGCTGCGGTGCTCCAGCAGCTTGGCGGGCAGCGGGTAGTCCTCGGCCAGCTTTTCCAGCACCTCTTCGTCGGTACTGCGCGCGCCGGTGGCGGTCTTCTTGACCACCGGCATGCCCAGCTTGTCGAAGAAGATCTCGCCCAGTTGCTTGGGGCTGCCCAGGTTGAAGGGCTGGCCCGCGATCTCGTACGCCTCGGTCTCCAACTGCAGGATGCGCTGGCCCAGTTCATGGCTTTGCTGCGCGAGGATGGGCGCGTCCACCAGCACGCCGTTGCGCTCGATGCGGTAGAGCGCCTCGCTGCTGGCCATCTCCAGCTCGTAAATGCCGCGCAGCTTGTCGTCGGCCTGCAGCTGGGGCCACAGCACGCGGTGCACGTCCAGCGTCTGGTCGGAGTCTTCGCACGAATACTCGGCCGCCAGTTCGATCGACACCTGGCTGAAAGGAATCTGCTTGGCGCCCTTGCCGCACAGGTCTTCGTAGTGGATGCCGCTGCGCCCCAGGTGCCGCTCCGCCAGGCTGCCCAGGCCGTGCGGCCGGTGCACTTCGAGCACGTAGCTCTGCAGCATGGTGTCGTGGGCGTAGCCCTGCACTTCGATGCCATGGTTGGCCAGCACATGTCGGTCGTATTTGACGTGCTGGCCGAGCTTCTTGCGGGTGCCGTCCTCCAGCCAGGGCTTGAGCCGCGCCAGCACTTCGTCGCGGGGCAGTTGCGCCGGGGCGTCGGGGTAGTCGTGCATGAGCGGCACGTAGGCGGCCGTGCCGGCCTCCACGCTCCAGCTGATGCCGACGATCTCGGCGCGCATCTCGTCGAGCGAGGTGGTCTCCGTGTCGATCGCCACCAGTTCAGCGGCCTGCAGGCGCGCGAACCAGGCATCGAACGCCTCCCAGGTAAGCACGGTGTCGTACTGCAGGTTGCTCACCTTGGCCGCGGCCACTTCGGCGGGCTCGTCGAACAGGCCGGGCGTGGGGTCCATGGCGGCGCCACGCCCCCTGGACGCCTTGGCGGCCCCTTCCTCCAGCAGTTCGGGGGCGGTTTCCTGGATGTCGATGGCCCGGGCCAAGCCCTTGAATCCGTACTGTTCGTAGAAGGCCTTGAGGGCCGCGGCGTCCTGCGCGCCGGTGGTCAGCGCGTCCAGCGACGGCAGGCCGGCCACATGCCCTTCCAGGTCGCAGTCGGTGCGGATGGTGACCAGCTGGCGCCCGGTGGGCAGCCAGTCGCGCGCGTTGCGCAGGTTCTCGCCCGCCACGCCCTTGATCTCGGTGGCGCGCTCCATCAGCGCATCGAGCGAGCCGTATTCCATGAGCCACTTGGCGGCCGTCTTCGGGCCGACCTTGGGCACGCCGGGCACGTTGTCCACGGTGTCGCCCACCAGGGTCTGGTAGTCCACCATCAGGTGCGGCGGCACGCCGAACTCGGCCGTCACGCCGGCGATGTCGCGCTTCTTGCCGCTCATGGTGTCGATGATGGTGATGTGCGCATCCACCAGCTGGCTCATGTCCTTGTCGCCGCTGGAGACGATCACCTCCACGCCCTGCCGCGCCGCGGTGACGGCGAGCGTGCCGATCACGTCGTCGGCCTCCACGCCCGGCACGTCGAGCACGGCCCAGCCCAGCAGGCGCACGACCTCGTGGATCGCCGGGATCTGGCTGCGCAGGTCGTCGGGCATGGGCGCGCGCTGCGCCTTGTATTCGGGATAGATGTCGTCGCGGAAGGTCTTGCCCGAGGCGTCGAACACGCAGGCCGCATAGTCGGCGCGCACTTCGCGGCGCAGGGCCTGCATCATGTTGACCATGCCGCGGATGGCGCCCGTGGCCGGGCTGGCGGGGTCGCCCGGCACGGCCCGCAGGTCGGGCATGGCATGGTAGGCGCGGTACAGATAGCTGGAGCCGTCCACCAGCACCAGGGTCTTGGGTTTGCTCATAGCCGCAGATTGTGCCCCGCGCTGCGCGCCCCCCAGGTGCAGCGCTCTACAATCCGCCCCATGCGCGCTGCCCACACCCTCCTCCTGCTGGCCCTCATCGCCGGCCCCGCCCTGGCCCAGACCCCTGATCAAAACGCGGCCCAGCGCACGACTGATCAGCGCGAGCAGCTACCAAATCAGGAGCAATCGGCAGGCCGCCAGAACCAGCGCGTCGAGCGCATCCAGGTCGAAGACGAAGGCAGCCGCGTGAACGAGCTGCGGGTGGGCGGCCAGACGCAGAGCATCACCGTGCAGCCCAAGACCGGCAGCATGCCCGAATACGAAGTGCAGCCCGGCGAAGGCGCCCGCACCCGCCCACGCAACGGCGCCGAGACCAACACCGCCCCGCGCGTGTGGAACGTGATGAAGTTCTGAACCCCCGGCCGCCCGCCACGGCGCGGCCACCGGGAGATCCGGCGCGCGGCGGCTTCGGCTGCCTTCCCTGCATTCGCACTTCCGTGCCTTTTTCCTCTCCCCTCCTTTTTCCTTTTCTTCGTTTGCGCTGAGCGATGGCCGTCTTCACCGAAGTCTCCAAGAAAGAGGCGCGCGACCTGCTGCGCCGTTTGCAACTGGGCACGCTGGTATCGCTGCGCGGGATCGAGGGCGGGATCGAGAACACCAACTACTTTCTCACCAGCGACCAGGGCGAGTACGTGCTCACGCTGTTCGAGCGGCTCACCGCCGAGCAGTTGCCGTTCTACCTGCACCTGATGAGGCACCTGGCGCACGCCGGCATTCCCGTGCCCGACCCGCGGGCCGACAAGCACGGCGACATCCTGCACAGCGTGGCCGGCAAGCCGGCCGCGGTGGTGAGCAAGCTGCGCGGCAAGAGCCAGCTGGCGCCCGAAGCCTCGCACTGCGCCGCCGTGGGCGCCACGCTGGCGCGCATGCACCTCGCCGGGCACGGCTACGAACGCCGCCAGCCCAATCTTCGCGGGCTGGCCTGGTGGAACGAGACCGTTCCCGCCGTGCTGCCCCACGTGGGCGAGGAACAGGCCGCGCTGCTGCGCTCCGAGCTGGCCTACCAGAACCACGTGGCGGCCTCCGCCGGCTATGCCGCGTTGCCCCGCGGGCCGGTGCATGCCGACCTGTTCCGCGACAACGTGATGTTCGACGGCGAAGAGCTGACTGGCTTCTTCGACTTCTACTTCGCGGGCGTGGACACCTTCCTCTTCGATCTGGCCGTGTGCCTGAACGACTGGTGCATCGACCTGCCCACGGGCGCGCACCACGACGCGCGGGCCCGCGCGATGCTGGACGCCTACCAAAGCGTGCGCCCGCTCACCGCCGACGAGCGCACCCTGCTGCCCGCCATGCTGCGCTCCGGCGCGCTGCGTTTCTGGATCTCGCGGCTGTGGGATTTCCACCTGCCGCGCGAGGCCTCGCTGCTGACGCCGCACGACCCCACGCACTTCGAGCGCGTGCTGCGCGAACGCCTGGCACACCCCGTGCATGCCTGAACGGACGCGGGCGGCCCGCCGCCGGCCGCATGTCCCTGGCCCGTGCACGGCTTGGGGCCCCTCCACCACAATCCACCCATGAAACTCCACATCGTTCCCGCCCGTACCGGCCTTGACTGGGTCCGGCTCGGCATCCGCGTCTTCTGGCGCCAGCCGATGGCGCTGGCAGCCCTGTTCTTCATGACCATGGCCGCGATGTCGCTGGCCACCCTGCTGCCCCTGATCGGCCCGGCCGTCGCGCTGGCCCTGCTGCCCTCGGCCACGCTGGCCATGATGGTGGCCGCGGGCGAGGCCACGCAGGGGCGCTTTCCCACGCCAGCGCTGCTGCTGGTGGCGTTTCGCACCGGGCGCCAGCGGCTGCGCGACATGCTCATCCTGGGCGCCCTGTACGCCGTGGGCTTTCTGGCGGTGATGGCGATTTCGGCCCTGGTGGACGACGGGCAGTTCGCCCGCGTGTACCTGGGCGGCGAGCAGCTCACGCGCGAGGTGGCCGAGGCGGGGGACTTCCAGGCCGCCATGTGGCTGGCCCTGGCGCTGTACGTGCCGCTGTCGCTGCTGTTCTGGCATGCGCCGGGCCTGGTGCACTGGCACGGCGTGCCGCCCGTGAAGGCATTGTTCTTCAGCATGGTGGCTTGCCTGCGCAACTTCAGCGCCTTCACCGTCTATGGCCTGGTGTGGACGGGCGTGTTCCTGGGCGCGGGCATCGTGGTCAGCATTGGCGTCACGCTGCTGGCGCTCCTGGGCCTGGGCAGCGGCGTGGCAGGCGGCATCATGGTGGCGACGGCGCTCATGCTGGCGGCGATGTTCTTCACCTCGGTGGTGTTTTCGTTCCGCGACTGCTTCGAGCCACCGGAGCGGCGCCTGGTCTCGCCTCCGTCCGAGGCCGCCGCCGAGCCGCCCGGCCCGCTCTGACGCGCATGCCCTTCGGGGCCCGGCCACGGGGCCAAAGCCCCCGGGCCACCGCCGACCGGACGAGCGCGGTCCGGTCCGGCCGACGGGCCCGCATCCGCCCGTCGATCGCTCCGATCCCCTGCATGGGGCCCGAGGCAGCGGTCAACGCGGCCGCCAGCGTCACGCGGCTGTCACCATTCCTTCAAATCGCTGTCACGGGCGATTCCTAGCATCCGGGCAGTGGAAGCGGCATTGCGTCGTTTCCGCGTTTGGCTCGCCGGCCTGCCGCTCCCCACGGCCGTTGCCGGCGGCGTATCGCACCCCTCTCCTTTCCGGAACAAAACGATGTCCCACACCCCGATGCCCACCCGCCGCAAGGCCCTGCAATTCCTCGCCGGCGTGCCGATGCTGCCGCTGGGCGCCAGCGCCTCCGCATCCTTCCTGACCGCCTGCGGCGGCGGCAGCGATGGCGCCACGTTCGCATCGGCCAGCTTCAGCTCGATGGCCGCGCCCACGCTGTCCAACCCGGCTGCCATGGCGACCACGTCCGTGGGCTCCACGATGAGCGTGAAGTTCAGCGACAACTCGGTGCAGAACTACCAGCTGGCCTACCAGCCCTTCTTCGTGACGGGCGACATGGTGTCCGACGGCAAGGGCGGCAAGATCCTCGCGGGCGGCTATGTGGACATCAACAACAAGGCCATCACCGACACCACCGTGGCCGGCAAGGAACGCCAGTTCTTCTCCGACTCGCCGGACGGTACCTCGCTGCTGACCGTGGCCAATGCCAAGGTGGACGGCGTGAAGGGCAACCCCGTGTTCGCCGTGGTGCAGTTCGAGTACACCACCTGGGCGCAGGACGGCAAGACCGACATGTACGGCAAGCTGCCCTCCCCCATCGCCGTGCTGAGCCTGGACCAGGACCCCGCCACGGGCAAGCTGTCGCTGGTCAAGTACCACAACGTGGACACCTCCAAGGTGCACGGCCTGTGGATCACCTGCGGCGCGAGCCTGTCGCCCTGGGGCACCCACCTGTCCAGCGAAGAGTACGAGCCGGACGCCTTCACCATCGCCTCCAACGCGCAGTTCAAGGCCTACAGCAAGAACCTGTACGGCAGCGAGACGGCGGCCAACCCCTATCACTACGGCCACATGCCCGAAGTGACGGTGAACGCCGACGGCACCGCCAGCATCAAGAAGCACTTCTGCATGGGCCGCATCTCGCACGAGCTGGTGCAGGTCATGCCCGACCAGCGCACCGCGCTGATGGGTGACGACGCCACCAACAGCGCCTACTTCGTCTTCGTGGCCGACAAGGAAAAGGACCTGTCCTCCGGCACGCTGTACGCCGCCAAGGTCGGCGCGGGCTTCTCCATCGACCCCGCCGCGGCCACGGCCGCGCCGCTCACCTGGATCAAGCTGGGCTCCGCCACCAGCGCCGAGATCGAGGCCCTGGCCGGCAAGCTCAAGCCCACGGACATCATGACCGTCGCCAGCGCCGACCCCAAGGACACGACCTTCACCAAGATCGTCGCCAACGGCAAGACCGAGTGGATCAAGCTGAACGCCGGCATGGAAAAGGCCGCCGCCTTCCTGGAAACCCACCGCTACGCCGCCCTGCTGGGCGCCAGCCTGGGCTTCACCAAGATGGAAGGCACCACGGTCAACGCCAAGGACAAGATCGCCTACTCGGCACTGCAGAACATCCAGACCTCGATGGTGGCGGGCAACGCGGCCAACGTGCCGGGCAACGGCATCTCGGTGCCCAAGCAGCTCGTGGCCGGTGCCGTGATGGCGCTGAACCTGCGCGGCGGCCAGAAGGACACCACCGGCGCCGCGATCAACAGCGACTGGATGCCCGTGGACACCAAGGCCCTGCTGGCCGGCGAAGACATCACGGCCGACGCCCTGGGCAACACCGCCAACCCGAACAACATCGCCAACCCGGACAACCTCAAGTTCTCCGAAAAGCTGCGCACGCTGTTCATCGGCGAGGACAGCAGCCAGCACGTCAACAACTTCCTGTGGGCGTACAACGTGGACACCAAGCAGCTGTCGCGCCTGATGTCGGTGCCCGCGGGCGGCGAATCCACCGGTCTGCATGCGGTGGACGAGATCAACGGCTTCACCTACATCATGAGCAACTTCCAGCACGCTGGCGACTGGGGCAGCATCCACAGCAAGGTCAAGGACACGCTGGACCCGCTGGTGCGCGCCAACTACAAGGACAAGTTCGGCTCGGCCGTGGGCTACCTGACGGGCACGCCGTCGCAGATGAAGCTGAGCTGAGCGCAGCCGCTCCTCCGGCCCCGGACCCGTGCCAGCGCGGCACGGCCGGTGCCCACCCAAAAGCGAGGCCTTGGCCTCGCTTTTTTCATGGGTTTGGCACACGGCGGCACCTATGGCGCACCGCCACAGAAGATTGGAGCAAAAACCGGCTCCAGCACATATTCTTCTAAGGCATACAGCTACAAAAACAATAGCAAATAGCCTCTCTCATGGAGACCCGCCCTTCTCGGCCGCTCCGCGCATGGCGGTACGGGGCGAAGGGTTGTCTTCAAATGATAATAAATCGCATTCTTATAATGCCCGCTCACTCAGGCGCACCGGGCGCCGTGCTGCCGACCGGCGGCCGGATGCCCCCACCTTGCCGCCTGTTCCCGCTGCCGCTTCCACCGGCCGCTGCCCCGGGCCCGAGCCCGGCGGCACGCGGCCCGGCGCCCTGCCTCCGGCAGGCCGGAAAGCGTCCGCCCGGTCCGTTTTTACCCAACCTGGAGATGCCCATGACGACCCCCTTGTTCAGAACCGCCGCCCTCTCCGCCCTGCTGGCCGCCAGTCCGCTCGGCGCCGTGGGCGTGGCCCAGGCACAAGGCACCGCCGTCCAGGCTTCCCAGCCCGCCACCGCCAATGCCGTGGCCGCCCACTACGCCACGCTGGTGCACGCCAACTACGAAGACACGCTGAACGCAGCCAAGGCCATGCAGGCCGCCATCAAGGCCTTCACGGCCAAGCCGTCGGTGGAGACGCTGGCCGAGGCCCGCAAGACCTGGCTGGCCGCGCGCGAGTTCTATGGCCAGACCGAGGCGTTCCGTTTCTACGGCGGCCCGATCGACGACGACAAGGGCCCCGAAGGCCAGATCAACGCCTGGCCCATGGACGAGTCGTACGTGGACAGCGTCGAAGGCAAGCCCGACGCCGGCCTGGTGAACAACCGCCAATTCGCCATCACCAAGAAGAACCTCGCTGCGCAGAACGAGCGCGGCGGCGAGGAGAACATCGCCACCGGCTGGCACGCCATCGAGTTCTTCCTGTGGGGCCAGGACCTGTCGGAAACCGGCCCGGGCGACCGCAACTTCGAGGACTTCGTCGATGGCAAGGGCAAGAACGCCGACCGCCGCCGCCAGTACCTGACCGTGGTCACCGACCTGCTGATCGACGACCTCACCTTCCTCGTCAAGGCCTGGGACCCCAAGGCCAGGAACAACTACCGCGCCAAGTTCGCCAAGGGCGGGCAGGAATCGGTGCGCAAGATGCTGGTGGGCCTGGGCTCGCTCTCGCGCGGCGAACTGGCCGGCGAGCGGCTGGAGGTCGCGCTCAACAGCCAGGACCAGGAAGACGAGCACTCCTGCTTTTCCGACAACACGCACCGCGACGCGGTGACCAATGCCCAAGGCATCCAGAACGTGTGGCTGGGCCAGTACCGGCGCGCCGACGGCAGCCAGGTGCAGGGCCCCTCGCTGCGCGACCTGGTGGCCGCCAAGGACGCGGCCCTGGCCGAAAAGACCACGCAGCAGATCGCCGCGTCGGTGAAGGCGGCCGAGGCGATCCAGGCGCCGTTCGACCGCGAGATCATCGGCGAGAAGGACGCGCCGGGCCGCCAGCGCATCCAGAAAACCATCGACAGCCTGAGCGCCCAGTCCAAGGACCTGGTCGCCGCCGCCAACGCCATCGGCATCACCCGGCTGACCCTCGTGCAACCCTGATCCCGCAATGCGTTTCCTGAAAGCCTTCCACCGCCGCCGCACCTGGCGCCTCGCGACCGCCAGCGCAGGCCTGGCGGCGGCCGCCACGGGCCTCGTGGCCAGCGGCCACCCGGACCCGCTGGGCGAGAAGCCCGGCGGCGACACCACCGTGTTCGCCACCGGGCGCAACGCCTTCTCGTTCCCCGCGGCCAACCTGCCGGACGAGGAGCGCACGCGCTTCGTCATCGGCAACTCGTTCTTTCGCCGCAACTGGGTGGAGGCACCCGCCTCGACCAAGGCGCGCGACGGCCTGGGGCCGCACTTCATCGCGCGCTCGTGCGGCGGCTGCCATGTGCAGGACGGCCGCGGCGCGCCGCCCGAGATCTTCAACCGCCTGGGCGAGACCAAGGACCCCACGGTGGCGCTGCTGATCCGCCTGTCCATCCCCGGTGCCGACGGCCACGGCGGACCGCTGCACGAGCCCGTGTACGGCGACCAGTTCAACAACGCGGGCATCACCGGCGTGAAGCCCGAGGGCCGCGTCACCCTGCGCTACCAGACCATCCAGGGCCAGTTCGCCGACGGCACGCCCTACACCCTGCTCGACCCGAAATACGGCTTTGCCGACTTAGGGTACGGGCCGATGCACCCGGACGTGATGGTCAGCCCGCGCATCGCGCCGCAGATCATCGGCGTGGGCCTGCTGGAGGCCATCGACGAGGCCGACATCCTGGCCAATGCCGCCGACCAGGCCAAGGCGCCCGGCCCCATCAAGGGCGTGCCCAACCGCGTGTGGGATGCGCCATCGGCCCGGATGATGATCGGCCGCTTCGGCTGGAAGGGCAACGTGGCCACCATCGCGCACCAGACCGGCGGCGCCTTCGTGGGCGACATGGGCATCACCTCGCGCCACTTCCCGCACGAGGCCTGCACGCCCGCGCAAAAGGACTGCCTGGCCGCGCCCAGCGGCAAGAGCGCGGGCCGCCAGGGCCAGCCGGGCGTGGAGATCGACGACAAGACCTTCGACGACGTGGTGTTCTACCAGGCCACGCTCGCCCCACCCGCCCGCCGCAAGGTGAACGACGTGCAGGTGCAGCGCGGCCAGGCGCTCTTCGCCCAGGCCCAGTGCGCCGCCTGCCACCGCCCCAGCTACGTCACCAAGGAAGGGCCGTTCCCGCGCCTGACCAGCAAGGCCGTCTCGGGCCAGCGCATCTGGCCCTACACCGACATGCTGCTGCACGACATGGGCGAAGCCCTGGCCGACCACCGGCCCGACTTCGCGGCCAACGGCCGGCAGTGGAAGACGCCCCCGCTGTGGGGCACGGGCCTGATCCAGGACGTGAACGGCCACACCCGCCTGCTGCACGACGGCCGCGCGCGCGGCGTGCTCGAAGCCATCCTGTGGCACGGCGGCGAGGCCGAGGAAGCCAAGCAGAACGTGCTCAAGATGAACAAGGCCGAGCGCGATGCGCTCGTGCAATTCGTGGAGTCGCTATGACGAAATCCCCTGCTCTGCGCCCCCTGCCCCGCCTGGCCGCGGTGGCGCTGTGCGCCCTGGCCGGCGCTGCGGCCACCGCGCAGACCAACTGGCGGCACGACGCCGTGCCGTTCTACGACACCACGCACGCCCTGCAAAGCCTCTACGGCCATTGGGCCCTGCCCCGCGCGGGCGAGTTCGCCACCGCGGCGCAGGCCCTGCCGCCCGCGCTGCGGGCCCTGTGCGATGCGCCGCCGGCACAGGCCGGCGCGGCGCTGGACGCCGCCCGCGGCGCCTGGCGCAGCACCATGCTCGCGTGGGAGAGCCTGGGCGCCGTGGCTGTGGGCCCGGTGATCGCCCGGCGCACGCAGCGCCAGATCGACTTCGCACCCACCCGGCCCCCGCTCATCGAGCGCGCCATCAAGGCCCAGCCGCAGGGTGCCAAGGCGTTCGAGCGCGTGGGCACGCCCGCCAAGGGCCTGCCCGCCCTCGAATGGCTGCTGTGGACGCAGCCGGCCCAGCCCGCCACGCCGGCCTGCCGGTACGCAGTGGAGACGGCGCTGGACGTGGAGCGCGAGGCCGTGGCGCTCAAGGCGGCGTTCGACAGCGCCGCCACCACCGACTGGGCAGCCGAGGACGAGCAGGAGCGCTCCACCCAGGCCATGGGCGAGTTCATCAACCAGTGGGTGGGCGGCATCGAACGCCTGCGCTGGGCGCACATGGAAAAGCCGCTGCGCGCCGCCCAGGGCAGCCGCACGCCGGACTACCCGCGCGCCGCCAGCGGCCTCACGCCCGAAGCCTGGGCCGCCGAATGGAAGGCCTTGCGCACGCTGGCCGTGCTGCCGCAGGGCGCCGCCCTGCCCAAGCCCGGCGAGGCCCTCGTGCCGCTCGAAACCTATCTGCGCGGTCGGGGCCTGAACCCCCTGGCCGACCAGTTGCTGCAGTCCACGCAGCGCATCGACACCGCCTTTGCCGCCCTGGCGCAGCCCGGAAAGAACACCGGGCCGCAGGTGCTGCAGGCGGCCAAGGAGCTGACCGCGCTCAAGCGCCTGGCCGAGGCCGAGATCGCGCCGGCGCTGCAGGTGAGCATCGGGTTTTCGGACGCCGACGGGGACTGACGCCATGCCAACCAAGCGACCGGAAGGCATCCCTGCCGCCTCGGCACCGCTGTCGCGCCGGCAGGCGCTGCGGCTCGGCGCAGGCCTGGGGCTGGCCGTGCCGCTGGCCGCCGCCTGGGCCGGCCCGGCCGCCGCCGCGGGCTCGCTGCGCCTGGCAGCGGCATGGCAGCAGGAAGACGGCAGCTACCGCATCGGTGTGCTGCAGGCCCGGCCCGGCCAGGACGCACCGCTGCGCGCAACGCACACCCTGGACATTCCCACCCGTGCCCACGGCCTTTGCCCCTTGCCGGACGGGAGCATCGTGGCGGCGTCGCGCCGGCCCGGCGACTGGCTGGTGCGCTGGTGGCCAGGCACCCCGCGCGAACCCGTTTGGCAGTGGACGGACGGCACCCGCTCGTTCAACGGCCACGTGATCGCATCGCCGGACGGACGCCTGCTCTACACCACCGAGACCGATGCCGACACCGGCCAGAGCCTGGTCGTGCAGCGCAGCGCCGAGCGGCTGGAGGCGGTGAGCGAATGGCCCACGCAGGGCATCGACGCGCACGAACTCATCTGGGACCGCCACACGCTCGCCGATGGCGTGCCCACCTTGATCGTCGCCAACGGCGGCGTGCCCACCGCGCCGGAGACCGGCCGCGTGAAACGCGCGCTGGAGACCATGGACTCGTCCGTCGTGCGGCTGCATGGCCGCACCGGTGGCGTGCTGGGCCAATGGCGGCTGGACGACCGGCGGCTGAGCCTTCGGCACCTGGCCTGGAGCGCCGATGGCCGCGTGCTGGGCATCGCCCTGCAAGCCGAACACGACGGCCAGCCGGACCGGGAGGCGGCGCCCGTGCTGGCGCTCTTTGATGGCAAGGCGTTGCGGGCCGCCGCGCCCGTCCCCGCGCAGGGGCCTGGCGGCCCACGGGGCGGTTTGCAAGGCGGTTTGCGGGGGTATGGCGGCAGTATCGCCGCCACCCCCGAGGGATGGGCCGTGAGTTGCCCGCGCGCCCAGGGCATCGCCACCTTCAGCCCGCAGGGGGACTGGCAGCGCCTGGTGGCGCTGCCCGAGGTCTGCGCACTCGCCGTGAACGGCACCGCACTGTGGGCTGCCGGGCTGGACCACACCCTTGAAGACGCCCGCGGCGCCGCACCGCAGCCCCATCTCCACCGCAGCGGCCTGGCCAAGGCGCGTGTGGACAACCACTGGTACATCACCGGGTAAACCCTGCACACGCCCTCTTGAGAGATGTTGCATCGCGGAACACCAAAAATAAAAACTATCGAACTCATTACAAAATGGCAAAAATTTAGGACTTTTCCTTACACTCCGCCGGTTATCACGGGGTGCCCATGTCCTTTCTTCCTCCGCAACGCAAACATCTGATCGCGGCCCTGGTGGCTGGGGCCCTGCACTGCCATGCAGTGATGGCGGCGGACATCGTGCTTGCACCGCCGCCCAATGGCGGCTTCACGGTGACCAACACCGACAAAACCCAGATCCGCCTGCGCGTGGACGAGGCGTCAGGCTCCGTGACGGTGCCCGGACTGGCGTCGGCGCCGTCGCAGGCGACGCCGGTGTGCCATGGCCCCGGAGGCGCCCTCGGCAACTGTGCGGGCGTGGTGGGGGCCACCGGCGCGACAGGTGCCACGGGCGCTACAGGCCCGGCTGGCGCCACCGGGGCGACCGGCATCGCGGGTCCGACCGGCCCCACGGGCATCGCCGGCCCGACAGGGACCACCGGCCTATCCGGCGCCACCGGGGCCACAGGCAGTGCCGGGCCCACCGGGGCGACCGGCGTGACAGGACCCACGGGCACCACCGGAGCGACGGGGGCCCTCGGCCCCACGGGCAGCGCGGGAGTGGCCGGGCCCACGGGCCCCACGGGATCGGCAGGCGCCACGGGCGCCACAGGCTCCACCGGTGGCACCGGCCCTGCGGGCCCGACCGGCGCGGCAGGCTCGGTGAGCACGGGAGTCACCGTGCGCGAGATCACGCTGCAACCGGTGAATGCACAGGCCTGCGCCGTCACCTCCTGCTGCAATGCGGGCGAGAAGGTGCTGGGCGGCGGCCATTCCGCAAGCACCGGCCAGACATCGCCCGAGGACATCGGCGTCTATCTGGGCGAGAGCCGCCCGGTGGCCAATTGCGGCGGCAATGCGGGCACCTTCGGTTGGACGATCCGCGCCCTCAACTCCTATCGCTCGGACCTGCAAAGCTGCACGGCCTACGCGATCTGCGCCCAGTAACGGCGCTGGCTTCACCCACGGCCCGCATCGCCCCATGACCGCCCAGCCCACCGTGGCACCCCTTGCGCCCAACGACTTCCCGCCCATGCGGCGGCTGGCGCACGGCATGGCCGAAGTGGCTGCGGCGCTGCAAGAGGTCCATGCATTGCCGGACAGCCTCTGGGGCCCGCATTTCAATCTGGCGAAGCACAACGGCGGCTGGCACGTGGCGGCCCTGCGCAGCACATCCCGCTCGCCGCTGCCTGCCGCGCCAGGCGAGTTCGCCGCGGACTTCTTCCAGGACGAAGCCACGATGGCGCAATGCCCCGCCATTCGGACCCTGGTGGCCGGCATCACGGAAGGCGCGCCGCTCAAATCGGTGCGCGTGCTGCGCCTGGCGCCCGGTGGCACCATCCTGGAACACGCCGATGCCGGCGTGGGGCTGCGGGATGGCGAGGTGCGTTTGCACCTGCCGCTGCAGACGCATGACGAAGTCTTTTTCCATGTGGGTGGCCAGCGGGTGCCCATGCGCACGGGCGAGTGGTGGTATGCCGATTTCTCCCTGCCGCACCGGGTTTGCAACCGGGGCACGGTCGAGCGGCTGCATCTGGTGGTGGATTGCGAGGCGACGCCCCGCCTGCGCCAGGCCATCGCCGCGGGCGATGCCGGGCGGCCCTACCCGCCCGAACAGGACCCGCAGTGGCGGTTCGCGCGGTTTCGGGACCAGGTCTTCGACGAGCCGGCGCTGCAGGATCGCCTGCTGGGCATCCACTCGCGGGAGGCATTCGCGCAGGCCTGCATGGAACTAGGCCAGGCCCGTGGATGGGCCTTCACCGAGGCGGAAGTCCTGTCCGCCATGGCCTCTGGGCGGCAGGCATGGATGCAGCAATGGGTCGTCTGAATTTCGAGGGCTGGTCGCCCATCCGCATCTATCCCGGGGCCGGC
Source organism: Acidovorax sp. SUPP2539 (assembly GCF_030158975.1). Lineage (NCBI taxonomy): Bacteria > Pseudomonadati > Pseudomonadota > Betaproteobacteria > Burkholderiales > Comamonadaceae > Acidovorax > Acidovorax sp. SUPP2539. The sequence goes on along the minus strand of NZ_BQXJ01000001.1, from coordinate 861,986 downwards.
GGCGAGACGCTGGTGGACTGGATGCGCGCGCCGCCCGAAGTCACGCGCGCACCCTTCTTCTCGGACGGGGTGCAGGATGCGATGCATCACCCCTTCCACCAGGGGTTTCGCCGGCAGACACCGCTGTCCGATCTGCTCGACTGGGCCCAGGCCTCGCCGGGCCTGGCGCCCTCGGGCATCGTCTTTCACGTGTCGCGCTGCGGCTCGACGCTCGTGACGCAGGCCTTCGCGGCGCTGGACAGCCACGTCACCCTATCGGAGCCTCCGCTGCTGGACGATCTGATGCGCGCGAACGCCCTGCTGCCCGGCATGGATCGGGCACTGGCGGTTCCCGCGGCCAGGGCGGTGGCCAGCGCCTGGTCGCAGCCGCTGCGGCCGGGCCACGGGGCAAGGCGCAGCCACCTCGTCATCAAATGCGATTGCTGGGCCACAGGCTATGCGGACCAGATCGCGCAAACCTGGCCCGACACCCCATGGCTTTTCCTGTACCGGGACCCACTGGAAGTGCTGGTGTCCCAATTGCAGCAGCGCGCGGCCTACCTGATCCCGGGCGGGCCCCTCGGCGTCAACCCCGCCAGCATCGCGTTCGACGATGCCTTGCACATGGGGCCCGAAGCCTATTGCGCCCGCAGCCTGGGCGCCCTCTACGAAACCATGGTGCAGCAGTTCCGGCCGGAGCGCACGCTGCTGCTCGACTACCGGCAGCTTCCATCGGCCATCCTCACGGAGGTCGCGCCGCATTTCGGCATGGCGCTCGACGCTGCGGCCACCGAGCAGGCCGAACTCACCTTCGCTGTCCATGCGAAGCACCCCAACCACCCGTTCGCACCCGACGCGCAGCGCAAGCACAGCCAGGCTTCGCCTCGCCTGCACGAACTGGCCATGCAATGGATCGATCCCCACTACCGCGCTTTGGAAGCCATGCGCGCGGCGGCGGGTAAGGCCTCCATGCATGCCGGCGGAACCCCTTCCGAAGCCCTTGAAGCCGGTTGACCACGCAATGACTTTTTCGCCCCCCTCTCCTGCGCGACTCGGCCGACGTGGCTTCCTGGGCGCCTCCGTGTCCACGGCAGCGACCGTGGCCTGCGCCGCCGCGCCGGCCCTGGCAGCGCCGACGGACCAGCAGCCCCTGGCGCGACACGGCATCCGGCGGACGGTCGGCGTCCTGCTGCCGGAATCGTCGCGCTACCCCACCCTTTCCGCGGAGTTCCTGGCCGGCCTGCAAGTGGGCGCCGAAGCCTCGGAACACCCCCCGCGTTGGCTGCCGCTGCCCTACGGGCGCAGTCCCCAGGCCGCGCTGCGGCAGGCGCGTGCCGCCGTCGGATCCGGTGCGGTCGACGCGCTGGCAGGATGGCTGCCGATGCAGTCGGCCCGGGATCTGGTGCCGCTCCTGGAAGCGAACCAGGTGCCTTTTCTGGCCAGCGACACGGGGGCCGACCGGCTGCCCACACGGCTGGCCGCCCGCTCGCCGTGGCTGATTGCGCACACGTTGGGGCTGTGGCAGTCCTGCGCGGTGCTGGGGCAGGAAGCCCCGCGGCGCTGGGGCAGCCGCGCCCTGCTGTGCATGGGCTTTCTGGAAAGCGGCTACGACTTTCCGCATGAATTTCGCCGCGCGTTCGAGGCCGCAGGCGGCACGGTGTCCGCAGTGCACGTCTCCGGCCTGCCCGACGGCTCCGACGAGTTCGCCGGCTTGCGTTCGGCCTGGCATTCCGCCCGCGCCGACTTCGTGGTGGGCCTGTATTCCGGCGCGCAGGCCTTGCGCTTTCAGCGGCAGTGGAGCCAGTTGCAGCCGCACAGCCCGCCCCCCGTGGTGGGCACCCTCTTTTCGCAAGGGCCGGCGGACGCTGTCCAGGCGCTGCCGAGAGGCTGGGCCAGCGTGGCCTCCTGGAACGCCGGGTCCGATGCCTGCCGGTCGATCGCCGCCCGTTGCACGCCTCGGGGCGCCGGTTCGCTAACGGACCTGAGCGGCCCGGCCCTGCTCGGCTTCGAGGCCGGGCAGCGCTTCGCGCAGTGGCAGAGCAACAGCGCGGGGGTTGAACAACTGGCCCTCCTGTGTGCGGCCCCGGACAATGGCCCCCGCGGCGTCCAGCCCCACGATCTGGTGAGCGGCGAGCGCAACGGCACCCACTGGCTTCGCGGCGGCACGCCCGCAACGGGCGTTGCCACCGAGCTGGCATGGGCCACGCGCGGCACCCCGGCACCGCTCGGAGCCCCCGGCTGCAGCGGCTGGGCCACCCCTTATCTCGTGACTTAATGGAAGAACATCATGGCTGCAGACCCATTCCTCGGTGAAATCTCCGTGTTCGCAGGCAACTACGCGCCCCGAAACTGGGCTTTCTGCTGGGGCCAGCTGCTGGCGATCTCCAGCAACAGCGCATTGTTCTCGCTGCTGGGCACCACCTACGGCGGCAATGGCCAGACCACCTTTGCGCTGCCCGATCTGCGCGGCCGTATACCGCTGGGCATGGGCCAATTGCCTGGCGGAAGCTTCTACAGCCAGGGGCAGATGGGCGGGCAGGAGAGCGTCACGCTCAACATCAACAACATGCCGATGCACAACCACACCACGACCGTGGCGGTGAACAGCGGCGCGGGCAACTCGGCAGCGCCCAACGGCCGGTATCTGGCCGCTTCCGACCGGCGCGACAACCAATACACCAACCAGGCCCCCGACGGCAACCTGGCCGGCATTACGACGGGGCTGGCCGGAAACAGCGTGCCGCACGAGAACATGCAGCCTTATCTCTCCCTCAACTTCATCATCGCGCTCGTAGGGACCTTTCCGGCGCGAAATTGAGGCACGCCGCGGGGCAGCGCATGCTGGCCCGCCCCATGGTGCGCAATCAATCCACCACGGTCAGCTTGGCCACCGACAGCGCCAGCCATTTGGTGCCATGCCGGGGAAAGTTCACCTGGGCGCGCGCATCGTCGCCGGTGCCCTCCAGCGCCAGCACCTTGCCCTCGCCGAACTTGGTGTGGAACACGCCCAGCCCCACGCGCAGCCCGTGCGACGGCGCGGCCTTCTGCACCGGGACCGGCGGGCTGGCGAACGATTCCGACTTGGATCCAAATCCGCCTCTCGCGTTAGATCCATATGCACCGCCCGCTCCTGAATTAGGAGCAAACGTGCCGAACCCCTGCTGCTTGGGTGTGATCCATTTCAGCGCGGCTTCGGGCAGTTCGTCGAAAAACCGGCTCTTGATGTTGTAGCGCGTCTGGCCGTGCAGCAGCCGGGTCTGCGAATGGCTCAGGTACAGGCGCTTTCGCGCGCGGGTGATGGCCACGTACATCAGGCGCCGCTCTTCCTCCAGCCCTTCGCGGTCGCTCATCGCGTTCTCGTGGGGGAACAGGCCCTCTTCCATGCCGCCGATGAACACGGCGTCGAATTCCAGGCCCTTGGAGGCGTGCACGGTCATGAGCTGCACGGCATCCTGGCCGGCCTGCGCCTGGTTGTCGCCCGCCTCCAGCGCCGCGTGGGTCAGGAAGGCGGCCAGGGGCGAGAGTGTCTCGCCGGTATCGGTGTCCACGATGCCCGCCACGCCGCTGGGCAGCGGCTCGTCGGTCGTGGGCAGCGACGGGTCCAGGCCCTGGCTCGCCGGGCTTTGCGTGAGCGGCGTGCCATGCTCGTCCACCGGCAGCGCGATGGCGTCGCGCCCGAAACCTTCCTGCGTGACGAAGCTCTCGGCCGCGTTCACCAGTTCCTGCAGGTTTTCGATGCGGTCGGCGCCTTCCTTCTCGGTGCGGAAGTGCTCCAGCAGGCCGCTCGATTCCAGCATCTGCTCGATGATGCCGCGCAGGGTCATGCCCTGCGTCTGCTCGCGCAGCACGTCGACCAGGGCGACGAAGCTGCCCAGGTTGGCGCCGGCCTTGCCCGGCACCGCGGTGACGGCATCGTGCAGCGAGCAGCCCGCGCTGCGCGCCGCGTCCTGCAGCACCTCGACCGTGCGCGCGCCGATGCCGCGCGGCGGGAAATTGACCACGCGCAGAAAGCTCGTGTCGTCGTGCGGGTTCTCCAGCACGCGCAGGTAGGCCAGCGCGTGCTTGATTTCGGCCCGCTCGAAGAAGCGCAGGCCGCCATACACGCGGTAAGGCACAGCGGCATTGAACAGGGCCGACTCGATCACCCGGCTCTGCGCATTGCTGCGGTAGAGCACGGCCACTTCCTTGCGTTCGAAACCATCGCTGCGCACGAGCTGGCGGATCTCCTCCACCATCCACTGCGCCTCGGCCAGGTCGGTGGTGGCCTCGAACACGCGCACCGGCTCGCCGGGACCCTGCGTGGTGCGCAGGTTCTTGCCCAGGCGCTTGCTGTTGTGGCTGATGAGAGCGTTGGCCGAATCGAGGATGTTGCTGTAGCTGCGGTAGTTCTGCTCCAGCTTGATCTGGCGCTGCACGTCGAACTCGCGCACGAAGTCGGCCATGTTGCCCACGCGCGCACCGCGAAAGGCATAGATGCTCTGGTCGTCGTCTCCCACGGCGATCACGCTGCCGCGCGCCTGGAACTGGCCGTCCGCCACGTCGCCCGCGAGCTGCTTGAGCCAGGCGTACTGCAGCTTGTTGGTGTCCTGGAACTCATCCACCAGGATGTGCTGGAAGCGCCGCTGGTAATGCGCGCGCACCGGATCGTTGTCGCGCAGCAGTTCGTAGCTGCGCAGCATCAGTTCGCCGAAATCGACCACGCCCTCGCGCTGGCACTGCTCTTCGTACAGTTGGTACAGCTCGACCTTCTTGCGGGCATCGGCATCGCGTGCGTCCACGTCGCCCGGGCGCAGGCCCTCTTCCTTGCAACCGCTGATGAAGTACTGCACCTGCTTCGGGGGAAAGCGCTCCTCGTCGATGTTGAACTGCTTGCACAGCCGCTTGACGGCCGAAAGCTGGTCCTGCGTGTCCAGGATCTGGAAGGCCTGCGGCAGGCCGGCCAGCTTGTAGTGCGCCCGCAGCAGGCGGTTGCACAGCCCGTGGAAGGTGCCGATCCACATGCCGCGCACGTTCACCGGCAGCATGGCCGACAGGCGCAGGACCATCTCCTTGGCGGCCTTGTTGGTGAAGGTGACGGCCAGGATGCCGCCGGGCGTGGCATAGCCGTTCTGCAGCAGCCAGGCGATGCGGGTGGTGAGCACCCGGGTCTTGCCCGAGCCCGCGCCCGCAAGGATCAGGGCGTGCCCGGCAGGCAGCGTGACCGCGGCCAGTTGCTCGTCGTTCAGGTTCTGCAGCAGGGGCGAGGCGGCATCGGACTGGGGCGCGGGGCCGGCGTCGCCAGCACCGAAAGGCGCTGGCGCGCCGGAAAACAGGTCGTGTGGGAGCATGGCGCCATTGTAGGAACCTCCACCGGCCGCCCTCCGCCGTGGGGCTGCTCGGCGCTACCCTCCGCTGCGCGGGCGGGCTTGCAGCGGCGGCATGCGGCGCAGGCCGTCCACCGCGTCGGCCTCGAAGTCCTTCCACAGCGCGTCGCGGCGCTGCAGGGTCTGCGCCACTTCGCCATGCCGCTGCTGCGCCACGGCGGACACCAGCGCGTTGCACAGGAAGAACGCGGCGGTGTAGGAGTCGAACGGGGACGCGTTGGCCGTGCCCACCAGCAGGCTGTGGTGGGCGCAGGCCACGATGGGCGCCGCCGCGCTGTCGGTGATCGCCACCACGGTGCACCCCTGCTGCCGGAAATGCTGCGCGGCCAGCAGCGCGCCGTTGGAATAGCGGCGGATGGTGAACACCAGCAGCACGTCCTGCGGCTCGGTCCACAGCAGCCGGTCCACCGCGAAGGGCGCGCCCGCTCCCAGTTCCAGCACCTGCGGCCGGCACATGTTCAGGTGGGTGGTGAGGTAGGAGGACACCGGCACGCTGTTTTTCTCGGCCATCACGAAGACGCGCCCCTGGCAGCCGCTGATGGCCTGCACCACCGCCCCGAACACGCCCATGTCCAGCCCCTGCCGGGTGGCGGTGAGATTGTGCTGGTCGTGCAGCAGCGCATCGTCCACGCACTCGGCCAGGGTGCGGTCGCTGCCGATGGTGGCGCGCGTGCGCTGGGCGGGCGTCTGCAGCAGCACGGTCACCTCGCTGCGGGCTTCGCGGCGCACCTCGGCCAGGCTGGCATAGCCCAGCTTGGCGAACAGGCGCACCACGGTGGAGGCGCTGGTGCCCGCGCGCGCGGCCATGGCGCTGGCCGAGTCGAGCAATCCGTCGGGATAGTGGCGCTGCAGGTCGTCCGCCAGCGCGCGTTCGCTGGCCGTCAGGGTGGGGGCGTGGAGGACGAGCCGTTCGGTCAGGAGCATGGCAGGGATGGGGGAAGTCGACGGGGATGGGCGAGCGTAATCCAGCGCGGCCCGGCATGGCGAAGCACCGTGAGCACATTGCAATGACTGTTTCATGAATATATGATTATTGAAATATTCATTTCATTTCCGATGCCCATGACCACCACCATCGAAGCCGCCTCCCCTGCCACCGGCCAGGCCTTGCCGCCGGCTGCGCAACCCCTGCTGGCCTGGCTGGCCTCGCAGGAAAGCGCCATGTTCGATCTGCTGCGGCAGGTGGTGGACACCGACAGCGGCAGCGGCCATGTGGCAGGCGTGCAGCAGGTCGCGGCCCTGCTGCGCGGGCGGCTGGAAGCGGCCGGCATCGCGGTGCAGACCCTGCCGCAGCCGGGCTGGGGCGAATGCCTGCTGGCCCGCATTCCGGGCAGCAACCCAGCGGCCGCAGGCCACCTGCAACTCATGGGCCACATGGACACGGTGTTCCCCCTGGGCACGGCCGCCGAGCGCCCCTGGCGGGTGGACGCCGGCAAGGCCTTCGGGCCTGGCGTGGCGGACATGAAATCCGGCCTGGTCATGAACGTCTTCGTGGCCGAGGCGCTGGCCCGGTTCGGCGGCAACGCCTCGCCCGTGCACCTGTTCTTCTCGTGCGACGAAGAAGTGGGCTCGCCCGCCTGCCGCACGGTGATCCGCGAAATCTCCCAGGGCGCGCGCGCCGTGCTCAACGCCGAGCCCGGCCGCATCACAGGCAACGTGGTGGTCGAGCGCAAGGGCTCGTACCGCATCGATTTCGAAGTGCAGGGCGTGGCTGCGCATGCGGGCATCAACCCCGCGCAAGGGGCCAGCGCCATCGAGGCCCTGGCGCGCAAGACCGTGGCGCTGCACGCGCTCAACGGCTGCGAGCCGGGCGTGACGCTCAACGTCGGCTTCATCCAGGGCGGCATGGCCTCCAACGTCGTCGCGCCGCTGGCGCGGGCCCATCTGGACCTGCGCTACACGGCCGAGAACGACCTCGAGGCCGTGCTGGCCCGCATCCGCGCGGTGATCGAAGAAGAATCGCTGCCCCGCACCAGCGGCCGCATCGTGGAGCAGACGGGCACGCTGCCCATGGCCAAAACCCCGGCCGACCTGCTGGCCGCCTACCAGCGCAGCGCGGCGCAGGTTGGCTTCGCGGTCGAGGGCGAATTCACCGGCGGGGCCGCCGACAGCGGCATCACCTCGTCGATGGGCATTCCCTCGCTGTGCGCGCTGGGCCCGGTGGGCGGATACGCCCACAGCGAACGCGAGTTCTGCGACCTGACCACCTTCGTGCCACGGGCCCAGGCGCTGGCCCTCACCCTGCTCGCGCTGGGCTGACGGCGGGCCAGGCCGCGCCCTGTTTTCACCTTTGTCTTTTCATTTGCCATTGCCCCTGCCATGCCTGTTCGCACTGCCCCTTCCTCGCCTGACGCCTGCCACCTGACCCGCCGCCAGATCCTCGCCTCCAGCCTCGGGCTGGGCCTGGCCGGCCTGCCCGCCGTGGCCAGCCACGCGGCAGAGACCTACCCCGCGCGCCCGATCACGCTCGTCGTGCCCTTCCCGCCCGGCGGCTCGGTGGACGTGATGGCGCGGCAATACGCCGAGCCGCTCGGCCGCATCCTGGGCGTGCCCATGGTCATCGACAACAAGCCCGGCGCGGGCGGATCGATCGGCGCGCAGTTCGTGGCCCGTTCCAAGGCCGACGGCTACACGCTCGTGGTCTCGTCGCAAAGCAGCCACCTGGCCAATCCGCTCGTGCAGCCCAACCTGGGCTACGACCCCATCAAGGACTTCGACAACATCGCCATCCTGGGCCGCCAGCCCAACGTGCTCGTCGTGCACCCCAGCCTGCCGGTGAAGACCTTCGCCGAGTTCGTAGCCTACGCCAAGCAGCGCCCGGGCCAGCTCAACTTCTGCAGCGCCGGCGCCGGCAGCATGGGACAGCTGAATGTCGAAATGATGCAGCTGGCCATCGGCACGCAGGCCGTGCATGTGCCCTACCGCGGCGGCTCTCCGCTCATCACCGCCGTGCTGGCCAACGAGGTGCAGTTCACGCTCGACAACCTGGTCATCTTCCTGCCGCACATCCAGGCGGGCAAGCTGCGCGCGCTGGCCGTGGCGTCGCCCCAGCGCCTGCCGCAACTGCCCGACGTGCCCACCTTCGCCGAACTGGGCCAGGCCCCGCTCAACCAGACGTCGTGGACCGGCATCGCCGCGCCCGCCAACACGCCGCCCGCCATCGTGGCCACGCTGCACAAGGCCATCCGCACGGCGGCCACGGAACCCTCCATGCTGGAGAACCTGCGCGGCCGCGGCGTGATCGCGCCGGAAGACATGGCACCGGCCGGCTTCGAGAAGATGATGGCCGAGCGCCTGGTGGCCTACGGCGACGTGGTGCGCCGCGCCAACGTCAAGCCCGAGTAAGCCGCGCACCCGGCCTCCCGCCCCGCCCACGCCGCTTCGGGGCCGGGGCTCCACATGCGCGGGCGGCACCCAAGCCCGGCGCATCTGTGGGAACATGGCGCGCAACACCACTGCCGCTGCTCCGCTGCCCATGCGCCCACCCCTTCACTCCCTGACCGCCCTGGCCCTGCTGGCCACGTTCGGCGGCGCCCCGCTGCTGGCCCAGGCCCAGGCGTCCTGCTCCAGCGACGGCGTGGCGCAGCCCGTGGCGCTGTACGAGCGCTTCATCAACGCCGACTGCGAATCGTGCTGGGCCGGGCCGCCTGCGCACGCGCCCGGCGCCAGTGCACTGGTGCTCGACTGGATCGTGCCCGGCGGGCTGGCGGACGATGCCCCCCTGTCCGCCGCCGCCACGCGCGATGCCCTGCAGCGACTGCAGGACCTCGGCCGCGGCGTGCCGCCATTTTCAGACACCCACACCGCCGAGGTGCAGCCCCTGCCCGGCCGGCTGCGCGTGGCCAATGGCCTGGCGATGAACGACTACCTCGGCACCGGCATCGCCTTCCAGCCCGCGCCCCGCAATCTGCTGCCGGCGGGCCGCTACGCGTACACGCTGGTGCTGGTGGAGCGGGTGCCCGCGGGCACCGCAGGGACGCCGGTCGAACGGTATGTGGTTCGAAATGCCCTCCAGGGCAATTGGAACGCCGGCATCCCGCTATCGAAAAAGGAGCAATCCGCCTGGATCGACAACCGCTCCATGCGAACCCCGGAAGGCACCGATGCCGAGCGCCTGTTCGTCGCCGGCTGGCTGCAGGATGCGCAGGGCCGCATCGTGGCCGCGGCGCAGTCCCGCTGCGCAGCAGGGTCTTGAGCGGCGGGTAGAATCAGTCACCGGGCCCAAGTTTCTTGACGCCCGGTTTTTTTGTGCCTGCGCACAGCAGGGTCCGGTGCCGTCCATTGCGGCGGCACCCGCAGAGCCGGTCAGCAAGCCAAGCGCCCACCGTGGCGGAAATCCTTCCGCCGCGTCCTTCAATGGAGCTTGGAAATCTGATGGAAATCTTCGACTACGACAACGTCCTGCTGCTGCCGCGCAAATGCCGCGTGGAAAGCCGCTCCGAGTGCGACGCCAGCGTGACGCTGGGCCAGCGCAGCTTCCGCCTGCCCGTGGTGCCGGCCAACATGAAGACGGTGGTGGACGAGAAAATCTGCCGCTGGATGGCGCAGAACGGCTACTTCTACGTCATGCACCGCTTCGATCTGGACAACGTGCAGTTCGTGCGCGACATGCATGCGGCGGGGTGCTTCGCCTCCATCTCGCTGGGCGTGAAGCAGCCCGACTACGACACCGTGGACCAACTGGCCGCCGCCGGCCTCGTGCCCGAGTACGTCACCATCGACATCGCTCACGGCCACGCCGACACGGTGAAGAACATGATCGGCTACCTCAAGGACAAGCTGCCCGGCGCGTTCGTCATCGCCGGCAACGTCGGCACGCCCGAGGCCATCATCGACCTGGAAAACTGGGGCGCCGATGCGACCAAGGTGGGCATCGGCCCGGGCAAGGTGTGCATCACCAAGCTCAAGACCGGCTTCGGCACCGGAGGCTGGCAGCTGTCGGCGCTCAAATGGTGCGCACGCGTCGCTACCCGACCCATCATCGCGGACGGGGGCATCCGCGACCATGGCGACATCGCCAAGAGCATCCGCTTCGGCGCGACCATGGTCATGATCGGCTCGCTGTTCGCCGGCCATGAAGAGTCCCCGGGCCAGACGGTGGAAGTGGACGGCGCGCTGTTCAAGGAGTACTACGGCTCGGCCAGCGACTTCAACAAGGGCGAGTACAAGCACGTGGAGGGCAAGCGCATCCTCGAGCCCATCAAGGGCACGCTGGCCAGCACGCTGGTGGAGATGGAGCAGGACGTGCAAAGCTCGATCAGTTACTCCGGCGGCCGCAAGCTCATGGACATCCGCAAGGTGAACTACGTGATCCTGGGTGGCGACAACGCAGGCGAGCATCTGCTCATGTGAAAGACCGCCGGACGGCCGGCGATCAGCACGTGATGACGGCAATTTTTTCTGCGGGACTTGCAGACGCCTCAAATCTTGGTGCATAATTCGAGGCTCTGCAGCGATGCAGACAACTTTTCAAAAAGTGGGTTCTTAGCTCAGTTGGTAGAGCAGCGGACTCTTAATCCGTAGGTCGAGTGTTCGAGTCACTCAGGACCCACCACTTATACAAGCCGCAAGGCAAAAAAAGCCGACGCTATCAAACATAGCGCCGGCTTTTTGCATTTCCGCCGCCGCTTCGTGGAAAGCACCCAGCACCTCTGCATTCCATGCGCGCCACGGCGTCCTGTCGGGCAATCCCTCCGGCAGTGGGCGCGTTCTGCCTACAGCCGCCGCCGCTGCGTGCGCCTTAGGTTCATGTCTTCCCCTTTCTTTTCTTCAGGAGACCGACATGAACCAAGCCGCAGGTGTGCAACCCGATCGCATCGACGTCAACGACGCCGCCCTCGTCACCCAATGGGCCGACAAGCTCGCAGTGAGCGAGCTGCAACTGAAAGAGGCCGTGCAAGCCGTCGGCGACAAGGCGGCCGATGTGGAGATGCACCTCAAGGGTTCACGCAGCATCACCAACGATGACCGCGTGGAACAGCTCGGCGCTGACCGCTGAACCCCGTCGATCGCCCTCCATGACCCAAAAGACCCTGGCCGATCTGGCCGAGAAGATGCGCGACATCGACATCGCCATGCTGTCCACCCACACCGACGGCGGCACCATTGCCGGCCGGCCGATGAGCAACAACCGCGAGGTCGATTACGACGGCACGTCGTGCTATTTCACCTGGGAGCAATCCCGCATGGTGGCCGACATCGAACGTGCGCCCCAGGTATCGCTCGCCTTCCAGGGCGCCAAGGCCTTCCTGGTGGCCGTGCAGGGAAACGCCGAGCTGGTGCGCGACCGGACCGCCTTCGCCGAGCACTGGACGCCCGACCTGGACCACTGGTTCAAGGATGGCATCGACACCCAGGGGCTCGTCATGATCCGGGTGAAAGCCTCCCGCATCCACTACTGGGATGGCGAAGACGGCGGCGACATCACCGTCTGATGCCATGGCGCCATCACTTGGCGCACTCGGGCGATTCTGCACCCGCAGGGCGCGTGCCGCAACCCATCAGCGTGCAGGCCCTGGCGGGCATCAGCCTCCGTCGCCCGCCGTGCCGGTGATCGGCAGCACGATGCCGGTGATGTAGCTGGAGCACACGGGCGAGGCGAGAAACGCGTAGGCCGGCGAAATCTCTTCCGGCTGCGCGGGCCGGCCCAGCTGGGTCTTGCTGCCGAATTCGGCGATGCCCTCTTCGCTGCGGTCCGCCGGATTCAGCGGTGTCCACACGGGGCCGGGCGCCACGGCGTTGACGCGGATGCCTTGCTCGGCCAGGTTGCTGGCCAGCGCTTTGGTGAACGCATGGATCGCGCCTTTGGTGGCGGAGTAGTCCAGCAGTTCCTTGCTGCCGCGCAGCCCGGTGACCGAGCCGGTGTTGATGATCGCGGCCCCGCGCTGGAGGTGCGGCAGCGCCGCCTGGGCCATGTGGAAATAGCCATAGACATTGGTCTTGAAGGTTTCGTCGAAGCGCTCCTCAGTCAGGTCCGCCAGGGATTCGGCATGCTCCTGGAAGGCCGCGTTGTTGACCAGCACGTCCAGCTTGCCGAACGCCGACACCGTCTTGCGCACGGCCCGCTGGCAGAACGCTGCGCTCTTCACATCGCCGGGGATCAGGATGCAGCGGCGCCCCTCCTGCTCGACATGCTGGCGCGTGACCTCGGCATCTTCGTGTTCGTTGAGATAGACGATGGCCACGTCAGCGCCTTCACGGGCGAAGAGGACGGCCACCGCCCGGCCGATGCCGGAATCGCCGCCCGTGACGATGGCGGAGAAACCTTCGAGCTTGCCGCTGCCCCGGTATTGGGGCGCCTCGAACTGCGGCGCCAGTTCCATATCGGCCTCGCGCCCCGGCTTTTCCAGGTGCTGCCGCGGCATGGGCGGCACGGGGGCTGCACGGCCGGCGCCGGGGGCGGCGGTCTTGGCCGCAGCGCCCTTCTTGGCTGGGGCGGCAGGTCGAGAGGGTTTGGCCTGGTCCTTCGCGTCCTGCTCGCGCTGGATTCGCACCTGCTTGCGTGCGACCGCTTCGGTGTCCGGGCTCTCCGCCGTGCCGGCATTGCCCCGGGCTTTGGTGGCACCGGGTGTGCCGTTGCGGGTCTTGGCTTTGGAGGAGGGAGAGGTGGGCATGAAAGGCTCCTGAGGGAATGGCGGACCGTGGCACGGTGCGCCCGCTGAAGGGCGGGCCGGCCGACGAAGACGCACAAGGCTGCGTGCGCAGCCCGGGCGATCGCGTCGGAAAACGCGCCGTCCGAATGCAAGAGGTCCCTCGGGGACGGCCTTGCGATCGACGGGGTGCGCGCTTAGTGGGCGCACCAGCCCCTGGACCCAGCGCGGTGAAGGCCAGGAAAGCACGCGGCGATAATGCAGCGCACATGCCTGCCCTGCGCCACGTCCGCTTCCTCGCCCGCCTGATCCTGGCGTGGTTCGTGGCGTCGCTCGGCGTGGCGGTGGCCGCACCACTGGTGCACCCGCAGCGCATCGAATGGGTGTGCTCGGCGGGTGGCGAGCCGCGGTGGATGGTGGCCGGCGCGGGCGAAGATGCCGCCGTGCCTGCGCACCACGGCCTGGAGTGTCCGCTGTGCCTGCCGACGGTCCTGCCGCCGCCCTCGATCGAGGCGAGCGCGCATGCCCAGGCGCTGCCGACGCACCTTCCCGCGCCGCTCTACCGCGCTCCGCCGACCACGCTGGCCGGTGCGCCCTTTCCCCCTCGGGCACCTCCGCTGGCGGTATGAACACCGGGCCGGTCCCCAGCGTGCTGACCGGCCCGTCGCCTTGCCCCCGCCCCCCCGTTGACGGACCGCTGCGGGCATTGGCTTTCTGCGCAGCCCCGCGCAGGCCGTTGATCCGTTTTCCGCATTCAAGGAGCTTTCATGCCCAAGACCCCCTTTTCCGCTTTCGCCATCGCCATGGCCCTTCTGACGGCCACGGCCGCCCATGCCCAAGTCACCGTGCAGGACGCCTGGGTGCGCGCCTCGGTGCCGAACCAGAAGGCCACCGGCGCCTTCATGCGGCTGAACGCCGCGAAGAGCACGCGCCTGGTATCGGTCAGCTCGCCCGCCGCGCCGCTGGCGGAAATCCACGAGATGAAGATGGAAGGCGACGTGATGAAGATGCGCGAGGTGCCCGCGATCGACCTGCCCGCGGGCAAGGCCGTGGACCTCAAGCCCGGCGGCTACCACGTCATGCTGATGGACCTGACCAAGCCCGTGAAGGAAGGCGACACGGTGCCGCTCACACTGGTCTTCGAAGGCCAGGACGGCAAGCGCGAGTCCCTGGAGGTGAAGGCCCAGGCGCGCGCGGTAAGCGCCAGCCAGGCACCGGCGGCCCACGGCGACCACAAGCACTGATCTGGCGAGCGGCATGGCGTGCAGCGCGCAGCGCGCAGCACGCCATGCCTTTTTTGGGCCTCGCGCGCTCGGCCAAGGCGCGGGCCAGGGCCGCGGACCGGCACAATACCGCGCTCCCCCACGATGCCGCCCCCACCCCTTGCCTACCGCCTTGCGCCCTTCCCACCCCTTTCGATCGTCCGCTTTGTGGTGGTGCCTGCTGGCCTGGTGGATGGCGGGCGCCGCGCACGCGGGCATCCGCATCGCCGACGACCGGCAGCAGACCGTGGAGCTGCCACGGCCGGCAGCGCGCATCGTGTCGCTGCAGCCCTCGCTCACTGAGACGCTTTGCGCCCTGGGCGCCTGCGATCGCCTCGTCGGCGTGGACCGGCACTCCAACTGGCCCGAGTCGGTGCGCCAGCTGCCGCAGGTGGGCAGCCTGGCGGACGCGCACGTGGAGCGCATCATCGCGCTGCGGCCCGATCTGGTGCTGGTGCGCCCGCGCAACCGCGTGGTCGAGCGGCTGGAGGGCCTGGGCATCAAGGTGCTGGCGCTGGACGCCAAAACGCATGCGGACATGCGGCGCAACATGGAGGCGGTGGCACAGGCCATCGGCAAGCCGGGGGCGGGCGAGGCGCTGTGGCACCGCACCGACGTGCGGCTGGACGAAGCCCGCGCCCGGGTGCCGGCCGCATGGCAAGGCCGGCGCGTGTACTTCGAACTGCACGGCGGCTCGGCAGCGGCGAGCGAGGCCTCGTTCATCGGCGAAACGCTGGCCCGCCTGGGACTGCGCAATGTGGTGCCCGGCAGCCTGGGCGCGTTTCCCAAGCTGGGCCCGGAATACGCGGTGCGGGCCGAGCCCGACCTGCTGATCACCAACGAAGGCCGCGGCACGCCGCCGATCGCTGCGCGCCCGGGCTGGGGCACCATGGAGGCGGTGCAGCGCGGTCGGTTCTGCCGCATCGCCGAATCGCACTTCGACGTGATGGTGCGGCCGGGTCCGCGCATCGACGAGGCAGCGCGGGAAATCCTGGATTGCCTGGCATCGGTGGACCGGCGCTCCACGCCACCGTGAGGGCCGTGGCCGCCATGGCGGCAGCGATGGCACGGACAAGCAAGAGCGCTATCAAAAATATAGCGATATGCCCCAGTATCAATTGTCCTCCAGGCCATTTTGGCACTGAGAACGCCGCTGATTCAGCGGTGGCAGCTCACTTTTCCATAGCAGATGGAAGGTCCTCCACGCCATCCGACCTCCAATAGCGCGCCTGCCACAACTGCGCCAGCCGCTCGGCCCGGTGCAAGGGCACGCGCGCCACGTCGAAGTCCACCACGCAGGCCTCGCGCGCCACCGCCGGCCGGCCTGGCTGCTCGCGCGTGCGGGCGTCGGTGAGCAGCCAGAGCCACCCCTGCCGGTCGCGCGCGCCCTGCAGCACCTGGGCCGCCCGGTCCACCGCGCCGTGCAGCGGCGTTCCGCCCCCGCCGCCGATGGGCGATACCCAGCCGTCGCTCCAGGCGGGTGCGCGCTGGGGCGGCACGCGCAACTGCACGCCGCTGCCACCGAAGCACAGCAGCGCCACGTCGTCGCGATGGCGGTAAGCCTCGCCCATCAGCGCCAGCAGCACGCCCTTGGCGCGCGCCAGGGCACCGCTCGCCACCATGGAGGCCGAGCAGTCCAGCACGAAGCAATGCAGCCGCCCGGTACGGGCCTGTGCGGGCTGGTGCCGCAGGTGCTCCCGCCGCAGTTGGGCGGCCGCACCCCGCGCCATGAAGGTGCGCGGCCAGTCCCAGGGCCCCGGCTCGCCGCCGCGCAGGTCAGGCGTTCCATCGCCCCGCCCCCGTTCTCCCTGGCGCGCCGCGGCACGCCCGGGGCGGGGGCTCAGGCTTTTTTTGGTGCGCTGTCCTGCCCGCCGCGCGGCACCAGCGGCCGCACGGGTTTGAAGGCCTGGGTGCCCACGGGCTCGGGGGGCAAGGCGCCCCAGTCCGCAGCCCCGGTGGAAAGGGCGCCGCCGCTGTCGGCAGGGCCATCTCCCTCGCTCCCATCGCCTGGTGTGGCACTTTCGCTCGGGCGGCCCTCCCGCTGTGTACCCGGGGGCTTCTCCGCGCTCGGCCCCGGGGCCGGCAGGGGCGGTGGCGGCGCCCCGGCATCCACGTGGCGGCGGTGCGCGAGCACCAGCTCCGCGACCGGCGCCACATGGCAGGCCTCCACGGCAGAGGCGCCCTCCCACGCGGCCAACGCGCGGGCGGCGCGCAGCATCACGATGTCCGCGCGCAGCCCGTCCACGCGGGCGGCGATGCAGCGCTCGCCGACATCGGCCAGCACCGCATCCGGCCACGGCAACGCGCCGGGCTGGGCGATGCGCTCGCGCGCCGCGCGCAGGCGCTGCGACAGGTCGGCCTGGGCGTCGGCAAAGCGCGCGCGAAAGCCTTCCGGGTCCATGTCGAACGCCAGGCGCGAGCGCACGATGGCTTGGCGCTCGGCCGGCTCCACCACGTTCGCCAGGCGCACGCAAAGGCCCAGCCGGTCCAGTAGCTGCGGGCGCAACTGGCCCTCTTCCGGATTCATGGTGCCCACGAGCACGAAGCGCGCCGCGTGGCGGTGCGAGATGCCGTCGCGCTCCACCACGTTGACGCCGCTGGCGGCCGCGTCCAGCAGCACGTCGACCAGCGCATCGGGCAGCAGGTTGATCTCGTCCACGTAGAGCACGCCGCCGTGTGCGCGCGCCAGCAGCCCCGGCGCAAAGCGCACCGCGTTGCCGGCCATGGCCTGCTCCAGATCCAGCGTGCCGGCCAGGTGTTCCAGCGATGCGCCCAGCGGCAGCGTGACGAAGGGCGCGCCTTCGATCAGCTCGGCCAGGGCACGCGCGGCGGTCGATTTGGCCGTGCCGCGCGGGCCTTCGATCAGCACGCCCCCCAGTTGCGGATCGATGGCGGCGAGCAGCAGCGCCTGGCGCAGTTGCGGCTGGCCGGCAACGGCGGCGAAGGGAAAAAGCGCGGGCAGTGAAGGAGTGGCGTCTTGCATGCTGAGGGGTGGGGAAGGCGATGTCAGCGTCGATCGCGGCCTTGGCCATGCGGTCGATGCGGTCCGGCTGCCAGGGGCGGTGTTGTGGGCCGTGTTGCGGCCTGTTGTGCAGATCGGGGTGCGTGGGGTGTCATCCGCGGGTGCCCTCCTGCGCTTGCTCGTGCTCCAGCAGCAGGTCTTGCAACGCCTGACGGTAGTCGCCCGGCGCCTGCCACAGACCGCGCTGCATGGCCTCCAAAAGGCGCTCGAGCATGTCGCGCAAGGCGGCGGGATTGTGGGTGCGCACGAAGTCGCGCGTGCCAGCGTCCAGCACATAGGCATCGGCCACCAGCGCGTAGTGGTGGTCGCTCACCTGGCGCGTGGTGGCATCGAAGCCGAACAGGTAGTCCACCGTGGCTGCCATTTCGAAGGCGCCCTTGTAGCCGTGGCGCTTGGCGCCGTCGATCCACTTGGGGTTGGTGACGCGCGCACGCACCACCCGGCCGATCTCTTCTTTCAGGGTGCGGATGCGGGGCGCCTGCGGGTTGGCGTGGTCGCCGTGGTACAGGGCAGGCTGCCGGCCCGACAGGTGACGCACGGCGGCGGCCATGCCACCCTGGAACTGGTAGTAGTCGCTGGAGTCGAGCAGGTCGTGTTCGCGGCTGTCCTGATTCTGCGCCACCACGTCCAGGCCCTGCAGCCGGCGCGCGAGCGCATCGCCCGCGGGCTCGCCCGCGGCGTCCTGCCCGTAGGCATGGGCGCTCCAGCCCACGTAGGCGCGGGCCAGATCGCCGTCGTCCTGCCAGTCGCCGGTCTGGAACAGGCCGTTCAGGCCCGAGCCGTAGTGGCCGGGCGGTGCGCCGAACACGCGCCAGCCGGCCTGGCGGCGTGCAGCGGCCGCATCCACGCCCCGCTGCTGCAGCGCGGCGCATTCTTCGAGGATGCGGGCGCGGATGGGGTTTTCCTCGGCGTCCTCGGCCTCCAGCGCCGCCACGGCCTGCACGGCCGCATCGAACATCTGGACCGTGCCGGGGAAGGCATCGCGGAAAAAGCCGGAGATGCGCAGGGTGACGTCGATGCGCGGGCGGCCCAGCCCCACGCGCGGCACCACCTCGAAATCGACCACGCGCTGGCTGCCCGCCGCCCAGCGGGGCCGCACGCCGATCAGCGCGAAGGCCTGGGCGATGTCGTCGCCGCCCGTGCGCATGGTGGCCGTGCCCCAGACCGACAGGCCCAGCGTGCGCGGGTACTCGCCGTGCTCCTGCAGGTAGCGCTCCAGGATGCGCTGGGCGGACTGTTGGCCCAGCTCCCAGGCGGTGCGGGTGGGAATGGCGCGCGTGTCCAGGGTGTAGAAGTTGCGCCCCGTGGGCAGCACGTCGGGCCGGCCGCGCGACGGCGAGCCGCTCGGGCCCGGCGGCACGAACAGCCCGCGCAGGCCGCGCAGCAGCTGCCCCAGTTCTTGGTCACCGCACGCGTCCAGCGCGGGCGCCAGCGTGCCCTGCACCCGCGCTAACACGGCCTGCGTGCGCGGCCAGGCTGCGGCCGGCGCGCCGTCCTCCAGCAGTTGCTGGGCGAGCAGCTCCAGCCGCTCGCGCGTGTCGCCGTGGTGCCGCCAGGGGCTGGCGTCCACTGCCTGCAACGCTTGGGGCCGCGGTCCCTGCCAGGGCTGCGCCGCCTCGATCTGCAGCGGGTCGAAGGGATCGCCGGGCAACAGGTCGTCGGCCAGGGCCTGCAGCAGCCCCGCCTGAGCGCCCTGCCCGTCGCCAGCTGGGTAGCGGGCCAGCGCCAGCAGCGTGTCGCGCCGCTGGCGACCCGTCGGCGAGGCGCCGAAGACATGCAGGCCGTCGCGGATCTGCGTTTCCTTCAGCTCGCACAGGTAGGCGTCGATGCGCGCGAGGATGGCATCGTCGTCCGGCGCGCCGCCGGCCGGTGCGGCCAGGTCCAGCTCCTCGAGCAGGTGCTGGCGTCGCACCGCATCCAGGATCTGCCGGCGCAGCAGCGTGGCGCGGCGCGCATCCACCAGCAGCGCGTCGTAGTACTCGTCCACCAGGCGCTCTAGGTCCTGCAGCGGGCCGTGGTTTTCGGCGCGGGTGAGCGGTGGCATGAGGTGGTCGATGATGACCGCCTGGCTGCGGCGCTTGGCCTGCGCGCCCTCGCCCGGGTCGTTCACGATGAAAGGGTACAGGTGGGGCAGCGGCCCCAGGATCGCATCAGGCCAGCACGCCTGCGACAGCGCCAGGCTCTTGCCCGGCAGCCATTCGAGGTTGCCGTGCTTGCCCACGTGCACCACCGCGTCGATGGCGAACACGTCGCGCAGCCAGAAGTAAAAGGCCAGGTAGCCGTGCGGCGGCACCAGCTCGGCATCGTGGTAGCTTGCGTAGTCCTGCGCACCGGCAGTGTTCTGCCCTGGCGCCGCCGCATTGGCGCGCGCCGGCTGGATGCCAATGAACACATTCCCCTGCCGCAGGCCCGCGATCATGAAGCGGCCCTGGCGCAGCAGCGGGTCGGCCTCGGGCGGGCCCCAGCGGTCGTGGATGGCTTGCGCCATGCCCTCCGGCAACGCGTCCAGCCGCGCGCGATAGTCGGCCAGGGCGTAGCTCTGCCAGGCGGGACGCAGCGGCCACTGCGTGGGATCGTTCGCAATGCCCTGCTGCAGCACGCGCATGAGCACGTCGCCATCGGCCGGCACGGCCACGGCATCGCCCAGGGCGTAACCCTCGGCGCGCAGGCGCTGCAGGATGCCGATCACCGACGCGGGCGTGTCCAGGCCCACGCCGCTGCCCAGGCGCCCCTCGCTGCCGGGGTAGTTGGCCAGCACCAGCGCCAGCCGTTTGTCCGGGTTGGGAAGGCCCCGCAGCCGGCACCAGCGCTGGGCCAGTGCAGCGACGAACGCCACCCGGTCGGGCTCGGGCTGGTAGGCCACCACGTCGGCCTGCGTGAAGGCGCAGCGGTGCGACAGCCCCTTGAAGCTGATGGCGCGCGTGACGATGCGCCCGTCCATCTCGGGCAGCACCACCTGCATGGCGATGTCGCGCGGGCGCAGGCCCTGGCTGTCCGCCCACCAGTCCTCGCGGTTTCCGCCGCTGGCGATCACCTGCAGCACCGGTGCATCGCCCGCGAGCGCGGCCCCCTCCTCCAGCGCCGCGAAGGCCGTGGTGTTCAGCACGAGCTGCACCGCATGCTGGCGGCACAGGTCCTGCAGGGTGGACAGGCACAGCGGGTCCTTGAGCGAATCGAGCGCCACCGGCAAGGGATTGAGCCCCTGGCCGGCCAGCGCCAGCGCCAGCGCGTCGAACGCAGCGGTATTGCCCGCCATGAGGTGCGAGCGGTAGAACACCAGCGCCACCACCGGCGCGCCCGGCACCCAGGCCGCGCGCAAATCGTCGATGCCGGGCACGGTGTGCCCCGCCGGACGCGCCACGCCCAGCGCCGGCGGCACATGCACGGCGGCCTGCGGCAGGCTGCGCGGCGGCAGCGGCGCATCGCCATGGTCCAGCCCGTGGAAGGCCACCGCGCGCAGGAACTGCATCGCATTGCCCGCGCCGCCGGCGCGCAGGTACTGCCACAGCCCATGGCACACCGAAGGGGGCAGCGTGCTGCGCTCCACCAGGTGCGGGTCTTCCTGCAGGTCGCCCGAGAACATGGCCAGTCGCTGCCCCTGCCGGCGCGCGAGCGCGCCGATCTGCTGGATGCCGTAGGGCCAGGCCGATTCGGAACCCAGGTGGTCCACGATCACCACGCGCGCGTGGCGCAGCACCTCGTCCAGGTACAGGTCCAGCGACGCGGGCTGGCGCAAGTACAGCAGGTTGGCCACCCGCACCGAGGGAAAGCCCGGCTGCGTGCGCGCCAGTTCGGCACAGGCGGCCGAAAGCAGCGAGAGCGTGGTGTCGGCCGAACTGAGCACGACGATGTCCGCCGGGCTCTGGTCCAGGCGGGTGATGACGGTCTCGTCCTCGACGAAGCCGCCCGGGCGGGTGCTCAGCAGGTGCATGCGGGCGGGCCGGGCCGGACTATCGCGCCCGCATCAGGCGGCCACGCCGTCGAGCCCGGCCCGCAGCGCGGTGGCATCCAGCGCCTGGCCGATGAACACCAGCCGCGTGCGGCGGTCCTCGCCCTCGCGCCATGCGCGGTCGAAGTGGTGATCCAGGCGCCGGCCCACGCCCTGCAGCAGCCAGCGCATGGGCTTGCCCGGAATGGCGGCGAAGCCCTTCACGCGCAGGATGGCGTGCTGCTCCACGAGGCCCGCCAAGGCGGTCAACAGGCGGTCGCGGTCCACGGCCGGCAGATCGATCACGTGCGCGTCGAACTCGTCGTGGTCGTGGTCTTCTTCGTGGTCATGGTGGCTCTGGCGCTGGTCGATGGAGGCCTCGGACGCCTTGGACAGGCCCAGCAGCACATCCAGCGGCAGGCGGCCCTGCTCGGACTGCACCACCTTCACGGACGAGGGGATCTCCTCGCGCACCAGCGCCTGCACGCGGGCCAACGCATCGGCGTCCACCAGGTCGGTCTTGTTGAGCACGACCAGGTCCGCGGCGGAGAGCTGGTCCTCGAACAATTCATGCAGCGGCGATTCGTGGTCGAGGTTGGGGTCCGCGCGGCGCAGGGCGTCCACGGCCTGCGGGTTGGCGGCGAACTGGCCGCTGGCGGCGGCCGGCGTGTCCACCACCGTCACCACCGCATCCACAGTGAACACGTTGGCGATCTCCGGCCACTGGAAGGCCTGCACCAGCGGCTTGGGAAGGGCCAGGCCCGAGGTCTCGATGAGCACCGCATCAATCTGGTCGCGCCGCTCGGCCAGCAGCTTCATCACCGGGAAAAACTCTTCCTGCACCGTGCAGCACATGCAACCGTTGGCCAGTTCGTAGAGCGCGCCTTCGCGCTCGTTGCCCGCGTCGTCGCAGCCGATGCCGCAGCCCTTGAGGATCTCGCCGTCGATGCCGAGTTCGCCGAACTCGTTGACGATCACCGCGATGCGGCGGCCGTCGGCGTTGTCGAGGATGTGGCGCAGCAGCGTGGTCTTGCCGCTGCCCAGGAAGCCGGTGACGATGGTGGCGGGAATCTTGGACGTTTGCATATCGGTTCTTTCGGTGCCGCAGACGGCGTGACTGCGGAATTATCCGGGAACCCGCCGAGCCGTCTCCCGCGGGACAGGCGGCGCGGCCTGCACACCTCCCAAAGTGGAGCCTGCACCATAATCGTGACCCTGTGCCCTGCGGCGACGGGGCGTGCTGACAGGCATGCGGACCGCGCTCCCACCCCACGGCGGCACGGCCCTTTCGCCCGTCCCCTGCTCCACACCGAATCCATGAACCCTGAAGCCCACAACATCTGGCGCGCACCGCGCTGGGCCCTGGCCGTCCTGCTGGCGCTGCTGGGCATGCTGGGCCCATTTTCGATCGACACCTACATCCCCGCGTTCTCGGGGATCGCCGCCGCGCTGGGCGCATCGCCGGTGGAGATGCAGCAGACGCTGTCGGCCTACCTGTTCGGCTTCGCCTTCATGACGCTGTTCCACGGGGCGCTGTCGGACAGCTTCGGGCGCAGGCCCGTGGTGCTGTGGGGCATTGCCGTGTTCACCCTGGCGTCGGCCGGCTGCGCCCTGTCGGAGAGCATCGGCCAGCTGGTCATCTTCCGCGCGCTGCAAGGCCTTTCGGCGGGCGCGGGCATAGTGGTGTCGCGCGCGGTGATCCGCGACATGTTCCCGCCCGCCCAGGCGCAGCAGGTGATGAGCCAGGTCACCATCTATTTCGGTGTGGCACCGGCCATCGCACCCATCATCGGCGGGTGGCTGTTCGTGCACGCGGGGTGGCACAGCGTGTTCTGGTTCCTGACCGGCGTCGGCGCGACGCTCTGGCTGGCCAACTACCGCCTGCTGCCGGAAACGCTGCATGCCGAGCAGCGCCAGCCTTTCAATGCGCGGCACTTGCTGCGGGGCTACTGGGAGCTGGGCTCGAGCCCCCGCTTCCTGCTGTTGGCACTGGCCAGCGGTGTGCCGTTCAACGGCATGTTCCTGTACGTGCTGGCCGCGCCGGCCTTCCTGGGCGACCACCTGGGGCTGGCTCCCACGCATTTCTTCTGGTTCTTCGTGCTGACGATCTCGGGCATCATGGGCGGCGCCTGGCTCAGCGGGCGGCTGGCAGGGCGAATCGCGCCCAAGCGGCAGATCCGCCACGGCTTTCTGATCATGTTCTCCATGTCCATCCTGAACCTGCTGGCGAACTGGCTGTTCAAGGCGCACGTGTCCTGGGCGTTGCTGCCCATCGCTGTGTTTGCGTTCGGCTGGGCGCTCATGGTGCCCGTGGTCACCCTGCTGGTGCTGGACCTGCATCCGGAGCGGCGCGGCATGGCCTCGTCGCTGCAGGCCTTCGTGGGGTCGTCCGCCAACGGCCTGGTGGCGGGGGTCGTCGCGCCGCTGGTCATGCATTCCACGCTGTGGCTGGCCGGTGCCTCACTGGGAATGATGTGCGTGGGCCTGGGTGCCTGGGTTTACCTGCATCACCGTTGGCCGGACGTCGGCCGCACGGCATCGGCGGGCTGACCCGGAACGGGCATGCCCCGCCGGACGCAGCGCGAGCCGCCGGCTCAGTTGCCCCGGCGGCGATCCGTCTCGCGGGCCTGGTAGTAGCGCATCTTCTCGGCGTACATGGCCTGGTCCGCCCGGTTCACCGCGGCCTCCAGCTGGTCGCCCGACGAGGCACTCGACGTTCCCATGGATAGGCTCAGCGGCCGGCCGGGGTAGAACTGGTTGTTCAGGTCCAGCAGCGAGCTGATGCGTTCCATGAGGGAATGCGCACCGCGTTCGTCGGTGGCGGGCATCAGCACGGTGAACTCGTCGCCGCCGATGCGCGCGGCGCATGCCGGCGCATCCACGGCCTTGGCCAGCACCTCGCCCACGCGGCGCAGCATGGCGTCGCCGGCCGCATGGCCTTCTTCGTCGTTGATCGACTTCAGGCCGTTCATGTCGATCACGAGAACGGCCACCGGCCAGGGGCCCTTGCGCGTGAGCCGGTTCAGTTCCTCGACATAGAAGGCCCGGTTGCGCAGCTGGGTCAGCACGTCGTGCTTGCCCAGGTATTCCAGGTACGCCTCCGCCTTCTTGCGCGCGGTGATGTCCACCAGCGAAAGCAGCACCATGCTCCAGTCGTGCGCATGCTCGGGCAGGATGGCGAATTGCATATGGATGTTCACGGCATCGCCGGAGAGGGAGTAGTTCACCACCTCGCGCTGCTGGAAAAGCCTGCCGTCCCACAGGTCCAGCAACTGTTCCGCAAAGGACTCCTGCATTTCCCCGCGGAACACCTTGCCGATCTGGTGCAGCAGCATCTCCTTGGAGTCGGCCCCGAACATCGACAGGGTTTCCTGATTGACGTCGATCACGCGGATTTCGTGCATGCACCGCACCACGAACTCGGGGTGCACCTTGAGGAAGGTCTTGAAATCGCGGATGCCCTGCGAACGCACGTCATCCAGCAGCCGCTTGACCGCGCTGAAGTCCTCCACCCACAGCGACACCGGCGAATTCTCGAAGAGACCGCGCGCATACAGTTCGCTCTCCTTCAGGGCACGGCTTGCCTGGTGCTGCGCGGTGTTGTCCTCCAGGGACACCAGCACGCGGCTCCAGTCGTCCTCATGCCCGGGCAGGATGCGTCCGCGGATCTGCACGTCGAGCCGGCGGCCATCGAGCGTGTAGTTGACCGCCTGGTTGGAAAACTCGGTCGCCCCGGACCACAGCTGCAGGATCTCGGGCAAGGCCTGCTCGTGCATGTCGTCGCGAAACACCTGTCCGAGAGAGGCCTCCAGCGTGGCCTGGTCCGGCGCGGCGAACAGCTCCAGCGTCCGCTGGTTCACCTTGATGACCTTGAGGCAATGGCTGTACTGCCGCAGGCAGGAGGGGTCGTTTCGGACGTGCTCGGCGATGTCTTGCACCCCTTCGCTGCGCCAGCGGGCAAAGAGTTGCTTGAGCGCGCTGTAGTCCTCCAGCCAGAGCGACACGGGCGCAAGGTCGAACATGTGTTCGAAGTCCGCGTCCGAGGACGAGGGCAAAGAAGACGGCATCGGGAACCTCCAATCAAGCGGACGATTGTCGGGCAGACGCCGACCGTACCGTTCCATCGTGTGGTCCGCCCATAAAAAAAGCCAACCCCGAAGGGTTGGCTTTTGCAGTCAGCGGCAGTCCGCGCGCCGATCAGCGGGCAGGGCGTGCAGGGCGCTTGCGTGCATCGTGCGGCACGAAAGGCTTGCCGCCGCCGGCTCCGGGCTTCGCGAACGCCGGCTTGCGGGGAGCGAACTCGCCACGGGGGGCAAAATCACCACGCGGAGCGAAGTCGCCGCGCGGAGCGCCGCCTTCGTTGCGGCCACCACCGAAGCCATTGCCACGGGCTGCGTCGCCGAAGCCGGGCTTGCGGCCATAGCCATCGCCATCGCGGCGGGCACCACCGCCGAAGCCGCGGTCATCGCGCGGAGCGGCATGGCCGCCAGCACCTTGGTAGCCGCCACCAGCAGCACGGGGAGCGGGAGCACCACGGCCACCGAAACCGCTGCGGTCGTTGCCCGCAAAGCCGCCACCGAAACCGCCACGGCCTGCGCCGGCCGGCTTGCGATCGCGCGAGAAGCCGTCACGGCTCTCGTAGCCACCCTGGCGGCCACGGCCACCGAACTCGGGACGGGCCTGCGGCGCGCGTTGCTGCGGCTCCAGGCCAGGCACCACTTCCGACTTGAACTGCTGCTTGCTGTAGCCTTCGATGTCGAAGATCTTGCGGCGATCGCGGAACTCGGCGAACGTCACCGCCAGGCCATCACGGCCTGCACGGCCGGTGCGGCCGATGCGGTGGGTGTAATCCTCAGCCTTCATCGGCAGGCCGTAGTTGAACACGTGCGTAATCGTGGGCACGTCGATGCCGCGGGCAGCGACGTCGGTGGCCACCAGCACCTGCACCTGGCCGCTGCGCAGCGCCATCAGGCGGCGGTTGCGAAGGCCCTGGCTCAGGGCGCCATGCAGCGCCACGGCCGAGAAGCCTTCCTGCTGCAGATCGTTGGCCAAGCCGTCGCATTCGACTTGCGTGCTGGCGAACACGATGGCCTGGTTGATCGTCGTGTCACGCAGCCAGTGGTCCAGCAGCTTGCGCTTGTGCTGGGCGTTGTCGGCCCAGAACAGCACCTGCTTGATGTTGGCGTGCTTTTCCTGCGGGGAGTCGATCTGGATCTTCTTCACCGAAGCGCCGTTGTCGTGCATCACACGCATGGCCAGTTGCTGG
Source organism: Acidovorax sp. SUPP2539 (assembly GCF_030158975.1). Taxonomy (NCBI): domain Bacteria; kingdom Pseudomonadati; phylum Pseudomonadota; class Betaproteobacteria; order Burkholderiales; family Comamonadaceae; genus Acidovorax; species Acidovorax sp. SUPP2539. Next base: position 835,577 of record NZ_BQXJ01000001.1, on the reverse strand, counting down.
ATGCGCGGTGCGAACGTGGCACTGAACATCATGGTCTGCTGGCGCTGGGCGGTCAGCTGGTTCAGTTCGGCCAGATCGTCCGAGAAGCCGAGGTCGAGCATGCGGTCGGCTTCGTCCACCACCAGGAACTGCACCTGGTCGAGCTTGATCTGCATCGAGCGTTGCAGATCCAGCAGGCGGCCGGGCGTGGCCACCACGAGGTTGGCGTTCTGCAGCTTGGCGATCTGCAGTTGGTACGGAATGCCGCCCACCACATTGGCCACGCGCAGGCCGCGGCAATGCTTGACCAGTTCGATGGCGTCATGGGCCACTTGCTGGGCCAGTTCGCGGGTGGGGCACAGGATCAGGGCGCCAGGGGCGGCAGCCTTGAAATTGCGGGGATTGGTCGGGTCCTTGCGCTTGCGCTTGGGGGCCGGCTCGCCACGGGCCAGGGCTTCGGCAACGGAACGGTCGAACTCGTCGCGGGCGGCCGCATCGGCTTCGGCCTGCTGGCGGATCAGCGTGTGCAGCACGGGCAGCAGGAACGCGGCGGTCTTGCCGCTGCCGGTCTGGCTCGAAACCATCAGGTCGATGAACTGGCTGGACTCATCGCCCGAACCCATGGCCAGGGGAATGGCACGCTCCTGAACACCGGTGGGCTGGGTGTAGCCCAGGTCGGCCACGGCCTGCACCAGTTCGGGGGCCAGGCCCAGACGCACGAAGCCGTTGGGCAGCGCGGGTGCCGCGTCTTCCGCCACGGCGGCGGATTCAGTGGATTCGATGGATTCGCCGGTTTCGATCGCGGACGATTCCAGCGTTTCAACGGCCATGGAAGATTCAGCAGGCGCGAATTCGCCCTGCACTTGCAAAGTGTCGGTCATATTTTTCTCACACGAAGACGGCCGCAGGCGTGGCCTGCGGAGGCTTCGTCAATGGTTAAAAAACATCAACCATCAAACGAAACCAGCGCCAGCATGTTGCTGGGCAGGTGGGCATTAGCGCGGGATCCAGGCTGAAGGGTTCAGCAGGCCGCAGGCCCAGTGTGTGAAGGGAGATGCACAAACTGCGCGATATTTCCGCGCAGCCGGCGATTATTGCACGGCTGGGGTTTTCCCGCAATGCAATCGGTTAAATAACGCGTTAGAGCCGCCCTGCCCGAATCGAACGATCCGCGTGCGTTGCAGCCCCGCAATGAGCGCCCCCAGCGCTCACAGCGCCAGCAGGTGGGTGCGGTAGTGAGCGAGTTCGTCGATCGACTCGTGCACATCCGCCAGGGCGGTGTGCCGCTGCGCCTTCTTGAAGGTGGTGTAGGCCTCGGGCTTCCAGCGCTTGGCCAGTTCTTTGAGGGTGCTGACATCCAGGTTGCGGTAGTGGAAAAACGTTTCCAGCCGCGGCATGTACCGGACCAGAAAACGGCGGTCCTGCCCGATGCTGTTGCCGCACATGGGCGCCGTGCCCTTCGGCACATAGCGCGAGAGGAATTCGATGATCTGTTGCTCTGCCTCGGCTTCGGTCACCGTGGATGCGCGCACCTTGTCGATCAGGCCGCTGCGGCCGTGCGTGCCCTTGTTCCATGCGTCCATTCCGTTGAGCAGCGCATCCGACTGGTGAATGGCGAACACGGGGCCCTCCACACGAGGGCTGAGGGTCGGTCCCGTGACCACGACGGCGATCTCCAGCAGGCGGTCGGTTTCCGGGTTCAAACCGGTCATTTCGCAGTCGAGCCAGACGAGGTTCTGGTCGGATTTGGGTAGCACAGGCACAGTGGGGTTGGCGATATCGGACATGGCCGGCATTGTCGCCGATGGCCTAAACTCGCCGGACATGCCCACCCCTGCCCCTTCCGCGCTGCTCGCGCCCTCCACCCTTCTCACCCTGCTGTTCGCCGCCTTTCTGGTGGCGGGGCTCGCACTCCGGTTCTGGCTGGCATCGCGCCAGATCCGCCATGTGGCCCGGCACCGCGACGCCGTGCCTGCCGCGTTCGCCAACCGCATACCACTCACAGCCCACCAGAAAGCGGCCGACTACACCATCACCAAGGCCCGCTTCGGCCTGCTGGAGATGGCACTGGGCGCCGCGGTGCTGCTGGGCTGGACCCTGCTGGGCGGACTGGATGCACTGAACCAGTTCCTGCTCGATGCACTGGGTGGCGGCATGGTGCAGCAATTGGCGCTGCTGGCGGCCTTCGCGGCCATCAGCGGGTTGATCGACCTGCCCGCCACGCTCTACCAGACCTTCGTGATCGAGCAACGCTTTGGCTTCAACCAGATGACGGTGCGCCTGTGGCTGGCAGACCTGGCCAAGTCCACCTTGATGGGCGCGGCCATCGGCCTGCCCATCGCGGCACTGATCCTGTGGCTCATGGGCGCGGCCGGCCCCCTGTGGTGGCTTTGGGCCTGGGGCGCGTGGATGGGGTTCAACCTGCTGCTCATGGTGGTGTATCCGATCTTCATCGCGCCGCTGTTCAATAAATTTCAGCCGCTGGAAGACGAATCCCTCAAGGCCCGCGTCACGGCCCTCATGCAGCGTTGCGGCTTTGCAACCAAAGGGCTTTTCGTGATGGACGGCAGCCGCCGCAGCGCCCATGCCAACGCCTATTTCACGGGGTTCGGCGCAGCCAAACGCGTGGTGTTCTACGACACCCTGCTGCGCCAGCTGTCCCCTGGCGAAGTCGAGGCGGTGCTGGCCCATGAGCTGGGGCATTTCAAGCACCGCCACATCGTCAAGCGCATCGTGAGCCTTTTCGCGCTGAGCCTCGCGGGCTTTGCGCTGCTGGGCTGGCTTTCCACGCAGGGCTGGTTCTACACGGGGCTGGGCGTGCTGCCCAACCTGTCGCTGGAAGGCGTGGCCGGCTCTGCGCCCAACGATGCCCTGGCGCTGCTGTTGTTTTTGCTGGCGGTGCCGGTGTTCACCTTCTTCATTTCCCCGTTGTTTGCGCAGCTGTCGCGCCGCCACGAGTTCGAGGCCGATGCTTATGCCGTGGCCCAGACCAACGGCAGCGACCTCGCCACGGCCCTGCTGAAACTTTACGAAGACAATGCCTCCACCCTCACGCCCGATCCGGTGTACGTGAAGTTCTATTACTCGCATCCGCCGGCCACCGAACGGCTGGCGCGCATGCCCAACCTGGCCCCGACACCATGACTTCGATGCTCAAGAAAAAAGACTGGTCCACGCAGACGCGACGTGCTTTGACGGCGACGGAAATCGTCGCCAAGCTGGCCGACCTCGACGGCTGGAAACTGACCGGCGACGGCGCAGATGTGGCCATCGAAAAGACCTACCGCTTCACCAACTACTACGAGACCATCTCGTTCGTGAACGCCGTGGCCTTCGTCGCCAACGCGCAGGACCATCACCCGGACCTGTCGGTGCACTACAACCGCTGCGTGGTGCGACTGAATACGCACGACGTGAATGGCATCTCGGCGACCGACATCGAATGCGCATCGCGCTTCGATGGCCTGCTCGCCGCATGACCACACCCCTTCCCCGCCATGGCTGAGCGCAGCGCCCTGTTCGACGGCATCGTGGTGGCCAGCCACGGCCGCCATTGCCTGGTCGAGTCGCCCGACGGCCAGTGCCGCATTTGCCATCCCCGCGGGAAAAAGAGCCAGGCCGTGGTGGGCGATCACGTCCTTTGGCAGGCCGCGCCAGCCGGCCAGGGAGACGAAGGCACCATCGAGAAGGTCAAGGAGCGCCGCAACCTGTTCTACCGGCAGGACGAAATCCGCACCAAGTCCTTCGCCGCCAACCTGGACCAGGTGCTGATCCTGATCGCCGCCGAACCCGTGTTCTCGGAGAGCCAGCTGGCCCGTGCGCTGATCGCTGCGGAAGCAGAGCGCATCACGCCGATCATCGCGTTGAACAAAAGCGACCTGGTCGAGCCCTTCGCGCGGGCGTGGGAGCGGCTGCTGCCCTACCGCCACATGGGCGGTAGCGCGGCGGACGGCCACCACTATGGCGTGATGCCGCTGTCGCTGTCCGAATCGGGCGAGGTGGACAAGGCCGCACTGATGGAGCGCCTGTCGGGCAAGACCACGCTGGTGCTCGGCCCGTCGGGCTCGGGCAAGAGCACGCTCATCAACCTGCTGGTGCCGGGCGCCACGGCGCTCACAGGCGAGATCTCCCAAGCGCTCAACTCCGGCAAGCACACCACCACCACCACGACCTGGTACTGGGTAGATGCCGAACGCCGCACCGCCCTGATCGACTCGCCGGGCTTCCAGGAGTTCGGCCTGCACCACATCGGACCGGCCGATCTGCCGCGCTACATGCCCGACATCGGCCTGCATGCCCAGGGATGCAAGTTCTACAACTGCACGCACTTGCACGAGCCCGGCTGCGCGGTCATGGCGCAGGTGGACGGATTGCAAGGCGAATCACGCACCGGCGCAGATTCCATCAGCGCGAATCGCTATCAGATTTATAGCAACCTGTTTGCCGAGCTGAGCGAGCACCGGCATTGGTGATGGGACGGAACGGCGGCGCTCAGTCCCGGCACTCGACGTACCACCCCAGATAGTCGCTCCAGGCCGGCTCGTGCTCGGCCTCCAGCACGGGGGGGTCCATGCCCGGCACCGCTTCGGCAGCGCGCCGCGCGGCCTCCAGGGCGTGGTCGGCGCTGGTCACATAGCAATGCACCGTGCGGGTGCCACCGCGCAGCACGATGTGGCTGCAGATGCCTTGCTGGTACATGGTGGCCGCATTGACCCAGGCGTCCTCGAAATCCTGCGCCTGCTGCAGCGCGGACTTGTCCTGCGCCGGCAGGCTGGCCTGCACGCGCCAGCCGAAATCCGCGCGGGACACCAAGGCATTGGCGCTCAGATTGACCTGCACCATGATGGGATCGCCCTGGGCATCCCGCCCCTCCAGCGCGGCCCAGCGCACCGGCTCGGGCGGATAGACCGCCGAGCGGCCCAGGGTCTCACGCCAGAAGGTGTCGATGCGCGAAACGCTGTCATCGAGCGACGCGGGCTCCCAGTCCTCGAAGCCCGCGTCGTCGCTGAGCCCATCGGTGTCGAATTCCACCACCCCGACCTTCACCGAAAAATCGTACTCGCCCAGCATATGGTCGAGCAAGATGAACGCCATGTGGCGGGCATGGTCCTGCAGGTCCATGGGCACGGGCTTGGAAAACGAAAGCGCCAATGCGATGCGTCCATCGATCTGGCCCACGCGCACCAGCAGCTCATGGGTGGCCAGGTCGAATCCATCCATGCGCATGCCGAAGCCGCCGGGCATCCGCTGGCGGAAGGCCTCCACCCGCCATGGCAACTGCGCCGGTGCCTGTGCGGTCAACGCCTGCACATCGGCAAACCGTTCGGCACTCCCATGGGCCGTAAAAACCAGCCGGGCCAGGCCTTCCACGGGCCCCTCCTTGCCCGCGCCGGCCACCTCCACCGTGACCCCGGGAACGCAAGGCTCCAGCAGGGCATTGAGGCGCTCCATGAACGGAACGGACTCCAGGCCCTGCAAATCGGCCTGTTCGCCCAGGACCGCAGCCCAGAAGCGGTCCGCGGCGGCGGACATCTCCTGCGTGGAAGGCTCGCGGGAGGGGGATTCAGATCGGTTCATGGACAGTCCTGGTGGCACCTGCTCGGGGGCAGGGCATCGGTAACGAACAAGGCCGCGTCAAAGGCGGAGCGACTTCGCCGCAAAACTTCAAAAAGAAGCCCGGCTCAGCCCAGCAACCGGGCCAGGGTCAGCAGGGCGAGCAGCAGCATCCATACCACGACCGAGCGCCAGACCAGGCCGACCACGCTGCGCAAATGCCCCACTTCGGGCTCCCGCCCCGGCGTGACGTCGCTGCTTGCGGCCTCGATGTCACCATCGAAGCCGGCGGGCGAGAGCGGGTCCACCCGCGCCCGCAAAGCCTCACCGCCCAGGCGCACGTTGATGGCGCCGGACGTGGCCGCCAGCACGACGCCATCGTTGTCGTTGGGAAAGCGCTGCGCATGGAAGCGCCAGCCATCGATAGCCTCTTCGAAACTGCCCACCACGGCGAAGCTGAGGGCCGTCAGGCGGGCAGGCAACCAGTCGATCACGGTCCAGGACCGCGCCGAGGCGCGCTGCAACGATGCGCTGGCCGGATGCGGGCTGCCGGCCTTCCAGTAGCGCGAGACGAATTCAGCCAGCCGGTAAAGCACCGCACCGGTCGGCCCCAGCCCCAATGCGGCCAGCACCGAAAAACAGGCGAGCACGCCGAACACGTGGCGGTGCGCGGCGATGACGGAATACTCGACCACGTGCCGCACGATCTCGCTGCGGGGCAGTTGGCCCACGTCCACCTGCTGCCAGGCCGCGAGCCGGGCCCGCGCGCTGTCTTCGTCGCGCTCTTCCAGCGCATCTCGGATATTGGTGAAATGGTGGCTGAACTGCCGGAACCCGAGGGTGACGTAAAGCACCGCGACATTCCAGACCACCGCCGCCGGCCAGCCCACGCCGTAGAACAGCAGCCAGTGCACCGCCAGCACCGCGAGCGAAGGCACCAGCACGGCGAGCGCCCATGCCACCCACCCGTGGTGGGCCTTGCCCGCATCGAAGTTGCGGCTGATCGACAGCGCCCAGGCGCGAACGCCCGCATGGATGGGGTTGCTGCGCGCCAGCGGGCGTGCCTGCTCGATCAGCAACGCGAACAGGATGGCAAAGAAACTCATGGTGGGCAATGATAGCGGCCCGGTTCGGTGCCCAGCCGTCATCGCCACCGGAAAGATCGCCCGATGTCAGGCCAGCATGAAACGGTAGAAATTGCGCAGCATGCCCGCTGTCGCGCCCCAGATGAAGTGCGTCTTGCCGGCGGCATCCTCATAGGGCATGGAAAACCATTCGCGGGTGACCCCTTCCCATTCGAACGCATGGCGCCGGTGGTGCGACGGATCGAGCAGGTAGTCCAGCGGGACCTCGAACACGTCCGCCACTTCGTAGGCATTGGGATTCAGCGTGCAATCGGGCTCCACCAGAGCGACCACCGGGGTGATGCTGAACCCGGTGCCCGTCCTGTACGTGGCCAGTTCCCCCAGCACCTCCACATACCGCCCCTCCAGGCCGACCTCCTCCCAGGCCTCGCGCAGCGCCGTGGCGGCAGGGTTGGCATCTTCCGGGTCGGCGCTGCCGCCGGGAAAGGCCACCTGGCCGGAGTGCGTGGACAGGTGCACGGTGCGCTCGGTGAGCAGCACCGTCGCGCGTTCGCGCATCACGATCGGGATCAGCACGGCGGCATGGCGCAGCGGCCGGTCGGTGAAGGCACGCTCATGCACGACCTCTGGCACCCACGCCGGCGCCGAGGCGAAGCGCAGCCGCAGCGCTTGCGCCGTTTGCGCCGCAGCGGGAACGCGGGGGAGATGGGCGTCCACCCCCAGTACGGGCACGCGACGCGGGTCGAACTGCGGCAGCGAGGACAGCGGAGCGATCACCGAAGGCATGGAAGGTGAAGGGGACGAAGAATCTGGCGGCGTCATGGAGTGGGCCTGGTCGGCCAAGCGGCCAAAGAAAAAGCCGCTACGGCTTGCGCTGTAGCGGCTTCGGGGCAGTGCGCAAGGCGCCTTATGCGGCTGCGACCGGCGCGGCCTTGACACGCGAAGGCAGCTTTTCCTTGATACGTGCCGACTTGCCGCTGCGTTCACGCAGGTAGTACAGCTTGGCACGGCGCACATCGCCACGGCGCTTGACTTCGATGTTGGCGATCAGCGGGCTGTAAGTCTGGAACGTACGCTCCACGCCTTCGCCGCTGGAGATCTTGCGCACCGTGAAGCCGCTATTCAGGCCGCGATTGCGCTTGGCAATCACCACGCCTTCGTAGGCCTGCACGCGCTTGCGGGTACCTTCCACCACGTTCACACTCACGATGACCGTGTCGCCAGGGGCGAATTCGGGAATGGTCTTGTTCAAGCGGGCGATTTCTTCCTGCTCGAGAGTCTGGATCAGATTCATGTTTGCATCCAACGATCATGTCCGCGCCAAGATTGGCAAGCGTCGGGATTGACGTGGGGTGCTTTCGCAGCAAAGGCGAAAGCGGCCGGCCAGAGGATCGAAAAGCCCGCGATTATAGCAAGTTGCCGTTCTTTGCCAAAACGGCCTCGTCCGCCTTGCCCAAAAGCCCGCGCGCGCGCGCCGCGTCGATGAGCTCGGGACGGTGCTGCGCGGTGATCGACAGGCGCTGATCCCGGCGCCAGCGCTCGATCTGCACATGGTGGCCAGAGAGCAGCGGCGCAGGAACCCGCAGGCCGTTCCACTCTTCGGGCCGGGTGTAGTGGGGGCAGTCGAGCAAGCCGTCGAGCGCCTCGTTGAAGCTGTCGAACTGGTGGCTCCCCTCATCGTTCAGCACGCCCGGCTGCAGGCGTGCGACGGCATCCAGCAGGGCCATGGCCGGGATCTCGCCACCCGACAGAACGAAATCGCCCAGGCTGAGCTGCATCTGCACATGCGCGTCGATGAAGCGCTGGTCGATGCCCTCATACCGCCCGCACAGCAAAATGGCGCCCGCACTGCCGGACCAGCGGGTCACGCCCGCGTGATCGAGCACCTGCCCGGTCGGCGAAAACAGCACCACCGGGGCTGCCTGCCCCGCCGCCTCGGCCCGGTCGGCCCGAATGGCCGCCAGGCACCGCGACAAGGGCTCGGCCATCATCACCATGCCGGGGCCGCCCCCAAAGGGCCGATCGTCCACCCGGCGGTAGTTGCCTTCGGCGTGATCGCGCGGGTTCCACAGCCGCACCTCGACCTGGCCCGACGCATACGCGCGCCGCGTCACCCCGCTGGCCAGAAACGGCGCGAACAGCTCGGGAAACAGGGTGATGACGTCGAAACGCATGGGCAGAGGGGGCCAGGGCCGCCGAAGGAATGGCGACGCGGCCCGTCCTTCAATCGGTCGGTCGATCCATCAGTAGTCGGGTTGCCAATCGACCGTGATGCGGCGCTCGGCCAGCTCCACCTTGTCGACGAAGGCCGAGACGAAGGGAATCATGCGCTCCTGCGCCTTGCCCTCGTGTTCGTAAGCCAGCACCAGCGTGGTCTGCGGGCCGGTGGAGAGCAACTCGCGCACCGTGCCGAGGTCCACGCCCTCGCGGTTGACGACCGCCAGGCCGATCAGGTCGACCCAGTAGTACTCGTCCTCGGCGGCGGTCGGAAAGCTCGAGCGGGGCACGAAGATGCGCGCGCCGCGCAGCGCCTCGGCCGCATCGCGATCATCCACGCCCTGGGCGGTGGCGACCACCGTATCGGAATGTTCTCGCGCCTGCTTCACCGCCAGCACCACCGTGCCTTCGAAGAAGCTCTTGGCGCCTTTTTCGCTGGGCTGAAGAAACCAGCGCTTGGAGGAAAACAGCGCTTCCGGATCGGCGCTGTAAGGCAGCACCTTGAACCAGCCCTTCACACCCCAGGCATCGGCAATGCGGCCGATCTCCACCGCATCGGACGGCAATTCGGCAGGCTCAAGAACGGGCAGATTGGGCATGGTGTGCAACGGGGTTTCGGAAATGAAAAAAGGCGGGGCCCGTCAGAAAAACCAACGGAACCCGCCTTTTGTCCGGAGGACGCGGATCAGGCAGCCTTCTTGGCGGCCTGCTTGATCAGACGGTCCACGGTGGGCGACGACTGGGCGCCGACGCTCTTCCAGTAGGTCAGACGGTCTTGCGCAATGCGCAGACCTTCTTCGCTTTCCTTGGCCGTGGGGTTGTAGAAACCCAGGCGCTCGATGAATCGGCCATCGCGGCGCACACGCTTGTCGGCCACGACGATGTTGAAAAACGGACGACCTTTGGAGCCGCCGCGGGAGAGTCGAATAACGACCATAATGAATCCTTCGGGTGGTCGCAGCGTAAAGCTGCATGGTTTTTTGCTGCGTTGAGACACGCGACATGGCCACCCGGCCAGCGACACGCTGCAAAGCCCGCGATTATAGCCACTTCACCCCACATGCCCACCATCCGCGACAGCCGCAGCGAAGATATCGCTGCCATCACCGCCATTTACCAACACCACGTCCTGCACGGCACCGGCACCTTCGAGGTGGACCCACCGACCGAAACCGACATGGCCACCCGCCGCGCCGACGTGCTGGCCCGGGGCCTGCCCTACATCGTGGCGGAAAAGGATGGCCAGGTTCTCGGCTTCGCCTACGCCAACTGGTTCAAGCCCCGCCCGGCCTACCGCTTCTCGGCGGAAGACTCCATCTATGTCGCCGACACCGCCCGGGACATGGGGTTGGGCCGCAAGCTGCTCGATGTGCTGGCGCAGCAGGCGGAGGCGGCGGGGGTTCGCAAGCTGCTCGCGGTGATCGGCGATTCCGCCAATGCCGGCTCCATCGGGGTACACCGCGCTGCCGGCTTCACCGAGATCGGCGTGATGCGCTCGGTGGGCTGGAAGTTCGGCGCCTGGCGCGACATCGTGCTGATGGAAAAGACCCTGGGCGCGGGCGACACCACGTCGCCGGAATGAACGCCTTGCCATGAAAAACAAGACCGTCGCCGCATGGCTGGCCTTCGTCGGAGGGCCCCTGGGGCTGCACCGCTTCTATCTGCACGGCCTGTCGGACATGCTGGGCTGGCTCCTGCCCATTCCCACGGCGCTGGGCATCTACGGCATCCAGCGCGTGCAGGCGATGGGGCAGGACGACCACGCCAGTTGGCTGCTCATCCCGCTGCTGGGCTTCACCATCGCGGGCTGCGCGCTGCGCGCCATCCTCTATGGACTGATGACGCCCGAGCAATGGAACGCCCGCTTCAACCCGGCCGCGGCACCGGACGCCGCTCCGGGTCGCACGCACTGGTTCACGATCTTCGCCATCGCCCTGTCGCTCCTGGTGGGCACCGCGGTGCTGATGGCCAGCCTGGCCTTCAGCTTCCAGCGCTACTTCGAATACCAGATCGAAGAGGCCCGCAAGATCTCCCAGTGACGGCATTGGGCACCAAATATGCCCAACGCCTTAGAAAATCATGCGGCGGTAGCTATTAAAACAATAGCAAACCACCCCTGGATCGCGATCAGTAGAGCTGCAGGCTGACCCAGTAGGCGATGGCCGCCACGAACGCGCTGGCCGGAATCGTCAGGATCCACGCCCAGACGATGTTGCCCGCCACGCCCCAGCGCACGGCGCTGGCGCGCTGGGTGGAGCCCACGCCCACGATGGCGCCCGTGATGGTGTGGGTGGTCGACACCGGAATGCCCAGCGCCGTGGCGACGAACAGCGTCATCGCCCCGCCCGTCTCGGCACAAAAGCCGCCCACGGGCTTGAGCTTGGTGATTCTCTGGCCCATGGTCTTGACGATGCGCCAGCCGCCGAACATGGTGCCCAGCCCGATGGCCAGGTAGCACGACACGATGGTCCAGGTGGGCGGCGAGGCGTCGGATGCCGACGCGTAGCCCGTGGCGATCAGCAGCAGCCAGATGATGCCGATGGTCTTTTGCGCATCGTTGCCGCCATGGCCCAGGCTGTATGCACCCGCGGACAGCAGCTGCAGCCGGCGGAACCACTTGTCCACCTTGTTCGGACGCGCGCGGCGGAAGATCCACGCCACCGCCACCATCATCAGCGAGCCCAGCAGAAAGCCGAGCAGCGGCGAGACGAAGATGAACGCCACCGTCTTCAGGATGCCGGCCGAGATCAGCGCCCCCGCGCCCGCCTTGGCGATGACCGCGCCCACGATGCCGCCGATCAGCGCATGCGACGAGCTGCTCGGAATGCCGTAGTACCAGGTGATGACGTTCCAGGTGATGGCGCCCACCAGGGCCCCGAAGATCACGTGCGTGTCCACCACGCCGGGCTGCACGATGCCCTTGCCGATGGTGGCGGCCACGCTCAGGTGGAAGATGAAGATGGCGATGACGTTGAAGAACGCGGCGAAGAGGACGGCCTGGGTCGGCTTGAGCACCCCGGTGGAGACCACGGTGGCAATCGAGTTGGCGGCGTCGTGAAACCCGTTCATGAAGTCGAACAGGATGGCCAGCGCCACCAGCAGCATCACGACCCACAGGGCGGTTTGGACGGTTTCCATGCGTAGAGAGCGTGTATTTCTTCTGGCAGGCCGGGATCAGGAGTTCTCGAGGATGATGCCCTCGATGTGGTTCGCCACGTCTTCGCACTTGTCGGTGATCGTCTCGAGCAGTTCGTAGATCGCCTTGAGCTTGAGCACCTCGCGCACGTCGGGCTCTTCGCGGAACAGTTTGCTCATGGCGCTGCGCATCACGCGGTCGGCGTCGCCCTCCAGGCGGTCGATTTCCTCGCAGGTCTTGAGCGCGGCCTCGGCCACGGCCGGATCGGCGATCTTCTCCAGCAGCTTGACGGCGTCGCGCACGCGTTCACAGCACTTGAGGCTGATGTCGGTCAGGCGGGTGATCTCTTCGGTCATGTGGCGCACGTCGTACAGCGCCATGGTTTCGGCCGAGTCCTGGATCAGATCGGCCACATCGTCCATCGTGTTGATGAGCGAATGGATCTGCTCGCGGTCGATGGGGGTGATGAAGGTCTTGTGCAGCGAGCGGTTGACCTCGTGGGTCACACGGTCGGCGGCGCGCTCGGCGTTGTCCACGTCCTGGTTGTACTTGTCGCGCAGGTGGGGATCGTTGTAGTTGGCCACCAACTGCGAAAAAGCGCGGGCGGCCTCGACGATGCGGTCAGCATGCTGATTGAACATCTCGAAAAAATTGCCCTCGCGGGGCAACAGCTTTCCAAAAAACATGCGGACTCCTGAACAGACGGACCCATCGCCCACGGTCGCCACGGATGTGACAGGACGATGACACTTTTGCGAAAGGCGCGAGTTTAACCGCGCCGTTTGCATGCACTGCGGCCCATCGTGTGCCGACGGGCGGCGGCGGGCGTGTCAGGCAACTCCTACAAACATCGCGCCGCGCTGCCCACATGACCCTGGCGAGGCGCGGCTTACATTGAATCGGCAGTCTTTGATCCGCCCTCTTTCAGACGCTCAGACGCAACCGCCTCTTTCATCGCCATGCCAAAGGATTTCCCCATGAAACACACGCTTCGCGTTCTTCCGTGCGTTCTCGCGCTTGCGTTCGGTGCCGTCACCGCCCACGCGCAGACGGCCAATCGCGCCTCCAACCGCGACTCGTTCATTCCCAGCACGCAGCAAGGCTACGTCGGCCTGAGCGGTGGCCAGTCCAAATACGATCTGCGCAGCGGCACGGGCGGCTTCGCGTTCGACGACAACGACACCGCCTGGAAAATCTACACCGGCGGCTATTTCAACCAGAACTTCGGCATCGAGTTCGGCTACCTGAACTTCGGCAACGCCACCCGCGTGGGCGGCGAGACCAAGGCGCAGGGCCTGAACCTCAGCCTGGTCGGCCGCCTGCCGCTCAGCGAGCAGTTCGACGTGTTCGGCAAGGTCGGTACCACCTACGGCCGCACCAAGACCTCGGGCAACCCCGGCTTTGGCGTGACGACCGGCGACGACAACGGCTTCGGACTGTCGTATGGCGCCGGCGTACGTTGGGCGTTCAACCCGCAGTGGGCGGCCGTGGTCGAATGGGAGCGCCACCGCCTGAACTTCGCCGATGGCAAGTCCGATGTGGACATGACCACGGTGGGCGTGCAGTACCGCTACTGAGCGCGCGGGTACGCACGCGTCCCCCAACGAAAAGGGCCCTTCGCAGGGCCCTTTTTTCGTGCGCTTCACGCGCATTCATCCCGATTCCAGACGCCGGCCTTCATGCGCCGGCTGGCAGCGCATGGAGGCAGCGGTGCAGGGGGCTCACTCGCCCAGGTAAGCCGCCCGCACGCGCGGATCGCTCAGCAGCTGCTGGCCGGGGCCCGTCATGGTGATGAGGCCCGACTCCATCACGTAGCCCCGGTCGGCCAGTGCCAGCGCGCGGCTGGCGTTCTGCTCCACCAGGACGATGGTCACGCCCAGGGCGTACACGTCGCGCACCACCTCGAAGATCTTGTCCACCATGATGGGCGACAGGCCCATGGAGGGCTCGTCCAGCAGCAGCACCTTGGGCTGGCTCATCAGCGCGCGGCCCATGGCCAGCATCTGCTGTTCGCCACCCGACATGGTGCCGGCCAGTTGGTCCTTGCGCTCGCGCAGGCGCGGGAAGATGGTGAACATCTTCTCGATGTCGGCCGCGATGCCGGCCTTGTCGTTGCGGATGTAGGCGCCCATCTGCAGGTTCTCGGTGATGGTCATGCGCGCGAACACGCCTCGGCCTTCCGGCACCATCACGAGGCCCTTCTTCACCAGGTCCCAGGCGCCCTGCCCCCGGATGCTCTTGCCCAGGTACTCGATGTCGCCATCGGCGAACGGCAGCGTGCCCGTGATGGCCTTCATGGTGGTCGTCTTGCCGGCGCCGTTGGAGCCGATCAGCGACACCAGCTCTCCCTCGCGCACCTCGAAGTCCACACCCTTCACGGCCTGGATACCGCCGTATGCCACCTTCAGGCCCGAGACCTTGAGCAACACGTTGTTGGATTTTTCGGCCATTCTCAATGTCCTCCGGTGCCCAGGTAGGCCTCAATCACTTTTTCGTTCTTCTGCACGGTGGCAGGCGTGCCTTCGGCGATCTGCTTGCCGTAGTCGAGCACCGTGACGCGGTCGCACAGGCCCATCACCAGCTTCACGTCGTGCTCGATGAGCAAGATGGTGCGGTTGTCGTTGCGGATGCGGTCGATCAGCTCGCGCAGCTGCACCTTCTCGGTCGCGTTCATGCCGGCGGCCGGCTCGTCGAGCGCGATCAGCTGCGGGTCGGTGGCCAGGGCGCGGGCGATCTCCAGGCGGCGCTGGTCGCCGTAGCTCAGGGTGCGCGCCTTGTAGTCGGCGAACTTGCCGATGCCCACGTAGTCGAGCAACTCCTGCGCCCGGCGGGCGATCGCGGCCTCTTCTTCCTTGAAGCCCTTGGTGCGCAGCACGGCGCCCAGCAGCCCCGACTTGGTGCGGATGTGCCGCCCCACCATCACGTTCTCCAGCGCCGTCATTTCGGCGAAGAGGCGGATGTTCTGGAACGTGCGGGCGATGCCCGCCTTGGCCACTTCGTGCACGGCCGTGGGCTGGTAGGGCTTGCCTGCCAGCTCGAAGCTGCCGCTGTCGGGCGTGTAAAGACCGGTGATCACGTTGAAGAACGTGGTCTTGCCGGCGCCGTTGGGACCGATCAGGCCGTAGACCTGACCCCGTTCAATCGTGATGCCGACGTCGGACAGGGCTTGCAAGCCGCCGAAGCGCTTGGAAATGCCGGCGACCTTCAGCACCACATCGTTGGATTTCTCTGCCATTTCTAACTTTCAGTGCTGTTCAGGTCTTTTGCGTCAGGCTCTTGCCATGGTCGGGCGCGGGCCACAGGCCGCGGGGACGCAGCAGCATGATGATGATCATGGCCAGCGCGATCAGCAGCTGGCGCAGGATGGCGGAGTCGAGGCGGCCGTCCGTCATGGCCTGCAGCGGACCGGCCACGTAGCGCAGCACTTCCGGCAGGGCCGACAGGAGCACGGCACCCAGGATCACGCCGGGGATGTGGCCGATGCCGCCCAGCACCACCATGGCGACGATCATGACCGACTCCATCAGGCTGAACGATTCGGGCGACACGAAGCCCTGGAAGGCACCGAACATGGCGCCGGACACGCCGCCGAACGAAGCGCCCATGCCGAAGGCCAGCAGCTTCATGTTGCGGGTGTTGATGCCCATGGCCTTGGCGGCGATCTCGTCTTCGCGAATGGCCATCCAGGCGCGGCCGATGCGCGAGTCCTGCAGGCGATAGCAGATGATGACGCTCAGCACCACCAGCACCAGGAACAGGTAGTAATACAGCGTGACCGACGAGATGTCGAACCCGAACACCTCCAGGCGCTTGCCCAGGTCGAGCCCGAAGACCTTCACCGAATCGATCTGCCCGATGCCCTTGGGGCCGTTGGTCAGGTTGACGGGGTGGTCCAGGTTGTTCAGGAAGATGCGGATGATCTCGCCGAAGCCCAGCGTCACGATGGCCAGGTAGTCCCCGCGCAGCTTGAGCGTGGGGGCCCCGAGCACCGCCCCGAAGATCGCGGCCACCAGCGCCGCGAGCGGTATGACCAGCCACAGCGACGTGTGCAGCCCGTTGGGGAAAATGGCCGCGAACGACGCGAAGGTTTCCGAAAGGTGCGGCGATGCCATCAGCGCGAACAGGTAGGCCCCGACGGCATAGAACGCCACGTAACCCAGGTCCAGCAGGCCGGCGTAGCCCACCACGATGTTCAGGCCCAGGGCCAGCAGCACATAGAGCAGTGCCAGGTCGGCGATGCGCACCCAGGCGTTGCCGAAGTACTGCAGCATGAAAGGAAGCAGCAGCAGCGCGATGCCGCCGACGATCCACTGTGCGGTTTTGTTTTGCTTCATGACAATGGGTTCCTCAGGCGCGATCGGCCACACGCTCGCCCAGCAGGCCCGAGGGGCGCAGCGTGAGGATGATGATGAGCACGATGAATGCAAAGATGTCGGTGTAGTGGCTGCCCAGCAGGCCGCCTGTGAGGGTGCCGATGTAGCCCGAGCCGATGGCCTCGATCAGGCCGAGCAGGATGCCGCCCACCACCGCGCCGGCCAGGTTGCCGATGCCGCCGAACACCGCGGCCGTGAAGGCCTTGAGGCCCGGCAGAAAGCCCATGGTGTGCTGCGCGGTGCCGTAGTTGGAGGCATACATGATGCCGGCGATGGCCGCCAGGATGGCGCCGATGATGAAGGTCGCCGAGATCACCATGTCGGGCTTCACGCCCATGAGGGAGGCCACACGGGGGTTTTCCGCGGTGGCGCGCATGGCGCGGCCGAGCTTGGTGTAGTTCACCAGATACACCAGCGAAGCCAGTGCGACCACCGTCACGCTCAGGATCAGCACCTGGGTGGAGGTGATCACCGCGCCGCCGACCTGGAACGGGGTCGTGGGCAGCAGGGTGGGATACGGCTTGTAGTTGGGCTTCCAGATGATCATGGCCAGCGTCTGCAGCAGGATCGACATCCCGATGGCGGTGATCAGGGGCGCCAGGCGCGGACTGCTGCGCAGCGGCTTGTAGGCGACCTTCTCGATGACGAAGTTCAGCGCCGCGGCGACGACGCAGGCGATCAGGGTGGCCAGGAGAAGGATGATCCAGCCCGGAGCCCCGGGCATGGCCTCTTGCATCAGGCCAATGCAACTCCAACTGGTGAGAGCGCCGATCATCAGCACTTCCCCATGGGCAAAATTAATCAGCTGAATAATGCCGTACACCATCGTGTAGCCCAAGGCTATCAAGGCGTACATGCTGCCGAGAACCAGACCGTTGATGATCTGCTGCAGCAAGATGTCCATAAAAAAAGTCCTTCGTGTTTGTAACGCGCGCACTTCGCAAGCCAAGATCGGCAGTGCCTTGTGAGCCCCCAATGCCACCTAGCAAAAAACCCGCCAGGAGCAAAGCTGTGCGGGTTTGGTGGACGGGATTGTAGCCAGTCGAAACCGTGCGCCTTTAGCACGTTTGGCGGGGTTTTCCCTTGGACTCGGGCGCCATCAGCGGGGCGACGTCACCATTAGCCGGGGTGATGCAGCCGAGGGATTGGCCCGGGTGGCTTATACGGTTCAGCAGCCGCCAACCGCCCCGCCCGAGGGGGCGGCCGGTGGGCCGGGCGGAGATGCTGCCCGGTGAGGGACCGGGGGTGCGCAGCCTCGCAGCGCCCTCCCCTTCCCCCTCAATCCTTGACCGCGTCCTGGTCCAGCTGGCGCAACTGAGCCAGCTTGTCGGCGATCTTGGCCTCCAGCCCGCGGGGCACCGGCTGGTACCAGCCGGGCTCGGGCATGTCCTCGGGCAGGTAGGTCTCGCCCGCCGCGTAGCCGCCGGGCTCGTCGTGGGCATAGCGGTAGGCCTTGCCATGGCCCAGTTCCTTCATCAGCTTGGTGGGCGCGTTGCGCAGGTGGTTGGGCACCTCGCGCGACTTGTCCTTCTTGATGAACGCCTTGGCCTGGTTGTAGGCCATGTAGCCGGCGTTGCTCTTGGGCGCCACCGCCAGGTAGATCACGGCCTGGGCCAGCGCCAGTTCGCCCTCGGGCGAGCCCAGGCGCTCGTAGGTGAGCGCCGCGTCGTTGGCAATCTGCATGGCGCGCGGGTCGGCCAGGCCGATGTCCTCCCAGGCCATGCGCACGATGCGGCGCGCGAGGTATTTCGCATCCGCCCCGCCATCCAGCATGCGGCTGAGCCAGTACAGCGCCGCGTCGGGGTGCGATCCGCGCACGGATTTGTGCAGCGCCGAGATCTGGTCGTAGAAGTTGTCGCCGCCCTTGTCGAAGCGGCGCGCGTTGAGGGTGAGCGCGCTCTCCAGGAAAGCGGCGTCCACCTGCTGCACCCCGGCGGCGCGCGCGGCGGTGTCGGTCTGCTCGACCAGGTTGAGCAGGCGCCGCGCATCGCCGTCGGCATAGCCCACGAGCGTGTCCACCGCCGCGTCGTCCAGCTGCAGGTGGGTGAGCACCTTGTCCTGCGCCCGGCGCACGAGCTGCTTCAACTCGTCGTCGGTCAGCACCTGCAGCACATACACCTGGGCACGCGAGAGCAATGCCGAATTGACTTCGAACGACGGGTTCTCGGTGGTCGCGCCCACGAAGGTCACCAGGCCCGACTCCACGAACGGCAGCAAGCCGTCCTGCTGGCTCTTGTTGAAGCGGTGGATCTCGTCCACGAACAGGATGGTCTTCTTGCCCAGCGCCAGGTTGTGCTCGGCCTGCTCCATCGAGGCGCGGATTTCCTTCACGCCCGAGAACACCGCCGACAGGGCGATGAACTCATAGCCGAACGCGCTCGCCGTGAGCCGCGCCAGCGTGGTCTTGCCCACGCCGGGCGGGCCCCAGAGGATCATCGAATGCGGCTTGCCCGACTCGAACGCCAGCCGCAGCGGCCGGCCTGCACCGATCAGGTGCGACTGGCCGATGACCTCGTCCAGGCTGGCCGGGCGCAGGGCCTCGGCGAGCGGCGCGGTGGGGGCGGAGGAAAAGAGATCGGCCATGGTCTTGGGGGTCAATGGGTAGGCTCAGTGAAGAAGTGAACGCGATGGGGGCAAAAGACCAAGAGCCACCGGCGGCGGGCCGGGCGCGGGGTTACGCGGGAGGAAGCTCGGCAAGGCAGGCGGCATGGCCCCCGACGCCCGATTATTCTCTGTCCCCTCTTAGGGCGCGTCGTCCCCATGGGCATGCGGGAATTTCCCGCACAATGCCGCGGCGCCCATTTCGATTCGAAAACCCAAGGAGGAGCCCCCCCATGTCCATCGCTGCCAATGCCGTCGTCGCCCTGATCGCCCTGCTCCACGTCTACATCCTGGTGCTGGAGATGTTCCTTTGGGACAAGCCCGCCGGCCTGCGCGCCTTCGGGCAGAGCGCCGAACGGGCCGCCGCCACCAAGGTGCTGGCCGCCAACCAGGGGCTGTACAACGGCTTTCTCGCGGCGGGCCTGTTCTGGGGCCTGTGGCTGGGCGGCGCCGGCCTGGGCGTGAAGGTGTTCTTCCTGCTGTGCGTGCTGGTGGCCGGCGTGTTCGGCGCCGCCACGGCGTCCCGCAAGATCCTGTTCATCCAGGCCATTCCGGCCGCCGTGGGCCTGGCCCTCGTGCTGCTGGCCTGATCCGGTGCGCTGCGGCGCCAGGGTGCAGGCCATGCATCAAAATACCCGCCAGCGCAATCAGTACTAGGGCATTACGCTACAAATACGATAGCAAAAAGACTTTTAGCCGGTCACTGCTTGACCACGTCCGCGCCCGCTGGCGGCTTGAAGTCGAACGTCGAGACCGGCAGCGAGGCGCTCGACTGCACGTTGGTGAAGCGGATGGCCGAGCGCTGGCCGAAGCTGTCCAGGATGTCGAGCGCCGCGAGCCGTTCGCCCTGGAAGCCCACGCGCACGCTCTTGAGCTGTCCGTCCTTGGCCCTCGGCGTGGCCAGCACCCACTGCAGTCCGTCCTGCTCGGGCTGCGACTCCAGAGCGAAGTCGGCGCGCAGCGCCTGCAGGTCAGGCGCCGAGGCCAGCAGCGCTGCCGGCGTGGTGCCCAGGGCCTGGGCCTGCGCGCGCTGGGTGACCTGGTTCAGGTCGGCGTCGTAGAGCCACAGCGTCTTGCCGTCGGCCACGATGGTCTGCTCGAAGGGCTTTTGGTAGGTGAAGCGAAAACGCCCAGGGCGCTGGAATTCGAAGGTGCCGCTGGACGTCTTGGTGCGCGCCGCCTCGCCGTCCTTCGGGGGAGCGGTGACGGTCTGCGTGAAATCGGCACGGCCAGCGGCCGCACCCTTCATGAAGGACTCGAGGCTTTTGAGGCCGTCGGCGCTGGCGCACTGGGCAGCGGCCGCGATCAGGGCGGTGAGGATGATTTTTTTCATGGGTTCTCGGTATCTGAGGCCGGGTGCCGGCTTTTCCAGGGCCGCCGGCTCATTCGCCGCCGCCGCGGGCAGGCACCAGCACTTCGCGCTGGCCGCTGGTGGTGAGGCCGCTCACGAGGCCGGCCTTCTCCATGTCTTCGAGCAGACGGGCGGAGCGGTTGTAGCCGATGCGCAGCTTGCGCTGTACGTACGAAATGCTGGCCTTGCGGTCCTTGAGCACCACCTCCACGGCCTGGTCGTACATGGGGTCCTTCTCGCCGCTGCCTCCGTCCCCGTCGCCCAGCGGGCCGTCGTCGCCATCGACCGTGCCGCCCTCCAGCACGCCCTCGATGTAGTCGGGCTCGCCCTGGCTCTTGAGGTAGCTCACCACGCGGTGCACCTCTTCGTCGGACACGAAGGCGCCGTGCACGCGCACCGGCAGGCCGGTGCCGCTGGCCATGTAGAGCATGTCGCCCATGCCCAGCAGGGCCTCGGCGCCCATCTGGTCCAGGATGGTGCGGCTGTCGATCTTGCTGCTCACCTGGAAGGCGATGCGCGTCGGAATGTTGGCCTTGATCAGCCCGGTGATCACGTCCACGCTGGGGCGCTGCGTGGCCAGGATGAGGTGGATGCCGGCCGCGCGCGCCTTTTGCGCCAGGCGGGCGATCAGCTCTTCGATCTTCTTGCCCACCACCATCATCAGGTCAGCCAGCTCGTCGATCACCACCACGATGTGCGGCAGGCGCTGCAGCGGCTCGGGCTCTTCGGGCGTGAGGCTGAACGGGTTGTAGATGAACTCCTCGCGCGCCTTGGCCTCGTCGATCTTCACGTTGTAGCCGGCCAGGTTGCGCACGCCCAGTTTGCTCATGAGCTTGTAGCGGCGCTCCATCTCGGCCACGCACCAGTTCAGGCCGTGGGCGGCCTGCTTCATGTCGGTGACCACGGGCGCCAGCAGGTGCGGAATGCCTTCGTACACCGACATTTCCAGCATCTTGGGGTCGATCATCAGCAGGCGCACATCGCGCGCCTCGGCCTTGTAGAGCAGCGAGAGGATCATGGCGTTGATCCCCACCGACTTGCCCGAGCCGGTGGTGCCGGCCACCAGCACGTGCGGCATCTTGGCCAGGTCGGCCACCACGGGGTTGCCCACGATGTCCTTGCCCAGGCCCATGGTGAGCATGCTCTTGCCCTCGTGGTAGACGTGCGAGCCGAGGATCTCGGACAGCCGGATCGACTGCCGCTTGGCGTTGGGCAGCTCCAGCGCCATGAAGTTCTTGCCCGGGATCGTCTCGATCACGCGGATGGAGACCAGCGACAGCGAGCGCGCCAGGTCCTTGGCCAGGCCCACGATCTGCGAGCCTTTCACGCCGGTGGCAGGCTCGATCTCGTAGCGGGTGATGACCGGACCCGGCATGGCGGCGACCACGCGCACTTCCACGCCGAAGTCCTTGAGCTTCTTCTCGATGAGGCGGCTGGTCATCTCCAGGGTCTCGGGCGAGACCGTCTCCTGGCGCTGCGCGGGCGGGCCGTCCAGCAGATCGACCTGCGGCAGGCGGCTGTCGGGCATGTCGGTGAAGAGGGGTTTTTGGCGCTCCTTCACCACGCGGGCGCTCTGGGGCACGTCGGACAGCACCGGCTCGATGATCTGCACCGGCTGCGGATGGTGCTGCTCGACCTCGTGGCGTTCCTCCAGCACCACCTCTTCGCGTTCGCGCGCGGCGCGCTTGCCCACGGCCACGTCCTTGGCCTTCTCGCGCTTGGCCCGGCCCAGCTGCACCAGCGCATCGATGCGCCCGCCCAGCCGCTCGGCCACGTGGCCCCACGAGAAGCGGAACACCAGTGCCGCGCCCAGCACCACCAGGATCACGCCCACCAGGCCCGAGCCGGTGAACCCCAGCCACTTCACGCCCGCAGGCCCGGTGAGATAGCCGATCGCACCGCCCGCATGGCCGGGCAGCAGGGACTCCAGCCGGTACAGGCGCGACCACTCCAGCCCGGTGCTGGCCGCCATCAACACGACGAGGCCGCCCCAGAACATCGCGCGCCGCACCATCGGGCTGTGCGCATTGGCGCCGGCGTCTTCGCCGCCCCGCATCCAGCGCGCCAGGGAAGACAGCCAGGCCCGCACCGCCGCGGCCACGCACCACCAGACCGAAAAGCCCAGCGCGAAATAGCTGCTGTCAGCCAGCCAGGCACCGAAGCGGCCGGCCCAGTTGGCCATGAGCCGGCCGTCGCCCACGCCCGAGGTGGACCAGGCGGCGTCCTGCCCCGAATAGGTCGCCAACGCCAGCAGCCAGAAAACCAGGGCCACGAGACCGAGCACCAGGCTGATCTCGTGGCCGAAACGTGCGGCCCCGCTGCGGGGCGGCGACTTGCCTGCGGAGGCATTGAGGGTATTGAGGGAGTAGGTCATAAACGTGCGCGGCCAAGCTTACCCCATGCGCATTGCGCGGTTTTTGCGCCGGTCGCGGCATCGAGCGCCCCGGTGGAGCGCCCGGCTTTTCATCGCTTCTTACAATGGGCGCGATTGAAAAAGCGGCGCCTGCCGCCCGTGGCGGCGGGTTGATACTCCGCGGCTGCGGTCCCATCTGCCCATCCAGCCCGGCCGCGGGCATACAAACATTTACCTTCCTTCCATGTCCAACACGCAACACGCCAAAGTCCTGATCCTCGGCTCCGGCCCCGCCGGCTACACCGCCGCCGTGTACGCAGCGCGCGCCAACCTGAGCCCCGTGCTCATCACGGGCATCGCCCAGGGCGGCCAGCTGATGACCACGACGGAAGTGGACAACTGGCCGGCGGACGTGCACGGCGTGCAGGGCCCCGACCTGATGCAGCGCTTCCTGGAGCATGCCGAGCGCTTCAAGACGCAGATCGTGTTCGATCACATCAACCAGGTGGACTTCAGCCAGCGGCCGTTCACGCTCAAGGGCGACAGCGGCACCTACACCTGCGACGCGCTCATCCTGGCGACCGGCGCCTCGGCCAAGTACCTGGGCCTGCCGTCCGAGGAGGCCTTCATGGGCCGCGGCGTGTCGGGCTGCGCCACCTGCGACGGCTTCTTCTACCGCGAGCAGGACGTGTGCGTGGTCGGCGGCGGCAACACCGCCGTGGAAGAGGCGCTGTACCTGTCCAACATCGCTCGCAAGGTCACGCTGGTGCACCGCCGCGACCGGTTCAAGGCCGAGCCCATCCTGGTGGACAAGCTCAACGAGAAGGTGGCGGCCGGCAAGATCGAGCTCAAGCTCTTTCACACGCTGGACGAGGTGCTGGGCAACGACGGCGGCGTGACGGGCATCCGCGTCAAGAGCACGGTGGACGGCCGCACCGAGGACATCGCGCTGCAGGGCTGCTTCATCGCCATCGGCCACTCGCCCAACACCGCCATCTTCGAAGGCCAGTTGACCATGGAGAACGGCTACATCGTCACGCAGGGCGGCCTCAAGGGCTTCGCCACGCAGACGAGCGTGCCGGGCATCTTCGCCGCAGGCGACGTGCAGGACCATGTGTACCGCCAGGCCATCACCAGCGCGGGCACGGGCTGCATGGCCGCGCTGGATGCGCAGCGCTTTCTCGAGCAGGATGGCGTCATCTGAACAAAGCGGGCTATAATCCGCGGCTTTGCTGAAATTGGGCGGGCTTTGCGCCATCCTGGACACGGCAATCGGGTTACCGCCACCCTGAACTGGCGAGGTGAGGCCGACGGCAGGCCTTGCGATCCAAAGCGTTCTTCGCTGGCGATCCGCAGGGCACCCGCTCGAAGGCCGTTGAAAACATTGGAGTGTCCTCATGGCACGCGTATGTGAAGTCACGGGCAAGGGCCCGATGGTCGGGAACAATGTTTCCCACGCCAACAACAAAACCAAGCGCCGGTTCCTGCCGAACCTGCAATACCGCCGTTTCTGGGTCGAGAGCGAAAACCGCTGGGTGCGCCTGCGCATCTCCAACGCCGGCCTGCGTTTGATCGACAAGAACGGTATTGACTCCGTGCTCGCAGACCTGCGCGCACGTGGCCAAGCTTAAGGAGAAGCACCATGGCAAGCAAAGGCGGACGCGACAAGATCAAGCTGGAATCCACTGCGGGTACCGGCCACTTCTACACCACCACCAAGAACAAGAAGACGATGCCCGAGAAGATGCTGATCATGAAATTTGATCCAAAAGCTCGCAAGCACGTCGAATACAAGGAAATGAAGCTGAAGTAATCCAGCCTCAGGCCCCTTCAAGAACCGCCCGGCACCCCGGGCGGTTTTTTTATGCCCGCCGCGCCGTGCATGTTCGCTGGCCGGTGTGTTGCTTATCGGCGCCTGCCCCGGCAGCGGGCGCGTCAGGCCGCGCGGCGCAGTGCCGGCTCGGCGCGCTGCTGGGCCATGAGCGTGCCCAGCGTGCGGTAGGCCTCCTCCACCTCGGGCGTGAACGGCATGCCGCAGCTCAGGCGCAGGAAGTTTTCGTAGCGCCCGGTGTTGGAGAACATCGGGCCCGGCGCGATCCGGATGCCGCACTGCAGGGCCTGGTCGTACAGGCGCGTGGTGGAAATGTCGGGGGGCAGTTCCAGCCACAGGCTGATCCCACCCGGCGGCAAACTCAGGCGCGTGCCGACCGGAAAGTACCGTGCCACGGCGCGCGCCGAATGCTCCCGCTGCACACGCAACTGGGTGCGCATGCGGCGCATGTGGCGCTCGTAGGCCGGCGAGTCCACGCTGCGCGCGGCCAGCAACTGGGACCAGGTCTGCATGTTGCGCGTGCGGGCGAACTTGAGCATCTGCACCCGGGCCTGCCAGCGCCCGGCGCTCATCCAGCCCTGGCGCAGGCCGGGCGCGAAGCTCTTGCTGAGCGAGGCGCAATAGATCACCTGCCCGGCATCGCCCACCTTGTCCCAGGCTTTGGCGGGCCGCAGTGCGCGGGGCGACTCGACGAACTCGCGGTAGATGTCGTCCTCGACGAGCGCCAGCCCGTATTCCACGCACAGCGCCACCAGGCGTTCCTTGTGCGCATCGGGCATCACGCTGCCCTGGGGCATCTGCAGGTGGGGCACCACCACCACGCCCTTGAGGCGCGGCTCGTTGCGCGCCGCCAGTTCCAGCGCCTCCAGCGAAATGCCGGTGTGCGGGCTGCAGGGAATCTCCAGCGCCTTCAGGCCCCGCACCTGGATGGCCTGCAGGATGCCGAAGAACGTCGGCGACTCCACCGCGATCACGTCGCCCGGGTCGGCGATGGCATCCAGCGCCAGGGTGACCGCCTCCGAGTTGCCGTGGGTGGCGCTGATGTCGGAAGGCGCCAGGCACACCCCGAACGTGAGCGCATGGCGGGCCATCGCCTGCTGGAACTCCACATGGGTGGTGGGCGCCGAGGGCCCGTAGACGAGGATATCGGGCTGCTCGCGCAGCAGGCTTTGCGCCAGCCGGTTCAGCGCCCGGGCATCGAACAGGCTGGGCGCCGGCATGGCGCTGCCCAGGTCCAGCGGCACCGGGCCGGCGCGGCGCGCCTTTTCCAGGAACATGGAGATGCGCTCGTTGATGCCGGCGAACACGCTCGGGTCGTCCGGCAGCGGCTCCAGCAACTCGGGCTCACGCGCGCCGGGCAGCGCCATGCCGCCGGGCTCGCGCACGAAGTAGCCCACGCGCTCGCGGGCCTCCACGCTGCCCTGGGATTCGAGGTGCCGCAGCACCTGCAGCGCGGTCGTCAGGCTCACCTGGTGGCGCTGGCACAGCTCGCGCACCGACGGCATGCGCATGCCCGGCTGCAAACTGCCGGCGGCGATCGCCTGCTCGTACAGGGCCGCCAGTTGGCGGTACAGGGGGGTGGTCTCTCGGGGATCGGCAGAGCGGGACATGGCAGGCATCGGAAGAACCCGCGCGCCAGGCCCCGCGCGCGGCAAGCGGGAATCCCATCATGCCCCGGCACGGTGCACCGGAACAGATACAGGATGGAACATGGCGAACCATAACAGCCCCCTGCCGATCGCGGCTGTTCTACCTGCCGCCGGTGGCGCTTGTACCTGCCCCAAAAGGCCGGCTTTTCTTACGCTGGAGTCCTCATCCGAAGGAGTCCGCCATGACGCAAGCCCCCCGCCCGACCGCCACTGCCACCACCTCCGCCACCCCTGCCCTGCGCCTTGTTCTGGACATCCCGCCGGGGCAGCATGTGCTGGCCTGCCTGCCCCCGGCCAGCACGCTCCGGGCGCTGGAAGGCGACATCGCACTGGGCTTCGGCCCGCTGGTCTGCGGGCAGGTGCTGCATGTGGGCCAGCAGACGCTGGTGGCCGGGCAAGCACTCACCCAGGACGGCGGTGCGCCCACCGCCTGGGTAAGCCTGGGCAACCCGGGCCGCCGGCCGGTGCGCGCCGTATTGATCGAAGCGGTGCCGCAGCCCGGCGCCCTGGCGCAGGCCTGGGCATGGATGAAGACCCGGTGGCACGCTGCCGCGGCCAGCGGAGCACGGGCGTCCGGCGAGGTCGGCGCAGCGCACTGAGCCGCAGCCGACACGGGTCGGCCCCGGGCAACCGAAGCGTTGCCGACCCGGCAGTCCGTGAGGGTCAGACCTGCGCCGCGCGCAGCCGAAGCGAAAACTCGCGCAGGGCCGCCACGCCGCTCTCCTCGGCACGGTGGCACCAGGCCTGCAGGTCGGCCGTGAGCTGCTCGCGCGACTGCGAGGTGTTCAGCCACAGCTGGCGCAGTTCTTCGCGCATGGTCATCATCTTGTCGAGCACCGGATGGGCAGCGCGGGCCTGGGCCAGGTGCGGCTTGGCGCGGGCGGGCACCTTCTCGGCATCGCGATGGGCCCAGCGGCGGGCGGCGCGCAGCACGGACACGTCGCCCTTGCGCGCCTTGAGCGCTGCCAGTTCCTCGCGGCAGGCCTGGCGCACACCGCGGGCGTAGCCGGCCATCACTTCGTAGCGGTTGGCGATGAGCGCCTCCAGCGTGTGCTCGTCGGCCACCGGCTTGACGGCGCCCAGGCGCAGCTTGGGCGGCACCTTCTTGACCGTGGCCCAGCCGACGGCGCGCATCAGGGAGATGTACATCCAGCCGATGTCGAATTCATAGGGCTTGACCGAGAACTTGGCCGCGGTCGGATAGGTATGGTGGTTGTTGTGCAGCTCTTCGCCGCCGATCACCACGCCCCAGGGCACGAGGTTGGTGCTGGCATCCTGCGCCTCGAAGTTGCGGTAGCCCCAGAAGTGCCCGATGCCGTTGACCACGCCGGCCGCCCAGAAGGGAATCCACAGCATCTGCACGGCCCACACCGTGGCGCCCAGGCCGCCGAACAGCACCAAGTTGATGATGAGCATGAGGCCCACGCCCTGCCAGGCGAACCTGCTGTACACGTTGCGCTCCACCCAGTCGTCGGGCGTGCCGTGGCCGAACTTGCGCACCGTCTCGGCATTGTTCGCCTCGGCACGGTACAGCTCGGCGCCGCGCCACATCACGGTGTCCAGGCCGCGGGTCTGCGGGCTGTGGGGGTCTTCCTCGGTCTCGCACTTGGCGTGGTGCTTGCGGTGGATGGCCACCCACTCGCGGGTCACCATGCCGGTGCCCAGCCACAGCCAGAAGCGGAAGAAGTGCGAGGGCACCGCGCCCAGCTCCACCGAACGGTGGGCCTGCGCGCGGTGCAGAAAGATGGTCACCGCCGCGATGGTGATGTGCGTGGTGAACAGCGTGTACAGCACCACCTGCCACCACGACAGGTTCCACAGGCCGGAGCCCAGCCAGTCGATGGCGGCGTTCAGAACAGCCCAGTCGGGTAACAGCATAGGGAGCCTTCGCTAGCAAACAAAGTGAATGCCGCCCCTTTCGGGGGCAACTGAATGATTTTAGGGGGCGATGCAGGCACGAAGCCGCGTATACCCGCAACACCGCCGGTGTCTTGCGGGGGTGCGCGGCACGGCTTTCAGGGCTTGCGCGTCCACACGGCGGCAAAAAAACCGTCGGTCTGGTGCAGATGGGGCCAAAGGCGCAGATAACCAGTGCCCGATTCCGTTCCGCTGCACAGCGCGCCGGCCTGCTCGACCTTGAGCTGGGTGAGCAGTTCGGCCGCATCGGCCGGCACGAAGTCGGGGTGCGCGGCACCGAAGGCTTCGGCGATGGCTTCGTTCTCCTCGGGCAGCACGCTGCAGGTGGCGTACACCAGCCGGCCACCCGGCTTGAGCAGGCGCGCGGCGCTGGCGAGGATGGCCGTCTGCTTGGCCACCAGTTCCTGCACCGCCTGGGGGCTCTGGCGCCACTTCAGGTCGGGGTTGCGGCGCAGGGTGCCCAGGCCGGAGCACGGCGCGTCCACCAGCACGCGGTCGATCTTGCCGGCCAGGCGCTTGATGCGGTCGTCGCGCTCGTGTGCGATGGCGGCGGGGTGCACGTTCGACAGGCCGCTGCGGGCCAGCCGGGGCTTGAGCGCGTCGAGCCGGTGGGCCGACACGTCGAAGGCATAGAGGCGCCCGGTGTTGCGCATGGCCGCGCCGATGGCCAGCGTCTTGCCGCCGGCGCCGGCGCAAAAGTCGACCACCATCTCGCCGCGCTTGGCATCGAGCAGCAGCGCGAGCAACTGCGAGCCTTCGTCCTGCACCTCGACGGCGCCGCGCGTGAAGGCATCGAGCTTGGTGAGCGCGGGCTTGCCGTCCACGCGCAGGCCCCAGGGGGAGTACGGGGTCGGCTGGGCCGGAATGCCGGCCTTGGCCAGTTCCTTTTGCACATCGGCCCGCTTTTCCTGCAGCGCGTTCACGCGCAGATCGAGCGGTGCGCTCTGCGAGAGGCTGTCCACCAGGGGCCAGAAGCCATCGCCCAGCTGGCTCTTGAGCGGCGCCACCAGCCACTCGGGCAGGTTGTGGCGGTGGCGGTCCATGAGGTCGTCCGCCGGCACGGCATCGCATTGGTCGAGCCAGTTCTTTTCCTGATCGTTCAGGGCGCCGCGCAGGAAGTCGCGCGCGCTGGAGGCATTGCCTGCACCGGCGCGGCGGGCCTGCTCGTCCTGGCTGTGCGCGAAGCCCAGGATGGCCAGGCGCCGTTCCTTGGGGCCGCTGCCCGAGCGGGCGAGCTGCTCGAACAGCAGCTTCTTGCGCAGCACCGTGTAGGCGGTCTCGGCGAGGGTGGCGCGCTCGCGCGGGCCCAGGGAGCGGTTGTCACGGAAAAAACGGGACACCACCGCGTCGGCGGGGTGTTCGAGGGTCAAGGTCAGCCTGACGAGTTCAGCGCAGGCGTCCAGAAGGGCTTTGGGGTGCATCGCCCGATTGTCCCACTGGCGCCGCCCCGGCCTGCCGGGGCCCTCGCCGGTGCTATCTCGACAGCACCGGCGCGAAGGCCGAGCGCTCGATCTCCTGCAGCGTGGGCGACTCCCCCGCCCACAGCACGAGCGCCGGCCCGGGCAGGCTGAGGGTTCGCTCCAGCCAGCGGCACAGCCCGTAGCGGTCCTCATCGTCCATGGCCGGCAGGAGCACGAAGACGAGGTAGGCCCGCCGCTGCGGAAACTCCCGCAGGGCCTTGGACACGATCCAGCATTTCACCACCGGGCGGCAGCGGGCCAGTTCGGACTGCACCTCGCTCAGTTCGAACGGCGAGAGATCGTGTCGCGCCACCCGGCTGAAGTACGGCGGGGTGGACAGCTCCTCCCACGCCCGCTCCTCGGCCTCGCCCGCCTGGCGCAGCCGCTCGCGCCAGTGCTTGAGGCCTTCGGCGTCGTAGTCCAGGCCCGGGCGCGTCGTCTCCAGTTCAGCGACGGCGGCATTGGCCGCCCACCAGCGCCGGGCCGGCGCTGCATCCCACAGCCGCGCCAGCACGGCCAGGCGGGCCTCCCGGTCGGGGGCCGGCAGGCAGCGGGCCAGCCCCTGCAGCGCGCCGGCGTGCTCGCTGCTGCGCTGCAGGGCGGCCTCGTACAGGGGGCGCACATCGGCAGCGGGGTCCAGGTGGCGCAGCAGCGTGGCCCATTCCACGGTTTCGTCGGCGTTGTTGCGGGCCGCGCTGGCTTTCAGCGCCTCGGCCCGTTCGCGCACCCGGGTCAGCCAGGCGTGGTGTTCCTTCCAGCCGGTGGCGTTTTCCTGGCACCACAGGCGGTCGAAATGGTCGATCCAGCGCTGCGGGTCGCGGCCCAGCAGCGACAGGGCGCCGCGGCGCGAGCCTTCGGGCAGGGCGGGTCGCGCACCGGTGAGCGCCTCGACCCGGTCGCGCAGCACCGGGTGGGTGTCGTCCACGCCGCTGATGCGCCTCACGGCCTGGCGCAGCGCCTCCTGGGCGAAGCTGGCCTCGACCGGCATCGCCAGCAGGCGGCGCAGGGCGCCGTAGGGGCCCGCCGGCAGCGGGTGGGCGGCTGCCGTGCGCCAGTGCCCGGGCCAGAACTCGTCCGCCAGCCAGGCGGCCTTGATCTCGATCTCGGCCAGCGCCGCGGCCGCCACGTCGGGGCCCAGCAACCGGCCGGCGATGCGGTCCGCCTCGTATTCGTCCTGGCGCGCCAGGGCGAACGTCCGCGCGGCGAAGCGCGGGAAGTACCAACGCAGGAAGGCCTGCGTGGCCGCCGCCACCGGCCCGCTGCCATCGCGCAGGCCCTCGTGCAGGCGCAGCCAGCCCAGCCGCGTGCGGTAGATCCAGGCGGTGAATTGGCCGTGGCCACCGCGCAGGTGGCCGTATTCGTGCGCCAGCACGGCCATCAGGCGCGGCTTGTCCAGCGCCATGACGAGCGGCAGGCCGATGGTGAGGTGGTTGACCGCGCCGCCGAACAGCCCCCAGCGCGGCGTCTGCCGGATGCTGGCGTTGAAGTCGCCGTCCAGGTACACGCCGTGCAGCGCCGGGCCCTTGACCTTGGTGCGGATGCGCTCCAGCGCCTCGAACAGGCCGGGCGCATCGGCCGCCGTGATGGGCAGGCCATCGGGCGCATCGATGCGCACCCAGAGTGCGCGCAGGCAGGTCCACAGCAGGCCGCCCGCCCCGAGCACCACCCACACGTAGGCCACGCGAAAGCGGCCATGCCACAACTGGGGCAACACCCACGCCAGCAGCCCCGCCGACAGCAGCAGGCAACCCACCACCCAGGCGTACCCCAGGGCCGCGAAAGCGGCGACACTGCGCCGGTACGCGCTGGAGTCTTCAGCGCTCGCGTGCTCGCTCATGCGCACCATGTGCACGAAATCCGCCTGGTCCATGTCCCGCCATCCCCCGTTTGCCAATCCGCCATCGTATCCATGACCGACGACCTTCCCGCCCTGCGCCCCACCCCGCCCGGCCTCTATCGCCACTACAAGGGCCTTCTGTACGAGGTGATCGACACCGCGCGCCACAGCGAGACACTGGAGCCCATGACGCTGTACCGCGCGCTCTACGGCGAGCGCGGGCTGTGGGTGCGGCCCGCCGCGATGTTCGAGGAAACCGTGGTGATCGACGGACGGGAGCAGCCGCGCTTTCAGCGGGTGCAGGCATCGCCGGAAGCCGTGCCCACGGCCAAGCCATAAAAAGGCCAAATGCCCTAGATCCGATTGCCTTGATAGCTATTATTTTTATAGCAAATTAATGCTAATCCGTTGCGATACGCCAGCTTCGGATGGACCATGGCGTGTTCGTGCGGCAAAGCAAATTCCACTGCGCCAGGAACACCATCCTGCTTCATCCTCTGGCCTGTGCCAGTCGAAGCAAAGGCCTGGCCCGTGAAATTTTCCAAACTGCTGCCGCACTCCCGCCCCACCCCGAACGCGGCCCCGTCGACCTCGCCCGGGAAAGCATCGGGTACGGCGCCCAAAGCCAGCAGCAGCAGCAGCAGCAGCCACGGCGGTGGCGGCCTGCTGTCCGGCCTGGTGGGGCGCCATTCCAGGCCGCAGGCAGCGCCCCGGCCGCGCCAGCCCCTGGACAGCACTGCCAGCCAGCGGGCGTCCGACGTGGCCTCCGCCATCCGCTACATGAACGTGAGCGCCGGATCGGCTTTTACCGCCCCAATCCCCCGCCCCGCAGCGGAGCCACCGGCGGCGCAAGCCCCTTCCGGGACGCACCCGGAGATCCGGCAGGAGCCGCCGCCCACAGCGCAGCCCTTACCGGATTCGGCACACGCCGAGGAGATCCAGACCGACGAGAGCCCCGAGGTGCAAGCCGCGATGGCCCGACTGCAAGGCCGGACCCTGTTCACCATCGCCGAGGAGCCCGAGCTGGAGGCACAAGCGGCGAGGGTCACCCTGCAGGATCTGTTCGATGACGAGGACCATGCGAAGGCAAAGGCCCAGGCCAAGGCGCAGGCCAGTTTGCCGGCGGCGGCGGCCACCACCGCGCCGGCGCATGCGCCCTCCAGGGGAATCGCGCAGCGGCTGCGCCATTTCTTCCAACGGTCTTAGCCGGAGCGCGGGCGACGCGGGCCATCCCCTGCCGGGCCCCTGCCAGGGCGATTCGATGCGCCAACGTGCCAGCGCCAGGAGATTGATTGCCTCCATAGCTATTGTTTTTATAGCAAACGCATTGCCTGGCCGGCCCCGCCCCCGCGCGGCAGGGTCACGGTGGCGACCAGCCCACCGCCCGGCGCATTGCACAGCTGCAGGCTGCCGCCGTGGCGCTGCGCGATGTCGTGCGCGATCGACAGCCCCAGGCCCACGCCGCCGCTGTGCCGGTTGCGCGAGCCTTCCACGCGGTAGAAGGGCTGCATCACCCGGTCCAGCTCCTGCTCGGGCAGGCCGGGCCCGTGGTCGCGCACGGCGATGCGCACCGCGGCGCCATCGTCGCTCAGCGTGATCTCGGCGCCGCCGCCGTAGCGCACGGCATTGCCCACCAGGTTGCCGATGCAGCGGCGCAGCGCGCCCACCCGCGCCGGCAGCGGCCGCGCGCTGCCCTGCAGCGTGACGGCGTGGCCGCAGTCCTGCTCGTCGTCCACCAGGCTCTGCAGCAGCGCCCCGATGTCCAGCGGCGCCACCGGCTCGGCATGGGCCACGCCGCGCAGGTGGTCGAGCGTGGCGGTGATCATGGCGTCCATCTCGCCGATGTCGCGGCAAAAGCGTTCGCGCTCGCCGTCGTCGTGCAGGGTTTCGGCGCGCAGCCGCAGCCGGGTGAGCGGCGTGCGCAGGTCGTGCGACACCGCGGCCACGAAGCCGTCGCGCTCGGCCAGTTGCTGGCGGATGCGCGCCTGCATCTGGTTGAAGACGCGGCTGGCCTCGCGGCATTCGGCGGGGCCGTCCTCGGGCAGTGGCGGGCCGTGGAGATCGCCACCCAGGTCGCGCGCGGCGCGGGCCAGCCGGTGGATGGGCTGGGACAGCCAGCGCGCGCCCCACCAGGCAGCGAGCATGAGGGCCAGCAGCCGCACCCCGATGTCCAGCGCGAGGCCCGCGTGCAGGAAGCCGGGGCGGCGTTCGCGCGAGGGGCCGCCGGATTCGGGCGGCCGGGCGGGTGGCGGGCGCCGCGCGGCATCGCCATCCATGGCGGCCTCCGGTGGTGGTGGCGGGCCCATGCCGGCCGGGCGCAGCTCGAACATCAGCGTGAGGGCCAGCACGTGGCTGGCCGTGACGGCCACGAACAGCAGCAGCGCCAGCCGGCCGAAAAGGGTGTCCGGCAGCCAGCGCCGCCACCCTGTGCGCGCGGGCGCCGTCGGCACCGTGGCCGCGGCCTGCGTCACTGCGCCCTGCCCGCCAGCCCCTGCACGGTCTGGGTGTGGAACAGGTAGCCCACGCCGCGCACCGTGCGGATGAAGGCGGGTGCGCGCGGGTCGTCCGACAGCTTGTGGCGAAGGCGCGAGACCAGCAGGTCGATGCTGCGCTCGAACGAATCCATGGTGCGGCCACGCGCATGCTCCATGAGCTGGTCGCGGCTGCACACGCGCCGCGGCATGCGCAGGAAGGTGCACAGCAGGCGGTATTCGGCGTTGGTGAGCGGCACGGTGACGCCGGAGGGCGAGACGAGATGGCGCTCCACGCTGTGCAGCGCCCAGCCGTCGAAGCGCACCACGTCGTCCGGCACCGCGGGCGCGGCGGCGGGACGGCCCGCCGCGCGCCGCAGCACGTTCTGGATGCGCGCGACCAGCTCGCGCGGCTCGAAGGGCTTGCTCATGTAGTCGTCGGCGCCCATTTCCAGCCCGAGCACGCAGTCGTACGGATTGGCGCGCGCGGTGAGCATGATGATAGGCACGGCCGAGCGCTCGCGCAGCTCGCGCGCCAGGGTGATGCCGTCGGTGCCGGGCAGCATGATGTCCAGCACGACGAGGTCCATGGCCTGCGCGGCCATGCGCTCGCGCAGGGTCTGCGCATCGCGCGCCGCATGGGTGGCATAGCCGAAGCGGGCGAGGTACTGCGTCAGCAGCGCGGTGATGTCGTCGTCGTCATCGACCACCAGGATGTGTTGCATGGGAGCGGGCGGAAAAGCGGGGTTGCCGCCCCAGTGTACGCAGCGCCCGCGCGGCGTTGCGCGGGAACTGGCGGGCTTTTTCCCCGCTGTTCGCGCCTTGGCGAACCCTTTCGTACCAGGCCCGATACAAACGGGACAAACCGCCGTTACCGGCGCTTCCAAGAATGGGCTGCAGGCTGCTGCCGGTGCGCGCGCCCCGCTCCCGGGACGCACGACGGCGCGGCAGCCGCCAACCCTTGGAACGAAAGGAACGATGATGACGACCATCAGTAGTGTCGGCAGCGCGTGGTCCAGTGCGAGCGTCCAGCGGGCTTCGCGCCCCGGGCCTTCGCCGGAGCGCCTGTTCGGAAAATTGGATGCCGATGGCAGCGGCGGCGTGGACGGCACCGAGCTGCAGGGGCTGCTGGACAAGGTGGCGAAGAAAAGCGGTGTGGACAGCAGCACCAGCGCTTCGGACCTGATCCAGAAGTACGACAGCGACGGCAACGGCAGCCTGAGCAGCGACGAGCTGTCCAAGACGCTGGAAAGCGTGCTGCCGCAGCGCTCCACCATGGACTTCGCCCAGTCGCGCAGCGACGCCGGCAGCGGCGCGACCGGCCAGGCCGGCGACGACCTGTTCGGCAAGGTGGACAGCGACGGTGACGGCAAGGTGAGCCAGGACGAACTGCAGTTCCTGCTGGAGAAAGTCTCCGGCGGCACGGCCAGCGCCACCGGCACCAGCAGCGACGAACTGTTCGGCCAGCTGGATTCGGACGGCGACGGCAGCCTGTCGCAGGCGGAGTTCGATGCCGGCCGGCCCTCGGGCCAGGGCGGCGCGGGCGGACCGCAGGCGGGCGGCATGCCGCCCCCGCCGCCCGGCGGACCGGGTGGCCCGGGCGGGCCAGGTGGAGCGGGGGGTGCCAGCAGCGCGAGCGCATCGTCCGGCAGCACCACCTATGACGTGCTGGACACGAACGAAGACGGTGTCGTGTCGGCCTCGGAACTGGCGGCAGCCAGCACCACCAACACGTCCGGCAGCTCGACCGATGCGGTCACCGCGCTGTTCAATGCCATCGACACCGACGGCGACAAGCAGCTCAGCGCCAGCGAGTCGTCGTCGTTCATCGACCAGTTGACGCAGTGGGCGACGGCCAATGCCACCAGCAGCAGCAGCAGCAGCAGTACCGGCCAGGACGACGGCACCGCCAGCGCCTCCCGCAGCGGCCAGCGGCTGGACCTGACCCAGCTGGCCGAACAGGCACGCCGGCAATACGCGGCGGCCGCCAGCGCGTGGACCAGCAGCAGCAACGCCAGCACCTTGAGCGCCATGGCCTGAGTCGGCAGCCAGCCGCGCCCGCAGGCACCGGGCGCCCGGCCCCTGGTTTTGCCGGTCCACGCAGTGCTGCACAGCCCGTCAGTGGACGAGCTGCGTGGACCGGCACCCTGCGCCGCTGGCCTTTGAGCCAAAAGCGGCTCCAGCACAATATCCTCTAGGGCATATCGCTATATTTTTTATAGCAAAAGCATCGATACGCCCACGCTGCTCCCGTTCTGTGACCCAGGAAAAGACCCTGGCCGTATCAAATGGATACAACGGAATGGCCGGATGCTGCGTACACACTCACTGTCGTTCCTTCAGTGAAGCCATTGATGTCCCCCACCCAGAAACCCGACGCTCCCGCCGACGCCACGCCCCCGGCCCCCGACCCGGCCCAGGGCGCCCCCCTGCCCTTCAACGAGGCCCAGCGCCTGGAGGCCCTGGACAAGCTGCGGGTGCTCGACACCAACCCCGAGCAGGCCTTCGACGACCTCACCATGCTGGCGTCGGCGGTGTGCCAGACGCCGATCGCGCTGATTTCGCTCATCGATGCGGAGCGGCAGTGGTTCAAGTCGCGCACCGGCATCGACACGCCCGAGACGCCGCGCGAGCTGGCCTTCTGCGCCCATGCCATCCTGCAGCCCGACTATGTGTTCGAGGTGCCCGATGCGCACCTGGACCCGCGTTTTTCCGGCAACCCGCTGGTCACCGGCGAGCCGGGCATCCGCTTTTATGCCGGCGCGCCGCTGGTGACCTCGGACGGCATGCCCATCGGCACCGTCTGCGTGATCGACCGCGAGCCCCGCACCCTGACGGACGCCGAGCGCCGCGCGCTCGAATCGCTGGCCCGCCAGGTGGTGACCCAGCTGGAGCTGCGCCAGGCCATGGCCGGCCTCGAACTGGAGAGCATGACCGACGGGCTCACCGGGCTGTGGAACCGGCGCTGCCTGGACCGCCAGCTGCGCACCAGCTGGGACGAAGGCAAGCGGGCCGGGCAGCCGCTGAGCCTGGTGATGGTGGACCTGGACCACTTCAAAAGCGTCAACGACGACCTGGGCCACCCGGCCGGGGACGCCATCCTGCGGCATGCGGCCGAGGTGGTCCGCAGCCACGTGCGGGCGGGCGATTTCGTGGCCCGCTTCGGCGGCGAGGAATTCTGCGTGGTGCTGCCTCAGACGCACGCCACCGGCGCCCGCCTCGTGGCAGAGAAGCTGCATGCGGCATTGAATGCCAGCACCTGGCCGCACCGGCCGGTCACCGCCAGCTTCGGGGTGGCCACGGCGGGGTTCGAAGAGGTGAGCGATCCCCACGCGCTGCTGGCGCGGGCCGACCGGGCGCTCTACGTGGCCAAGGATTCGGGACGCAACCGGGTCTGCGTGTTCGACGGCTGGTCCTGAGCGGGGGCCGCCGCCCGGCGGTCCGGATCAGCCCAGCCGGTGCAGCAGTTTGAGCACGGCGCGGGGGTAGATGGCGTGTTCCTGCGCCAGCACGCGCGCGGCCAGCACCGGCGCGGTGTCGCCGGGCAACACCGGCACCACGCCCTGGGCCAGGATGGGGCCGCAATCGAGTTCGGCCGTCACCTCGTGCACGGTGGCGCCGGCCACCTCACAGCCCGCATCGATGGCGCGCTGGTGCGTGTGCAGCCCCGGAAAGGCGGGCAGCAGCGAGGGATGGATGTTGACCAGCCGCCCGGCGTAGCGCGCTACGAACGCGGGCGTCAGGATGCGCATGAACCCCGCCAGCACCACCAGCGCCGGCGCATGCGCATCGATGCGCTCGGCCAGCGCCGCATCGAAGGCCTCGCGCGAATCGAACGCCCGGTGGTCCAGCGAATCCGTGGCGATCCCTTCGGCCCGGGCCCAGGCCAGGCCCGCGGCGTCGGCCTTGTTGCTCAGCACGGCCACCACCCGGGCGCCGTGGCGGCCGGCCCAATCCTGCTGGCGCGAAGCATTCACGATGGCTGCCATGTTGGAGCCGCTGCCGGAGATCAAAATCACGATGTTCTTCATTGCCGGAAATTATCCCCCGCCATGCCCTTCGATCCCCGCACCCGCCCCCTGTCGCCCACCGAGGCCCGCGTGCTCGCCACGCTGATGGAAAAGGCCCGCACCGTGCCCGACAGCTACCCCCTCACGCTCAACGGCGTGCTGACCGGCTGCAACCAAAAGAGCAGCCGCGACCCGGTGATGCAGTTGACCGAGCCCCAAGCCCAGGAGGCGCTCGATTCGCTGCGCCTGCGCACGCTGGCGGTCGAGATCGGCGGCAACCGGGCGACGAAGTTCGAGCACAACTTCCCGCGCGGCATCGGCGTGCCCGACCAATCGGCGGTGCTGCTTTCCCTGCTGATGCTGCGCGGTCCGCAAACCGCGGGCGAGCTGCGCATCAACTCCGAACGCTGGCACCGGTTCGCCGACATCTCCTCGGTGGAGGCCTTCCTGGACGAGCTGCAGTCGCGCAGCGAAGAAAAGGGCGGTCCGCTGGTGGTGCAGTTGCCGCGCGCGCCCGGCGCCCGCGAGCAGCGCTGGGCCCACCTGCTGTGCGGCCCGGTCGATGCGAGCCAGTACGCCGCCGGTGCTTCGGCCGCCGAAGCCCCCGCCGCCCAGGGACTGGCCCCGCGCGTGGCCGCCCTGGAGGCCGAAGTGGCCCAGTTGCGCGCCACGGTGCAGCGCCTGTGCCAGGAACTGGGGCTGGAGGCACCGGAGCCGCAAGGCGCTGCGCCCGTGTCGCCGCCCGGACAGGAGTAAAAAGCACGACCGTGCTACAACCGGCGGATCGGCTCGAACCGGCAGCCCGAGGAGACACACCGCATGGATCTCGCATTCACCCCCGAAGAACAGGCCTTCCGCGAAACGATTCGCGCCTGGGTCAAAGAGCATCTCCCCCCGGAGATTTCGCACAAGGTGCACAACGCCCTGCGCCTGACGCGGGGCGACATGCAGGGCTGGGCCAAGATCCTGGGCAAGAAGGGCTGGCTGGGTTTCGGCTGGCCCAAGGAGTTCGGCGGCCCGGGCTGGACCGCCGTGCAAAAGCACCTGTTCGAAGAGGAATGCGCCCTGGCCGGCGCGCCGCGCATCATCCCCTTCGGCCCGGTGATGGTGGCGCCCGTCATCATGGCCTTCGGCAATGCCGAACAGCAAAAGCGCTTCCTGCCCGGCATCGCCAGCGGCGAGGTGTGGTGGAGCCAGGGCTACAGCGAGCCCGGCGCGGGCTCGGACCTGGCCTCGGTCAAGACGCGCGCCGAGCGCGTGGGCGACCACTACGTGGTCAACGGCCAGAAGACCTGGACCACGCTGGGCCAGTACGGCGACTGGATGTTCAACCTCGTGCGCACCAGCACGGAAGGCAAGCCGCAGACCGGCATCTCTTTCCTGCTGCTCGACATGAAGTCGCCCGGCGTCACGGTGCGGCCCATCAAGCTGCTGGACGGCGAGTGCGAGGTCAACGAGGTCTTCTTCGACAACGTGAAGGTGCCCGCCGAGAACCTGATCGGCGAAGAGAACAAGGGCTGGACCTACGCCAAGCACCTGCTGAGCCACGAGCGCACCAACATCGCCGACGTGAACCGCAGCAAGCGCGAGCTGGAGCGCTTGAAGCGCATCGCCCGCGCCGAGGGGCTGTACGACGACCTGCGCTTTCGCGACCAGATCGCCCTGCTGGAGGTGGACATCGTGGCGCTGGAAATGCTGGTGCTGCGGGTGCTGTCGGCCGAAAAATCGGGCAAGAACTCGCTTGACATCGCGGGCCTGCTCAAGATCCGCGGCAGCGAGATCCAGCAGCGCTATGCCGAACTGATGATGCTGGCCGCCGGCCCCTTCAGCCTGCCCTTCATCGAAGAGGCGATGGAGGCCGGCTGGCAGGGCGATGCGGGCGCCGGCGCGCTGGGCGGCTTCCCGGGCGGCGAGGTGGCCAATGCCCCGCTGGCCGCGAACTACTTCAACCTGCGCAAGACCACCATCTACGGCGGCTCCAACGAGGTGCAGCGCAACATCGTCGCCCAGACCGTTCTGGGCTGAACCCCACCCCCTCCCGCCAGGGCGAGAACTTCGCCAGGAGTGAAAAAAATGGACTTTGATTTCTCGGACGACCAGCAATCGCTGCGCGAGGCGGTGCGCCGCTGGGTGGACAAGGGCTACACCTTCGAGCGCCGCCGCGGCATCGTCGCGGCCGGCGGCTTCGACCGCGCGGCCTACAACGAACTGGCCGAGCTGGGCCTCACGGCCCTGACCGTGCCCGAGGCGCACGGCGGCCTGGGCCAGGGCCCGGTGGACGCCATGGTGGCCCTGGAGGAACTGGGCCGGGGCATCGTGCTGGAGCCGCTCGCCCAGGCCTTCATCGCCAGCAGCGTGCTGGGCCAGTACGCGCCCGAAACCGTGCAGGCCGACTGGCTGCCGCGCATCGCCAGCGGCGAGACCCTGGTCGTGCTGGCGCAGCAGGAGCGCAAAGCCCGCTACCGCCTCGACGTGTGCGAAGCCACGGCGACATCGGCGCCATCAGGCCATGCGCTGACCGGTCTCAAGAGCATCGTCCCGGCCGGCGACCAGGCCGATGCCTTCCTGGTGCCTGCCCAACTGGATGGCGCGATCGCCCTCTTCCTGGTCGAACGCAGCGCGCCGGGCGTCACCACGCGCGGCTACGTCACGCAGGACGGCAGCCGCGCGGCCGAGGTGCAGCTGGCCGACGCACCCGCCACCCTCGTCACCACCGACGGCCTGGCCGCGCTGGCCCTGGCGGTGGACACCGGCATCGCCGGCGTGTGCGCCGAGGCCGTGGGCGTGATGGACCAGGCGGTATCGCTCACCGTGGACTACATGAACCAGCGCAAGCAGTTCGGCGTGGTGATCGCCAGCTTCCAGGCCCTGCGCCACCGCGTGGCCGACATGAAGATGCAGTTGGAGCTGGCGCGCTCGATGAGCTACTACGCCAGCCTCAAGCTCAACGCACCGGCGGACGAGCGCCGCCGCGCCATCGCCCGCGCCAAGGTGCAGCTGGGCCAGTCGATGCGCTTCGTGGGCCAGCAGTCGGTACAGCTGCACGGCGGCATCGGCGTGACCGACGAATACATCGGCAGCCACTACTTCAAGAGGCTCACCCAGTTGGAGATGACCTACGGCGACACGCTGCACCACCTGGGCGAGGTATCGGCGCGCATGCAGGACACGGCCGGCGTCTTCGCCTGACGGGGCGGGCCTGGCGCGGCCGGCTATTCGGACAGCACCTCGAACGCGAGGAACTGGCTGATCTGCGTGTCGTTGAAGTTGTTGTCGGACACCATCACCAGGCTGCGGTGGCCGTTGGCCAGACGCGGGCCCCAGGCCATGCCCTCGATGTTGTCCAGCGTGCGCAGGCCCAGCGTGTTCAGGTTGAGCACCAGGCGCTTGCGCACTGCGGTAAAGCCGCCCGAGGCCAGCGAGGCGATGCCGCTCACGTCGGTCGCATCCCGGGTGTCGATCTCGTACAGGCGGATGTACATGCGGTACAGGTCGTCGCTGCCCTGCACGCCCGAGCGCTCCAGCACCAGGAAGCGGTGGTCGTCCACCGCCAGCATTTCCGACACGCCGTTGTCCGCGTTCTTGCCCGTGCCCGGAACCGCCTGGATGGGATCGACCGGATAGGCCACCTGGCGCAGCAGCGCACCGCTGCGGTTGTACTGCAGCATGCGCGAATACGCGCCCGCCGTGGGCGTGGGCACCGGGCCGTCCTGATAGAGCGGGGCCTCCATGGCGGCCCACAGCGATGCGCCGTCGGCCGAGAAGCTGAGTCCCTCCAGCGTGAGGTTGTTGCGCGCGCCGGTCGCCTGCGTGGGCGACATGCGGTAAGCCGCAGGCCAGGGCAGCGCGCCCAGGGCCCGGCCGCTGGCATCGGCATGCATCACGAACGGGTCCAGGCCCAAGCTGCGATCGCCCTCACTGGTCCACCACAGGCTGCCGTCGCGCGGATCGATGCGGATCGCCTCCGGATCGGGCACGGGGCTGGTCGCCGTGGAGGCCGTGCGCGCGGGGTACACGCTGCCGTCCGCCTGGCGCAACGGCATGGTGCCCAGGAACTGCACGGGTGCGAATGTGGATGGGTCGAACTGCAGGCGCGCGGTATAGAAGCGCGCGGGGTTCTTGTCCGAGCGGTCGTCGCTGACCAGCACCCAGGTGTCGCGCGCGGCGTCGTAGTCGATGCCCGAGAGCCCCCCCACCAGCGTGCCGCCCACCTGCAGCGTGTTCGGCACGGTCTGCTCGCCGATCAGGCGCACGCTGATGTCGCGGGCACCGCCGTCGCTGCCCCCACAGGCGGCAAGGCACACGGAGAGGATGGCAGCGCAGGCAAGGGGTCTGAACATGGACGGCTCTTCGGACAAGGTGGATGGCAAGGGTGGACAGCGCCGGACCTTAGCGGGCCCGCATGACAAGTTGATGGCGCTCGCGGCCCGGCATTTTGCAGGGAAATTTCACACATTCCAAAAGGTGGAATTTCGCTATAGTGACCGCCCCAACAACAGTTCCGGAGGTTTTCCCGCCATGCGCACCTTGATCCGACAGATTGCCGCCATCCCCCTGATGGCCCTCGTGGCCACCAGCGCCTGGAGCCACGGACCGGGCCACGGCCCTGGCGGGGGCAGCGGCGCCCCGCCGCGCGAAGTCGTCGGCTACTTCACTTCGTGGGGCATCTACGCGCGCAACTTCAAGGTCAAGGACCTGGTCGCCCAGGGCGGCGTTCCGGCGGTGACCACCATCAACTACGCGTTCGGCAACGTGCAGCCTGTGCAGGCCGGCGGCACCGGCCCGGTGGTCTGCCAGTTGGGCGATGCCTACGCCGACGTGGAGCGCGCCTGGGCCGCCGAAGAGAGCGTAGACGGCCAGGGGGTCGATGCCAGCCAGCCGCTGCGCGGCAACTTCCAGCAGTTGCTCGCACTCAAGCGGGCCTACCCCGGCACCAAGGTCCTGATCGCGCTGGGCGGCTGGAACGGGTCGAAATGGTTCTCCGACGCCGCGCTCACCGCCGAATCCCGCAGCGCGCTGGTCACCTCCTGCATCGACCTGTTCATCAAGGGCCGGACCGACGGCAGCACCACGGGCAACGGGCCGGCCGCCGGCGTGTTCGACGGCATCGACATCGACTGGGAATACCCGGCCGCGGAAGGCGCCGAGGGCAACACCGTGCGGCCCGAAGACACCCGCAACTTCACGCTGCTGCTGCAGGAATTTCGCCGCCAGCTCGATGCGATCGATCCGCAGTTGCGCCTGACCATCGCCGCGCCGGCCGGTCCGCAGACCGCCGCCAAGATCGAACTGGCCGAGGTGGCCCGGTCGCTCGACTTCATCAACGTGATGGCGTATGACCTGCACGGCGCCTGGGAAAGCACCACCAACCACCAAGCCGCGCTCGCGCCGAACCCGAACGACCCGGCCCGTACGCAGAAACTCTCGGTAGTCGAGACCGTGGGCCGATACCTGCAGGCGGGCGTGCCTGCGCACAAGATCGTCGTCGGAGCGCCGCTGTATTCGCGCGGCTGGACGGGCGTGACCAACGCCCAGCGCGGCCTGTACCAGCCGGCCACGGGCATTCCCGCCGGCACGTACGAGGCGGGCATTGAGGACTACCAGACCCTCCAGGCCAAGCCGGGCTTCACCCGCTACTGGGATGCCCATGCGCGCTCGGCCTGGCTGTTCGACGGCACCACGTTCTGGACCTTCGACGATGCGCAGACCCTGCGCGAGAAGGCGCGTTTCGTGAAGCTGGCCCGCCTGCGCGGCATGATGTTCTGGGAGCTATCGGGCGACGGCGGCGAGCTGGTGCGCGCCGTGGGCGACGAACTCTCGCGCTGAACGATCGCGGATCGCCAAAGGTGGAAGGCCGCTGCCGCCCGTCGGGTCGCAGCGGCCTTTTTTCAGGCCCGGGCCGGCCCCGCGCAGGCATGGTGCAACGCCCTCGTCGCAGCGCGGCCAATGCACGAACAGGGCCCGCAGCG
Source organism: Acidovorax sp. SUPP2539 (assembly GCF_030158975.1). NCBI lineage: Bacteria > Pseudomonadati > Pseudomonadota > Betaproteobacteria > Burkholderiales > Comamonadaceae > Acidovorax > Acidovorax sp. SUPP2539. The sequence continues at coordinate 791,785 of NZ_BQXJ01000001.1, read as the reverse complement.
AATCCGGGATAATCGTCCACCCATCCTGAAGGCGCCGAGCATGCGCGCCTCCCCCTATTTGCCCCTCCCGACATGAGCGCAACACCCCTCGCAGACCCCAACCGCCAACACCTTGAAACCGCCAGGACGCAGATCGCCCAGGGCGAACTCCAGAAAGCCGCGCTGACGCTGAACAAGGCCCAGCAGCAGTCCCCCAACGACCCGCGCGTGTTCATGCTGGCGGGCCTGATGGCGGAGAAGGCCGGCAACCTGCCCAAGGCGTTCGAGGCGCTGCGCCATGCCGTGGCGATCTCGCCGGATTGGGGCCCTGGCCTGCTGGAACTGGCCCTGCTGCTGGCGCGCCAGAACCAGTTCGACGAAGCGGTGAGCACCGCGGAGAAGGTCGCCCTGATCGAGCCCAACAACTTGGTGGTGCTGGCAGGCGTGATCGACGTCGCGCACCGCGCGGGCCACCTGGACATGTCCGTGCGCCACCTGCGCCGCGGGCTGGAACTCGTGCCGGGCGATGCGCAGCTGCGCCGCCAGCTGGCGCGCGACCTGAGCGGCCAGGGCGCGCACGCCGAATCCGTCGAGCTGTGGAGCGGCCTGATCGCCGAGAACCCGGCCGACACCGAATCGCTGCTCGGCCGCGTGAAGGCGCACCTCGCCGCGGGCACGCCCGCCCGTGCCGTCGCCGACACCACCACGCTGCTGGAACTGGCCCCTGGCGACTCGGTCTATGCCTACTACGCCGCGCTGGCCCATGGCGTGACGCCGAAGCACCAGCCGCCGGAGTTGAACCGCGGCCTCTTCGACAGCCTGGCCGAGATGTACGACCAGCACATGGTGCGCGGCCTGCGCTACCAGCTGCCCAAGCGCGTGGCGGACAAGATCCTCGAACGCTTTCCGGACAAGAAACTCAACCTGCTGGACCTGGGCTGCGGCACGGGCCTGCTCGGCGTGTGCCTGGGCCGGCTGGACGGCTTTCTGATCGGCGTGGACATCTCGATGAAGATGATCGAACAGGCCGGCCGCCACAACGTGTACGACCGTTTCCACCACGTCAACCTGCTCGACGCGCTGCAGGAAACGCCCGACGCCATCTACGACGTGCTGGCCGCGCTGGACGTGTTCATCTACACGGGCGACCTGACCGAGACCGTTCCCAACGCCCTGCGCATCCTGGTGCCCCAGGGCGAGCTGATCTTCTCTTGCGAGACCTCGGACGAAGCGGGCCCCGACATGGTGCTGCAGCCCAGCGGCCGCTATGCCCACAAGCGCAGCCATGTGGTGGCGCTGTGCAAGGCGGCGGGCTTCGAGACCGTGGAGGTGGAAGACACCGTGCTGCGCTACGAGAACAACGCGCCCGTGCAGGGCTTCATCGTCACGGCGCGCAAGGCGGTCTGACGGCGGGGCGCCCACGGCGCCCCCAAAGAAAAAGCGCGGCCGTTGCCGCGCTTTTTTCATGCCCTCGTGCGCGGGGTCAGAACCCCAGCGCGTGCGGCAACCAGGTCGAGATGGCCGGCACGAAAGTCAGCAGGATCAGCACCGCCAGGTGCGCCAGCAGGAAGGGCGGCAGTTCCCGCGTGAGGGCCGCCAGCGGCACCTTGGTGGCCACCGAGGTCACGAACAGCAGCCCGCCCACGGGCGGCGTGATCATGCCCAGGGTGAGGTTGACGATCACCACCATCGCGAAGTGGATCGGATCGATGCCCAGCGCCGCCGAGATGGGCGCCAGGATCGGCACCAGGATCATCACGCCCGGCAGCGGCTCCATGAAGATGCCGAACAGCAGCAGCAGGATGTTCACCGCGATCAGGAAGGTGACGGGCGACAGGTTCCACCCCACGATGGTCTCCGCCAATTGCTGGGGAATGCCTTCGATCGTCAGCACCCAGGCAAACGCGGCCGACGCCGCCACCACCAGCAGCACCGATGCTGTCAGCAAGGCCGAGCGCGCGGCGATGTGGGGCAGCGCCTTCCATTCCAGCGTGCGGTAGATCCATTTGCCGCAGATGAGCGCATAGAACACCGCCACCACCGACGCCTCGGTGGGCGTGAAGATCCCGAAGCGGATGCCCACCAGGATCAGCACGACCAACATCAGCGCCGGGATGGCGCGGATGCTGTTGGACAGCATCTCCGCCCTGCTCGACCGCGGCTCGCGCGAGCGGTAGTCGCGGCGCACGCACACGCGCCAGTTGACGAGCGCCATGGCCGCGGCGATCAGCAGCCCGGGCGCGAAGCCGGCGATGAAGAGCGCCCCCACCGACACCTGCTCGTCCTGCAGCGCATAGATGATCATGATGATCGAGGGCGGAATGATGGGGCCGACGATGGCCGTACTGGCGGTGAGCGCCGCCGCGTAGGCGCGCGAATAGCCGGCCTTGTCCATCATCTTGACCATCATGGAGCCGGGCCCCGCCGCATCGGCCAGGGCCGAGCCCGAGATGCCCGAGAACAGCGTGAGCGACAGGATGTTGGCATGACCCAGCCCGCCGCGCAGGTGGCCCACGAACTGGGCCGCGAAGCGCAGCAGCACCACGGTGAGCGCACCGCCAGACATGATCTCGGCCGCGAGGATGAAGAACGGCACCGCCATCAGCGGGAAGCTGTCGATGCCGGTGAACATCTCCTTGAACACGATCAGCTGCGGATAGCGCCCGCCCACGAACACCGCGATCGCGGCCGACATGGCCAGCGCGAATGCGACGGGAAAGCCCAGCGCCATCAGGACGATGGCGGAAACGAAGAGGGTGATGGCCATGGTTAGGTCCTTCGGAACATCACAGCGACGCGGCGGACTCGGCGTCCATCTCGTCGGACTCGACATAGTGCCCATCCCGTACATAGCCCCGGGCCATGAACAGCAGGTGCACCAACAGCAGCAGAAAGCCCACCGGCATCGCCGAATAGATCCAGGCGAACGCGATGTCGGTGGCCGGCGTGGTCTGGAACCGCGTGGCCCACACGTACTGCACCGAGAACCACGCCATCACCAGGAAGAACACGCCCAGCCCCGCCACGATCAGTCCGCGCAGCCAGCGCGCGCCAGTCTGCCCCAGCGTGTGGTGCAGGTTGTCGATGGCCACGTGCCCGCCGAAACGCAGCACCAGTCCGGCCCCGAGGAACGTGCCCCAGATCATCAGGTGCCGGGCCACCTCCTCCGCCCAGACGATGGAATCGCCCGTGGTGTAGCGCAGCACCACGTTGGCGAAGACGATGCAGGCCATGGCCAGCAGCAAGATGATGAGCAGCCAGCGGTTGCAGGCCACCAGCGCGCGCTCGAATCGGTTCAGCATGGGAGGGCGGGCACCTGCCGGTGCCAATCTATCGGTCGGTCGATCACAAAGGAAAAAGCCCGGCCAGGCCGGGCAGAGGAAAAGCGCACGCCGGACAGGCTCCGGACGCGCCGGCCACCATCACTTCGTGCCGGTGATCTGGTCCAGCGTCTTCTGGCCGAACTTGGTGGCGTACTGTTTGTAGGCGGGCTCCAGGGCCTTCTGGAAGGCCGACTTGTCGACCGACTCCACGACCTGCATGCCGGCAGCCTTGACGTCGGTCAGGCCCTTTTGCTCCACGTCGTCCACGAACTTGCGCGAGGCCGCCGCACCCGCCTTGGCACCCTGGGTGAAGCTGGCCTTCTGCGCATCGGTGAGGCTCGACCAGAGGTTGGGCGACACGATCAGCGCCATGGGCGCATAGACGTGGCCGGTCAGCGAGAGGTATTTCTGCACCTGCGGCAGCTTGGCTGACACGATCACCGACATCGGGTTTTCCTGGCCGTCAATGGTGCCCTGCTGCAGCGCACCGATCACCTCGGGCCAGGACATGGGCGTGGGAGAGGCGCCCAGCGTGCGGAAGGCCGTGATGTGCACGGGGTTCTCGGTCACGCGGATCTTGAGGCCCTTGAGGTCTGCTGGCGTGCTCACCGGGTGCTTGTTGTTGGTCAGGTGGCGAAAGCCCTGCTCGCCCCAGGCCAGGGCGATCAGGCCCCGGCCCTTGAACTTGCCCAGCAGGTCCTGCCCGAACGGGCCGTCCAGCACCGCGCGGGCGTGGGCCGTGTCACGGAACAGGAAGGGAATGTCCACCACGCCCACGTCGGGCACGAAGTTGCTCAGGGCGCCGGTGGAGACGATCACCGCCTCCACGGTGCCCAGCTGCAGGCCTTCGATCAGCTCGCGCTCGCCACCCAGGGCGCTGGAGGGGAACTGCTTGAACTTGAAGGCGCCGTTGGTGCCTTTCTCGACCGTGTCGGCCCAGGCCTGTGCGGCCGCGCCGTAGTGCGAGTTGATCGCCAGCGCATAGCCGACCTTGATTTCCTTGGCCTGCTGGGCGAAAGCGGGAAGGATGGGCAAGCCGGCAACGGCGGCGGCCAGCAACAGGCGGCGGGAAGCAATGCGCATGGAAACGGTCCGATCTGGGCCCCCAGGGGGCGTTGTGACAAAGGAGGCAGGATTATTCCCGCAGCCCCGGCGCCCGGCCCTCGGGGAAAGTACCTGCGCAGGCGCTTTTTTTCGATCAGTCCAGCAGGCGGGACGATTTGGGCACGTGCGCCATCAAAAACTCCATCTGGTCCGCCAGGATGCGGCGGTTGCGCAGGATGAAGTCCTCCCACAGGCTGGGCACGTAGGGCGCATAGAGCAGCGGCATGTGCGCCTGCTCGGGCGTGCGCGGGCCCTTGCGGTGGTTGCAGGGGCGGCAGGCCGTGACCACGTTCATCCAGTGGTCCACGCCCTGGCGCGCATAGGGCACGATGTGCTCGCGCGTGAGGTCTTCATCGTGGAAGTGCCCGCCGCAATACGCGCAGACGTTGCGGTCGCGGGCGAAGAGCTTGCCGTTGGTCAGGCTGGGCTTGAGGTTGAACGGGTTGATGGACGGCACGCCCTTGGTGCCGATGATGCTGTTGACGCCGATGACCGACTGCTCACCCGTCACGGCATTGTGGCCGCCGCGGAACCGGGCGATCTGCGCGCCGGATTCCCAGCGCACCTCGCCCGCGGCATAGTGAATGACCGCCTGTTCCAGCGAAATCCACGATTGGGGCAGCCCCTGGGCCGACAACTTCAAGACCTTCACAACTCGCCTCCTGGAACAACGATGCACACAAGGATTCGGAACGCTGATGTCTCACGGGCGGCGTGCCAAGGCCGGCCTGTGGCTCACAATATACTCCGTTCATGACAAATTGGCGTCCAGCGCTTGCTACACCTGCGCAAGGCGCTATCAAAAGTAAAGCACTCCGATGAAGATCTTTCGAGGCTTCCATCACCCCGACATTGCATCGGCCTGCGCCCTCACCATCGGCAATTTCGACGGCGTGCACCGTGGCCACCAGGCCATGCTGGCGCTGCTGAACAACGAGGCGGCCCACCGCGGCGTGCCCAGCTGCGTGCTAACGTTCGAGCCCCACCCGCGCGACTATTTCGCCGGCGCCCGCCAGCGCCCCGAACTGGCCCCCGCCCGCATCGGCACCCTGCGCGACAAGCTGGACGAACTGCGCCGCTGCGGCGTGCAGCAGACCGTGGTGCTGCCCTTCAACGAACGGCTGGCCAGCCAGCCGCCGCAGGCGTTCATCGAGGACGTGCTGGTGCGCGGCCTGGGCGCGCGCTACGTGCTGGTGGGCGACGATTTCCGCTTCGGCGCGCAGCGCGCGGGCGACTACGCCATGCTGGACGGCGCCGGACGCAGCCAGGGCTTCGAGGTGGCCCGCATGAACAGCTACGAGGTGCATGGCCTGCGGGTATCGAGCTCGGCCGTGCGCGAGGCCCTGGCCGCCGGCCGCATGGAAGACGCCGCGCGGCTGCTGGGCCGGCCCTATGCCATCTCGGGCCACGTGGTGCACGGGCGCAAGCTCGGCCGTGAGCTGGGCGCCAGCCGCGAGGGCGCCGGCGACGGCTTTCGCACGCTCAACCTGCGCTTTGCCCACTGGAAGCCCGCTGCGGGCGGCATCTTCGTGGTGCGGGTGCACGGCCTGGCCGCCGAGCCCCTGCCGGGCGTGGCCAACCTGGGCGTGCGCCCGTCGCTCGATCCCCGGGACGTGAACGGCGGCCGCGTGCTGCTGGAGACGCACTGCCTGGACTGGCCCCGCGATCTGGGGGCCGAAGGGGCGTACGGTAAAATCGTCCGCGTGGAACTCCTGCACAAACTGCACGACGAGCTGAAATACGACAGCTTCGACGCCCTCACCCGCGGCATCGCCAGGGACTGCGATGACGCGCGGGCGTATTTCTCCGCCTCCACGCACGCCGAGACCCGTCGCCAGACCACGCGCGACCGAATTTGACGGTCCCCGTGCCGCAGCGCAGCCCTGCGGCCCCGTCCGCCCCCTCATCTTCTTTCTCTTCCTGCGTTCCAGGCCATGGCCCGGAACGGCCCGCTCCTTAGGTCTTGCCATGTCCGAGAACACGAACGCTACCCCCACCCCTTCCACCGGCACGGACTACCGCGCCACGCTCAACCTGCCCGACACCGCCTTCCCGATGCGCGGCGACCTGCCCAAGCGCGAACCGGGCTGGGTGAAGGAATGGGACGAAAAAGGCATCTACAAGAAGCTGCGCAACGCCCGCTGCGGCGCACCGAAGTTCATCCTGCACGACGGCCCGCCCTATGCCAACGGCCAGATCCACATGGGCCATGCGGTGAACAAGATCCTGAAGGACATGATCACCAAGGCGCGCCAGCTCGAAGGCTTCGACGCGCTGTACGTGCCCGGCTGGGACTGCCACGGCCTGCCGATCGAGAACGCCATCGAGAAAAAGCACGGCCGCAACCTGAGCCGCGACGACATGCAGGCCAAGAGCCGCGCCTATGCCACCGAGCAGATCGCCCAGCAGATGGGCGACTTCCAGCGCCTGGGCGTGCTCGGCGAATGGGACAACCCCTACAAGACGATGAACTTCGCCAACGAGGCGGGCGAAATCCGGGCCTTCAAGCGCGTGATGGAGCGCGGCTTCGTGTACCGGGGGTTGAAGCCCGTGTACTGGTGCTTCGACTGCGGCTCCTCGCTGGCCGAATTCGAGATCGAATACCAGGACAAGAAGAGCACCACGCTGGACGTGGCCTTCAAGGCGCACGAACCCGCCAAGCTGGCTGCCGCCTTCGGGTTGAGCGCTTTGCAGAAAGATGCCTTCGTGGTGATCTGGACCACCACTGCCTGGACCATTCCCGCCAACCAGGCGCTGAACCTGAACCCTGCGCTGACCTACGCGCTGGTGGACACCGAGCGTGGCCTGCTGGTGCTGGCTGAATCGCTGGTGGAAGACTGCATGGCCCGCTACGGCCTCACCGGCCAGGTGCTCGCCACGGCGCTGGGCGAAAAGCTCGGCGGGCTGGAGTTCGAACACCCGCTCTACGACGTGAAAAGCGAAGACGGCAGCCATGGCTACCGGCGCCTGTCGCCCGTGTACCTGGCGGACTATGCCACGGCCGACGACGGCACCGGCATCGTGCACTCCTCCCCCGCCTACGGCCTGGAGGATTTCAACTCCTGCCGCGCGCACGGCCTGGCGCTGGACGACATCCTGAACCCTGTGCAGGGCAACGGCACCTACGCGGCCGACTTCCCCCTGTTCGGCGGGCAGCACATCTGGAAGGCCGTGCCGGTCGTCATCGAAACGCTGCGCGCTGCCTCCCGCCTGATGGCCACCAAGGACATCACCCACAGCTACCCGCACTGCTGGCGCCACAAGACCCCGGTGATCTACCGAGCCGCCGCGCAATGGTTCATCCGCATGGACGAAGGCGAAGGCGTGTTCACCAAGGACAAGGCGCCCAAGACCCTGCGCCAGACGGCGCTGGAAGCCATCGAGCACACCAGTTTCTACCCCGAGAACGGCAAGGCCCGCCTGCACGACATGATCGCCAACCGGCCCGACTGGTGCATCTCGCGCCAGCGCAGCTGGGGCGTTCCCATCCCGTTCTTCCTGCACAAGGACTCGGGCGAGTTGCATCCGCGCACCATGGAGATCATGGACCAGGCGGCCGATATCGTCGAGAAGGGCGGCATCGAGGCCTGGAGCCGCGTGACGCCCGAAGACATCCTGGGTGCCGAGGACGCCGCCTGCTACACCAAGAGCACCGACATCCTGGAAGTGTGGTTCGACTCCGGCTCCACCTTCTTTCACGTGCTGCGCGGCACGCACCCGAACGTGCACCACGACACCGGCCCCGAGGCCGACCTGTACCTCGAAGGCCACGACCAGCACCGCGGCTGGTTCCACAGCTCGCTGCTGCTGGCGAGCGCGCTGGAGGGCCGCGCGCCCTACAAGGGCCTGCTGACCCACGGATTCACCGTGGACAGCCAGGGCCGCAAGATGAGCAAGTCGCTCGGCAACGGCATCGACCCGCAGGAGATCAACAAGAAGCTCGGCGCCGAGATCATCCGCCTGTGGGTGGCCGCCAGCGACTACTCGGGCGATATCGCCGGCGACGACAAGATCCTGGCGCGCGTGGTGGACGCCTACCGCCGCATCCGCAACACGCTGCGCTTCCTGCTCGCCAACGTGAGCGACTTCGACCCCAAGGCCGACGCCGTGCCGTTCGACCAGATGCTGGAGATCGACCGCTACGCGCTCACGCGGGCCGCCGAATTCCAGGCCGAAGTGCTGGCCCACTACCAGGTGTACGAGTTCCACCCCGTGGTGGCGAAGCTGCAGCTGTACTGCTCGGAAGACCTGGGCGGCTTCTACCTCGATGTGCTGAAAGACCGCCTGTACACCACGGCACCCAAGAGCCTCGCCCGCCGAAGCGCCCAGACCGCGCTCTACCAGATCACGCACGCCATGCTGCGCTGGATGGCGCCTTTCCTGTCGTTCACGGCGGAAGAGGCGTGGAAGGTGTTCGGCACGTCCGAATCGATCTTCCTGGAAACCTATGGCTCCATTGCTGGCGCCGACGAAGGGCTGCTGGCCAAGTGGTCCCGCCTGCGCGCCATCCGCGATGCGGTGAACAAGGAAATCGAGGCACTGCGCGCGGCCGGCCAGGTGGGCTCGTCGCTGCAGGCCACGGTCACCCTGACCGCCGCCCCCGAAGACCACGCGCTGCTCGCCAGCCTGGGCGACGACCTGAAGTTCGTCTTCATCACGTCCGCGATCGAATTGGTGGCGGGCGATGCACTGCGGATCAGCGTGCAGGCCTGTACCGACACCAAGTGCGAGCGCTGCTGGCACTACCGCAGCGATGTGGGCCAGGACCCGGCCCACCCGACGCTGTGCGGCCGCTGCACCAGCAACCTGTACGGCGCCGGCGAAGCGCGGGAGCACGCGTGATGGCCCGCAGCAGTTATTCGTCTTCATCCTCCGCGGGCGGCAAGATGTGGCCCTGGCTCGTCTGGGCACTGCTGATCCTGATCGCAGACCAGTTCACCAAGACGTTGATCCTGGGCTACTACCGGCTGGGCGATGCCACCTACATCACCGGCTTCTTCAACATCGTGCGTGCGCACAACACGGGCGCGGCCTTCTCCTTCCTCGCGGATGCGGGCGGCTGGCAGCGCTGGGTGTTCACGGGCATCGGCGTGGCGGCCACGCTGTTCATCGTGTGGCAGCTGCGCGCCCATCCCGGGCAGAAACTGTTTTGCTTCGCGCTGTCCAGCATCCTGGGCGGCGCCGTAGGCAACGTGGTGGACCGCATGATGCACGGCTACGTGGTGGACTTCCTGGACTTCCACGCGCGGGGCTGGCACTTTCCAGCCTTCAATCTGGCGGACTCGGCCATCACGGTGGGAGCGGCCTGCCTGATCCTGGATGAACTGCTGCGGGTGAAGCGCTCGTCCTGAGCCGTGGTCGGGTGGGCCCGACTGCGGAGGGCTCGCACCCGGAAATTTCAGCGGCTTTTGCGAAGTTGGTACTTCGCGCCATACAGAAGGCCAGGCACTTCCTTTTGCGCATCCCGAATGTTGAGGCCGGGCTTCATCTCGCGGGCCACGCCAACTGCGAGGGTGTCATTGAGCAGCCTGCGCCGGGCTTTTTGCAGACGGGGTGGTGCCGCTAGCGCATCGCTGGAAACACCGAACTGGGTGGCCTTGGCGATGTCGATCGCACGATTGAGTTTGGTCTGGACGCGTAACTCGAAAGCCCGGCTGATCACCGGCATGCCACGATAGGTGTGGTGGGGCGGCCAACGGTAATCCGGCGCAACCGTTGCGCGCGCCTGAAAGAACATCGCAGCCAGCCCCTGCCCGTTACTCGCAATCAGCCAATCCGTCCGGGCTTTTGCGGCCAGGCCGGAGGCCTGAGAAAAGTTGAAATAAGACTGGGTGCTCTTGGGCACGTCCGACAGTTGGCCATCGGACGCGAACACGGCAGGGCCATCCATCCACGGGTCCAAGACCAAAGCAAAGGCACTGTGAGGATTCGCCTCTTGCCTCCACTCGGCCCACACATGGCCGATCTGCGAAGAGGTCACTTGATACAGCACCTCGCCCTGCCGCATAAAGGGTGCATGCAACATGACGCCGAGCGCAGCATGCTCGTCGCAAGTTCCCGCCTGCGCGAACAGTGCAGCGGTAGCCCGTGCCTGCACCGGTGGCCACCCTGCCATCTGGATCAACTGGTACGTCATGGCATTGCAAGCAACGCTTCTGCGTGAGCTTTCTCCCCGCGTGCGCTCGATATCGCTGGCCACATTGCCTCGACCTAAAGGCAGCATTTCGCGAACTGCATCGACCGTTCGATTGGCCAGCCTCAGCCGGGCAAGGTCTGCGCCGTCCACCACCCGGCCATCGATTGCGCGGGCCATGACGTAGGGACGCAGCCGAGCGTCGCTCTGCTGGTGCATTGCCGCGCCTGAAAAAGGGAAGTACTGGCGCGGAGGAAGCCCCCCGGACGATGGCGCACGCGCTGGCAGTCCGGCAAAAGACGTTCGGGAAGCCGACGCGGAGATGGCATGAGGCACCGTCAACGCATCGGCGCCAGGCACCACGGCCCGCTGCGCAGGCCGGGCCTCGCGAGAGGTAAGAGGCGTAACCATGGCAGCTCCAGCGCGATCGCGAGAAAAACAAGTCTATGCCGGCCAGAGGATGTCCGACCAGGAACCTTTCGCGAATGCGCCGTGCGAACAATTTTGTGCGCAGACGAAGCGCAATCCCATGGGTAAGCCCACGCCGTCATCACACCGTCACACCGCCCCGCTCCAATGCCATGAAATCGATTACATGGCCTTTTCCAACCCCATTCCATTCCCATGACCATCCAGGACGTCGCCCGCGAAGCTGGGGTTTCGGTCGCCACCGTGTCCCGCGCGTTCAATCTGCCGGACAAGGTCACCCCCGCCACGCGCGACCTCGTGCTCGGCGTGGCCGAGCGCCTGGGCTACGCGCCCAACGCCAGTGCCCGCACCCTGCGCACGCAGCGCAGCCGCGTCATCGGGGTGGTGCTGCCCACGCTGCTCAATCCTGTGTTCGCGGAATGCCTCGAAGGCATCGCGCGCGCCGCGGCGCTGGCGGGCTATGCCATCCTGCCGTTCACCACCGACTACGTGATCGCGCAGGAAGAGCGCGCCGTGAATCTGCTGCTGGCGGGCGACGTGGACGGCATGATCCTCGTGGTCTCGCAGCCAGAGTCCTCCGCAGCGCTCGCGCGCCTGGCGGCGGCGGCCCTGCCCTACGTGCTGGCCTACAACCGGCACCCGGGCCACCCCTGCGTCTCGGTGGACAGCGAACGCGCCGTGGCCGACCTGGTGGCACGGCTGGTGGCCCTGGGGCACCGGCGCATCGCCATGGTGAGCGGCCAGTTGGCCGCATCGGACCGCGCACAGCAGCGCTGCCGCGGCTTTCGACGCGGCATGGCCGCTGCCGGGCTCGCGCAGGCGCCGGTGATCGAAGTGCCTTTCGTGGAAACCGCGGTGGAGGACGTGGCGCAGTGGCTGCGCGGGGCCGAGCGCCCGACCGCCCTGGTCTGCTCCAACGACCTGATTGCGATCCGCTGTCTGCGGGCCGCCCACCAGGCGGGCCTCGCCGTGCCGCGCGATCTCAGCGTGGTGGGCTTCGACGGCATCGCGCTGGGGCAGGACCTGACCCCCGTGCTGAGCACCGTGGCCCAGCCCAATGCGGACATCGGCCGCGGCAGCGTGGAACTGCTGATCCAGGCCATGGCCGCCGATGCGCCGCTGACGCCGCAGGCCAGCCTGACGCTGCCCCACCACTTCCGCGCCGGCGAATCCTGCGCAGGCGCCTGACCGACAGATCCCGCAACCCACTCCCCCAACCCATCCCTTCCTTCGTTCTGCTTTTCTGGAGCCCCCGATGAAACACACCTTGCAAACCCTGATCCGCACCACCGTGCTGGCCTTCGGCCTCGCCTGCGGCACCGCCGCGATGGCGCAAACCGCCATTTGCTACAACTGCCCGCCCGAATGGGCCGACTGGGGCAGCCAGCTCAAGGCCATCAAGGCCCGCACGGGCGTGACCGTGCCGCCGGACAACAAGAACTCCGGCCAGGCCCTTGCCCAGATGGTGGCCGAGCGCGCAAGCCCCGTGGCCGACGTGACCTACCTCGGCGTGACGTTCGCCATCCAGGCGCAGAAAGACGGCGTGGTGGGCACCTACCAGCCCGCCGGCTGGAAGGACATTCCGGAAGGCCTCAAGGACCCGGCGGGCCACTGGTTCACCATCCACTCGGGCACGCTCGGCTTCATGGTGAACGTCGATGCGCTCAAGGGCAAGCCGGTGCCGCAATCGTGGGCCGACCTGCTCAAGCCCGACTACAAGGGCCTGATCGGCTACCTCGATCCGGCCTCGGCCTTCGTGGGCTACGTGGGCGCGGTGGCGGTCAACCAGGCCCGCGGCGGCTCCATGGACAACTTCGCCCCCGGCATCGATTACTTCAAGGCACTGCAGAAGAACGAGCCCATCGTGCCCAAGCAGACGGCCTACGCCCGCGTGCTGTCGGGCGAAATCGCTGTTCTGCTGGACTACGACTTCAACGCCTACCGCGCCAAGTACAAGGACCAGGCCAACGTGCAGTTCGTCATCCCTGCGGAAGGCACCGTGGTCGTGCCTTACGTGATGAGCCTGGTGGCCAATGCCCCGCATGCGGCAGATGCCAGGAAGGTGCTGGACTTCGTGCTGTCCGACGAAGGCCAGGCGCTTTGGGCCAACGCCTACCTGCGCCCGGTGCGCGCCAATGCCATGCCCAAGGAGGTGCAGGCCCGCTTCCTGCCGGCCAGCGACTACGCGCGCGCCAAGACCGTGGACTACGGCCGCATGGCGGCTGCGCAAAAGGCGTTCTCCGACCGTTATCTGAAGGAAGTGCAGTAACGCCATGGGCCACGGTGGTTCCGCTCCCTCGCGCCCGGTGCTGCTGGCGTGCGCCGCGCCTGCCGTGGCGTTCTTCGCGGCGTTCTGGCTGCTGCCCGTCGCCCTGCTGCTGGCCCTGCCGGCGGCCAAGGGCTGGGAGACCTACTTCGCGGTGCTGACCCATGCGCGCTATCTGCAGAGCCTGCTGCAGACGCTGGGACTGTCGCTCGCCGTCACGCTGGCCACGCTGGTGCTGGGTGCGCTGGTGGGCATCACGCTCGCGCGCCAGCGCTTTCATGGCCGTGCGCTGCTGCTGTCGCTGCTGACGCTGCCGCTGTCGTTCCCCGGCGTGATCGTGGGCTTTTTCATGATCCTGCTGGGCGGGCGGCAGGGGCTGGTGGCCGACCTGTCGGAGGCGCTGGGCGCCGGCCGCACCACGTTCGCCTATGGGCTCACCGGCCTGTTGCTGGCGTATCTGTATTTCTCGCTGCCGCGGGCCATCGCCACCTACACGGCGGCGGCCGGCAGCATGGATGCGCAGCTGGAAGAAGCGGCCCGCTCCCTTGGCGCCTCGCGCTGGCGCGTGGCACGCGATGTGTGGATACCCGAACTGGCGGCCACGACGCTGGCCTGCGGCGCGATCGTCTTCGCCACGGCCATGGGCGCGTTCGGCACGGCGTTCACGCTGTCGGCCAAGTTCGAGGTGCTGCCCATCACCATCTACAACGAGTTCACCAACTATGCCAACTTCGCGCTGGCGGCCAGCCTGTCGATCACGCTCGGGCTGATCACCTGGATGGTGCTGTGGGTGTCGCGCCGCGTGTCCGGCACCACCGCTTTCTGAAGGAGCCGAAACCATGCGAAACGCAAGACAGGCCCCGGCGCTGCTGATGGCGCTGACCGCCCTGGTCGCGCTGTTCATGATCGCGCCCATCGCCCTCTCGGTGGTGGCCGGGCTGGTCAACAACTACAGCGTGGGCCTGAAAAGCGGGCTCACGCTGCGCTGGCTGGGCGAGGTGTGGGAGAACTACGGCGGCACGGTGGGCTGGTCCCTGGTGCTGGCGCTGCTGTGCGTGCTGGGCAACCTGTTGCTGGGCGTGCCCTGCGCCTATGCCCTGGCGCGCAGCCGCTCGCGCTGGGCCCGGCTGTTCGAAGAACTGCTCACCCTGCCCGTCGCCGTGCCGGGCCTGGCCAGCGCGCTGGCGCTCATCCTCGCCTACGGGCAGCTTTCGGGCTTCCGCCAGAGCTTCGCCTTCATCCTGGTGGGGCACATGGTGTTCACGCTGCCCTTCATGGTGCGCACCGTGGGATCGGCATTCCAAAAGAACGAACTGCGCTCGCTCGAAGAGGCCGCGCGCTCGCTGGGCGCCAGCTTCGCGCAGCGCTTTCTGGGCGTGCTGGTGCCGGCCGTGCTGCCGGCCATCGTGGCGGGCAGCCTGATGGTGTTCACGCTCTCGGTGGGCGAATTCAATCTCACCTGGATGCTGCACACCCCGCTCACCCGCACGCTGCCCGTGGGGCTGGCCGACAGCTATGCATCGATGCGCATCGAGATCGGCTCGGCCTACACGCTGGTCTTTCTGATCGTCATTCTTCCCGTGCTGTGGGGCCTGCAGGCCATCGGCACCTTCATCGAGAAACACCATGGAACTTGAACGCACGCGCGTGGACGTGGTCCAGTGCGCCAAAACCTATGCCGACGGCACCCGCGGCCTGCAGCCCACCGACCTGACCGTGGAGCCCGGCGAGGTGATGGCGCTGCTCGGACCGTCGGGCTGCGGCAAGACCACGCTGCTGCGCCTGATCGCCGGGCTGGAGGCCCCCGATGCGGGCAGCCGCATCGCTTTCGGGAGCACCGACGTGACCCGCATGCCGATCGAGCAGCGCGGCGTGGGCATGGTGTTCCAGCACTACGCGCTCTTTCCGCAAATGACGGTGCAGGCCAACATCGGCTATGGCCTCAAGATCCGCGGCGTGGCCGAAAGCGAGCGCCGCCGCACCGTGGGCGAACTCGTCGATCTGGTGCGCCTGGGCGGCCTGGAGAAAAAACGCCCGGCCGAACTCTCCGGCGGCCAGCGCCAGCGGGTGGCCCTGGCCCGCGCCGTGGCCGCGCGGCCGCGCGTTCTGCTGCTGGACGAGCCACTCACCGCGCTGGATGCCAAGCTCAAGGAATCGCTGCGCGACGAACTGGCCGACCTGCTGCGCCGCCTGCACATCACGGCGATCCACGTCACCCACGACCAGCAGGAAGCCCTGGCCATTGCCGACCGCCTGGCCGTGATGCATGCCGGCCGCATCGTGCAGGTGGGCGACGGCGAGGCGCTCTACCGCGCGCCCAGCCACCCGTTCGTGGCCACGTTCCTGGGCCGGGTGAACCGCATCGTGCCGGCCGTGGACCCCAGCGCAGCGCGGGGACTGCCGCACCTCACGGCGCTGCAGGTCTGCGACGCCCTTTCGGCTTCGGCCGACGCTCTGCTTGTGCGCCCCGAGGACGTCGAGGTGGGCCCGACCCTGCCCGACTGGGGCAGCGCCGCCGTGACGCGCCGCAGTTTCCTGGGCGACCGCGTGCAGCTCACGCTGGCCGTTTCGGGGCATGCGCCCCTGCTGGCCGATGTGCACCGCGACCATCCCGCGCGCGAAGGCGAGCGGGTAGGCTTTCGGATCGCCACGCACCGCCTGCTGTCCGTCACTGAAAGCCTCAGCGCATGACCCGCATGAACACCACCACCCTGCTCCTGCAGCTCTCCGACCTGCACATCCGCGAGCCCGGCCGGCTGGCCTATGGCCGGCTTGACACTGCCCCCTACCTGCGCCAGGCCGTGGACACGGTGCTGCGCATGCCGCAGCGCCCGGATGCCGTCGTGGTCACCGGCGACCTGACCGACTTCGGCCGGCCGGCGGAATACGACCACCTGCGCGAACTGCTGGCGCCGCTCGGGGCCATGCCGCTCTACCTGCTGCCCGGCAACCACGACGACCGCGAGCAACTGCGCGCCAGCTTTCCCGAGCACGCCTACCTGGGCGAAGAAGGCTTCGTGCAATACAGCGTGCCAGTGGGTGGGCTGCAGCTCATCGCGCTCGATACTGTGGTGCCCGGCGCCAGCGAAGGCGGCCTGTGCGAAGCACGGCTCGACTGGCTGGAGCGCCAACTGGAAGCGCACCGCGGCAGGCCCGTGGTGATCGCCATGCACCACCCGCCGTTTCGCACGCTCATCGGCCACATGGACGCCATCGGCCTACTGGCAGGCGCCGAAGCGCTGGAGGCCATCGTGGCGCGGCACGCCAACGTGGAGCGGGTGGTCTGCGGCCACCTGCACCGCGCCATCCAGGTGCGCTTCGGCGGGACGCTGGCAGCGACCGTGCCATCGCCCGCGCACCAGGTGTGCCTGGACCTGGCGCCCGACGCCGCCTCGGCCTGGACGCTGGAGCCGCCCGGCTTCGCGGTGCATGCGCTGCCGCAGGGCGGGCGGCTCGTGAGCCACCTGGCAGCCAGCGGGCGGTACGAGGGGCCCTACCCGTTCCACGACGGGGGACGGCTCATCGATTAGAGCGGGCGCCTCAGAAGGTGTAATGACCCAGATCCAGCGCTTCCTGGGCTTCGCGCCGGCGGCGCTCACGCGTGGCTTCGATCTCATGCAGGGGCGTCGGCATGCGGAAAAAGAGCGATTCGGGAATGCCTTTTTCCCTAAGGTGTTGCTTCAGTTCTTTCATCCGGCCGCTCAGGTCGTCAAGCGCCCGGTCGATCCTGGCAGCGTCGGCCGGGCTGAATTGGTCTCGGCTTGCTTGCAGCCTCTCCAACTGTTCGATTTTATTTCTTAGCGCCAAGCCGTTTTCCTGATCCGAAGCCGCTCCGCTGGGCCTGAAATCCAGTCCGATCCCTTCCGCAGACAAGGAACGGGCAGGGGGCTGCATGCCGGAAATCTCGGCCTGCGGCGACGGCCCGGACAGGGCTGGCGGAGTATCGATACCTGTCGCTGTGGTCACATGCGTAGACGCTGCAGCGTCCACTTCGGTTTCCAGCTCCACGTCCGAATCCGAGCCCGGATCTGAGTCCGAGTCCGAAACAAACTCTGCCGACGCGTCGAGAAAGTCCGTATCGGAGTCGGAGTCCGAATCAGCGCCAGCCTCGGAGACGGCATTGAGCAACGCCTGCATGCCATGCGCCGCAGCCTCAGCCGCCACCTCGGCCTTCTGGAATACCGCTTCCAGGTTCACCGATACCGCCTGTACCCAGTTTTTATAACGCTCCGGCTCCGCGCTCCCGTCCACGCCATTCATCTGCTTGCGCATTTCCGACTGAAAGCGGAGCGCGTCGGCTTTGAGGTCTGCCATGCCCAGCAGACGATTGATCCGGATCTGCATCGCTGCCGGGCTTTCGCTCACCGATTTTCCTGGATCGCCCACATACCATTCCATCTTCAGAATCGCTCCGGCTGCGACGTCGCGCCATTGGGCGGTGTCTTCCACGGGGGGAGGGCCTGAGCGGCCTGGAGAGGCAACGGCCTTGGCCTTGCCGGCGCGCGCCTCGGCAAGCTCCGCAGCACGGGTCGCCGAGGCTGACGCAGCGGTGCCGGACACGGCCGGTCCCCGGTGAAGCACCCCGGCTGGTCGGGAAAGTTTCGGCGGAGGGGGGCGGCGGGTGGGCGGCGGCCCCGAATCCTCGGGTTTGGTTTGCAGGGTTAGCGCCCTGCCCTGCAGCCCCAGTGTTGCCGCGGACATGGAACTCGACCTGCGTTGCGGTGCAACCTCCTGGATGCGCTCCTCAACGGAGCGGGCAACGCGCGGCGGCGAGGTGATTTCTGTGAGCTGGACCATGGCTTCTCCCTTGAATGCTTGAGTGGAAGGGCCGAGGGTAGGAACGGGCCTTACCCGCCGCTCCGCATCACCCGAAGCCCTTGCCCGGCACGCGAAACCCGGACCACCCCGTGCCACCCAGGCCACCCGGCACAGCGGTCCGACCCGCCCAGGCCCGTGGTTGCTGGCCGGCTGCTATGGATTCAGGAGTATGCTGTCACTCCCGGAACGGCAGGCAGGCCAGGAGCCCTGAGCACCGCCCCCGGGTGAAGCATCCGATCCCTTTCATGAAGCACCTGTTGAATCTGCTGGCCGCCGTGGCACTGCTGGTCTGGGGCACCCACCTGGTGCGCACGGGCGTGCTGCGTGTGTTCGGCGCCAACCTGCGCACCGTGCTCGCCCGCAGCATGGGCAACCGCTTCACGGCAGCGCTGTCGGGCATCGGCGTGACGGCCCTGGTGCAGTCCAGCACAGCCACTTCGCTCATGACCTCGTCGTTCGTGGGCCAGGGGCTCATCACCCTGCCCGCCGCGCTGGCGGTGATGCGCGGGGCCGACGTGGGCACGGCCCTCATGTCGGTGCTGTTCTCCACCGACCTGTCGTGGCTGTCCCCCCTCTTCATCTTCGTGGGTGTGGTGCTGTTCATCACCCGCCAGTCCAGCTCGGCCGGGCGCGTGGGGCGCGTGCTCATCGGGCTGGGGCTGATGCTGCTGGCGCTCGAAATGGTGGTGCAGGCCAGCGGCCCCATGCTGGCCTCGCCAATCATCAAGGCCATGCTCGGCTCGCTCAACAGCGACATCGTGATGGAGATCGTCATGGGCGCGGTGCTGGCCGTGATCGCGTACTCCAGCTTGGCCATCGTGCTGCTCATCTCGGCTATGGCGGCGTCGCACGTGGTGCCGCTGGACGTGGCCCTGGGCCTGGTGCTGGGTGCCAACCTGGGCAGCGGCCTGCTGGCCGTGCTGACCACGGCCAAGTCGGCCGTGGAGGTGCGGCAGGTGACCGTGGGCAACCTGGTCTTCAAATTGATGGGCGTGGCGCTGGTGGCCCCCTTCGCGGGGCTTTGGCTGCGCTACGTACAGCCCCACATGCCGGGCACGGCACAGGGGGTGGTGCTGTTCCATCTGGGCTTCAACGTGGTCATCAGCCTGGGGTTCATCGCGTTCACGCAATGGGTGGCCACCTGGGTGACCCGGCTGCTGCCCAAGCCCGTGGGCGCGCAGAGCCTGCGGCCGCACCACCTGGACCCTTCGGCCCTGTCCACCCCGTCGCTGGCCATTTCCTGCGCCGCCCGCGAGGCGCTGCACCAGGCCGATGTGGTCGAGACCATGCTGCTGGGCGTGCTCGATGTGATCAAGAAGAACGACGTGCAACTGGCCGAACGCCTGCGCAAGATGGACGACGAGGTGGACGAGCTGTATTCGTCCATCAAGTACTACCTGACCAAGATTTCCCGCGAGGCGCTGGGCGAGGACGAAAGCCGGCGCTGGACCGACATCATCAGCTTCACCATCAACATGGAGCAGATCGGCGACATCATCGAACGCGTGCTGCTGGACATCGAAGACAAGAAGATCAAAAAGGGCCGCCAGTTCTCCGACGCCGGCATGGCCGAGATCACGGAGCTGCACGAGCGCCTGATCAACAACCTGCGCCTGGGAATGAGCGTGTTCCTCAACGGCACGGTGCGCGACGCGCAGAAGCTGCTCGAAGAAAAAGCGCGCTTTCGCGACCTGGAGCGCGCCTACGCCGCCACCCACCTGGTGCGCCTGGCGGACAAGACGGTGCAGAGCATGGAAACCAGCTCGCTTCACATCGACCTGATCAGCGAACTCAAGCGCATCAACTCGCACATCTGCTCGATTGCCTATCCCATCCTGGATTCAGCCGGTGCCTTGGCGCCCAGCCGCCTGCGCTCGGCCTCCGGCGCGGCGCAGGACGCCACGATCGGAAAATGACGGGCTCGCCGCCCACGCATGTGCCCCTTGCGATTGCCGCGCCATTGCTGCAGCCAGACCCCTTGCCGAGAGCCCCGCCTGTGACCTCCCCTGCCCTGCCCGACCGCGCCCTCGAACCCGACGTCGTCATTTACTACAACCCGGAATGCGGCACCTCGCGCAACGTGCTGGCGATGATCCGTGCGAGCGGCATCGAGCCGCATGTGGTCGAGTACCTGAAGACCCCGCCTTCGCGTGCCATGCTGGCATGGCTGGTCACGCGGGCAGGCGTGCCGGCGCGCGACATGCTGCGCGAGAAGCACCCGCTGCATGCGGAACTGGGACTCGCCGATCCGGCCCTGGACGATCCCCGGCTGCTCGATGCCATGGCCGCCCACCCCGCACTCATCAACCGCCCCATCGTGGTATCGCCGCGGGGCGTGCGCCTGTGCCGGCCCGCCGAACGGGTGGCGGATCTTCTGCCCGCCCGCTAGCGAAGCGGTGGGCCCGGCGCTCGCCCGTGCGCCCATCGGATGGGGTCAGTCCATCTGCTCGACGATCAGGGTCGCGCCCGCCCCGCCGTCCAAGGTCACCGAGCCCAACATCCCATAGAACTGGGCCTGCAAGGTGGAGCCCGCGATCAGCGTCACGATGGTCTCGCCGAGATACCGGTTCGTCGACGTGCTGGGCACCTCGGTCAAGGCGGGATAGGAGGCGCCATTGATCAGCACCCGGGCGCTCGCCAGGGTGGAGGCGGTGGTGCGCATGGCGTATTTCACGCGGTAGCGGCCCGTGGTGGGCACCGTGAAGACGTCGCTGGAACCATTGGCGAGAAAGCCACCGCCGAGGTTCTGCGCCTGCGGCATCGGCACATTGGTGCCCCCCAGCAGAACGGCGATGGTGGAGCCGGCCGTGTTGTGCGCAGCCATCGACACCGCACTCACTGCCCCGCCAGTGCCCGCAGGGCCGGTGGCCCCGGTCGCACCCGCCGTGCCGGTGGCGCCCGCCGCACCGGTCAGGCCCGTGGCCCCCATCACGCCCTGAAGGCCTTGCGGGCCCGCCGGACCGGTGGCGCCGGCCAATCCGATGGGCCCCGTCGCGCCGGTCGCGCCCGATGACCCGGTTGCGCCGGTCGCCCCCTGAGCGCCCGTGGCGCCCGTAGCACCTGTCGCTCCGCCAGGCCCGGCCGGACCGGTCGCGCCGGTGGGCCCCGCCAAGGCCGAAGCAGCGGCCGGGGAACAATTCCCCAGGCGGCCCGAAGCGCCGTCGAAACATGCCAGTTGGCCCTGCTGCGGCGAGGCAGGCAGTGCAGGCAACAGGACCGCGCCATCGGACTGCACCCGAAGGCGCTCATCGGTGCCGCCACTGCTGCGCACGCTGAAGCCGCCGCCAGGGGGCAGCGTGATGCTGACATCGGCGGCATTCGCCGCGGCGAAATGCAGAGAAGCTGTACAGGCGATCAACGCCGCGATGGCATGGCGGCGATGCCGCGGGCAAGAAGAAATCGTGTGCATGGCGCAACCCGTTCTGATTTTTTGAGAAACGACTTCTTTGCCGGATGCCCCTTCCCGAACCGGGGGACAGGACGTACAACGACGCTCGGGTCGCGGCAAAGACTCGGGGCCGCTGTCCGGAAAACGGCTGCGTTTTCCGCTCCTGGTGCATGGCTCGACGCCTGCAGCACCTCTCACCCCTCTTACGAAATTTAACAGGCAAATCCGCCCTGTGCCAAGGCACCCGCATGGCTTTTTTTTCCGATTTCCACGGGGCACAGCGCCACGGCTGAGCGATGTGAGGGGAGCCTCAGCCCAGGTGTCACGCAACGTGACAAAGGACCCTGCGCACGGCCCCATGCTCCCTCGGCCTACAGGGCGGCGGGACCGCCCAAGGCACTCTGGGCGCTCTTATCTGCATCAGGAGATCTCATGGAAATTCACATCAACACGGGCAATGGCATGGACAACCGCGAGAGCCTGGAACGCTGGGCGGACGCGGAGATCCGCAAGAATCTGTCGCGGTTCAACGAAGGCGTGCGGCGCGTCGAGGTGCACCTGTCGGACGTCAACCATGACCGGGGCGGCGCGGACGACAAGCGCTGCGTGATCGAAGCGCTGGTGCCCCAGCATGCGCCCGTCGTTGCCACCCACAACGCACCCACGGTGGACGAAGCCTTCCGCGGCGCCGAAGCCAAGTTGCAGCGCGCGCTGGACAGCGCCCTCGGCAAGCTCAAGGACCAGCGCGATCGCACCTCGATCCGCACGCAGCCAGAATTGCTGCAGCCTTGATCGAGCACAGTCGGCGCTCGCCGACCGCCCGGGCCAGCCCTGCCAGGGCCTGCCCGGCCTGTATTTCCGTCCCAGGAGACACGATGAACACCCCCAAGCACCCCCACGGCGATGACGAGCCGGAAATCACCCAGGAAGACAGCGTGCCGGTGGACGACACAGACCCCGATGGCGAAGCCATGATGAAGGAGGTCCGCAACGACCGCCTGAAGGTGCCGCCCGGCGAAGAAAAGGAATGAGGCCGGTGCCCGCCACCCGGGCCCGCCCGCGCGGCGATGGGCGCCGCAGCGCGTTCAATTGCGGTAACGGTCCTGCCAACGGCGGTCCACGCCGTCCATGAACGCGCACAAGTCCTGCACCTCTCCCGGCGGGCAAATGGCGGCATGCTGCAAGGCCTTGTCGAGGAAGGCGATGCGCTTGAGCTCGATCGATGCGCTTTGCATCAGCGGGCCGGAGTGCCGCGCATCGGCTTGCGGCCAGCGCGCGACCCGGTGCGCATCGTGGCGCTGCACCAGCGTCTGTCCCTTGCGGTTCAAGGGATCCGATGGGTTCATCGGGCTCCGGGCCAGATAGGCCAGCACCTCGTTGCGGGACTGGGCGTGCTTCATGAATGGCAGACCGACCCAGGCCGCTGCGTCCAGGGCATAGTGCCCCAACAGGCCGGTCCGCGGCCCCTGCGGAGGCACGGCAGGGTCGGCTAACGCAAGGTGCCGGTCTTGCGCAACGGCGCTTGCACCGCGCTTGCCGGCGTCCCGCCGCAGCCGCGAGGAAGAATCGGCATCGGATCCTGAATCCGAAGATGCCACGCCGTCACCATCGCTTTCTCTGCCGAAGCTGTCGTCGTCGCTGGAGTATTCGGCCGGCTGCAGCAACTCGGCCTCGACGGGCACCGCAGCGAACGGCAGCGGCGCGCCGCGCAGGCGCTGGTCATGCAGGGCATCCACGGAAGCGTCCTGGTGGCACTTCAGGGCCATCGACAGCGCAAAGATCCTGCAGGAGCGCAGGCTCTTCTGGGCTGGCACGTCCAGCAGCACCAGAGGCCAATCGTCCGGCAGGTGCAGATGGCTCGCCATCTCGGCGGCCGTGATGAGCGGCTCGGCGTTCCCCGCCAAGGACGGGCTCAGGTGCACGATCGAGCCACGGCGGCCGGGCTGACCCGGCAACCCGTCGATCCGCACGTCCAGCGCAAGGTTGTGGGCCGAGTTGTCCAGGACGACCCGCCAGCGCCCCGGCGGCGCAGCCTTCAGGAACTGCGTCCACTCCGCGGAGCCGAAGCCCTCGTTGTCGGGGAGCACGCCCCGGTCGTCGGGCTCGTTGACGTGCGCATAGACCAGGCGCAGTCGCGGGTCCTCCGCATTGAGCGCGGCCACCACCGCCGGCATGGCCAGCTTGTCCAGCTTGCGGATGGCATCGGGCTCGTCGTCCGGGCTGGCACCTTCCCCGTGCAGGCCGGCAACCACCCCACGCAGTTCGCTCAACCAATCGACCACCTGCCGCCGCTGCACGGCCGCCGCATCGCCCTCTGGCAGGGCGACACGGGGAGCCGCGGGGAGGGGCAACCCCATGGGCAGGCACAGGGCGCCAGGCAGGACCGAGGGAGTGGGCGCGCCGGGGCGATCGGGCGCGGGCGCCAGCAAGCGGGCGGGCTCGATGCCCAGGCGCGACAGCGCGGGCGCATTGTTCAGCAACGGCGCATCCGCATGGGCCCTTGCCCAGCGCCACAGCGCAGCGCGGGCGGGCGTCATCGGCAGCGCAGGCCCGGAACGCCGCGGCGGCAGAGGCGGACCGGCCTGCCCTGGCAGGGACGAGGGACCGGTCAGGCGCGGTCGTTGCGCGGGGCGTTGATCCGCGGAAGTCGCGGCTTCCTGCGCAGTGGCGGGACGGGGCCGGCGGGACGACGAAGGAACAGAAGGAACGGGGCGGGGCATGGGGTCGGCGGAGGAGGGACGCCCTCCGGCCATCGGCGGGCACAAGGCAAGATGGCACGCCCCGGGCGCCATCGCGCCCACCCGCGCGAACCGGCTGCGCGCCGAGCGAAGCGGGGGGTGCGCCGTCTCTGCCAGCCACCCGGCCCCGCAACGCCTTCCATCAGCCCCCTTCCGTCGCCCCTACGGAACCCGCGGCGTCTCGGCCGCGCGGGCCGCTGCCGCATGGGCAGCGATGCGATCCGCGGGGGCGAGGCCCTCGGGCCGGCGGGCATAGCGCTGGGCGAGCACGGCGCACACCATGAGCTGCAACTGGTGGAACACCATCAGCGGCAGTACGATGGCCCCCACCGCGTGCGAGGCGAACAGCACCTTGGCCATGGGCACGCCGCTGGCCAGGCTTTTCTTGGAGCCGCAGAACACCACCGTGATCTCGTCCTCTTTCGAAAACCCGAACCGCCGGCTGATCCAGGTCGTGGCCGCCAGGGCGATGGCCAGAATCACCGCGCACACGACCAGCAGCCCGGCCAGCGCCGGCAGCGGAATCTGCCGCCACAGCCCCTCGATCACGGCCGCGCTGAAGGCCGTATAGACCACCAGCAGGATCGAGCCCTGGTCCACGAACTTGAGCACCGCGGCACGGCGCTGCACGAAGCCGCTGATCCACGGACGCAGCAGATGGCCCGACAGGAAGGGAACGAACAATTGCAGCGTGATGCGCCCGATGCTGGCCAGCAGATCGTGTGTGCCCCCACCCGCTGCGCCGCCCGCGCCATGCGCCATGGGAACGCCCGGCAGCAGCCAGCCCACCAGCAGCGGCGTGATCACGATGCCCAGCAGCGTCGAGCCCGAGGCCGCGCACACGGCGGCAGGCATGTTGCCGCGCGCCATGGCGGTGAAGGCGATGGCCGACTGCACGGTCGCCGGCAGTACGCACAGGAAGAGCACGCCCAGGTACAGCTCGGGCGTGACCAGCGGCTGCAGCACCGGCCGCAGGGCCCAGCCGATCAGCGGAAAGAGCACGAAGGTGGAGGCCACCACCACGAGGTGCAGGCGCCAGTGCGACAGGCCGGCCACGATGGCCTCCCGCGACAGCTTGGCGCCGTGCAGGAAGAACAGCAGCGCCACCGCGGCCAGCGTGGCCTGCTCGAAGCCCTGGGCCACCCGCCCCGAGGCGGGCAGCAGACTGGCCAGCGCCACGGTGGCGAGCAGCGCGAGGGTGAAATTGTCGGGAAGGAAGCGGGAGCGGGCCATGGAACACTGAACCTTTGCAATCGGATGGCCGCCATTAGGCCCGGCGCGCGATCCAAAGAGAAATGGATTTATCTGATGGTTTTATGATTGGAAATCATGAATGTCACGCTGCGCCAGCTCCATGTCTTTCGCGCGGTCGCCGCCACACGCCATTTCAGCCGCGCGGGCGAGCAGATCGGCCTCACACAACCCGCGGTGAGCCGCTGCATCACCGAACTGGAGGCGCAACTGGGCCTGCAGCTGCTCAACCGCACCACGCGTGAGGTCGAGCTGACCGAGGCGGGCCGCAGCCTCGCCGCCCGCCTGGAGCGCGTGCTGGAAGACCTGGACGCGGTGCTGCTGGACGTGCGCGGCATGGCATCCGAACGGCGGGGCCGGGTGCGCGTGGCCAGCAGCCCCACGCTTTCAGCCCACCTGATGCCCGACTGCATCGCCCGCTGCCAGCGCGAGATTCCGGGCCTGCAGATCGTGCTGCTGGACCGCATCCAGAACGACGTGCTGGCGAGCGTGCTGTCGGGCGAGGTGGATTTCGGCGTGGTGATCGATCCCGGCGACCGCGAGTCGCTCACCTGCGAGGCCATCCTCACCGAGCCCTTTTGCGTGGCCTGCCCGCCCAGCCATCCCCTGGCGCGCCGGCGCAGCGTGCGCTGGACCGATCTGGCGGGCGAGCCGCTGGTTTTGCTCGACCATGCCTCGGGCAGCCGCCGCCTCATCGACCAGGCGTTTTCCGCCCAGGGCGTGGCCGCCACCGTGGCGCAGGAAGTCGGCCACCCGACCACGATCTTCCGCATGCTGGCCGCGGGCCTGGGCATCACCGTGGTGCCCACCCTGGCCTTGCCGCCAGAGGGCCTGCCCGGGGTGGCCGTGCGCCCGCTGCGCCCGCGCGTAGACCGCGAAATCGTGCTCGTCCACCGCCGCAACCGGGCGCTGGCGCCGGTGGCCCAGGCCGCGTGGGACTTGGTGCGGACGGTGGCCCGGGAGCGGCAGACAAGAAGTCCGACCCGTGCAGAGCCAAGGCACTCGACCGAAGCGACGTCATAAGACTTGCATCGCCAAGCCTTCGAAACCCGCTCTCAGCGGCTTGCGCCAGCGCCCTAACGCTGAGGCGCCGGCCCAGCGTTGTAATCGCGGTTCTGGATCGGCCCGCTGCGTCCAAGAACACGACCGCTCGGTGGCGCGGCAGCGTCGGCAGACGCACTGCTTTGGGCGTGCGCGCCAGGGTTCACCCTGTGCTGATAAAACTCCTTCGCAGCGGGCGTGTCGAACATCATGGTTTGCATGTCGGGGTCGAAAGATTCCTGACGCGTGAAGCTAGAGGACGGAGAAGGCACAGAGGCTGGCGGTTTTTCCGTTTTCGGTTTGGGCGTGTAGCTGCCTTGTGCATAGACACCGCCCTGCGCGGCCGCTTGCGCCATCAACTGTTGGTGCCGCTGCTCCTTGACGCTGAGTGGGCGGCCCGAAGACGACTCCCCACCGATCCGCGTGCGGGGGCGAGCGCCCTGCTCAGACGCAGCGGCTCCCGATTGGGCACGAGAAGAAGGCATTCCGGGTGGAGCGGCATGCGAATGGCGCGATGTCTTTCCTGAAGAGCTTCCGGAGGACTTTGTGTCCCCCTCTTTGGGCTGTGCTTGCGCATCGGATGACTTGCGCCCGATGCCTAATTTGCTGAGGCCGAACATGGAGTGCTTCCCTCGGGTGAGAACATGGGTTCACTTTAGTCCCGCAGTCTGCCCGCGCAGCCCATGATGCGAAGCAAGATTTCAATGAACGCAGCGCTCCGGGATCACCAGCCGTAGAACCCCGCCAGCACCAGCGCCGCCTCCGGCGTGAACTCGCCCCGCGCCAGCCGCGCATGCACCTCGGCGGCGGGCAGCAGTTCGAACCGCTCCACCTCGCCGTCCTGGTTCTCTGGCACCAGGCCCTCGGGCACGGTGGCGTGGAACCAGTCGATGCGCTCGACCATGTAGCCCACGCCTTCGCCGTCGCTGCTGGGCCGGGCGAACTCCACGTGGCCGCCGTGCGCCACGGCGTGCAGCGCGCCGATGCGCAGGCCCGCCTCTTCCCAGGTTTCCCGCTCCAGGGCGGTGTCCAGCGTGTCGGCGGCGCTCACCATGCCGCCCATGAGCGTGTCCCATCGGCCGGGGTGGGTGGGTTTGTCGAAGGCGCGCTGCTGCACCCACGCGCGACCGTCGGGCGCACTGGCCACCAGGTGCACGGCCTGGGTGGCGAGCCCCAAGGGGCGCACCGCGCCGCGCTCCACGGTGCCGATGCGCTCGCCGGCGGCGTTGCGCACGGCGAGTTGCTCGTCGCGCCAGGCCCCGCAGCGGCCGGCCTGGCGCAGCGCCTGCGCCAGGGCCGCCAGGGCGGCAGTCACGTCGCCGGCCGGGGCATCGAGGTGCCATGCAGCTGCACCGAGATGCTCCTTTTTTGATAGCAACCAGGGCAATGAATCCCCCGGCGTGAGGGCGATTTCATCCAGAACGCCCTCGGCGACCGAGCCCACGGCATGCCCGGCCACCAGGAACGGCAGGCGCGGCGCGGCGGGGGGCTGCTGCGCCTGGCGGCGCGCGGCAGGCACCCAGCCCGGCACGGGCTGCCCGCTCATTCGAGGGTGAGGATGGTGCAGCCCGTGGTCTTGCGGGCCTCCAGGTCGCGGTGCGCCTGCTGCACGTCGCGCAGGGGGTAGCGCTGCTCGATGTGGATCTTGACCGCGCCGCTTTGCACTACCGCGAACAGGTCGTCCGCCATGGCCTGCGTGGCCTCGCGCGTGGCGATGTGGGTGAAGAGCGTCTGCCGCGTGACGTACAGCGAACCCTTGGCGCCCAGCAGGCCGGGCGGGAACGCCGGCGCCGGGCCCGAGGCATTGCCGAAGGTGGCCATGAGGCCGAAGGGACGCAGGCAGTCGAGCGATTTCTCCCAGGTGTCCTTGCCCACGGAGTCGTACACCACCTTCACGCCCTTGCCGCCGGTGATGTCCTTCACGCGCGCGGCGAAGTCCTCGGTGCGGTAGTTGATGGCGTGGGCCGCGCCGTTGGCGAGCGCGAGGCGGCATTTTTCGTCGCTGCCGGCCGTGCCGATGAGCTGCAGGCCCAGGGCCTTGGCCCACTGGCAGACGATCAGGCCCACGCCGCCGGCGGCCGCGTGAAAGAGCACGTGGTCGCCGGGCTGCAGGCCCTCGGCGGGCAGGGTCTTCTTGAGCAGGTACTGCGCCGTGAGGCCCTTGAGCATCATGGCCGCGCCGGTCTCGAAGCTTATGGCGTCGGGGAGCTTGCAGACGGTCTTGGCGGGCATCACGCGCACTTCGGAGTAGCTGCCGGGCGGGTTGCTGGCGTAGGCCGCGCGGTCGCCGGCCTTCAGGTGCGTGACGCCCTCGCCCACAGCTTCGACGATGCCCGCGCCCTCCATGCCGATGGTCGCCGGCATAGGCAGCGGGTACAGGCCCGTGCGGTGGTACACGTCGATGAAGTTCAGGCCCACCGCATGGTGGCGGATGCGGATCTCGCCCGGGCCGGGGTCGCCGACGGCCACATCGACGACATGGAGTTCTTCGGGGCCGCCATGCTGGCGGATCTGGACGGCAAGGCTCATGGGGAACACTCCTGCAAGCTGAGAAGGGGGAAGGAACGAGAGAACGAAAAGCGGGCGACCGGCTGACGGAAAGCGGGTGAATCCTGCCATGTTTTGCCGCGGCCTGCCGGGGCGAGGCGCTACAGTCCTCGCCCATGACGCAACGACTCACCCCGGGCACGATCGCCCTGCTGGCCACCGCGCCGCTGCTGTGGGCCGGCAACGCGGTGGTTGGCCGGCTGGTCCACACGCTGGTGCCGCCCGTCACGCTGAACTTCATGCGCTGGGCGCTGGCGTTCCTGGTGCTGCTGCCGCTGGCGTTCCGCGTGCTGGGGCCGCAAAGCCCGCTGTGGCCGCACTGGCGGCGCTATGCGGCGCTCGGGCTGCTGGGCATCGGCTGCTACAACGCGCTGCAGTACATGGCGCTGCAGACCTCCACGCCGCTGAACGTGACGCTCGTGGGCTCCAGCCTGCCGCTGTGGATGCTGACGGTGGGCGCGCTGTGCTTCGGCGCGCCCGTGCGGCGCCCGCAGCTGATCGGCGCGGTGCTGTCCATGGCCGGGGTGCTGCTGGTGCTGAGCCGGGGCGAGTGGGGCCAGCTGCTTGCGCTGCGCCTGGTGCCCGGCGATCTGTTCATGGTGCTGGCGACGATCTCCTGGGCGTTCTACAGCTGGCTGCTGTCGCGCACGCACGAGCCGGCCACGGTGCGCTCGGATTGGGCGGCGTTCCTGATGGCGCAGATGGTGTTCGGCCTGGCCTGGTCGGGCGCCTTCGCCAGCGGCGAATGGGCCCTGGGCCACACGCACATCGAATGGGGCTGGCCGCTGGCCGCGGCGCTGGCCTTCATCGCGCTCGGGCCGGCCATCCTGGCCTACCGGTGCTGGGGCGTGGGCGTGCAGCGCGCGGGCCCGGCGGTGGCGGGGTTCTTCATCAACCTCACGCCGCTCTTCGCCGCCGTGATGTCGGCGATGTTCCTGGGCGAGACGCCGCGCCCCTACCACGCGGCGGCGTTCCTGCTGATCGTGGGCGGCATCGTCGCCTCGTCCCGGCCCCACAAGGTCTGAACGGCCCTCTGAGGCAAAACGGCCTCCAGCACAATCGATACTAGGGCATGTTGCTATTAAAAATATAGTAAACCGGCAGTCCGCCTGCGGGCCGGGTCGCTGACGCGGCCGGACCGAAGCACAGGCGCCGCCGGGTCAGGGCGGTTCAGAGCGGCCCGGGCAGGGGCGCGCTCGGCGCGGCGGTGCCGGCAAAGCGCTCCACCAGCTCCTCGACCGGCAGGGGGCGTGCGAAGAGGTAGCCCTGGTACAGGTCGCAGCCGTGCAGCGCCAGGAAGTCCTTTTGCTCGGCGGTCTCCACGCCTTCGGCGATCACCTGCAGCTCCAGGTTGCGCGCCATGCCGATGATGGTCTGCACGATCACGTCGTCGGTGGGGCGCACGCCCAGGTTGCGCACGAACGACTGGTCGATCTTGAGCTGGTGCAGCGGCAGCCGCGTGAGGTAGGCCAGCGACGAATAGCCAGTGCCGAAATCGTCCACCGAGAACCGCACGCCCTTGGTGCGCAGCAGGTGCATCTTGGCGACCGAGTCTTCCACGTTGTCCAGCACCAGCGACTCGGTCAGTTCCAGCTCCAGCAGGTGCGGGCGGATGCCGGTCTCCTGGATCACCTCGACCACGCCCGCCACGAAGTCGGGGTGGCGGAACTGCCGTGCGCTCACGTTCACCGACACGTGCACGTTGCGCAGGCGCGGATCGCGCTGCCATTCGGCCAACTGCTCGCAGGCCGTGCGCAGCACCCACATGCCGATGGGCACGATCAGCTCGCTCTCCTCGGCCACCGCGATGAAGTGGCCGGGGGCCACCAGGCCGCGCTCGGGGTGCTGCCAGCGCAGCAGCGCCTCCACGCCCACCATGGTGCCGGGCAAGGTGAACTGCGGCTGGTAGTGCAGCACGAACTGGCCCTGCTGGATGGCGACCTGCAGGTCCACTTCGAGCTGCGCGCGCTGGGTGATGACCACCTGCATCTGCGGATCGAAGAAGCACAGGCCGTGGCCGCGCCGGGCCTTGACCTGGTACATGGCGATGTCGGCCTGCTTGAGCAGCTCGGCCGCCGACTGCCGCGAGTCGCCGAACACGGTGGCGCCGATGCTGCAATTGCTGTGGTGCGTCTGCGCCCGCAACTGGTAGGGCTTGCTCAGCGCCAGCAGGATCTTCTCGCCGATGCGCCGCGCCAGCGTGGCGGCCTCCTGCGGATCGCGCGCCAGATCGCACAGCATGACCACGAACTCGTCGCCGCCCAGCCGCGCCACGGTGTCGGTGGTGCGCACGCAATCCTTCAGGCGTACCGCCACCTGCTGCAGCAGCAGGTCGCCCACTTCGTGGCCCTGCGTGTCGTTGAGGGTCTTGAAATGGTCCAGGTCGAGGAACAGCAGCGCCCCCAGCTCGCGCGAGCGCGCCGCTGTGGCGGCGGCCTGGTTGAGCCGGTCCAGCAGCAGGCGCCGGTTGGGCAGGCCGGTCAGCAGGTCGTAGAAGGCGAGGTTCTCGATCTCGGCGCTGGCCAGGCGCAGGTCGGTCACGTCGTGGTAGGAGATCATCAGGCCGCCCTCGGGCGTGGCGCGCTCGGTGATCTGGATGAAGTGGCCGTTGGGCAGCATCTGTTCGTGCGTGCCCTGCGGGTGGCGCTGCAGCGCCAGGCGCTGGTCGACCCATTCGCGGCGCTGCCGCTCACTGGCCTCGGGCAGGTGGTGCAGCACCGTCGCCTCCAGCAGCGCGCGGAACGGCAGGCCATTGGTCATCACGCCGCGCAGCCAGGGAAACATGTCCTCGAAGCGGCGGTTCCATTGCAGCACTTCCAGGTCGCGGCCCAGCAGCACGAAGCCGGTGACCATGGAGCCCAGCGCCTGGTCGAGCGTGGACTTGGAGCTGGCCAGCGCCATGCGCGCGCGGTTCATGCGCGTGAGGTAGGCGATGGTGAACAGGCCCGCCACGGCCACGGTCACGCCGAAGAACAAGGCCACGAGCACGATGGCCGTGCGCTCGCTGCGCCAGGCCGACAGCGCCGCCGCTTCGGGCAGGCTGGCCGAGATCCAGAAATCCGGGTACAGGATGGGCCGCGCCACCACCAGCGACGACACGCCGGTGATGCGCGCGCCCTGGCCCCAGGCGCTGATGGGCACGCCGACCTCGCTCAGCGGATGCACCCGCGCACGGTGGCGCGCATCGCCCCGGCCCGAGAACCCCAGCAGCATCTGCCCCTGCCCGCGCTCCAGCGTGACCTCCAGCCCGGAAATGTCCACCGCCTGCGTGAGCACCGACACCAGCATGCTGGTGGGCACCTGGGCCACGGCGATCAAACGCTCGCCGTTCAGGGCGCGCACGTGGCGGGCCACGTACAGCACGCGCTCGGAACTGGCGAAGCTGATGGTCGGCACGCTGATCGCCAGCGTGGGCACGGGCTGGCCCATGACTTCTTCGAAGAAGCCCGAGGGCAGTTCCATCCCCACGCGCCCGCCGGCCGTGTCCGAGGAGGCGACCACCTTGCGCTGCCCGTCCAGCAGGGCCACGTAGCGCACCATGAGGTTCTGGCGCGCGGCCGCGCGCAGCAGCTGGCTCACCGCGCCGGGATCGCGGGATTCGTGCACCTGCTCGCGCATCGCCATCAGGTCGGCGGTGCTGGCCAGCAGCACATCCAGGCCGAGCAGCGACCGGTTGACCGCAGCCTCGGCGCCGGTGGCAAAGCGCGTGACCTGCGCCTCGCTCTCGGCCAGGGCGGCATGCCGCGTGCTCCACACCAGCCATGCGGCCGCCCCGGCCAGGGCCAGCAGAAACACGGCCACGACACTGCCGACGGCGATGCGGATGCGCCTGGAAATGGACAGCATCACGGGGCCCGGGGGGCGGTGATGCCGCGCGCAGGGCCGACGGTGCGGTTCCAGAGATCCACGCAGGCGGGGCCGCAGCGCCGCTGCCAGTTCGCCAGCACGGTGGTGCGCAGGATCTCCACGCGCCGCGCATCGTCGGCCGCCGACACCGGCACCACCACCATGGCCCCCTTGGCGCCCTTCACGCAGGTGGGCCGGCCCGTGTTGCACGCGAGCCCCTCGGTCGTCTCGCGCTCGGCATCGGCCCAGATGGCGGCCTCCAGGCGGGGCACCTCGCGCTGCAGCAGGGTGCGCAGGTCAGGGGGCAGCGAGTTCCACACATCGCGGTTGGCCCCGAAGATCGACAGGCCCCAGGTGAGCGGCATGGGGTAGACGTACTGGGTCACCTCGTACAGCCCCATGGTGTTGCCCGACATGGTGCCGGTCACGGCGCATTCGCTGTCGCCGGCCTTGAGGCTGGCCACCATCTGGCCGAAGCCCGTGTGCACCGGAATGCCGCCCACCGCGCTGATGAAGTCCGCCTGCGAGGCCGAGGCCACGCGGATGCGCCGGCCGGACAGGTCGGCCAGGCCCGTCATGGCGTTCTTGCAGAAGATCACCTGGGCCGGATAGACGTAGATGGCCAGCATCTCCATGTTGCGCTCCTGGCGCAGCGACGCCTGGAGATAGGGGCGAAACGCGGCGACCGTGGTGCGCAGGCTGGCGATGTCGGGACTGAGGCCCGGCAGATCGGGCGCCGTGTACTGCGGGTACTGCGCGGTCAGGGAGCTCATCAGCACGGTGCCGAAGGGCACCACGCCCAGTTCGACCAGGCGCAGCATCTCCATGCCCGGCACGCCCGCGCGGTCGAACGGCACGATGGTGGACGAGAACCGGCCATTGCTGAGCCGGGCGAGCTCCTGCGTCCAGAACGGCGCCTCGCGCTGCGTGTACTGCGACAGGGCGCCCAGGCTGCCGACCACGCGCAGCATGAACGGCGCGGGGGTGGGGGCCGGTGCCGATGCGCCCGGTCCGCCGGCGCTGGCGGCCGGGGGGCTCTGGGCGTGCCCTGCCAAGGAAGCGAAGCAGAGCCAGGCCAGAGCCAGTCGGCACAGTGCGCGGGTCAGGAAAAGGTGTTGCATGAAGGAACGCCGTGGTTCTTGTTGCCGTGTCGCCGCCAGAGATTTCTCCCTCCCCGGCTTTTGTACCATCTTGCCGCGATTTGACCAATGGGCAGCGACCCAGGAGCGATCCGTTTGACAACACCCGCGCGCCCGGCACGGCGCGCCACCGGATGCCCCGCGGCCGGCCGCCGCCGGCACGCGTTCACCGACCCGCGGCTCAGAGCCAGCCCGCCCGCCGGAAGCGGTAGTACAGGTAGCCGCACACGCTCAGGATGAGCACCAGCGCCGCCGGGTAGCCGTAGGTCCACTTCAGCTCGGGCATGCCCTCGAAGTTCATGCCCCAGATGCCGGCGAACGCGGTGCAGACCGCGAAGATGCTGGCCCAGGCCGCCAGGCGCTTGGTGATCTCGTTTTCCTCGATCGTCACCATCGAGAGGTTCACCTGGATGGCGGTGCCGATGGTGTCGCGCATGGCGTCGATCGAGCCGTTGATGCGGCTCAGGTGGTCGAGCACGTCCCGGAAATAATCCTGCGAGCCCATGCACACCTGGGGCACGCGCCCGCCGTGCAGCTTGCCCACCCCTTCCATCAGCGGCGCCACCGCCCGCTTGAGCACCATGGCGTGGCGCTTGAGTTCGTAAAGGCGCTGGATGTTGTTGTGCGGCGCGCCCTTGGTGAAGATCTGCTGCTCGATCTGCTCCAGTTCCACCTCCAGCGCGTCGATCACCGGAAAGTAGCGGTCCACCACCGCGTCCAGCAGGGCATACAGCACGAAGCCCGATCCGGTGCGCAGCAGTTCGGGCTGGCGCTCGCAGCGCTCGCGCACGCCCAGGAACCCGAGCTTGCTGCGGTTGCGCACCGACAGCACGTAGTTGCTGCCCACGAAGACATCGACCTCGCCCACGTTGATGCCGCCCTGCTCCGGGTCGGGCTCGACCAGATGCAGCACGGCGAACAGCGAATTGCCGTATTCCTCGATCTTGGGGCGCTGGTGGCCGTGCTGGGCGTCTTCCACGGCGAGTTCGTGCAGGCCGAACTCCTGCTGCATCTCTGCGAGCTCCTGCGGCGTGGCATCGGCCAGGGCCACCCAGACGAAGCAGCCCGGCAGGGAGACGTAATCGCTGATGTGGTCGACCGAGATATCGGCCAGCTTGGCACCGTTTTGGTAGGCAACGCAATTGATCAGCATGGGGCAATTCAGGACGACGACAACGCCCTGGATCTTGCCATGCCGGCGCTACGTTGCGGCGCTCCCGAGGTCCCGGGGCGGCAGCGGCAAAAAAGCCTGCAGCCGCGCGTCGTAGTCCCAGCGCGTCAGCCGGTGGCGCGCGGGCAGCGCCTCGGTGCCGGACCGCTCGGGCGCCGGGTGCTCCAGCGTCACCAGGCTGTTGGGCGCATGGGCGCGCAGGCGCACCGACACGGCCGTGCCCGCCCGGGCCGCCCACAGGCCGGGCAGCACCTCGGCCAGGCCCGGTTCGTGCGCATGGCCGGACAGCAGCAGCTGCGCACCCGCCTCCCGCCAGCGCGCGAGGGCCTCGCCCGCTCGGTGGGGCCGGTGCTCGGTGTCGCTCGTGGGGTGCACCACCAGCGGGTGGTGCGTGACCACGATGCGCCACCGGTCGCGCGGGGCCGTGGCCAGGCGCTGCGCCACCGCGTCGATCTGGGCATGCGACAGGCTGCCGCGTTCGTGCCGCCAGGGGCGCGTGGTGTTGACCCCCACGGCCAGGAAGCCGTCCACGTCGCACACGGGCTCCAGGTCGCGCCCCCACCAGCGCTCGTAGCGGCGGTAGGCCCGGCCCAGCCGCTCCCACCAGGCGAACAGCGGCACGTCGTGGTTGCCGGGCATGACCAGCAGGCGCGGCACTCCCAGCCCGGCGATGAACGCGTGCGCCTGCGCGAACTGCTCGGCCGTGGCGCGCTGCGTAAGGTCACCCGACACCACCAGCAGCGATACGTCCAGCGTCTTGACCAGCCGGGCCACCGCCGCGCACACGCGCGGATCGTGCGCACCGAAGTGCAGGTCCGACAGGTGCATGAGAACGCTCATGGGCGGCCTTCGGGGCGGGCGGCTCAGCCGGCCGCCAGGCCGGGCACGGCCACCGGGGCGCCCTCCGGGACGGCGGTGGGGGGCGGAGCGGCCACGGGCACGGCGCCCTCGGCGGCGGGATCGTCGTCGCGGGCCGTGGCGGTGGGGGCCACCAGCCACAGCGGGCGCTCTTCCACCCGAAAACGCAGCGGCGGCGCCATCCATTCGCGCTCGCCGTCGAAGGCCACCTTCACGCGGTGCGGCCGCCAGGTGGGCTCCACCACCATCTCGGCGCACGCCAGACTGATGACGGCCTCGTCGCGCGCCAGTTGGCCCACGGCGGCATTCCACACGGTGCGCGCGGTGGCGGCGCGGCTCTGGGGCTTGAGCAGCAACACCGCCAGGCGGTCACCGTCGGCCACGTCCTGGGCCTGCGGAATGCCCAGGCGTTCCAGTTGCAGGGGGTTGTTGCCGACGAACAGCGTGGAGGCGAAGAACTCTTCACGCGTGGGATCGGCCACCCGGTGCTGGCGCAGCGCCACGCGCCAGCGGCGCGCCGAGGCAGGACGGAAGAAGCTCCACACCGCCGACACGATGGCCACCCAGCGCGAGCGGCCGAAGCGGCGCGAGGCCAGCTCGCGTTCCTCCAGCAGGCGCGGGTACAGCCCCACGCTGGCGTTGACGAGGAACATGCGTTCGTTGACGAAGCCCACGCTCACCGGCCGTGCAT
This sequence comes from Acidovorax sp. SUPP2539, assembly GCF_030158975.1. Classification (NCBI taxonomy): domain Bacteria; kingdom Pseudomonadati; phylum Pseudomonadota; class Betaproteobacteria; order Burkholderiales; family Comamonadaceae; genus Acidovorax; species Acidovorax sp. SUPP2539. The sequence goes on along the minus strand of NZ_BQXJ01000001.1, from coordinate 755,063 downwards.
CGCCCGAGTCCATGGCGGCCAGGATGTCGTTGGCCGCCTGCTCGGGGTCGAGCGACAGGCTCTGCTCGCGCGCGAAATAGTTGAAGGTGCCCACCGGAATGACGCCCATGCGCACCTGGTGCTTCCAGGCAGCGGTGGCCACCGCGTTGATGGTGCCGTCCCCACCCGCGGCCACCACCAGGCCGCCGTCGGCCTGGGCGGCGAGCGCGGCCTCTTCGGCCGCCTGGACGATGCCGGCGCGCTGCGCGGGCACGTGCCACTGCACGGCATTGCTTTGCAGGGGCGCCAGGCCTTCGAGGCGGGCTCGCAGCTGGCCATGGTCGGCACCGGGCCGGTGGGGCACCACCAGATGGATCGGGCCACGGCCCTTTGGCATGGACGCTGGCAGGTCGTTGGATGGCATGTCGGGAAGGCTTTCGAGGGGAGTATCACCCTGCGCAGGGCTGGATCCGATCGGGCTCGGGGGGCGGTGCCCGCACCGCGGGACGCCCGATTCTGCACACGGCCCGGGCAAGGGGGCATCGGCAGGCAGGCGCACCCCTTGTCAGCCATGGCCGACACGCCACGGCGCCGCCCGCAAACCCCGACGGATCGCCAGGAAATGGGATTGGCCGCCCGCCACGCGCCTGCCACCATTGCCGCCCTGATCCACTCCCTTGCTGCGCGCTCCATGCCACTGCCCCGCCGCCATCCCTGCCCTGCCCGCCCTGCGCAGCCACGCCCGACCCCGCGGCCCGCCTTGCCGGAGGCCCGCGCATGATGGACGTCCAGGCCATGGCCCTGTGGGCCGGATCGCACCCCTTGACCGTCTGGACCGGGGGCCTGGCCATCGCGCTGGTGGCCGCCGCTGCGGCCTGGGCGGCCAACGGGCCGCTGCACACGCACGGGGCCCGGTGGGTCGCCCCCTGGGCCGAGCGCTGGGGCGCGCCGCAAAATGCCGGCGCGCGGCTGCTGGCCACCCTGTGCGTGGCCGCCCTGCTGCTGCTGGCGTGCGCGCAGGCGCTGGCCGCCATCGCCCAGGAATGGGCCGCGCCCACCGCGTGGGCCCTGTTCGACGACACCCTGGCCGCCACGCTGCGCGCCACCGCCAGCGTGGCCACGCTCACCCTGTTCGCGAACCTGACCCATGCCGGCGACACCGCCGTGCTGACGGTGCTGGCCGTGGCGGTGGCCGGCGCCCTCTGGCTGCGCCGCTACCGCCTGCTGGCCCTGGGCTGGACGGCGGCACTGGCCGGCAACGGGCTGCTCACGCGCGGCTTCAAGCACACCTTCGAACGCGTGCGACCGGTGCACACGCACGAGATCGCCGTGGCCGACGGCTTCAGCTTTCCGAGCGGGCACAGCAGCAGCTCGCTGGTGGCCTACGGCATGCTGGCCTATCTGGCGCTGCGCCTGCTGCCCGCGCGCTGGCACCTGCCGGCCGTGCTGCTGGCGGTGGCCACCGTGTTCACCGTGGGCTGGAGCCGCGTGGTGCTGCAGGTGCACTTTGCCAGCGACGTGCTCGCCGGCTGGCTCACCGGCGGGGCATGGCTCGTGTGCTGCGTGATGGTGATGTCGGGCATCGGCCACTGGCGGCGCTCCCGCGCCGCGCCCGTGGCCTGAGAACGTGTTCAGCCCGCCGCACGCCCCGCGCGGTCCGCCGCCAGAGACCAGCCGAACACCGCCAGCCCGCCCAGCGCCAGCAGCACGCCCACCCAGCCGGTGGAGGTCCAGCCCAGCCCGGCCGTGATCGCCACGCCGCCCAGCCAGGCTCCCAGCGCGTTGGCGCAATTGAAGGCCGAGTGGTTGAGGGCCGCGGCCAGGGTCTGCGCCTCGCCGGCCACGTCCATCAGCCGGATCTGCAGCGCCGGGCCGATGGCGACGATCGTGCCCAGCAGGAACGTCGCCGCGGCCGCCGTCACCACATGGTGCGCCGCGAACACGAAGCCGCCCAGCACCACGATGGACCACAGCAGCAGCCCGCCGATCGTGCGCATCAACGATTTGTCCGCCAGGCGGGCGCCCACCAGGTTGCCCGCCACCATGCCTGCGCCGAACAGCGCCAGCACCAGCGGCACACCGGCCAGCGGCAACCCGGCCACCTCGGTCAGCGTGGGCTTGATGTAGCTGAACACCGAGAACATGCCGCCGAAGCCGATCGCCCCGATGCCCAGCGTGAGCCACACCTGCTTGCGCCGCAGGGCGCCCAACTCGCGCCAGGGGCTGGCGCCTTCGGCCGGCGGCTGGTAGGGCACGCCCCGGCGCACCATGGCCATGGCGGCCACCGCGATCAGCCCCACGAAGACGAACGCCGCGCGCCAGCCGAACACCTGCCCCAGCCACGCCGCGATCGGCACCCCCAGCAGGGTGGCCCCGGTCAGCCCGAGCATCACCAGCCCCACCGCGTGGGCGCGCCGCCCCGGCGGCGCGAGCGACGCCGCCACCAGCGCCGCGACGCCGAAATACGTGCCGTGCGGCAGCCCCGTTACGAAGCGCAGCACGTTCAGCGACAGATACCCGGGCGCCATCGCCGAGGCGAAATTGCCCAGCGCATACACCCCCATCAACGCGATCAGCAACGCCCGCCGGCCCCAGCCCGCCGCCAGCACGGCCAGCACCGGCGCGCCGATCACCACGCCCAGCGCGTAGGCGCTGATGACATGGCCCGCCTGCGGGATGCTCACGCCGATGTCGCGCGCCACCTCGGGCAGCAGGCCCATGATGACGAACTCGCCGGTGCCGATGGAAAACCCGCCCAGGCCCAGCGCCAGCACGGCGCGCAGCAGCGTGCGGTCGTCCCTGGCGGGGGCGGCGGGAGAAGGCGTGGCCGCCAGGGCGTCGGGGGATGGGGAAGGGATGGAAGGCGTGGTCATGAAGCAATGGCCGGCGGGGCGGATCAGGGTTAACCCGCAGGCCGGAGACCATATCACGCCCCGCAGTGCTCCGCAGGCCCCGGGGGCATCGCCCCACGCCCCGCTATGCTGCGGCTGCATCGGTCTGCCACTCAGGTGAGCCGCCTCGCATCCATCCCCTCCAAGGAGCCCCCATGAACGACCAACCCTGGCACGGCGTGCGCGTGCTGGCCTTCGACATCTTCGGCACCGTGGTGGACTGGCACGGCAGCATCGTGCGCGAGGTGCATGCCCTCTATCCGCAGGTGGACGCCGACGCCTTCGCGCTGGCCTGGCGCGAGGGCTACCAACCCGCCATGCAGCGCGTGCGCAGCGGCGAACTGGGCTGGACCCGCATCGACGAACTGCACCGCCTGATCCTGGACGGCCTGCTGCCCCGCTTCGGCCTGCAGCACCTGACCGAGCCCGAGCGCCAGCACCTGAACCGCGTGTGGCACCGGCTCGACCCCTGGCCCGACAGCGTGGAGGGCCTGCAGCGCCTGAAGCGCCGCTACACGATCACCACGCTCTCCAACGGCAACATCGGCCTGCTGACGAACATGGCCAAGCGCGCCGGCCTGCCCTGGGACTGCATCCTGAGCGCCGAGGTGTTCCGTGCGTACAAGCCCGATCCCTCGGTGTACGAGGGCGTGGCCCGCACGTTCGACCTGGCGCCCGGGCAGGTGATGATGGTCGCGGCCCACCACGAGGACCTGGCGGCGGCGCGGGAATGCGGGCTGCGGACGGCCTACATCGAGCGGCCGTGGGAGTTCGGGAGGGCCAGGCCGAAAGACGTGTCACCGCAGGCGGGAAACGACTGGCATGCGGAGAGTCTGGTGGGGCTGGCCGATCGGCTGGCGACCTGAATGCGCGTCAGGAAGCGCCAACTCAGAACGTGCCAATGCCAGCCAGCCATGGCGGTCGCACCATGCCGACGTGGCAAATGCTTCGGATTTCATACGCAAGGATTCGCGCGGAACATTCACACTTTCTGCACGGCCTTCATAGTCGACCGATTCCTTGTTGGGAGAAAGTCGATATGGGCCTTTGCCTTACCAAACACAGTGGGTCCGGTGCCACCAGGCGCCATGATTCCCCCCCTTCGGTGCAATCGTCGCCATCGCCGGCATCCTCTCCCCGCCCAAGCCAGGCTTCGCCGCATGCCCTGTCATCACGCCCGCTGGCCACTTCCAGCGCGGGGATGGCACCACGCCACGGACTGGGCGCGCTGCACAACGCATCACCCCAGGCGCTGCAAAGGCACAGAGACCAGCTGATGAAAAGAGTCCTGTCCGAGGGTTCGAACTTCCGCTCGACCCGTGAGGAACGGGCGGAATTCAAAGCGGCCTATTTTGCGAAGTACGGAAGAGAAGACGCCGAATACATGTGGAACGAGACCGCGCAGATCATGGCCTCGGTGAAAGCAGGCGATCCCGCTTTGGAAAACGTCGAACTGGATGACCTCGTGGCCCTGCGGATGTGGACCACCGGCGAATACATCGACGTCCAGGATGTCCTGGAATCCACCCACACGCCCAAGCCGATCGGCCTGGCGCAAGCCAAGCTGCTGATTTCGGCGCTGCACTCGCTGCCCGACAGCTACACCCACACCGGGGCCACCGTATTCACCGGAGAAACCCAGGATGCGCAGTGGGTCCGGGCACGGTACAGCGAGGGAAAGGTCGCCGTCAATCAGCGCTTTTTCGCGACGTCGGAAACGAAGGAAGGCGCCTGGCAGAACATGTCCGTGGAGTGGGAGACCCAATCACTGAGCGGAAAGCGGATCTCGGCCTTTTCAGCCAACCCGCACGAAAAAGAAGTGCTGTTTCCGCCCGGCACACGTTTCAGGACCGACCAGATAGCGCTGTTCGATGGCAACAGAATCAAAATCCATCAAAGCGAAGAGCCTTCTTAGCCGCTGGGGCCCTGCGGCGTTGCAGCACGGCTGCCGCCCGCCCTAGGGCGACACCGCGCCGTCGCCTCAACCCGCCACCATCCCCTGCACGAACCGCCGCACGCGCGCATCGAACTCCGCGCTGGTCGCGGTGAACTCCACCCCCGCCAGCAACTGATCGCCCACCGGTTTGAGGGTGACCACGCGGGCGTACACGTCCCGGGCGGGGTAGTGCACCAGCGGCAGGTCGAAGGCCAGGCGCAGCTCGCCATGCAGCGGCACGGTGCCGTTCAGCTCCAGCAGCGCGCCGTGGTAGCCCATGTCGCGCAGGATGCAGGGCACGGCATGGGGCATGACCATGCCGTCCTGCACCAGTTGCCAGCTGCACGGCAGGCGCGCCTCCACGCGGTGGCTGCGGCGGAACTCCTGGCGCGGCACCTTGAGCTTGCGGCTGGGCACCGCCACCAGTTCGCGCATGGACAGCGGCTCGTCGCGCCCCTTCACGAAGACCTGCATGGGCGGGGCCACCGAGGCCATGCTCCAGCAACGCTGGTACACGGCCTCGCTGACCAGCACCTGCCCGCGCAGGGCGAAAGTGCGCAGTTGCTGGGCTTCCACCACCACGTCGCCCAAGAGCACGGGCGACTGGCGCACGCCCGGCGCACCGCCGAAGCCCCCCACCAGGGCCGGGCCGCAGGCGATGCCGATGCCCAGGTAGATGGACGGCAGGCGGTCTTGCAGGAAGGCGTCGTTGAGATCGCGCGTGGCCATCTGCAGGGCCAGGGCGCACATGGCGGCGCGGTGCACGTCGTCGTCAGGGCCACCGCTCCTGGCCGGATCGGCGCCCGGTGCCTCGGCGGGCGCCGCCAGTCCGAAGACCACCGCCCCGGCATCGCCGGTGAGGTGGTCCACCTCGGCGCCGTAGCGCGCCAGCACGCCGTGCAGGCAGGCCAGGATGCGCTCCACCCAGGCCAGGGACTGGTCGGGCGGCAACTGGGCGGCCAGCTGGGAGAAGTCGCGCAGGCCGATCTTCAGCAGCGTCACCTCGCGCGGCTGCAGGTGCGGGCCGGCGGCGGGGGGCAAGGAAGGGGAAACGGAGGTCTGCGGGTGCGGGAGGGTTGCCGGGGCGTCGCCAGGGGGAAAAGAGGACATGGGAGCGCGGTGCTTTCTCTTCGGGGTGGCCTTTGGGAACTGCGGGCGACGCGCCGGCCTTCTTCGCAGGGAGGGCGGGAGGGCACCCAGCCGCGCGGCAGGCGCTCGCACGGCAAGCATAGAGGGCCCGCGTTGCCATGGTCAAGGCGGGCGGCCATTCTCCCCTACGGCGCCTTCGCCCCCTGCCGGGCCAGCGTCATCCGCCCGTGCCGGCCCCCGCGGCAGGCGTCCCACCCATGGGCTGCATCGGCAACACCACGCGGGACGCGCGCCCCGGCCCCATGTGCACGGTGTTGAACGCCACCACCCGGGGGCCCGCGCTCCCCTCGGGCGCACCGGTGTTGGGATTGACGTCGAACCGCGGAAAGTTGCTGCTCGAGATGTCGAGCCGGATCCGGTGGCCCCGGCGGAACAGGTTGGACGTGGGCATGGGCTCGATCGTGATCTGCACGGCCTCCCCGGGCACCATCAGTCCGGGGTGCTCCCACGAGTCGCGGTAGCGGCAGCGCAGGATGCCGTCGGTCAGGTTCATCGCATACCCCTCGGGATGGTCTTCGCTCGGCGGGTACTGGTCGATCAGCTTGGCCGTGAAGTCGGTGTCGGGCGCCGTGGACGAAACCCACAGCTCGATCACCACGGGGCCGGTGACCTCCACGTCGCACTCGAGCGGCGGCGTCTGGAACACCAGCACGTCGTCCCGTCCGGCCAGCGGCCCGAACGGCGCCCGCGCGCCGAACACGCCCCCGTGCGTGCACTGGTCGTAGGCGCCGGCCACCATCAGGGGCTCTCCGGAGGTGACCGAGCCGCCGATGGTGGGCACGGGGTTCGCGGGGTCGAAGCGGAAGGTCGCCTCACCCGCACGCTCCGGCACGTCCCGGGTCAGCAGCCCGCCCGGCCCGAGATACCACGGCGCCAGGGTGGTGCCCGGCAGGGGCCAGTCGGCGGCACGGTGCCAGGCCCCGCCGTGGTCGAGCCGGCCTTCGGGCGTGCGCCGCCCCGATCCCCCGCCCATGCGGAAGTAGCGCACGGCATCGGCCTGTCCCTCGGGCAGGGGCTGCCCGCGCAGCCAGTGGTTGAACCAGGCGAGCCGCATCTGCACATAGTCGGGTGCCAGCGTGCCGTCGAGCACCGCATCGGGCCCGAAGTCCACGTCGCCCGCATACGGCACGCTGCGCTCGCCATGGGTCCAGGGGCCCAGCACCATGCGCACGTCGCCGTGTGAGCGCTGCGAAAGGCCAAGATAGTTGTCGGTGGTGGTCTGGGCGTACGGGTCCCACCAGCCGCACATCAGCAGCACGGCCACGCCCTCGAACGCGGCGTAGTGCCCTGCCGCATAGAGTTCGGGCTGGCGCCAGTGGTCGTCGAAGCGGCCGCGCTCCCATTGCCCGAAAAGATAGTCCTCGTACTCGGGCGCCCACTGCAGGGGCGAGTCGCCGCGCGTCCAGGGAAGGCGCTGGAACCATTCGCCGATGTCGGCCTGCTCCAGCGCCCGGCGTGCCGCTTCGCCGATGCGGTTGCTGCCGCTGAGGGCATTGCGCAGCGCCCAGACCGCCTGCTTCATCTCGAACGCGCCCCCATGGCGGATGCCGCCGCGGTAGGCGTTGGCGAAGCCGCCGCATTCGAGGAACATCGCCTTGAGCCCCGCGGGCCGCTGGCTGGCCAGCGCGGTCTGGGTGTGGGCGGCATACGACAGCCCGTAGGTGCCCACCGCGCCGTTGCACCAGGGCTGCGCCGTGATCCATGCCATGGTGTCGGCGCCGTCGTGGGCCTCGCCCAGGTACTTGGTGAACTGCCCTTCGGAGCCGAAGCGGCCGCGGCAGTCCTGCACCACCACCGCGTAGCCCTCCCGTGCGAACCGCTCGGCCACTTCGCCGCGCCGCATCGGCGTGGGGTCGGCCGCCGTGCGCTCGCGCCGGGTTTCGGCATCCTTGCCGTAGGGCGTGCGCTCCAGCAACACCGGGAGCGGGCCGGCGCCGGGGGCCGGCAGGTACACGTCGGTGGCCAGGCGCACCCCGTCGCGCATGGGGACCCAGCAGGTGTGCCGGGTCACGCCGCTGGCGATGGCGGTAGTGGTGGTGGCGCTGGCGGCGGCGTCCGCCGACGGAATCGTCATCGTGTTCATGGACGGCTCGCCTCAGTCGAGTTTGAGGTTGCGGTCCTTGACCAGCTTGGCCCAGCGGGCCGTGTCTTCCTGCATGAAGCGCGCCAGCTCCTGCGGCGTGGTAGGTGCCGGCTCGGCCCCCTGCGCCACCAGCAGGGCGGTCACCTCGGCGTCGTTCAGCGCTGCGCCGAGCACCTTGCTGATGTTCTGCACCCGGTCCGCCGGCGTGCCCGCGGGGGCGAACAGCGCATACCAGATGTCGTATTCGAAGTTCTTCAAACCGGCCTCGGCCATGGTCGGCACTTCGGGGAAAGCGCGCGACCGCTTGGCGCTGGCCACCGCCAGCGGCACGAGCTTGCCGGCCTTGATCTGCGCCGCCACGCTGGGAACGGCGTTGATGCCCAGCTGCACGTACCCGCCCGCCAGCTCGTTCACCGCCGGGCCACCCCCCTTGTACGGGATCTGCACCATGCGCGTGCCCGTGGCGGCCTGGAACAACTCCATCGACAGGTGCCCCGGGCTGCCGTTGCCGCTGGTGCTGTAGTTGAGCGCGCCGGGGTCCTTGCGGGCCAGCGCGATGAGTTCCTGCACCGTGCGGACCTTCAGGCTCGGGTGCGTGGTGAGGATGGGCACGTTGACCACCACCCGCCCCACGGGCACGAAGTCGCGCGACGGGTTGTACGTGAGCTTGCTGGACAGCAGCGGTGCCGTCACCATGCCCGAGCCCGCCCCCATCAGCAGGGTGTGGCCATCGGGCGGTGCCGATGCGACCGCCTGGAAACCGGGCGCGCCGGGCCGGTTGTCGATGATGACCGGCTGGCGCCACTGCTCCGACATCTTGCGCGCCACCACCCGCATGGCCGTGTCGGCCGCGGCACCCGCCGGGAACGGAATCACGATGCGCACCGGCTTGTCGGGAAACTCGGCGGCCGGCGCCGCACGGGCGCCAGCCCCCCACAGGGCCAGGACCGCCAGACCGGCCGCCAGCAACGGCCGGACCCGGTGCCCGGAAACGGGGCGCGAAAAGAAGGCCCGCAGGGCCGCACAGCTTGCCTTAGAAATCATGTCGCACTCCTGCGCCCACGGCGCGCACCGCCACATTGCTGCGGCTCGAATCGATTCCGTCGCGGTCGATGAACGCCTGCAACTCCGTGCGCTTGGACAGCGCATACGTATACGCCACCTGCTGGCGCTTGCGAAGGCCCCGCACGGAGGCCTGCACGTCCCGCTGCATCACGTTGACCACCAGCGCGTGCGGGCCGGCGGAGAACCGGCTGCCCACCAGCCAGTAGTCCACATCGGTGCGCGCGGTGGCCGAGGCCTTCGCATACGCATCGCGGCCCAGCAGCACATAGGGCTCGATGGCACCGAAGTCGTAGCGCACACCCACCTGCCACTTGCTCGAAAACTCGTTGGCCAGCAGGCCGCCCGGGCGCGCGTCCCGGCCGTAGCCGATGCCCGCCGACCAGGGCCCGTCCGCGTAGTTCAGCCCCAGGTCGAGCGACTTGGCGCCGTTTTCCTGATCCGGCGTCCGGGTGTCGCCGCGCAGGTAATAGCGGGCCCGCACGTTGACGCCGCCCCACGTGGGGCTCTGGTAGCCCACCGCGTTCGAGGTGCGGTTGCGTGCGTTGAGAATGGACGTGCCGATGGCCGTGGCCCCGGCGTCGTTGGCCGCGAACGAGGTGATGCGCGTCACCTGCGAATACAGGGGCGATCCGGTCGGATTGGCGGAATCCAGCCGGCCCAGCGCCACCGTCCCCGCGCTGCCGCGCAGTGCCACGTAGCTGTTGCGGTAGGCGGGCGTGGTGGCGGCTCCGGTGTCCGCGTCCAGACCCATCTCCACGCCGAACAGGGCCGCCATGCCGTCGCCCAGGTCCTCCTTGCCCCGAAAGCCCAGGCGCGACGCGTTGTCGCGCTCCTCCGTCACCGAGCCCGCATTGCCGGTCTTGACATGGTTGACGGTCAGGCGCACCTGCCCGTACGCCTGCAGGTCCTGCGCCCGAGCGGGCGGCGCGGCCGATAAGAACAGGCCGCAGGCAGCCAGCGCGAAGGGAAATGGGGGCCTCATAAAGTCTTGCTCCTTGGGTGGCGTCGTGCCGGTGTTGGCGGATGACGCTGCCGATTCTGTGGAGCGGGGTCCTTCGCCACAACGCTATGACAAAGGCGGATGACCCTATGCAGCGGGCCGCATGTTTGCGCCGGGGCGCGAGCGGTGCAAAGATGCGGGACGGCCCCGCGCGCCCGTTCGCCGGCGCGCGCATCCCGGGGGCCGGCGCACCGTTCCATGCCCATGAACTTCAAGCAACTCGAAGCCTTCCACGCCATCATGCTCAGCGGCTCCACCACCGGCGCGGCCGAGCGCCTGGGCCTGTCGCAGCCCGCCATCAGCCGGCTGCTGGCCCAACTGGAGGAGGACCTAGCCCTGCGCCTGTTCGTGCGCGAGAAAGGCCGCCTGAGCCCCACCGCCGAAGCCCACGCGCTGCTGCACGACGCCCAGGGCCTGATGGATTCGGCCCAGTGCTTTCGCCGCCATGCCGAGCAGTTGCGCCTGGGTGGCTTCAAGCGCCGGCTCCTCAAGGTGGCCGTGCCCAGCACCCTGGCGACCACGCTCATGCCCGTGCTGGCCCGGCGCTTCATGCAGGCCCATCCCGATGTGGTGCTGGAAGTGCTGTCGGGCTCGTACAACGACGCGGAGCGCGCACTGCTCAGCCGCGACGCGGACATCGGGCTGGTGCGGCTGCCCATGGAAATGCCCGGGCTCGCCACCCGCGCCCACCTCGACTCCGAGGCCGTGTGCATCATGCCCAGGGGCCACCCGCTGGAACGCCTGAACGAGGTCGGCGCCACCGACCTGATCGACGCCAGCCTGATCCTGCTGGGCCGGCAGCGGCAGATACGCCACGACATCGACATGGCGTTTCGCCAGCGGCGGGTGCAGCCGCGCGTGGCCCTGGAGGTGCACTCCATCAGCGAGGCCTGCGCCCACGTGGCCCAGGGGCTGGGCGTTTCCATCGTGAACGCCCTGCTCGCACAGCACTGCCCGCACGGTGCGATCGCCTCGCGCCCGTTCCGCCCCCGCATCGCCTACCAGCTGGGCATCGCCACGGTGGCCCAGGCGGCGGCATCGCCCCTGCACGACACGTTCACGCAGCTCCTGGTGGAGGGGCTGGTTTCGCCCCCGGGGGATGCCGGGGCGGTGGCCACGGCGCAGCCGGCCTAGGGCGAGGGGTTCACGCGCTGGCCGCGGCGATCGCCCGCCAGCGCTCCGGTTCAGATCGCCACGAGGTGGCGGATGCCCTTGGCCTGCATCTCGCTGCCCGGGCCCCGGGCGATGACTTCGCCGCGCTCCATCACGAGGTACTCGTCGGCCAGTTCCTCGGCGAAGTCGTAGTACTGCTCGCACAGCAGGATGGACACGGGGTGCCCGTCCAGCCCGTGGTCGGCCAGCTGGCGGATGACACGGCCGATGTCCTTGATGATGCTGGGCTGGATGCCTTCGGTGGGTTCGTCCAGGATCAGCAGGCGCGGGCTGGGCGCCAGCGCCCGCGCGATGGCGAGCTGCTGCTGCTGCCCGCCCGAAAGGTCGCCGCCGCGGCGGCCGAGCATCTGCTTGAGCACCGGAAAGAGTTCGTACAGATGGGGCGGCACGGGGGTGGAGCCGCTCTTGTAGGCCAGGCCCATGCGCAGGTTTTCTTCGACCGTGAGGCGGCCGAAGATCTCGCGACCCTGCGGGACGAAGCCGATGCCGGCGCGGGCGCGGTCGTAGGGGGTCCTGGACTGGATGGGGTGGCCTTCCCAAGTGATGGTGCCGCTTTTGATGGGGACGAGGCCCATGAGGCTCTTGAGCAGGGTGGTCTTGCCGACGCCGTTGCGGCCGAGGAGGACGGTGACTTTGCCCGGGGGGGCGGTGAGGCTCACGTCGCGCAGGATGTGGGAGCCGCCGTAGTACTGGTGGAGGTTTTGGACGGTGAGCATGGCTTTTGATGTCTTTTGGGCTTGATGCCCTAGTGTTGATTGGCCTTGTTGCTATTGTTTTTGTAGCTTTTGGATGATTAGTTTCCGGGGCCGGGGTATGCGCCCGGCGGCGCACTCACTTTCTTTTGCTTCGCCAAAAGAAAGTAAGCAAAGAAAAGGCGACCCTGCTGGCTGCGTCCCTGCGCTTCGCTCCGGGCAACCTGCGGTGCTCGTGCGCGGGGTGCGCCGTGGAACTCGCTTCGCGCTGCGCGCTGCGCTCGGACAACCACGGCGAGTCAGATCACGAAGCAGGTGTGTCCTGCGGCACACCTGCCCACCCCGCGCCCTGCGCTCCTCGGCGCATCCAGAAGGGCATCTGCCACACGGGCCTTCGCTACGCTCGGCCCCCAACGCGCACGCGCTGCGCGCCGCGGCGGCCAGGCCGAGCGCAGCGATGGCCTGTGTGGGGGCTGTCGGGTTCCCTTCTGGCCGTGCCGAGGAGCGCAGCGGCTGGCGGAAAAAGGGCCGCGCGCTGTTTGAGCGCAACGCAGTGGAGCGAGTTTGCGCGGACCCCGCCAGCCGCGAGCACCGCAGGTTGCCCCGGAGCGCAGCGCAGGGGACACGGACAGTAGGGTCGCCTTTCTTTTGGGTACGTTTCTTTGGCGAAGCAAAGAAAAGTACCTCGGCCGCCGGGCCGAGACCCGGCCCCGGAACGTAAATATCGAGCAATTTCGCAAAAAAGCCCACAGCGTCACCGCCCCAGATAAACCTCAATCACCCTCTCATCCCCCTGCACCTGATCCAGAGTCCCCTCCGCCAACACCGCCCCCTCGCACAACACCGTCACCTTCTCCGAAATCGTCCGGATGAACGACATGTCATGCTCCACCACCATCAGCGAGTGCCGCCCCTTCAGCGTCAGGAACAGCTCCGCCGTCCGCGCCGTCTCCTCGTCCGTCATCCCCGCCACCGGCTCGTCCAGCAGCAGCAGCTTCGGGTCCTGCATCAGCAGCATCCCGATCTCCAGCCACTGCTTTTGCCCATGGCTCAGATTGCCCGCCATGCGCGCCACGCTGCCGGCCAAGTGGATGGTGTGCAGCACCTCGGCCAGCCGGTCCGACTGGGCCGAGTCCAGGCGAAAGAACAGGCTCGAGGCCACGCCCTTGTGCGTCTTCAAGGCCAGCTCCAGATTCTCGAAAACGGTGAGCTGCTCGAACACCGTGGGCTTCTGGAACTTGCGGCCGATTCCCAAGCCAGCGATCTCCGGCTCGTTGTGCCGCAGCAGGTCGATCGTGCTGCCGAAGAACACGGTGCCGCGGTCCGGGCGGGTCTTGCCGGTGATGATGTCCATCATGGTGGTCTTGCCCGCGCCGTTGGGGCCGATCACGCAGCGCAGCTCGCCGGGGGCGATGTCCAGGTTCAGGCCGTTGATGGCCTTGAAGCCGTCGAAGCTCACGTGCACGTCTTCCAGGTACAGGATGCGGCCGTGGGCCACGTCCACCTCGCCGGGCACGGCCACGCGCGAGAAGCCGGCCGCGCGGCCCCCGGACTCGGTCTGCCCCGTGCGTGCCGCAGGGGCGTCGCCCGCGATGCGGCGCGCGCCTTCTTCCATCAGATCGGGGGTCATTGCGCGCCCTCCTCTTTCCTTACACTGCTGCGCAGGGGCTCGCGTGCTTCGTCGTCCACCACCGCCGCCTTCGCCTTGGACGGGCGGCGCAGCAGGCCCACGATGCCGTTGGGCAGGAACAGGGTGACGGCGATGAACAGCGCCCCCAGGAAGTACAGCCAGAACTCCGGTGCGGTCACGGTGAGCCAGCTCTTGGCGCCGTTCACCAGGAAGGCCCCCACGATGGGGCCGATGAGCGTGGCGCGCCCGCCCACGGCCGCCCACACGGCGATCTCGATGGAGTTGGCGGCGCTCATCTCGCCGGGATTGATGATGCCGACCTGCGGCACGTACAGCGCCCCGGCCACGCCGCACATCATGGCGCTGATGGTCCAGATGGTGAGCTTGTAGGGCAGCGGCGAGTAGCCCGAGAACATGACGCGCGTCTCCGCATCGCGCACCGCCTGCAGCACGCGGCCGAATTTGCTGCGCACCAGCCAGCGCCCGAGCAGGAACGAGCCCAGCAGCGCCAGCCCCGTGAGCACGAACAGCAGCATGCGCATGTTCTGCGTGGCGATCGGCTGCCCCAGGATGCGCTTGAAATCGGTGAAGCCGTTGTTGCCGCCGAAGCCTGTCTCGTTGCGAAAGAACAGCAGCATGGCGGCATACGTCATGGCCTGCGTGATGATCGAAAAATACACGCCCTTGATGCGCGAGCGGAAGGCGAAGTAGCCGAACACGAAGGCGACCAGCCCCGGCACGGCCACGACGAGGACCAAGGTGGCGGCGAAGCTGTCCGACAGCGCCCAGTGCCAGGGCAGCTCCTTCCAGTCCAGGAACACCATGAAGTCCGGCAGGTCGCTCTGGTAGTTGCCGTCGCGGCCGATCTGGCGCATGAGGTACATGCCCATCACGTAGCCGCCCAGGGCGAAGAACAGGCCGTGGCCCAGGCTCAGGATGCCGGTGTAGCCCCAGATGAGGTCCATGGCCAGCGCGCAGATGGCGTAGCACATGATCTTGCCCAGCAGCGCCACCGCGTAGTCGGACAGGTGCAGCGGGCTGCCGGCGGGCAGCCACAGGTTGAGCACGGGCGCCACCGCGCACACGGCGATGAGCGCGACGATGAACGCCGACCAGCCGGACCGCGTGAGCAGCGGCGCTGGCGCAGGAAGGGAGATGTCTCGATGGGGCATGGGCTTCTTCTAGGCAGGCAGGGGCAGGTGGCGCGGCGGGCGGCGATGACGACGACGATGGGCGGTCATGCCTCCCTCCCCTTCATCGCGAAGATGCCCTGCGGCCGCTTCTGGATGAACACGATGATGAAGACCAGCACGGCGATCTTGGCCAGCACGGCGCCCGTCCAGCCTTCGAGGAACTTGTTGAGCACGCCCAGGCCCAGCGCCGCGTACACGGTGCCCGCCAGCTGGCCCACGCCGCCCAGCACCACGACCATGAACGAATCGACGATGTAGCCCTGGCCCAGGTCGGGCCCCACGTTGCCGACCTGGCTTAAAGCGCAGCCGGCCAGGCCGGCGATGCCGGAGCCGAGGGCGAAGGCATAAGTGTCCACGCGGGCGGTGTTGACGCCCATGCACGAGGCGATGGGCCGGTTCTGCGTGACGCCGCGCACGAACAGACCCAGCCGCGTGCGGCCGATGAGATAGGCCACGCCGGCCAGCACCGCGAAGGCGAAGGCCACGATGATCACGCGGTTCCAGGGCAGCTGCAGGTTGTCCATGAGCTGCACGCCGCCGCTCATCCAGGCGGGGTTTTCCACGCCCACGTTCTGCGCGCCGAACACGGTGCGCACGAGCTGCTGCAGCATCAGGCTGATGCCCCAGGTGGCCAGCAGCGTCTCCAGCGGCCGGCCGTAGAGAAAGCGGATCACGCTGCGCTCCAGCGCCGCGCCCATGAGGGCGGAGGCGCAGAACGCGGCCGGCACGGCGGCCACCAGGTACCAGTCGAAGGCGCCGGGCAGGTATTTCTGGAACAGGCCCTGCACCACGTAGGTGGCGTAGGCGCCGATCATCATCAGCTCGCCGTGCGCCATGTTGATGACGCCCATCAGCCCGTAGGTGATGGCCAGCCCCAGCGCCACCAGCAGCAGGATGGACCCCAGGCTCACGCCCGAGAACAGCGCGGCGAGCTTCTCGCCCCACTGCAGGCGGCCTTCCACCGAGGCCAGCGCGGACTGGATGGCCGCCTTCACCTTGGGATCGGCCTCCTGGCGCAGTTGCTCCAGCAGCACGGTGCGCGTGGCGGGGGTGCCGCTGGCGGCCAGGTACTGCGCGGCCTCCAGGCGGTGGGCCGCGTCGCTGTCGGCCAGCAGCATGCGCGCGCGGATGGCTTCGAGCCGCCCGCGCAGGCCGGCGTCCTTCTCGGCGGCGAGGGCCTTTTCGATCAGGGGCAGGCGCGCGGCGTCGGTCTCTTCCTTGAGCGACTCGATGGCGGCGCGGCGCTGGGCCGCGTCGGGCGACAGCAGTTGCAGCGAGGCCAGCGCGGCATCGAACTCGCCGCGCATGCGGTTGTTGTTGACGATGTCCTCCGCATCGTCGGGCACCGGCACCTCGGCACCGGTGGCGGGGTCCAGCCCCTTGCCGTCCTTGATGGTGATGGCACGGTCGCCCGCGATCTTGACCGCATCGTCGGCCATCGCGCGGATGAAGGCCAGCGTCGCATCGTCGGGCGTGGCGATGGCCTGCTGCAGCGCGGCGATGCGCTCGTCGGTCTCGCCCGCCGCCATGGCACGCGCGGCCTGCGGCGTGAGCGCGTGCGCCTGCACCGCCGCACACAGCAGCAGGCAGGCGATCAGGCGGTGAAAGAAGGTGGGAAACATTGGGATGGGTGGTTTTCGCGAACGAGGGAGGACTGCAACCACGGCTCTGACTTCGTTACGCCGTTTGCACCAGCGCGGCCCCAAGCCAGCAGACGCCGCGGAACCGGCTCTGCCGGGCCGCTGGCGTCGTCCCCCCTCCCGCGCAGCGAGAGAGGGGGTGAAGGCGCGCAGCGCCTCAGGGGGGTGTCACTTCGATTTCACTTCGACTTTCCGTCGGGCTCGTCCTTCTTCTTGTCGTTGCCTTCGATGTACGGGCTCCAGGGCTTGGCCTTGACCGGGCCGGGCGTCTTCCACACCACGTTGAACTGGCCGTCGGCCTTGATCTCGCCGATGAACACGCTCTTGTGCAGGTGGTGGTTCTTCTCGTCCATCTTGCTCACGATGCCGCTGGGCGCCTGGAAGGTCTGGCCGGCCATGGCGGCGATGACCTTGTCCACATCGGTGCTCTTGGCCTTCTCCACCGCCTGCTTCCACATGTGGATGCCGATGTAGGTCGCCTCCATCGGGTCGTTGGTGAGCGGCTTGTCCATGTGGCCGGGGATCTTCTTGGCGCGGGCGTAGTCGCTCCACTGCTTGATGAAGGCGGTGTTGGTGGGGTTCTTGATGGACATGAAGTAGTTCCATGCCGCCAGGTGGCCCACCAGCGGCTTGGTGTCCACGCCGCGCAGTTCTTCCTCGCCCACCGAGAAGGCCACCACCGGCACGTCCTTGGCCTTGAGGCCCGCGTTGCCCAGCTCCTTGTAGAAGGGCACGTTGGAGTCGCCGTTGATGGTGGAGACCACTGCCGTCTTGCCGCCCTGGCTGAACTTCTTGATGTCGGCCACGATGGTCTGGTAGTCGGCATGGCCGAAGGGCGTGTACTTTTCGTCGATGTCGCTGTCCTTCACGCCCTTGGACTTCAGGTAGGCGCGCAGGATCTTGTTGGTGGTGCGGGGGTACACGTAGTCGGTGCCCAGCAGCACCCAGCGCTTGGCGCCGCCGCCGTCCTTGCTCATCAGGTAGTCCACCGCGGGAATGGCCTGCTGGTTGGGCGCGGCGCCGGTATAGAACACGTTTTTGGACAGCTCTTCGCCTTCGTACTGCACGGGGTAGAACAGCAGGCCGTTCATTTCCTCGACCACGGGCAGCACGGACTTGCGGCTCACCGAGGTCCAGCAGCCGAAGATGACCGAGACCTTGTCCTGCCCCAGCAGCTGCTTGGTCTTCTCGGCGAACAGGGGCCAGTTGGAGGCCGGGTCCACCACCACGGGCTCAAGCTTCTTGCCGAGCACGCCGCCCTTGGCGTTGATCTCGTCGATGGCCATGAGCACGGTGTCCTTCAGCACCGTCTCCGAGATGGCCATGGTGCCCGACAGGCTGTGCAGCACGCCCACCTTGATGGTGTCGGCGGCATGGGCCGGCAGCGCCGACAGGCCGGCCAGCGTGGCGATGGCCGCGAGGGCCTTGAGAGAGTAACGACGTTGCATGGTGCAGCTCCGATGAATGGGGTTCAAACCGCTCGCCCGGGGCCCCCGCAGGGCGCCTTTGTCCGGTCGATGGAATGGATTCTGGAGACTGCCCCCCGGGCCGCCAATACGCCAAGTGGCGTACACGGCCCCGATGCCGCGGGGCCGGCCCGGCTGGCCCGCTCAGCGCCGCGGGGACCGCAGGGCGTGCACCGTGGTGGTCTTGCGCACGGGGCTCGACAGCACCAGCGACGTGGTCACCGCGCCGTGCTGGGCCAGTGCATCGACCACGGACTGCAGGTCTTCGGGCTCTGCGATGGCGCAGCGCACGATGAAGCAATCCTCGCCCGTCACGCGATCGGCCTCGAGGACCTCGGGCATGGACTCGAAGAGCTTCACGTAGGGCGCGATGCCGGCATGGTCGGTCTGCACGCGGATGATGGCCTGCAGCCGCACGCCGATGGCGCGCAGGTTGACCCGCGCCCCATAGCCCTCGATCACGCCCGCGTCCTCCAGCTTGCGCACCCGCTCGCTCATGGCGGGCTGGGACAGGCCGATGCGCTTGCCCAGCGCGGCCAGGCTCTGGCGGGCATCGGTCTGCAGGGCCTCCAGGATCAGCCAGTCTTTCTTGTCGAGGGTCATGCCAGCGCTCCGGGTTGCGGGGTCGGGAAGGGAGGTTCCGATCATCCATCGGTTTGGAGGCGGCATTTCCGATGCCCCGCCCTTCGTCAGCAGGGGCCGCGCGCCTATCGTGCAAGGCCGTGCCACCGGCGTCCTCGCGGACCGCGCCCTGGCTTTCTTCGGCCCCTTTTCTCAAGGAACCCTTCCCATGCAGCTGGTTGGAATGCTGGACTCCCCCTATGTGCGCCGTGTCGCCGTGTCGCTGCGGCTGCTGGAACTGCTCTTCGAGCACCTGCCCCTCTCGGTGTTCAGCACCTTCGAGGCCTTCGGCCGCATCAACCCGGTGGTGAAGGCCCCGACGCTGGTGGCCGACGACGGCACGGTGCTGATGGATTCGGGGCTGATCCTGCAGTGGGCCGGCACCCTGTCGCGCCACCGCCTGCAGCCGCTCGGCGGGCCCGCGCTGCTGCGCGATCTGCGCCTCACCGGCCTGGCGCTGGCCGCCTGCGAGAAGGCCGTGCAGCGGGTGTACGAACAGAACCTGCGTCCTGCGGAAAAGCAGCATGCCCCCTGGATCGACCGCGTAAGCGGCCAGTTGCTGGCGGCCTGCGGGCAGCTCGAAGCCGAACTGGCCCGTACACCCCTGCCGGCGCCCGAGCAGGCCATCACCGATGCCGGCGTCACCATCGCCGTGGCGTGGGACTTCATGCAGAGCATGGTCGCCGATACCGTCCTGGCCGCCGACCACCCCGCCCTGGCCGCGTATGCGAAACAGGCGGAGCGGTTGCCGGCGTTTCTCGCCTGTCCGGCCCGTTGAGGGCTGGGCGCCGGCGCACGCTCCACCGGCCGCGAAGTCTGTCACCTGGCTGACATCTCGGCGATCCGGCGGCCCCTCCCGCGCGGCCGGCATGGACCGGATCGCCGCCCCAAAACCGGCGCATTCCGCCATGGTGGCAGGGTGCGCGCAGCCTCCCACCACCCCGGCGCGCGCTGCATGTACGTATTTCCCACCATGTGGATTTCCACAATCGCGCAGGCCATGGCACGGGCATACATTCACGCACCTCCAAAATGAGCGCTGCTGGCGACGGTACGCGCAGACCTATGCAAGAGACACGCACGCTCCCTCCCAAGAGACCCCTTTACCGCTCGCTGTACATCCAGGTGCTCTTCGCCGTCGTCGTCGGCGTGCTGCTGGGGCACTTCTACCCCGCACTGGGGGAGCAGATGAAGCCGCTGGGCGACGGCTTCATCAAGCTGATCAAGATGATCATCGCGCCCATCATCTTCTGCACGGTGGTGATCGGCATCGCGGGCATGGAAGACATGAAGAAGGTCGGCCGCACCGGCGGCCTGGCCCTGCTGTATTTCGAGATCGTGAGCACGGTCGCGCTGATCATCGGCCTGATCGTGGTCAACGTGCTGCAGCCCGGCGCCGGCATGAACGTGGATGCCTCCACCATCGACACCAAGTCGATCGCCGCCTACACCGCGCCCGGCAAGATGGGCACCACCACCGACTTCCTGATGAACATCATCCCCACCACGGTGGTCGATGCGTTCGCCAAGGGCGAGATCCTGCAGGTGCTGCTGATCGCCGTGATGTTCGGGTTCGCCCTGCACCGCTTCGGCGGCCGCGGCACCCTGGTGTTCGACTTCATCGAGAAGACCTCGCACGTGCTGTTCACCATCGTCGGCTACATCATGAAGGTGGCGCCCATCGGTGCCTTCGGCGCCATGTCGTTCACCATCGGCAAATACGGCGTGGGCTCGCTGCTGTCGCTGGGCAAGCTGATGGGCTCGTTCTACCTGACCTGCCTGCTGTTCATCTTCATCGTGCTGGGCGCCATCGCGCGCTTCCACGGCTTCTCGATCTGGAAGTTCATCAAGTACATCAAGGAAGAGCTGCTGATCGTGCTGGGCACGTCCTCCAGCGAATCCGTGCTGCCGCGCATGATGGAAAAGATGGAGAACCTGGGCGCCAAGAAGACCACCGTGGGCCTGGTGATTCCCACCGGCTACTCGTTCAACCTGGACGGCACCTCCATCTACCTGACCATGGCCGCCGTGTTCATCGCGCAGGCCACCAACACGCCGCTGGACATCACGCACCAGATCACGCTGCTGCTGGTGCTGCTGCTCACCTCCAAGGGCGCGGCCGGGATCACGGGCAGCGGCTTCATCGTGCTGGCGGCTTCGCTGTCGGCGGTGGGCCATGTGCCGGTGGCGGGCCTGGCGCTCATCCTGGGCATCGACCGCTTCATGTCCGAGGCGCGCGCGCTCACCAACCTGGTGGGCAACGGCGTGGCCACCATCGTGGTCGCCAAGTGGACCGGCGACCTCGACGAGAACAAGCTCAAGCAGCGCCTGAACGACCCGAACTGGGTGGACGCGCAGGAGCCCGAGGTGCTGCTGGACGCCAAGACCGAACGCATGGACACGAGCGGCCACCGCTGAGGCGGCAGGCTCCATGGGGCCTTGCACCCCAGCCCGTCAGGCCGGCTTTCGCCGGCCTTTTCATTGGCGTCTCCGTGGGCGCCGCTCCGCTGACGGGCGGATGGATGGATCGGTTTACAGCGCCGACGTGTCGGTGAACACGGTCGGGTCCGGCAGGTGGTCGGCGAGCCAGCCGGGATCGAGCTGCAGCGCCTGCAGCAGTTCGTCCGGCAACGCGCCGATCGTCTCCGCCACGCTCGCCTTGGGGCCGACGGCGATCTCCGCCAGCAGCGTGGCCACGTGCACGATGGCGCCCAGGCGGCAGAACGAGGGGCTGGCCAGCGGGTCGGAGGCCGTCTCCAGCGCACGCACCACCTCGTCGGGGAATTTCCACTGCCGCGCCAGTTCGGCCGTGATCTGCCCTTCGGTGAAGCCCAGCAGGCTCTGCTCGCGCTGCCAGCGGCCGCCGGGCAGGTGCGGCAGGCGTTCGATCTCCACGATCTCGCTCGGCGCCTTCTGGGCGATGATCAGCTCGCCCAGCCGCACCATGAAGCCCGTGAGCCACGATTGCTGCACATCGGTGCCCAGCGCCCGCGCCAGCCACTGCGCGTAGCCGGCGCAGGCCATGCTTTCCTTCCAGAACTCCTGCCGGTCCACGCCCGGCGCGTCGGCGAACGAACCCGTCATGCACGCCGCCAGGGCCAGCGTGCGCACCTGGTTGAGCCCCACCATGTTGATGGCGTCGTCGAGCGAGGAGACCTGGCGCGGCAGCCCGAACCGCGCGCTGTTGGCCATGCGGACCAGCTTGGCGGTGAGCGAAGGGTCCTTGGAGATGGCGGTGCGCACCTTCTCGAAGGGGATGTCGTCGTCGTGCAGGGTCTGGATCAGGCTGTGGGCCACCTCGGGCATGGTGGGCAGCTTGACCTCCTGGAGGAAAGCGGCGAGTGCGGGCATGCGGACGACCTTTTCTTGAAGGGGGTGTGCAGGCCGGCCTTCCAGCCCGCTGGTGTTTTTGTATCACCGTCTCGGCGCCCGCCGGGCAGGGAATTCACCAGCCCGCGGGTTTGTGCTGCCCTGGCAACGGCGGACCCCGCAGCCCTGCCCATGCCCTTGCAGGCCATGGCCGCTTGCGCTATGCGCCCAGCCGGAAGGTGCGCTCCAGCGCCACCGTCAGGCGGTCGGCCAGGCGGTTCGAGGCGGCCTGCGTGGGGTGGATGCCGTCGGTCGTGTCCCTGTCCACCGAAAACGGCATCGAATCCCAGTGCGCATGCACCGTGCGTGTGTCGGCCGCCACCCGGCGGATGGCCGCATTGATCGCCTGCATGGTGGCGAGCGCCGCGGGGCCGAAGATCTTGTCGGAGACCGGGGTGATCCCGGTGACCACGGCGGCATGCCCCAGCGAATGCACGAAGCCGATGAGGCCGCGGTAATCGTCCTCGAACGCCTCGATGTCGAAGCCGGGACGTGCGTGGTCGTTCACCCCCACCTGCAGGACCACGATGCGCGACGGGTGCGGCTCGGTATCGAACGGGCCCTGCGGCCCGCGGGGGAAAAGCTCGGGCGGCGCACTGTCGAAAGGCGCCTCGTAGCCCCGCACCAGGTCGTACGCCTGGAGGCCGGCCGCCGTGCGGTCGTCGATCACCCAGTGCGGGCGCCTGGCCAAAATGCGCTGCGCCGGCGTTTGCGCGTGCCGCCAGGTCGTGGACGCGGGATCGAAGCCGAACAGAATGCTGTCGCCGTCAAGCTCCACCGAGCATGGCCGCTGCGGGCCGAAAACTGCATCTCCCATGGATTCCCTTTTTTATCTGGTTGCATAGCGTCCGGCCACGGTTGCCGGATCACTTCGCAGTCCACCACAACCCCGCTGAAACCACAACGGACGCAGTGGCAGATAACCCCACGAACATCTGGATGCAATTGAGGCTGTTGCGCCGCACAAACGCGCGGTGCCGATGGGCAGGCATCGCCAGCATAATGCGGACCCGATTCAAAGCTAAGAAACAATTTCTCGCATGACTAATCGCCGGGTAACAATTCAAACGCCTCTGGGAGAGGCGTTGCAATTCAGGCAATTGAAAGGAAGCGAGGCGCTGTCCGCGTTGTTTGAATTCGAGATCGACCTGATCTCCAAGAACAAGGGCATCGACCCGAAAGCCTTGCTGGGCCTCGCTGCCACGGTCGTGGTGGAGACCGAGGGACTGGGCCGGCGTTACCTGGACGGTATTGCCACGGGCTTTGGCATGCAGGGCCAGGACACTTCGGCCAATTACGCCTACCGCATGGTGCTGCGCCCCTGGCTGTGGCTGGCCACGCGGCGCAGCGATTTCAAGATCTTCCAGGAAATGACCGTCCCGGATATCGTGGAGAGCGTGCTGCAGAAATACGGCCAGCCGATGCAGAAAAAGCTCTCCCGGGCTTATCGCGTGCGGCCGTATACCGTGCAATACCACGAGACCGATTTCGCCTTCATCGCGCGGCTGTGCGAATCCGAAGGCATTTACTGGTATTTCGAACACCAGCCCGGCAGCCACACGCTGGTGTTCGCCGACGACGTGATGGGCTCGCACAGCCCGCTGCCGGGCGGCCATGTGATTCCCTTCCACCCGCCGGGCAAGACCGCCCTGGCCGACCGGGAACACATCTTTTCCTGGCACATGGGCCAGCAGGTGCAGCCCGGCCGGGCCTACCTGGACGACTACGACTTCAAGAAGCCGCGCGCCGATCTGTCCGACATGCGCCAGTCCCCGCCAGGGCATGCCCACGACAGCTACGAGAGGTACGAGTGGCCCGGGGGCTACACCGAGTTTTCCGATGGGGAAACCTACACCCGGCTGCAGATGGAAACCGGCCTGGCCGGCCACCACCGCGCCCACGCGAAGTTGAACAAGCGCAGCATCGCCCCCGGCTACACCATCGTGCTGGACAACTACCCGCGCGAAGACCAGAACCAGCAGTACCTGGTGGTGTCGGTCGAGTACTACCTGGAGGAAAACGCCCAGGCCAGCCTGGGCCTGAACGGCGTGGGCCAGACCCAGGGCGGGTCGATCCAGCGCTTTTCGATGGAGGTGCACCCCACCGCCATGCCCTACCGCCCCGTCGTCGCCACGCCCCGCCCTCGCACCACGGGCCCGCAGACGGCCGTGGTGGTGGGCCCGCCGGGCGAGGAGATCTGGACCGACCAGTACGGCCGGGTGAAGGTGCAGTTCCACTGGGACCGCATCGGGGCGATGGATGAGAACTCCAGCTGCTGGGTGCGCGTGTCCTCCACCTGGGCGGGGCCGCAGTTCGGCAACGTGTTCATTCCGCGCATCGGCATGGAGGTGATCGTCGACTTCCTCAACGGCGACCCGGACTACCCCATCATCCTGGGCTGCGTGTACAACGCCGACAACATGCCCCCCTGGGGCCTGCCCGGCAACGCGACGCAGTCGGGCATCAAGACCAAATCGAGCAAGGGCGGCGCCTTCGGCCCGGGCCTGAAGAATGGCGCCGGCGACGCGAACGCGCTGCGCTTCGAAGACAAGGCCGGCGCCGAGCAGCTGTGGCTGCATGCGCAGAAAGACCAGCTCACCGAAGTCGAGAACGACGAGGACAAGTGGGTGGGCAATGATCGGCGCAAGACCATCGACCGGGACGAGACCAACGTCATTCACCGCGACCGCACCGAGACCGTGGACCGCGATGAAAAGATCACCGTGCACAACAACCGCACGGAGCGCGTGGATCACGACGAGAAGATCAGCATCGGCGACAACCGTCGCGAGGACGTGGGCATCGACGAGACGGTGAGCATCGGCAAGAACCGCACCAAGACCATCGGCAGGAACGAGAAGGACAAGATCGGCAGCAACTGGTCGATCAAGGTCGGCAAGTTCAAGACCGAGACCATCGGCATCGCCTCGATGCAGAACGTGGGCGTCGGCCGCATGGAGAACGTGGGCGTGGTCTACAACCTCAACGTGGGCGCCATCATGGCCACCATCGTGGGCAAGAACCAGAGCACCACCGTGGGCAGCGACCAGGACGTCAAGGTCGGCACCAACCAGAGCACGGTGGTGGGCACCAAGTACAGCCTCAACGTGGGAGGCGGTGGCGGGGGCGGCGGAGATGCCGGCGGCGGCATGGCCAAGAACGTGACCGCGCCCTCGGGCGGTGGCGAAGGCGGCGGGGGAGCCGGCTCCAGCATCACCATGGATGCCGAAACGATCACCCTGAAGGTGGGCTCCAGCTCGCTCATCCTCCAGGCCGACGGCACCATCACCGTGAACGGCAACAGCATCCGCCTCATCGGCGCAAGCGACGTCACCACGCTTTCCGGAGGCATCCATGAAAACTGATTCCCGCATGCTCCGAAGCACCCCGCCTTCGGAAGGCCCCGCCGCCGACCCCGCCACCGCGTGGTCGCTCCAGCCCGCCCAGGTCCTGCGCCAGGATGCGGATGGAACCGTGGTCCTTCGCTGCCAGGGCCGCGAATACCGCGCGGAACTGGCCTCTCAAGTGCCCGGCGTGATCGAAGGCCAATTCGTGCTGGCCGCGCTGGGTTCCGGGCAGGAAGCACCGGCATCGGGCGGCGGGCCCCTGCCCTCGCTGATCGTCGCCGCCTGGCCCTGCCCCGGCGCGCCGGCCACACCGCCCTGGCAGTTCGACCGGGCCACCGGCGCGCTGTCGCTCGAAGTGACCCACCTGGACGTGAGTGCGGTGAGCCGCGTGCTGCTGCGCTGCGCCGATGCGCGCATGCAGTTTTCCCAGGACGGCTCGGTCGAGACCCGGGGTCACCAGATCACCTCGGCCGCCGTCGAAACCCATCGCATCGAAGGCGGCTCCATCGAGTTGAACTGACCCGGTTCGCCGCGATGCATCGCGCCTGCGTCCGCTGTGCGATGCCCTGGCTGCCCTCTCCGGTTCCGATAGGGTTTCCGACGGTGCCGCTGCCTGCTTGCTTTTCTTCGCCTGGCCCATGATCACTCGCCTTCGCCCTTCCGCGCCCCCTCCACTGCCCGGCATGCTGGCCCGGCAGATGGGCATCGCCGTGCGCGCCTATGGGCGCCGGGCGGGGCTTCTGCGCCCGGCCTACACCGTCCGGGCCCTCAAGGCCGTCGATCAGCGGCTGGACGCGCTGATGGACGTCTGCCGCTACTACGGGCCGGCGTGCCTGGACGAATTGGCCTGCGTGGAGGCGCAGGCGCAGACCCGCCCCGAAGAAATCGCGGGGGCGGCCTTCGTGCGCATCGCGCTCGCGGAGCGGTACGAACCCGATGCGTCCGTGCGACTGGAGGGGATCGCCCGCCTGCTCGCGGCCCAACCCATGTCCGTTCGGGACGCGCTGTGGTTCTATGCCGCGCCGCAGACCTGCGGCCACCTGCTGGCATCGAACGACGCGCACCTGCTGGCCTGCGGTGTGGAGCTGGCCGGGCGGCTCGCCCTGCCCGAGCACATCGCCGGGGTGCACGCGGCAGCGGTGCGCGGCGCGGACCCGGATGCGTGCCTGCTGGCCTGCGCGCGCATGGGGCAGGTGCCCCCCCGGGCAGAAGAACAATGGAAGGCCGTGCTGCAAGGTCAGGACCTCGCCCGGCAGATCACCGCGCTGCAGGCTCTGGGCACCATGGGCGGCCATCGGCTGAAGCCTGAACTGCGGCACTACATCGACCGCATTACCGCCGCAGACGGCCCCACCGAGCAATCGCACCCCGTGGGCTGGGCCGCCGCGGCCGACGCAGCGCTGGCGCTGTGGACCGCGCGCGAACCCGAAACGGCCCTGGGCGCCGTCCTGCAAGGGCTTCGGGTGCCCAACGACACCGCGCTGCGGGTCGCCGCCCTCGCGGGGCGCATCGAAGGGCTGCTGCCGGTGCTCGATTTCATCGAGCGGCAAGACCGGCCCGTGGAGCCCGGCGAACGCGACCTGCTGCGTCTGGTGTTCGGGCAGGTGCCGGGCGAGCTGACGAACACCCAAGGCACGGCCGGCGAGCGCCAGCGCGCCTTGCGCGTCCTCGCCTGCCAGGTGTTCGCGGCCAACGGCTGCACGGGGCTGGAGCCGGCCCACATCACCCGCTGGACGGACGCCGCGCTCAAGGACCGCCTCTGGGCGCTCGATGCCATCCGCATTCGTTCGGGCGGGCCGATCACGCAGACCCATCGCCTCGCGCAAGCCTTCAACGTCGGCCATGCGCTGCGAAGCTGGCTCTACATGGAGCATGCGGCAGTGACCCACCGCCCGTTTCCGCTATCCCACGAGGACCTTGCCGCACGGCAGATGGCCGCTGTGGAAACCGTGCAGCTCATGGACAGCCTGCAAGCCGATCCGCCCGCGCCATGACGTGCCCGGTTCTCAACCACACGCCGTTCCGCGCGCAGGTCTTTCCGCACCGCGATGCCGAGCGGCGCAGCGCGGCCCTGGTGATCGTCAAGGGCACGTGGCAGCTGGCGGCCGCCCCGGGCCTGCCACCCCGGCTCGCGGCGGCACAGGACCAGGCCGCCATCTCCCGCGAGGGCGAGCGCCAGACACTCGGCAACCTGCCCCTGGACGCCGCCCAGGCCGCCGCCACCGCACCCCGCGCGCATGAACTCTGGACCTGCCTGGAATCCGAGTACGTGCCGCCCAAGCCCCGCTTCGATTGCATCGTGAACGGCTGGGCGGTCGCACCGCAAGGCCGACCCGTGCCAAGCATCGACGCCGCGGTGGACTACCTGGCCCATGGCGGGTCGCGGCGCCTGATCGAACTGCGCGCGTTCGCGCCACGCACCTGGCTGCCGGAACTGGGGGCCATCGGCAGGCTGCGGGCCTCTGGCGAGGCCACCGCGTCGCGCATTCCGCTGCTGCGCCCCTTCGCCTTCGGCGGGCAGGAGAAAGACCCGCAGACGGGCCATGTGAACGCCTTCGAGCCCAACCCGGAGGGCATGGGCTGGTACCGCAGCGCGGCCGCCGCCCGGGGCGCGCCGCTGCCGTGGCTCGAACCGCTGGACCGGGCCATCATCACCTGGGACGACACCCTCGAACCCATCGCCCTCGGCCACGTGTCCCCCCACCACGTTCCGCGCCGCGACCTGCAGGGCACCTTCGGCGACACCTGGCAATCGACCCGCGCGCCCGACCTGCCCGAGGACTTCGACCCGCGCCACCACAACGCCGCGCCCGATGCGCTGCAGCTGCGCGAAAGCCCCCGCCCGGGCCATGCCCTGGTCCTGCACGGCATGTCGGAAGGGGCCCCGTTGTATTTCACGTGGCCCCCGCTCGCGCTGACCGTGCAGGCGGAGACCGCCGGCGGCACCCTGCTCCCACCCCAGGAACTGCGTTGGGACACGCTGCTGGTGGACACCGCAACGCAGCGCGCCTCGCTGCTGTGGCGCGCCGTGATCGTGCCGCCCGCGCTGGAGCGGCTCGGCCTGGTCCACGTCACGGCCCACGCCCGCGCGCCACGAGCGGCCTCTTCGTCTCCGGCCCTCTCCCTGAATTGAATCGCTTCGACATGTCCACCCCTTCCACGGCCCCCGCCACTTCCGCCGCGCCAGGCCTTTGGCACATCGCGCACGCCGGCGCCATCACCTCGGCCGGCACCAGTGCCTGGCAATCCGCTGCCTCATGGGTCGGTCAGCAAAAGCGGTTCCAGAAAAAGATCCACCCCGACATCGGGCCCCAGGCGATCACCACCGCACCGTGCCCGGAGATCACGGCCGGCCAGACGGATCTCCCCCGCCTGGCCCGGCTGCTCGGCGCGGCGCTGGCCGACATGGTGTCTTCGATGACACCGCAGAACACCAACCCCGCAGAGGCCGCGCCCAGCCGCATCGCGCTGGCCCTGCCCGAGCGGCTGAGCGACCGCGACGGCGCCGAGCTTTGGCTGCAGGCCCTGGCCGAACTCGGGCGCTGGGCGGGCTCCGGGGCCAGCGCAGCGCTCGGTGCCGTGCCGTGCCACATCGCCCGCGGCGGTTCCACGGCGGGCTTTGCTGCACTGCAGGCCCTCGGAACATGCCCTCGTCCAGTCGAGCATGCACCCGGCGCAGCCGCCTTGCTGATGGCCGTGGACAGCCTTCTCGACGCCACCACACTGCAGGACGCCTACGGCCGTGGTGCGTTGCTCACGGACCGGCATGGCGATGGATGCATCGCCAGCGAAGCCGCCGCCGCGCTCTGGCTGCAAGCCGCCCCGGACACGCGGGATGCCACCGGGCGCGGGCTGGTGCTGCACCCGCCTGCGCTGGCGGCCCAGGCTACTGCGCATCGCCGCCCCCAGCAGGACCCGGAACCCGGCGCGCTGCAGGAGGTGCTGCGCTCGGCACTGGCCCAAGCGGGCTGGCAAGCGGACAACGTGGGCTATACCGTCTCGGACTTCGACGGGTCCACCTGGCGCGCCATGGCACAGATCAGCGCCCGGGCGCGGGTGGCGCCAGCGTGGGACCCCATCGACTGGGAGCCCGCGACCGCGATCGGGCAGGTCGGTGCGGCCACCGGCCCGGTGCACTGGGCCCTGGCCGCGCAGCGCGTGCGCCACGATGCGCGCGCGCCCAACTCCATCCTGTCGTGGGCGCTGGACGAAGGCACCGCCGCTGCCGCCGTGGCACTGGAGCGCACCCTTCCCACCGAGGCGGCCGCGCAGCGCAGCCCCAGCGCCCCTGCGGCCGGCACCGGCCCGGCGGCCCCGACCTACTCGGCCCGCTTTCTCCAGAACAAGAACCAACAATTGCAAGGGAAGTAAAAACGCATGGGCACGCACATCTTCAGCGGCGGCGAGGGCGCGATCACGCAGGTGGCCAACGGCTGGACGTTCGATCCGGCCACGCCCGTCAAGCTCAAGACCAGCGGCAAGCAGGGCACGGCCTGGCACAGCAACAACAGCAAGGCCATCCTCATACCGTTGGGCACCATCAAGGAACACGGCACCGACATGTCCAACCGCTACGGCGCGATGGACCGCGGCAAGCACGATCCTTCCAGCACCATCGTGGGCTGGTTCACCAACGTCCGTGACCATGTGAACCAGCATGTCACCTACGTCAAATCCGTCGTGCACGAGGCCGGCGAGATGGTCGTCAATGGCGTGACCACCCTCACCAACGCCATCTTGGTTCGGCTCTCGCCCGAGACCCAGAAGATGATCGACAACGCCGGCAAGGTGTTGAAAGGCATGGAGGCCCGCCACTTCGGCCAGGCAGCCCAGGAAGAGGTAGATGCGATCATGGAGATGCTCAAGGACCCGTCCACCTATGTGGGCCTGGGCGTGTCGATCGCAGCCACGGCCGTGCAGGGCGTCCCCATCGTCGGCCAGATCGCCGGCGGCGCCGTGATGGCCGACCGCGTGGTCGGCACGGGCCAGGCGGCCGTGCAGGCGGCCGAGGAGATCCGTTCCATCACCGAGACCTGGGGCTCGGAGATGACCCCCGCGCAACTGGAGGCCGCCCGCGTGCGCCTGGCCAAGTGGCTGCTGGGCAGCGGTGCGGCCCTGCTGGCCGCGATCGCGGGCAAGCGCTTCAAGCGCAAGACGCAGACCGAGGGCAAGAACGACACGCACCCCACCAATGAGCACAGCGACCGCCAGCACCCCAATGGCAAGGGCCCGTGCGAATCGTGCGCCATCGGCGGGCCGGTCATCCTGTCCAGCGGCCAGAAGCTCATGGACGAGACCGACTTCACCCTGCCCGGCCCCATTCCCCTGGTCTGGCGCCGCCGCTACCGCTCGGGTCTCGCCGAGGACGGCCCCTGGGGCCGCGGCTGGAGCCACCCGATGGCGCAGGAGCTGCGCCTGTCCGCCGACGGCATGGTGCTGCTCGACGAAGCGGGCCGCCATGTGCCGTTGCCGCACGTCGCTCTGGGCGGCGAGTGGTTCGACCCGTATGAGAAGTTCACCGTGCGCCATCCAGAGGACGGCCTGTGGGTCGTCGCGCACAAGGGCGGACTGGAGCACCACTACCGCCAGCATGCGCCTGAGCAATGGCGGCTGCCGCTGGCCCGGCTGCAGGATGCCAACGGCAATGCCGTGGCACTGCATTGGGCGGCGGGCGACACCGATACCGCCACGGGCGAGGTGCTGACCTGGAGCGCGCGGCAGGCCCGCGAGCAGGCCATGGCCGATGGCGGCGTCAGTGTGGCCAGTGCAGGGTCGTTTGCGTCTCCCTTCGCGCTGCCGCGCTTGGTCGGCCTGTCCGATTCGGCGGGGCGGCAAGTGCGGCTGGCCTGGACGCCGCACACCCCCGATGCTGTGCCCACCGACCCGCTGGGTGGCGCACGCCTGGCCGCCGTCGAGCTGCTGGCGCCCGGCCAATCCGCGCCCCAGGTGTTGGCCCGTTATGCCTACGACGCGCAAGGCCAGCTCGTCGCCACGCACCACGGCGACCTGCCCTACCGCCAGTACGCCTGGCGCTCGGGCGTGCTGGTCGGCTACCGCAAGGCCAGCGGCCACCGCTACTTCGCCCAGTACGACGCGGAAGGCCCGCAGGGCCGCGTGCTGCGCTCATGGTGCGCCGATGCGCCCATCCCCGGCCAGGACGATGACCGCTTCGCCTACCTGCCGCACGAACGCATCACCCGCCACACCGATGGCCTGGGGCGCGTGACCGCCTACCACTGGGACGCGCGCTTCAACATCGTGGCCACCGTCACTGCCGAGGGCACACCCGAGGAATTGAGGGAAGAGACGCCGTTCGATGCCACCGGCACGGCCAAAGGGAGCACCGATCCGCTGGGCCGGCGCACCACGCTGCGCCACGACGCGCGTGGCAACCTCACGCAGATCACCAACGCCCTGGGGCAGTCCACTGCGCTGCAGTACAACGCGATGGACTTGGTGACGACGCTGCGCGATGCGATGGGCTTCGAGTGGCGGCGTGCCTACGACCGCCATGGCAATCTGGTGCAGATGACCGATCCGCTCGGGCAGACCACGGCGTACCAGTACGACGGCCTGGGCCGGCCGGTGGAGGTGATCGATGCCAAGGGCGGCAAGAAGGTGCTGCGCTGGGACGAGGCGGGCAACCTGATTGCCTACACCGACTGCTCGGGCCGCACCACGCGCTTTGCCTACGACGCGTTGGGGCAGCTGGTGCAGCGCACCGATGCGCTGGGGCAGGCAACGCGCTACGCCTACGACAGCGCGGGCCGGCTCGTCCATGTGGCCGAGCCCGGCACGGACAGCGCCACCGCCTTGCACCAGTACACCTGGAACGGCGAAGGCCACCTGCTCGCCTATACCGATCCGCTGGGCGCCACGACGCGCTACACCTACGACGGCGTGGGCCGGCCCCTGACCCGCATAGATGCCGCCGGACGCACCCTGGCCTACCACTACGACCGCGCGGGCCGCCTGATCGCCCTGGACAACGAGAACCGTGCGCAGACCACCTTCCGCTACAACCTGCGCGACCAGCTCACCGACGAGATCGGATTCGATGGCCGCTGGCAGCGCTACGTGTACAACGCCGCCAGCGAATTGACCCACCTGATCGAGGCGGGCGGCAGCGAGGCCGGGCCGGGCAAGGTCACCCACTTCGAGCGCGACGCGCTGGGCCGGCTGCTGGCCAAGCGCGCCCATGGCGACGAAGGCCCGCCCGAGGAGACCACCTACCGCTACGACGCGCTGGGCCGGCTGACCCAGGCGAACAATGGCGCCGCGCACCTGGCCTTCGCCTACGACCCGGTGGGGCAGCTATTGAGCGAAACGCAGACGCTCATCGGCCAGGGTGGCCCCGGTCTGCCGCCACGGATAGGCCGAGCAGCAATGGCCGGCCGTCAGGACATGCAGCGCAGCTTGCGCCACCAGTACGACCCGCTGGGCAACCGCACGCAGACGCTGCTGCCCGATGGGCGCACGCTGAACTGGCTGTTCTACGGCTCCGGCCACCTACACCAGATCAACATCGCCCAGCCCGAGGTTACGGGCCATGCGCCTTTGCCGCATCAGGTCATCGCCGACATGGAACGCGATTCCCTGCACCGCGAGGTCGAGCGCAGCCAGGGGGCTGTCTCCAGCCGCTACGAGTACGACCCTGCGGGACGGCTGGTGCACCACCGCGCCGGATATCGCACCAGCGGCAACATCGCCACGCAGCCCGTACTGGAGCGGGCCTATGCCTACGACCTCTCAGGCCAGCTGGTGGCCCGGGGTGACACCCTGCGCGGGCGCCAGGACTTCCGCTACGACCCCACGGGCCGCATCCTGGCCGCCCTGCCCGGGGCTGGCAGCCACCAGCCGCGGGAGTTGTTCGCGTTCGACCCCGCAGGCAATCTGCTGGATGGCGACGAGGCGCAGGTCGGGCAACAAAATGCGGCCAACGGTCGGACCGGTCTGGGCGTGGTCGGTGACAACCGCCTGCGCTTCTACCAGGACCTGCACTTCGAGTACGACGTGCACGGCAATGTGACCAAGCGCACGCGGGGCAATCAGAAAGCGGGGCACCATGAGGTGGTCCAGCTGCGCTGGAATGCCGATCACCAACTGGTGGAGGCCAGCACCACGCGCCATGGGGTCACTCAAACGACGCGCTATGCCTATGACGCGCTGGGGCGGCGAGTGTCCAAGGCGGACTCGTTCGGCACCACGCACTTCCTGTGGGATGGCGATCTGATGGTGCACAGCCAGCGTGGGGGCAAGGAGGCGCTGTTCGTGTACGAGCCCGACAGCTTCGTGCCGTTGGCAAGCATCCAGGGCACCGAAGAAAAACGGCACACCTACTGGTACCAGTGCGACCAGATCGGAGCGCCGCTGGAGTTGACGGATGCCCAAGGGCGCATCGCCTGGGCGGCGGACTACAAGGTGTGGGGAGAGGCCACGCTGCGGACCGTGGCGAGGACAGGAACGGATGGCGGCCTTATCCAGCGTCGCATGGGGCATGGACCGGGAACGGACCAGAGCAACGGTGCCGGCGCCCGTTCATCCATCCTCCCGCCCATTGAGCAACCCTTCCGGTTCCAGGGGCAGCAGTTCGATGAAGAAACCGGGCTGCACTACAACCGGTTCCGATACTACGACCCGACTGTGGGGCGGTTTGCCAGTCAAGACCCAATTGGCCTAAAAGGAGACGCGAACTTTTATTTTTACGTTGTTAATCCATTTGGCGATATTGACGCCTATGGATTAATGCCTAAGAAAGCCCCCTCTAAAGTTGCACTACCAGATGGCGCGGGAGCAACACCGAGCGATATACAAAAAAGCAAGGTTGGAGGAGGAACTCGAACGGGACAACAGGAGTGCCGGGACAAACTTTTAGCGGCAGCTGGCGGGACCTTTAAATGTTGGCGATGCGGCCAGACCTCAACAAATCCCGCAGATATGCATCTAGGACACAAAAATGTCCCAACATCAAAAGGTGGAAATTTAGCCGATGAAAATATTGCACTAGAAGGAGCTGCCTGCAATCTCAGTGCTGGAAATAGTGGTTATGCAAAAGATGGCATGTCATGTGTTGAAAGAGGCAGCTGTGGAGCCCCATATGGAAGATAATTTTTCAATTATTAAAATTCTTGCCGGCCATAATAAAAATGGCCCCGTTCACGAGGAACTACCCGCAATGCCATTAGACGACGGATCATATCGATTGCTCGCGTCGCCTGGATTGGCATTAGGACTGGCAAAAAATGATCTCATATCATTAAACGAAGAAGGTAAAGCTCGACTATTAAAGCATGGTGGCAATTTTTGCATACAGATTTACCTAGAAAATCTGGACGAAGCAAAAATTTCAAGAATAACGGAGTTAGTTCATAGCAAACTTGCCGGTTCGATTGATGGAACAGGCGGGGGAGCGCTCGCATTTTCCATACCGATCAGCAATGGCTTCGAAAAAACAAATGATATTTTTGATCAAGTGCGCTCAATCGCGGAATCCGAGTATTTTTATTCAAATATATACAAAAATCCCGAAAACCCAAATGATGAAACATTGACGGACTGGGCAGATAAATTGGAGACGTAAAGCAAGGAAAATTAAAGTGCTACGCAACATCAGAAGTTGGGCGGCTTCGTCTTGATGGACTATCCTTTATTCGCTATGCATTCAATAGCAGTTAAGCCAATCAAAACTAAGGGAGCGGGCATTTTTCGCCTTGGGAGAAGTTGTTACATAACCGTCAGTCCTAGCAGATGGGAACCTCTCAAAACCTTTGAGGTTGCAAGTCTGAGCGTTGCAACGCGTTGGTTTATAAGGGCGCTGAGTGGCTGGGATCCGGGTTTTAGGTTCCCAGATGGCGCACAGGTCCAAGTAGCATTTGCCATGAGCAAACCGACAGGTTACAGAGATACAAGTCCGAGCTTGCGTCCTCAACAGGTTTACGAGTACTGACACAATTTGATCTCAGAGATACCGAGAATTTATGCAAAAAGCATTCAAATTTAGTGACTGGTCACTGCTTTTTTTGATTTCTGCTGCGGCACTTATGGGAATACTCCATATCGCATTCGGCTTGTCAAAGGTAATTGATGTTATGTCCGGACAGACAGCCGCAGCTTGGATCCAGGCAATAGGCTCCGTAGCAGCAATTGGGGTTGCAATTTGGGTAGCAAACGGCACGGAAAGACATGCACGAGAAAGTTCACGAGCCTCCGCAAAACACTTTGTCCGCATGGCGAATGATGCTATTGGCGGTCTCTGGGTTGCAAGTAAGCACACAAGTGAAGAGGCGCATGTTCAAAAAAGCAGATTTCTGGCAGAACTCAAAGAGGTTCAGCTCATTGGTCAGACGGTCAATCTCGAATATTTGGAATCCAAACTTTTGGACTGTGTGCTCACTGCCAGAACACTTGTTGCTCGGTGCTCTGAAGTCGCCAAAGACATGCATAGATTTCCGGCTCCAAAGGAAACACCAGCTTTTGTTGCATCCCCCAGAGATGGGTTCACGATAAGTAAAGCGTTGATCACAACCAGCAAGGATAAGATTGAAGAATTGGACGCCATCGCTCAAACACTTTGAGCGATCTAGCTACGAGCGATGCTTGGCTGAAAACAGGGGTTTTGCAAACCCTCTCAAACGGGGTTTGCATACTTTCCCCAGCATCAAAGTAAATGCAGCTACCGCTTCGCGCTACAGCGTTCATCCATGCTTCGCTATGCATTCAATAGCAACCAAGCCAATCAGCACTAGGGCATCCGCCGCTTTTTACTCAGATCTTTGGTGCGCGTGACTCTTTCTGCCCACTTTGCTC
Source organism: Acidovorax sp. SUPP2539 (assembly GCF_030158975.1). Taxonomy (NCBI): domain Bacteria; kingdom Pseudomonadati; phylum Pseudomonadota; class Betaproteobacteria; order Burkholderiales; family Comamonadaceae; genus Acidovorax; species Acidovorax sp. SUPP2539. The sequence goes on along the minus strand of NZ_BQXJ01000001.1, from coordinate 719,023 downwards.
CTGAATCAATAGCTAACGAAGCATGCGACACCTGCGCTGGCGGCCTAAAACAGTCTTAATGGTTTTCCTCCCTCTCTTCTCCTGATGGGCACGCACATCTTCAGCGGCGGCGAGGGCGCGATCACGCAGGTGGCCAACGGCTGGACATTCGATCCGGCCACGCCCGTCAAGCTCAAGACCAGCGGCAAGCAGGGCACGGCCTGGCACAGCAACAACAGCAAAGCCATCCTGATCCCGCTGGGCACCATCAAGGAACACGGCACCGACATGTCCAACCGCTACGGCGCGATGGACCGCGGCAAGCACGATCCTTCCAGCACCATCGTGGGCTGGTTCACCAACGTCCGTGACCATGTGAACCAGCATGTCATCTGCCGAATATGACGCGGCTGGTCGATTGATCCACCATCGAATCGGTCATCGCGCCAGCGGCAATGTGGCGGCATCGCAGCCGTTGCTGGAGCGGGCCTATGCCTACGATCTCTCGGGCCAACTGGTGGCCCGGGGCGACACCCTGCGCGGGCGCCAGGACTTCCGCTACGACCCCACGGGCCGCATCCTGGCCGCCCTGCCCGGGGCTGGCAGCCACCAGCCGCGCGAACTGTTCGCGTTCGATCCGGCGGACAATCTGCTGGATGGCGACGATGCGCAGGTCGGGCGGCAACACAGCAGCGAAGCCAGGGCCGGCCTGGGCGTGGTGGGTGACAACCGCCTGCGCTTCTACCAGGACATGCACTTCGAGTACGACGTGCACGGCAATGTGACGAAGCGCACGCGGGGCAATCAGAAAGGTGGCAACGCCAGCATCACGACGCTGCGATGGAACGCGAACCATCAATTGGTCGAAGCCATCACCGAACGCCATGGCGTGACGCAGACCACGCGGTATGCCTATGACGCGCTGGGGCGCCGGGTAACCAAATCCGACAGCTTTGGCACCACCTTCTTCCCGTGGGATGGCGACCTGATGGTGCACAGCCAACGGGGAGGCAGGGAAAGCCTGTTTGTCTACGAGCCCGACAGCTTTGTGCCGCTGGCCAGCATCCAAGGTACAGAGGAAAACCGGCACACCTACTGGTACCAGTGCGACCAGATCGGGGCGCCGCTGGAGCTGACGGATGCGCAAGGGCGCATCGCTTGGGCGGCGGATTACAAGGTGTGGGGAGAGGCCACGCTGCGGACCGTGGCGAGGACAGGAACAGATGGCGGCCTTATCCAGCGTCGAATGGGACATGGGCCGGGAACTGACCACATCGAAAGCGCTAGCAGTTGTTCATCCGCTCCGCCACCCATTGAGCAACCCTTCCGATTTCAGGGGCAGCAGTTCGATGAGGAAATTGGGCTGAACTACAACCGGTTTCGTTATTATGATCCGATCATAGGGCGGTTTGCTAATCAAGATCCAATTGGTTTGAATGGGGGAATTAACCTCTTTCAATATGCCTCAAATCCAAATACATGGATTGACCCTTTAGGACTTAATCGACTGCCCAAAGCAGGTCGATACCATGGCCCAAAACCTCAATACGAAAACCCTGGACATCATGATCCCTCGTCAGGAAAATTCAGAGGAGGAGGTTCAAAAACATCGACGCTTCCATGCAATCATGCAGCACTGGCCAAACGTTCTGTCCCCGACGCAAAAGGACAACATTGGTATGCAATTGATGACAAAGGAGTAATTCATCGCTTTGGAAATAGTAACGACGGGAAAATGCACTGGAATGGTGATGAATCTCAAGGTCGAGGACTGGAAATTCCTTCTGATGTTGAAAAGCGACTGAGAAAAATGCATAAAGAGGGCAAAGCAGTACCTTCTTGCTAGACAACCAAAATGAACAACGAAATTACATATCCGGTAGAAATTTCTCTTCAAACACAGGAGATATTTTGCAATATTCTCATAAAAATCAACGATCACATTATAGGAAATCCAGACGCGTGGTCAGTCTGCGGACTTTTGGAACAAGAAATTCAAATCACCATAGATAGGCTAACCAAAAATAACGGCGTAGTTGTATTAAATGAAAATATAGAGGAAAGCTTCAATAAAATTAATATTAATTATGAAGCACTCGAAAAATTTAGCGCCATACCAATAAATAACGAGATTTTTGATGGTGAATTTGCATTTATTGCAACAACCAATCAAAGAAATTACCTTTTTATTTGGAAAGATTATGAATCAAAAAAAATAATCGGGGAAAAAATAAATTTCACCAGGTACATAGAAGATTTAGAAAAAGTTAAGAAAAAAATATCAGATCAATTATTGAGCTTAGAAGAATAAAGGAAAATTCAGTCATTCAGCAGATTTTGATTTCAACTAATCACCTCAACAGTCTGTTTGCTAAAAACCAGTTGCAACGACCCTCGCCGACACAAACCTGCCACAGCCATTGGCCAAATGCTTTGCACTGTGTTGTTTTTTCGCCATTTGCTATTTATTTAATAGCAACAATGCCAATTATGACTAAGGCATCTATCACTTTTCATCCTCTTTTTTCTTGATGTACCGATTAACCTTCCATAACTCCTAAATCCATAAAATTTAAGGATGGCCTAATTGTGCTGACGGCAATCTCAAGGCGGCAGTCCCGTCGCGGCCGAAACCAAATAAGACGTCAAAACAGCGAGGCGTCTTGCCAAAGAGAAAGGACTTTGCAGATGAGCTCGTTAAATGCAATTGAAATCATTACAAAATGGTATCAAATCAAATGCAACGGCCAATGGGAGCATGAATTTGGGATTGAAATCAAAAACATCGACAATCCAGGATGGTGCATTCAAATAAAAGATGATGATAAAAGAACACCGTTCACCTACGCGACAGAATCTTCAGATCAGAACTGGGTACATATCAAGGCTACAGAATACAGTTTTTCCGCCTATGGCGGCCCCATTAATTTAAATGAAATATTAAGACAGGCAGCCACATGGTTAACCAAAGAGTAATAATTAATTTTCAAACCATCTGAATTCAAAAAATTAATTACAATTCATTATTTTAATCATTATAAACGCTAGGCAAGAAAATTCGCAATTCGCTGATCAAACAAAACAACACTCAGCTGCAGCAAGGAGTCTATTCGGGCTTAGCATATTAATTGACGAAGAAAATAGCGTTTGCACTACCCTTTCCAATGCCTCCCCACCAGACTGGCCTATCAAAGCTTGGATGTACATCCTTCAAATGAATATATGAATGATAGGATAACAACAGTCTCCAAGACTGGATAGCGGGCTACACGTATACGCCCTAAGCCGCTATATATCCAATGTCAAAAATTCCTCAGTCGAGAGTGAGAAATAAAATTACCTAAAAATAAAGCTACCGAAAGAACTTTTTCTGGTCATGGCAAGGAATCCAGAGGAAAGCATAAAACCAGCATCGCGGCAAACAAAACCCCCCGCTGAATATTTTTCAATTGCTTGCGTATGATGCGTCAGAAACAAGGCGTCGAGTAGTTAATTACAGATTCGCCCATGAGTTGGAAAATGCGCAAAGATCGTAGTCAGCGGTACATACCTGCGCCGCGCCTGAGCAATGACTTCCGGCGGTTGCATAAAGAAAGGAAACCGCCCCGCTTCTATAGCGCAGTTGCCGCCGCACCAGCCGCGTACTACTCCCCAGTGCGGCACACACACCAGGAGTCCGAACCATGAAGTCCTCTTCGAAGTACGTATTTCTCTGCGCATCGCTCACGCTGGCCTGCGCCGCCTCGGCACAGGCCTTGCCTGATTTGGTGGTGCCCAGCGTTGATTCGCCCAACCTCGATGGCGGTGTCATCACGGTGCAGGTCAAGAACCAGGGTGCAGGGCCCTCTGCTGCCTGCTACTTGGCGCTGCGCGTCGTGCCGCCCGGCGGCAGCCTCAAGGTGTTCAGCCCCAAGATCCCGGCGCTTCAACCCGGTCAGCAGGTGGCGCTGTCGGTTCAGACCGGGTTCCTGCTGTCGCAAGCCGAATACGAGGCGATTGCGGACCGGTCCAACACGGTCCAGGAGACCAACGAGGCCAACAACCGCAACAAAGGGCAGTTCGGCGGCAAGCCCTGACCCCCTGACGCGAAAGGGGTGCATGCAGCCTGTTGATCAGGCCATGGCGACAGCGTGCTTGGCTTGGCCGCGACAGGTGGCCTCGCGTACTTGACCGGGGCACCGATGCCACGCGCGCTGCGTGTGTACCTCGGAAAGAGGCGCCCGCGCCGGCGCCTCCATCCATCCGCCCGGCGATGGATGGGGTTCAGCCCGGAGCGGTGGGTGGCATGGCCGATGCCTCGTCCCCCACCGCTCCCGCGCACACCGACTCAGGTGAAGTTCAACGATCGAACGCTGGCGCTGGTTCTCACGTCGTGGCGGATGCCCATCATCCCGTTCACGCCCCGGATGTCGCTGGCCGACTGTTCGTTAGCATTGATCAAGAAGCGCGCCTCGCGGTAGCCCGGGTCCTTGTGGATGGTGTCGATCTCGCGCTCGGCATGCTTGGCGGCTTCCTTGTCGCCCAGCTTTTCCGAGAGTGCGCGGTCCGCCTCCAGCAGGTTGCTGGTCTCCACATGGTTGGGGCCCCACTCCCAATACAGCTGCGACGTGCCGGTCAGGTCGCGGTGCTCGCGCAGCTGGCCCGCGAATTCGCCGAGGATCTTCTTTTCGGTCTGCACGGCGTGGTCGCGGTCCGCCCCGTGCCGGGCGGGGAAGAACTTCTTGGCCTTGTCTTCGGCGAAGTTTTCCACGTCCGCCGCCAGGTTGTTCACGAAGTCCTTGCTGGTGACCAAGGTCTGCGTGGCAAAGCTGGTGGGCAGCTCCTGGTCGTCGTACAGGATGCGGGTGGTGGTGCGCGTCTCGCCATCCCGGAAGAGATCGGCGGAAGCGGAGCCGAAGGTGGCCGCCCCCAGCGATGTCATGCTGGTGACGGCATCCACGGGAGGCTGCCCCGGCACGGCCGCCGGCGCGGTGGCGCCTTCGATCAGCCCGCTCAGCGATGCCAGCGCGCCTGTCACGGTGGCTTTGAACGCCTTGGACTCGGACTCGCGAATGACCTTGAGCGTGCCCGAGGTGTCACGATACTCGAGGGTGCCCAGCCGCATCTCCCCGCCGACACTTGCCTGGGGCATTCCCACGCGCAAGTCGCCCACCGTCATCCCAACGCCTCCGGACGTGCTGCCGGTGAGGCGGTGGTCCTTTTGCCGCACTTCGAATGCGCCGATGGAGATCGTGTCGCCGAACTCCTGGTAGGCACGCTTGACGAGCGAAGACTGGTCTTCCTTGTTGCCCGGGGCTTGGTAGGGGCCGGCTTCATCGGGCACGCCGATCAGCAGCTTGATCAGGCGGGCCTTCTGCTGCGCCAGGTCCCGGTCCCCGCCCACGCCGCCGGACTTGTGGCGGGGAAATCCGAACACCGCGCCTTCCTGGTCCAGTAGTTCATAGCTGTGGCCCACGTCGCCACCGACAAAGGCGGAAAACGATGCAGCCTCGGTCTTGCCGACGCTGAAACCCAGCGAGGCGCCCGCTCCTTCCTGCACCCGCTTGACGGTGGAGACGCTCATGCGCAGCGAGCTGCGGTCTGTGGAGACGCCGGACTCGAAGGAAACGATGCGGGTGCGCCCGCCGCCCAGGTCGGCACGGAGGGACACGGTGCCGGCGGACAGGAGGCCCGAGATGACCTCGGTCACGTTCCGGGTGGTGCCCTGGGTGTTGCCCGCGTTGGCCAGCGAGAACCCCGATCCCAGTTCTTCGCCGCGAATCATCGATGCGAGGATTTCCGCCGCTTCGACGCGGGTCTTGCCTTTCATCGCGGTATTGGGTGGCACGCTCACCTGAGGGTCTTGCGACACGCGGGCGAATGCGGTCGAGAAGGCCTTCCAGTCGGGTTGGCCGGCTTCGTGCCGGTAGGTTTGCATCTCCAGGGCCGACTGCGCGTCGGACGGCCCGCCCGCATCGCCGGACCATGCCAGCAGCCGGGCGGGGGTGAGGGGCAGGTTCTGTTCAGCGAGCGCAGCATCCACCAGTGCGCCGATCGGGTCGGCCAGGCCGGCGTCGTCGGGTGCCGCCTCCGGCAACTGGATGGCCGCCATCACCGCCTGGCGCACCTGGGCGATGGCAGGTTCCGACAGGTTGTCGCCGCGCGCCAGGCGGGGCAGCAGCAGCGCCTCGGACTTGGCGCGCAGAAGGATCTCGGAGCGCACCATGTTGCGCAGCAGAGAACCGCCCGCGCCGCTGTCATCCAGCAGCGCCTGCGCGTCCACGGTGTCCTGTGCACTGGGCAGCGCGCCGTTCTCCAGGCCTCCACGCGCCTTAATGGTGGACTCCAGCACATCGACCATGTCCTTCATGGCCCGGCCTTCGTGGATGCCGCCGATGTGCGACAGCTCGAAACCCATGTTCTTGCCGCGCGAGGACACGATGGCGTCGTAGCCGTAGAAGGGGCTCTTGCCGTGGTGCAGCGAGCCGTAGCGCAACGTGTCCGCGATGCGCTGAAAGCCCGTGGGCGATGCGATGGCGCGGTTCAGGTGCATGCCCACGCCCTTGGCCGCACGCGACTCGGTCTTGTGGAACTCGCTCTTGCTGCCGTCCGGGTTGCGGGGCTTGTCGGTGGCCATGCCACCACGGAGCATCTGCACGGCGAAACGGCAGCCATGGACCTCCTGGATGGCGGGGTCGAGCTCATCGCGCACGGCCAGCAGCGCTTTCTCGGCCAGCGAGAGCGAGGATCCGTTGGCAATGGGCGCCCCCGCGCGGCCGGGCCAGCCATTGGGCGTGGCCTGTATGGTCCTGCCCAGCCGGCCATGGTCGAACATGCTGGCCGGATCGAGTCCAGGGACGGGGTTGGCTGCGGCGCGCGCCATGCGCGCCACTTCGGCGGCGGCACGCAGATACGCGCGCATCGGGCCGCGTTGCGCCGCGGCCAGGGCCGGCGCGCCATCCGCCGCGCCCTCGGGCTTCGCGGTGATCTTGCTCAGCAGGTCCAGTCCCTTGGCCCCTGGAGTGCTTTCGATCTCGGCCGCGAATTTCCAGGCCAGCTGCACCTCGGCGCTGACGCCGTCTGCGGGCGGAGCCAGCAGGTCGGCCACCAGGCGCACTTGCGGCAGGGCCTGCAGGAGGCGCTCGGCTTGCGCCGTGTCCTTGCTGTGGGCGGCAAGCGCCTTGACCAGGACGACGGACTCGCCAACCGAGATGCCCGTGGCGGCCTTCAGTTGCAGCACGCTGGCTTCCAAGGCTTTCTTCCGGTTGGCTGGACCATCGAAGTAATTCACGATGGTTCCGAAGATGGTGGGCTCCTTCCGGAGATCTTCGGCACGCCTGCCCTCCTTGGGCAAGGTGCGGCCGACACGGGGCGCGGCCTGCTGCAGCGTTTTGGGCACCTTGACGGCCGAAGCGCCTTCCTGGCCGACGAAGCTGCCGAACTTCGGCGCGGCGGACGAGACATTGCTCCGGAACGGGTTCCAGGGAGGCGACGTGGTGGTGCTCGAGATACCGAAGCCGTGCTTGAACGCACCTTCCTTGATGCCCTCGGTGACCTTCTTGAGCTTGGACAGGCCGTCCTGGCGCCGCAGGTCCTGGGCTGGGATCTCGCTTGCGGCAGCCCCATCGGCAGCCGACGGGGCCGAACTGCGTCGGCTGTTGACGCTGATGCTGTCGTCACCGTCACCGCCCCCGTCGTCCTCGCTTTGCACGTGCTGCGACTCGATCTCGATCTCGGAGTTGCCCCCGTCGAAGACGATGTCCGAGTCCGCGCTGTCGTTGCGCGCATGTTGCGGCTCGATCACGACGCCGAGATCGACCACATCGAAGTCGATGTCGGCATCCGCACTGCCGGAATGAGCACCTTCGCTCTGCACTCGCGCATGTGTCGGTACCGACTGCTTGGCGCCGATCTCGACGATCTCATCGCGCTCGGCCATTTCAAAGGCCTCCGGCTCTTCCGGAGAACTCGAAACACCCTCTGAGGGGTTGGGTATGACACCGGAGGTCGATGCATAAGCCGCCGCCTGAATGGAAGGCTTGCGCAGTGGCCAGCCTGTACCAGGTGCATCCACCCCGGAATTCTTGCCGCCTGCGTTGCCGGGAGTCTGGGGCGTTTTGGGTGCCTCTGACGAACCGGAAGGCTTGGCCGTTTGCGGCGCCGCCGGTTTCGAGGACTTGATGCCCACCGCCTTCTTGAAGTTGCTGGCCACCTTGGCCTTGAACGACTTGTGGGGTTTGCTGGTGGGCACTGATCCGGCTCCGTCGGACGATGCGCTTTGCCGCTCCTGCGCAGCGCGCCGCGATGAAGGCATGTCGCCTGCATCGAGCCGCTTCCCGGAGGTGCGCTCCTGGCGCACCTCCTCGCTCTTCGGCCGGTGTTGGCCCTCATCCACGTCACCAGGCCGCACGCCGCACCAAATGGGAATTCGCATCGCATCGCTCCAAATCATGTGCCCCGTGGTGGGTGCCCCGCACCCACCACGCCCGGGCTGTTTCCTACAAAACCCTTAAGCCGTCGCCGCTGCGGCCTTCAGGTCCTTCAGCGTCTGGGCCGAGACGGGGTCGCCACCGTTGTTGGTGACGTGGGTGTCCATGAACTCCTTGGTCAGGACGTTCTGCTCGAAGTCGCGCACCTGCTTGCGCGATGCCACGAACACGCGGTCGTAGGTGCCGTTGAGCACGTTGTGCTTGGCCTCGGTGCTCATGCCCTTGAACAGGCCTTCGTCGTACATCTTCTTGGTGGCTTCCCAGGTGCCGGTTTCCTTGGGCGCCAGCGTGTCGGAGCCGAAGCAGATGCGGTGGCTGTGGTCCTGGATGAAGCCGCGCCAGGCGGTGAGCGACTGGTCGTCCTTGCCGATCTGCTTGGCCACTTCGCTCCACGAAATGTCCAGGTTCAGGTTGGGGCAGTCCGCCAGCAGCTTCTTCAGGGCGTCCAGATGGCCCTCGCCCTGCTGCACGAAACGGCCCAGGCCGCCGCCGTGCGCCCAGACGATCTTGGTGTCCTGCACCCGCGGGTCGCTGAACATCTTGCGCAGGCCTTCCAGATTGGCCGGCAGGCGCGCTTCGGAGGCCTTGCCCTTGCCCTTGCTGTTGAACTCTTCGACCTGATCGTGCAGGTTGTCGATGTCGCAGTGCAGCACCACGGGCGTGCCGATGACCCCGGCCACTTCCATCAGCTTCGTGAGCGGCTCCATGCGCGGAGTCTGGGTGCTGGCCTGCAACCGGCCACCCGCGAACATGTCTTCCACCAGTTCCTTGTGAACCGTGATTTCACCGATGCCGGTGAAGGTGCCCTTGGTCTTGTACAGCTCGTGCAGCAGACGGTCGCTCACGCGCGGGTCGCCCAGGTGCAGGCCGGTGATCATGGGGTCCAGGCGGCTGCGCTGCGCCTCGCTCATGCCGGAATTCTTGATGGCCGTGGCCAGGTCGGTGTTGACGGCGGTGTCCACGTACAGAATGGACGCATCGACGATCTCCTTGATCAGGCCCGGGTCCTTGCGGAAGTCGTCGATGTCCAGCTTGGGACGGCTGGCCAGTTCTTCGCTCGTGCGGCCGGCGAGCACGCGGTCTTCGATCTTCTTGGGCACGTAGTAGAACTCGAGCGGACCGCAATGGTGCGCATGTTCGCCGCCGCCGATCTGTTCGGAGATTTCGTGGGGATTGAGGGCCGTGGTCGCGCCATCGTCACCCGGCAGCTTGGCTTGCAGCAGCGAGGTGGGAATGGGCATCAAGGTGGTGTTGCGCACGCCGATGTCGTCCATCATCTTCAGCAGTTGCTCGGGGTTCAGGCCGCGCTGCACGTAGTTGGTGGGGTGCATGTGGCTGTCGCTGTGCGCGTCGAGGCCGCTGGACAGCTCGTAGGTGGCCACTTCGAAATGGTTGCCGACCGTGATCGCCTCGCCCGTCTTCGCGCTGTGAATGACCGCGCCGGAGTGCCGCTTGGCCACCAGCGCGTCGGGACGCACGCTGCCGTCATGGAACCGCTTCGGCTGGCTGACCACCATGCTGTTGCTGCGGGGAGGCACGGACGCGGCCTTGCCCGAGCCGGTGAACGCGGAACGCAAGCCGTCGAGCACGGAATTTCCGCTGAACTTGGACGACTTTTGCGTGGACGAACCCGCGCCATCGCTTTTGGATTCGGACGGCTTGAGCAACGGGGTGGTCACGGAAGCAGAGGACGCAGGCGATTTGACAGTGGTCATATAGATCTTTCAGTGGTTAATAAATAATCTGTTGGACTTATTAATTCTTAACCTCTGCTGTTTTTGCCTTGCCCTGCACCCGAAAGAAGCGACGGCGAAGCGAACATTTGCCTTGCCGGGCGGAACTCCTGACGCATTAATCGTATATATGCCGAACCAAAGAAAATGCCGTTATCTGGCCCGCCAGATAACGGCATTTTTAGGGAAGGTCTGCAAAACCTCCAAGCCTGATCGTCCCCAGCACCAGGCCAAGCATCCAAGACAATGGCGCCATGGATCAATACACCCTGGGCCTGGACCCGTTGCCCAAGAAGACTCGCAAGGAAGTCTTCCTCGACGAGATGAACCAGGTCGTGCCCTGGGCGGTGCTGGTGGCCCTCATTGCCCCGTTCGCCCGCGGCGCACACCAAGCCCTTGGCGGCCGCCCTCCATTCCCCATCGAGACCATGCTGCGCATCCACTGCCTGCAGCTGTGGTGGAACCTGAGCGATCCGGCCATGGAAGAAGAACTGCACGAGCGGCCGCTGTACCGCCGCTTTGCCGGCCTCGATGGGGCAGCGCGAATGCCCGATGAGACCACCATCCTGCGTTTCCGCCATCTGCTGGAGAAGCATCAACTGGCACCCCAGGTACTGGCCGCCATCAACACCGGATTGGCCCAGCAGGGCCTGATGCTCAAGACCGGCACCATCGTGGATGCCGCCATCATTGCGGCGCCCAGCTCCACCAAGAACAAAGAGGGTGAGCGAGACCCCGAGATGCACCAGACCAAGAAAGGCAACCAATGGCACTTCGGAATGAAGGCGCACATTGGCGTGGATGCCGACTCGGGCTTGGTGCATACCGTCATAGGCACAGCCGCCAACGTCAACGACGTGACGCAGGCCGCAGGCTTGCTGCACGGAAAGGAAAAGCATGCCTGGGGCGATGCGGGCTACCAAGGCGTGGACAAGCGCCAGGAGATGCAGGGGAGCAAGGCCAAGATCAAGTGGCACGTAGCCATGCGCCAGGGCAAGCGCAAGGCGCTCGATCCCCAACGGGAACTGCACAAACTGTTGGACAAGGCTGAGCGGCTCAAGGCCAGCGTGCGGGCCAAGGTGGAGCACCCGTTCAGGGTAATCAAGCAGCAGTTCGGGTATGCCAAGGTGCGCTACCGGGGCTTGGAGAAGAACACGGCGCGCCTCATGATGCTGTTTGCGCTGGGCAATCTGTGGATGGCCAGGAAGCGCATCATGGAACTGCAGGGGTAGGTGCGCTTACGAGGTGCCAAAGCGGCGCCACCGGGCCTGAAACAGGCCTGCAAATGAGGGTAATTGGCCCGAGTAGGCAGATTGCTCAAGCGTCAGGCGAGCACAGGTCCGCCATTAGACTGCGGTGGTCTCTCGAATGGGGTTTTGCAGACCTTCCTTAGCATCTCTCAATATGCGATGCCATTCGAAAATGGCGAGAGGACAGGCACTTAGCGAAGAAATTCCAAGCTATTTGTCCGCTTCGAATTCATCATTTTCGGACACCATCGGGATATAGGCGCGCACCCACTCCTTGTCGTTCGACACGATCTTCCAACTGTGGCCTTCGCCCTGGGTGTCCTCGGCCAGCAAGACCGTGCCCGGAGCCAGGCGAAAGGTGGAGCCGTCGCTCACGCGAAACTCCAGCACGCCCTGCAGCGGCACCACGTATTGCCGGCGGGGCGCCGGGTGGGTGTTTTGCTCCCACAGCTCCACCGAGTTGCTCAGCCAGAACTGCTGGCTGGGAATCTTGTGCAGCGCCGGCACCGTGCCGCGCACGAAGGCAGCGTGGTGGTCCGGGGTGGAGTACAGCTTGATGGCGGGAATGCGTGCCGCCTCCTCGCCCGCCCAGGCGCCGGCGGCGGCGCCCGCCATCACCGCCATGGCCAGGGCCTGGCGGGCGGCCGGCATGCATCGTTTCATCAGGGGTCTCATAAAACCTGTTTCATCCTCGTTCATTCGGAAAAGAAGCCAAGGCACGCACCCCCGCTTTGCCGGCAGGCGCCGCGGGCGCGCGGCCACGAAAAAGGGCCGGTCCCGCGCAGCGGCGTGCACGCGGGGCCCGGCCCTGGCCGCCCACGGCCCGAAGGCCATGGGGGAAAGGTTTACTGCTTGACGGCTTCGATCTGCGCCACGATGCGCACGTTCTTGGGGAAGCCGTACTGCACGCCGTAGTCGGCGCCGAACTGGGTGCGGTCGATGGTGGTTTCGAAGTCGCCGCCGCACACTTCACGCTTGAGCATGGGGCTTTGGTAGCAGGCGAACTGGTTGGCCTTGAAGGTCACGGGCTGGGTCTTGCCCTTGATGGTCAGGTCGCCGGCCACGGACACCAGCTTGTCGCCGTCGAACGTGAACTTGTCCCCCACGAACTTGGCCGTGGGGTGCTTGGCGGCGTCGAAGATGTCGGCGCTTTGCAGGTGCTTGTCGAACGGTGCCACGCCCGTGTTGATCGAGGTGATGTCGATCGTCAGTTCCACCTTGCCCGTCTTGGCGGCCTTGTCCAGCTGCACGGTGCCTTCCTTCTTGTCGAAGCGGCCGCGGTTCACGCTGGCGCCGAAGTGGCTGATCTCGAACGTGGCGAAGGTGTGGGTCGGGTCCACGGCATACGTGGCGGTCTGGGCCTGCACGGCGCCGGCGGCCAGGGTTGCAGCCACGGCGGCGAGGGCGAAGAGGGATTTGCGCATGTCGATATCTCCGGGTTGAAAAAACAGAAACGGGAACAAGAAACAAGAAACGGGGTTCAGCGGGCGAAAGCCGAGGCTCAGAGCTTGCCCACGCCGGTCAGCGCGAGCTTGAACTTGACCTGCACGTCGTCGGCCACCATGGACGTATCGGCCCATTCGTTCTCGCCGATCTTGAAGGCCAGGCGCTTGATGGCGAAGGCGCCGGTGGCCGTGGTGGTCGCGCCGCTCTGGGCGAGCGTGACGGGCACGGTGACGTCCTGCGTGGCGCCCTTGATGCTGAGCTTGCCGGCCACTTCGTACTTGCCGGCGCCCAGGGCCTTGATGGCGGTGGACTGGAAGGTGGCCTGCGGGAACTTGGGCACGTTGAACCACGTGGCCTTGGGCAGTTCGGCGTCGGACTCCTTCACGCCCAGGGTGGCGCTGCCGGTATCGACGGTGAAGGCGATCTTGCTGGTGGCCAGCTTGGCCGGATCGAACGCGACCTGGGCATCAAACTTTTTGAACTTGCCTTCCACCGGCACGCCCATCTGCTTGCTCACGAAGGTGATCTCGCTTTGCTCGGGCACGAGTTTTTGCTGGGCGAATGCCGGTGCGGCCGCCAGCAGCGTGGTGGATGCCAGCGCGAGGCCAGCCAGCGTCATCGAATATTTCATGGACAGGACTCCGTCAGTCAACAACAAACCAAAAATTCAGGAAGAACCGGCCGAGAGGCCGGGCACCCCGGCGCCTGCACGGCCAGCGAAACGATCGATCAGCCCCGGCCCGGCAGCATGCGCGACAGCAGGCCGTCGCGGTCGATGACCTGGTGCTTGACCACGGCCGCCACGTGCAGCACGACCAGCGCCGCCAGGGCATAGGCGGTGATTTCATGCCAGGGCTTGATGGCCTCGGCCAGCTCGGGGCTCACGGGCACGAAGCTGGGCAGCGGCAGCACGCCGAGGAACACGATGGGAAAGCCGGCCGCCGAGCTGTAGGCCCAGCCGACCAGCGGCACGATGAAAAAGAGTGCGTACATCAGGTGATGCGTGCCGTGGTGCGCGATGTGCTGCCAGCGGGGCATGGCCGCTTGCACGGCCGGCGGCAGCGCGGGTGGGCGGTGCGTGAGGCGCCAGATCAGCCGCAGGGTGGACAGCGCCAGGATCGTCACGCCGGCCCACTTGTGCCAGTTGTAGAGCTTCAGGCGCTGGGGCGAGAACGGCAAGCCCGTCATGTACAACCCCACCGCGAAGATGCCGATGAGCGCCAGAGCGAGGATCCAGTGCAGGGCGATGGCCATGCCCCCGTAGCGGGACGATCGTGGCAGAGGAGGCGTCATGGATGGTGGTCTGGGTTTCGTGGGGTGGAATGCTGCGATGCAACACTCAGGCATGGCGCAGTGTAGATAGCCTTTTGTGCGTCAAGTTTCAATGGAATTGACGCAATGATTCAAAAAATGTGAATGCTCAACCCGCCTGGGCCGCCGCGCTGAAGGCGCCCGCAGGGGAGCGGCGAGGGCAGCACGGGCTCGCAGCCGAGCCCGAAGACTACCCTCCTCTGTGCCATCGGCCAAGCCCTCCATGAGGGTCCACCATGGCGGCCCGCCGACCCGACGGCACTCGATGGGACAAGCGAAAGAAAGCAAGGCGCGCACACAGCGCGAACCCTTCAACAAAAAAATAGCCGCCGACGCCGGGGCCTCCAGCGCGGGCAGCAATCGAAAGATGGGCTTTCCGGCGACGGATCGCCGAAAAGCCCTGCTGGAGGAAGGCTCCAAAGGCCGCTCCGTTCAGGCGCCAGGGCTTCTTCAGTCCTGGATGCGCGCGATGGCCGTGCCGGCCGCGTGGTAGCTGCCGGCCGCCGCGCTCAGGGCGATCTTGCCCGCGCGGTGCGCGGTAACCTGCATTTCCATCTTCATGGCTTCCATCACGGCGATCACGTCGCCCTTGGCCACGGTGTCGCCTTCGGCCACTTTCCAGGTCTGCAGCGTGCCGGCGATGGGGGCGCCGACGGCATTGGGGTCCTGCTCCGCCTTGTCGCTGCCGCCCGCGCCCGGTGCAGCCGGGGCGCCGCCCGGCACGGACTGCAGGCCGCGCAGCAGCTCGGGCGGCAGGCCCAGGGAGACGCGGCGTCCGTCGATCTCCATCGCAGTGCGGATCAGGGTAGTGTCGGCCACCGGTTCGGCGCGCAGGGCGGCGGCCAGGTCGGGGGCGAAGTCGGTCTCGATCCAGCGGGTGTGGACCTTGAAGCCGTCGCCGCCCACGAAATCCGCGTGGCCGATGACCGCGCGGTGGAACGGCAGCACCGAGGCCACGCCTTCGATCTTGAACTCGCGCAGCGCGCGCTGTGCGCGGGCGATCGCCTGCTCGCGCGTGGCGCCCGAGACGATGAGCTTGGCCATCAGCGAATCGAACGTGCCCGGCACCGTGGAGCCGGACTGCACGCCGCTGTCCACCCGAACGCCGGGGCCGGACGGCGCGGCGAACGAGACGACCGGGCCGGGCGTGGGCAGGAAGCCCCGGCCCACGTCCTCGGCGTTGATGCGGAACTCGATGGAATGACCCAGCGGGCGCGGCGTTTCGGTGACGGCCAGTGGGTGGCCATCGGCGATGCGCAACTGCTCCACCACCAGGTCGATGCCCGTGGTCTGCTCGGTCACGGGGTGCTCCACCTGCAGGCGCGTGTTCACTTCGAGGAACGAGATGGCGCCGCTGCCGCTGAGCAGAAACTCCACCGTGCCCGCGCTGGCGTAGCCCGCCTCGGCGCAGATGTCATGCGCCGCCTGGTGGATGCGCGCGCGCTGGTCGTCGGAGAGGAAGGGCGCGGGCGCCTCTTCCACCAGCTTCTGGTTGCGCCGCTGCAGCGAGCAGTCGCGCGTGCCCAGCACCAGCACGTTGCCGTGGGTGTCGGCCAGCACTTGCGCCTCAATGTGGCGGGGACGGTCGAGGAACTGCTCGACGAAGCACTCGCCGCGCCCGAAGGCGGTGACGGCCTCGCGCACGGCGGAGTCGTACAGCTCGGCCACTTCGTCCATGCGCCAGGCGACCTTCATGCCCCGGCCGCCGCCGCCGAACGCGGCCTTGATGATGATGGGCAGGCCGTGCTGCTCGGCGAAGGCGATGACCTCGCTGGCGTCCTTGACGGGCTCGGAGGTGCCGGCCACCAGCGGCGCGCCGACCTTGAGCGCGATCTTGCGGGCCTCGACCTTGTCGCCCAGGCGCGCGATGGCCTCGGGCGAGGGGCCGATCCAGGTCAGGCCCGCGTCGATCACGGCCTGCGCGAAGGCGGCGCTTTCCGACAGGAAGCCGTAGCCCGGGTGCACCGCGTCGGCGCCGCTGCGTTGGGCCACGGCCAGCAGCTTTTCGATGTTCAGGTAGGTGTCGGCCGGCCGGTCGCCGTCCAGGCCGTAGGCCTCGCCCGCCATGCGGGCGTGCACGGCGTCGATGTCGGCATTGGCATAGACGGCCACGGAGGCCACGCCGTAGTCGGCGCAGGCACGGGCGATGCGGACGGCGATCTCGCCACGGTTGGCAATGAGGACTTTTTTCATGTCAGGGACTCGGTAATCGGTGTTCGGTAAGGGGGTGCTCGTTCAGGCCCGTCAGGCGGCAGCGCCGCGCGTGATGGCTTCGAATTCGCGGATCGGGTTGAAACGCACCCAGGCGTTGACCGGGATCTGGCCCGCGCGGTCCAGGTGGTGGGGCGCGACGGTGCCGATGACCGGATAGCCGCCCGTGAGCGGGTGGTCGGCCAGGAACAGCACGGGCTGGCCGCTCGGCGGCACCTGGATGGCGCCGATGCAGGTGCCTTCGCTGGGCAGCTCGCCGCCCACGGCGCGCGCCAGCGGCTCGTCGCCCGCCAGGCGGATGCCCACGCGGTTGGACTGCGGCGTGACGCGCCAGCGCTGCGCCGCCAGCAGGGCGACGGCATCGGGCGTGAACCAGTCGGTGCGCGGGCCGAGCACCACGTCGAGCGTGATGTCTTCGTGCACCGTGGGCAGGCCGGCCGGCGGCACCTCGGGCGCGCCGACCACGGCGCTGCCCACCACGGGCCGCACGCCGAGCACGCCGAGCACGTCGCCGCCGGCCACCGCCGCCGGGCCCACGCGGGCCAGTGTGTCGGTGGCGCAGCTGCCCAGCACCGGCTGCACGGCGAAGCCGCCGCGCACCGCCACGTAGCAGCGCGTGCCGGCCACCGGTTCGCCCACGGTGAGCGTGTCGCCGTCGCCCAGGGCGATGGGCTGGTAGTTCGGCACGGGCCAGCGCAGGCCGGCCGCGTTGGTGAGGGTCAGCGGTGCATCGGCGCCGGTCACGGCCACGACGGTGTCGCCTCGGCTGCGCAGCTGCAGGCCACCGTTGACCGTCTCCAGGCAGGCGCCGTCGGAGGCATTGCCGGCCAGGCGGTTGGCGGCCTTGCAGGCGGCCTGGTCCATGGCGCCCGAGGCCGAGACGCCCTGGCCCGCCTGGCCGTGGCGGCCCACGTCCTGGAACAGGGTCTGCAGGCCGGCCGAGACCACTTCGAGCGCGGTGGCCGCAGGGGGCCCGGCGGGTGCCGGTGCGGTTTCAGTGCCTTTTTGGCCCTCAGCACATGTTTCACTAGGGCATTCTGCTACATTTTTAGTAGCAATATCCACGAAGCGCACGCGGTCGC
The DNA here is from genome assembly GCF_030158975.1 of Acidovorax sp. SUPP2539. Taxonomy (NCBI): domain Bacteria; kingdom Pseudomonadati; phylum Pseudomonadota; class Betaproteobacteria; order Burkholderiales; family Comamonadaceae; genus Acidovorax; species Acidovorax sp. SUPP2539. The sequence goes on along the minus strand of NZ_BQXJ01000001.1, from coordinate 701,543 downwards.
CGGGCTGCAGCAGCGCCGGCACGGGGCGCCCCAGGTCCCACATGGCCGTGGGCGTGGTGCCGATGATCTGCCAGCCGCCCGGGCTGGCCTGCGGATAGACGCCGCTGAAGGTGCCCGCCAGCCCCACCGCGCCCGCCGGGATGCGGGTGCGCGGCGTGGTGCGGCGCGGCACGTTCAGGCTGGGGTGGCCGCCGGTCAGGTAGCCGAAGCCCGGCGCGAAGCCGGTGAACGCCACGGTGTATTCGCTGCCCGTGTGGCGCGCGATCACCTCTTCGGGGGTGATGCCCAGCATGTGCGCCACTTCGGCCAGGTCTTCCCCGTCGTAGTGCACGGGGATCTCGATCAGCGTGGTGCTGCGCTCGGCCTGCGCGCTCACGTCGCGCCGGGCGATGGCGTCCACCAGCGCGGGCAGCGACTGCACGGCGGGGCGGAAGTGGATGAGGATGGTGCGCGCGGCGGGCACCATTTCCTCGATGCCGTCGATGGGCTCGCGCCGCAGCGAGGCGAGCAGCGCCAGCGTCTGGTCGAGGTCGTCCAGCTCGACCATGACCGCATTCAGGTTGACGGGCAGGAAGCGCATCATGCTGCGGACTGCCCTGCGAACGACGTGATGGTCACGCCGGCCTGCTCGAAGCGCTGGCGCACCTGCTGCGCGATCGCGACGGCGTCGGGGCTGTCGCCGTGCACGCAGATCGAGTCGGCACCGATGCGCACCTGGCTGCCGTCGATGGCCTCGATCACGCCGTCGGACACCAGGCGCAGCATGCGCTCGGCGATCAGCGCGGCGTCGTGCAGCACGGCGCCCTTTTCGCGGCGCGACACCAGCGTGCCGGCCGGGGTGTAGGCGCGGTCGGCAAAGGCTTCGGCCACCACGCGCAGGCCGGCGTCGCGCGCCCAGCCGATCAGCGGCGAGCCGGCCAGCGCCACCAGCACCAGGCGGTCGTCGATCTCGCGCAGCGCGGTGATCACGTCGCGCGCCTGGCGGGCGTCGTGGGCGATGGTGTTGTAGAGCGCGCCGTGGGGCTTCACGTAGCGCACCTCGGTGCCGGCGGCCTTGGCCAGGCCCTGCAGCGCGCCGATCTGGTAGATCACGTCGGCCACGAGGTCGGCGCTTTCCACGTCCATGTTGCGGCGACCGAAACCGACCAGATCGCGATAGGCCACGTGCGCCCCCACCACCACGCCGCGGGCCTGGGCCTCGCGCAGCGTGCGCAGGATGCCGGCGGCATCGCCGGCGTGGAAGCCGCAGGCCACGTTGGCGCTGCTCACGATGCCCAGCATGGCCGCGTCATCGCCCATGCGCCATGCGCCGAGGCTCTCGCCCAGGTCGCTGTTCAGATCCATTTTCATCGTCGTTCTCCTGGCGGTCGGTGCCGCCGATATCTCAAACCCGCGGAGCGCTGCGCGCAGCGCCCCGTCTATATGCCCATGCCGGTCAATGCAATTGCCCGGCGGTTTCGCGAACGTCCTCGCGCACGGACAGCGCCGTGCGGATGACGGCGCGCAGGGCCTGTGCCTGCGTGTCCAGCGCCACGCTGGGCGCGCCGCCACCCACGCGCGCGGCCTGCTCGGGCAGGTACGGCACGTGGATGAAACCGCCGCGCGCAGGCGCCGCAATGCCCGGCAGCGTGGCGGCGCCTGCGGCCTGCTGCGCCAGGCGGTGCATCAGCGCGTAGAAGATGTGGTTGCACACGAAGGTGCCCGCGGTGTTGGACACCGCGGCCGGCAGCCCTTCGGCGCGCAGGTCGCGCACGATCGCCTTGATGGGCAGCGTGGAAAAGTACGCCGCCGGGGCGCCCGGCACCACGGCGGTGTCCACCGGCTGCTGCCCGGCGTTGTCGGCGATGCGCGCATCGTCCAGGTTGATGGCCACGCGCTCCAGCGACACCTCGGCGCGGCCACCGGCCAGGCCCAGGCAGATCACCAGCGAGGGCCGCCACTGCGCCAGCGCCGCATCGAGCGCCTGCGCGGCCTTGCCGAACACGCAGGGCAGCTGCACGGAGCGCACCGTGGCGCCCCCATGCTGCCAGCCGTCCAGCGCACGCGCCACCTCCCACGAGGGGTTGACCGGATCGCGCTCGAAGGGCTCGAAGCCGGTGAGCAGCACAGTGTGGGGGGCGGCGTCGGACACGGGGCGGCCTTTCTTCGGACTATCGGAACATCAGGAAGTACATCAGGAACACGTTGCACGTGAGCAGCGCGAGGGCCGTCGGCACCTGTGCGCGGATCACCGCATTCTTGTCCGGAAGCTCCAGCAGCGCGGCGGGCACGATGTTGAAGTTGGCGGCCATCGGGGTCAGCAGCGTGCCGCAGTAGCCCGAGAGCATGCCGATCGCGGCCATCACGGCGGGGTCGCCGTGGTAAACGCCCAGCAGGATCGGCACGCCCACGCCGCCCGTCATGACGGGGAAGGCGGCGAAGCCGTTGCCCATGATGATGGTGAACAGCGCCATGCCGATCACGTACACGGCACAGGCCACGAAGCGGATGTCCATGTTGATGTAGCTGGTGGTGATGTACGCCACGGCCTTGCCCACACCGGCGTCGGAGAACACCAGGCCGAGCATGCCCAGCATCTGCGGCAGCACCAGGGCCCAGCCCAGCGCGTCGGTCAGGCGGCGCGATTCGCGCAGGCCCTGCACGGGGCTCTCGCGGGTCAGCCAGCAGGCCAGGGCCAGCGACAGCACGCAGCCCACGCCCAGGCTCACCAGGGTGGTGTTCTTGGGGTCGATCAGCGGCACGCCGCCCACGGACAGGTGCTTGGCCGACAGCGTACCGATCATCGTGATGAGCGGAATCGCCAGCGCGGGAATGAACAGGCGGTTGCCCAGGCGCTTGGCGCTGGTCTGGTACTCGGCGGGGGTGCGGGGGGTGTGCTTGCCCGCGCCCACGCCGCCGAAGCCGGCGATGAGCGCCATCACCACGGCGCCGGCGCCCACCCAGATGGGCGGCAGCAGGTCGCCGATGAGGAAGACCAGGGAATACAGGGCCCAGAACAGTCCGCTGGAAAAGCGCTTGGGGTTGTCACGGTCGGCCACGGTCATCACCGCGGTGATGGCCAGGATGGCGCCGACGAGGTAGTACAGGTGTTGGATGGTCAGTGTCATGTTCATGCTCCCTTGGCGCTGGAGAGGGTGCCGTCGCCATTGCCGTTCCCGTTGCCATTGCGGCCAGCGGTTTCGGCGGCGTGCGCGGCCAGTTCACGGGCCAGCACGCCGTCCAGGCGGTGCAGGCGCCAGGCGTGGATGGCGAACGCGCAGATCGCGGTCGGAATGCCCCACAGCGCGATGTGGATCGGCTCGACGTCGATGCCGGCCTCGTGCAGGAAGGTGGACATCAGCACGATGGCGCCGAAGGCCACGAAGATGTCCTCACCGAAGAACAGGCCCACGTTGTCGGTGGCCGCCGAGAAGGCGCGCAGCTTGTGGCGGATGCGGTCGGGCAGCTTGCCGTAGCGCGCCTCGGTGGCGCCTTCGGCCATGGGGGCGAGCAGCGGGCGCACCATCTGGGGGTGGCCGCCCAGGCTGGTCAGGCCGATGGCGGCCGTGAGCTGGCGGGCACCCAGGTACACGATGAGCAGGCGGCCGGCGGTGGCCGACTTGATGCTGCTGATCCAGTTCTGCGCATGCTGGCGCAGGCCATGGCGCTCCAGCAGCCCGATCACCGCCAGGGGCAGCAGGATGATGAGCGGCAGGTTGCGCGTCTTGATGAAACCGGTGCCGATGGTGGCCAGGATCTTGTCGATCGGAAATCCGGCGGCAAACGCCGTCGCGATGGCCGTGACGATCACCACCAGCATCGGGTTGAACCGCAGGATGAACCCCACGATGATGACCGCCACCCCGATGAGCGGCCACAGATTGACTACGTTTTGCATCTTGAACTTCCTTGAATACGTACAGCCCTGGCCGGTCCGGTCTTCGCGTGCGCCCCGCCGCCGTTGGCGAAGAGGTGCGGACAACCGTAGGGCCCCATTGCCGGCCTGGCAGCGCGCGGGCAATGGGAGGTTGCTGCCCGAGCGCGGTCTGGACCGGCACGACACACAACGCAAATTGCATGCCAATCCATGAACAACAAATCGGGGATCAACCCTTGAAAAACTTCAAGTTGTTGAACAATCGATGCACTATGAAGAGACAACCGGCACCAATTTGTTTCACGATTGGTCGATTTTGCCCAACAACAGGGCGGGCAACCGACCCGGACAAACCCTAGGAAAAGGGGTTAGAAAGCGGTATTCCACAGGGTGGATTCTTGCGAAGCAGGCCGATCTGCTACAAAGTGCGAAACCCGATCCCGGCCTGCGCACGCCGTGCCGCACGCCCACCCCGAACCGCCCAGGCATGACCATCGAAACCCCCACGAACGCCCAGACCCTGAACGAACGCACGGCGGAGCTGATCCGCCAGAAGATCGTGAAGGGCGAGTTCTCGCCCGGCCAGCGGTTGTCCGAGGCCGCCTTGAGCGAAAGCCTGGAGATTTCGCGCAACACCCTGCGCGAGGTCTTCCGCCTGCTGACCAAGGAAGGCCTGGTCAAGTACGAGCCCAACCGCGGCGTCTCGGTGGCCATCCCGAGCATCGCCTCGATCATCGACATCTACCGCGTGCGCCGGCTCATCGAATGCCAGGCCATCGCCCAGGCCTACCCGCGCCACCCCGCCAAGAAGCACCTGCGCGAGGCGGTGGATTCGGCGGTGCGCTGCCGCGAGGCGGCCGACTGGCAGGGCGTGGGCACGGCCAACATGGAGTTCCACATGGCCATCGTGGAGCTGGCCGACAGCGAGCGCCTGAACGTGATGTTCTCGCACATCCTGGCCGAACTGCGGCTGGCCTTCGGGCTGCTGAACGACCCCGAGTTCCTGCACGCGCCGTACGTGGACATGAACGTCAGGATCGTCGATCTGTTCGAGGCGGGCAAGCTGCGCGAGGCCTCGGACCAGCTCAACGAGTACCTCGTGCATTCGGAGCGCATCGTGCTGGCTGTGTATGCCCGGCGCATCTCCGACACCCCGGAGCGCTGAACCGCCCCGGCCTTTTTTCCAGAGCCCCTTTTTCGTCCCCCTCCCCTTCCCCTTGCACACCATGAGCGCACAAACCCCCTCCATCGTCTACGGCACCGAAGACCTGCTGATCAGCCTCTGCAACTCGGTGACCCGCGTGCTCAGCGTGGCCACGCAGAGCCCCATCCACTACTCCGGCATGGTGCAGCGCATCACCAAGACCTGCCTGCGCCCCGACATCGGCTGCTTCGTGCTGTTCGACGGCGGGTTCTCGGGCCTGGTGATCATCAATTTCTCGAAGGAAGCGGCGATGGAGCTCTACCAGAGCTACCTGCTGAGCATGGGCATGTCCAAGGACGACCTGGCCAGCTCCTACACCTCGGACGAGGTGTCGAACGTGATGGGCGAGCTGATGAACCAGGTGGTGGGCGACTTCACCGGCAAGGTGCGCCGCGAGCTGCAGACGCACATCACGCAGAACCAGCCCAAGATGCTGGCGCTGAACAAGCAGGTGATGCTGAGCGTGGACGCCAACCTGGACAAGCCCGAGGCGCGCCGCGTGACCTTCTACACGGCCAGCAACCACATCTTCTACCTCGAGCTGGCGATCGACCGCACCGAGTTCATCAAGCTCGTCGATTTCGAGCCGCAGGAAGCCCCCGATCCCGACGCGCTGATCGCCCAGGCCGGCGAGCCCAAGGCCGCGGCCCCGGTGCCGGCCGCCGCGTCGTCCAGCGACACGGACGACTTGCTCAAATCGCTGGGCATGTGACGGCGGGGCGGGCCGATACGGTGCCGGGCCACGAAGGCACGGCCGCCGAAATGCTATTCAATTGATAGCAATACGCCCTAGTTGAAATTGCGCTGGAGGCCTTTTCGGCCCCAAGCCTTCCCACAGCGTTGCGCGCCGGCATCACCGGGTTCGCGCCGCCCGTGACCGCGCGCAGCCGCCGGCGCACAATGCGCCGACCCTTCACTGCCCCGCACTCCGCAATGACCTCCACTCCGGCGCCCGGCCACGCGCCCGCTGCCCGCGGCTTCGCCGCCCGATCCGCCCTGATGATCGCCGCACTCGGGGTGGTGTTCGGCGACATCGGCACCTCGCCGCTCTACGCCTTCAAGGAATGCCTGAACCCCGAGCACGGCGTGGCGCTGGACCGCGCCGCGGTGCTGGGCCTGCTGTCGCTGGTGCTGTGGGGCCTGATGCTGGTGGTCACCCTCAAGTACGTGGTGTTCGTGCTGCGCGCCGACCACGACGGCGAGGGCGGCATCCTGGCGCTGCAGGGCCTGGCCGCGCAGGCGCTGGAGCGCGGCGGCGCCCGCCCGTGGGCGTGGAAGGCCGTCGCCGGGCTGGGCCTGGTCGGCGCGGCCATGTTCTATGGCGACAGCCTCATCACCCCGGCCATCTCGGTGCTGTCGGCGGTCGAGGGGCTGGAGGTGGCCACGCCGGTGTTCAAGCCTTACGTGGTGCCCATCACGCTGCTGGTGCTGATCGGCCTGTTCCTCGTGCAGCGCCGGGGCACCGAATCGGTGGGCCGCGTGTTCGGGCCGGTGATGGTGCTGTGGTTCGGCGTGCTGGCGGTGTCCGGCCTCTGGCAGATCACGCAGAACCCGCACGTGCTGGAGGCCATCGACCCGCGCTGGGCGGTGCAATTCCTGGCCACGCACCCAGCGCAGTCGCTGGCGGTGCTGGGCGCGGTGTTCCTCGCGTTCACGGGCGGCGAGGCGCTGTATGCCGACATGGGCCATTTCGGCGCCACGCCCATCCGGCTGGCGTGGCTGTTCATCGCGCTGCCGTCGCTGGTGCTGAACTACTTCGGCCAGGGCGCGCTGGTGCTGGCCAACCCCGCGGCCATCGACAACCCGTTCTTCAGGCTCTTTCCCCCCTGGGCCACCGTGCCCGTGGTGGTGCTGGCCGCCTGCGCCACCGTCATTGCCTCGCAGGCCGTGATCTCGGGCGCGTTCTCCATGACGGCGCACGCCATCCGCATGGGCTACCTGCCGCGCATGCGCATCGTGCAGACCTCGGGCACCGCCATCGGCCAGATCTACCTGCCCACGATGAACTGGCTGCTCATGGCCGGCGTGCTGCTGCTGGTGCTGGCCTTTCGCAGCTCCAGCGCGCTGTCGGCCGCCTACGGCATCGCGGTGTCGCTCACCATGCTCACCACCACCTTGCTGGCCGGCGTGGTCGCGCTGCGGCTGTGGCGCTGGAACCCGCTGGCCGTGGGCCTGGGCGTGGGCTGCTTCGCGCTGGTGGACGTGACCTTCATCGTGGCCAACAGCCTGAAGATCGCCGACGGCGGCTGGCTGACCCTGGCGGTGGCGGCGCTGGTCATGTTCGTCTTCACCACCTGGGCCAAGGGCCGGCGCGTGGCCGAGCAGGCGGCGGCGCAGGAGCGCATGCCGCTCGCCCCCTTCATCGAGGCCCTGGCGCACGGCATGCCGCACCGCGTGCGCGGCACCGCCGTGTTCATGACCGCCGACGCCGACAGCGTGCCGCACGCGCTGCTGCACAACCTCAAGCACAACCAGGTGCTGCACGAGCGCGTGGTGGTGCTGGCCGTGCGCACCCGCCCGGTGCCGCGCGTGCCGGCCGCCGATCGCCTGCACGCCCAGGAACTGGGCCACGGCGTGTGGTGCGTGACCGCCAGCCACGGCTTCATGGAGCGGCCCGACGTGCCCGAATACCTGCGCCTGCTGGCCTACCAGAAGGGCCTGCACATCGAGTCCATGTCCACCTCGTACTTCACCTCGCGCGCCTCGCTGGGCACGGGCCGGCTCGAAGGGCTGGGCGCCCTGCGCAAGGCCGTGTTCGGATCGCTGCAGCGCAACGCGGCGCGCGCGTCCGACTACTTCCGGCTGCCGGACAACCGCCTGATCGAGATCGGCCGCCGTGCGAGTTGACGCCCTGCCCTCCCCTCGGCCGTCCGCCCCGCTGCGCCGCCTGGCGCGCGCCGCCGTGCTGACGGCCCTCGGCACCGCGGCCCTCGCCGCGCCGGCCGTCCACGCGGCCACCGACACCGATCCCGAAACGCCCCTGCCCTTCAAGCTGACCACGGGCCTCTACCAGGTATCCGGCGGCGGCCTGCCCTCGGGCCCCGGGCTGGACGTGAACCTGCGCTACACCCGCGGCGACGACCACTGGTGGGTGGGCGCGTTCCGCTCGCCCGCGCTGGGCTTTTCCATGCCGCGCGCGGGGTGGGACAGCACCTTGGCCTTCGGCGACTGGCGGGTGCTGCCCTCGGTGCAGATCGCCTCGGGCGGCTTCGTCGGTGGCAGCCTGGCCGTGGAGACCGGCACCACCTGGGTGGTGGGCGCCGGCCTGGGACGCACCAACCTGCGCAACTACGCCAACCTCAACTTCGACCCCAACGACGCCTACAGCGTGTACGGCAGCCACCGCTTCACCAGCGGCGACACCCTGGCGCTGCAGCTGGTGCGCGACAACCGGCAGAACCCCGACCAGCAGAACCTGCACCTCGTGTGGCGCAGCCCGCGGCCGGGCGGCCAGCGGCTCACCGTGGACCTGCTGGCCAAGCAGGGCACGGTGGACGGCCGGTTCATCCGCCGCACCGGCCTGTCGGTGGGCTACGACTGGCCCGAGTGGTTCGTGCGCGCCGCGTGGGACCCGCAGGTCAACTTCACGCCGCAGAACATGCTGCGGCTGTCCACCGGGGTGCGTTTCTAGCGCCCAGCGCTGCAGCCACCGGGGCCCGCGCGCCGTGGCGCTCAGCCCTCGAACTGCGGGTGCGTCTGCCGGATGCGCGCCATGGCGATGCCGGCCGCGGCGGTGCGCGTTTCCACGCCCAGCTTCACGTACACGCGCTCCAGGTGCTTCTTGACCGTGGCGGGGCTGGCGCCCAGGATGTCGCCGATGTCGCGGTTGGTCTTGCCCTTGACGAGCCAGTACAGCACCTCGGCCTCGCGGGCGGTGAGCTTGAACGACAGGCCCATGGCTTCGATCACGGCGGCGTCGGACACCTCGCGCATCACGATCAGCCAGTCGCCGCCGCCTTCGCTGTCGCCGGTCTGCTGGTGCAGGCTGAACGACAGGCGGCGCGCGCCCTGCTCCACCACCAGGCGCGGCGGCTCCAGCTGCTGCGCGGCCAGATCGGCCAGGCGTGGCAGCTGCGCCTGCAGCCACTCGGTGACCGGCGCGGGGGCGAAGGCGGGCACCGGCACGGCCCCGCCCGCTGCGCCGGTGGCCGCACCGCCACCGAAGTAGCCGTGCAACAGCTCGCGCGCCAGGGCGGTCTGCCACATGAGCCGGCCGTCGCTCGCGCGAACGGTGATGCTGGCGTAGCCGAAGGCGTCGAGCGCGTTGCGCGCCTGGCCGGCCTGGCGGATCTCCTGACGGGCACGGCGCGCGCCCTGCAGGTGCACGTTCATGCGCGCGAGCACCTCCTTGGGCTTGATGGGCTTGGTCACGTAGTCCACGCCGCCCGCGTCCAGCGCGGCGACCAGGTGCTCGGTCTCGGTCAGGCCGGTCATGAAGATGATGGGGATGTGCGCGGTGGCCGGCAGGCCTTTCAGCCGCCGCGCGACCTCGAAGCCGTCCATGCCCGGCATCATCGCGTCGAGCAGCACCACGTCGGGCAGCGCCTGCGCCGCGCGCGACAGCGCGGTCTCGCCATTGGTGGCCACGAGCACGGTGTAGCCGGACTCGTCGAGCGCGTCGTGCAGCACGGCGAGGTTGTCGGGCACGTCGTCCACGATCAGCACCACGTCGGCACGGGTGCGGTCGAGCGCCTGCGCGGTGGCATCCAGGGGCAGCACATCGGTGGGGAGCATGGCGATCGCGGTCATGGGAAAGGAGGATGGGATGCGGCGGCCTCGGCCACCATGCGGGCGATGGCCTCGAACCGGAACTGCCGCGCATGATCGCGCGCCTCGCCCACCCAGGCCGCGCACCCGGGCTGCGCGGCCTCGATGGCGCCCAGCTGGTTGAGCACGCCACGGTAGTAGCCCAGCTCGACGGCTTCGGACAGGGCCGGCAGGCGGGACGGATCGGGCAGCGCCTTGGCGGCGGGACCCCGGGGCGGCTCCGAGGTCGGGCCCGCAGCGGGTGGCGCGGACGGCGCCGGCACGTCCTCGATCCAGGCCAGGGCCAGGCGCCGCTCGAGCCAGTCCAGCAGCTCGCTGTGGCGCACGGGCTTGACGATGAAATCCTCGGGGCGGATGCCCACGTCGTTCTCCAGCCCCTTGTCGAAGGCGTTGGCGGAGACCACAGCGATGTGCGCGGGCGCCTGCGCGCCTTGCACGGCGCCTTCGAGCTGGCGCAGGCGGCGGATGGTCTCCCAGCCGTCGATGCCCGGCATGGCGAGGTCCATGAACACCGCATCGGGCCGGTAGCCGGCCGCGATCAGGTCCAGAGCGTCGTGGCCGCTGGCAGCGGTGCGCAGGGTGAAGCCCAGCGGCGCGAGCAACTGCACCAGCAGCTCGCGGTCGGCCTCTTCGTTGTCCACCACCAGCAGGCGGCGGCGCGGGCCGGCGTAGCCCCGGCGCGGCGCGCGCAGGCGCGCGGGGCCGAGGGCCTCGCCCACCGCGCCCGGGTGCACCTCGGGCAGGAACAGGCGGATGCGAAACAGCGCGCCCGCGCCCGGCGTGCTGGTCACCGTCATCTCGCCGCCCATCAGCTCGGTGAGCATCTTGGCGATGGTGAGCCCCAGGCCCGCGCCGGGCGCGGCGCCCTGGCTGCTGGCCGCGCCGCGCGCGAAGGGCTCGAAGATGCTGGCGCGCTCGGCCTCGGTGAGGCCCGGGCCGCTGTCCTCGATCTCGATCAGGGCCAGCTCGCGCGCGTGCCGCACCGACAGCCGCACATGGCCGCTGGCGGTGAACTTGATGGCGTTGCCGATGAGGTTGATGAGGATCTGGCGCACGCGCTTGTCGTCGCCGCGAACCCACTCGGGCAAGGTGCCCTGCGGCTCGAAGCGGAACGCCAGCCCCTTGGCGCGCGCCTGCGGCTCGAACATGTCGCACATCTCGTGCAGGCAGTCGGCAAAGCGCATGGGACGCACCTGCAGCGTGAGCTTGCCGCTTTCGATGCGGGCGATGTCCAGCGTGCCTTCGATGAGCGACAGCAAATGCTCGCCGCCGCGGCGGATCACGCTCACGGCCTGCTGGCGGTGCGGCGGCACGGCGGCGTCCTCGCCCATGAGCTGGGCATAGCCCAGGATGCTGTTGAGCGGCGTGCGCAGTTCGTGGCTGATGGCGCTGATGTAGCGGCTCTTGGCCTGGTTGGCCTGGTCGGCCAGCAGCCGGGCGCCCTCGGCCTCCTCACGCGCTTCCTCGGCCACGCCGCGCGCCTGCTCGGCCTGCGAGCGCGCGTGCTCGGCGATGCGGCGGGCCTCCTGCAAGGCCTGGTCGGTCTGGCGGTGCAGGTGGATCTCGCGCTGCAGCAGGTGGGTCTGGCGGTTGGATTCTTCCTGCGCGACCTTGCGGCTCTTGTGCGCCAGCACCAGCCACCACGCCACGATGCCCGAGATGACCAGCAGCGCCAGATAGGCCTTGAGCAGCCCCGAGCGCAGCGCGGCATGCGTGCCCGGCACGGCGGCGGTGCCCGGGCCGCTGTCGGGCGCCAGGGGGGTGAGCGTCTGCAGCTCCTGGTGGTAGAACAGCCCGAACACCGCGGCCAGCAGCGGCGCGATCACCAGCATCAGCAGCAGGAAGTGACCCAGGCCCGTGTCGAGCATGCGCCACACGCGCCGCGGCAGCACCCAGCGCAGGGCCGCGCTCCACTGCACGGCCAGGTGCGCGTGGGGCTTGCACATGTCGCCGCAGCGCGCATCCAGCGTGCAGCACAGCGAGCAGATGGTGCCGCGGTAGGCGGGGCATTGCGCCATGTCGGGCGCCTCGTACTCGCGCTCGCACACCACGCAGCGCTGCACCGCCCAGGCCCCGGGCGTGCCCACGGCCGGCGCCTGGGCACCGGCGGGCCGGGCCAGGTAATAGCGCCCGCGCGTGGCCCAGGCGATGAGCGGTGCCGCGACGAAGGCCGTCACCATGGCGATCACGGCCGAGAAGGCCTGCGCCAGCGGCCCGAACAGCCCCAGGTGCGCCACGATGGACAGCCCCGAAGCCAGCGCCATGGCCCCCACGCCCACCGGGTTGATGTCGTACAGGTGCGCGCGCTTGAACTCGATGCCCCGGGGCGACAGGCCCAGCGGCTTGTTCACCACCAGGTCGGCCACCACGGCCATCATCCAGGCGATGGCGAGGTTGGAATACAGCCCCAGCACCTGCCCCAGCGCCTTGAACACGTTCATCTCCATGAGCATGAACGCGATGAGCGTGTTGAACACCACCCACACCACCCGCCCCGGGTGGCTGTGCGTCAGGCGCGAGAAGAAATTGCTCCACGCCAGCGAGCCGGCGTAGGCGTTGGTCACGTTGATCTTGATCTGCGAGACGACGACGAACAGCGCCGTGGCCGCCACCGCCCAGCCGTAGTGCGGGAACACGTATTCGTACGCCGCCAGGTACATCTGGTTCGGGTCCACCGCGCGCTCCACCGGCACCATGTGGCTGATCGCCAGGTACGCCAGCAGCGCGCCGCCCAGCATCTTGACCACGCCCAGCACCACCCAGCCCGGCCCGCCGGCCAGCACCCCGAGCCACCAGCGCCAGCGGTTGGCCGGCGTGCGCGCGGGCATGAAGCGCAGGTAGTCGGCCTGCTCGCCCATCTGGGTGATGAGGGCGATGCCCACGGTGAGCGCCGCACCAAACAAGGGCAGATTGAACGTGGAGACCGCACCGGATTCCCCGCCGTAGTGCACCACCCCCGCGAATGCACCAGGATCGCGCGCCAGCACGTACACGAACGGCACCACCAGCATCACCAGCCACAGCGGCTGCGTCCAGACCTGCAGCCGGCTGATGGCCGACACCCCGTGCGTGACCAGCGGGATCACCGCCAGCGCACAGATGAGGTAGCCCCAGCGCGGCGGGATGTCCAGCGCCAGCTCCAGCGCATAGGCCATCACGGCCGCCTCCAGCGCGAAGAAGATGAAGGTGAAGGTGGCGTAGATCAGCGAGGTGATGGTCGAGCCGATGTAGCCGAAGCCCGCCCCGCGCGTGAGCAGGTCCATGTCCACTCCGTAGCGCGCGGCATACACGCTGATCGGCAGGCCCGCCAGGAAGATGATGAGCCCCGTGGCCACGATGGCCCAGAAGGCGTTCAAAAAACCGTACTGCACCAGCAGCGTGGCGCCCACCGCCTCCAGCACCAGGAACGAGGCCGCGCCGAACGCCGTGTTGGCCACCCGCCATTCGGACCAGCGCCGAAAGCGCTGCGGCGTGAAGCGCAGCGCGTAGTCCTCCATCGTCTCGGTGGCGACCCAGCTGTTGTAGTCGCGGCGCACCTTCACCACCTGCTGCGGCACGGCGGCCAGGTGGTCGGCGGGCGCTGGCGACGAAGGGGCCGGGGAAGGGGCCGCGGGGGCGGTGGCGGGGCTGGCGGGCGTCATGGGGGCAGGGGCGCGGGGTGCAGGTTCCATGCCACGCGGGGCCACCACCGCCATCCGGCGTATGGACGGGCATGGCGATTGCTGACTACCATGCGGCATTCCATCCCCTTTGCCCTCCCACCGCCCGCTGCGCCATGGAACTCACCCCCCGCGAAAAAGACAAGCTCCTGATCTTCACCGCCGCGCTGCTCGCCGAGCGGCGCCGCGCGCGCGGACTCAAGCTCAACTACCCCGAATCCATGGCCCTCATCAGCGCCGCCGTGATGGAGGGTGCGCGCGACGGCAAGACCGTCGCCCAGCTCATGAGCGAGGGCCGCACGGTGCTCACGCGGGCCGACGTGATGGAGGGCGTGCCCGAGATGATTCCCGACATCCAGGTGGAGGCCACCTTCCCCGACGGCACCAAGCTGGTTACCGTGCACCAGCCCATCGTGTGACGGGTTTTTGAACCAAATTCCCTTCATGCCCTAGTACCCATTGCCCTTGATGCTATGAAAAAAGAAGCAAAAACCCGTTCCTTCGTCTCCGCCGCCGCGCTGCTGCTGTTGCCCGCCCTCGCCTTCGCCCACCCGGGCCATGGCGCGGAGGACGCGCTGCATGCCGACGCCGGCTTCCTCGACGGCCTAGTCCACCCGTTCACCGGCCTGGACCACCTGGCCGCCATGCTGGCCGTGGGCGTGTGGAGCGCACTGGCCGTGCGCCCCGTGTGGCTGGCGCCCGCCGCCTTCGTGGCGCTGCTGGTGGCAGGGGCCACGGCCGGCTTCCTGGGCGTGGCGGTGCCGGCGGTGGAGCCGATGATCGCCGCCTCGCTGCTGGTGCTGGGCCTGCTGGTCGCCTGGCGCCGCCACTTGGCCCTGCCGCTGGCCGCGGGGCTGGCGGGCGCGTTCGCGTTCTTCCACGGCGCGGCGCACGGCACCGAACTGGGCGGCAGCGGCCAGTGGCTGGCCCTGGCCGGCATGGTGATCGCCACCGCCGCGCTGCACGCCGCCGGCATCGCCCTGGGCCATGCCGTGGTGGCGCGCCACCGCTGGCTGGCCGTGGCGGCGGGCGCCTCGACCGCGCTGCTGGGCGCCACGCTGCTCGTGCGCATGGCCTGAGCGGCCCAACGCATCGACCACTGCACCATCCCACTGCGAGCCCACCCCATGATCCCCGGCGAACTCCTCATCGACGACGGCGAGCACGCGCTCAACACCGGCCGCCGCACCCTCACCCTGGTGGTGCGCAACACCGCCGACCGGCCGATCCAGGTCGGCTCGCACTACCACTTCGCCGAGACCAACGGCGCGCTCGGCTTCGACCGCGACGCCGCGCGCGGCATGCGGCTGAACATCGCCAGCGGCACGGCCGTGCGCTTCGAGCCCGGCCAGCAGCGCACTGTGGAGCTGGTGGACTACGCGGGCGACCGCACGGTGTACGGCTTTCGGGGCCTCACGCAGGGGCCGCTGGGCGAGCCGCCGGCCCCGGCCGCCGCCTGAACACCGACCCCATCCTTTTTCGAACCGCCAGAGAGCTGGAGAGCATTCCCATGGCCACTGTGTCCAAACGCGCCTATGCCGAGATGTTCGGCCCCACCGTCGGCGACCGCGTGCGCCTGGCCGACACCGGGCTCATCGCCGAGGTGGAGCAGGACTACACGCTGCGCGCCGGCGCCTATGGCGAAGAGGTGAAGTTCGGCGGCGGCAAGACCATCCGCGACGGCATGGCGCAGGGCCAGCGCACGCGCGACGGCCAGGGCACCGGCCCCACGGCCGGGGGCGCCATGGACACGGTGCTGACCAACGCGCTCATCCTGGACCACTGGGGCATCGTCAAGGCCGACATCGGCCTGAAGGGCGGGCGCATCGCCGCCATCGGCAAGGCCGGCAACCCCGACACGCAGCCGGGCGTGGACATCGTCATCGGCCCCGGCACCGAGATCATCAGCTGCGAAGGCAACATCGTCACCGCGGGCGGCATCGACAGCCACATCCACTTCATCTGCCCACAGCAGATCGAAGAGGCCCTGGCGTCGGGCGTGACCACCATGCTGGGCGGCGGCACCGGCCCGGCCACCGGCACGCTGGCCACCACCTGCACCTCGGGCCCCTGGAACATCGAGCGCATGCTGCAGGCGGCCGACGCCTTTCCCATGAACCTCGGTTTTCTGGGCAAGGGCAACGCCAGCCTGCCCGACGCGCTGCACGAGCAGATCGACGCGGGCGTGATCGGCCTCAAGCTGCACGAGGACTGGGGCACCACGCCGGCGGCCATCAGCAACTGCCTGGACGTGGCCGACGCCACCGACACGCAGGTCGCCATCCACTCCGACACGCTCAACGAGAGCGGCTTCGTCGAGAACACCATCGCCGCCGTGGCGGGCCGCGGCATCTGCGCCTTCCACACCGAAGGCGCGGGCGGCGGGCATGCGCCCGACATCCTGCGCGTGGTGGGCGAGGCCAACTTTCTGCCGTCTTCCACCAACCCCACCATGCCCTACACGGTGAACACGCTGGACGAGCATGTGGACATGCTGATGGTGTGCCACCACCTGGACGCCTCCATCGCCGAAGACCTGGCCTTCGCGGAGAGCCGCATCCGCAAGGAAACCATCGCGGCCGAAGACGTGCTGCACGACCTGGGCGCCATCAGCATGATGAGCAGCGACAGCCAGGCCATGGGCCGCGTGGGCGAGGTCATCCTGCGCACCTGGCAGACCGCCCACAAGATGAAGGCCCAGCGCGGCACGCTGGACGGCGACACCGCGCGCAACGACAACACGCGCATCAAGCGCTACGTGGCCAAGTACACCATCAACCCCGCCATCGCCCACGGCATCAGCCACGAGGTGGGCAGCCTGGAGGTGGGCAAGTGGGCCGACATCGTGATCTGGAAGCCCGCCTTCTTCGGCGTCAAGCCCGCCATGATCCTGAAGGGCGGCTTCATCGCCATGGCCGCCATGGGCGACCCCAACGCCTCCATCCCCACGCCGCAGCCCGTGCACTACCGGCCCATGTTCGGCGCCTTCGGCGGTGCGCTGGCCCGCACCTCGCTCACCTTCGTGTCGCAGGCCGGGCTGGCCGCGGGCATCGGCGAGCGCTTCGGCCTGGCCAAGCAACTCAGCGCCGTGCGCGGCGTGCGCGGCGTGCGCAAGCAGCACATGGTGCACAACCACTACACGCCGCGCATGGAGATCGACGCGCAGACCTACACCGTGCGCGCCGACGGCCAGCTGCTCACCTGCGAGCCCGCGACCGTGCTGCCCATGGCGCAGCGCTACTTTCTGTTCTGATCGCACGCATGCTTCAAGTCTCCAAACGCATCGCCCAGGGCAAGGGCCTCGCGCCCGTGCTCGTCAAGCGCGCCGCCACCCTCGAACTCGACTGGGACACGCGCCAGAAAAGCCGATTCGCCGCCACCGACTCCACCGGGCGGGAACTGGGCATCTTCCTGCCCCGGGGCACCGCCGTGCGCGGCGGCGACGTGCTGGTGGCCGAGGACGGCGCCCTGGTCCGCGTGATCGCCGCGCCCCAGGCGGTGCTGCGCATCACCCATTGCACCCACCACGGCACCGCCTTCGATCTGACCCGCGCCGCCTACCACCTGGGCAACCGGCACGTGCCCATCGAACTCACGCCCACCCACCTGCAGATCGAGCCCGACCACGTGCTGGCCGACATGCTGCGCGCCATGCACCTCATCGTGAACGCGATCGATGCCCCCTTCGAGCCCGAGGGCGGCGCCTATGCGGCGGGCGGGCACCATGGGCACGGGCACCACGGCCATGACCACGGTCACGCCCATGACCACGGCCACGACCACGCAGCCCCTTCGCACGACGCCGCCGGCCCCGCGCACGGCGATGGGCATGACCACGGGCACCGCCATGCAAGCCATGGCCACGATCACGGCGATGCGCACGCCCATGGTCACGACCATGACCATGACCATGCGAAGTGCGATCACCCGCACCACAACCATTGATTGACGCCGGGATGACGGCCCCCGACTGCAACGCCCCACCACCCCAAACCCCCACGGCCCTGCCCGCCGCCAGCCTGCTGCAGCTCATCTGGCTGGCCTCGCCGGCGCTGCCGGTGGGCGGGTTCTCGTACTCCGAAGGACTGGAAGTGGCGGTGGAGCGCGCCGGCGTCACCACCGAAGCCGCCGCCGCCGAATGGCTGGCCGCGCAACTGCAGCTCACCCAGGCGCGCGGCGACATGGCCGTGCTGCAGCAGGCCCTGGCCGCCTGGCGCGCCGCCGACCACGCCCGCGTGCGCCAATTGAACGACTGGGTGCTGCAAACGCGCGAGACCAGCGAAATGCGCCTGCAGACCGAGCAGATGGGCCGCTCGCTCGCCGACTGGCTGCGCAACCAGCACGCGGGCGACGCCGCCCGGCTGCACGACGTGGCCGCGCTCGCCGCCCTGCCGCCCACTCCCACCTACCCTGTCGCCTTCGCCCTGGCCGCCGCCGGCACCGAAGCCGGCGCGCGCGACGTGCTGCTGGCCTACACCTTCGGCTGGGCCGAGAACATGGTGCAGGCCGCGCTCAAGGCCGTTCCCCTGGGCCAGAGCGCGGGCCAGCGCATCCTGGCCCGGCTGGCCGCCGCCATTCCCGCCGCCACCGACGCCGCGCTGCACACCGGCGACGCGGACCGCCAGGCCTTCTCGCCCATGCTCGCCATCCTGTCGGCGCAGCATGAAACCCAATACTCCCGCCTCTTCCGATCATGAACACCACCACCACCGCACTGCACCACATCCCCCACCGCACCAAGCCCCTGCCCCCGCTGCGCGTGGGCATCGGCGGCCCCGTCGGCTCGGGCAAGACCACCCTGCTGGAAATGCTGTGCAAGGCCATGCGCGACAAGCACGACCTCATCGCCATCACCAACGACATCTACACCAAGGAAGACCAGCGCCTGCTCACGGTGAGCGGCGCCCTGCCCGCGGAACGCATCCTGGGCGTGGAAACCGGTGGCTGCCCCCACACCGCCATCCGCGAAGACGCCTCCATCAACCTGGAGGCCATCGACCGCATGCTGGCGCAGTTTCCGAACGCCGACGTCGTCTTCATCGAAAGCGGCGGCGACAACCTCGCGGCCACGTTCAGCCCCGAGCTGAGCGACCTCACGCTCTACGTGATCGACGTGGCCGCCGGCGAGAAGATCCCCCGCAAGGGCGGCCCCGGCATCACCAAGAGCGACCTGTTCGTCATCAACAAGACCGACCTGGCCCCGCACGTGGGCGCCAACCTGGACGTGATGGCCGCCGACACCACGCGCATGCGCGGCACCAAGCCCTTCGTGATGACCAATCTGAAAACCCTGCAGGGTCTGGACGAGGTGGTGGCCTTCATCGAGAAGAAGGGCCTGCTGCAGGCGGCCTGATGCGCAGGGACGGGGCGTGGAGGCCGGCTAGAATACGCGCCAGTTTGCGGAGACTTGGGTGAGCGGTTTAAACCAGCAGTCTTGAAAACTGCCGACGGGCAACCGTCCGTGAGTTCGAATCTCACAGTCTCCGCCAGAACGAAAAATTAGCACTCCATGCAGAGTGCTTTTTTTCCCCGTTCACTAGATGTCCTACAGAACCAATGCCTAAGCGGATTTAGGAGATGCCGCCCTGAAGATTTCAAGGCTACGTACTGAAGGCACGCACGCTGTCAGCGGGGTGAATGTGCTGTACTTGCGGGATCGAAAGCGGCTCGCGCAGCTGGGTGTTCTGTTACCTTCTGACCGACGCACTTAGCGCCCCGGCCTTGGCGCCGTAACCCCGCGCCCACCGGCCACTGCACAGGCCGCCGCAGCGCGAGTTTTTGCGCTCACATCCCCACTGTCCTGCAGCCTCGGCGCCCCCTACCAGCCCCTAGGGCAGCCGTGCCCGCGGCCGCGCGCACGGGGCCACCACCCCCGCCGCCTCCCCGAAATCGCCCCCAAACCCCGACATACACCGCGGCGCGCGGTCGAGACTTCGCCGCGCCTACCCGCTTAATATGTCAATTTCGTCGGCTGTGTCGGCACACATCGTTTGCAAGCGCGATGCGCGGGCAGTCGTGTCGGCATGTCCTCTACATGTCGGGAAACGTCAGAAATCGATGGCGATGCGCTATGGCATACCAGGGGGATAAATCTATGGACGAGAAGTCGTTTGAGGAAAGCGCTAAGGCAGTACAGGAAGTTGCGAAGACTGCCAACACGCTGCTTGAATCCGCACAAAAGACAGGCAGTTATATCGGCAAGCACCTGGAAGGGGTGTTAGAGCAATGGCTTGGAAAACACGTAGATAACCTCAAAGCTGAACGCACCCTTAATCGACTCAGGCTCAACAAAAAATTGGAGGAAGAGTTCAACGCTCGAAAACTTCCCCACACCGCAATAGAAAAGCTACCGCTTAATTTTGTTGGTGAAGCAGTGACACAGGCCAGCCTTCAAACTGATGACAGTCTGCTAGACCTTTGGGTGCAACTTATGGTCAATTCGATTGATAGCGTTGAACCAAGGGTTTCTTTTGTTTCGATTCTCAAAGAAATGACACCTCTTGACGCGCGGATTTTTAAGTCTATTTACAGTATTTCTGGACCGGATGGGAAATTCTTGCAGATTTACACCAAAGGGCTTCCAGACGTTGTGGTGTCGACTTCTGAAGAGAAAGAGAGGGAATTCATGTTGCCAAGCGAAAACGTGGTCGAGTCACTTGCAATTCTGGAACGGCTTGGCGTTGTTGCTTTTGGTACCTCATGGGCAGGTGCCGAGGCGTTTGATCGCGCCAACCAGACTACGTTAGGCAAGAGGCTTTACAACGCTATCAGCTCTGCCGATGAGCGTGCAATTGGTCAGCCCGGCATTGGCTGAAGATGCATGGCCTACAGGATGAACGACAAACTTAACTTAACTTAACTTGTGTCCGCGTGCTCCTTGCTACGACTAGATAGCCGGCTACCCAGTCTCCGCCACAACGAAAAAGCAGCACCCCATGCATTGGGACTTGAAGCATGGACTTGCACTCAGCGCGCGGGTGCAAACTTCAAGCTCAACGGCCTGGTGAGGGACCGCTCATCTTCGTAGGGTGATCGGATCAAACATGGTCTGGTGCGGCCGGTGCGATGCAGTTCGCCGTCCTTGGCGCAGGTGTGAACCAGGCGAAGGTTCAACCCGTTGGCTTGCGGTTCTCGTCAAGAAAAAACCGTTCTGTCCAGTTCGGCAGTAACGAGCTCGATGGCTTTCAACCCGGCGACAGAGTTTCCCTTCTCGTCCAATGGCGGCGACCAGGAGCACACCGCGCCAAACCGGGGATTCACGGCGAGGACGCCACCACCGACTCCGCTCTTGATCGGCAACCCTATGCTGAATGCAGTTTCACCGGAGGCTTCGTAGGTCCCGCTGCTCATCATGAGCGCGCACAACTGCTGGGCCTAGCGGGCCTCCAGCACCTGGTGCATGCGCAGGTCAGCACCGCCATTGGCAAGAAACAGTGCGGCCACCGCCAGGTCCTTGCAGCTGGCTGCGATCGCGCATTGGGCGCAATACGCCTTCACGACGTCCTCGACCGGGTTGCGGAAATTTCCAAAACTCTTCATCAGGTGCGCAGCCGCCAGGTTTCTGTGCGCGCACGCGAACTCGCCTTTTGCCACATCGAGGTCGTACTGCAGCGCCGCATTGCCCGAAAGATCGCGCAGGAGCGACAGCACGGCCAGTTCCATCTGGGTGTTGCGGCTGCTGAGCATGTCGGACACCGCCAGCGCACCGGGATTGAGAAACGGGTTGCGCGGCTTGCCTTCCTCCAGTTCCAGTTCGATGAGCGAATTGAACTGGTTCGAGCTGGGCAGTCTCCCTACACGCGCCCAGAGTTCATCGTCCTTCAGACGCATCGCCAGGGTGAGCGCAAATACCTTGGAAATGCTCTGGATCGAGAACGGCTGGTCAGAGTCGCCGGCTGCGTAGATGTCGCCCTCCAGCGTGGCAATGGCGATGCCGAACTGCGAAGGTTCTACATCCGCCAAACCGGGGATATAGCTGGGCACGCGGCCCGTGCGGGCCAATGGACGCACCGCGCTGGCGATGCGCTCGAGAAGATTCTGCATTCGGACAATTTGAAAAGTGCGGCGCCCCCCCCGGTGCAAAGCCCCCATACCGGCAGGCATTGCGCAGACCGACAAGCGCGCGGTGGCGGGCCCCGCAGGTCCGGACTGTCCCGCCGCTCAAGGCGCCAGGGTGAGGCGGTTCAGCGCGGGGGTGGATACGAGGGCGCCAGGGCCACGGGAAGAACGCCAGGCTCGAGCTTGAACACCGTCACCGTGCGCGACAGCGCCTGGGCCTGCCCTCTCAGGCCCGCTGCGGTCGCCGAGGATTCTTCGACCAGGGCGGCGTTTTGCTGGGTCATGTGGTCCAGCTGGGTGATCGCCCGGTTGATTTCGCCAATCCCGCTCGATTGTTCATGCGCACGCGTGATGTCAGGCGTTCTCAATCTCTGAATGCCTTGCATGGCCTTTGCGATGCTGCCCAGCCAATACTTCCAGCCCCTGCTGAAGCGCAGGAAACAAGCTGTTCGTGAAATTGTTCCAGCGAAGCTCAAGGATGGTGTCGGCTGGGTCAATATCAGTCTTCAGAACGTCGGCAATGACCTCGCCTGAATCAATGCCGTTGTCCACGTAGTGACACGAAGCACCAGTCATCAGAAGTGGAGGCACTGCCCGCGTTTCCATCGAGGTCCAATCCACGACTTCAAGACCACGAGCACCGTACAACGCATCGAGCGTCGCACATGCACCACGGCGCTCATACGGAGATTCCAGCCGGGTGATGCCCGGGTGGATATTGACGATCTTGCGATGGAACGGTGCACCAGGACGCACCAGCCGATCGAGAATGACCAGCAGACCATCGAGCAACACCAGTTCAGCCCCCAGGTCGATCAGCTTGTCCTGCAGGTTTTTCTCGAACGCCTGTTTGCCAGGCCCGCGTTCCGGGGCATGCAGTGGCTCCCGTCGATAAGAAGAAGGGATCGCGTGCAGGAGATCGTTCACTCTGCGCCCCTGGATCGATAGCTCTGGGGGATAGAACCAGCGCCTGTCAGGCCGATACGCAAAGCCATAGTCCCGAAGTTTCTCTCGGTCGCGTGGCGATTCCTCGTCATCGTCGTAAATCACGGCTTCCAGGCTGTATGCATCTCCCAGTGCGGTCCTTTCGAGCGCCTCCCCCAGATACTCCAGTGGTGACTTCATATACCTGAGGCCGCCTTTGTAGGGGACATGCTGCCCAGCCTGATCGGCGGCGGCGTTTCTCAGGGACCAGATATAGACAAGCTTGGTCTTGGGCATGTTCATGCGATCAGAAGCAACTTAGACGGTAATGAGGGCGTCATCGCCCACATGCTCATCGGTCTCACTGGCCCCTTCTGTCCCCTTGATCTTCTGGATTTTTTCTTCCTTGACCTGCCCCGCTCGCATGCACACGAGTCGATCGGCCAGATGAAAGTAGCGGTCGTCGTGCGAAATCACCACCAGCAAATGCCCCTTGGCGCGCAACTCCGGCAACAGTTCGGTATAGAACAGATGGCGGAAGGTAGGGTCCTGATCAGCGGCCCATTCATCGAACACCAGCACCGGCCGGCCCTCCAGGTAAGCATGCACCAGCGCCAGCCGCTTGCGCTGTCCAGTGGACAAGTCGATCGTGCTGAAAGAACCGTCCTTGACGCTGAGCTTGTGGGCAATCTCCAGCCGCTCCAGATACGGCAGCGCGGCCTGCGGCAGCGCCTCAACCTGAGCTCCATCCCCACCTGCCACCAGATCCTCGAACAGGTAGAAATCGGAAAACACCGTGGTGAACAGTTGCCGATAGTCGTCGCGCGTCTGCGGCGTGACCGCCTTCCCATCGAGCAATATCTCGCCAGCCTGCGGTGCGTACAGCCCGAGCAGCAGCTTGATCAATGTCGTCTTGCCAGAGCCGTTATCCCCGACAACGAATACCAGTTCGCCTTTGCGCAGTTGCAGATCGATCGGACCCAACTCAAAGGGCTCGCCTCCCTCGGCTGCGTCAAAGGCGTAGCGCACGCCGCGCAGTTCGATCCCCGCCTTCAAATCGACTTCACTGGGATCTCGGTCCAGGTGCAAATGCGGCTCCGGACTCGCGAAGCGCGCCGACAGGTCTGCAATGCGTTGAAACGCCACCTTGGCCCGCCCTATGCCCGGAAGGGAGCCTGCGATCTGGTCCATCGGCCCTTTGAGAAAGAGCAGCACCAGCACGAACCCGCTGAGCACCGCGGGCTCCATGGTGCGGAAGGCCGCCCAGCCAAGGATCAAGGCGATCAACAGGAAGAACAGTGCCGAGCCGAAAGCGGTCGCCAACACATAGGTATTGATAGCGCGCCGATTGATGTCCCTGATCGCATCGACAGTACGCTCGATCTGTTCGCCGAAGATTCGGCGACGCCGAGCGCGGTGCATGCGCAGTTCTTTCGCACCCTCGCTGATTCCCCGGTAGGCCTTATGCAGTTGTTCCTCATGATCACGCGCCTTCCAGAAGCCGGCGACCCCGCGCGATTGCGCCATGACTTGAATGGTGATGCCAAAAACCAGGGCAATCACCAGCATGCCAAACAGCGGCAAGGACAGCACGGCCAAATAAATCAGGCAGCCCAGTGCGATGGCCATGGAGATCACGGTAGAGGCCAGCGCGAAGGCGACGTCGCTGATCATGTCCACGTCCTGCGTGAGGACAGGCATGAGGCGGTGGGTGCGATAGCGCTCCAGCGCATCGATCGGTGCGGCCAGGATCTTCTGTGCCAAGCTCTTGCGCACTTGAGCCACCAAGCGCTGCCCCACCAGGTTGGTGGAGATATCAGAGGCGGCACGGCCCGCCAGCGCAGTGGCGCACAAGGCAATGAATGTCAGCAACAGCCCGCCCGCCATCCCTCCTGGGCGATTGAGGACTTGGTTGATGGTTGCCAGCAATGCAACCGTCGCAGCACCCGCGAGAATGCCCGCGATCGCCGACAAGGCGATCCATGGCAGGAATGGCTTGAGCAGGCGGGTAATCTCCGCTGTCCGGCTGGTTGAGTTTTCCATACGGTTTTCCTTGGCGCCTCACGGACGCATCGATTGGCGACTCCAGCCTCCGACGGACCGGTTCTCGACTGTGCACAGGTAACCACTGACGGCTGGCTGGCCAAGCGCTAGGCAGCGCACAGCGACCTATCTTTGCAAGACGTTCGAGATCGAAGAATGTTCAGCCGCCCCCGCAGGAACGGCGGCACGCCGTTGCGGACGCACGATCTGCCGCTCATGGAACGGCAAGGCCAGGCAGGCGTTGTGCGGCACAGGAGTTGCGGTCGCACCACCACTCATAACGGCCCCTTTTTGGCCATCTGCAAGCTGCCCCCTCCGCACCGAGAACTCCTTGAACCTTGAACAAATCCAGGCCTGATGCGTCATCAGGGCTGAAAGCAATGCCCTCGGCTTTGCCTGCTTGACCAAGGACACCATGCCCCTGCATCCCGATCTCGAAGCATTCCTCGAACTGGCCAATGAGCCATCCTCCGGACGGCCAAAAATGCACCAGATGACGGCGGAACAAGCGCGCGCAGCCTATGACCGCTCCACGCTCGCACTGGATCAACCCGGCAATGAACTGCCGATCGAGATGCTCGAGCTGCAGACCCGAGACGGCTCGAAGCTTCCTGCCAGGCTGTACCGCGGATGCGCGGCCGACTCCCCAGCGCCAACACTGTTGTTCTTCCATGGCGGTGGCTATGTGCTGGGCGGCCTCGGTTCCCACGACAGCCTTTGCCGCGATCTAGCGCATGGCACCCCGTGCAACGTGATAGCGGTCGATTACCGACTTGCTCCAGAGCACCGCTTTCCCACGGCCTTTTTTGATGCCCAGGACGCCTTGGCATGGTTGAGAGTTCATGGCCCCGAACATGGACTCGACGCCCGGAAGCTGACCATCGGAGGCGACAGCGTGGGCGGCACGCTGGCGACCGCACTGTGCATTGCCGAGCGGAATGCACAGCGCCCACAGCCCATACTCCAAATGCTGCTCTACCCCTGTACGGCCGCCCGGCAAGACAGCGCTTCCCATGAACGCCTGGCGTCCGGCTACCTGCTGGAACGCGAAACCTTGGACTGGATGTTCGGCCAATACCTGCGCAGCGATACGGACAGACGGGACTGGCGCTTCGCGCCGCTTGAGGCCGAAGACCTGGACCGGTTGGCACCAGTGCACCTGGTCCTTGCCGAGTACGACCCGCTGATGGATGAAGGCAAGCTCTATGCCGAGCGACTAGAGGCCGCGGGCGTCGGTGTGAGCCTTCATATCTATAACGGCATGGTCCACGATTTCGCGCGTCTGGGGTGCATCACTGAAGAGGCCGACACGCTGCGGCATGACCTGTGCCAGGCGCTCGCACAGGCCTTTCGGTAACCATCCAGTCCGCCGCATGGAGCAGCCGGCGACATGAACGTTTCGCAGCCTTGCGCGTCTCGTCCTTTATGAGGCAGCAGTTTCACCCCGATCGGAGTACTCCACCTGAAAGAGTCCATGTGCATCCAGTCGAAGCTCCATCCATTCCATCCCTAGCTCCAATGCGCCAGACCAGCCAACGGCACATCGCCTATGCCGATGGAAAAACGGCCATCGTGCAATGCGAGGACGATAAGCTGCGCCTGGATTTCAAGGATGGGCACGCACCAAGCCTCTGGAAACTGAACCCGACAACCCACCCCCCGTGCCTGCAATGGATGGGGTCATGCTCTGCCGCTCCGAACGCCACCGAGTCGCTGGCAGCTCTGGAGGCGGCCTTCCAACTCCATCCCGAGGCCATCGAATTCAGGCTGTCCATGCCACAGTTGGCACCGGGTCTGCGTGATGGCATCGTGGATTTGAGCCCCAGCCGCCCTCCCCGGGTCGCCAGGTCGGTGCTTTGGCAGCAGCAACGGCTATGGCTGCCGCAACCTCGGCCACCGTATGCACTGCATTACACGATGACCGGAGAGCGGCGACATCCGGTGCGGCCAGCCCATCCCCAGAACACGGTATACCGGCGCTTCATTCCCTGGCTGGGCCGAACCTTGAGCCTGCGCACCGTGGATCCCGATGCCGACCTTCCCACCTTCCACCGCTGGATGAACGATCCCACGGTAGCCCATTTCTGGGAGGAAAGCGGCGACCTCGGCCATCACCGCGCATATCTGCAGCGCATTGCCGGTGACCCGCATGCGGTAGGCCTCATCGGCTGCTTCGACGGCCAGCCCTTCGGCTACTTCGAGGCCTACTGGGCCAAGGAAGACCGCATCGCGCCGTTCTATGACGCCGGCGACCACGACCGCGGCTGGCATGCACTGGTGGGCGAGGCCGAGTTTCGCGGTCAGCCTTATCTCACGGCTTGGCTGCCGTCGCTTTCGCACTACCTGTTCCTCGACGACTGCCGCACGCAGCGCATCGTCGTCGAGCCACGCTCCGACAACTTGAAGATGCGAAAGAACCTGCCGCGCTGCGGCTATGCGCTGCTCAAGGAATTCGACTTTCCGCACAAACGTGCCGTGCTGGGAGTCCTGCTCAGGGAACGCTTTTTCGCAGACGCCTTATGGATACCGCAGTCTGACGCAGCCGCGCCGGACGCATCGACCCAATGAAAGGACTTTCCATGCAAATCCACCCGCTGATCGGCATCGGCTTCGGCCCCTCCAACATTGCACTGGCCATCGCCCTCAAGGAGCGCGAATCCGCCACGCATGCTATGCATCCTCTCTTCATCGAAAAGCAGCCGCGCTTTGCCTGGCACAGGGACATGCTGCTGGAGCAGGCCCACATGCAGGTCTCCTTTCTCAAGGATCTGGCCACGTTGCGCAATCCCACCAGCCGCTTCACCTTCATCAACTACCTTCATGAGAAGGGCCGGTTGCAGGACTTCATCAACCTCAAGACCTTCTTCCCCAGCCGCCACGAGTTCAACGATTACCTGGGCTGGGCAGCCTCCAAGTTCGAGGACCGCTGCGTCTACGGCCAGGAAGTCATCGAAGTGCTGCCCGAAAAGCGCGACGGCAGGGTCGAACTGCTCCGCGTACGCTCACGCGATGCGGCCGGCAATGTGCACGAGCGACTGGGCCAGAACCTGGTCATGAGCATTGGTGGCACGCCCAGCATTCCCGAGCAGTTCAAGCACTTGCGCGGGAACCCTCGCGTCTTTCACTCCAGCGCCTACCTGCGCAGCATTGCCGAGCATCCCAAACCACTGCGCATCGCTGTCGTTGGCGCCGGACAGAGCGCCGCCGAGATCTTCATGGATCTGCATGGCCGCTACGCCACCGCCGAGATCGACCTCGTCATGCGGGCCCGCTCCATCCGTCCGTCGGACGACAGCCCCTTCGTCAACGAAATCTTCAATGCCGACTTCGTGGACCATGTCTACAGCCGCCCCCATGACGAACGCGGCGCCTTGCTGCGCGAGTTCTGGCACACCAACTATGCCTGCCCCGATCTGGAACTGATCGAGAACATCTTCAAAGTGTTCTACGAACAGAAGGTCACAGGCGATACGCGCCACCGCTTCCTGCGCCGCAATGAGGTGCAGGACGTACGGGCCGCCAGCGATGGCATCCATCTCGGGCTGCGGGACCTCAACAGCGGCATCCACCATGCGTCACGCTATGACGTGGTGGTGCTGGCCACCGGTTATGCGCGCGATCACCATAAGACGTTGCTGGACCCGCTGGCACCGTACCTGGGAGATTTTTCCGTCAGCCGTGACTACCAGCTCAAGACCACGCCGGACTTTCGCCCAGCCATCTTCCTGCAGGGCGCCTGCGAAGGCTCCCACGGGCTCAGTGACACCCTTTTGTCGGTCACCTCGGTGCGCACCGGAGAGATCGGTGAAGCCCTGCTGGCTGCACAAGCAGAACGCCCGGATGTTGCGCGCAAAGAACAACTGGCGCTGCAGGACTGAAAGATCAGATGGGGCATGATGGGCGCAGGAATCTCCCATGCCATAATTTGAATGCAAACCATTTGCATTTGAATCGCCTGCGCCGCTGAATTCCATATCCGTTGCTGCATGCCTCCGGCTCGCCCGGAGCTGCAGAATCCGATAGGCCCTTCTCTGCACGGACCCAGGGGTTCCAACCCATCGTCCTTGCAGAAAGGCAGGTATCCGGATGCGTGACCTGATCCAGGAACTCGTGGTTCACTATGGCGATCTGCGCCGCCAGCTCACGCGCGATCTCAGGGATCCGCACTATGCAGCCGACATTGCGCAATCGAGCTTCGAGCGGGTCTATGTCCACGCCATGGGCCTGCGCAGTGGCAGACAGGCCAAAACGCCGCCGAATGCAGGCATCGAATCCCCGCGCGCCCTGCTCTTTCGCGTGGCCCGCAATCTGTGCATCGACGATGCGCGAAAGCGCAAGACCGCTCAGGAATGGACGCGCCAGCAAATGGTGCTGCAGCACAGTGCACCGTCGAGCGAGTACCTTGCAGCCCAAAGTCAGATCCTGAACCGTGTTGTCGGAGTGCTGGAAGGCCTGCCGCCGCGCCGGCGAGAAGTTTTCATTCTGTTCCGCGCCCACGGCTACACGCGCGCTGAAATCGCCGAGCAACTCAACATCACGGAAATGGCTGTCGCCAAGCACATGGTGCGTGCCACACTCGATTGCTCGCGTGTGCTCGCCCAGCTGCGTTTGGAACTGTTGGAGGATCAAAGCATGGCCAGTGCCATGGATTTCGACAACAGTACACTGAGCGACGATGCCTTCTGACACCCTTTCCCATGGCGAATGCACCTAGCGAGCGCATGGTCGAGCATGCGCTGACGCTGATCGTTCAAAGCGAAATTGCGCCCGTCCCGATCGCCGACCAGGCCCGCCTGATCCTTGGCGAATGGCGCGAGAAATCGGCCCGGCACGACGCCGCCGCGCACGAGGCGCATCTGCGCTGGACGATGCTGGGCGGCATGTCCAACGGGCTGCGTGAGCAATTCCAGGAGTCAGCGATGCTGGCTGGCAACGCCGACCGCTCTGCGGGCTTGCGGCAGCGCCGCAAGCTGCTGCGATCCATTGCAGGACTGCTGTGCACTGGTGTACTGGCAGGCCGCGGAACCTATTGGTACTGGCAGCAGCCCGTGCACACGGCGTCCTACACCACTCGCAGCTCCCAGCTTCTCAAGGTCACACTGGCCGACGGCGAGGTTTCTCGCGAAGCCAGCCGCGTCGAGCTCGCGCCCCGAAGCGCCATCGCCGTCACCCTGTACCGCCAGCGCCGCAGCGTGTCCATGTCGGAGGGCGAGGTGCGTTTCGACGTGGCCCCCGATCCCGGACGGCCCTTTGAGGTAGTGACACGTGAGGCCCGCATCGAGGTCATAGGCACGGTGTTCCACGTGCGCGACCGCGGCGGCCAAGTCACCGTGGGCGTCGAGCATGGCCACGTGAGGGTGCGGGTGATGGGCAAGGATGCACAGGATTCGGCTGCCGCAACCGCACCGGTGCTCGACATGCTGCCCGGGCAGATCCTGGACATCCGCAATGGCCAGCCCGGGGCTGTCCGCCAGGCCGATGCCACGACGTTGTCGGCGTGGCGAGAGGGCTGGCTGGTCTTCGAAGACACCCCGTTGGCCGAAGCCCTGGCCACGGTCAACGCCTATCGCATACAACCCATCGAGGCGGCCGACGCTCGTGTGGCGGCGCTGCGCCTCACCGGGCGTTTTCGTGCCAAGGATTCCGCCGGCCTGCTGGCCGTGCTGCCCTCGATCCTGCCGCTGAAGGTGCGGATGCAGGCCGATGGCAAGGTGCAGTTACAAGCGCTCTGAACGGCTTCTCCGAGACCATCCTGCAGTTTCCAAAAAAAATGGGGGCAGCCTGTCTCCATTTTCCAGGCCCATACGTCTTCGCAGTGCGGCATGTGGCAACCGATAGAGAACGGGAGCCCGCGCCTCTTTAGGAATAGCTCTCATTCAATGCACTCGGACCTCCCAACCATGCGTTCTCTGCCTCGCCACCCTCTGCTCAGTACAGCCCTTGCCACGGCCTTCGGGTCCACCCTGGCGCTCCACAGCCCCTTCGCCAGCGCCCAGGCACCGATACAGGCGACGGCACAGGTGTTTGACATCAATGTGCCCGCACAGCCCCTGGCGGGCGCACTCAACGAGTTCTCGCGCCAGACAGGCTTGCCCATCTTCGCCGCAGGCGAGTTGGTGAGCGGACTGCAGTCCCGCGCCGTCGCCGCCCGACTGCCGCTGGATCAGGCGCTGCACCAGATGCTTTCGGGCACCCCTCTGGAGGCTGTGCACATGGCAAGTGGGGGTTTTTCCATCCGTCGCAGTCCGCCCCCGTCGGCCCAGGATTCAACACTTCCCACCGTGCTGGTGCGGGACGACGCATTCCACGAATCCGCCACCGGCCCCGTGCAGGGCTACGTCGCTAGCCGCAGTGCGACGGGCACCAAGACCGACACGCCCCTTATCGAGACTCCGCAGTCCATCTCGGTGGTCGGCGCCGAGGAGATCGACACGCTGAAGTCTCAAAGTATCCAGGATGCGCTCGGTTACGTGGCTGGCGTCAGCCGCTTCGAAGGCCTGTCGCGGGTCCAGGACACCATCTATATCCGCGGCTTTCAGGCGCAGGCCGGCACGGGCAGTGTCTACCGCGATGGCACGAAGTACACGGTCAATGCCTTCAACGGCAAGCAGGAAATCTACGGCCTTGAACGCATTGAGGTGCTCAAGGGCGCAGCCTCGGTCCTGTACGGGTCTGCCGGTCCCGGCGGGATCATCAACATGGTCAGCAAGCAGCCCACGTCGACCCCGCTGCATGAACTCAACCTCGAGTTGGGAAGTTTCGGCCGCAAGCAGATCTCCGGGGACTTCGGCGGACCGCTGGACAAGGATGGTGAATGGTCCTATCGGATGACTTTTCTCCAACGCGACAGCAACACCTTCGTCGACTATGTGCGCGATGACCGGACCTTCATTGCCCCGGCACTGAAGTGGCAACCCAACGCATCGACATCGCTGACGCTGCTGGCCGACTACCAAAAGGACAAGACCAACTACGTTTACTGGCTGCCCGCGCAGGGCACCATCTTCCCCACCATCTACGGCAAGATCCCGCGCAACCGCTTTACCGGAGAGCCCGGCTACAGCAAGTTCGATATGGAACGCTATTCGATCGGTTACCTGTTCGAACATGCGTTCAACGACAACCTCAAGCTGCGCAACAGCCTGCGCTACTTCCATTCCAACAGCGACTTCCCGCAGGTCTGGGTTTCCGGGCTTGCGGCAGACCAGCGCACTTCAGCTTTCCGCGGCGGTACGCTGCGCTGGGAGCGCTCCTCCTCGCTGGTCGCCGACACCTCGCTGCAATACCAGGCCAAGCACGGCAATGTCGAGCACACGGTGCTGGTCGGGTTCGACTACACCCGGCCCAAGAATCAGTCCGAGCGATACGACAGGACGGCGGGCAGCATCGACTACTACAACCCGGTATATGGCAGCGCCCTGGGTGAGCCAACCCGTGACAACTGGTGGTCCTATAACGCCGACACCCGGCAATTGGGCGTCTATGCGCAGGACCAGATGAAGATCGCCGACAAATGGGTGGCCCTGATCGGCGGTCGCTACGACCATGCCAGTGACAACCAGAGCAACCTGTTCACGGGAGAAAAAGCCGTCGACAACGAGAAGAACAAGGCGTTCACGGGCCGCGCCGGCTTGGTCTACCTGGCGGACAACGGCCTGGCGCCTTTCTTCAGTTTCAGCCAGTCCTTCGAGCCCACCTCGGGCCGGGACCGCCTGGGATCACGCTTCGACCCATCGAAGGGCACGCAGTACGAAATCGGCACCCGCTACCAGCCTCCGGGTTCGAGCACGCTGATTTCCGCGGCCCTGTACCAGTTGACCCGGCAGAACGTTTCGGTAGCCGATCCCGTGGACCCCACGTATTCGGCCCAGATTGGTGAGGTGCGCTCCAGGGGCTTCGAACTGGAAGCCCGGACACGCGTGGGCCGCAACGCTAACCTGATCGCAGCCTATGCCTACACCGATGCGCGCACCACGCAGGCCAGCCCTTTGCAGCCGTCCCAGGTCGGCATGCGGTCACCAGGCATCCCTTACCACCAGCTCTCCCTCTGGGGTGACTACAACTTCGGCCGCTTTGGAATGCCCAACCTCAAGGTGGGCGCAGGCATGCGCTACCAGGGCGAGACCAAGCCCAATGTGGGCACCTTCGATGTGCCATCCTTCACGCTGTTCGACGCGATGGTCAGCTACACCACGGGGCCCTGGCGCCTGGCCCTGAACGTCACCAATCTCTTCGACAAAACCTATGTCGGCAGCTGCACCACGGGCTGCTTCTATGGCGAGCCCCGCAAGGCGATTGCCACAGCCACCTACCGTTGGTAAGTGGATGGACATCGAGGAGCAGCTACGAGCCCGCTCCTTTAATAAGAAAGAGCGCCACGGCGCTCTTTCTTCATTGCGGAACTGGCGCAGGCGGTGCCTGCGCCGCCCCGCCTGTCACACGCTTCCGGCTTCAGCTACCACGCACTCTTGCGGATCTGCCACTGCCTGCGCCAGCAATGCCACCAGCTCCGCGTGATAGGCCTGCACCAGTTGCTCCATGGTCTTTCGCTCGAACATGGCGGCACTGTAGTTCCATCCCATGGATAGCCTTGCGCCGTACGTGCGACCAATGATTTCCAGCCAGTTCGCCAGCGGCGCCTCGGGATGGCGTTCGGCACCGGGAGATTCGCCGGCAGGCATGAAGCTGGCTTCGCCATCGAAGGTCTGGTCGAACTGTCCCAGATAGTTGAAGGTGATCCGGGGCTCGACGGTGCTCAGCGCGCCCCGCACCTTCTCGTCGGGATGCAGATAGCGCAAGGCCCCAAAGCCGATGCCCTTGCCCGGCACGCCCTGCAGGCCGGTCCGGACCCTCTCCAGAGTTTGCAGCGCAGCCAGTCGACCACCGGTCAGGCGCACGGGATAGGCGCTGGTGAACCACCCTACGGTCCGGCTCAGGTCGATCCCCGCATCGTCGGCCTCGCGGCCATGGCCTTCAAGGGTAAGCAGCAGGGCATCCTGCCCCGTCCACTGGGCGACGGCACGCACCAGGGCCGCCAGCAGCAGGTCCTCCGTGGACACGCCCAGCGCTGCAGGCGCCTGGCGCAGCAGCGCATGGGTCTGCGCCTCGTCCAGTTGCAGGGACACGGTGGCCCTGTCCTTGATGACGGCCCTGACGCAGTCATCATCGCGTGGCAAATCCCCGGCGGCGCCGAGTTGGCCCAGCCAGTAGGGAAGTTCGGCCATGCGCTGCTGCAGCGTGGCAGGGTCGTGCAGGTGCTGAGTCCAGGCCTTGTAGGGTGCAGATTCGGCCAAACCTTTCGGCAGAGCACCGTCGCCAAGCTGCTGGTACAGGCTCTGCAAGTCCTCCAGAAGCACACGCCAGGAAACGCCATCCACAATGAGATGGTGGACGACGATCAACAGCCGCTCGCTGCCATCTTCAACGCGCAGATGTGCCACGCGCCACAAAGGCCCGTGCTCCAGATCCAAGCTGCACTGCACGGTTTCACAAGTGCGGGAGATGTCGTCAACGGCCACGTCCTCCAGCGTGCAGAGCACGGTGGAGCCGCTGTCCGGCGCATAGGCCTGCATCCACACACCAGCCCCGTTACGCCGAAAGCGGATGCGAAAAGCATCATGCCGGGCTTGCAACAGGCGAACGGCTTCTTCCAGGTTGCGGCTTTGCAGTGGTCGTGTCGCACGCAGCAGCACCGATTGGTTGAAATGGTGGCGCGATGGAATGTCCTCGCAGAAGAACCATTGCTGTATGGGGCCCAACGGGATCTCGCCATGGGCGGCGACCGCGGCCGCCGCCGGCCGCACGGAACCGGGCTGCGCGGCACAGGCGGCCACCAGGGCCTCGATGGTCTGGTGGCGCATCAGATCGCGCAGGCGCAGATTGAATCCGAGCTTGGCATTCTTCACGCGCGAGATAACCTGCAGGCTCATGATGGAATCGCCGCCGAGTTCGAAGAAGTTGTCATGGATGCCCACCTGCTTCACGCCCAGCACCTGTTGCCAGATCCTGGCCATCTCGACCTGCGCATGGCTGGCGGGTGCTTGGAATGTGCTTCGCACCTCGGCAGCGGGGGGCGGCAGCGCAGCGCGGTCCAGCTTGCCGCTGATGAGCCGGGGGAGGGCCGGCAGACCTAGCACGCGCGAGGGCAGCATGTATTCCGGCAACCGCTGGGGCAGTTGCTGCTGTATGCGCGCCACCAGTTCCTCCGCGGACAAGCCATCCCGAGGCACGGCATAGGCGATCAGTTGCACGCCCGCAGCGCCTTGGTGGGCGACCACGGCGGCGTCGACCACCCCTTCAACCTCACGCACGCGGGCTTCAACCTCACCCAGTTCGATGCGAAAGCCGCGGACCTTGATCTGGTGGTCCACGCGTCCGATGTATTCGATATTGCCGTCCTCCATCCAACGTACCAGGTCTCCGGTGCGATACAGACGCCCGCCGTCTTTTTCAAAGGGACTGGCTACGAAGCGCTCTGCCGTCAGCGCACTGCGCCCCAGGTAGCCTCGCGCTAGGCCGTAGCCGCCGATGTACAACTCGCCCACCATACCGCGGGGGACTAACTGCAGGCCGGCGTCCAGCACATAGGCGCTGCGCTCGCCCACGGGTCGGCCGATGGGCGCATAAGCACAATCGAAGCTGCGATCGGCCGTGGTCTTCCAGATCAGCGGCGTCACCACGGTCTCCGTGGGACCATAACCGTTGATGAGCAAGCGCGGCCGCAGGCTGCTCCTTACCTTTTCATAGGCGGCCTTGGGCATGGCCTCGCCGCCAAAGACATATAACTCCACGGGCGGAACATCTTCACGCTGGTGCGCCCAGTCGGCGATCTGTCCAAGGTAGGCAGGAGGGAACGCGGCATTCGTCGCCCCATAGCGGCGCAGGGCTTCGTAGGCCTGCTCCGCAGTCCAAAGTTCCTCTTCGCGCAAAGCCAGCCCGGCTCCCACGCACAAGGGTGCAAGCCAGCGCTCATGCGCCCCATCGAAAGAAAAAGACATGAAATGCAGCTCACGCGACTGGGGCCCGATGCCATAGATTTCCGCCGTCGCGAGGCAATGCATGGCCAGGGGCCCATGGGCCACGGCCACCCCTTTGGGACGCCCCGTCGATCCCGAGGTATAGATGACGTAGGCCAGATGGTCGGCCCCCAGCGCCACCTGCGGGTTGCATGCACTTTCCTCGCCACCGGGCAGATCAATGCTCTCCAGCTCCAGCACCTCGACACCCTCGCAAGCCGGCCATCGGGCCGCCACGGCACGGTGAGCCAGCAGCAGGGCGATGCCGCTGTCCTCGACCATGTACTTCAGTCGGTCGGCCGGATAACCGGGGTCGATGGGAAGATAGGCGCCGCCGGCCTTGAGTACGGCCAGCAGGCTGATGATGCTGTCCAGCGAACGCTGTAGCGCAACCCCCACCAGCACGTCGGGCCCCACTCCCAGGCCGCGCAGGCAATGCGCCAGCCGGTTGGCCCTGGCATTGAGCTGGGCGTAGCTCAGCTCCTCGTCACCCATCAACAAGGCGATGGCATCGCCGCGCCGGGCGGCCTGCTGTTCGATGAGGTGGTGAACGGCCCCATGGCTGGCGCTCAGCGGCGGTGAATCATTGCCGCCCAGGGCCACTAGGCCGTCACGCGCCGCATCGTCCAGCCAACCCAGTTCGCCCAATGCGCAAGCCGCATCGCAGGCCATGCGCTGCATCACATGCTCCATTTGCGAGCGCAGCGCCGCCACTTGGTCCTCGTCGAACTCGCGGCGGTCGTAGCAGTACTCAATGTCCAGGTACTCGCCCACGACGACCTGCAGGTCCATGGCATACCCGGTCAGACCGCCACCCTGCATGGGGCCGAACTGCAGGCCGAAGCGTTCTAGGCTGCGCAGCGTCTCGTCCATGGGCAGGTTTTCGAAAACGATGATGCTGTCGAACAACGGCCTACCGCCCGATCCGCTCCAGCGCTGGATATCGGCAAGTGACACATGCTCGTACTCGCGCACGCGCATGTTGGTCTGCTGCACCTCGCGCAGATAGTCACCCACACTTTGCCCGCCCGGGGCTGCGACGGGAACCGGAATGGTATTGATGAACAGTCCCATCATCTCTTCCACGCCCTGGAGTTGCGCCGGACGGCCGGCCACCGTGGAGCCGAACAGCACGCGCTCCTTGCCCGTGTGCTGCTGCAGCAGCAAGGCCCAGGCGGCCTGCACCAGTGTGTTGAGCGTGACGCGCTCGCGCTGTGCAAACGCCTGGAGTACGCCGGTCTCTTGGCGGCCCAGGTGGGTATACAGCTTGCCGAAGCCCTGGCCGGGATGGCTGTTTGCCGTGGCTTGCGCCAGCAGGCTGGGACCGTCGCACGCTGCAAGCTCGCCCCGCCAGAACTGCTCGGCCTGCTGCATGTCCTGGGCCTGCAGCCAGTCTATGTAATCGCCATAGGGCGCGGGCCTGGCCGGCAGAGGCTCGTCAGCGTACGCGCGCAGCCATTCGCCCATCAGGCGCGAATCGGACCAGCCATCCGAAAGCACATGGTGGTGGGTCCAGATCAGGCGATGTCGATGGCCTGGATGGTCGGCGCCCAGGTCGATCACGGTGACCTGTGACAGCGGCGGGCGCAACCAGTCGATGTCGCGCGTGAGCAGCTCTTGCGCCAGCGACGACACACGGCGCTCGGTCTCACCGGCTTCCACGCCGGACCAGTCAAGCAGCAACACCTGCGCTTGCACACTGCGCAGCACAACCTGCAGGGGCCGCGCCATGGCGCTGTGCCACAGGAATCCGGTGCGCAGCATCTCATGGCGATCGACCATGACCTGCCAGGCCCGCGCCAGACGGGCCGCATTCAGATTGCCGACCTCCAGGTTCAACTGGTTGACGTACAAGCCCGAACCCGGCGCCTCCATCGCATGCAGCAGCATGCCGGCCTGCGTGGGGGCCAGGGGATAGACATCCTCGATGTTGTCCCTGTCGAGCAGCGGGAACCAGGCCGGGTCTGCCTCCGGGTAGTCGCTCAGGTCCGAGCGGCGCCTTGGCGCGCGGCCCTGCGATGCGCTTGCATCGGTCTCCTTGGCCACAGCGCCCAGCGCAGCAATGGTCTGGCATTCGAACAGCTGCCGGGGCGTGATGTGCCAACCGCGCTGTTGCATCCGCGTGACGATCTGCAGGCTGAGGATGGAGTCACCGCCCAGCGCGAAGAAATTGTCATGCCGGCCCATGGAGTCCACCTTCAGCACCTGGGACCAAACTTCCGCCATCAACGCCTCGACACCCGGCAAGGGAGCCTCGTATGCGCTGCCTGCCGGCGCCTGCGGCTCGGGCAGCGCCTTTCTGTCCACCTTGCCATTGGCATTCAAAGGCAAGTCGTCCAGCACCACGACGGTACTGGGCACCATGTAGTCGGGCAGGACCTGCCCCAGTTGGGCACGCAGCACATCGGTGTCGAGGGCGGCGTCCGGGCCGGCTGGCGCAGGCGTCACATAGGCCACCAGGCGCGCGCCCCCGGCGCCCTGCCTTGCCATGACCACGGCTTCGCGCACCTGCGGCTGCGCCAGCAGTTGCGACTCCACCTCGCCCAACTCGATGCGCAGGCCCCGGATCTTCACCTGATGATCGATGCGGCCCAGATACTCTATTTGCCCGTCTGCGCTCCAGCGGACCAGATCCCCCGTGCGGTACAACCTGCCGCCAGCATCGTCCAGCGGGTCCGCGACAAAGCGGTCCGCGCTCAGCCCGGCGCGGTGCTGGTAGCCACGGGCCAGGCCCAGGCCGCCCAAATACAGCTCGCCCGGCACACCCGGCACCGTCAGATTCAGCTGTGCGTCCAGCACATAAGTACGGATGCCACTGATGGGGCGACCGATGGGCACGCTGGCCCGCCCGTCGTTGCGGCACGTCCAGTGCGTCACATCGATGGCCGCCTCGGTCGGCCCGTAAAGGTTGTGGAGGGCTGCGCCCGGCAGCCGCCTGTGGACCTGAGCCTGTGCATCGGCATGCAGCGCTTCGCCGCTGCATACGATGCGGGTCAGGCTTGTACAGGCCTCGATGCCCTCATACCCGAGAAAAGCCTGGAGCATCGAGGGCACGAAGTGAAGCGTCGTGATGCCATGCTGCTGGATCAGCGAAACCAGTCGGGCGGGATCGCGGTGATCGCCCGGGTCGGCCATCACCAGCCTGGCGCCGGTCATCAGCGGCCAGAAGAACTCCCAGACCGATACGTCGAAACTGAACGGTGTCTTCTGCAGCACGGCATCCGCGGCAGTCAGCGCATAGGCCTGCTGCATCCAGACCAGCCGATTGTGCAGCGCACCGTGCCGGTTGGCTGCGCCCTTGGGTCGCCCCGTCGAACCCGAGGTAAAGATGACATAGGCCAGGTTCTCGCCATGCAGCTCTACCGCGGGATCGTGCGAAGGTCCGGCATCCAGGCCCGGCAGATCAGACTGATCCAGTTCCACCACCTGCAACGCCTGCAGGCCAGGCAGGCTCGCGCGCAGCGCGGACTGCACCAGCACCAAACCGATGCCGCTGTCCTGGACCATGTGCGCCAGGCGATCGGCAGGGTAATCCGGGTCCAGCGGCACATAGGCACCACCGGCCTTGAGGATGGCCAGCAGCCCCACCACCATCTCCACCGAGCGCTGCATGGCAATGCCCACCCGGGTCTCCGGCCTCACCCCCAACGCCATCAGGCGATGGGCCACTCGGTTGGCTCTCGCGTTGAGCTCTCCATAACTCAGCGTCCGCTCCCCGAACGACAGGGCCGGCGCCTCGGGGCATTCGCGTGCCCTTTGCTCGAACAGGCGGTGGACGGGAGCCGTCCACGGGTGGCCATGGGCATCCACGCTCCAGTCCAGCAAGCGCGCACGCTCCTGGCCCTGCATCACACCGATCTCCGACAGCCGCACAGGCAACGGCGATCCCAAGGCCTGGACCACGCCTTGAATGGCCTCGCTCACATAGCCACCGACGGTGGACGCATCAACGCCCGATGCCACCTGGACGACCAACGAAAAATCCGTGCCCAGATCATTCACGAACAGGCCGAAGGGATAGTTGGTGCGCTCCGCCCCACCCACCATCTCGACCCCTTCCCACTGAAGTCTTTCGGCCTGCACATCATCGGACTGCCCGGCCCCGTGGCGGTAGTTGAGCAAGGCGGTGAACAGCGGCACCCCCGCCTCCAGCCCGCTGCAGCGCTGCGCCAGCGACAGGCTCGCATGCTCGTGCTCCAGCAGCCCCGTCAGCGCAACATGCGTCTGCCGCAACGCCTGAGCCACCGCCTGCCCACCCAGCCCGATTCGGATCGGCAAGGTGTTGATGAACATCCCCAGCGCACGGCCCGCATCCCTCTCGCCCTGCATGCGCCCGAACAGCACCGTGCCGAACACCACATCGTCACGCCCCGTGGTCCTGCCCACCACCAGCGCCCAAGCCAGGTGGAACAATGCCGCCGCACTCACCCCGTGGCTGCGCGCCTGCTCGCGGATGCGCCGCGCAAGGCCCGCATCCAGCGCCAACCGCGCCTCCTGCACGCCCGATCCATCCCCGCGCACATCCAACAGCCCGTAGGGCGCCGTCGGCTCCTGCACGTCGCCCAGCATCTGCCGGAAGAACGCCTCATGTGCAGCCCTGCTGCGGCCCAGCCGCGCCTGCGCCACAAAGCGCCTGAACGCCACCGGCTCGGGCAACTGCGCCTGCAGGCCCTGCTGCACCAAGCCGATCTCCCTGACCGCCAGCTTCAGCGTGGTGTTGTCGTCCACCATGTGGTGGGTGTACAGCTGCAGCCTCCAGCGCTGGCCTTCGGCCACGGCAAAGGCATCGATCATGGGCGCCTGGCGCACGTCGATGCGGTGCAAGGCCGGCAGCGCGCTGGCATCCTGCAGCCACCGCAGTTGCAGCGCCGCCCGCCGCCACACCACCTGCACCGGCTCGCGCAGGCCTTCCCACAGCACGGCCGTGCGCAGAATGTCGTGCCGCGCGATCACGGCGTTGAAGCTGGCCGCAAAGTGCTCCAGTCGCTCGCGGCTGTCGAACAGCAGTTCGTGCGAGGTCACGTAGGCATCGTGCTGCGTGTCCAGCATGTGGTGGAACAGCATGCCCTCCTGCAGCGGCGCCAGCGGGTAGATGTCCTGGATGTTGGCCGCGCCCCCGGGCACCACGGCTGCGATGCGTGCGATCTCCTGGGCATCGAGTTCCACCAGGGTCAGCATCTGCGGCGTGATCGCCGTGCAGCCTTCGGGGATCAGATTGGGTGGCACGTCGATCTCGCCGGTACCCGGCTCCTGCGCCTGCCCCTGCTCCCGCTGCAACGCCTGTGCAAACTCCGCCAGCCTCGGGTGCTGGAACAGCATGCGCACCTGCACGCGCAGGCCCTGGGCGCGCACGCGCTCCAGCAGGCCCAGGGCCAGCAGCGAATGCCCGCCCAGTTCGAAGAAGCCGTCCCGGCGGCCCACGCGCTCCACGCCCAGCACCTCGGCCCAGATGCGCGCCAGCATCTCCTCCAGCTCGCCTTGCGGTGCCTCGTATTGCTGCACCCCGGCCATCTCCGGCTCCGGCAGCGCCTTGCGGTCCACCTTGCCGTTGACCGTTAGCGGCAGGGCATCGAGCACCACGAGGGCGGACGGCACCATATAGTCCGGCAGCACCTGACCCAACCGCTCCTTCAGCACCCCTTCCTCGACCGCATCGTTCAGCGAAACATACGCCACCAGCCTGGCCCCGCCCGCTCCTTGCCTGGCCAGCACCACGGCCTCTCGCACCTCGGGCTGGGCCAGCAGCTGCGACTGCACCTCGCCCAGCTCGATACGGAAGCCCCGGATCTTGACCTGCTGATCGGCTCGGCCCAGGTATTCGAGTTCGCCCTGTGCCGTCCAGCGCACCAGATCGCCTGTGCGGTACAGGCGTTCGCCGGTGTTCGTGAACGGATTGGCGATGAAGCGCTCCGCGCTCAGGCCTTGCCGGTTCAGGTAGCCCCGCGCCAGGCCTTCACCCGCCACGTACAACTCCCCGGCCACGCCCTGCGCCAGCAGGTTCAGGCTGCCATCGAGCACGTACAGGCCCAGGTCCGCAATCGCCACGCCCACAGGGCTGCGCCCGCCCTCCAGGTCCGCCTGCGTAATGGGCCGGTACGTCACATGCACCGTGGTCTCGGTGATGCCGTACATGTTGATGAGCCTGGGGCTCTGATCGCCGAAGCGCTCAAACCAGGGCCTCAGGCTCTCGGGCTCCAGTGCCTCGCCGCCGAAGACCACATGGCGCAGCGACAGGCCCGCGCCGCCCTGCCCTTCATGCCCGTCCTGCTCCACCGCATGCACCAGTTGCCCAAAGGCCGAGGGCGTTTGATTAAGCACTGTGACGCGCTCGGCTCGCAGCAACGCCAGGAAGTCCTGCGGCGATCGGCTGACCCAGTACGGCACCACCACCAGGCGCCCGCCCGTGCACAGCGCCCCAAAGATCTCCCACACCGAGAAGTCGAAGGCGTAGGAGTGAAACAGCGTCCACACGTCGTCGGGCCCGAAGCCGAACCAGGCCTCGGTGGCATCCAGCAGCCGCGCCACGTTGCGGTGGCTCAGTTGGGCGCCCTTGGGGCGGCCTGTGGAGCCGGAGGTGTAGATCACATAGGCCAGCCCGTCCGGGCTCACCTGCACCTGCGGATCGGTGTCCTGCTCGCCCGACAGGTCCAGCGTGTCGATCTCCAGCACCTGCAGCCCGGCCGTGCCAGGAATGCGTTCACGCACCGCACCCTGCGTCAGCACCAAACCGATGCCGCTGTCCTGGACCATGTGCGCCAGGCGATCGGCAGGGTAATCCGGGTCCAGCGGCACATAGGCACCACCGGCCTTGAGGATGGCCAGCAGCCCCACCACCATCTCCACCGAGCGCTGCATGGCAATGCCCACCCGGGTCTCCGGCACCACCCCCAGCGCCATCAGGCGGTGGGCCACTCCGTTGGCTCTCGCATTGAGCTCGCCGTAGGTCAGGGTCTGATCCTCGCAACGCAACGCAACGGCGCCAGGCTGAATGATTGCCTGCCGCTCCACAAGACGGTGCAAGGGAGAGTGACCTTGCGTTTGCTTGTGCGTGGTCCGGGCCAACGCGTGCAACTGGGCCGTTTCCTCTGCGGGCAGCAAATCGGCGGACCCCACGCAGCAGTCCGGCCGGTCTGCGAACACCGACAGCATATGAACCCACTGGTCCGCAAGCCGGGCGATGCGCGAGGGCTCGAACAACTCGCGCGCATAGCTGAACCTTGCATGCACGCTGCCGTCGGGCCGTTCCGTGGTCTCCAGCATCCACTCGAACTGCGCAGCCTTGTCGGCAGCGTCGCAGAGCTCGGCGTCCAGGCCCGGCAGTTGCTGCAGTGCCCGGTAGTCCTCGCGCAGGTGGTTGAACATGACCTGGAACAGCGGGCTGCTACCCAGGCTTCGCTCGGGCTGCAGGGCTTCCACCAGCCGCTCGAAAGGCAGGTCCTGATGGTCCTGGGCCTCCAGCGCCGCCTGGCGGACTTGGTCCAGCAGTTGCCCGAATGGCATGGACTCGTGCAGCCTGGCGCGCAGCACCTGGGTATTGACGAAGAAGCCGACAAGTCCTTCGGTCTCCACGCGCTGCCGGTTGGCGACGGGCACCCCCACGCGGATGTCCTCTGCGCCGGTATGCCGGTGCAGCAATGCCTGGAATCCCGCCAGTAGCACCATGAACAGGCTGGCGCCATGCCGGTCGGCCAGCGAGCGCAGCCGTTTCACCAGGTCGGCCGACAGGGCCAGACCATGGCGCGCTGCCTGGTATCGCCCGTCGCAGCGCCGTTGCTGGTCTGCCGGCAGCTCAAGAACCGGGTGCTCGTCGCCCAACTGCTGCCGCCAGTACAGCAGTTGTCTGTCTGCCTCACCCGCGTCGAGCCAGCTTTTCTGCCACAGCGCATGGTCGGCATACTGCACCGCCAGCGGCGCCAGGGCCACAGCCTCGCCCAGAACCACGGCTCGGTAATGCTGCGCGAACTCGTTCACCACGATCTGCAAAGACCAGCCATCGGCAACGATGTGGTGCATGACCACCACGAATAGATGCTCCTGGGGCGAAAGCCGAAGCACCACGGCCCGCAACAGCGGTCCCCGGGCCAGGTCGAACGGCTGGCTGCAGATGCGCTGCATTTCCGCTTGCTGCGTGTCTGCCTGGCCAGGCTCGCTTAAGTCCAAACAGCTGAAATCGACTTCGGCATGTTCGCGGATGAGCTGCTGGAGTTGGCCCTGCTCTCCCATCCTGAACACCGTGCGCAGCGATTCATGGCGCTGCACCACACAGGAGAGCGCTGCTCTTGCCGCCTCGACATCGAATTCACCACGCAGCCGCATCACACCCGCCAGGTGGTAGGCCGTGCTGCGGGGATCAAGCTCCCACAGAAACCACTGCCGCGCCTGGGCCGCCGAGGCTGCGCATTCGCCAGAGGCCTT
The DNA here is from genome assembly GCF_030158975.1 of Acidovorax sp. SUPP2539. NCBI lineage: Bacteria > Pseudomonadati > Pseudomonadota > Betaproteobacteria > Burkholderiales > Comamonadaceae > Acidovorax > Acidovorax sp. SUPP2539. The sequence continues at coordinate 657,602 of NZ_BQXJ01000001.1, read as the reverse complement.
CGCGTCGCGTGGCAGGACGGGAAATTGGCCGATAGACAGCCCCTGCGCCTTGAGTTGCTGGTAGACGAGGCGGCGCTTTTCATCCGAGAGCCCTGCGAATCTTTCCGCGACATACCGCACATGATCGAGGCCCATCAAACGTTCTCCAGACTGTCGACAAACGAGGCCATCTCGCGCAACTTTGCGCGCTGATCGCCTGAGGTGGCAATGCGAGCGGCCATGGCGGACAGCTCAGGGGCTTCGAACACGTCCTTGACGGCAAGGCCGGTCTGCATGGCGCTTTGAACGCGCGCCACCATCTGCGCCGCAAGCAGAGAATGGCCGCCCAGTTCGAAGAAGTTGTCGCCGCGACCCACGCGCTCCACCGACAGCACCTCGCGCCAGATCCGCGCCAGCCCTTGCTCTGTATCGCCAGACGGCTCTTCATGGGCACGCGACGATCCCCCAGCGGGATCGGGCAGCCTGACCCTGTCCACCTTGCCATTGGCATTCAGGGGTAACGCCTGCAGTTCGACAAAGGCCGAAGGCAGCATGTAGTCGGGCAGGGAAAGCCGCAGGCTTTCACGCAGCGCGCCAGTGTCTACCGCAGCGCCAGGCTGCCCAACGACATAGGCCACGAGCCGGCTGGTGCCTGCCAGTTCCTGGGCCACAACGACAGCCTCTCGCACCGGCTCCAGCTCCAGCAGGGCCACCTCCACCTCGCCGACCTCCACGCGAAAACCTCGAATCTTCACCTGGTGATCGACCCGCCCCAGGTATTCGAGTTGCCCGTACTCATCCCATCGCGCCAGGTCCCCCGTCCGGTACAGACGGCCAGCATGGCGGCCCAGGGGGTCCGCCACAAAGCGCTGCGCCGTGAGCGCAGGTCGGCCCACATAGCCTCTGGCGAGTGCACCGCCCAGGTACAGCTCGCCGACCACGCCCGGCGGCACCGGCTGCAGCGCGGTATCCAACACGCGCAGGATGGCCGTCGAGGCGGGCGATCCTATGGGAGGCAGCGTCCGGCCATCGCCGGCATCCACATCGAAACTGCTGACCACGTGGGTTTCCGTGGGGCCGTATTGGTTGACCAGCCGGCACCGGGGCATCCGCTGAAGCCAGGCCCTCAGTTCCTCGGTCAGTTTCAGTTGCTCGCCGGCCGTGATGATCTGCCGAAGCGCTGGCAGGTTTCTGTCCAGGCGCAGCGCCGCTTCGGCCAACAGTTGGAGCACGGCATAGGGCAGGTACACGCGCTCCACCGCCCGCTCGTCCATCAAGGCCAACAGCAAGGAAAAATCCCTTCTCTGGGCGGCGTCCGTTTGGACCAGGGTAGCGCCTGAGCACAGGGCCACGACGACCTCCTGGTAGCCCACATCGAAGCAGGGCGAGGCAAACATCAGCGTGCGCGCGGCTCCCGGAATGCGGTCGATCTGCCATGCGGCCAATTGCGAGAGAACGCCTTGCCGCATCGCAATGCCCTTGGGCCGCCCGGTGGAGCCGGATGTGAACAGGATGTACAGCAGGCCGTCCGCATTCAGCGCAACGGTCGGATTGCCTCCCGGCAGATGCTCCCATGCCACGCGGCGAAGGTCGATGGCGACCAGCCCGTCGAAGACGCCCGACAGAGCAGCCCCCACGTCCGCGTGATGGATGAAGGCATCGGCCCGGCTGTCTTCGAGCATGACGGCGATTCTGTCGGCCGGGTACTCCAGGTCCAGCGGCACATAGGCGGCGCCCGCCTTGAGGATGGCCAGCAAAGCCACCACCGAATCGACGCCGCGCTCCAGCGCCACGGCCACGCGACGCTCAGGGCCGATGCCCCTTTCCAGCAACAGATGGGCCAATCGGTTGGCACGAAAGTTCAGTTCGCCGTAGCTGAGGCTTTGCCCCGCGCATTCGATGGCGACCGCCTGCGGCTGCAGCTCTACCTGGTTCTCGATCACCTTCACGAGAGAGGCAGGGCCGGCGCCGTGCTCACCTGCCCGGCTCCACGCATCGAGCTTACGGATTTCGGTGGCACCGAGGATGCCGATCTCGGACAGCCGCGCTCCAGGCGTTTCCACCAACGCCGCCAAGATATGGTCAAAGCTGCCCGCCAGGCGTTCGACCATCGGCGCATCGAACAGCTCCTGCGCATAGCTGAACTGCGCGCTGAGGCGGCCATCCTCCCACTCGACCGTGTCCAGCATGAACTCGAAGATGGTCGATCTTTCGATGTCCAGATAGCCCTCAAACCGCAGCCCGGGAAGCTGCTCCAGCACCTGGTGGCCTTTTCTCTGGTGGTTGAACATCACCTGGAACAGGGGACTGACGCTCAGGCTGCGCTGCGGATGCAGCGCCTCCACCAACTGTTCGAAGGGAAGGTCCTGGTGCTCCTGGGCCTGGGCCACGGCATGCCGGGCCTGCGCCAGCAATTCGGACAGCGTCAACTGGCCATGCAGCTGTCCCCGCATCACCTGCGTATTGACGAAAAAGCCCACGATGCCCTGGCTCTCCGCCCTGTGCCGATTGGCGGTGGGCACGCCCACACGGATGTCCTGCAAGCCCGTGTAGCGGTGAAGCAGCGCCTGAAATCCTGCAAGCAGCACCATAAACAGGCTCATGCCCTGGGCCTGTGCTCTGCGCTGCAGGCCTCGCACCCGGTCTGCGGACAGCGTGATGGCGTGCTGAGCTGCCCGGTAGCGGCCATCGGCTCGGCGTGGCCTGCTGGCGGGCAATTGCATGACAGGGTGCTCGTTGCCCAGCCTATCCCTCCAGTACGCCAACTGCCGCGGCCCTTCGCCGGCTTCCAGCCATCCCTTGTGCCATGCCGCGTAGTCCGCATACTGCAGGCGCAGCGCCGGCAGGGTCAGGCGCTGCCCCGCAAGGCGCGCTCGGTAACGCTGCGCGAACTCTTCGACAATGATCTGCATGGACCAGCCGTCCGAGACGATGTGGTGCATGACCACCACCAGCACATGCATGTGCTGTGCCGCGCGGATCAGCGCCAGCCGCAATAGCGGCCCACGGGACAGATTGAAAGGCGTGGCGATGGTGTCGAGCGCCTGCCGCTGCACGGCAGCATCACGCTGGTCCTCAGGCAGGGCCGAGAAATCAATCAATGGCATCGCGGCCCCAGGCAACTCGGCAGGCGCCTGGACCTGCTGCCACACCTGACCCTGCTCGTCTGCGCTGAACACCGTGCGCAGTGATTCGTGGCGCGCCACCAGTTCATCGAAGCTCGTGCGCAGGGCGTCCAGGTCCAGCTCACCGGCCAGCTTCAGAGCGCCTGCGATATGGTATGCACTGCTGTGAGGGTCCAGTTGCCAGAGGAACCACTGGCGCAGTTGGGCGTGCGACGGCACGAGCGGCTTGTTGCGCAGTTCCGGGGCCAGCACAGGGATCGCTTGGTCCTGGTCCTGCACCGGACAGGCCACCGTGGACTGTCCTGCCACTGGAGGTGCCTGCAGCATCTCGGCCAATTGCTGCAGGCTGACCTGCTCGAACAATTGCTTGGGCACCAGCTTGAGCCCGTGCTTTCGCGCCTTGGCCACCACCTTGAGGGCCAGGATGGAGTCTCCGCCGATCTCGAAGAAGTTGTCCCTGCGGCTGACGGGCTCGCGCCCCAGCACCTCCGACCAGACCGCTGCCAGCGTTTGCTCGGTCGGCCCCACCGGCGCCTCATGGCCGCCGCACTCGGCCGTCTCTGGCTCCGGCAGGGCATGGCGATCGACCTTGCCATTCATGGTCAATGGCAGGCGCGGCAACACCACGATGGCCGCTGGCAGCATGTAGGGCGGCAGGGTGCGCGACAGGGACTCGCGCAGCGCGGCCACATCGATCACCTGCCGTTCCTGCGCGACGGCGTAGGCCAGCAAGCGTTGCTGCCCGTTTTCGGCCTCGCGCACAATGGCTTCGGCACTCGCGACACCGGGCAGCTTTCGCAACGCCTGGGCCACTTCACTGAGCTCGACGCGGTAGCCGTGCAGCTTGATCTGGTCGTCGTTCCGACCCAGGAATTCGATGCTGCCATCCTCGAGTTGCCGCACGCGGTCCCCGGTGCGATACAGGCGCTGGCCCGCGCACCAGGGGTCCGCCACGAAGCGCTCACAGGTCTGGCCAGGCCTGCCTTCGTAGCCACGTGCCAAGCCTGCCCCCCCCAGGTACAGCTCGCCGGCAAGGCCCTGCGGCACGGGGCTCAGCCATTCGTCCAGCACATGGGCGCAGCTGTTGCGCAGCGGCCTGCCCAGCGGCACCGTGCCTGCCTCACCGGCGGCCGCAGCGGCCTCCTGGGTCAGCACCCCGACCGTGGTTTCCGTCGGGCCGTAGTGGTTGAGCACTTTGGTAAAGGGGCTCAGGGCGGCGATCTGTGTGCACAAAGGCCAGCCCGTGGCCTCACCGCCCAGCACCAGGCGATGGCGTGGCAGGACCTGCTCAGGCCGGGCCGCGCTCAGCAGGGCCTGCAAATGGCTAGGCACGATCTTGAGCACATCGACCTGGTGCGTGTGCATGTAGTCCGCAAAGGCGTCTGGATCGAAAGCGCGCTCAGGGGAGATGAGGTGCAGCAGACGCCCAGAGCACAGCGCGCCGAAAAGCACCGTATGCCCCAGGTCTGCAGCCACTGTCGACACCATGGCCATGCTGGACGCATCGACCGGCAGGTCCAGCCGGGCCAGCACACCCTGCACATAGTTGGCCAGCGCGCCGTGCGTGATCACGACCCCCTTGGGCTGGCCCGTGGAGCCCGAGGTGTAGATGAGGTACGCGGCCTGGTCCCGGTGAAGGGTCGCGGTCTCCAGCGCATCGGCCTCGAGTTCTGCGGGTTCAGAAAGCGCCAGCGGCCATACCGGGACCCCCGGTTGCCATGCAGGAGGCTGCAGGGCCAGCACCAGGCGGGCGCCGCTGTCGCGCAGCTGATAGGCCAGCCGGTCGGCCGGCAGCTCGGGGTCCAGCGGCACATGGACGCAGCCGGCCTTGAGTACGGCCAGCATACCCAGCACCATTTCCGGCGAGCGCGGTGCCAGCACCCCGACGCGGGTTTCCGGACCCAGACCTTGCGTGCGCAGCCGCGCCGCAAGCTGGTTTGCCGCCTTGTCCAAGTGCCCGAACGATGCAGTGCGCGATTCGGCACGCACCGCCAAGCCCTGGCCCTGGCTGGCCACGGCGGCATCCCAAAGGGAAAGCACCGTTATGGCCTGCGGACTTGCGGGCTGCGACACGGCAACCGTCTGCAGACCCTCGGCCGGGTCAGTCAGCGCAAGGGCCGCCAATGCCCTGTCGGGCGCCGTCACCACCTGCTGCGCACAACGGGTCAGGCCTTCCGCAAAGACCGCAATCCGCTGCGCATCAAACAGGCCCGTGTCGTAGATGAAAACGCTTTCGATGCCTTCGGCCCGATCTGTGAAATCCAGGCTCAGATCGAAGTGCGCATGGCCTGCGGTCATGGCCTGCATGCGCACGTGCAACCCGGCGACGCTGCGCTCGCGCTCCATCGCGTCCTGTTGCGTGCACTTGACCTGAAACAACGGATGCACGCCCGGCTGGCGCTCCGGCGCAAGCGCCTCGACCAACATGTCAAACGGCAGGTCGGCATGTTGCTGAGCGTCGAGCACAGCATGCCGCACCTGCTCCAGCAGCTCGCCAAAGCCCATCTGTGGCGCGACATCGACCTGCACCACTTGGAGGTTGAGCAGATAACCGATCAGCCCATGGGTCTCGGCCTTGCCCCGGTTGGCGATGGGCGTCCCCACGCGGATGCGGCGCTGGCCGCTCAGGCGGTACAGCAACAGGTCGAGCAAGGCCGTCATCACCATGAACAGCGAGGCACCACGCGCTCGCGCCATGGCACGCACCGCATCGGACAATTCAATGGGCCAGACGAAACGGTGGCGACCCTCGGCCGCATCCGTTACCGCGCCGCGTACATGGCTCAGGGGCAGTTCCAGCGGCTCATGCGCGCTGCCCAGGCGATCGCGCCAGTAGCGCAGTTGTCGTTCGCGCTCGCCGCCGTCCAGGCGCTGGCGTTCCCAGGCCGCGTAGTCGGTGAACTGTATGGGCAGCGGCGCCAGCGCATGCGGCCGGGCGCCGAGCCTGGCGGCGTAGCACTGGAAAATCTCGTCCACGAGAATTCGCAACGACCACCCATCCGCCGCAATGTGGTGCAGGGACAGCGCCAGCACATGGTGCTGTTCGCCCAGGCGGTACAGGCAGGCGCGCAGCGGCACCTCCCGGTCAAGGGCAAAGGGCGTCTGCGCGAAGTCGGCCAGCGCGTCTGCCAACGCGTCTTCGATCCTGGCCTGCTCGCGCAGATCGACCACTGGAAGTTGCAGCGGCACACCCGCCTGCGGCTGCACGGCCTGCAGCGCCTGACCGTCGCCACCGATCGTGATCAGCGTGCGCAGGATGTCATGCCGCGCCACCAGGTCACCCAGCGCTGCGCTCAGCGCCGACGCGTCGAGGGGGCCGTCCATTTCCAGACTGCCTGCCAGGTTGTAGGCCGGGCTCTCGGGCGCAAGCTGCCAGGTCAACCAAAGGCTGCGTTGCGCATGGGAAAGCAGCGCGGGGGTGGCCGGGTCCCGGCGCGGAATGTCCTGACCACCACGTGGCGCTGCGCGACCACCGCCGCGCAGGCGGGCATCGAGTTGGGCGCGCTGCTCGGGGCTGAGCCGGGCGCGCAGGGACTGTATATCTTGCGGTGCTGTCATGGCAATCTTACGAATAGAGCGGCGAGGCGGTTGTCGGACTGGGCTCGGCTTCGGCGTCCAGAAACTGGATTTCCTCGATCAACCGGGTTTCAACGAATTCGGCCAGCCGCCGCACCGTGGGCGTGCGCAGCAAGGCCGCAGGATGGATTTCGACGCCATAGGCCTGGCGCACGCGCGCCAGCAGTTGGATGGCCATGAGGGAGTCGCCGCCGAGCTCGAACAGGTTGTCCTCGGCGCCCACAGGAGCCACGCCAAGGAACCCGCTCCAGAGCGCGGCCAGCCCGGTCTCCAACTCGCCCTCGGGTGCTACGAAGTCGGCCAAACCACCGGGCCGCGCCTGGACGCATGGCGACTCGGCCGCCCCTGCCGAGGCCACAGGCAGTGCCTCAGCCAGCAACGCGGCGAGGTCGGTATGGCGGCGCGCTTCGAGGTCTGTAGTGGATACGCAGACATGGGACCGCACCGGGCTGGCCAGGATGTGCTCGAACAGGCGCACGCCCTGCTGCGGCCCGATGCCTACGCCCTCGGGCATGGACGTCTCCGCAGCCATGCCCACACCGCGCCACCCGTCCCAGCCCACAGAAATCAGCGGCCAGCTGGCCCCGCGGCCATGCGCGACGGCCAGGGCATCCAAACAGGCATTCGCAGCCGCGTAGTCGATGCGGCCCAGGCCACCCGCCACGGCGGCCAGCGAAGAGCACAGCAGCATGAAGTCCAGCGGCTGCCCGTCAAGGGCCGCCAGCAAGGCCCGCGTTCCCTGGAGCTTGGGTGCGAGCACCTGCATCACGGCGGGTGCCAGCTTGTCTGCAAGCATGCCTTCGCCAGCCAGACCGGCCGCGTGAATGACGCCATGGATTTCGCCGAACGCGCACTGCACCTGAGCGAACGCGGCGCGCAATTGGGATTCTTCGCCCACATCGGCTTCCACCAGGCAAAGCTCCGCGCTCAGGCCTTCGATGTCCAGCAATTGCTGCAGCCGGGCGCGCAGCGCGGGTGCCGTCTGCGCATCCTGCACCAGCGCCTGCCACTGGCTACGCGCAGGCAGCGGCGAGCGGCCCAGCAACACCAGCCTGGCCTGCCAGTGCTCCGCCAGGTGCCGGGCCAACGCAAGCCCCATGCCGCCCAGGCCACCAGTGATCACATAGCAGCCGCCACGGCGCAGGCGTGGCGCGGGCGTGGAGGAGGTCTGCATCGCGATTCGCTCGTAGCGCTTGGCCCAGCGGTGTGGGCCGCGCAAGGCCACGCAGGCCTGTGCGGGCTCGTTGAACTCCGCGAGAATGCGATGCGCCAGCGCAGTGGCTTCATCAGCCGCACACTCCTGCGCAGGCAACACATCCACGATGCGGCAGGCCATGCCCGGCAGTTCCTGCGGAATCACGAGGCAGGGGCCATGAAGCATGGCCTTGGCAGGCTGCAAGGCCTCGGTGCCTGTCACGTCCTCCAACCCGTCCGTGACCAGCAGCATCTGCAGCCCATCGGCTGCATGCACCGCAGGAAGGGAGTCCAACGCCTGGGCCAGGGCCAGCGGGGCCAGCAGGCAGCGCTCGGCAGCCTGTGCGTCATCGAACGGGCCCAGGCTCCAAAGGTGGCAGATGCGTGCCACGGGGCCGACCTCGGCCGCAATCTGCTCCAGCGCGCTCATCCAGTCGCCACGCTCGGCCATGCGCAGCGCATGGTGCCCAGCGCCCAGACGCTCGTGGCGCAGGCCGGGCTCGATGCGCACCAGCGGGGCGGACTGGGTGACGGACCAGACTTGCGCCAAGGACTCAGCCAGCGCCGATCCGGACTCGGCCAGCAGCAGCAAGCAGCCACCAGCCTGTACGACCGCGGCTTGGAAGTTAGGCAAGGCGCGTTGCCAGACCGGGGCATACAGCCAGTCGAGGGGATCGCGTCGGGACTCCGCCATGGAAGACATCGGGGACACCGTTGTCTCCTGGCCTCGTCCTGCGGCGGCAACCCAGTGCGATTCACGCTCGAACGGATAGCCAGGCAAAGGCACGCGACGCGCACCCTGCGCGCTGCGCAGGAGTGGCGCCTGGGCCGCTTCCAGGCCCGCTGTCCAGAGCTGGGCCAGGCAGCGCGCTGGCTGGTCGGACTGGAGTTCCTCGCGATTGACTCCGGCCTGCGAGCCCAGCACGGGACGTGCGTCGGCCTGGGGATGGCGCCGGGCCAGGCTGGTGAGACTTTGGCCGGGGCCGACTTCCAGCAGGATGCGGTCGCTTTTTTCCAGCAGCGTGTCCAGCCCCTGGGCGAAGCGCACCGTGCCACGCAGGTGTCGCAACCAATAGCGCGGGTCCTGGGCCTCTTCATCACCGATCCAGCGGCCGCTGAGATTGGAGACGAAGGGAATGGCGGGCCGGCTGAACGCAACCCGGGCCAGCTTCTGAGCGAAGGCGTCAAGCGCGGGATCGAGCAGCGAAGAATGGAAGGCGTGTGACACCTGCAACCTGCGCAGCAGCACGCCTGTGCCTGCCAGTGCCTGCTCGGCTGCCGCAATGGCTTCGGGCCGACCCGAGAGCACGCACAGATCGGCCGCATTGACGGCGGCGAGATCGCAGCCTCGACCCAGCCAGTCCTGCAAGGCAGACTCGGGCAGGCCGACCGCCAGCATGGCGCCAGGCGGCGTGGACTGCAGGATGCGGCCGCGCGCAACGACCAGATCCAGCGCATCGCCGAGCGTGAAAACCCCCGCAATGCAGGCCGCCACGTATTCGCCAATGCTGTGACCCAGCATGGCCTCGGGCTGCAGGCCCCAGGACATCCACAACCGCGCCATGGCGTATTCGACGATGAACAGCGCGGGCTGCGTGGCTTCGGTCCGGGCCAGCGCCCGCGCTGCCTGCTCGTCGGACGCATGCGCCAGCAGCCAGGGCCGCAGGTCCATGCCGGTCTGTCCCATCACCGTGTCACAGCACCGGTCCACGATGTCACGGAACACGGGCTCCTGCGCGTGCAGGCAGCGCGCCATGCCCGCATGCTGTGCACCCTGGCCCGGGAACAGAAAAGCCACGCCGGGCTGCGGCGAAAGCACGCTGCCCTTGAAATGCACCGGGGCCGCCGGACGGCCCAGTACCTCGATGGCCTGGGGCACGTCCTGAGCCAGCACGGCCAGTCGATACGCATGGCGCTTGCGGCCCACACGCAGCGTGTGCGCCACATCGGCCAGGGCCAACCCCGGGTGCTGCTCCAGATGCCGGGCCAGTTGACTGACCGAAGCCTGCAACGCCTGGGGTGTTCGAGCCGATAGCAGCAGCAATTGAGGGGCCTGTTCGATTGCCCCAGGTGGAGAGGCTTGCAGCGTTGCGGGGGCCTCCTCCAGCACCACATGCGCATTGGTACCGCCCATGCCGAAGGAGCTCACGCCTGCACGCCGGGGCAACGGGCCGGCAGGCCAATCCTGCGCCTTGGTCTGGACGCGGAAAGGGCTGGTGGCGAAGTCCACGCGCGGATTGGGTGTAGCGAAGTTCAGACTGGGTGGCAGCGTGCGGTGGCGCAGCGCCATCACGGCCTTGATCAGGCCGGTCACGCCGGCCGCTGCGTCCAGATGGCCGACATTGGTCTTGACCGACCCCAGGGCACAGTGGCCAGGCGCGCGCCCTGTCTCGCCAAAGGCTTGGGTCAGGGCTGCGATCTCGATGGGATCGCCCAGCGTCGTGCCCGTGCCATGGGCCTCGATGTAGCCCACGGAAGCCGCATCGACCCCGGCCATGGCCTGGGCTGCGCGTATGGCCTCGGCCTGGCCGTCCACGCTGGGCGCGTTGTAGCCGATCTTGCGTGCGCCGTCGTTGTTCACGGCACTGCCACGGATCACGGCATGGACGGTATCTCCGTCGCGCAGCGCGTCGTCCAGCCGCTTGAGCACGACCACGCCCGAACCGCTGCCCAGCATGGTGCCATCGGCGCGCACGTCGAAGGCACGGCAATGGCCGTCCGAGGAAAGGATGGCGCCCGCCTGGTGCAGGTAGCCCGCGCCTTGCAGCAAGTTGAGCCAGACACCGCCGGCCAGGGCCATGTCGCACTCGAAGCCCAGCAGCGACTGGCAGGCCATGTGCACGGCCACCAGCGAGGTAGAGCAGGCCGTCTGCACCGTCACTGCCGGGCCGCGAAGGTTGAGCTTGTAGGCCACGCGCGTGCACAGCGCATCGGCCGCATTGCCGTTGAGCAAGGCGATCAGTTCGGCAATGCCGCCGCTCCACTGTGCACGCCCCAGCAGATGTCGCATGAGGTAGAGATTGGCGCCCGCACCCGCGAACACGCCGGCCGCCACATCCAGCCGCTCGGCGTCGTAGCCCGCGTTCTCCAGTGCTTGCCAGGCGCTTTCGAGGAAGATTCGCTGCTGGGGATCGATCTGGCCAGCCTCGCGCGGCGTGTAGCCAAAGAAGCCGGCATCGAACCAGTCCATGCCCTCGAAAACCACACCGGCCTTCACGCAGGCCGGGTCGTCCAGCAAGGCCTGGTCCGCGCCATGGGCCCGCAACGCTTCATCGCTGAAAACGGTCACGGATTCGCGGCCTTCGCGGATATTGCGCCAGAGCGCGTCCACACCGTCCGCACCCGGAAACCGCCCGCCCATGCCGATGATGGCGACTTCCACGCCACTGTAGCCCGCATCCTGAGCACGCATCAATTCACCTCCTCGGTCAGGCCGCGGCGGCCCAGCAACGCCGCGCGACGGCGCTGGGCGCGTTCGTCGGCCTGCAGGTCCTGCGCAGCGCCAGACACAGATCCGACACCGGCGCCACGTTGCGCTTCGATGCGACGCGCCAGCGTGGCCACGGTTGGGTACTGGAACATGTCGATCACCGAGAGACCGCTACCCAACGCATCCTCGATCAGCCGGTGCGCGCGGATCAGCAGCAGCGAATGCCCGCCCAGGTCGAAGAAGCTTTCGTTGGCGCCTACGCGTTCGAGTTGCAACAGCTCGCGCCAGATGGCTGCAATGGTTTTGGCCACGCCACCTTCGGGCGCCTCGAACGGCCGCGTGCCGTCGCCATGTGCAAACGTGGGCACCGGCAGCGCCTTGCGGTCCACCTTGCCGTTGCTGTTGAGCGGCAACGTGTCCAGACGCACGAAGAGGGCCGGCACCATGTAGTCGGGCAGGCTGCGTACCAGCTGCGCCTTGAGCGTGCCCGGGTCCTGCAGCGCAGCGCCCTCGCCGGTCAGATAAGCCACAAGCCGACTGCCACCTTCGGTCGGCGCCGCGACCACCACCGCCTCGCGCAGACCTTCGACGGCCAGCAGGGCGGCCTCGATCTCGCCCAGCTCGACACGGAAGCCGCGGATCTTGACCTGGTGGTCCAGGCGGCCCAGGTACTCGATCTCGCCCTGCTCGTTCCAGCGCACCAGGTCGCCCGTGCGGTAGGCGCGCTCGCCGGCCTCGGCCGAGGGGCTGGCCACGAAGCGCTCGGCCGTGAGCGCGGGCCGGCCCCAGTAGCCCCGCGCCAGCGCCAGACCGCCCAGCAGCAACTCGCCGGCCACGCCACGCGGCACGGGGTGGAAGCCGGCGTCGACAACGTGCACCTGCACATGGTCCAGCGGCCGCCCGATGGGCACTGCCTGAGGGCCGGGCTTGCTGCAATCGTGGTAGGTGACTTCGATGGCGGCTTCAGTGGGCCCGTAGAGGTTGAGCAGGCGGGCGCCGGGCAGCATGGCCAGCGCACGGTCACGCAGTTCGGCCGGCAGCGCCTCTCCGCTGCAGACGATGTGCCGCAGCCCCGAGCAGGCCTGGGCATGGCCGCTGGACAGAAAGGCCTGCAGCATGGAAGGCACGAAGTGAATGCAGCTGACGGCGTGGCATGCGACCAGGGCCGCAATGCGCGCAGGATCGCGGTGCTCCCCAGGCCCTGCCAGCGCCAGGCGAGCGCCCGTGGACAGCGGCCAGAAGAACTCCCAGAACGAGATGTCGAAGCTGAACGGCGTCTTCTGCAGTACGGTGTCCTGCGCATCCAGCGGGTGGTGTCGCTGGCCCCAGGCCAGGCGGTTGCACAGCGCACGGTGGCGGTTCCCCGCGCCCTTGGGCCGCCCCGTGGAGCCCGAGGTGTAGATGACATAGATCAGGTTCTCGCCCTGCATGGCGACCGCGGGGTCATGGGCTGGCTGAGTGGACAGGTCGAGAGCATCCACGGCCAGGCACAGCGGCTGCAGCTCACGCGGCAGCCGCACCATCAGGCCCGACTGGATCAACAGCACGCCGATACCGCTGTCCTCGGCCATATAGCGCAGGCGCTCGGCCGGGTGCTCGGGGTCCATGGGCACATAGGCACCACCGGCCTTCATGATGGCCAGCAGGCCGACGACCATCTCCAGCGAGCGCTCCATTGCGATGCCGACCTGGACTTCGGGGCGCACGCCGAGCGCAATCAGGTGGTGGGCCAATCGGTTGGCGCGCGCATTGAGTTCGCCATAGCTCCAGGCGCCGTCCCCGAAGACCAGGGCCGTTGCCTGTGGGTCGCGGCGCACCTGCTGCTCGAACTGAGCGTGTACCAGCTCGGGCACGGCATGGCCACCCTGTCCCGTTTGCCAGGAAACGAGCTGGGCACGTTCTGCATCCGATAGCAAATCCACCTCGCCCACGGCAACCTCCGGGCCAGAGGCCAAGGCCTCCAGCATGCGCACATAGTGCTGGCCCAGGCGCTCCATGGTGGCGGGAAGAAACAGCTCGGCCGCATAGTCCATGCAGATTCGCACGGCACCGCCCGCACGCTCGCGGACTTCCAGAGAGAGCTCGAACTGCGCGGCGCCTCCAGGCACTGCGACCGCCTCAGTCGCGCAGCCCGTCATGCGCTCGAAGCCGCGCAGATCCTCATGCACATGGTTGAACAGCAGCTGGAACAGCGGCGGGTGCGACAGACTGCGCTGAGGCTGCAGGTCTTCCACCAGTTGATCGAAAGGCAGGTCCTGGTGGGCCTGGGCCTCCAGCGTGGCGCGCCGGGCTGCGGCGAGCACCTGGGCCAGCGGGGTACGGCCGTCGATCTCGGCTTGCAGCACCAAGGTGTTGACGAAAAAGCCGATCAAGCCCTGTGTGCCCGCATGCTGGCGGCCCGCCACGGGCACGCCCAACCGCAGCACCGGCTGGCCCGTGTAGCGGTGCAGCACAGCCTGGAACCCTGCAAGCAGCACCATGAACAGGCTGGCGCCAGACTCCGCGGCGCGCATGCGCAGCGCATCCACCAGCGGTGCACGCAGCGCAAAGCCATGCTGGGCGGCCGAGTAGCTGGCCACTGCGGCGCGCGGCCGGTCGCTGGGCAGGGCCAGCACAGGATGATCGCTGCCCAGTTGCCGGCGCCAGTAGGCCAGTTGCCGCTCTCGCACCCCGCCATCCAGCCAGGCCGCATGCCAGGCCGCGTAGTCGGCGTACTGCAATGCAGGGGCCGCAGGCTCGGCGGCGGCCGCAGGATCTCCCAGATGGAGATACTGCTGCGCGAGTTCGTCCAGCAGGTTCTGCATGGACACGCCGTCGGACACGATGTGGTGCATGACTAGCACGAGGCGGTGGTCATGCGGCCCAAGCCGCATCAGCAGCGCGCGCAACAGCGGGCCAAGGCCCAGGTCGAAGGGCCTGGCACGCAGGCGGAGCGCCTCGTCGCCAGCGCGCTGTGGATCGGCGCCCAGGTCCAGCAGGTTGAATTCCAGGCCGCCCGCGTCAAGCACATGCTGTTCGGCAGAGCCATCGGCCGCAGGCCGGAACACGGTGCGCAAGGCGTCATGGCGCGCCACCAGGCGCTCCAGGGCCGCGTGCAGCCGTTGCGCATGCAGCAGGCCGCCCAACCGCAGTTCCACCGCCACGTGGTAAGCCGTGCCCGCAGGATCCAGATGCCAGAGAAACCACTGCCGCTGCTGGGCATGGGAGAGGGGCTGCGCCTTGCCGCGGTCGCGCGCCACGGGGCCTGGGCGTGGGCCTGACGTGGTGGTGCGATTGGCGTGGGCCGTCGCCTGATGCAGCTCACGCAATGCAGCCGCGCATTCGGAGAAGCGGGGCCGGTCAAAGAGCAGGCCGGGCGCGAAGTCCACACCCCAATGCGCCGATACGCATGCGGCCAGTTGCGCGGCCGAAAGGGAGTTGCCGCCCAGCAGGAAGAAATGGGGATCACCCTCAGGCAGCTCGGCGCAGCGCAGGGTCTCGCACCAGATCGCTGCCAGAGCAGTCTCGGTTTCGTCGCGCGGCGCGATGGAGGCCGTTCCGGAAGCGTCCGCATCGCCATTCGGATTGGTCGCGGAATCCACTGCCTCCACGAAGGCCCCGTGCTCCCAGACCGCATAGGCGTCCAGGCTGCGCTGCGCCCAACCCTTCTTGCAGGCCTGGCGTTGGAGCTTGCCGCTTGATGTTCTGGGCAGGGCGCCGGGTTCGAGCAGGACCACGACGGCCGGCGCCTCGCCAAAGGCCGTGGCCACGGCTACGGCCAGTGCATCGACCAGGGCCTGGCGTGGCACCAGTTTTTGCAAGCCGCGTGAAATCTCGGCCGCCACACCTATGCCCTCACCCGCAGGTCCATCAACCGAAAAGGCCGCCACGCGTCCCTTGCGCACGGCTTCCACCTCGGCCTCGACCACACGCTCTATGTCCTGCGGATAGAGGTTGTGGCCGCGCACGATGATCAGGTCCTTGATGCGACCTGCCACATGGACCTGGCCGCCGTGCACAAAGCCCAGGTCGCCCGTGCGCAGCCAGCGCTGGCCGGCATGTTCGACAAAGGCCTGTTGCGTCTCCTGCGGCTTGCCCCAGTAGCCCTGGCTGATGCTGGGGCCGCGCGCCCAGATTTCGCCCACGCGGCCGGATTCCAGAACCTTCAGGCTGTCGGGGTCGACAATTTCCACAGCATGGCCCGGAACGGCAGGGCCGCAGCCCACCAGCGAGGTCTGGGAAGCCCCGGGACCCTCGGCAGCGTTGCTGGCAGGCTCCGCCCGGCCCAGGCCCAGGGCGTCGGTATCGAAGGCCGTGACGGCAGCGCCCGCGCCCCGTGCGCCGCCAGTGATGAACAGGGTGGCTTCGGCCAGGCCGTAGCAGGCATAGGCCGCGTCGGGCCGCAGGCCGCACGGGGCAAAGCGCTGCGCAAAGGCCGAGACCGTGTCTGCGCGCACGGGCTCGGCGCCCGTGTAGGCCAGTCGCCAGCTCGACAGGTCCAGTTGCGCCAGCTGCGATGGCTTGATGCGCTCCAGGCACATCCGGTAGGCGAAGTCGGGGCCGCCGCTGATGGTGGCGCGGTGGCGCGAGATCAGCTCCAGCCAGCGCACCGGGCTCTCAAGAAAGAGGCGCGGCGAAGTCAGCACCAGCGGCAGTCCGCTGTACAGGGGCTGCAGCAGGCCGCCGATCAAGCCCATGTCGTGGTAGAGCGGCGCCCATGAGACAAAGCGATCGCCCGCGCCTATTTCCATGCGCTGCTGTATGGCAGCCTCGTTGGCGATCAGGTTGCCGTGGCTGACCATCACGCCCTTGGGCGCCGAGGTCGAGCCCGAGGTGTATTGCAGGAAGGCGATGTCGGCGCCGGTGGGTGCATGGGGGACCCATGCGAGGGCATCGGCGGGGTCGATGCGATCGGCGGCCATGGCAGCGATGCCGGCAAAGCGCGCATCGGCCCCGGGCAGGGCTTCAATCACTTCGGCCGTGCTGATCACGCAGGCGGCGCCAGCATCGCCGACGATGCCCAGGAGCCGTTCCAGGTGCTGCGCGCGCAACGATTCCAGCGGTGGGACCGGCACGGCAATGACGCCGGCGTAGAAGCAGGCGAGCATGCTGGCGGCATAGTGCTCGTCGTTGTCCATCATCACCAAGGCACGCGCGCCCGCAGGACAACGGTGCTGCAAATGGGCGGCCAGCGCTCGCACGCGGCGCTCGAAGTCGCCATAGCTGTAGTGGCGCTCGACCAGGTGGCCGTCCTGCATGGCGGCCACGGTGAGCCAGATGTCATCGGGCCGCTGTTGCGCCAGCCCCCTCAGATGCTCGACCAGGCTGGCCGGCGCCTGCCCCTCTGCTGCGATTGCACTTTGTCCACTCAGCATGTCAGCTGCCTCCCGGGTTCTCAGAAACGATCCAGATTGCTGCGCGGCTCGGCCATGGCGACGATGACCTTGCGCGGTCCCTTGAAGGGCGAACGCGCATGGGCCACGAGCATGTTGTCCAGCATCAGTACGTCGCCCTGCTCCCAGGGGAAGCTGACGGTCTCGGCGTCGAGTGCGGTGCGCACCTCGGCAAAGATGTCGTCGCTGATCGTCGATCCGTCGGCAAAGAAGGTGTTGCGCGGCAGGTTCTCGATGCCGTAGATTTCTTCCAGCACCTCGCGCTCTTCGGGCTCGCGCGCCGAGATGTGGAACAGGTGCGCCTGGTTGAACCACACCATCTCGCCCGTCACGGGATGGCTTTCCATGGCCTGGCAAAGCTGGCGCGTTCGCAGGCCGTCGTCTTCCTTCCACTCCCAGTCCATGCGCGCATGGCGGCAGAAAGCCTCGACCTCGGCGCGACTTTCGGTGTTGAAGACCTTCTGCCAGGGCACGTCCATTTCGCCGAAATTGCGCACATAGAGAATGCCGGGCTCGAACAAATCTCGGATATGCGCCGGAATGCGCCGGTAGACCGCGCGGCTGTCGGCAATCGGCGTCTCTCCGCCCTCGGGCGACGCGGTGACGCAGTGAAACCATATCTTCATGGGCCACTCGCGCGTATAGGCCTGCTCGTTGTGCAGGGGGATGTTCTGGTGGGCCGGGTACTCGGTGGAGGTGTAGACGCCCGCGCCGCTGGATGCCTCGACCGCGCTGCGTGGCGTGGAGGCAAATTCGTATTTCAGCAACGGATGGCCGAAGGCGGAAGCAAAGCGCTGGAAGGTCTCCACATCGGGCACGGAAAAACCGCGCAACAGCACGCCGCCCGTGGTCAGCAGCGCCTCGTCGATGTCGCGGCGCAGCGACTGCAGCGCGGCAAGCAGGTCCCGGCCTCGGTGGGCCGGCGTCATGAGCAGAGGAAGAAGAGATCCGGCGGGTGCCTTGCGCTCGAAGCGCTGAAGGGTTTCGTTCATATCGATTCCTTGGTACGCCACGCAAGAGCTGCCGCGTAGCCCGGCGGCGCTGGCAGCGCCATTGCTTGAAAACCATTCCACTCGGGGACTTCGCTGGCAATCGCCAGCCGCCCATCCGCTTGGGGACTGATGTCGATGGAGCACAGGTGCTCGGCCACACCGATGCCGATGGCCTTGAGCACGGCCTCCTTGCCCACCCAGCGCTGGTAAAAAGCCGAGAGCACGTCGGGGGCGCGGCGCACGCTGTCGCGCTCCTGAGCCGTGCACACGACGTCCAGCATCACATCCGCATCGAGATCGCTGCGCTGCTGCTCAATGTCCACACCCAGGTGCATGACGCCGCAGGGATCAGCCAGAGCAATCAATGCGTGGTCTCCCGAATGCGAGACGTTGAACACCGGTGCGCACTGCGGCGCCTCATCCACGAAAGGCTTGCCATGGGGCCCCATGGACAGCGGTACTTCGGAAGGACAGCAGCCCAGCCGCTGCCCCAACAGGCAACGCACAGCGTTGCGGGTTTGCGCGAAGCGCACCCGGTCGGCCCGCCGCACGTAGCGCCGGGCGCGGCTGCGCTCCTCGGGTGTCAGGTGCTGCAGTGCCTGTTGCGCGTCGGCCTGCAGATCGAGATCCAGGCGAAAGATCTCGATGCCCGCCGGCAGCGCATCAGGCATGGGCTCGAGATGCATGGCTTTCTCCTGCCACCGACCATGCCAAGCGTTGCTGCAGTGCGGACAGCACCCTGGCTTCATGCTGCTTGATGAAGAAATGGCCGCCATCAAACCAGTCGAGCGAGAAGCCCGTTGCCGTCTCGGCGGACCAGGCGTCCATGCGCTCGGCCGCGATGTCATCCTCACGCCCCGCAAAGACATGCAGCGGCATGGGCAGCGGTGGCTCGGCCGCATAGGCAAAGCTCTCGCAGACACGGTAATCGGCCCCGAGCACGTCCAGCGTGATGCGCATGAGCTCCGGACTGGCGAAGACGTCTTCGGGTGTGCCGCCCTGCTTGCGCAGATCGGCGATCAATGCCTCATCGTCGCCCTTGCGCGCAAAGCGCTCCGGATCGCGGCGTGAAGGCGCAGAACTGCCAGAAGCGACCACGGCCAGTGGCAGTTCGCACCCCGTGGCACGCAGATGGCGCGCCATGCCGAAGGCCAAGAGCGCGCCCATGCTGTGCCCGAACAGGACGAAGCGTCCTTGCATGGCACTGCGCTGCTCGCGGCAAACCAACGCCACCATCTGTGCGAAGTCCTCGACGGCCGGCTCGCCCAAACGACCTCCGCGCCCAGGCAACTCCACGGGAACCAGATGCATCCACTGCGGAAGTTGCCGGCGCCAGCGCAAATACATCGTGGCACTGGCGCCGGCGCAGGGCAGGCACAGCAGGTTCAGGGGGGCAGCCATGCCGGTCAACCGGCAGCAGAATCAGACGTCTCCAGCCGGAGGGAGCCGGCATCCGAGCGAGCACGCTCCTGCTCTTGCATCCATACCCGCAAGGACTTGGGACGCATGTCAGTCCAGGTCCGGTCTACATACTCAAGCACCGTCTTTTTGTCGCCCTTGACACCCTCCACCGCGGTCCAGCCGCCCGGGACGGCTTTCCAATGGGGCCAGATGGAATATTGCTCTTCATGGTTGACCAGCACGATGAAGGTTTCGTCTTCGCGGTCGAAGCAGCTTGTAGACATGAGATCGTCCTTATGCAGTTAAACAGTGATGGAGTCGGCAAGGCCAACGCTTGTCTAACGAGACGATCGGAGATTGCTTTTGTTCATGCCGGGTCAGGCATCCAAGGCTGGCCGGCCCGGGCGCGCTGGAAATGACCCCGCTGCCGGTCGGGCCGTGCGGGCACCATGGCGCATCCGCCCTCCTCGATCACACCGGGGTGAGGGCTTCTGCGGAGCCTCCCCTGCGACCCGCCTGTTTCTCGTTGGGGAATGGGCATTGACCACCGCGACCCGCAAGACCCCATCTGCCCGGCCACCGATGCGGCGAAGGACGGTTTCGGCGTGCAGGCGGTGAGCGACGCATCAGGTTCCCCCGGGCCACCTGTCCGAAGCGCTCCCACGCCCGCTCATGAACGACGCGGGCGTGTTCACGCGTGGCACTCAAACGGCAAGCGACTCCCGCAGGCGATCCCCCGCGTAGGCCTGCGCCAGCCGCGCCTTCTCCAGCACCGCGGCGGCACCGAAGAACTCGTGCGCCACGCCTTCGTATTCCCGGCGCTGCACCGGGGTGCCAGCCTTTTGCAGGGCGTCTTCCAGTTTCGCTCCGTCGCTGCGCAGCGGGTCCAGGCGGGCATTGATGATGGTCACGGGCGGCAATCCGCGCAGGTCGGCGTCGATGAGGGACAGGCGGGGGTCGGCCAGGTCGTCCTCCGTGCGCACCAGGTGGTCGACGAACCACTTCACCATCGCGCGGTTCAACGGCTTCGCGATGGCGTTTTCGAGGTAAGACTCGGTGTTGAGGCTGGTCTGCGCCACGGGGTACACGCTCAGCACGTGCCGGGGCAGCGGCAGGCCGGCGTCCCTCGCCGCAATGGCCGTGGCCACGGCCAGATTGCCGCCGGCGCTCTCTCCGGCCAGCGCCAGGCGGCGGGCGTCGCCCCCGATGCGGGAGGCAAATTGGGTGAGCCAGCGGTAGCTGGCCAGGGCGTCGTCCCAGGCGGCGGGGAACTTGTGCTCCGGTGCCTGGCGGTAGTCCACCGACACCACGATGGCGTGGGCCTGCTTGGCCAGGCCCCGGGCACCTCCGTCATAGACCTCCTTGTCGGCGATGACCCAGCCACCGCCGTGGAAGAACAGCACCACGGGCAATTCGGCGCCCTGGCCGGTGGCGTCTTCCGGTGTGTACACGGTGGCAGGCAGGGGGCCGCTGTCGGTGTCGATGGACAGCGGCGTGGCGCGCACGCCGGGCACCAGGGCGGTGGGGTCGGTGGCGCGGCCTTGCTGCATCAGCAGGTGCTTCACCGCATCCGCCACGGTGGGCTGGCTGCGGGCTTCCTGCACGCTGAGTTTCTCGATGGCCTTGGGGTGCAGGGCCTCGTGGGCCTTGGCCAGTTCGAGCTGGTCATCGTCCGCACGGATCGCGGCGATGGTATTGGACAGTGCGTTGACGATGGGATTGGGTTCGCCGTGCTTTTCGTCGCTCATGGGGCATTCCTTCGGAAACGGTGAATGGATGAGCGGTCACTCTATGGAGGGCCTGCGCCGCGCCGCGTCAGACGCCACGCCGGGGGAGCGTGCGCACAGCCGCGCATCCTTTCGCAATCAATGGACGCGCGTGCGGAAAGGCGCGCTGGCAACTGCGCTTTGCCGTGCAGCGCAGCGGTGTCAGGCCGCCGGTGGCTGAGCCGTCATTCCAAGGCGCGCTGCTTGAGCACGGCGCCACGGAACCGGGCCACCAGCGGCCGCTGCTCTTGCGCACGCCACACGAGGTGCACACGGACCCGCAAGTCCAGCCACGGCAATTCGCGGAACACGATTTCGGGGGACGCATTCGCCGCCCCCAGACTGGCTTGCACCACCGCCAGCCCCAGGCCCGCGCTGACGAGGTGCAGCGACGAGAGAGGGTCTGAGGTTTCGTAAACGATATCCGGCGTGAAGCCGGCGCGCTGGCAGGCGGCCAGCAACGCGGGACGAATGGTGTCCACCGGTTGGCGCACGACCGAAATCCACGGCCGCTGGTCGAGTTGCGCGGGCTGGATCGCCTTGGCCTTGCGCAGGGGATCGTCCTTGTGCATGGCGATCAACAAGGGCTCGTCCACCACCAGGGCACTGCGCAGGCCCGCGGCCTCGTCCGGCGCGCGGTAGGCAAAGCCCAGGTCCAGCGTGCGCTGCCGCAGCCGTTCGAATTGCACCGTGGTGCCGAGGCCTTGTAATGACAGCGCCACCGAAGGACTGGCCCGGCGCAGCCGCCGCAACGCCGGACCGAGCACATTGGCATGCAATGCGCCTTCGACATACCCGATGGCCAGGCGCCCCACTTCACCCGATCCGAGGCGGCGACCGAAGGCCTCCACCCGCAGGGCATTGGCCATCAGCGCCCGGGCCTCGCCGAGAAGATCGTGGCCTTCCTGCGTGAGATGCACCCGCTGCTTGCTGCGCTCGAAGAGCTGAACCCCCAGTTGGTCTTCCAGTTGCTTGATCTGCCGGCTCAGTGGCGACTGGGAGATGTGCAACCGCTCCGCAGCGCGAGCGATGTTTTCGGTTTCAGCCACCGCAATGAAATACCGAAGCTGGCGCAGGTCGAGCATGGTTGAGTCCTTTCAGGTCTTAACTCTCGCACATTCCGTCTTGGACATGGTGCGCCGATTTTCGGATGCTTCAGCCCTGACCCTCACGCTCCCGAGGGCGCGTTTCCATCCTTCACTTGCCTACGGAAAAACCACCATGCAGATCCTTCACATCGACTCCAGCATCCTGGCGGACGCCTCCGCATCGCGGGCCCTGACCCGTTCTATCGTGGCGGAACTCCAGCGAGAGCACCCAGGCGCCCACGTGGTCTATCGCGACCTCGTGGCCGATCCAATTGCTCACCTGGATGGCCCCATCGCCACAGGATTCCGCCCCCTCGGCGGCCCCTCGCCCAGCGCAGACGTGGCCGCCGAGCATGCGCGCTCCGAGGTGCTGGTCGCAGAGCTGCTGGCCAGCGAGGTCCTGGTGGTGGGCGCACCGATGTACAACTTTTCGGTGGCGAGCCAACTGAAGGCGTGGATCGACCGGGTGGTGCAACCCCTGCGGACCTTCCGCTACACCGACAAAGGCCCCGTGGGCCTGACCACGGGCAAGCGCGTGCTGGTGGCCTCCACACGCGGAGGCACGTATTCCGCCGGCCCGGCGACAGCGATGGACTTCCAGGAGGACTACCTGAAGGCCGTGCTGGGCTTCATGGGCATCACCGATGTGCGATTCGTTCGGGCCGAGAACCTGTCGCGGGGCTCGGATGCACGCAACGCGTCGATGGACGCCGCCCACGCGGCAGTGGCCCAGGCCGTGCGCCCCGCCGCGCCGCTCTGAAGCCACCCACACGTTTTGAAGCTCCCCTTCTCACACTCCCCAGGAAATTACATGCTCTACCTTGTCACTTTGACCTATGTGCGACCCATCGAAGAGGTCAACGTCCATCTCGATGGGCACCGCGACTGGCTGGTCTCGCACATGCGCGAGGGCCGGATCCTGGTGGCCGGCCCCCTGGAAGACCGCACTGGCGGCTTCGTGCTGGCACGCTGCGCCAGCCGCGAGGAGCTGGACGGTCTGCTGGCGGCAGACCCGTTCGTTGTGCACCGGCTGGTCGATCACAGCGCGCAGGGCTTCACGGCGGCGTTGCGTGCGCAAGCGTGTCCCGCGGAATGGGCACCCGGCGCGAAATCCATTCCCTGACCCTGGACCTCCTGCCGCTTGAAAGGAGCATTTCCATGTTCGAGACCCTCCGCGCCTGGCGCTGGCATGCCTGGGCCCTGGCCTTTACTGCAAGTTTTGCGGCACCGTTTTCCGTTGCAGACCAAGTCCCATCCGCTGTACGCCACATCGTGCTGGTGCACGGTGCGTTTGCCGACGGGTCCAGCTGGTCGCCGGTGATCGACATCCTGCTGCGCCAGGGCTACCACGTGACGGCAGTGCAGAACCCGTTGACCTCGTTGGCGGACGATGCTGCCGCCACGCGGCGTGTGCTGGAGCGACAGAACGAGGACGTGATTCTGGTCGGCCATTCGTGGGGCGGGGTGGTGGTGACCGAGGTGGGCCAGGCGGCCCATGTGAAAGGTCTGGTGTACCTGTCCGCCCTGGTGCCCGACATCGGCGAATCCGCTGCCGGCATGCTGAGCCGCCTGGGTGCGCCCATACAGGGCATGGCACCGGACAAGGATGGGCTGGTCTGGCTCGACGACCCCGTGGCCTACCGGCGCATGATGGCCGGCGATGTTTCCGAGCCGCAGGCGCGGCGGCTTGCTGCCACGCAACAGCCGATCGCGGTGCGCGCGTTTTCCGACAAGGTCACGGCGGCTCCCTGGCGAACCCGGCCCAGCTGGTATCTGGTGACAGAAAACGACAAGGCACTGCCGCCCGGGGTGCAACACGCACTGGCGCAGCACATCGGCGCCACGACCGTCACCTTGAAATCCAGCCACCTGTCATGGATGAGCCAACCACACGCGGTGGCCTCGCTCATCGAACAGGCAGCCCAGGCCGCGGAGCGATCCCTCAGGACGGCGCCCTGAAGTCCCTGTCTGCGGACTCTTCGGGGGGGATGGTTCGGCAGGGAGCCGGACGGCCTGCGTAGGCCGTCCGGCCGGGATCCAGGCTGCGGCGTTGCTCGGCCAGGGCCGTGCGCGCGAGATGCAGGCGCTCGGCCGCCTGGTGCAGGGATTGCCGCAGCGCCACCGCGGCCGATCGAAGCCGGCGCGCACGCTGGATGGGGTCTTCGTCATCTTGCGTGGACATGCCGATGCCCTGGCAAACGGTGTTCCCGCGGGTGGCGGGGCGCGGCCGCAAAAAGTCCGCGGGACCTGAACGGCCTTCGCTTGCACGCCGATCGGTTCGGCCCTCGCCAGGCAACGCGGCCAGCCAGGCGGCACCATCCCCTTCAGCCACGACACGAAGCCGGCCGTCCGGTTGCAGTCGCCCCCTCTTTTTGCATGGGATACGGTAAATGACATCGATATTCAGCTTCAACAAGCTGCGGACCGCCATGGGTTCAGCAGGCGCTTCGGCCGAACCGGCACCTTCCGCCACACCCGGCACGCCGAGCGGCAAAAGCAAGTCCTCGAGCGGTTTCAACGGGCTACAGGGCCGCGAGAACCCGGCGCAGAGCGGTGGCATGGCCCCACGCGGCCGCTCGCCGATGATGCAGGCGTTTTCCAACGCAGCGATGCACGCCCACGGGGCCGTGCACCAGGCATCGCAGGGCATGCAGAACGACGTGCAGAAGCTCAAGAACGGCTATTCGGCATTCCGCGCCGAGTCCCATGCCGCGTCTCGTCCGGGCTTCAGCTATCCGCAACTGGCGGGGGAACATCGCCTGGCACAGGCCGACCATCGGCAACGCGCGCAGGCAGCCTATTCCCAGGCGGCAGGCCATGCCCGTGCGTTTTTCGGGGAAACGGCCCATGGCATGTCGCAAGGAGCGCGCCAGGCGGCGTCCTCCCTGGCATCGACGATGGAACGGTTCGATCCGCGCCGGCTGGCCCATCAGGCCAAGCGGTATGGCAACGCAGCCCTGCACCAGGCGACCCAGGTGGCCATGGTGGGCGTGGGCGGCGCGCTGCTCGCAGGCGCGGCCGTGGCCCATGGCGTGAATGCGGCGCGGCACAAGGTGGGACAGGTCGCGCACTCCGCCGCCCAGAGGGTGGACCACGCGGTCCAGTCGGCGGCGTACCGCGTGGACCACGCCGTGCAATCCGCGGCCCACCGGGTGGACCACGCCATGTACCGGGCGGATCAGGCCATCCAGTCGGCCGTGAACCGTGCGGAATACGCGGTCCACTCCGGCCTGCACCGCATGGACAACGCGCTGCACCGGGCGGAACACAAGATCCAGAACATGGGGCATCGCATCGACCAAGCGGTGCAGTCGGCCGTCTATCGGGCCGAGCACAGGGTGCAAACCGCGCTCAACCAGGCGGCCTATCCGTTCCATGCGGCGGCGCACACCTACCAGTCACTCGCGCATGCGGCATCGGTGTTCAAGCACGACATGGCGCATTTCGACCCTTACCGCATGTCAAACCAATACCAGCGATACCAGTCCAGCTGGTGATGCCGGTCGATTGCTCACAACGAACCTGATCGCCGCCTCGGCCACCTCATCTCGCAAGACCTGCCATGACCACCGAATACCTCGCTGAAACCCCTGTGACCTCTGACGCATCGCCCCTTGAAACCGCTGGCGACACACCACCGCCCCCGTTCGACGAACGGGCCCTGTTGGCGCACTATGTGCTGCGCGATTTCGAGCAAGCCGTGGCCAACGTGGAACAGCAGCTGTATGAATCCGAGCCCGCTCCCGATGCGTCGTCGGAGTCTCCTCCCACGCAGGAGGCCCTGGAAGCCTTGGCCGAGGAGCGCAGGGCGCTGGCGCGCGACATCGTGGTCGGCGCATGGCTCAACCGCAACAACCCGGATTGGGACCCGGCGCGGCCGGAAACCCATCGGCCCGATCCGAACGATCCGCTGCTGGCGATTCTTCAATCCGTGCAGGAGCCCGCACCCGCGGACTGAAGGCATGGCAGCGTGAAGCCACGCTGCCCGACAGTCGCCGTGCTGCGGATGAACCGCCATTCAAGCGGCGCACGGCCGGGGGGCCGCCATGGCCCTCAGCGCGCAGTGGGCGGCTCGGCCTTTTTTCGCAACGCCGCCGCACTGTCGATCTCCCGCAGCAGCCGCACACCCACCAGCGTGTAGCGCGTGTCCGGGCTGTTCCAGTTGCGGTACGAACAGCGCGCATACAGCGGCCAGGTGTGCCAGGAGCCGCCGCGGCGCACGCGCACGTCGCCCTGCGCAGGGCCCTGCGGATCGTCGCGCGCCGACTCGGCATAGGCAGTGTCGCCGTGCCAGTCTGAAACCCATTCCCACGCATTGCCCACCATGTCGTGCAGGCCGAAGGCGTTGGCGGGGTAGCTGGCCACCGGCGCGGTGAAGGCATGGCCGTCGTGGCCTTGGAGCGCCTGGGCCTGCCAGCGGGGCCAGTAGGGCACGGCGTCCTGGTCGAACGTGTTGGCGTGGCGCACCAGGCCTTCAGGATCGTCGCCGTGCGGATAGCGGGTGCGCGTGCCGGCGCGGCAGGCGTATTCCCACTCGGCTTCGGTCGGCAGGCGGTAGCGGTGGCCTTCGGTGCTGCTGAGCCATGCCGCCAGCGCGTGCGCGTCGTGCCAGGTGATGTTGACCACGGGATGGTCATCGCCCTGCGCAAAGCCCGGGTTGCGCCAGGAGTAGCGCCGGTCGCGCCCCTCGAAGGCGTCGCCGCGCACGGTGCTGGCCGGGTCGTAGCCGGGGTTGTAGCCATAGCCGCCCGTGCCGTCGGCCTCGGATTCGGCGCGGTAGCCCGATGCCTCGATGAAGCGGCGGAACTGGCCCACGGTCACCTCGGTCTGGCCCAGGTAGAACGCGCGGCGGATGCGCACGGTGTGCACGGGCGCCTCGTCCGCCAGCAGGGTGAAGCGCTGACGCTCCATGAGCGGGTAGGACGCTGCCAGCGCCTCGGGGGATTCGTCGCTGCCCATGCGAAAGCGGCCAGCCGGAATGCGCACGAAGGGCATGCCGATCGAATTGGTCCAGACCGTGGCGGCGGGCGGTTGCGCACGCGCGAACGTCGGAACCGCCAGCCCCAGCACCGCCGACAGGGAAGACAGAACACGGAGCGTGGAAGGGCGCATGGCGATTCCCTGAAGGGTCCCGGAGACCGGAGGGGATCAGTGTATGCGGGCGGGGGTGGCCTGCGAAGGGTTTAAACCAAATCGGCCTCCGCCGCATATATCACTAGGGCATGTTGCTACAAAATCAGGAGCAAACCTCCATCGATTCGCCGGACCCGCCGCCCCTCCACCCCACCCCGCCCCGCCTGGGGCACGCCACACCACCTGCCTGTCTGGCCACCACGCGGCGGCCCCGGTGGACGTCGCGGCTGCCGCGGGAGATGACGCTCAGCAGGTGCCCGTCCATCCGTCGGGCATCAGCACCGGGGCCCCTCCACGGCGAGACAGGCACCAGTGCCGGCCGCCTGCGCTGCCCGTCCATTCCCTTCCCATGGGGCACCGGCCCGTTCATGCCCTGAAGGCAGCGACCGGCGGGCGGATACGGCCGGCCTGGGCCTTCTAAACGGGAGCCGGCAGCTTGCTGCGCCATGCCAGCGCCGCCACATAGCCCGGCGGTGCCGCGAGCGCCATGGCCTCCAGCCCGGACCATTGCGGCACGGTGCTTTCAACCGACCACCGGCCGTCCCGGTCGGGATGAATGCCCACGCAACGCAGGTGTTCGGCAATGCCCACGCCGATGGCCTTGAGCACCGCTTCCTTGCCCACCCAGCACTGGTACAGGGCGCGCTGCGGATCGGTCGCCCGGGCCACCGCGACGCGCTCCCGATCGGTCAGAACGGTCTGCGCCAGGGAATCGATGTCCAGGCCTGCGCGGCATCGCTCGATGTCGATGCCCACGGCGCTGACGGCGCCCGGGTCCGCCACGGCGATCAGGGCATGCCCCCCCGAATGCGACACGTTGAACATCGGCACTTCGCCACCCCGGTCGACGAACGGCTTGCCATGGGCATCCTGCGCCAGCGGCACCTCGGCGGGCCCGCAGCCCAGGCGGTCGGCCAGCAAGCGCCGGGTGGCCGCGCGGGTTTCCGCGAAACGCAGGCGATCCGCCGCCCGCAGGAACCGGCCGGCGCGCACCCGCTCTGCCGGGCTCAGAACGTCCAGGGGCAAGGCGCCCCCGCTTTCCAGATCGAAGTCGAGGCGGTAGCCCTGGATGCCCGCCGGCAACGGCTCAGGCAAGCGCTGCAGCGGCATGCGCACCTCCTGCGGTGGTCTGCGCCAGGCAGCACACGAACGACGCCAGAAAAGGGCTTTCCTTTGGTCGCGGAAAGATGTGTCCGCCGTCGAACCCGCCGCGTGTGCACGCCGCGCTCGACTCTGCCGACCCAGCCTGCATGCTCGCCGGATCGGTGTGGCGAAAGCTCTGACCCACCCGGTAAGCCACCGCGAGCGCATCCAGCGTGGGGCGCAACAGCCCGGCGCTTTTCCAGGCCCCCTCCGGTGTACCGGCTGGCTCCCGCAAGCCGGCGATCAGCGCGGCATCGTTGCGCTTGCCCACGAACCGATTCGGTTCACGCATCGGGGAAAGTCCCGTCGTCGCGGTCGAGGCCGCTGGTTGGCATGGATACGTCCTTGGCCGGTGGAGAGGCGATGGCCGCACAACGGCGGCAGCCAGGCAGGCGGATCAGTCCTGCGCCTTGGGCAGGGCTTGCACCGAGGTGCTCTCCTCCAGGTCGCCCATGGGTGCCGTCAGGCCGGCCAGCAGCCAGAGCCGCGCCGCCTTGTCGTACGCCTTGCGGTGCGCCTCGTCGGCCGCCAGCCAGTGCATCATCGCCTCGCGGGCTGCCGGGTCGAAATTCTCGCGGTCGTACTCGCGCTGCACCCAATCCCACGCCACGGCCCAATGGGGGTCGGCTTGTGTCATGCCTCAAACTCGCTCGCGCCGCGGCGCATCGGTGGACCAACCGACCGGATGCGGATGCACCGGCCCTGGCTGACGGCCACCTTACCGCAAGTAGGCCTCGCGGGGCAAAGCGCTTTTTCGGAAAGTGCGGAGTTCGATGGCGCCGTGGCGAACGGCTCAATCGTCCGTGAGCAGGTGGTGCAAGGCGGCAATGGCCTGGGTGGCTTCGGCGATCAGCCGGTTGACCAGCCCCAGGGCGCAGCCCAACGAGATGGCGATGTCGCGCTGCGTCATGCCGTCGAGCCGGTACAGCTGGAATGCCACGCGGGTTCTCGTGGGCAGGTCCGCCAGCGCCTTTTCGATCAGGCCCACGAGCTGCCGATCGCGCATCAGGCGGTCGGGCGACCCGGGCCCGGCCACCTCCAGGGCTTCGACATCCATGCCGGAGGCAACGCAGTTGCGCTCCACGGCCTGCCGCCGGCAATGGTCGAGCGCCAGATTGCGCACCACCTGGCAGCAGTAGCCGATGGGTTGGTCGATCTTGCGTTCGCTCGCACCGCCGACGATGCGCAGATAGGCGTCCTGCACGATGTCGTCCGCCAGATCCATCGTGCGAACGATTTTGTGCGCCACGCGCAAAAGCTGCGCCCGGTTGGCCACGAACACCTCTCCGAGCGATGGCCCGGACGAATGCAAAGACATGTACAGCACCTCCCAGTGAACTGAATAAATCGCCATGGTCCGGGGCGGCTGACTGCCTTGCCCCTGGCCCGGCGGGTCGCCCGCCTACCGCCCCGTTGCCATCCTGCGCCAAAAGAGCAAGCGGTTATTTCATGAACTATTTCATCGATCATCCATGAAATGTTAATGAGAATTATTATTAATTGGTGACAGAAAGAAACCGCGAATCCGCGGTGACTGACCTTATCCATGAAGACGTGCGAGCGCGGAAGATGAAGACAGGGGGAAGGTGCCAACGCACGCGCCCTGCTGCATGGCCTCGGTCAGAAAATGCTGCGAACCGCCACATCGGCGCGAGGATCGCCTCCGATCCCGGGCCTTCGGAAGGCGGGCGACGCCTTCCGCAGAGCCAGGGCCGGGAGCGCTCATTTCAGATATTTGCTACTTAATTTATAGCAACAATGGCAAACAATCCGCCGGCATGAGCGGCTTTTGACTGCCATGACTGCCAATGGCAGCCAGCGGACCTTCTCCGCCGCTTCGGCCTACCCCTGCGCGCCCTCGCCGCCCCCTTCGTCGTCCGGGGCGACACGCCGCTCGTGCACGGCCTTCACGGCCGGGTGTGCCAGCACCTCCACATAGAAGGCATCCGCCCCGTCCGCCGCCGCAGCGCCCACGCGATCGATCAAGTCGGCCAGCGGCACGGTTTCCGCAGACTCCTTCGTCAGGCCGAAGCGGCAATCGAAGTCCCAGTAGTTCGATCCGGCGGGCAGTTCACGCTTGCGTTCGCGGCGCAGGTATTGGCGGATTTCATGCTTGACGCCATCCAGAACACGCTCGCGCTGCTTGTTGGGGGAAATGAGGGTGAAGTTTTTTCGCATGGGCGATGGTAGCCCCAGTGGGCCGCCCGCCATGCCGTGCCACCGCATGGCCGCCATGGCAAAGAAACTTGAATCCGTTGCAGCACCAGCCCCGTACCCCACCACAGGAACACGGCGGAGGCGATCCATGGCATGCAGTGCCGGGCATCGGCCGGCCCCGCTTTCCTGCCTCTCCGGCAACGGCTCCCTGCCGCTGGACCGACATGTGACCTTCGTGCTTCGCACACCACCAGGAACCACCATGATCGACATCCCTGCATCGCCCCTTGAAATCCTGCAACGCCGCTCCGACAAGCTCAAAGAGCGTCGCATGTTCTTTCGCAAGACCGGGGGCTTTGCCGCCGGCATGGCGGGAGGCGCCATCCTCACCGCGTGCGGCGGCGGATCGGGCCCGGCCGTCGGCGCCGACGCGCCCACCGACCCGGAGATTCTCAATTTCGCGCTGAACCTGGAGTACCTGGAGGCGCAGTTCTACCTCTACGCCACGACCGGCGCCGGCCTGCCCGATGCGCAGACCACCGGCACGGGCACGCGCGGCACCGTGATCGGCGGCACCAAGGTGCCCTTCTCCGACCCGGTGGTGGCGGCCTACGCCAAGGAGATCGCCGCCGACGAGCTGGCCCATGTGAACTTCCTGCGGGCCGCCCTGGGATCGTCCGCCGTCGCCATGCCGTCGATCGACGTGGGCGGCACCGACCCGAACGGTGCCTTCTCCAAGGCAGCGCAGGCCTCGGGGCTGATCCCGGCCGGGACAGCCTTCAATCCCTACAAGGACGATCTGAGCTTTCTGCTGGGCGCGTTCATCTTCGAAGACGTGGGCGTCACGGCCTACAAGGGCGCCGCGCCGCTGATCCAGAACAAGACCTACCTGGAGGCCGCTGCCGGCATCCTGGCCGCAGAGGCCTACCACGCGGGACTGGTGCGCACGGTGCTGTATTCGAAGGGCATCGATGCCCAGGCGGCGGCGGGCAAGATTTCCGACGCGCGCGACACCCTGGACAACTCCAAGGACCTGGACCAGGGCATCGCGCCCGACGCCAGCGGAGCATCGAACATCGTTCCGCTGGACGCCAACGGCATCGCCTACAGCCGCTCTCCGGACGACGTGCTCAACATCGTCTATCTCACGCCCAACGCGGCCAGCCAGGGCGGGTTCTTCCCAGCCGGCGTGAATGGCAGCCTGCGGCTGAGCAGCGTGTACATGTAGCCGCCCGAAGGCACCGCCGCGGCGTCATGCCGCCGTGGTCTCCACGCACCCCCGCCCATCCTTGCAGGAGTCCTTGCCATGCCATTGCATTCCCATGATCCGGCAAGCCATGCCGAAGTGCCCGTGCATCACACCCTGTCCTGGCGCCAATGGCTGGGGCTGGGCATCGTGGCCACGGGCCTGGCCATCCTCTCGGCACAGGCCATGGGTGGCCTGGTCAGCGGGGACGACCAGATGCGCGGCGCCCTGCTGGGCGGGCTCATGGCCGCGGCAGCGACGGCGCTGGGCACGCTGCCCGTGCTGCTGTCGCAGAAGTTCTCGCAACGCACGCACGACACCATGCTCGGCTTCGGCGCCGGGGTCATGCTCGCGGCCAGCGCTTTCTCCCTCGTCATTCCCGCCTTGGCCGCGGCGAAGTCCCAGGGCGCCGGGCCGTGGGGAGCGGGCGGCATCGTGGGCGCGGGCATACTGGGCGGGGCCCTGTTGTTGCTGCTGATCGATCGCGCCGTGCCGCACGAGCATTTCGTGAAAGGGCTGGAAGGCCCGCAGGCCCGCGCCATCAAGCGCGCCTGGCTCTTCGTGCTCGCCATCACCCTGCACAACCTGCCCGAGGGCCTGGCCATCGGGGTCGCTTTCGCGGGCCCGGACGGCGTGGGTGCCAAGGCGCTGGCCGCGGGCATCTCCATCCAGGACGTACCCGAGGGCATGGTGGTGGCGCTGGCCCTGCGCGGCGTGGGCTACGGCCGCTGGATGTCCGCAGGCCTGGGCGTGGTGTCCGGCCTGATCGAGCCGGTGGCGGCCGTCATGGGCGTGGCACTGATCGGCCTGTCGGCCAGCCTGCTTCCCTGGGGGCTTGCTGCGGCCGCAGGCGCCATGCTGTACGTCATCAGCCACGAGATCATTCCGGAATCCCACCGCAAGGGGCACGAGGCCTTCGCCACGGGAGGACTGATGCTGGGTTTCGTGGTGATGATGCTGCTCGATACCGCCCTGGGATGAACGGCCCATCCCGGCTTTGCAGCGCTGTCTGCCTATGATTCGGCCCTGATGTACTTATTGAATTTTCAGTAAATCCTGAAAATTCAATAAACCCGAGGCACAATCGCGGCATGACACAGATCAAGCCGCTCCCCTCCCTGAATCGACAATTCGTGGCCCACTTCGGCGAAATGGGCAGCCGCTGGGGCATCAACCGCACCGTCGGGCAGATCTACGCCCTGCTCTACCTGTCGCCCCGCCCCGTCAATGCGGATGAAATCGCCGAGACGCTGGAGTTTTCTCGCTCGAACGTGAGCATGGGCCTGAAGGAACTGCAGGCCTGGCGGCTCGTCCAGTTGCGCCACCAGCCGGGGGACCGGCGCGAGTACTTCGAAGCACCACAGGACGTGTGGCAGATCTTCCGCACCCTGGCTGAAGAGCGCCGGCGCCGCGAGATTGAGCCCACGCTGTCCATGCTGCGCATGGCCCTGCTGGAAGAGCCCACGTCCGAGGACGAACGCCATGCGCAGCAGCGCATGCAGGACATGCACGACCTCATCGACCGCCTGATGACCTGGTTCGATGACGTGCAGCGCCTCGCCCCGGAGACCGCGATGCAGCTCATGGGCATGGGCACCGCCGTCACGCGGGTGCTGGAGTTCAAGGACCGGCTCACCGGCAAGGGCGGCACTGGCAAGCAGGGCGGAAAGGACCGGTAAATCGCCATGGACACCTTCATGCTCTCGCGGATCCAGTTCGCGGCCAACATCAGCTTTCACATCCTGTTTCCCACCATCAACATCGCGCTGTGCTGGTTCCTGGCGTACTTCCGGCTGCGCCACCGGGCCGCCGCCGGCACACCGGCCGCGCAGGGCTGGGAGCAGGCCTACTACTTCTGGACCAAGGTCTTCGCGCTGACCTTCGCCCTCGGCGTGGTGTCGGGGGTGACCATGAGCTTTCAGTTCGGCACCAACTGGCCCGGCTTCATGGAGCGGGCCGGCAACATCGCAGGCCCACTGCTGGGCTACGAGGTGTTCACCGCGTTCTTCCTGGAGGCGACTTTCCTGGGCATCATGCTGTTCGGCCGCCAGCACGTGAGCGACCGCGTGCACCTGATCGCCACCCTGCTCGTGGCCGGGGGCACCACCTTGTCGGCCTTCTGGATCCTGAGCCTCAACTCCTGGATGCAGACCCCTGCGGGCTTCGAGATCATCGACGGCAAGTTCCACGCGGTGGACTGGCTGGCCATCGTCTTCAACCCCTCTTTCCCCTACCGCCTGGGCCACAAGCTGCTGGCGTCCACGCTGACCGCCGGTTTCCTGCTGGCCGGCGTGAGCGCCTGGCAGCTGATCCGCGGCACAGCCACGCTCGGCACGCCCTTGGCGCTGCGCGCCGCCCTCGTCGCGGTGGCCGTGGCCATTCCCGCGCAGATCCTGATGGGCGACATGCATGGCCTCAACACCTTGCAGCACCAGCCTGCCAAGATCGCCGCGATCGAAGGCATCTGGCACACCGAGAAGGGCGCGCCGCTCACGCTGTTCGGCTGGCCCAACGAGAAAGAGGGCCGCACCGACTACGCCGTGCAGATCCCCAAGGCCGCCAGCCTGATCCTGGCGCATGACAGCGAGGCCGAGCTCAAGGGCCTCGACAAATTCCAAGGCGCGCATCCGCCCGTCGCGCCCGTGTTCTGGAGCTTTCGGGTGATGGTCGGCATGGGCATGCTCATGCTGGCGGTGGCATGGTGGGGCGCCTTCGCGCTGTGGCGCCGCCGCAAGGAGGCCTCGCCCGTGGCGTCGCTCCCGCGCGCCCTGCTGTTCACGCTGGTGGCCATGACCTTCTCGGGCTGGGTGGCCACGCTGGCCGGCTGGTATGTGACCGAGATCGGACGCCAGCCCTACTTGGTGTACGGCCTGCTGCGTGCCGCCGACACGGTGGCGCAGCACCCACCCTCCACCGTGGCGATGTCGCTCGCCGCCTATCTGGCGGTGTATGTCACGCTGCTGGTGAGCTATGTCGCCGTCATCAAGTACATGGCCGAAAACGCGGCCATGCCCACGCCGGCGGTCCGCCCGCCGGCGCCGCAAGCCGTTTGAGGTGCCCGCCATGGAAATGACCCTTGCCAATGTTCTGCCCCTCGCCTTCATGGCGGTCATGGGCCTGGCCCTGCTGGCGTACGTGGTGCTGGACGGCTACGACCTGGGGGTGGGCATGCTGCTGCCCTTCGCCACCGATGCCGAAAAAGACACCATGGTCTCCAGCATCGGACCTTTCTGGGATGCCAACGAAACCTGGCTGGTGCTGGGCGTGGGCGTGCTGCTGGTGTGCTTTCCGATGGCCCACGGCGTGGTGCTTTCAGCGCTCTATGCGCCGGCCACCGTGATGCTGCTGGGCCTCATCCTGCGCGGCGTGGCGTTCGACTTCCGGGTGAAGGCGCGCGATGCCCACAAGACCGCCTGGAACCGCACCTTCGCCGCCGGCTCGCTGGTAACCACGCTCGCGCAGGGCTGGATGCTGGGCGCCTACGTGACCGGCTTCGCCGGCGGCCTGTGGCCCACGCTGTTCGCCGCCGGCATTGCCGCCACGCTGCCCGCGGCCTACTGCATGCTGGGTGCCGGCTGGCTGCTCATGAAGACCGAGGGCGACCTGCAGCGCAAGGCGCTGGCGTGGGGCCGCGCGGTGCTGTGGCCCATGGCCCTGGCCTTGGGCGCCATTTCGCTGGCGACGCCTTTGGTCAGCCACACGGTGTTCGAGAAATGGTTCGCGCTGCCTCAGCTCTTCGTGCTGCTGCCCATTCCCCTGGCCTGCGCCGCGGCGCTGTTCGCGATCCACCACGTGCTGCACACCCCGCGCATCGTGAACGCGGGCTACGGCTGGATCGTGTTCGTCGCCACCGTCGCGGTGTTCCTCCTCGCGTTCTTCGGGCTGGCGTACAGCCTCTATCCCTACATCGTCATCGACCGCATCACGGTGTGGCAGGCGGCGAGCGCGACCGAATCGCTCGCGGTGGTGGCGGTGGGCGTGGGCATCACCCTGCCGGCCATCGTCGCCTACACCATCTTCATGTACCGGGTGTTCTGGGGCAAGGCGAAAGCGCTGACGTACGGGCTTTGAGATCGCTGCCCGGGCACGCCATGCCATGGCAATCAGGGCCATGGCGGCGTGTGCACCTACACCGGCCGGGCAGATTTGGCCGGCCGTTGCGAAGACGATTGCATTAGCATTCCCGCAACATGAGCAGCAGCGAAAAGCCCCCCGTACCCGGCCCGTGGCAAGCCTACGTGGCCGAAGGCGCCCCCGGCGAAGTGTCCGACCACAAGGACGACATTTTCTTTGCGGCCATCGAAACCACCCGCATGCCCATGCTGGTGACCGACCCCCGCCAGCCCGACAACCCCATCGTGTTCTGCAATCGGGCTTTCGTGGCGATGACGGGCTACTCCGTCCAGGAGATCATGGGGCACAACTGCCGATTCCTGCAGGGCCCGGCGACCGACCGCAACACCATTGCCGCCATCCGCGAAGCCATCGAGCAACGGCGCGAAATTTCGCTGGAGCTGCTCAACTACCGCAAGGACGGCTCCTCGTTCTGGAATGCCCTCTTCATCTCACCGGTCTACAACAGCCGGCGCGAGCTGGTCTATTTCTTCGCCTCGCAACTGGACGTGAGCCGGCGGCGCGATGCGGAGGAAGCCCTCTCGCAGGCGCAGAAGATGGAGGCCCTGGGCCAGCTCACCGGCGGCATCTCCCACGACTTCAACAACCTGCTCCAGGTGATGTCCGGGCACCTGGACGTCATGCGGGTCAAGAATCGCAACAACCGCCTGGGGCCGCAGGACATCGACCGCTCCATCGACAGCATTCGCAGTGCGGTATCCAAGGCATCCACGCTGACCCAGCAGCTGCTGGCCTTCTCGCGCAAGCAAAAGCTCAAAGGTCGGGTGGTCAATCTCAACAGCCTCGTCCGGGGCATGGCCACGCTGGCCGAACGCACGCTGGGCGAAGCCATCGAGATGGAATACGTGCTCGGCGAAGACCTGCCGAACTGCGAGCTGGACACGACGCAGCTCGAAGTGGCTGTGCTCAATCTGTTGCTGAACTCCCGTGATGCCATGCCCAACGGAGGCCGCATCCGCGTGGAGACCCAGGGCATCCACCTGGATGCGCAGGATGGCGACACCTTCTCCGGACTGCAGTCCGGTCACTACGCCACCATCTCCGTGACGGACACCGGCGCCGGCATCCCGCCCGAAGTGGTATCGCGCGTGATGGACCCCTTCTTCACCACCAAGGAAGAAGGCAAGGGCACGGGCCTGGGCCTGTCGATGGTGTATGGCTTTGCCAAGCAGTCGGGCGGCGCCGTCACCATCTATTCGGAAGTGGGCCTGGGCACCACGGTGCGCATGTATTTCCCTGCCGTGCACGGCCGCCCCCATCCCGACTTGGCCGAATCGCTGACCCCGAAAAACCGGGGAGGCAGTGAAACCATCCTCGTGGTGGACGACCGGGTCGAGGTGGCCGAACTGGCCCAGGCCATGCTGGAGGGGCTGGGCTACACCGTGCACGTGGCGCACAGCGCCCACGCCGCGCTGAAACTGGTGCGGGCGTTGCCGCAGGACGCGCTGCCGGATCTGCTCTTCACCGACGTGGTGATGCCCGGGGGATTGAACGGCTACGAACTCGCGCGGGAGATGCGCAAGACCGTGGCGGGCATCCACATCCTGCTCACCACGGGGTTCGACCGCGACATGGGCAGCCTGGCCAACGTGGCGCCGACGGAGTTCGAGATCCTGAAAAAACCCTATCGGTTGGCGGACCTGGCACGCAGCGTGCGCATGGTGCTGGACGGCGCCACCGGCACCCGGACCTGACCGCATGCACCCGGGCGCGCGATGCAGTGAAATTTCGCGACGCCAGCAATCCAACGGCCACAGGCCTGCGTACAGGAAGCAGGCCGCACATTCCGACGCGGCATTCCAGGAGCCGCACATGCCGAAAAGCACCGCCAATGCCATTCGATGGGCCGAGCAAGGCATCGTGCCCGACCAGATGGTGCGGTACGGCATTCGCCGGCTTCTGAAAGAACGCCTTCAGGAAATGCGCAGCGGCGATGCCGCAGCCACGGCAGAGCAGACGCAGGCCTTCGTGGATGCCATGCGCAAGGCCGAGCTGGCACCGCTGCCCGACAAGGCCAACGAGCAGCACTACGAGGTGCCAGCCGAATTCTTCGGCGCGGTGCTCGGCCCGCATCGCAAGTACAGCAGCGGCTACTGGGGCGACGGAGCCGCCACCCTGGCGCAGGCAGAAGAAGCCGCGCTCCTGCGAACGTGCGAGCACGCTGGGCTGGCCGACGGGCAGCGCATTCTGGAGCTGGGCTGCGGCTGGGGGTCCCTCACGCTGTGGATGGCGCAGCGCTACCCTGCCAGCCGCATCACTGCCGTCTCCAATTCGCACTCGCAGCGCGCCTACATCAATGCGGAAGCGGCCAAGCGCGGTCTGTCCAACGTACAGGTGATCACCTGCGATTTCAACCGCTTCGACATTGCGGCCCGCTTCGACCGCATCGTTTCGGTGGAGATGTTCGAGCACCTTCGCAACTGGCCGCAGGCCTTCGCCAACGTATCGCGCTGGCTCGCACCCGGTGGCCGGTTCTTCATGCACGTGTTCGCCCACCGTGAGGCGCCCTACCCGTTTGAGGAACGCGACGCGAGCGACTGGATGAGCAAGCATTTCTTCTCCGGTGGCATGATGCCCAGCGACGATCTGGCCCTGCACTGCCAGGACGATCTGCAGTTGCGGCGGCGCTGGCGCTGGGACGGCACGCATTACGAACGCACGGCGCGCGCCTGGCTGGACAACATGGATCTGCAACACGACGCGCTCATGCCACTGTTCCGCCGCACCTACGGAGAGGACGCCCCGGCGTGGTGGAGCCGGTGGCGCCTGTTTTTCCTGTCGGTGGAAGAGCTCTTCGGCTTTGACGGCGGGCAGCAGTGGTGGGTGAGCCACTACTTTTTCCACCGGCGCGACTGATCGGAACGGCATGAATGCATCGGCTACCGTCACCTGGGCCCTGTACGGCCTCGCCTGGGCCCTGTCCGCTTCCGTTGCCACATGGCTGGTGAGCCTGGCCCGCAGGGACGCCAGCCTGGCCGACCGCGCGTGGCCCGTGCTCATCGCCGGCTGCGGCGCCGTGTACGGGGCCTTGGCCCCGAGCCTCGGGGCCCGAGGCGTTGCGTTGCTGCTGCTGTCGGGGATCTGGGGACTGCGGCTGTGCGCCTACATCACCGCACGCAATTGGGGGCACGGCGAAGACCACCGCTACCGCGCGATGCGCGAACGCTACCGCCCGAACTTCGCCTTCAAGAGCCTGTACCTCGTGTTCGGCCTGCAGGGCGTGCTGGCCTGGATCGTCTCGGCGCCCTTGCTGTCAGGCCTGGCGGCATCGCCCCGCCCACTGGGCACGATCGATGCGATCGGCATCACCCTGGCCGGATTCGGCATTGTGTTCGAAGCGGTGGGCGATGCGCAGATGGCGCGCTTCAAATCCGATCCCGCCCATGCGGGGCAGGTCATGGACCGGGGACTGTGGCGGTTCACGCGCCACCCCAACTATTTCGGTGAAGCCTGCGTCTGGTGGGGCCTCTGGCTCTTGGCACTCGCAGGCACGGGCTGGGCGGGCGTGTGGACCATCGTGTCACCCGCGCTCATGACGGTCCTGCTGCTGCGCGTGTCGGGCGTGGCGCTGCTGGAAAAAGACATCGCCGAGCGGCGCCCGGCCTACCGCGAGTACATGCTGCGCACCAATGCCTTCATTCCGGGACCACCGCGCACCGGAGGCCCCCGATGACCGGCCGCCTTGCATCCTGCGGCCGGCAAACCGCCTGGTGCGTTGCCGCCGCCTTGCTGTGGACCGCCACGGCCATGCCTGCGGCCGCGGCAATGCCGCCGGCCAACGAGTGGAATTTCCAGGTGGCCCTGGATGGCACGCCGATCGGTGAACACCGCTTTCGCCTGTCGGCGCCTGCGGCCCAGGAACGCGTGCTGACCAGCGAAGCCCGCTTTGCCGTCAAGCTGCTCGGCCTGGTGGTCTATCGCTACCGGCACGATGCCCGTGAACTCTGGCGCGATGGATGCCTTGAAGCCATCACCGCGGAGACGCAGGACGACGGCAAGGTCAACAAAGTGGACCTGCGCTTTCCCGCACCGGGCAGCGCCACTCCGCCCGCCGAAGGCATGCCCGCGTGCACCTTGAGCTTTGCGTACTGGAACCCCGCCATCCGCAGCCAAACGCAGTTGCTCAATGCCCAGACCGGCAAGATCGATGCCGTGCAAGTGGTGCGGCAGGGCGAAGGCACCCTCGACGTGCGGGGCGAAACCGTGGCGGCAGTGCGCTGGCGCATCACCGGGCTGCCGCACCCGATCGACCTCTGGTATGCCGCCGATGGCGCGTGGATCGGCCTCGATTCCACCGTGGGCAGCGGCCGCCGACTCAGCTACCGATTGAAGTAACCGACCCCCAGGAGAACACCCATGATGATCCGCCCCCTTGCCGTCGCCTATGCCTCCACGGCCCTGGTCTTCCTGGCGCTCGACGCCGTATGGCTCTCCACCATGGCCGACCGCCTTTACCGCCCCGCCATCGGGCACCTCATGCAGGACAAGTTTTCGGTGGCGCCTGCGGCGTTGTTCTACCTGATCTACGTCGCCGGCGTGGTCGTGATGGCGGTGTTGCCTGCGGTGGAGCAGCGCAGCTGGGCATCGGCCCTGGGCATGGGCGCCCTGCTGGGGCTGATCGCCTATGCCACCTACGACCTGACCAACCAGGCCACCCTGAAAGACTGGCCGTGGAGCGTGACGATCGCCGACATGTGCTGGGGCGCGTTCGTCACGGGCGCAGCCGCCACGGCAGCGTGCCTGGCCACCCTGCGCTGGGGCGGTCCGCTGCGCTGATTGGTTGTCGCCACGCGCCCTTCGACAAGGGCGTGCATCCGGCTCACATGCCGGCGAGCGCGCCGACCCATCGCGCGATGGCGCCATCGAAAACCACCCGGCCCTCGATACCTGCCAGGCAGATGCATTCGCCGCCCGGCTCCACCACCGGCTGATGGTGCACCTGCCCATCGGCGCCGTCGAAATCTCCCGGCCCGAACCGCGCACGCCCATCGTGGAAGGCGCCATGCAGCACCTGGGTCCATTCCACCTCGCTGTGCGTATGCTGCGGCAAACGCTTGCCCGCACCGATGCGCAGGAGCAGCACGTTGGCCTGGGCATCGTCCGGCAGGGTCACGCGGCTCCAGCGCATGCCGGGGCCCAGCCAGCGCCAGGGGGAGACCTGGCAGGCATCGAGCGCATCGGGCCAGAAGGCGCCTTCCGGCCAGGACGCCGGGCGTGTCGATGACCGCCGGCCAGGGACAGGGCGATGTGCAGCGCCGTCGATGGCGGCCAGGGTGCGCGCCAGGGCATCGGGCTGCAACGTGGCCGGGGCGATGCCGTCCAGCATGGCACCGCCGACCATTTCGAGTGTGCACAAGCGCTCGCGGCAGTGCGGGCACATGGCCACATGCGCCTGGATCAGCAGCGAGGCGGCCGCGGGCAGGTGCCCGGCGGCCTGGGCCAGCAGCACGTCGTCGGCAGGATGGTGTTGGATCGTCATGGCTCAAGGTGGCCGAGCAAGCGGCGCAAATGGTTCATCGCCAGGCGGACCCGCGATTTCACGGTGCCCAGCGGAATGCCCAGATCCTGCGCGATCCGGGCGTGGGGATGCTCTTCGAAGAAAGACAGCCGTAGCACTTGAGCCTGCTCAGGCGCCAGCTGCTGCAGGGCATGCCGCACGTCGCTCTCCTGTTGCGCGGCGTAGCAGTGTTCTTCAGGCGCAGGCGCCGTGTCGGGCAGCTGCTCGCCCTGGCCTTCGTCCTGTTCCAGCGCCAGATTGGATCGGCGCCGAAAGTGGTCCACCCGCAGGTTGCGCGCAATCGTGAACACCCAGGTGGAAACTCCGGCATGCGCCGGGTCGAACAGGTGCGCCTTACGCCAGACACTGACCAGTGCCTCCTGAGCCAGGTCCTCCGCCACGCTCTCCGGGGTTCCGAGGCGCATGAGGTAAGCCTTCACGCGCGGAGCGAAGTGCTTGAACAGCGCCGCGAACGCCTGCCGGTCGCCCTGGGCGGCCACCGCCTGGACCAGGGCGCTCAACGCGTCTCCCGTCGGATGGGCTCCATGGGTGGGTGGCTGGGTCACGATCGACAAATAAGGAGGCCAGGATTTTCGAGGCCTGGAAGGCCGCTCTGCGGGCTGGCGGACGGTGGTCATGCTGCTCATACGCAACACCAGGCGGATTAGATCACGCCCATCTGGTGGAATCCAAACGCGTGGTCACTGCGTATACCGACACAATACTCCGCGAGGAGACTTCGAGGATGGACGCAATGACAATCCACGCGGCGCCTGCGCCCGCATCGCCCGCCAAGGCCGCCCCGACGGGGCGGCCGCTGGACGTGGCCGTGATCGGCAGCGGCATTTCCGGCCTGTCGGCCGCGTGGCTGCTCGCCCAACGGCACCAGGTCACGCTGTTCGAGGCCGACCGCCGGCCCGGCGGCCACAGCCACACCGTCCACGTGCCCGGGCCGGAGGGCGACATCGCCGTGGACACCGGGTTCATCGTTTACAACGAATCGGCCTATCCCAACCTGACGGCGCTGTTCGCGCACCTGCAGGTGGCCACGCTGGCCACCGACATGTCCTTCGGCGTGAGCCTGGACGGCGGCGCACTCGAATACAGCGGCACCGGCTTCGGCGGCGTGTTCGCCCAGCGCAGCAATCTGCTGAGCCCCCGTTTCTGGTCGATGCTGCGCGATCTGGTGCGCTTTTACCGCCGGGCGCCCGCCGATGTCCGCCAACTGGGCGACCTCTCGCTCGATGCCTACCTCGACCAGCACGGCTATGGCCGGGCGTTCCGCGAGGACCACCTCTATCCCATGGCCGCCGCCATCTGGTCCACGCCCGCGGCGCGCATCGGCGAGTACCCCGTCCAGGCGTTCGTGCGCTTTTGCGAAAACCACCACCTGCTGAACCTCGGGCACCGCCCGGCCTGGCGCACCGTGCAAGGCGGCAGCCAGCGCTACGTGCAGAAGATCACGGAGGCTCTCGGGCAGGGGCTGCGCCTGGACAGCGCGGCCATCGAAGTGCGGCGCACCGCCGAGGGCGCCTACGTGCGCACGGGCGATGCGCAGGAATCGCGGCGCTTCGACCAGGTGGTCATCGCCACCCATGCCGACCAGGCCCTGCGCCTGCTGCCGGATGCGAGCCAGGCAGAGACCGACCTGCTCGGCGCCTTCGGCTACAGCCGCAACCGGGCCGTGCTGCACAACGACCCGGCCCTGATGCCCCGGCGCCGCGCGGTGTGGTCCAGCTGGAACTACGCCGCCGAGCGCGAACGCAGCGAGGCCCTGAGCGTGACCTACTGGATGAACCGCCTGCAGCACATTCCGGACGCCACCCCGCTGTTCCTCACCCTCAACCCGACGCAGGAACCGCACCCCCGCCACCTGCTGCACACGCAGACCTACGAGCACCCGATCTTCAACGGCGCCGCCATGCAGGCCCAGCGATCGCTCTGGTCGCTGCAGGGCCAGCGACGCACCTGGTTCTGCGGTGCCTACTTCGGCTCCGGCTTCCACGAAGACGGGCTGCAGGCCGGCCTCGCCGTGGCGGAGGCCCTGGGCGGCGTGCGCCGGCCCTGGAGCGTGGACGACGAATCCGGCCGCATCCACCTGCCCGCGGTCTCTGCGGGGGCTGCAGCGCACCCAGGGGCCGTGCAGTGACGGGCCAGTCCGCGCTCTATACCGGCCGCGTGATGCACCAGCGGCTCAGCCCGGCCCGGCACCGGCTGCAGTACCGCGTCTTTTCGCTGCTGATCGATCTGGACGAACTGGCAGGGCTCGACCGCCGCCTGCGGTTGTTCTCCGTCAACCGCTTCAACCTGTTCAGCCTGCACGAGAAGGACTACGGCGGCGCCGAGGGCCTGCCGATGCGCCAGCATGTGGAGCAGCAACTGGCCCGGGCGGGGCTGGCGCCCGACGGCCGCATCCAGCTGCTGACCATGCCCCGCATCCTGGGCTACGCCTTCAACCCGCTGACCGTGTACTTCTGCCACCGGTCCGACGGCGCGCTCCAGGCCCTGCTCTACGAGGTGAACAACACCTTCGGCGAGCGCCACAGCTACCTCATTGCCGTCCCCGAAGCCGAGCAGCACGCCACCCGCATCCGGCAGTCGTGCGACAAGGAATTCCATGTGTCGCCCTTTCTGGGGCTGTCGATGCGGTATGCCTTCGACATCGCCCTGCCCGCGGCGCAGCGCGACCACCTGGGCGTGGGCATCACGGCCAGCGATGCGAACGGACCCGTGCTGGTCGCGCGCTTCCATGCGCGCCGCCGGCCGCTCGACGACCGCGCCCTCGCCCGCACCTTCCTCACCCACCCGCTGCTCACGCTGAAAGTGATGGGCGCCATCCACTGGGAAGCCCTGAAACTCTGGATCAAAAGGGTGCCGCTGCACACCAAGCCGCCCGCGCCGGCCCTGCCCGTGACCATCATCAAAACCAAAGACCTATGACCCTCCCCACCCCCTCCACCGGACTTCCGACGGACGGCACGCATGCGGTCGCGTCGATGCCTCGCCGGGCCACCTGGCGGTCGCGGCCCCTGCAGCGCGTGCTGCGCCGCCTGCTGACCAACGTGCGCTGCGGCACCCTGACCGTGGAGCTGCCCGGCGGCGAACGCGCCGAAGGCCGCGGCACCGAGCCCGGGCCCCACGGCACCCTCGTGCTGCACCGCTGGCGCCCGCTGTGGCGCCTGGCCGTGGGCGGCGACCTGGGCCTGGCGGAGAGCTACCGCCAGGGTGAATGGTCCAGCCCCGACCTGGCGGCCCTGCTGGAGCTGGGCGTGCGCAACGAAGCCGGCTGGGGCCGCGCGCTACAGGCCAGCCTGCCGGCGCGGCTGCTGGCGCGGCTGTTCCACCTGCGCCGCGCCAACACCCGCCGGGGCAGCCGCCAGAACATCTCGTTCCACTACGACATGGGCAACGATTTCTATGCCCAATGGCTAGACCCGGACATGCTCTACTCCAGCGCCATCTACGGCACGGGCCAGGAATCGCTGGAGCAGGCCCAGCAGGCCAAGCTGGCCCGCATCGCCACCCTGCT
Source organism: Acidovorax sp. SUPP2539 (assembly GCF_030158975.1). Classification (NCBI taxonomy): domain Bacteria; kingdom Pseudomonadati; phylum Pseudomonadota; class Betaproteobacteria; order Burkholderiales; family Comamonadaceae; genus Acidovorax; species Acidovorax sp. SUPP2539. The sequence goes on along the minus strand of NZ_BQXJ01000001.1, from coordinate 612,840 downwards.
GGCGCCCCGGGCCGGCGAACGCGTGCTGGAGATCGGCTGCGGCTGGGGCGCCCTGGCCATTGCCCTGGCCCGCGACACCGGCGCATCGGTGACCGGCCTCACCCTGTCGTCCGAGCAGTTGCGCCACGCCCGCCAGCGCGTGCATGACGAGGCGCTCACCGAGCACATCGACCTGCGGCTGCAGGACTACCGCGACGTCGAAGGCCAGTTCGACCACATCGTCTCCATCGAAATGCTGGAGGCCGTGGGCGAGCGCTACTGGCCGGCCTATTTCGAAACGCTCAAAGAGCGGCTGCGCCCCGGCGGTCGGGCCGTGGTGCAGGTCATCACCATCGCGGACGCGCAGTTCGAACAGTACCGCAGCACCACCGACTTCATCCAGCGCTACATCTTTCCGGGCGGCATGCTGCCCTCGCCCTCCCGGCTGCGGCAAGCGCTGGCGAACGCGGGCCTGGCACTGCAGGCCGCGGAAACCTTCGGCCCCAGCTATGCGACCACCCTGGCCGAATGGCGCCACCGCTTCCTGAGCGCCTGGCCCACGATCGAGCCGCTGGGCTTCGATGCGCCGTTCCGGCGGCTGTGGGAGTACTACCTGTGCTATTGCGAAGCCGGCTTCAGCACCGGCCGGGTGGACGTGGGCCTGTACACCATCGTCCATGCGCCGCCGGGCGCCCCGGACACGCCTGGCGCATCGCACCGTCCCGGGTAAACCGCACGCGCCCAGCGCCCCACACGGCGGGGTGCGTGCCAGAATCTCGCCATGCTTGCCCACACGGCTTATTCGGCCCATGCCGCCCTCGTTCCCCGCCGCTCCGACGACACCACGATGGGAACGCTCTACCGTGCCGCGATCGGCCCGGTCAATGCCGACTACTACCTGCCCGCCTTCGAGCGGCTGGACACCGCGGGCCGCCCGCTGCCGCGCTGGAACTGGGCCGCGGCCCTGTGCACGCTGAACTGGCTGGTGTTCCGCCAGCTCTGGGGGGCCGCCCTCGTCTATGTGGCGGCCCTCGAAGGCGTGGCGTTGCTGGTGTTCGCGCTGGGCCAGTACGTGGTGCAGTGGCCGCTGCCGGTGCTGTCGGGCGTGCTGCTCGCGCTCCTGCTGGCCGCCACGGTGGTGCCCGGGCTCTACGGCGACGCCATCTTCCACGCCGAGGTGCGCAAGCGCATCACCAAGGCGCTGTCGGCCTCGGCCACCTTGCCCCAGGCGGGCGAATGGCTCGCCCGCCGCGCAGCGACCCGGCGCCGGCTGGGGTGGATCGCCGCGGCCAACGTGGCGCTGGCGGTGGCTGCGCTGGCGCTGTACCTGCTGCTGCCTGCCGGGGCTTCTTTGGCAGGCCCTGCCACCGGCAACCCCCCTGCGGCAGCGCCCACGCCCGCCGCATCGGCCGTGCCAGCGACCGCCATCGGGGTGGCACCTGCCGCCAGGCCGGCGGCATCGAATGGGGCCAGCGGTGCCGTGCTGCCCGAAGCACCGGCCACCGTCCCCCCCGCAGCCGGGGCCAGTGCGCCCGCCGCGCCCGTCCCTGCGGCTTCGCTGCCGGCGAAAGCACAAGCCCCGCAAGCCACTCCGCGCGCGCCAGCGGCCTCCTCCGCAGCAGCCCCGGCCATAGCGGTTCCGGCATCCGCCGTCGCCTCCCAAGTCTCGGCAGAACCCACGCGGGCCACGGCGCCCAGCGCATCCTCCGCCGTACAGCCGCCCGCCGCCCGGCCCGCTCCATCCGCGGCCTCCGTACCGGCCGCCATGCCAGCGCAGGCGGCAGCCGCATCGGCACCAGCGTCGGCACCGGCCACGGCGGCCTCGAAAGCCGCACCCGCCAGCCGCGCGGCTGCCGAACCGGCCAAACCGCGCGCCTCCGTGCCCAAGCCAGCCGCGGCTCGGACGGTAACGGCCCCGGACAAAACCTCCACCCCAGCTGCGAGTGCAGCCAGCGCGACCGCCGCGCCCGACCGCCGCCTGTACATCAACGTCGGCCTCTTTGCCGAACCCGCCAATGCGCGCCGCGCCCATGCCCGGCTGCGGGAGGCCGGCTTGCCGGCCACGTCGCAGCCCGTCACCACCTCGGGCGGGCAGAAGCTGCTGCGCGTGCGGGTGGGGCCGTTCGCCTCCGCGTCGCAAGCCAACGCGGCGGCGGCCAAGGTGCGCGACCTGGGCCTGGATGCTTCCGCGGCGGCGCTCCCTGCGCCGGCGCGGAATTGACCCTTCGGCCCCCCCTAGCCGAGGGGACGGCGCGGGGACCGCTGCCGCGTTACCACTGGTGACCCTGCCGCCAGCACCCTGCGCTAAGGTGTGCTCCTTTCATTCACCAACGACATCGCTTTCCACCATGTCCCAACGCTCCCTGACGGCCTTCGCCCTCACCGCCGCCGCCCTGCTGGCCGCCGGCTGCACCACCAACGCCCCCTGGGGCAGCGCCACGCCGGGCACCCCCAGCAGCACGGGCGCGCCCGCGGGCGGCATCTGCAGCGGCCCACCCGCACAGGTGGTGGTCGGCCAGAACAGCACGGCCAAGGTGGTGGAAGACGCCCGGGTGCGCTCCGGCGCGCAGATGGCCCGCGTGCTGCGCCCCGACCAGATCGTGACCAAGGAGTTCGACGCCACCCGCCTGAACCTGCAGGTGGATGCCAACGGCCGCATCGTCGCGGCACGCTGCGGCTGACGACCTGCACCCGGTCGGCTCGGCCAGTGGTGGCTGGCGGTCCAGGCGCCGGAGCGCCCGCCCGTCAGTCGGCCAGAAAGAGCGCCTGCAGGTCGCTCAGGAAATCGAAGCCCCGCTCGGTGGGGCGCACGCGCGCCATGTCGCGCTCGATCAGGCCCTTGCGCTCGGCCTCGTCCAGCGCCTTGGCAATCGCGGTCAACGGCAGGCCCGTGCGCGCCATGAAGTCCTGCAGCGCAAACCCCTCGCGCAGGCGCAGCGCGTTGAGCATGTATTCGAACGGCAGGTCCGCCCGGCGCACCTCGTCGTCCTGCGCCACCGCATGGCCTGCCAGCGCGTGGTCCATGTACCGCCCCGGGTCCCGAAAGCGCACCTGCCGCACCACGCGGTGCGCGAAGCTGATCTTGCTGTGCGCGCCCGCGCCGATGCCCAGGTAGTCGCCGAACTGCCAATAGTTGGTGTTGTGGAAGCAGCCGTGGCCCTCGCGTGCATAGGCCGAGATTTCATAGCGCTGCAGCCCGGCCTGCGCCGTCATCTCGGTGATGCGGTCCAGCATGGCGTAGGCCTGGTCGTCCTCGGGCACCACGGGCGGGAACTTGGCGAACACCGTGTTGGGCTCGATGGTCAGGTGGTAGATCGAGATGTGCGGCGGCCCCAGCGCCAGCGCGGTGCGCATGTCCTGCTCCAGATCGGCGAGCGTCTGGCCCGGCAGGGCGTACATGATGTCGAGGTTGAAGGTCTCGAACGATTGCGCAGCCTCTTCCACCGCGGCCATGGCCTGGGCACCGTCGTGCACCCGCCCCAGCGCCTTCAGGAAACGGTCGTCGAAGCTCTGCACGCCGATCGACAGCCGCGTCACCCCGGCCGCGCGGTATGCCCGAAAGCGGTCTTTCTCGAACGTGCCGGGATTGGCCTCCATCGTGATCTCGCAATCCGCCTCCAGGCGCAGCCGCGCGCGCAGGCCGCCGATCAACTGGTCGATGGCGGCGGGCGAGAACAGGCTGGGTGTGCCACCGCCGATGAAGATGCTGTGCACCGTCCGGCCCCAGATCAGCGGCAGCGCCGCCTCCAGGTCGACCATCAAGGCGTCCAGGTAGCGCTGCTCGGGCAGGGCTTGTACACCGCCACCATCGCGGTACTCGTGCGAGTTGAAATCGCAGTAGGGGCATTTTTTCAGGCACCAGGGCAGGTGCACGTACAGCGACAGCGGCGGCAGCGTGCCCAGCTGCAGCACGCCCGGCCGCATGGAGTGCTGCACGTCGCGCACGGGCGCCGGCGCGGCCTCCGCCGAGGCCTCGGGAACGATGGGAATGGAAGGGGACACGGCCAGGAATCTCCGAAAGGCGCCAGCGCCTCAGAACCAGCGCTCGCGCATCAGCGCCAGCATCTGCTGCGCCGACCGGCCCCGGTGGCTATTGGCATTCTTCACCTCCGTCGGCAGCTCGGCGAAGGTCTTGCCGAACTCGGGCACGACCATGATCGGATCGAACCCGAAGCCCTGGCTGCCACGCGGCTCGCGCGCGATCTCGCCCACGACCCGGCCCACGGCGATGAGCGGCTCCGGGTCCTCGGGCGTGCGCACCGCCACGAGGGTGCTCACCATCGCCGCGCGGCGCTGGTCGATGCCTTGCATCTGCTCCAGCAGCGCGCGCACGTTGTTCGCGTCGCCCTTGTCGTAGCCGAATCGGGTCGCGTAATAGGCCGTGTCCACGCCCGGCAATCCGTCGAAGGCATCGACGCACAGGCCGGCGTCATCGGCCAGCGCCGGCAGTCCGGTGTGCTGGGCGGCAAAGCGCGCCTTGGCCAGCGCGTTCTCCACGAAGGTCCGAAAGGGCTCGGCCGCCTCACCGACGCCCAAGTCCGCCTGGCGCACGAGCACCACGCCGAGCGGCGCCAGCAGCGTCTGCAGTTCGGCCAGCTTGCCCTGGTTGTTGGATGCGAGTACGAGTTTCATGGTCAAAATGGCTTCCAGCACATATTCATCTAGGGCATACCGCTACAAATTCAATAGCAGATGCGATTTCCATCGGTGCAACGGGGCTGGCCAGGGGCAGCCAAGCCCGCATTCGCTATCCGTTGCGCAGCGCCTGCTGCTGCAGCGCCACCAGTTCGGCCACGCCCTTTTCGGCCAGCGACAGCAGACGGTCCATTTCCTGGCGGGTGAACGCCACGCCTTCGGCCGTGCCCTGCACCTCCACGAAGTGGCCGGCGCCGGTCATCACCACGTTCATGTCGGTGTCGCAGGCCACGTCTTCCACGTACTCCAGATCGAGCAGCGGCGTGCCTTCCACGATGCCGACCGAAATGGCTGCCAGCGGGGCCGTGATGGGCGATTCGGCCAGCTTGCCGCGCGCGATCAGATGGGCCACCGCATCCTGCGCCGCGACCCAGGCACCCGTGATGGCCGCCGTGCGCGTGCCGCCGTCGGCCTGGATCACGTCGCAGTCGAGCTGCAGGGTGCGCTCGCCCAGGCGCTGGAGATCGAACACGGCCCGCAGGCTGCGGCCGATCAGGCGCTGGATCTCCTGCGTGCGGCCATTCTGCTTGCCGCGGGCCGCCTCGCGGTCGCTGCGGGTGTGGGTGGACCGGGGCAGCATGCCGTACTCGGCCGTCACCCAGCCCTCGCCGCTGCCGCGCTTGTGGGGCGGCACGCGCTCTTCCACCGACGCGGTGCACAGCACCTTGGTGTTGCCGAACTCGATGAGCACCGAGCCTTCGGCGTGCATGGTGTAGCGGCGGGTGATGCGCACCGGGCGCAACTGGTCGGCGGCACGGCCGCCCGGACGGGTGAAAGAGGTCATGGAATGGGGTCCAGTAGGAAACGAAAACAGGGCGGCGAAAACAACACGGTCACCCGGCAGGCGCTGCGTCCGGCCGAGCGCCGGGCGGAGCGAGCGTTCAGGCCTTGCGGGCCGCCGAGCGGCGGATGGCCTCGTTGATCTCGGCGATGGAACGTTCGATGGCCTCGTCGTCCAGGTCGTCGTCCACCATGTCGAGCGGACCGGCCTGGATCGTGGAGGAAAACCCGTCGTCGCTGATGCTGTCGGTCGAAATGCCCTGGGTGGATTCGAACGCGTCCGGCGTCTCCCACTCCAGCGCCACCACGGTCACGTTGTCGCTGGTGTCGCCGGCCTTGCGCAGTGCGTCTTCGACCATGTCGGGCACCGACTGCGAGACCGGCAGGCGGCTCAACTGGCGGGCGATGGTCTCGTCGTCCAGCGTGCCCCACAGGCCGTCGGAGCACAGCAGGATGCGGTCGCCCTGCTCCAGGGCCACCGGGCCGGTGATGTCGTAGATGGGCTTGGTCGGCGATCCCAGGCAGGTGAACAGCACATTGCGGTTCACCCGTTCGATGCCCTGCAACGGCATGTTGCGCAGCTCCAGGTACGAATGGTCGCGCGTGCGCGTGAACAGCTCGCCCCCGCGCACCATGTACAGGCGCGAGTCGCCGCAGTGGATCCAGCTGGCAGAGCCCTCCTGCACCACCGCCACGACCAGCGTGGTGCGGGGCGTGTCCAGCATGCCGCGGTCGGCCGCGTAGCGAAGGATCTGGTGGTGTGCGGCCAGCAGCGCGTCGGCCAGAAATCCGTGCACGTCTTCCAGCGTGGGCTTGGCGTGCCGCTGGAACGCGGCGGACACCGTCTGCAGCGCCAGTTGCGCCGCCACTTCGCCCTCCGGATGGCCGCCCATGCCGTCCGCCAGGACGAACAGGCTGGACTCCCGCGTGTAGCAGTAGCCCATGCGGTCTTCATTGGTTTCGCGGCCGCCCCGACGGCTGACCTGGAAGACGGAGAATTTCATTTCGGCTTCGCCCCCATTCGCGTGGCCTCGCCCACCTTCTGCACATTCTTCTTGGTATCGGACACCAGCGTATCGAGCTGCAGCCGCATCTTCTCGCCCACGGACAGCTTGGTGTAGCGCCGCTCACCCTCGCGGCTCAGTTCCTTTTGCAAGGCGAAGACCGACTGGGGCCGCGACAGCGGATCGAGCGCCATGCACCATTCGACCACCTCGATCAGGTTGTCGGAGTACACGCCGCGCAGCTTGGTCAGCGCCAGCGACAGGCGGTCCTTGTCGGAGCGCTGCGGCGCCTCGTTGGGCGGGAATCCCTGCATGCAGGCATAGATGCAGGCGCCGATCGCGTAGATGTCGGTCCAGGGCCCCATCGACGAATCGCGGCGGTACATCTCGGGCGCTGCGAAGCCGGGCGTGTACATCGGGCGGATGAAGTTGCCCTCCTTCGAAAGCACCTCGCGCGCCGCGCCGAAGTCGATCATCACCGCCTTGTTGTCGTCGGTGATGAAGATGTTGGCCGGCTTGATATCGAGGTGCAGCATCTTGTGCTGGTGCACGATGCGCAGGCCGCGCAGCACCTCGTCGAACAGCGAGCGGATCGTGGACTCGCGGAACACCTTCTGCGTCTTGAGGTCGCGCGCGGTGATGATGAAGTCCTGCAGGGTGGCCCCTTCCAGGTAGTTCATCACCATGTAGACGGTTTCGTTTTCCCGAAAGAAATTGAGCACGCTCACCACCGAGGCGTGCGAGATCTGCGCCAGAGCCCGGCCTTCCTCAAAGAAACTCTTGAGGCCCAGGCGGTACAGCGACAGCTTTTCGGGAGGCACCTTGGGCAGCAACTCGCCCGGGCCGCGGGTGGCCAGGGAAGACGGCAGATATTCCTTGATGGCGACCTGCTGGCCGTCCGGATCGATGGCCAGATACACCACGCCGAAGCCGCCGGAGGAGAGCCGGCGCACCACGCGGTAGCCACCAATCGTGGTGTCGGGCGGCAGGGGGGCCGGCTTGATTTTTGACATATTTTGCGAAGAAACCTCGGGCACGAATCGGAACCCGGATAATCGCCGGATCGCAAGCAACCACCGAAAAGTCCAATGGCAGTTTACAGCATGACCGGATACGCCAGCGCACAGCAAAGTGCATCCGCGGGAGGGGGCGAAACCGATGGCCGCACCCGCCGCCTGGGGCTGGAGATCCGGTCCGTCAACAGCCGTTTCCTGGATCTGTCGTTCCGCCTGCCCGACGAGCTGCGCGCCCAGGAGCCGGTGCTGCGCAGCCTGCTTACCGCCCGCCTCAAGCGGGGCAAGGTCGAAGTCCGCGCCTCCATCGACAACGAAGACACCACCGCACTGCCCGACCCGGCGCCCCGCCTGCTGCAGCGGCTGAACTCCGCGCAGGACGCCGTTCGTGCCTGGTTGCCCGACGCGGCCCCCTTGAGCGTCGCCGACGCCTTGCGCCTGTGCGCGAATCCCGGCTCCGCACAGGACGACTGGAGCGATGCCGTCCCCGCCCTGGCCGAAAAAGCGCTGAAAGACCTCGTCCAAGCCCGGGAACGCGAAGGCAAGCGCCTGTCGGCCATGCTGCAGGACCGGCTCGAACAACTGCGTGCCCTGGCCCACCAGGCCACGCCGCTGGTTCCCAAGCTGGTGGAGCAGCAGCGCCAGCGTTTCATGGAACGCTGGAAGGAGGCCATGGCCCTGGCCGACAACGCCACGCTGCCCGAAGCCGCCCAGGACCGCGCCCTGACCGAGGCCACCGCCTTCGCCATCCGCATCGACGTCGCGGAAGAGATCACCCGGCTGGATTCGCACCTGGACGAGATCGAACGCCTGCTCAAGAAAGGCGGCGAAGTGGGCAAACGCCTGGACTTTCTCATCCAGGAACTGCACCGCGAAGCCAACACGCTCGGCTCCAAGTCCGCCGCGATGGAACTCACGCGCATCAGCGTGGACATGAAGGTCCTGATCGAGCAGATGCGCGAGCAGGTCCAGAACATCGAGTGAGTGATAATCCTTTTTTGATAGCAGCCAGCACCTATCCCGCATGGACTACCCTGGAAATCTATTCGTAGTGGCAGCGCCCAGCGGCGCGGGCAAATCGAGCCTGGTCAAGGCATTGCTGGAGCTGGACTCCCATGTGCAGCCTTCGGTCTCGCACACCACCCGGGCACCGCGCGGGCAGGAAAAGCATGGCCGCGAATATTTCTTCACCTCGGAGCAGGAGTTCGACGCCATGGTCGCCTCCGACGGCTTCGTGGAGTGGGCCCACGTGCACGGCCGCCGCTATGGCACATCCCGCAAGGCCATCGAGGAGCGCATCGCGCAAGGCGCTGATGTGGTCCTGGAAATCGACTTCCAGGGCGCGATTCAGGTCAAACAGGCCTTTGCGAATGCCGTCCTCATCTTCATCCTCCCCCCCAGTTGGGAAGAACTGAGATCCCGCCTGGAACGCCGCGGGGAAGACGCTCCGGACGTGATCGAGATCCGGCTGAAGAATGCCGCCCAGGAAATGGAACAGGCATACAAATTCGACTTCGTTATAATCAACGAACTCTTTGAGCGTGCGCTTTTCGACCTGAAAACCATCGTCCACGCTCAGCGGCTGAAGTATGCGGCGCAACGCCGTGCACGGGCCGACACGTTCGAATCCCTCAATATCACCTGATCCTTCTGGAGAAGACGCATGGCCCGCATTACTGTTGAAGACTGCCTCGAGCACATCCCCAACCGCTTTCAACTCGTGCTGGCAGCCACGTACCGCGCCCGCATGCTGAGCCAAGGCCATGCCCCCAAGATCGAAAGCCGCAACAAGCCTGCGGTGACCGCCTTGCGCGAAATCGCCGAAGGCAAGGTCGGTCTGGAGATGCTGAAAAAGGTCCCGGGCTGACGCGCCCAAGTCTGCTGCTGCAGACCAATAGCACCGCTTTGCGGTGCTTTTTTTTGGCCAAAAACCACGATCTCCCCAGCAAGCTACATTAAAGGGATGAATGCGGTCTTGAATAAACCATCTGCCCAAGACCCGCGCCCCGGCGAAAGCGGGGCGGCGGGCGGTACGTCCGCAGCAGCCGCCAACGCAGCAGCGGCCAGTTTTGCGGCCCTCACGGAGAACCTCGGCTACCTCGACGCAGCCAGCATCGAACAGGTGAGGCAGGCCTACCGCTTCGCCGACGAAGCCCACCTGGGGCAGTTGCGCAACAGCGGCGAGCCCTACATCACCCACCCCATCGCAGTGGCGGCCCAGTGCGCCACCTGGAAGCTGGATGGGCAAGCGCTGATGGCGGCACTGCTGCACGACGCCATGGAAGATTGCGGCGTCACCAAGTCCGATCTCATCGATCGCTTCGGCCTGCCGGTGGCCGAATTGGTGGATGGCCTCACCAAGCTCGACAAGCTGCAGTTCAACACCCGCGAAGAGAACCAGGCCGAGTCCTTCCGCAAGATGCTGTTGGCAATGGCCCGCGATGTACGGGTCATTCTGATCAAGCTGGCCGACCGCACGCACAACATGCGCACGCTCTCGGACATGCCGCGCAGCAAATGGGGCCGCATTTCTTCCGAAACCCTCGAGATCTATGCCCCCATCGCCCACCGGCTCGGGTTGAACCAGACCTACCGGGAGCTGCAGGATCTGTCATTCCGGCATCTCCATCCCTGGCGCTACGCGACCCTATCCAAGGCGGTGAACAAATCGCGCAACCGCCGGCGCGATATCGTGCAGCGGGTTCAAACCGAGGTCGACACCGCGTTTTCGAAGCTGGGCATGAAAGCCCGCCTCGCAGGCCGCGAGAAAACACTCTATGCCATCTACCAGAAGATGGACACCAAGCACCTGAGCTTTGCCCAGGTCACGGACATCTACGGCTTTCGGGTGATCGTGCCGACCGTGGTCGATTGCTACACGGCACTGGGCGTGCTGCATCAAATGTACAAGCCTGTTCCTGGGCGGTTCAAGGACCACATCGCCATCGCCAAGCTCAACGGCTACCAATCGCTGCACACCACCTTGGTCGGTCCTTCCGGGGTCAACATCGAATTCCAGATGCGCACCGAGGAAATGCACGTGGTGGCGGAAGCCGGCGTGGCCGCCCATTGGCTGTACAAAGCACAGGACGCCGACGGATCGGCCGCGGAGCGCCTTGGCACCAAGTGGCTCCAGTCACTGCTGGATATTCAGAACGAAACGCGGGATGCCGCGGAGTTCTGGGACCATGTGAAGGTCGACCTGTTCCCCGACGCGGTCTATGTCTTCACCCCCAAGAGCCAGATCATGGCACTGCCACGGGGCGCCACGGTGGTCGATTTCGCCTATGCCATCCACAGCAATGTGGGTGACCGCACCACGGCCGCCAAGATCAACAACGAGCAGGTCCCCCTGCGGACCGAGCTCAAGAACGGCGATGTGGTGGAGATCATCACGGCGCCGGTGTCCACGCCCAATCCCGCCTGGCTGGGCTTCGTGCGCACGGGCCGCGCACGCTCGAAGATTCGCCACTACCTCAAAACGCTGGCCCATACTGAATCAGCGGGACTGGGAGAGAAGCTGCTGACCCAGGCCCTGAGGGCCGAGGGGCTGGAACGCCTGCCGACCGAGTCGGAGAACCAGGCACTGTGGGACAAGCTGCTCCGCTTCACAGGCAATCGAACACGCAATGAACTCATGACCGACATCGGTCTGGGCAAACGCATCGCGGGCATCGTGGCGAAACGACTCATGGTGCTGATGACGGAGCATGGACACCGACCCGATGCCCTGTTGCTGACCCGTGAAAGGTATTCATCCCACGAAACCCTGTCGCAAGGTGGCGTGACTTTGGACGGCAGCGAGAACGCATCCGTTCAATACGCGAATTGCTGCCGCCCGGTACCGGGAGACCCCATCGTCGGCTACCTGGGGCGCGGTGAAGGGCTGGTGGTTCATAACGCCCAATGCAGCGTGGCGAAAAAGCTTCAGCACAAGGACAGCGAGCGCTTTATCGCGGTGGACTGGGCCGATGAGCCCACGCGCATGTTCGAAACCGGCATCGTTGTGACCGTGGCCAACGGCAAGGGCGTCTTGGCGCGCATCGCCGCCGAACTGGCGAGCTCCGAAGCGGACATCGTTCACGTCGACATGGACGATGAAGCCGCCATGGACACGACCGATTTGCGTTTTGTCATCGCTGCACGAGACCAGTCACACGTCGAGGCCTCCTTGCGCAATTTGCGCCGAACGCCCGCAGTGCTTCGCGCCTTCCGCGTGCTGCCCCAGGGGTGAGGCAGGCACCTTGCTCCCTATGCCACCGGTTGGGGATAGCGGACGTCCAAAACCTCCAGCGTCCGCGTGCCACCTGGCGTGGCCAAGTGAACCTGATCCCCTTCGCGGGCCTTCAGTAAGGCCCGAGCCACCGGCGACACCCAACTGACTTGCGCCAGGCCCGTCTCGACTTCGTCGATTCCCAGGATCGTGATGGTGCGCTCGACGCCTTCATCGTCCGCATAGTGGACCGTGGCACCAAAGAACACCTGATCACTTCCGGCGTGAATGGCGGGATCGACCACCTCGGCAATTTCGAGTCGTTTGGTCAGGAACCGAATCCTGCGATCAATTTCGCGCAGGCGTTTCTTGCCGTACAGGTAGTCCCCGTTCTCCGAACGGTCCCCATTGCTTGCAGCCCAATGAACCACTTCAACGATCTTGGGCCGCTCGTTGTCGATGAGATCCAGCAGTTCATCGCGCAGCCTGGCGTAGCCGGAAGGGGTGATGTAGTTCTTGCCACCCGCAGGAAGGGGTGCAGGGGAAAAATCTTCGTCATCGGACTGATCCGATTCTTTGGTGAATGCCTTGCTCATGGGTGCATTTTGATGCAGAGAGCATTCGAATCCCCAACGGAAAAAGCCCTAGAACATCACTGTTCTAGGGCCTACCGTTTGGTGCGGCTGGCAGGAATCGAACCCACGACCCCTTGGTTCGTAGCCAAGTACTCTATCCAGCTGAGCTACAGCCGCTAAGCTTTGAATTATAGCATGTTTTCAACGCCGTCATTCATTTCTTGTTTTGATTTTTACGCGAACTCTGTGAGGAATTTCGCAATCAAGCAAGACTTAAATTCTAACCCATCTTTTGAGGCTGCTTGGCTTCGTTCGCAGAAAACGCAAGCATCTCAACTCTCATGTCCACGCAATGCGCCTGAACAGGCACACGAGGAATTGCCATGAACAGCCATCAAGCCCGTTGAACTGGTAGGGCGTGAGGGACTTGAACCCGCGACCAAAGGATTATGAGTCCTCTGCTCTAACCAACTGAGCTAACGCCCCCCGCGCCAATTGTATGTGCTTACTTGCGGTAACTCAGCGCGTTGGAAACCAGCTTGGATGTGATGTCCACGATCTGGATCATCCTGTCGTACGGCATTCGGGTTGGCCCGATGACACCCAGGGTGCCGACGACTTGACCGTCCACTTCATAGGGAGCGGTGACCACCGAAAGCTCCTCGAACGGGACAATCTGGCTCTCCCCGCCAATGAAGATACGCACACCATCTGCACGGTTGGAAACATCGAGCAAACGCAGGATTTGCGTCTTCTGCTCGAACAGGTCGAACGCACGGCGCAGGTTGCCCATGTCGTTGGAAAAGTCGCTGACTGCCAGCAGGTTGCGCTCGCCAGAAATCACCACATTGTCCTGAGACTCCGCCATCGCCTCCGAGCCGACATTGACCGCAGCCTGCATCAGCGAGCCGATTTCTTCCCGCAACTGATCCACCTCCGTCTTCAAGCGCTCGCGCACTTGGTCCATGTCCATTCCGGAATAGTGGCTGTTCAGGAAATTGGCCGCCTCCACGAGATGCGATTGCGAGTAGTCCACATCGGTGAAGATCACGCGGTTCTGCACGTCTCCTTCAGGGGAGACGATGATGACCAGAAGCCGCTTTTCGGACAATCTCAAGAATTCGATGTGCCTGAACACCGAGGCACGCCGGGGCGCCATGACAACGCCCACGAACTGGGAAAGGCTGGACAACAAATGCGCCGCGTTGGCAATCACCTTTTGCGGCTGCTCTGCAGCCAGTTGCGGCGAATACAGCTGTTCGCGCTGCACTGTCAACATGGTGTCAACGAACAGGCGATACCCTTTGGCCGTCGGAATTCGGCCGGCAGACGTGTGCGGGCTTGCGATCAGTCCGATCTCTTCGAGATCGGCCATCACGTTACGGATGGTGGCGGGAGAGAGGTCGAGACCGGACGCGCGCGACAGCGTACGCGAACCCACGGGTTGGCCATCGGCTATGTAGCGCTCTACAAGCGCCTTCAGCAACAACTTGGCACGGTCATCAAGCATTGAATCATTTTACTTATCTAATGCCCAAGGACCGGATTGGCCACGGCCCTCATGGCGATGGATGTGGTATCGCAAAGTGCCTACCGGTACACCGAGCATGTCAGCTAAAACACCTTGTGTGTACCACCCACTGCGCCACGCCTGCACAGCCTGAGCGACCTCATCCCTAGACACCTGGGCACGCCTGCCCCAGGTCTTGCCAGCAGCACGCGCAGCACGCTGGCCAGCCACACAGCGCTCCCTAATCACCTCCCGCTCAAACTCAGCAAACACAGCCATCAGGTGCAGGTACATACGGCCTTGAGGAGTGACCGTTTCGAATGCTTCAGTGAGACTACGAAAAGCCACACCACGCGCTTTCAGCATGTCAAACATAGCAACGAAGTGAGCGATGGACCTAGCAAGCCTATCGAGTTTGTACACCACCAGCACATCACCCGAACGCAGGGCAGCAAGGCATTGCTCCCAAACCGGCCGATGGCGAACAGCACTAGCTTGCTCCTCATAAACCACCGCGACACCAGCCGCGCGCAAAGCCGCCAATTGCATAACCGTCTCTTGCTCCCGCGTGGACACTCTCGCATAGCCAACCAATCGCGCCATCGTCAATCCCTCCATATCAAGCCTTGCTTTTTCCAATCCCGGTTTGCCGCAGCCCACCGCAGCATTGACCGGACCACTTCGGCCTTCGTGCAGCCGTAAAAACATGCTATGTCCGCAATCGTCGCCCCCATCTTGAGAGACACGGACACATCCAACCGCTCATGCTGGGACCGATGCGCCGCGACTCTGGCAGCGCTGGTGTTTCCGGTAACGATTGGCGATTGAGGATGCTGCTTAGGCATGGACCACCTCCAGTGGAACGGGCCGGCTGCGGGCCTTTTTGGGCATCTCCGCGTGCAACACGAACCAGTCTTTGAAGTGCGAGAGGCGCTCTAGCACTATTTGCTGGGCATCGAGAACACAGCCGTATGCAGCGGCCCAGGCATCACGGAGCGAGGGGTAGTAGCCCATTGAAACCGGTTGCGGGATGCCGAAGTCACCAAACGCGCTGTAGCGGTTGCTGAATGCCTGCCCATCGCGGAACGCCTTGACGATGTACTTGGCGATGTAGGAGGCAATCTGCGCAGGGCTCTTACGGCTGTTGGCCTTGCGACGGGCAATGTCGATATTGCCTTTGCGCTCTTTGGTGACCGACCGCCAGATGGCGCGGATCACGTCAAAGCTCTTGACCTTGCAGGGCTGGCCGTTGTCGGCCGTTCGGGTGAAGGTTGCCGGTATGTTGGCCGTGGCCATGTGCCAGTGCAGCGCGCCACGGGCCTGATGCTCATACACCGCGACCGCGCGGAAGTCGGGCATCACTCGGCGAAGCCTGCGGACAAATTCCTTGAGGTCCTTTTTGGACCGCTGGAGGTCGGTTTCATTGGCCCAATAGGTCAGGGTCAAGAGGGTATCGGCACCCATGGCCTTGCACAGCTTGCGTACCTTCACCTTGGCCCGGTTCGCGGCGATGGTGAGGGCCTTTTCGCGTAGCTCATCGGCGTTCTCTTCGCGATGCTGAATCGCGGCCTCGAGGTAATGCTCCAGGACCATCGAGGACCAATCGAGTTCCTCCCAAACGGTAGGTGCAGAGCCCGTGATTTCAGTGTGACCGTGGCCGAGGTCATGGGCCTTGAGGTTAATGCCGTCGCCGGTCTTGCCTTCAAAAGGTACCAGGGGGATGCCTTGGCGGTGCATGTGCAGGAGTTCAGCAGGGGTGTGCCTTGCAGTCGGATTCGTTTCAGAGACAATGCGGATCATGTTGACCAGTCGTTGTGGTTGACATCACGATCCCGGGACGGTTGCAGCCGTTGCCGGGATCACCTCTTTCTACTTGCCGAGGTTTCGCGAGCCAGGCTCGCAGTCGAGTAACTTCACCAGGTGAGCAATGTGACGGGCATACGTAGAGGCCCAGCGGAAATACAAAGCCATAGGCGCCTTACGAGCGCGCCAAGAACTCTCAGCCTCACGATTCGCGCCATGGCGAATAGCGGTAAATACCTTCACAAGGAACTCGCGCTCACCTGGTGAAAGAGCACGACCATCAGCCATCAATGATTCGACCTCAGGCAGGTCTAAAAGAGGATTTAAGTAGCCCATTTGAGTACGTGTTCCAAAGTGTTTATGGGATAAATCTAGGCCGCGCTCCGCGCGGCCCGTCGCGCTCCGCTTGCGCCGGGCCGCACGTGCCGCAGCCTCCCGAAACAGCCATCCGTTGAGCGATCGAGAGCCGGCCCCATGGCATTGGGTACGGGTCGCATGAGTATTGACATGGGGTGTGGCACCCCATACCCCGCCCCCACCAAGCTCGCTGCGCTCGACGGCCTATTCGGCCTTTGGCGGGCCCCCTGTTTGTCCCCAGACAGGAGCGCAGGGCCAGGTCGGTGTTACTGCCATCCAGGACCGCTGTAACAGCCGAGGCGCGGCAGCTGGGAGTAACAGCAGGCACAGGCTCAGCGCGTGGACACACGGGGGAGACCTGCGTAGGCTGGATTGCGCACGGCCAGGGCAGAGGACAACTGCTCAGGAGTGATCAGCCCTTCCTGCGGTTGCACGGGCGCCGGAACTGGCACCGTGCGGGCCTGCAGCGGCTGCAATTGCTGCGGCTGCTGGATACCTTGCGGCATCTGCAATTGCACCTGCTGCTGGGCCGGCTGGGGGCCCTGCTGGTGCTGGGCCCAGTCTACAAAGTAGCCCTGTCTCACGATCTGTTCGCAGACCGAGGCGGTTACCTGCATGAGCGTAGCTTGCTGGGTATAGCACTTGCACTTGGAGCCCATCTGCACACAGGCGGCAGGGTACGGGGCCACAGTTGGCTGGGTCACACCGTCATAGACGGGCGACGTGTGGGGAAAGTCTGGCAATCGCGGCTTGCGGTCCTGCAGATATTCGAGGGCCGTCATAGGTTTGCGGTCGCGGCCGGAGCCGCCGAACATCGGCGTGTCTGCAGCCGCAGACTGGGGACCGGCTGCAGAAGTCGCTGGCTTGTCTGCAATGCCCGACTTGGCTTTGAGCGACGAAATGCCAAAGTACCCCGCGACAGCGACCGTCGCAATGGCCCCAAGACAGATCCAAACAGCTTTGGGGATACGCACTTTGGCAGTGTGCAAACTGGCAGAGCGGTACCACCCAAAGACGTGCTTCGGGAAAGGGACCATGGTGACTTCGCCC
Source organism: Acidovorax sp. SUPP2539 (assembly GCF_030158975.1). Taxonomy (NCBI): domain Bacteria; kingdom Pseudomonadati; phylum Pseudomonadota; class Betaproteobacteria; order Burkholderiales; family Comamonadaceae; genus Acidovorax; species Acidovorax sp. SUPP2539. Next base: position 595,861 of record NZ_BQXJ01000001.1, on the reverse strand, counting down.
GTGCTGCCTGACCCGTTGCGCTCACAGTTCGGATTGACGGCGTCCCACTGGATGCAACTCACCAAACTGGAACCGCCGAAGGTGCGCTTGAGGTGGCGATGCCACCCTGGGGAGCCAATCAGACGGCGCACGAAGCTATCGATGTTGCCGGGATGCTGGCTGATCAGATAGAAGTCAAAACCGCGCCTGCGATGCTCAGCAAGCATCTTGACGTGATCCGGGACGACGGCGCCGGTGGGGCGGTTTGGTAGATCGTTGTGGCATTCGTCCACCAAAAAAATGGTCCCGTCAGGCTCATCCTGCCAGTTCTTGAAATCAATCTTTTTCCAGTCCTTGAGTTCACCATCCTCGACCACATCAAAGCGGCCGTTGTGGCACACCGGGCGGGTTTCCTTCACCTGCCGTTCACGCACCCACTTGAGCGCATTGAGGGTCTTGCCTGCGCCGTTGGCGCCAGTGATCAGATACAGCATTAGTTCAGCACCCAGCGCTTGAAGGTGTCGCTATTGAGGCCGTTCAAAAGCATGCTGGCGAACATGGCGCTGAAGACGATGGACAGGGCGGTCCCGACCTTCATCAGAGCCAGCAACTGCACCACGACAGCGGGCAGATGCGCCAAGCTCTGCACGATCAAATCCTTCAGGAAATCGAGGGCCTTCGATATGCCCACATAAGTGACCACCGACAGGCCCAACGAGGCCAAGGTACGGCCGACGAAGCCGGCGACCAGGGAGAGCAGCAGCCCTCCAATCATGGGTATGAAAGCAGGCATGGTTAGTCCCGTTTGAGAACGATGAAGGCGGCGGAAATCGAGGACAAGATGACCAGCACATGACCCATGAGGACCAAGGTCGGGCAGACCAAGGTCCAAGAGATCACGAAGGAACCGGCACCAGGCAGATTGATGGTGGTATCGGCAGGGCAAGAGCCACCGCCGCCTAGAAACTGATCCCGAGTACTGATGACAGTAGACAGGTCCACTTCGCGATTGCCCTCCAGGGACCCCGTGACCTTGCCCTTGCCATCGAGCGCGCGAGCAGCATCGACCAGCTTCATTTCCGGCGTGTCCTTGGCATCGAACATCTCGCAAGCGCGCTTGTGCTGCTCTTTGGCAATCGCACACTGGATGGCATCGCCTTCGCAGGAGAAGGCACCGCAACTGCCACCGAACGAGCTGGGTTCCTTATCGCCGTCCCCATTCCCATTGCCGCCCGTGTTGCCCCCAGTGGTGCCGTTGCCGTTGTTGGTGGACGCACCGGTGGCCGTGCCACACACCGGGTTCTTGGGGTTCTGCCTGCAGAACTGGGTGCGATCCACACTGGTTTGCGTGGTGACCGTGGCGCCGCCATCGACCGGCTTTTTGCTCTGGCTTATCAAGCACCGGTCACCGGTGCAATTGACATCGGTGCGAATGTCCACCTGCTTACCGTCGCCATCGGTGATGCGGGTCCAATCAACGCCGTTGGTGTTGGTGCTGGCGCGATCCACGCAGACATTGACACCGTTCACCGAGCCGGTGAATCCACCGCGGCAATCCTTGGGAGGCTTGTTCGCCTCAGGGGCCTTATCGGCGTCAGCAGGGTTGTTGGGGTCTTTCTCCAGGCCGAGGGCACATGCCAAGCCAGCAGTCGTGCCGGAGGCATTGGTGTTATTGGCCCAGGACTCGCCCTCCGTGATCCAACCGTTGGGAGTTTGAAAGGCCACCTCGCCGGTGAAGCGATGCATGCAGCCGAGCGGCTGACCACTGCCACCCGTGACCCCGGAGTTTCGGCATACGCCCATCTCCTCGCCGAGAGGCTGCTTACCGCCGATGCGGCCAACGCGGTCCACGCCAACGGTGTTGTGCATCACCGCAGCATCAGCGCAGCGCTGGTCATCCGTCTTGTTCTTGGGGTCGGGCACGCAGGCCCCAGATGCATCCTTTATCTGGCCGTCGGGGCACTTGTCGTCAGGCTTTTTGACGCAGGCGCCGGTCTGGTCTTTTTCGAACCCTTCTTTGCACTGGCACTGGCCGTTGACGGACTCGGCATTGGCCTCGCACTGCTGGGGCACGCACTTAAGGACGCCGTTGGGGTATTGAACCAGCCCTGTAGTGACGCGGCAATAAACGTAGCTAAACACAATGTCAGGCTGAGGCTTCGACTCCTCGGTCTTAGCGAGATACCAGCCAAAGGCAGCGGGAGGCGCACTACAGGTAGGTTTCCACGAATAGTGCGAGCACGACTCGATGCGGGGAGACTCTCCCTCCTGAGCCTGAACCATGCCAAAGCACAAGGAGCAGACCAGCAAGACGATCAGGCGGAAAAGATTAGCCATGCGGCCCCCAGCACGGCAATGAGTACGAATAGTCCCACGACACCCCCTTTGCGCAGCGCCACCAGTGACGCTATGCAAAAAGGTCCCCGGCCTGCAGACCGAGGACACACGGATCACTTCACGCCGCGCTTGACCCAGGCGAAAGTGGCGAGGGCAACGAGAACGCCCAGCACAGCGAGGCCGATCAGGCCGATAGGCGCCTTGGCTTCGCCGATTTCGATGACCGTGGGGCCCACATCGATAGCAGCCTGTGCCATGGGGGATGCCATGACGGCAGCGGTTGCGAGAGCCACGGCAGCGGCGGTTTTGGCCTTGGCAGAGGCGAACTTTTCACGAACTTGCATGGTTTACCTTTCAGGTAGTTGAGGATCGCTGTAAGACGGCTGGACCATGCGAATCAGCTGGCGAAACACCCAGCCAATGGCCCAGATCACAAGCACAGCACTTGCGATTGCGGCTCCCTCCGCTGGAGACAACTGCAGCGGGGGGAGACTTAATTCATGCACCACCGTGACCGTGCAAGCAGCGGCGCATTCGATGGTGGTCGGGTCAGCCATGGCGCACCCTAAGAGCGCGGGCATACACAGCACGCAGCCAGCGAGGCGCCCCAGGCATCAGGAGCGGACCGCACTGGAAACGCATGCGGGCATGCCACACACGCTGACGACGCTCTTCCCAAGAGGCGAAGACATCGCACAGTCCATCCCAGAGGACAGCGAGCAAGGACCAGGACATTGCGCCAAGGAAACCAAAGGCGAACGCCAGCTTTGCCACCGCATAGGCGAGAGATTCAAGCTCTTGGACACTCATGGCTTAGGCCTTGACAGGCGCAGGAGCCGGCGCAGCTTGGCGGGCAGGAGGGACAGGGACCAGACCGGTGAGGATGCTCACCACATCGCCCTTGAATTCGCCGTAGTCGGGCACCGACAGCGCGAAGGTGGCACGGTAGGTGCCCACCTTGGCGAGGTCCACCAGATCGCGGGGGACACGCAGACGACCAACTGTTTCAAGTTCACCGTCGTCATTGAGCAATGCCGTACGGGCAATGGTCGATTCGTAAGGCTTTTGGGTGTTGGGGTCCAATTTCTTGGAACGCTGAACCTCGACCTTGAGGATTTGGATGGTGCTGGTGTATGCCATGGTGAGTACGCCTTCATGTGGCTGGTTACGAGCATTAGCGCTCTGTGATGCCACCGGGGGAGGCATCACGGAACGGCCGGACTGTTTAGCCCAGCTAAACACTCAGGGAAAAAAAGGGTCCTGACAGCAGAGGTAGAGGAAAAAACACAGGCTGTAAAACAGGACGAACGCCACGAGGACCGAATCCGGAGGCCTGTCCTTCATGGCTGCACCACCTGAACAGAGGCGCAAGGAACCCACTTGGCCTCGACGCGAGCAGTGGAGCCCCTACCGAGAGGGAAATGCACCAAGCAGCGGCCAGTGCGAACACGCTGCACGGGACCACGGTAACCATGCCAGGACACGGTAAGACCGCGTTTGACTAGCTTGTCGTTCAGATCGAGGTTTGACGCCATGTCACGCCCCAGACCCAACGGATAACATCGACGCAGGAGGAACACCAAAAATGCAGACCCTGCAAGCATTCCAGACGGAGTTAACGCGCGCCGCGCTATTCTTTTTCGCTATCCAATTGATAGCGCTGATCATTGGGATATGGATCACATACGTGGTCATCAAATGCGCGATCCGGGACGGCATCAACGAATCCAGGCTTGGGGACAGATGGAGCCGTGCTGTAGATAGCAGTCGCAGCCAAACCGCAGACTTACCACCAATGCGCGCAGAGCGGTAAATGCGATCCCCACTGCCCACCGTCACCGGGTGAGCTACCACCACAACGGCGGTTTCATGGACAGGGGGACCGCAATCGTTAGCAGGCGCAGAGACAGAGACAAGGCACAGCATGGGTAGCTCCATGAAAATCTACATGTTGTAGACAAACAGGAGGTTACACGGTCTACAACATGTAGACAAGTCGTTCGATACAATTTCTACGTCATGTGTAATTTATACAACATGTGTAGAGGATCGATATGCCGTCAACCATGAACCTTTTGAACTCAGCACTAGAAATTCAAAACATCGCCGCATGGACAGCTCGCCTTGGGCTATCAAAACAAGCGCTTTACACAGCACGCGACAGAGGACACCTGTCCCCCGCTATAGCTGGCGCCCTCGCCGACGAGATGGGCCAAGACGTAAAAGAATGGATTGTTGTGGCGGCACTGGAATCGGAACGAGACAGCGCTTGCAAGACACGGATGCTCAAGAGACTACCCAAGCTCACATCGCTTTAATGATCTAATTTCCCAATGAAGCTCAGGTTCACACGGGTCGCACTCTTCGGCAAGTACCAGCCGCTCACTTCCAGCGTTATTTCTGACAGTTCGCGCAATGCCGTACAAGAGGTTGCCCAGTTCCTCAGAAATGAAGGCTGTGAACCCATTCTGGAACAGGAAACGGCGAACAACACCGGTATTTCTGACTATCCGGCGATGAAGGTGGAACAGATCGGCAAGGAGTGCGATCTGGGGATGGTGATCGGGGGAGACGGAACGATGCTGGGCATCGGCAGGCAATTAGCCCCCTACAAAATTCCGCTGATCGGCATCAATCAGGGGCGGCTGGGCTTCATCACCGATATCCCTCTGGGCGAGCATGCTTCAGCACTGAGGCCGATGCTCCATGGCGAGTACGAAGAAGACGCCAGGCCCCTCATGCATGCCTGCGTGATGCGTCAGGACGAATGCGTATTTGAAGCACTGGCACTCAACGACGTCGTCGTCAATCGTGGCTCCACTTCCGGCATGGTCGAATTGCGGGTGGAAGTGGGCGGGCATTTCGTCTCGAACCAAAGGGCAGACGGGCTGATCATCGCTTCGCCCACTGGGTCCACAGCCTATGCGCTCTCCGCGGGAGGCCCGATGCTGCACCCTGCAATTCCTGGTTGGGTGATGGTCCCCATCGCACCCCATACGCTGTCCAATCGACCCATCGTGCTGCCGGATTCGACGGACATTGCGGTGGAAGTCGTAGGGGGCCGGGACGTCAGCGCCAATTTCGACATGCAGTCGCTGGCATCGCTCCAGCATGGCGATCGGATCGTGGTTCGGCGGTCGGAGCACTGCGTGCGCTTCTTGCACCCTCGAGGCTGGAACTATTTTGCTACGTTGCGCAAAAAGTTGCGCTGGAATGAAGGGGGCTCATAGATGGCGCTCAAACGGATCGCATTGCGCGATTTCGTCATCGTGGATGTCTTGGACCTGGATCTTCACAAAGGATTTACGGTGCTGACCGGAGAAACGGGTGCAGGCAAATCCATCCTGATCGATGCCTTGCAAATGCTGCTGGGCGGCCGCGCCGATGCCGGGGTGATTCGCGAGGGCACCGAGCGTACGGACATCTGCGCTGAATTCGATTGCCCACCCAGTTTGTCTGCATGGCTTGATGAAGCTGGCATACCGCAGGAGGAAAGCCTGCTGCTTCGCCGAACCATCGATCGGCAAGGAAAAAGCCGTGCTTGGATGAACGGCATTCCAGCAACCGCCACCCAAATGCGGACCCTGGGGGCGCATCTCCTCGATATCCATGGCCAGCACGCATGGCAGAGCTTGACGCGCCAGGAGGCCGTTCGCAGCCTGTTGGATGCCTATGGCGGCATCAGTACCGCGGCGCTGGAACCGCTTTGGACTCGCTGGCGTGACGACCGCAAAGCGGTAGTGCAAGCAGAAGCGGCCAGACATACCCTGCAACAGGAGCGGGAACGACTGCAGTGGCAGATCAGTGAAGTCGAAAAGCTGGGCCCGGCATCCAGCGAGTGGGAAGAACTCAATACCCAGCACAGCCGCCTTTCTCACGCCCAAGCCTTGCTGGACAGCGCGCAAACGGCCCTGTCCGCGCTGGAGGATGAAGAATCCGGTGCACAGACTCAATTGAGCCGCGCCTGCCATCTGCTGCAGGAGCAGCAAACCCTCGATCCCGAATTCAAGGCGATGGGAGAGGTGCTTCAATCGTGCATGGACCAGGCGGCCGATGTGGCTCACTCATTGCAAAGCTATCTTCGACACACGGAACTCGATCCTGAGCGCCTTGAACAGTTGGATTCACGCCTGTCGCTGTGGATTTCGCTGTCACGCAAATACAAGCGGGCACCATCGGAACTGCCGGCACTGCTGGAGGGATGGAAAGCGGAGCTCTCCCAACTGGAGACGGCAGCAGACCTGGAAGCGCTCAATGCGGCCGAACAGGCCAGTGGCAAAGCCTATCGCAAGGCGGCGCAGGCTGTGTCCCGGCAGCGGACGACCGCAGCGCCACGGCTTGCCCAATCGATCACACAAGCCATGCAGGGCCTGGGCATGGTGGGCGGGCGGTTTGAGGTGCTTTTGGAACCGACACCGGAACCCGGCATTCAAGGTCTCGACAGTGTTTCTTTTCTGGTTGCAGGGCATCCCGGTGCCACACCCCGGCCCGTTGGCAAAGTCGCTTCGGGAGGGGAGCTGTCTCGCATCTCGTTGGCCATTTCCGTGACGACAAGCCAGTTGGGCGAGGCCCCTACCCTGATTTTTGACGAGGTGGACTCAGGCGTTGGAGGCTCCGTCGCCGAGACGGTGGGTCGGCTGATGCAGCAGTTGGGCCGCGATCGCCAGGTGCTGGCCGTTACCCATCTTCCGCAGGTGGCGGCCTGTGCGGATCACCATCTGATCGTGGCAAAAACCAGTCAGGATCAGCACACCACCAGTCAGGTGGCCGTGGCGAAGGGAGAAAAACGCGTGATCGAAATGGCTCGGATGTTAGGAGGGGAGCGCCAGTCGAAGGCGACCATGGCGCACGCACGCGAAATGCTCAGCAGCAACCAACCCGCACAGATCAAGGCATGACAAAATGACGCTAGAGGTCGTATTGATCACAGGCATGGCGGGTTCCGGCAAATCCGTTGCCCTGCATGCCTTGGAAGACGCAGGCTACTACTGCGTAGACAACCTGCCACCCGAGCTGCTGGCCGCCTTCGTCGCGCTAGAACATCAGCACCATGGCAACCGGATTGCCATCGCAATGGATGTTCGCAGCGCCACCGCGTTACCGCTGGTTCCGCTGGAATTGAAACGCCTGCGTGGCGAGGGCGTGGTCGTCCATTCACTGTTTCTGGATGCCACCACCGACACATTGATCCGGCGATTTTCGGAAACGCGCCGACGCCACCCCCTCTCCAGAGACGAATGGACGGAAGGCCAACGCGCGTTGCTGCAAACCATCGAACTGGAACGTGAACTGCTGGCCGAGCTGCGTGAGCAGTCCCATGTCATCGATACAAGCGCCATTCGAGCAGCGCAATTGCAGGGCTACGTCAAAAGCCTGATGCCCGCCCTGCCCGGTCAACTGACGCTGGTCTTCCAATCGTTTGCGTTCAAACGCGGGGTGCCTGTCGATGCGGATTACGTCTTCGACGTGCGCATGCTGCCCAATCCCCACTATGAGCCCGCGTTGAAGGCATTGACAGGCAAAGACCAGCCTGTCATCGACTATTTACAGCACCAGGCTGATGTGAAACTGATGCAGGAACACATCGCGCAGTTCCTTTCGCACTGGCTGGAGCCTTTGGCGCAGAATCATCGAAGCTACGTGACCGTGGCCATTGGCTGCACGGGCGGACAACACCGCTCGGTTTATTTGGTAGAGCGCTTGGCAGCGCACTTCAGCCAGCGTTGGACCACCCTGCGGCGGCATCGTGAGCTGGACGGCCTGTGACTTTCACGTCTCGCCACAGAGTGGCGAGACGTGGAAAAATCAGGACAGGTCCAGCAGCAATTTCCGGATGGGCGTTGGCATACCCAAGCGGTCCCAATCGGAAGCACCGAACCAGGCACCATCCACCGGAAGGTCCCATTCCGCTTGCCACGGGATTTGCACGGGATGGAGGTGCAGATCCCGATGGGTCAGGACATGAAGAAATCCCTCCAAATCCTGAAGCGGCGCAGGCCGTGATGCCAATGCTGTTTGCAGTGCTGCGCGTTCCTCGAACACCGGCAGGCAGTGCAGACCCGCCCAAATGCCGCTGGAGGGACGCTGCTGGAGCAAGACACGCCCATTTCCGTCCTGCAGCAGCATCAGCCACCACGACTCCGCACGACGCGACAATTTGCGGGTCCGCACGGGATAGCGTTCGGGGTCTCCGTCGCGGCGGGCTTTGCATTGCCGGTTCAAAGGGCAGACCATGCAGGTCGGTTTCTTTGGCGTGCACACCGTCGCTCCGAGATCCATCAGACCCTGGGTATAGCGCGGCATCGCATGCTGCAGATCACTGACTGGCAGCAAGGCACAGGCCTGATCCCAAAGAAGACGCTCATTCTTGGCGATTGCCAAATCGGCCGTGAAGCCAAGCACTCGCGTCAGCACCCGGCGAACATTTGCATCCAATATGGGAACACGCTCGGAAAAACAGAAGGCCGTGACCGCACCAGCCGTCGATCGGCCGATTCCCGGCAACTGGGCCAAGACCTCGGCGGTCCGGGGAAACTCGCCCCCGTGCAAATGCACGACTTGCTGAGCACAACGGTGCAGATTGCGGGCGCGACTGTAGTAGCCCAAACCGCTCCACAAGGCGAGCACCTCACCCTCCGTTGCCGCAGCCAGCGACTGCACATCTGGAAATCGCGCCAGAAAGCGTTCGTAATAGCCCAAGACGGTGACGACCTGGGTTTGCTGCAGCATGATTTCAGACAGCCACACCCGATAAGGATCTCGTGTTTGCTGCCAAGGCAAATGGTTGCGGCCATGCACCGCCTGCCACCGAACCACATCGGTGGCGATTTCCGGGGTGTCGCTCATGCCAGGGCAGTTTGCGGGCTGACCTGGGGCGGCTCGGCGCGCGGGACGGCTGCGAGTTGCTCCGTCATCTCATTCAAGCGCGTTTCCATTTGCCCCAACTCCTGCTCGGCCATTTCAATCTCCGCAATGCGCTCCACCAAACCGCTTGCTGCGTGCTGAATGCGGTCCACCGCTTCGATGCGACGTGCAAAGCTCCGTTTGCGCTCTCTCAATTGGGCATCCAGTTGCGCTGTTGCGGATTTGCTCCAAAGCTCCAGATCGTTGGCGACCGATTCAAACACCGTACGAAGCCGCATGCCGAGCGCACGGACCAATCGCTGCGCGAACTCAGGCTGCGCCAGTTTGAGTGCATTGCCCACGCCCAGGTACTGCAAATGCCGCTGCTCAATTTGCGCGATTTCCTGCAGGAAGGGCTCCAGTTGCGGAGTCGGAGGCACTTGGAGTGAAAAGCCGAAGTCCGTGTTGAGCTGTCGGAATGTACCGCCCAAAATGGCATGGATTTCAGTGCCCGAAGATTGCGCCTTGTCCACTATCGCCTGCAGCCGCTGGAAGGTCTCCGCGTAGATTTTGCGCACGCCCAGCTTCAGTCCCTTTTGCTGCAATGCGTCTGTGAGCAGCGCCAGTTCGGCCTTCAGCGAACGGGCTCCGAGCTCATGGAAGATATCGCGCAGCAATTTGAGATGGACCGCACGCACCGCCTGAATCTTCGCGGTGCTCAGCTCGAACTCCCGCTGCTCCTGCTCGATCCGAGTGCGCATGGAATCGATGACGGAAGCATTCTTTCCGCGCAAACTCCGCAATTCCAGCATCTGGTCATCGAGATCGCGCCGGCGGATGTTGATCACGCGAGAGGTTTCCGAACGCAGGCCGGCAATGCCCGCTGCCACGGCAGAGCGGAGAATGGACTGGCGCTTGCCCATCACCCCTTGTGCCAGCGCTTCTTCCAAAAGAGGCAAGCCGCTGCGCTCCAGCAACAGGTCATCGCACTGGATTTTGGCGATCAACCCTTTCTGGGCTGACACCAGCATGACGTGCTCTTGCGAGATACCCAGCATCTCGGCAGAGGTCAGACGCTGGCGCTTCAGTTGTTCTTGAACCTGCTCAGGCGAGTTCAGGGTGTCCCACAGTGTGTCGATCTTGTTGAGGACCACCAAGCGGGCATCCGCATTTTCAGACGGGGCTGCCAGATGTTCCCGCCAGATCGAGAGATCGGACCGCGTGACCCCGGTGTCCGCCCCCAGGATGAAGACCACCGCATGCGCCTGTGGAATCAGATTGATCGTGAGTTCGGGCTCCGCACCCACTGCGTTCAGTCCGGGCGTATCCAGAATGACCAAGCCCTGCTTGAGCAACGGATGGGGAATATTGATGAGGGCATGGCGCCACATCGGAACTTCCACCAGGCCGCTGGCGTCCGGCACCGGGTTTTCTTCCGGCAGGTCGTCGTGCCAGAAACCCAGCGCTCGCGCTTCATCCAAGGTGACGCGCCGGACCTCGGCCACCTTCTCGAGCGAGCGGGCCATCTGCCCCGCATCATTGACATCCAAGGGAATCTGCACCCAGCGTTCGGGTTTCAGGCGCCACTCGGCCAGTCCCTGCACCTGCAGCCGGGTGTCGATGGGAAGCAGGCGCAGGCTCACAGGCACGCCGGGGTCGTAGCCCAATTCCGTCGGGCACATCGTCGTTCGTCCCGCGCTGGCAGGCATGATCCGGCGGCCATAGTCGGCAAAGAAGATGGCGTTGATCAGTTCGGACTTGCCCCGTGAAAACTCCGCGACGAAAGCCACCATGACTTTGTCGCTGCGCACTTGACCCTCCAGTCGCTGGAGCTTCTCGCCAACAGCCGCATCCATGAGGGAATGCGACGCCATCCAGTCGGCCAACTGCTTCAGTTGAAGTGCGAATGCCCGACGCCACGCGCCGTGCTGGTCGAACTGTTCGTTAAAAGAGGGTCCCACTTTGCTCCCGAGTGTCGCTGCGCCCGCACGTGCAGGAGCCTTCGCAAAATATAGCACCCCACGAACTTCTTGAAAGCTCGAAACGGCGTGGTGCCACCCCTCTTAACCCTATGCCTTCTGGCAACGGATGCAATAGTAGGTGCTGCGCTGGCCTTGCCGGATCATTCGCACTGGAGACCCGCAGGCCCGGCACGCCTCGTTGTGCCGTCCATAGACATGCGCCTCCAGCTGGAAATGGCCCTCACTGCCGTCCGCGCTGGCAAAGTCCCGCAGCGTGCTGCCGCCGCGCTCCACCGCGCGCGCCAGTACCTCGCGGATGGCTGCGTGCAGGCGGCGAACCCGCGCCAAGCCGATGGTCGATGACTTCACGGTCGGGCGGATGCCCGCCAGGAACAGCACTTCCGATGCGTAGATGTTTCCAACCCCCACCACCACTTTGCCGCTGAGCAAGACCTGCTTCACAGGCGCCCGGCTCGCACGCAAACCGGCAAATAGACCGTCGACGGTGAACAGGTCGGAAAGGGGTTCCACCCCCAGTGAACCCAACAGCTTCTTCGCTTCTTCAGCGCCCTCGTCTCGCGCCCAAACCACTGCGCCGAACCTTCGAGGATCCCGCAGGCGCAAGGTCCCCAAGGTCGTTTCCATTTCAAAATGGTCGTGTGGACCGCGCGCTTCCAGCGATTGCCCCAGACGAAGGCTCCCTGACATGCCGAGATGGATCAGGAGAAGCCCTCCGTCCAGGTCCAGGAGCAAATACTTGCCCCGGCGCCGCACTGCCGTGATGGTGCGGCCAATCAACCCCTCGGGCGGGCAACCGAGTGGCCATCTCAATGGTTTGCCCACCGTGACCGACTGGATTACCGCGCCGGAAATCCCCTTCGCGATGCTGAGTCGCGTTACTTCCACTTCCGGCAACTCAGGCATGCCTGCACGCTCCACAAAGACGTTGAACCATGGATTATTATGGGTTGATGGCGCAATCACATCGACTCTGGACCATCACCCTGGCATGCGCCATGGTGACGGGAACTCTTTCTGCACAGGCGCAAAATTCGCCGGCACCGACATCGCAAGCTGGTCTTCGAGCGTCTCAGGAGTCTTCCAGCGATGCAGCCGCCGCACTCGATGCAGAATTGTTCTATGAAATCCTGCTCGGGGAGATCAGCACCACGGGGGGGGATCCCGGCACCGGTTATTCGCTCATGCTCGAAGCAGCCCGCCGCAGCGGCGATGGCCAGCTTTATCGACGGGCCGTCGAGATTGCCCTGCAATCGCGCTCGGCCGAATATGCGCTGGCGGCAGCGAGGGCGTGGAAAGGCGCACAGCCTCAGTCGCGCGAGGCCAACCGGTACGTGTTGCAGATCCTCATTGCACTCAATCGCATCGAGGAGACGTCCGACCTCCTCAAGCAGGAATTGGATCAATCGCCTGCGAATGACAGGGCGATGACGCTCCAGGCCATTCCGCAGTTGTACGGACGGGCCAGCGACAAGGCCATGGCCGCCAAGGTCGTCGAGCAGGCGCTGGCAGATCAGCTTAGCAACCCGGCATCCGGCCCGTCCGCATGGATCACCATCGGCCGAATGCGTCTGGCCGCGGGCGACAAGAAGGGTGGACTGGAAGCCGCACGCCAGGCCCAGACCATGGATGCGCCCGCCGAAGGCGTCGCCTTGCTGGCGCTGCAACTGCTGGAAGCCGGCGAGACAGAGGCCGAGCCATTGGTTGCCCGCTATCTGGCCGGGACACCCAAGCCGGAAATCCGCATGGTGTACGTTCGCACCCTGCTGGACTCACAACGCTATGCGGAAGCCTCCAAGCAGGCGGATCTGCTGACCCAGAGCACGCCGGACATGGCAGAAGCCTGGCTGGTCAAAGCCAGCCTGCACTTGCAGGCCAACCGCCTCGATGAGGCGTATGCGTCCCTGACGCAGTTTCAGAAACTCCTCGAGGCACTGCCTGCGAGCGATCCGCGCCGCAGCGCGATGACGCAGGCATTCCTGCTGCAAGCCCAGATCGCAGAAAAGCGGGGCAACCTGACGGAAGCGGAGGCTTGGCTGGGCCGGGTCGAGAACTCCGCAGAACTGCTGACGGTGCAAAGCCGCAGGGCATCCCTGCTGGCTCGCCAGGGCAAGTTGCCCGAAGCCCTGGCGCTCATTCGCGCGCTGCCTGCGAAGACGCCCCAGGAAGAGCGAATGAAGTTGCTCGCCGAGGTCCAGCTGCTGCGCGATGCACAGAAATACCGGGAAGCCTATGAAGCCCAAGCCAAGGCCGTTGCCTTGGCTCCGCAAGACAACGAACTCGTCTATGACCAAGCCATGCTGGCCGAAAAAGCGGGCTTGCTGGACGAGATGGAAAAGCTGCTGCGGCAGATCATTGCCCGCCAGCCCGACTACCACCATGCCTACAACGCCTTGGGATATTCATTCGCGGAGCGCGACATCCGGCTGCCGGAAGCCAAACAGCTGATTGCCAAGGCGCTGGAATACGCGCCCGGCGACCCGTTCATCATGGACAGTCTCGGCTGGGTCGAGTTTCGGCTCGGTAATCGGAAAGAAGCCGCGCGCTTGCTCGGCGATGCATTCAAGGCGCAGCCCGATCCGGAAATCGCGGCCCATCTGGGCGAAGTGCTGTGGTCGCTCGGAGAGCGCGATCGCGCGACATCTGTCTGGAAAGAAGGCCTGCGGCTGAACAAGGACAACGACACCCTGCGCCAGACTTTGAAGCGCCTGGGGGCCAACCCTTGATGCGGCATGCCGCAAGCGGTGTTCGCCGCGCAGATGCCAAAAGCGCCTGGCCTGCCTGGAGTACCTGGCTGGCAACGGTGGCCTTCTTGCTCCTCACGGGTTGTGCGCAGCACGCCCACTTGGCCACGCAGGATGCAGCGCCCAGCGATGCATGGAGCGGCCGGCTCTCGCTGCAAGTGGACGATCCCGCCGCGCAACCGTTGAACGCGGCATTCGAATTGCGAGGCGCCCCCGAACAAGGGGAACTGACGCTTCTCAACCCCTTCGGCAATGTGATGGCCAAGCTGGCGTGGTCGCCCGGGCTGGCCACACTAACCAACGGATCGGAAACGCGCCGATCCGACTCACTGGACGCACTGGTCCTGCAGCTGACAGGCAGCACGGTGCCAGTTTCCGCCTTGTTCGGCTGGCTCAAACGCGAACCCATCGCGGTCGATGGCTGGGAGGCAGAACTCGACGGCATGGACCGTGGCAGGCTCGTCGCTCACCGTCGCAGTCCCTTGCCGCACGCCACACTGCGCATTGCCCTGGACCGCTGACACCCATGCGGTCTTTGCACGATGTGCCGGCGCCGGCCAAGCTCAATCTTTTTCTGCACATTAACGGGCGACGCGCCGACGGCTATCACCTGCTGCAATCGGTGTTCATGCTGATCGATTGGTGCGACACGCTCCATTTCGAACTGCGCGAGGACGGCGGGATCACCCGGGAGGACCTGTCGGAGGCGTTGCCCCCACAAGACCTTTGCGTGCGCGCCGCCTCGGCCTTGCAGCTTGCCACCGGATGCACGCTGGGCGCACACATCGGCATTGAAAAGCGAGTTCCAGCGCAGGCGGGTATGGGGGGGGGGTCGTCCGATGCGGCCTCGACCCTGCTGGCCCTCAACCAATTGTGGAACCTGCAACTGACGCGTGGGGAACTGGAGCGCATCGGACTGTCGCTGGGCGCTGACGTGCCATTTTTTTTACGCGGCCATAACGCTTGGGTGGAAGGAATTGGTGAGACAATACGCCCGCTTGAGAAAGCGCATGCACTGCCAAGAACACAATTCCTGGTGGTCAAACCAGAAGCAGGATTGGATACGAAATCGATTTTTTCGCACCCTTCCTTAAAACGCGATTCTGGCTGTGCTACAATCTTAGGCTTTGCTGCAGCACACTACCAGTTTGGAAGTAACGATCTGCAGCCGGTTGCTCAGGCACTGTGTCCCGAGATCGGTCAAGCCCTTCAGTGGCTGGAATCGAAAGGGTTGCAAGGCCGAATGACTGGCTCGGGAAGTGCAGTGTTTGCGCAGATGCCACAGGCAGTGAACTTGCAAGACGCGCCCGGCGCGTGGCAAGTCAAGGCATGTGAAAATCTGATGATTCATCCTCTGGCAGGATGGGCCTCGGATCAGGATTTCGGTTGATTACTTTCAGTGATCGACCTGTGTAGGGGAGTCGCCAAGCTGGTTAAGGCACCGGATTTTGATTCCGGCATGCGAAGGTTCGAATCCTTCTTCCCCTGCCAAATACTTTCGCACACGGGCTTTTTTTTAGACTGCTGGGTCGCTCATGCAAGCCAATCACCCCGACTTCATGGTTTTCACCGGCAACGCCAATCCTGGGATGGCGGCGGACATTGCCCGGCACCTCGGCACCACGCTGGGTGCAGTGGACGTGGGCCGTTTCTCCGACGGCGAAGTCACTGTCGAAATCAAGCAGAACGTCCGTGCCCGCGATGTGTTCGTCGTGCAGTCGACCTGCGCGCCGACCAACGAAAACCTCATGGAACTGCTGATCATGGTCGATGCGCTCAAGCGCGCTTCGGCCGAACGCATCAGCGCGGTGATCCCCTACTTCGGCTATGCCCGCCAGGACCGCCGTCCGCGCTCCAGCCGCGTGCCGATCTCCGCCAAGGTGGTGGCCAACATGCTGCAGGCCGTGGGCGTGGCCCGCGTGCTGACGATGGACCTGCATGCAGACCAGATCCAGGGCTTCTTCGACATCCCCGTGGACAACATCTATGCCTCGCCCGTGCTGCTGGGCGACCTGCGCCAGAAACAATACGACGACCTGATCGTCGTGTCGCCCGATGTGGGTGGCGTGGTGCGCGCACGGGCCCTGGCCAAGCAGTTGAACTGCGATCTGGCCATCATCGACAAGCGCCGCCCGAAGGCCAACGTATCGGAAGTGATGCACGTGATCGGCGAGATCGACGGCCGCAACTGCGTGATCATGGATGACATGATCGACACCGCCGGCACGCTCGTGAAGGCCGCCGAAGTGCTCAAGGAACGTGGCGCCAAAAAGGTGTACGCCTACTGCACGCACCCCATTTTCTCGGGCCCGGCCATCGAGCGCATCGCCAAGGGCTCCGCACTCGACGAAGTGGTCGTGACCAACACCATCCCCTTGAGCGAAGCCGCCAAGGGATGCACCAAGATTCGCCAGCTCTCCGTGGCACCGCTGATCGCAGAAACGATCCAGCGCATCGCCAAGGGAGAGTCGGTGATGAGTCTGTTCTCGGACCAGGACAACCTTTTCTGATGACGTCCGCCCTCGGGGCGGAAGGGATGGCAAACCTCCTTCGGGAGGTTTGTTCGTTCGGGAACACAAGCAGGTCCGCTGCCAGGTGGCACGGGTCTTTTTCAACAGGGCCGAGCTGGTCGCGGCCGGCCCTCACAGGAGCTAACCATGAACTTCGTCGCTTTTGAGCGCGCCAAGCAAGGTACGGGTGCGAGCCGCCGTCTGCGCAACACGGGCAAGACGCCCGGCATCGTCTACGGCGGTGCCGCCGAGCCCCAACTGATCGAGATCGACCACAACGCGCTGTGGCACGCCCTCAAGAAGGAAGCCTTCCACTCCAGCGTGCTGGACATGGAAGTGGCCGGCACCACCTCCAAGGTGCTGCTGCGTGACGTGCAATACCACCCCTACAAGCAACTCGTGCTGCACATCGACTTCCAGCGCGTGGATGCCAAGACCAAGCTGCACATGAAGGTGCCACTGCACTACAGCGGCGCTGAAGAATCCGACGCCGTGAAGGTGGACAAGTGCCTGGTCAACCCCGTCGTGAACGAACTCGACGTGTCGTGCATGCCTTCGGACCTGCCCGAATTCATCGCCGTGGACCTGACCAAGCTGAAGAAGGGTGCATCGCTGCACCTGAAGGACATCAAGCTGCCCCGCGGCGTGAGCGCCGTGATCCGTGGCGGCCAGAACAACCCCGTTCTGGTGTCCGTGACCAACCCCGTGGTCGAAGTGGAAGCACCTGCTGCCGACGCAGCACCTGCCGCCGACGCCAAGGGCGGCAAGGGCAAGAAGAAGTAAGTAATCTTCTCCCCAACTGTCGCCGTCCCGGCGACAGGCGGAGGGCAACCTCCTGGCGGGCCGCGCTAGCGGCACCGCTCCGAACGGCCCACCTGCGTGGGCCGTTTTTCTTGGGCACACACGGATAATCGCGGACACCATGATCAAACTGTTTGTGGGCCTGGGCAACCCAGGGCCCGATTACGACGCCACCCGCCACAACGCCGGATTCTGGTGGATCGACGCGCTGGCCCGCGAACTGAAAACCACGCTGGTGCCGGACCGCAACTACTACGGCCTTGTCGCCCGCACGAACGTGCACGGGCAGAGCGTCTGGCTGCTGGAACCCCAGACCTTCATGAATCTCTCGGGCAAATCGGTGGCGGCGCTGGCGCGGTTCTTCAAGATCCAGCCCGACGAAATCCTGGTGGCGCACGATGAACTCGACATCGCCCCGGGCCATGTGAAGCTCAAGCGCGGCGGCAGCCATGCCGGCCACAACGGACTGCGTGACATCCATGCGCAACTGGGATCGGCGGATTACTGGCGCCTGCGCATCGGGATCGGGCACCCGGGCATCAAGGCGGAAGTGGCCAACTGGGTGCTCAAGAAGCCGTCGCCCGACCAGCGCACCCTGATCGAAGACAGCATTGCCCATTCGTTGAAGGCGCACCCGGCGATGCTGGCGGGCGACATGGAAAAGGCCACGCTGCTGGTGCACACGACCAAGCCGCAGCGCCCCAAGCCGCCACGGCCGGACGGCATTTAGCTATTATTTTGAAAGCTGCCCGCGCAATACCCTCGTGCGCGGGAGGCTGAAACGTCTGGATCAGGACGCCGCGCCCTGGGCCGCCCCGGCTTGCAGGCGCTCGTACTTCTGGAACAGGGTTTCGCGGCTTTCCACGTGCTGCGGGCTGACCGGAATGCAGGCCACGGGGCAGATCTGCACGCACTGCGGCTCATCGAAATGGCCCACGCACTCGGTGCACTTGGCCGGGTCGATTTCATAGATGGCCTCGCCCAGGTAGATGGCCTGATTGGGACACTCGGGCTCGCACACATCGCAGTTGATGCACTCGTCGGTGATCATCAAAGCCATGGCGATCTCCTGGCACAGGCCTGGGGCGCGCGAAAGGCCGCAAGGGCACGGAGGGCGGACGTCATGCCGGGATTATCCCCGCCCCGACAAGTCCCTGGCGCAGGCGGGGCGGTCTGCCCCCATACCCCATCCCTGCCCCGTCCCCGCGCGCACTGCGCCGTGCCCATCCGGACCCGCGCCGCAACGGGCACCGGTGGACCGCACGCGCCCCGCCTCCGACCGCCGCGCGGTGTTTGCCGCTATGCTGCACCCACACCGCCCTGCCCCTTTCGGCAGCCCGGACGCCTTGCGGCGCCCTTCCGATCCATCCCATGGGACCCTTCCTCCTCAAACGGCTGCTCACGCTCATCGCCACGCTGGCCGGGGCGTCGGTGGTCGTGTTCGTGGTGCTGGAGATCCTGCCCGGCAATGCGGCGCAGATGCTGATGGGGCCGGATGCCTCGCCCGAGGCCGTGGCCGCCCTGGCGACGAAGCTGGGGCTGGACCAGCCCGCGCTGCAGCGCTACGGCCACTGGGTGGGCGGGCTGCTCACGGGCCAGCTGGGCGACAGCTACGCCTACGGCACCCCGGTGCGGGACCTGGTTCTGGAGCGGCTGGCGCTCACCGTGCCGCTGGCGCTGATGGCCATGGCGATCACCACCGTGCTGGCGCTGCTGGCGGGCGTGTACGCGGCATCGCGCCACAACCGCTGGGGCGACGTGGGCGTGATGGGGCTGGCGCAGATCGGCATCGCCATTCCGAATTTCTGGTTCGCCATCCTGCTGATCCTGCTGTTCTCGGTGAAGCTGCAGTGGTTCTCGGCAGGCGGCTTTCCGGGCTGGACCGAGGACAGCGGTGGCAGCCCGCTCGAGGCGCTCAAGGCGCTGCTGCTGCCCGCGATCTCGCTGGCCGTGGTGCAGGCGGCGATCCTGGCGCGCATCACCCGCTCGTCGGTGCTGGAGGTGCTGCGCGAGGACTTCGTGCGCACGGCCCGCGCCAAGGGCCTGTCGCGCCGCGCGGCGCTCTGGGGCCACGTGCTGCGCAACGCGATGATTCCCGTGGTGACGGTGATGGGCCTGCAGTTCGCCAACCTGCTGGCGGGCACCATCGTGGTGGAGAACGTGTTCTACCTGCCGGGCCTGGGGCGGCTGATCTTCCAGTCGATCGCCAACCGCGACCTGATCGTGGTGCGCAACTGCGTGATGCTGCTGGCGGCCATGGTGATCGTGGTGAACTTCGTGGTGGACCTTCTCTATGCCGCCATCGACCCGCGCGTGAAAGCGAGCGACCTGTGATGCCCCCGTCCCCCGCCACGCCCTCCCAGCCCGTCCCGGCAGCGGGGGCCGCGCCGTCCGGCCTGCGCCGCGCGCTGCGCCACCGCAGCTTCGCCATCGGCGGGGTGCTGTCGCTGCTGCTGGTGCTGGCGGCGCTGGTGTCCTTCGTGTGGACGCCCGGCTCGCCCTACGACATGGACATGGAGGCCAAGCTGCTGCCCCCCTCGGCCGCGCACTGGCTGGGCACCGATGCGTTCGGGCGCGACGTGGCCTCGCTGCTGCTGGTGGGCGCGCGCAATTCCATCCTGGTGGGGGTGATCGCGGTGGGCATCGGCCTGTCCATCGGCACGGCGCTCGGGCTGCTGGCGGCGGCGCGGCGCGGCTGGGTGGAAGAACTCATCATGCGGATGGCGGACTTCACCTTCGCGTTCCCGGCGATTCTCTCGGCCATCATGCTCACCGCCGTGTTCGGGGCGGGCGTGGTCAATTCGATCATCGCCATCGGCATCTTCAACATTCCCACCTTCGCCCGGGTCACGCGCGCCTCGGCCAATGCCGTGTGGTCGCGCGAATTCATCCTGGCGGCGCGCGCCTGCGGCAAGGGCCCGTGGCGCATCACGCGGGAGCACGTGCTGCCCAACATCGCGGCGGCGCTGATCGTGCAGGCCACGATCCAGTTCGCGCTGGCCATCCTGGCGGAGGCCGCGCTGTCGTACCTGGGCCTGGGCACGCAGCCGCCGCAGCCGTCCTGGGGCCGCATGCTGAGCGAGGCGCAGACGCTGATGTTCCAGGCGCCGCTGCTGGCCGTGTGGCCCGGCGTGGCGATCGCGCTGGCGGTGCTGGGGCTGAACCTGCTGGGCGACGGCCTGCGCGACCTGCTCGACCCGCGCCTGTCGCGCCAGCGCTGACGCCATGGATCCCCACGCATCGCCCGCCATGCCCCTGCTCGAAGTCTCCGACCTGCACGTGCGGCTGCACACGCACCGCGGCCCGGCCGATGCCGTGCGGGGCGTGGGCTTCACGCTCGAACGCGGCGAAACACTGGGCCTGATCGGCGAGTCGGGCTGCGGCAAGTCGCTCACCGCCATGGCGCTGATGGGCCTGCTGCCGGACCGCGCCACCACGCGCGGCAGCATCCGCTTCGACGGCACCGAGCTGCTGGGCCAGGACGAGGCGGCGCTGTGCCGCATCCGCGGGCGCCGCATCGGCATGGTCTTTCAGGAGCCCATGACGGCGCTCAACCCCGTGCACACCATCGGCCGGCAGGTGGCCGAGCCGCTGCGGCGGCACCTGGGCCTGCCGGCCGCCGCCGCGCGCGCGCAGGCCGTGGCGCTGCTGGATCGCGTGGGCATTGCCCGCGCGGCGCAGCGCTTCGATGCGTTCCCGCACCAGTTCTCGGGCGGGCAGCGCCAGCGCATCACCATCGCGATGGCGCTGGCCTGCGGGCCGGACCTGCTGATCGCCGACGAACCCACCACCGCGCTGGACGTGACGGTGCAGCAGCAGATCCTGGGGCTGATCGGCGAACTGGTGGCCGAGCGCGGCATGGCGCTGATCCTGATCTCGCACGACCTGGGCGTGATCGCGCAGAACGTGGACCGCATGCTGGTGATGTACGGCGGCACGGTGGTGGAGCGCGGCCCCACGGCGGCAGTGTTCTCGGCCATGGCCCATCCCTACACGCGGGGGCTGTTCGCAGCCCGCCCGCGGCTCGATGCGGCTGCGTCGGGAAGGGATGCCCACGGTGCGCGCGTGCGCCTGCCCACCATCGCCGGCACGGTGCCGGAACTGGTGGACCTGCCGCTCGGCTGCCCGTTCGCGGGCCGCTGCGGCTTCACGGTGCCCGCGTGCTACCCGGCCCTGCCGGCGCCCGTGCCGCTGGGCGACGGCCATTCGGCCCGCTGCATTCGCCTGGACGCGGTGGCGGAAGCGGCGCAGGAGGGCCGGGCATGACCTTGGATGACACTATCAAAAACATAGCAACCACGGCAATCAGTACTAGGGCACAGGACCGATTCGACCCCAAAGAGCCCCCCCTGCTGCAGGCCACCGGCCTGGTGCGCGAATACGCCCTGCCGCGCGAGCGCCTGTGGTCGCCGCCGCCCACGGTGCGGGTGCTGGACGGGGTGAGCCTGTCCATCGCCGCCGGCCGCAGCCTGGGCGTTGTGGGCGAATCCGGCTCGGGCAAATCGACGCTGGCGCGGCTGGTGATGGCGCTCGATGCGCCCACCGCCGGCAGCGTGCACCTGCTGGGCCGCGACCTGCACGCGCTGCCGGCGTCCGAACTGCAGGCCGCTCGGCGCGATTTCCAGATGGTGTTCCAGGACCCCTACGGCTCGCTCGATCCGCGCCAGACGGTGGCGCGCATCGTGGCCGAGCCGCTGCAGGCACTGCCCGCCACGCCGCGCACGGCGAAGGTGTCGCGTGCCGAGCAGCGCGAGCGGGCCGGCGAGGCGCTCGCCCAGGTGGGCCTGCGCACAAGCGACCTGGACAAGTACCCGCACGAGTTCTCGGGCGGGCAGCGCCAGCGCATCGCCATCGCGCGCGCGATCGTCACGCGGCCGCGGCTGGTGGTGGCCGACGAGCCGGTGAGCGCGCTCGACGTCTCGGTGCAGGCGCAGGTGCTGAACCTGCTGCAGGACCTGCAGGAGCGCTTCGGCATCACCTACCTGCTCATCAGCCACGACCTGGCCGTGGTCCATCACCTGTGCGATGAGGTGGTGGTGCTCTACCAGGGCCGCATCGTGGAGCGCGGCACGCCCCAGGCGCTGTTCACCCAGGCAGAGCACCCCTACACCCGCGCGCTGGTGGCCGCCGTGCCATCCATCGAACCCGGGCGGGCGCGTGCGCCAGCAGCGCGGCGCCCCCCGGCCGGGCCCGGGGTGTAGTAAAAAGCCTGTTGGCCGCCAAGGGCGCGCGCCGCCGGCCGATCCACCCCGCCGATCCGATGCCGCCGCCCGCCCCCTCGCCTTCCGTCCCGCCCCTGGTCTGTTCCTATCCGGAGAATCCGCCCATGCTGAACCGTCGCACCGTCCTCGCCACCGGCGCCCTGGCCACCGTGCCGCTCGCAGCGCCCCTGCAGGCGCTGGCCCAGGGCAAGAAGGACGCCGTCACCCTCGCCATGACGCTGGAGCCCCCGGGGCTGGACCCGACGGCCGGCGCGGCCTCGTCCATCGGCGAGATCACGCTGTACAACGTGTTCGAGCCGCTCACCAAGATCAACGCGGACGGCAGCGTCTCGCCGCTGCTGGCCGAAAGCTGGGAGGTCTCGCCCGACCTCAAGACCTACACCTTCAAGCTGCGCGGGAACGTCAAGTTCCACAACGGCGCGCCGTTCAACGCGGCGGCCGTCAAGTTCTCGTTCGAGCGCGCGGCGGGCGACAAGAGCACCAACAAGGACAAGCGCACCTTCGCCAACCTCACCACGCAGGTGGTGGACGACCTCACGGTGGTGGTGATCAACAAGGACATCGACCCCGACCTGCTCTTCCTGCTGGGGCAGGCCACCGCCGTCATCGTGGAGCCGGGCAGCGCCGACACCAACGCGACCAAGCCCGTCGGCACCGGGCCGTACCGGCTGGAATCGTGGAGCAAGGGCGCCTCGGTCACGCTGGCGCGCTGGGACGGCTACCGCACGGCGAACGCGGTGCACATCCGCCGCGCGACCTTCCGCTTCATCTCGGACCCGGCCGCGCAGGTGGCGGCCCTGATGGCGGGCGACGTGGACGCGTTCCCGCGCGTCACGCCGCGCAGCGTGGCGCAGTTCAAGGCCAACCCGCGTTTTCAGGTGATCGTGAGCGGCTCGCGCGCCAAGACCATCCTGGCCATCAACCAGCAGAAGAAGCCGCTGGACGACGTGCGGGTGCGCCGCGCCATCGCGGCCGCCATCGACCGCAAGGCCGTGATCCAGGGCGCCGGGGACGGCCTGGGCGTGCCGATCGGCAGCCACTACGTGCCGGGCGCCTTCGGCTACCTGGACACCACCGGCATCAACCCCTTCGACCCCGAAAAGGCGAAGAAGCTGCTGGCCGAGGCCGGCGTGAAGACGCCGCTGGAGCTGACCATGACGCTGCCGCCCACGCCCTACGCGCGCCAGGGCGGCGAGGTCATCGCGGCGCAGCTGGCCAAGGTGGGCATCGTCGCCAAGCTGCAGAACGTGGAGTGGGCGCAGTGGCTGAGCGGCACCTACGGCAACAAGAACTACGACCTCACCCTCATCTCGCACGTGGAGCCGTTCGACCTGGGCAACTTCGCCAAGCCCGACTACTACTGGGGCTACAACTCGCCCAAATTCAACGCGCTGTACGAGCAGATCAAGAACGCCGCCCGCCCCGCCGACCGGGCGCGCCTGCTGGGCGATGCGCAGCGCCTGCTGGCCGAGGATGCCGTGCATGCCTTCCTCTACCAGCCGCAATGGGTCACGGTGGCCAACAAGAACCTGCGCGGGCTGTGGAAGGACATGCCGATCTTCGTGAACGACCTGTCGGCGATGTCCTGGGCCTGAGTGTGAACGAGCCCGTCATGCCCCAGGCCGCCTCCACAACGCCCGCATCGTCCGCCTCATCCGCACTGCACGACCTGCCCGCCCACGCCCTGCTCGACGCCTACCGCAGCCGCCCCCTGTCCCCGGTGGAGGTCACGCAGTCGGTGCTGGACCACATCGCCCGGTGGGAGCCCCACCTGTGCGCCACCTACCTGCTGCGCCCCGAAGCGGCCCTGGAGCAGGCCCGCGCGAGCGAGGCGCGATGGCTGCGCGGCGCCCCGCAGGGCCTGCTGGACGGCGTGCCCGCCACCATCAAGGAAAACATCGCCACCGCGGGCGACCCCACGCCGCTGGGCACGGCCGCCACGGTGCTGGTGCCGGCCCCGGCCGATGCCCCGCCGGCCGCGCGGATGCGCGAGGCCGGCGCGGTGATCGTGGCCAAGACCACCATGCCCGACTACGGCATGCTGTCGTCCGGTCTGTCGAGCTTCCATGCGCTGGCGCGCAACCCGTGGGACCGCTCCAAGGGCCCGGGCGGCTCCAGCGCCGGCGGGGGCGCGGCCGCGGCGGCGGGCTACGGGCCTCTGCACATCGGCACCGACATCGGCGGCTCGCTGCGCCTGCCGGCCAGCTGGTGCGGCATCTTCAGTTTGAAGCCCAGCCTGGGCCGCATCCCCATCGACCCGCCCTACACCGGCCGCGCTGCCGGCCCGATGACGCGCACCGTGGCCGACGCCGCGCTGATGATGCAGGTGCTGAGCCAGCCGGATGGGCGCGACAGCATGGGCCTGCCGTTCCAGCCCATCGCCTGGGGCGATGCTGCGCGCGGGCCCGAGCGGCTGCGCGGGCTGCGCCTGGGGCTGCTGCTGGATGCCGGCTGCGGCCTGCCGGTGGACCCCGAGGTGCGCGCAGCCATCGAGCAGGCCGCGCGCTGGTTCGAGGCGGCGGGCGCTCACATCGAGCCCATGACACCGTTCATGACGCAGGGGATGCTCGACGGCATGGACCATTTCTGGCGCATGCGCTCCTACACCGACCTGCAGACCCTGCCCGAGGAGCGGCGCGCCCGCGTGCTGCCCTACATCCGTGCCTGGGCCGACAGCGCAGCGGGCCTGTCGGGCACCGAAGTGTTCCACGCCAGCCAGCAGTTCCACGCGACGCGCGTGGCCACGGTACAGGCCTGCGGCGCGTTCGACTACGTGCTCTCGCCCGTCGCACCCCTGCCCGCCTTCGCGGCCGAGCTGCCCTCGCCCACCGACGACCCGCTGCGCCCGCTGGAGCACATCGGCTTCACCGTGCCGTTCAACATGTCCGAGCAGCCCGCCGCCTCGGTGAACTGCGGGTACACGGCCGCGGGCCTGCCGATCGGGCTGCAGATCGCCGGGCCGCGCTTCGACGACCTGGGCGTGCTGCAGGTCGCCCATGCCTTCGAGCAGATCCGAGGGCCGCAACGCCCCTGGCCCCAGCCCCCCGGGGCCTGAAGGCTGCGCCCACGGGCGCGCCTTCAGGCCCATGTCCTTTCAACGCCTGCCCTGCTTTCCTTCACCCCCGTTTTCCCGACACCACGGCCCGACCCCGCACATGGACACCTTTCTTCTGGCGATCCTGATCGCCACCGGCACCTAAGCCCTCAACGCCCGCCAGCAGCGCCGGCGCATCGCGCTGCTGGCGCGCCACCTGGCCAATTACCAGATCGAGAAGCTGATGGAGAACCTCACCGAGGGCTACCTGCGCGCCCTGGGCGAGAGCGAGCCGCAGCGGCGCGACCAGATCTGGAGCCTGCTGACCACCACCGAATCGCAGCTGACCGACCAGTTCAACCGCTTCACGGCCGAGTTCTCGCGCCTGGACCCGTCGCTGACCCGCGTGAGCCGCATCGCGGTCGGCCTGCCGTTCGCCCACCAGCTGTTTCCATCGGCCGCGTTCGACATGCGCAGGGCCCTGCTGGTGCACGCCCAGGGCATCGACCGCGCGGTGCGCAACGAAGCCGGCCGCGATGCGCGCGACAAGGCCTTCACCCTGTCGGCAGAGCTGTTCCTGATGCAGCACACCTGCCACTGGTTCTGCAAATCGAAGACCGTCGCCTCGGCCCGCATGATGGCGCGGCACCAGACGCCTTACGACCAGCTCGTGGCCTCGGTGTCGCCGGAGACGCGCAAGGCCTATCTGGCGCTGGTCAACGGCTGACCGCCCTCATCGTCCACACCCCGCCCCCCCCCCGCCATCGCCCATGCCGACCGCGCCCGCCGCACCGCCCCCTGCCGCTCTGGCGCCGCGCGCGGCCTGGGGCATGCTGCTGGCACTGGTGTCGGGCTTCGCGCTGAGCCAGGCGTTTCGCACCATCACCGCGATCATCGCCACGGGCCTGCGGGCGGAGTTCGGGCTATCGGCCGCGGCGCTGGGCGCCTTCGCCGGGGCCTTTGCGTTCGCCTTCGGCACCATGCAGCTGTTCATGGGCATCGGGATCGACCTGTACGGCGTGCGGCGCACGCTGCTGGCGGCGTTTCCGCTGGCCATCGCGGGCGCGCTGCTCTCGGCGCTGGCGCCGGGCTATGGACTGGTGCTGCTCGGGCAGGCGCTGATCGGCGTGGGCTGCGCCCCGGCCTTTTTGGTGTGCACCGTGTTCATCGCGCGGCATTTTCCGGCCCAGCGGTTCGCGGTGGTGTCGGGCGTGGCCATGGGCGTCGGCGGCCTGGGCATGCTGTTCACGGGCACGCCGCTGGCCTGGCTGGTGCAGCACGCGTCGTGGCGCTGGGGGTTCGGCGTGCTGGCGGGCCTGGCCGCGCTGGCGTGGCTGCTGATCTTCTGGAAGGTGCACGAGCCCGCGCGGCCGCACGCTGACGGCGCCCCGCGCGAATCGGTGGGCGCCGCCGTGCGTGGCTTCGCGGCGCTGTTCCTGCTGCCGCACACGGCAGGCATCGTGCTGCTGGCGCTCAACACCTATGCATCGTTTCTCGCACTGCGCGGGCTGTGGCTGGGGCCGCTGCTGATCGAGCGGCACGGCTTCTCGCTGGTGCAAAGCGGCAACGTGGCCGTGGTGGTGTCGCTCGTGTCGCTCTTCAGCCCCGCGCTGTTCGGGCGGCTGGACCCGGGCCCCGCGCGGCGCCGGCGCTGGATCGCCGGGTTCACCGGCGTGCTGGCCCTGGTGTTCCTCGCCATCGGCCTCGTGCACCAGGCTTGGCTGGACGTGGGCGGCGCCATCGGCGTGGGGCTGCTGTCGGGCTACATGGTGCTGCAGTACGCCGACGTGCGCTCGGCCTACCCCGCCGCGATGACGGGCCGAGCCATGGCCGTGTTCACCATGGCGATGTTCCTCGGCGTGGCGCTGATGCAGTGGCTGACCGGCGTGGCTGCGGCCATGGCAGCGGCGCACGGCGTGGAGCCATACACGGCCGTGATGCTGACGATCGCGGCGCTGCTGGCCGCCGGCGTGCTGGCGTTCCTGCGGCTGCCAGCGCCGGTGCACGCCTGAGTGGGAGGGCGCGGCCGGCCACTGCGCCGCAGGCCGCAACCGGGCTTCAAGCCCAATCGGCCTCCAGCACAATCGACACTATGGCATTCCGCTATAAATTCAATAGCACACCAAAGGAGCTTGCGCTGCCTACCGGATGCGCCATTCACCGTCCACCAGCGCCCGGGCCCGCCGGTCGATGGAGTCATTCACTTTGGCCTTCGCCTTTTTAGACTCCTGCATCGCTTTCGCTTCGCTGATGACGCCCTTCTCCGCTTTCTCGAACTGCGCCATGGCCAGTTTGGTCGCGGCTTCCTGCTTGGCTTTTACCTTGACGTCGTGCATGGAAATGTAGGCCCGCAGCGGTGCCCACATGTGCGTCAGGCGAGGATCGAGCAGGTCTCTTTCGTGGAGAAGCTCTTCGCGCGACATGCCCAGACCGGGATTGAGAAGAGCGCCTTGCAGCATGGCAAGCGCCGCGCTCGGGTCTTGCGTATGCATGATCTTGTGCTCCAGCATTTTGGAGAACCCGGTTTTGACGTCGCCCAACACGGCCGGGCCGTCATGCACCTGCGTCACGCCATCGGCATCCACGGCCTTGAGTGTGTGTTCGCTCAAAAACTGGTCGAAGCTGCTTCGAAACCCGGCAGACGCGATGGCCTCGGCCACGATCTGATCCAGAAGGGCCCTGTCCTCCCGCGTCAGCGGTCGGCCCAACATCACCGCGTCGTGGGACAGCCCCGCCCTCCACTTGTCAAAGCGCGCAGTCAGGTCGGGGTCGATGCGCTTGAGCTCACGCCGGAGTTCAGCCCCTTGGTTCCGCGATGGCCCAGCCTGCCCGGTCGCGGGCGTGGTCGGTGGCCGCGTCCTCGCTGCGGGCGCCTGCGCCGCTTGCCGTGCGGCCTGGGGGTGGCGGATTTGCTGCAATTGGCCGCGCAAATGATCGGGCACCTTGATGACGCAGTTGGCGGGCAACCGGGCCAGGGACTGCGGGAGGGCCTGCAACGCCGTGCCCTCCAAGTCCAGGGTGTGCAGGTTGGAAAGGTCTCCCACGCTGTCGGGCAAGCGCGCCAGCTTGGCATTCCCTTTCAGGACCAATGTCTGGAGCCCCTGCATGTCGCCGATGTTTTCGGGCAATTCCCGGATATGCCGAGAGTGCGACACGCTCAATTGCGTCAGGTGGCGCAGTTCGGTGATGCTGTCTGGCAGGCTCGAATACTCCCCGCAACCCAACTCGAGCGTGCGCAGGCTTTGCATGCGCCCCAAGTCCAAGGGAAGTTCTTTCAATGAATTCCCGGTCAATTGCAGGGTGTGCAAGTTGGGGAGGGCCGTCAGCGACGCCGGCAGGCTCTCCATCTCTTGGTTGGTGGCCAGCTTCAGATGGCGCAACTGGCGAAGCTCACCCAGGGTTTCAGGCAGCGAGGTCAGCCCGGTGTTGGTCAGCGACAGCTCTTGCAGGCCTTGCAGCCGTCCGATCGCATCGGGCAACGTCTTGGCAGGAAGGCCCCATGCCACCACGAGCCTGGAGCTTTCTCCCGTGGCCACGCGGCGCATCGCGGTGGCCACCGCTTTCAAGACATCCTGTGTCGTGTCTCTGTCTTCAACGTCATCGTAGAAGTCGACGTAGCCATTCACCTTGTCTGCCAGCAGCAGGCTGCGCTCGAGCCAGTCGTCGATATCGCGCACCACGCTGCTGGCCAGGGCAGCCGACGAGGTCCCCGCCGCTGCGGCCGGATGCAGCGGCGAACGCGGCGGTGAACTGGAAGCGCGCCCAACCACAGAGCTTCGGGGCGCCATGGTGCTTTCCGCCTGGGCATTTTCACGACGCCGCGCGGTCAGCGGACTGCCAGAGCCTTCGGCTGCACGGGAAGAACCGCGTGGCGGCGTGTTCTCGGCAGGTGCACGTTCCGTTGGACCGGTTCGGGGACGGGAATGGAAAAGGCGATGGATGGTGTTGAACATGGAGGTGCGCCAAAGGCTTGGCGGCTTTGAAGTTCCAGCGCACCTCAGGCTACTTTCCGTCAAGCGCAATCGCTGCGCAAAAACCGAAAAGGTCACAGCGCTGCGCGAACCGACTTCCTGGCGTGATGCCAACACGGGGCGTTGACGGCGCGCCGACGCCCTGTCGCCAGGATCGGCACACCGGAGGCAAGCCCGCATCCGCGCACCGCGTCGGTGGAGGACTTCAAGCCCAATCGGCCTCCAGCACAATCAACACTAGGGCATATCGCTATAAATTCAATAGCAAACTACAAGGAGCTGGCGCTGGAGCCATCGCCCCGGTAAAGCCAGGGCACGTCCAGCAGGCGCTCGCCCAGCAGCCGCAGCGAGGCATCGCGCGCCCAGCGCACCGGGCCGGTGGCGTGGAAGATCCGCCCGTTGCGCGTGGAGCGCGCCTGCACCCGGGCGTTGCGCTGCCAGCGGTTGAGGGCGTAGCGGCGCAGGCGCAGGGGCACGTCGAGGTCGTGCATGGACAGGGCGCGCTGCAGTTCGGCGGCGTCCTCGATGGCCATGCCGGCGCCTTGTGCGAGGTAGGGCCGCATGGGGTGCGCGGCATCGCCCAGCAGGGCCACACGGCCGCGCGCCATGCCGTCGGCGCCGCGCAAGGGCGGACGATCGCACAGCGGCCACAGGCGCCAGCCGCCGCCGGCGTCGGCCACGCCGCTCACCGCCTGCTGCAGCGCGGGGCAGGCACCGCGCAGCGCCGACGCCAGTCCGGCGGCGTTGGCGGCGTGGTCCCAGCCCTCCAAGTCGTCCGGCGCCGGCCCTTGCACGATGACGACCAAGTTCTGCAGTTCGCCCCGGCGCACCGGGTACTGCACGGCATGCAGGCGCGGTCCCAGCCATGCGGTGACCTGGCGGGTGCGCAGCACGTCGGGCAGGGAGTGCTGCGGCACCAGCGCGCGGTAGGCCAGGTGCCCCGTCACGCGCGGGCGCGCGTCCCCCAGCAGCGCGGCACGCGTGCGGCTCCACAGGCCATCGGCGCCTACCAGCGCGTCGCCTTCCACCTCCTTGCCGCGGCTGGTGCGCACGGTGACGACGCCCTCGGCATCGGAGAAATGGTCGATGGCGTGGGCCAGCGAGATCTGCGTGTCGGTGTACTTGGTGACGGCGGCGAGCAGCAGCCCGTGCAGGTCGGCGCGGTGGATGGTGGCGTAGGCCGCGCCGTAGCGCGCCACGGCCGTGGGCCCGAGGGGCAAGACGGCCAGTTCGGCGCCGCTCAGCGCGCTGCGCACCTGCAGACGCTCCGGGAACGCGGCCACCGACTGCAGCCGGTGCTGCAGGCCCCAGGCCTGCAGCCGGCGCACGACGTTGGGGCCGAGCTGCACGCCCGCGCCCACTTCGCTGAAGGCCTCGGCGCGCTCGTACAGCCGCACGTCCCATCCCGCCCGGGAGGCGCCCAGCGCCGCCGCAAGCCCGCCGATGCCGCCGCCGGCGACCAACACCTGTTGTTTCTGCATGCGGACGATTGTGCCCGCGGCAGGGCTGGCACCCGCAGGGCACAGATCAAGGAAGAAGCGATCCCGCCCTTCGCAAGGGCCGGGTGCCGGCTCCGCCGGAGCTCAGAGCGCGGGCCGCACCGCCCGCTCCAGCACCGTGGCCGGCGCCGGGCGCCCGAACAGGTAGCCCTGGAACGCATGGCAGCCGTGGCGCTGCAGGAACTGCAGCTGGCCCGTGGTTTCGACGCCCTCGGCCACCACGTCCAGGTCCAGGCTGTGCGCCAGGGCGAGGATGGTGCGCACGATGGCAGCGTCGTTGGGATCGGTGAGCACGTCGCGCACGAAGCCCTGGTCGATCTTGAGCTGGTCGATCGGCAGGCGCTTCAAGTAGCTGAGCGACGAGTAGCCGGTGCCGAAGTCGTCCAGCGAAAAGCCCACGCCGTGCGAGCGCAGCTTTTCCATACGGGCGATCACGTCCTCCACGTCGGTGAGCAACAGGCTTTCCGTCAGTTCGATCTTGAACAGCCGCGGCTGCGCCCCGCTCTCGCGCAGCGCCTGCAGCACCTGATCGACGAAGTCGGGCTGGCGGAACTGGCGCACGCTCACGTTCACCGACAGCACCAGGTGCGCCGTGGCCGCGCTGCGGGACCAGGCCACGAGCTGCCGGCAGCCGTGCTCCAGCACCCACTGCCCCAGCGGCACGATGAGTCCGCTCTGCTCGGCCACCGGGATGAACTCGCCCGGCGACACCATGCCGCGCTGCGGATGCTGCCAGCGCACCAGCGCCTCGGCGCCGAGCATCTGGCCGCGCCGGTCCACGATGGGCTGGTAGTGCAGCATCAGCTCGCCCACCTGCAGCGCGCGGCGCAGCTCGGCTTCCAGCGCAGCCCGCGCGCTGACGGCGGCCTGCATGCCGGGGTCGAAGAAGCGCACGGCGTTGCGGCCGGCCGCCTTGGCCTGGTACATGGCCATGTCGGCGTGCTTGAGCAGGTCGTCCACGCTGCCAGCGGATTCGCCGAAGAGCGTGAGCCCGATGCTCGGCGTGCTGTGGTGGCTGATGCCGTCCAGCAGGTACGGCAGGCTCAGGGCGTTGCCGATCTTGCGCGCCAGCAGCGAGGCATCGGCGCTGGCCGCCCAGGCCTCGGCGGGCAGGCCTTCGGCCAGCACCACGAACTCGTCGCCGCCGAAACGGGCCACGGTGTCGCTCTGGCGCACGCAGCCTTGCAGGCGCTGGGCGACCTGTACCAGCAGGCGGTCGCCCATGTCGTGGCCGAGCGTGTCGTTCAGGTCCTTGAAGTTGTCCAGGTCGATGAACAGCAGCACGCCGTGCCGCCCCGTGCGGCCGACGGACAGCGTGGCGCGGTAGAGCCGGTCGATCAGCAGCCGCCGGTTGGGCAGGCCGGTGAGCACGTCGAAGAACGCCAGCCGCTCGATCTCGGCCTCGACCTGCTTGCGGTCGGTGATGCTGCGGCCGACGCCCCGGTAGCCCTGGAACGCACCGGCCTCGTCGAACACGGGCACGCCGCTGATGGACACCCAGTAGGCCGTGCCGTCCGATGCCAGCCGCTGCAGTTCGAGCTCCCGGAAGGGCTCGCGCGCATCGAGCAGCCGGCGGTGGGCCGCCCAGTCCTCCTCGGTCATGTTGAGGGCACCCAGCTCCCAGCGGGTGCGCCCCACGACTTCGCCGGGCTCCATGCCCACGGGGTTGCGCCCGCCCACGAAGTGGATGAACCGGAAGGATGCGTCCTGCTCCCAGTACCAATCGGAGGAAAGGTCGCTCAGGCTGCGAAAGCGTGCCTCGCTCACCCGCAGTTCGGCCTGGGTGCGCACGTGGTCGGTCACATCGGTGAAGGTGCGCACCATGCCGCCGTCGGGCAGCTGCGTGGTGTGCACCTCCAGCGTGCGCCCGTGGCGCGTGCGGCGCCAGTACACCGCGGGCGACGGAATGCCGCCAGCGCTTTGCACATAGGCCCGCGCCTGCGCATCGACCAGTTCCGCGCTTTCGCCGAAATCGCCGCGCGCTTGCTGCAGCTGCTTGAGCTCCATCAGCGTGGGCCGGGCATCGAACAGTGCGCGCGGCAGCTCGAGCAACTCCAGCACCCGGTCGTTGTAGACGGTGATGCGGCCGTCGGGCCCCACGGTGTACAGGCCCTGGCTCATGCTGGCCAGCGTGGTCTGCAGCAGCGCGCGCTGCGAAGGAGGTTCGTCCGGCCACGGCAGCGCGGGCACGGCGGCGGGCATCGGACCGTGCGGCGCATGCGCCTGCAGCAGCACCGCCAGCCGCTGGGCCAGTTGCGGAAGGTGCGCGCCGTCTTCGGCGCGCAGCACGTAATCCCCGGGGCCCAGGCGCAGGGCACGCGCGGCGAGCGCCTCCTGCGCCGGGTCCAGGCAGAGCACCAGCGGCTGGGTGCGCCCCTGCGCCGCCCAGTCCGGCAAGGCGGTGGCACCGCGTTCCAGGTCCAGCACCAGGGCCTGGCAGGCCCCCGGCACGGCGAACGCGGGAGACCGCGCCACGCCATCGCGGCCAGCCGCGAAATCCGAGGGGGACACCTCCCAGTCGGGGCGGTGGCTGGACAGCCATCGCATCGCCGCGCGGGCCGGTGCCGCACCGGTGCCCACCCAGCCGATGCGCGGCCGCGCGGCCATGGCGGTGGATACCGGCGCGCCGCCCGTTCCCAGAGGGCACGGGGCGGCGGCGGCAGAGGAAACGGTGGGCAGCGCGCTCATGCCATGCCAGCTTCTGCGGCCGTGGGCAGGGCGCCCGGCAATTGCTGGTCGCGTTCGAACTGGGCCACCGGGCTCGGCCGGCCGAACAAGTAGCCCTGGAAGCCTTCGCAGCCGTGCAGCTTGAGGAACGCCAGCTGCCCGGTGGTTTCCACCCCTTCGGCGACCACCTGCAGGTCCAGGCTCTTGGCCAGGGCGAGGATGGTGCGCACGATGGCGGCGTCGTTGGGATCGGTGAGCACGTCGCGCACGAAGCCCTGGTCGATCTTGACCTGGTCCAGCGGCAGGCGCTTCAGGTAGCTGAGCGACGAATAGCCCGTGCCGAAGTCGTCGAGCGAGAAGCCCACGCCCTGCTTCTTGAGCTGGGCCATGCGCTGGATGGCGTCCTCGATGTCGCCCAGCAGCAGGCTCTCGGTGAGCTCCAGCTTGAGCCGCTGGGGGTTGGCGCTCGTGCGCTGCAGCGTCTCCAGCACCTCGGCCGCGAAGGCCGGCTGCCGGAACTGCCGTGCACTCACATTGACGGCGATGGTCAGCCGCGCGGTGTCGGGGTGCTCGGCCCATCGCACCAGCTGCTCGCACGCCGATTCGAGCACAAAGCGCCCCAGCGGCAGGATGAGCCCGGTCTGCTCGGCCAGCGGGATGAAGTCGCCGGGGCTGATCATGCCGCGCTCCGGGTGGCGCCAGCGCACCAGGGCTTCGGCGCCGCACAGCTGCGCGCGGTGGTCCACGATGGGCTGGTAGTGCACCGTGAGTTCGTGGCGGGCCAGACCCTGGCGCAGATCGGCTTCCAGGTGCGAACGGGCATGCACCTGGGCCTGCATTTCCGGGTCGAAAAAGCGCTGCGTGTTGCGGCCTTCGGCCTTGGCCTGGTACATGGCCAGGTCGGCGCGCTTGAGCAGCTCGTCCACGCTGCGCGGCTGGTCGCCGAACAGCGTGATGCCGATGCTCGGCGTGCTGTAGTGCTGCTGCGTGCCCAGCATGAAGGGCTGGTTGAGCTGCAGCAAGAGCTTGTCGGCCACGTGCTCGGCCTGCGTGGCCGCCTCGGTCAGGCCGGCGTCGAGGTTTTCCAGCATCACCACGAACTCGTCGCCACCGAAGCGCGCCACCGTGTCGGTGGCCCGCACGCACGACACCAGGCGCGTGGCGACCTGCGCCAGCAGTTGGTCGCCCATGTCGTGGCCGAGCGTGTCGTTCAGGTCCTTGAAGTTGTCCAGGTCGATGAACAGCAACGCGCCCAGCTGGCCGTTGCGCTGGCAGACCGCGCTGGCGCGCTGCAGGCGGTCCAGCAGCAGGCGGCGGTTGGGCAGGCCGGTGAGCGCATCGAAAAAGGCCAGCAATTCGATCTGTTGCTCGGCCTTCTTGCGGTCGGTGATGTCACGGCACACGCCCAGCAGCCCGGTGACATGGCCGTGCAGGTCGCGGATGGGGGTCTTGATGGTTTCGAAGTAGCCCTCGTAGCCGTCTTCCTGGAACGTGAGGGTCTCCTCGTACACCAGTGGCTGCCAGGCGGCCATGGCGCGCTGGTCGAGCTGGCGCACCCGCTGGGCCTCGACGGCGGGTAGGAGATCGTCGTCCGACAGGCCGATGATGTCGCGCTCGCGCCGCCCGATGAAACGCTCGAAAACGGGGTTGCACGACAGGTAGCAGCCGTTCGCATCCTTGAGGAACACCACGTCGGGGATCGCGCTCACCAGGCTGGCCAGGCGGGTGCGCTGCTGCGTGAGTTCCAGCGCCATGCGCTTTTGCTCGGTCAGGTCGAACGCGAACACCACCACGGCCACCGTGCGGCCATCGGCGGCGACTTCCGGCACCAGCGTGGTGTGCCAGAACTGGGCCCCATGGGTTTTGGGAATGCGGTGCTCGAACACCACCGTCTCGCCCTGCAGCGCCCGGTCGAAATGCGGCTGGATCGGGGCCATCAGGTCGGCAGGCAGCACGTCCACGAGGAACTGGCCTTCGAGCTCATCGACCGGACGGCGCAGCCAGTGCGCCTGCGAGGGGTTCACGTACACGATGCGCAGATCGCGGTCCAGCCGCGAGACGCCGCCAGGCAGGTGGCTGAGCAGGCTCGCCAGTTGCACCTCGTGCGCGCGGCTCAGGTCCTGGGCCTCCCGCTGCTCGGTGACGTCGGTCAGCACGCCGTCCCAGATCACGCGGCCCTTGTCCAGCGGCCGGGGGGTGGAGCTCATCCGCATCCAGCGCAACTGGCCGTTGGCCACGCGCATGCGCACCACCGAGTCGCCGACACCCATGGTGCGGTAGGACGCCTCGTCCGACGCGGCGCAGGCCAGGCGGTCCTGCGGCTCCATCTGCTCGAAGAACAGGGTGGCATCGTTCACCACCGCCTGGGCCGAAATGCCGTTCAGGCGCTCGATCGCATCGCCCATGTGCACGAAATGCCAGCGGCCGTCCGCCTCGCGCACGCGCTGGTACAGCACGCTGTCGGGCAGGTTGCGGCCCAGAAGCTGCAGGCGGCGTTCGCTTTCCAGCAGCCGGGCCTCGGCCTCGCGCGCCCGGGCGAAGGGCATGCGGATGCCGGCGATGAACACCGCCTGGAACATCAGCGCATACCCCAGCACGCGCAAGGCGTGTGCGAACGTGTCGACGAAAACCGGATGCAGCGGGTACAGCAGCATGGCGAATTCCGCCAACGCCAGGGCGGCCGCCGCGCAGGCCATGATGCGCCGGCGCCCCCGGCCGCGCTCCCTGCCGGCGGTGTCGTGCACCCGGTACATCACCCAGGCTGCAACGGCCATGACGCCTCCGAGCAGCGCGTCCGCCCCCATGGCGAAGCGCTCGCCGTGCGCCAGCCCGAACTGCTCGGGCAACCCGCTGGAGGCGGACCACACGAGCACCAGCGACACGCCGGCCGAGGCCACGGCCCAGGCCCGGCCGGGCCCGTGGAACGACACCCGCAAAGCGAACAGCAGCAGGGTCAGCGCCTCGACCCCATGGGCCAGCAATCCGAAGTAGGAAGAGACATTCGCCCGCGTGACGGACGCCATGCTTTCCATCTGGTGCAGCAGGACGGCGTGAAGGAAATTACAGACCGCAGCGGTCGCCAGCCCGGCCACGAGCACATTGGCGCGGCCTTGCTGCGTATCGTCGAGCATGTGCAGGGACACCGCCACGGCCAGCAGGCCGATGAGCACCACCACCATGTCGAGGAAAGGCTCGAGGCCGTGCAGCCCCTGCAGGCCCGAACCCAGCAGTTGCACCACCGGCACCAGCAGCAGCGCCAGCACCGCCACCACCAGCATCAGCGTGACCGCGGGCGCCTCCGACAGAAGCGTCCGCGCGATGGCTGCAGTGACCGGACGGTGGGGAGGGGGGGGCATGGCGGCGGCGGGTTACCTGAACATATCGTCACAAGTGTATCGGGCCG
The DNA here is from genome assembly GCF_030158975.1 of Acidovorax sp. SUPP2539. Classification (NCBI taxonomy): domain Bacteria; kingdom Pseudomonadati; phylum Pseudomonadota; class Betaproteobacteria; order Burkholderiales; family Comamonadaceae; genus Acidovorax; species Acidovorax sp. SUPP2539. The sequence goes on along the minus strand of NZ_BQXJ01000001.1, from coordinate 558,872 downwards.
CTCGCCCCCTGGGCGGATGTCCCCGAATCAGGCGGTCAACAACTGCCGAAGCACATAGGGCAGGATGCCGCCGGCGCGGTAGTAGTCCACCTCGATCGGCGTGTCGATGCGCAGCGTGACCGTGACCTCCTGGCGCGACCCGTCGGCCCGGCGAATCGTCAGCAGCGCGTCGCTTTGCGGGGTGAGTTCCGAATCGGGAGCCACGTCGATCGTCTCGTTGCCGGTCAGGCCCAGCGACTCCCAGGAATCGCCCGCCTTGAACTGCAGGGGCAGCACGCCCATGCCCACGAGGTTGGAACGGTGGATGCGCTCGAAGCTCTTGGCCACCACCGCCTTGATGCCCAGCAGCTGCGTGCCCTTGGCCGCCCAGTCGCGGCTGGAGCCGGTGCCGTACTCCTCGCCCGCGAAGATCACGGTGGGGGTGTCTTGGGCGATGTACTTCATGGCCGCATCGAAGATGAACATCTTCGTGCCCTGCAACTCGCCCTCGTTCTGGAACAGCGTGACGCCGCCCTCCTCGCGCGAGCCGTCGGCGGTGGGCGGAATCATCAGGTTCTTGATGCGCACGTTGGCGAAGGTGCCGCGCATCATCACATCGTGGTTGCCGCGGCGCGCGCCGTAGCTGTTGAAGTCCTGCTTCATCACGCCGTTGTGCAGCAGCCACTGCCCGGCGGGCGATGTCTCCTTGATGGAGCCCGCCGGAGAAATGTGGTCGGTGGTGATCGAGTCACCGAACAGCGCCATGATGCGTGCGCCCACGACCGACTCCGATGCCTTGGAGCCGTCCGCGCCCACCGCCCGCTCCTTGGCATCCAGCGTGAACCGCGCGAAGAAGGGCGGCTCCGCGATGTAGGTGCTGGCGGGCCAGTCGTAGGTGTCGCCCTTCACGCCCTTGATGTTGTTCCAGAGCGCGCCCGGATCGGTCTTGACCTTGCCGTAGTTGTCGCGGAAGGCCTTGCCGTTCATGGCGAAGCGCATCAACGCGTGGATTTCATCGCTGGTGGGCCAGATGTCGCCCAGGTACACGTCGCGCCCGCCCTTGCCCTTGCCCACCGGCTCCGTCATGAGGTCGCGCAGCACCGTGCCGGCGATCGCGTACGCCACCACCAGCGGCGGGCTGGCCAGGAAGTTGGCCTTGATGTTGGGGTGGATGCGGGCCTCGAAATTGCGGTTTCCCGACAGCACCGCCGCGCAGACCAGATCGTTGCCGGTGATGGCCTCGTTCAGCTCGGGCGCCAGGTCACCGGCGTTGCCGATGCAGGTCGTGCAGCCATACCCCGCCAGCGCGAACCCGAGCTTTTCCAAGTAGGGCATCAGACCGGTTTCGGTGAGGTATTCCGTGACGATGCGGGAGCCGGGCGCGAGCGAGGTCTTGATGTGCGGCCGCACTTTCAGGCCGGCCTCCACGGCCTTCTTGGCCAGCAGGCCGGCGGCCAGCAGCACGCTCGGATTGGAGGTGTTGGTGCAGCTCGTGATGGCGGCGATCAGCACGTCGCCGTTGCCGATGGTGGGGTCCACCCCCTTGGTCGGCAGGCGCACGGCGGCATCGGCATGCGTGACCGCCAGCGGCGGCTTGTTGTGCTCCATCTCGACCAGGAAGCGCGGTCCACCCGCAGGGGCGGGCTTCTCGGCGGGAACCGCCTCGCTCACGCCCTCGTCGCCCCGGTGGATGTGGTGCCGCGTGTGCAGCAGTTCGGCCGGGCGGTTGAAGCCGTTTTCCGCCGCGGGCTTGCTGAACAGCGACACGAAGTCGCTGCTCACGTTGCCCAGCTCGATCCGGTCCTGGGGCCGTTTCGGTCCGGCGAGGCTGGGGGTCACATCACCCAGGTGCAGGCGCACGATCTTGGAATAGTCGATTTCGCCGGCGAGCGGCACGCCGAACAGGCCCTGGGCGCGGAAATACGCCTCGAACGCTTCGATCTCGCTGTCGGTGCGGCCGGTGCCCTTGAAGTAATCGATGGTCTTTTCGTCCACCGGGAAAAAGCCCATCGTCGCGCCGTACTCGGGCGCCATGTTGCCGATGGTGGCCCGGTCGGGCAGCGACAGCGTGCGCGTGCCCTCGCCGAAGAATTCCACGAACTTGCCCACCACCTTGTGCTGGCGCAGGATCTCGGTCACCGTGAGCACCAGGTCGGTGGCGGTCACGCCTTCGCGCAACTGGCCGGTCAGCTCGAAGCCCACCACGTCCGGGGTCAGGAAATACACCGGCTGGCCCAGCATCGCCGCCTCGGCCTCGATGCCGCCCACGCCCCAACCCACCACGCCGATGCCGTTGATCATGGTCGTGTGGCTGTCCGTGCCCACCAGCGTGTCGGGGTAGTACACGCCATCGGCCCTCTTGTGCACCCCCCGCGCCAGGTATTCCAGATTCACTTGGTGGACGATGCCGAACCCGGGCGGCACCACGCCGAAGGTATCGAATGCCTGCATGCCCCACTTCATGAATTCGTAGCGCTCGCGATTGCGCTGGAATTCCAGCTTCATGTTCAGGTCCAGCGCCTTTTTCGTGCCGTAGTGGTCCACCATGATGGAGTGGTCCACCACCAGGTCCACGGGCACCAGCGGCTCGATCTTCTTGGGCTTCTTGCCCAGGCGCTGGGCCACGCTGCGCATGGCGGCCAGATCGGCCAGCAAGGGCACTCCGGTGAAATCCTGCAGCACCACGCGCGACACGACGAAGGGAATCTCGTCCTTGCGGTCCGCCACCGGCTGCCAGCGTGACAACTGCTCCACGTGTTCCGCCGTGACCTTGCGGCCATCGCAGTTGCGCAGCACCGATTCCAGAACGATCCGAATCGAAACCGGCAGCCGTTTGATCGACGGGTATTGCTTGGCCAGTGCCGGGAGCGAATAGAACTTGCCGCTTTTACCGGACCCCGTCGTGAAATTCTTCAGGGTGGATGCGAACGCGTGGCGGGAAACCGGGGGTGACATCGAGGCCATGTAGTGCTACTCCTGTGGGGACGAGAGCACCTATTCTGGCAGTCCTACATATCGATGCAATCGTGGGGTAATCGCATGCACGACATTTCAGAGAGTCCACCGCCAAACTCCAGGCAAGACGTCCGATCACAAGGCCTGCCGTCCTACACCATGGGAACCGCAGCGCGAGTAAGTGCGCAGCCATATACCGCGGGCCATTTCGATTAATGAAATACCGCACAGTGGAATCTCCGTTTTTATTGAATCATCCTCTTGAAATTAATCGCTGTGCAGCACCACCCATCATGAAGGTGAAGCCAATTCCCAATGGTTGGGATTTCGAGGCAAGACGCAACGCAGAAAGCACTCAGTGCACCCATGAACGGGAAGCCAAGAAACACATCATGGATGCCCATGCCGCCCCACCAAACAGAACGGTATTCCGTGGCCATGAAAAAAGCCCGCCAAGGCGGGCTGTTTATTGCGTGGGTTGCTCTTGCCAATCCGCAGCGCCGACAAAGTCTGCGCGGGATCTGGAATTCAAGGTTTGCCCATCAAATGGCGAATTGCTCGCGGTCTTGGTTCTGGATCCACTTGGGAGCCTTGCCACGGCCCGTCCATGTCTGGCCCGTCGCAGGATCGCGATATTTGGGAGCGACTTTGACGCCGGCGCTGGCACTGCGGGCGCGGCCCGTAGGAAATACGTCCTGGGCGGTCAAACCATACTCCGCCACCAGATTGCGAACCTGATTGATGGCATCGGAAAGTTCGCGGCGACGTGCTTCGCCGATTTGCTGCTCAAGTTCTTCACGCTGTTTCAGCAGGTCTTTGTAGCTAGTGCTCATGGTAGTGTGCGGAGATTAATAACGAAGGCCGCATTATAGGTATCTTTCAATATCGTGCAGAGAAAGCGGGCGCAATCCACCTCTTGAATAACCCATCGATTTCTGGAATTTCGGGGAACTCTGCCAGCTCAGCCATATCGAAGCGCGCGCCCCGATTTGCACCGGCTGGGCTATCCCGGCCTGGGCGATTACCTGGCACAACTCCTTGCAGACGCGACAATGCAGGTTTACCACCTTCGGAAACGCCATGGCGCTCTACTGCATCGGGGATATTCAAGGTTGCGATACGGCATTGCAGCGCCTGCTGGACCACATAGGGTTCTCTCCCAGCCGGGACACCGTTTATTTGCTGGGCGACCTGGTGAACCGAGGCCCTGATTCCGCAGCCGTGCTGCGCCGCTGCATGCAGCAGGGCGACAGCCTGCGCAGCCTGCTGGGCAACCACGACCTGCATCTTCTGGCGGCCGCCCACGGGGCCCGCAAGCCTTCCCGCCGCGACACGCTGGACCAGGTGCTGCAGGCACCCGACCGCGAGGCCCTGCTGGACTGGCTGCGCCACCAGCCGCTGGCACGCCAGCATGTGCATGGTGGAGAGCCCCTGTTGATGGTCCACGCGGGCGTATTGCCCTCGTGGTCGGCCCAGGATGTGCTGGCGCATGCCGACGAGGTGCAGGCCGTGCTGCGCGGTGCCGACATGCCCGCATTCCTTCACGCCATGTACGGCAACACCCCGGACCGCTGGGAACCCACGCTGACGGGGACGGACCGCTTGCGCGTGATCGTCAATGCCTTCACCCGATTGCGCTTCTGCACACCCGAGGGCGCCATGGATTTCGAGAGCAGCGAGGGTGCCAGCGCTGCCCCCGCCGGCCTGGTGCCGTGGTTCGAAGCACCGGGCCGAAAAACGCAGGACGGGCTGGTGGCATTCGGGCACTGGTCCACCCTGGGCTGGATGAACCGCTCCAACCTCTTGGCGCTGGACACCGGTTGCGTGTGGGGAGGCTGCCTCAGCGCGGTCCGCTTTGGCCGCACGTTGGCAGACCGCGAGCACTGCCATGTCGATTGCGAGGAGGCGCAAAAGCCAGGGGCCTGAACAAGAACGGGCCACCCACTGCCCAACGGCAATAAGAAATCACCCAGGGCCTGAGCGGGTCTGGCCCCGGCCGACGGATCGGCCCTGGGCGCTCACTGCGAGGAGGTTTCGGTTTCGGGCTGCACGGCCTTGAACAGGGCCGCCACCTTGCGTTTGGGCTTGATGTTGGCCGAGATGCCGCTGCGCGCCGGCTGGGCCTTGGCCGCGGACTCCCAATGGGGCGCCGCCTCGGTGGCCGGTGCCTCGTAGGGCTTGTCGAAGAACGGATCGCGGGGTGCCGAAGGGGCGCGGTAGCTGCTGCGCGGCGCGCTGCCGCGCGGGTCGTGCGCCTCGCCGCCCCGCTCCCGCCGGCCACCTTCGCGCTGGCCATCCTCGCGCCACGCGCGCTGACCGTCGTTGATGCGGCCGCGGGGGCGGTCTTCCTCGTACTCCAGGGCTTCGAGATCGATCTTCTTCTTGATGAGCTTTTCGATGTCCGCCACCAGGCGCGTGTCGCTGCTGGACACCAGCGTGACCGCCAGGCCCGAGGCGCCTGCGCGGCCCGTGCGGCCGATGCGGTGCACGTAGTCCTCGGCATTGAACGGCACGTCGAAATTGAACACGGCCGGCACATCCTTGATGTCCAGTCCGCGTGCCGCCACGTCGGTGCACACCAGCAGATCGACTTCGCCTTGCTTGAAGGCGTCGAGCGCCTTCAAGCGTTCGTCCTGGCTCTTGTCGCCGTGCAGCGCCGCGGTCTTGAGGCCTTCGCGCTCCAGGCTGCGGGCCAGCCGGGCACAGCCGAGCTTGCTGTTCACGAAGATGAACGCCTGCTTCAGGCCCCGCGTCTTCAGCACCTGGTGGATGGCGCGGCGCTTGTCGTCGTCGTTGGCGCTGTAGAAACGCTGCTCCACCGTGGAAGCCGTTTCGTTGGGGCGCGCCACTTCGATCGTGATCGGGTCTTGCAGGTAGCTGCCTGCCAGGCGCTTGATCTCGGGGGAGAACGTGGCGCTGAACAGCAGCGTGGTGCGCTGCTTGGGCAGGTACGAGAGGATGCGCTGCAGATCGGGCAGGAAGCCGATGTCCAGCATGCGGTCGGCTTCGTCGAGCACCACGTACTCGACCTGGTTCAGCACCGCATTCTTGGCTTCGATGTGGTCCAGCAGCCGACCCGGCGTGGCCACGAGCACTTCCACGCCTTTTTTCAGCTCCAGCGTCTGCGGCTTCATGTCCATGCCGCCGAACACCACGGTGCTGCGCAGCTTGGTGTACTTGGCGTACAGGGCGACCTGCTGGGCGACCTGGTCGGCCAGCTCCCGCGTCGGCAGCAGCACCAGGGCGCGCACCGGATGGCGGGCGGGGGAGGTGGAGCTGTTTTCGTGCTTGAGCAGGCGCTGCAGCAAGGGCAGCGAGAAGGCGGCCGTCTTGCCGGTGCCTGTCTGGGCCGCACCCATCACGTCCTTGCCAGTCAAGACGACCGGAATGGCCTGCTCCTGAATGGGCGTCATGGACTCGTAGCCCATTTCGGCCACGGCGCGTGCCAGCGGTTCAGCCAGCGATAAATTGGAGAAAGAACTTGTCATTTAGCCCGCTATTGTCGCACCAGGGGCTGAACGGGGTGTTTTTTCGGGTAGGCATTCGTGTGCCAAAGGCACGATGCTATTCAATTCATAGCATCATACGATGGCTGTAAAAGCGCAAACGCCACCCCAGGCATTGCAGGGTGAACGCTTCCACTGCGGCGTTCACACTACAGGCTGCGGGCCGAAAACGTGTCGCAAGCCTTCACGCTGCCGTTTTCCAGGCCTGCATGGAACCACCGCTGGCGCTGCGCGCTGGTGCCGTGGGTGAAGCTGTCCGGCACGACGGCGCCGCCGCCCGCCCGCTGCAAGGCGTCGTCCCCTATCTTGGCTGCGGCGTTCATGGCCTCTTCCACATCGCCCTGCTCCAGGATCTGGCGGGCATTCTGGGCATGGTGGGCCCAGACCCCGGCAAAGCAGTCGGCCTGCAGTTCCAGGCGAACGGACAACTGGTTGTACTGCACCTGGCTGACGCGGCCACGCATCTGGTCCACTTTGGCGCTGATGCCCAGCAGGTTCTGGACGTGGTGGCCCACCTCGTGGGCGATCACGTAGGCCTGGGCGAAATCCCCAGGCGCGCCCAGCCGGTTCTTCAAGGTTTCATAGAAGCCCAGGTCGATGTACACCTTGCGGTCGCCGGGGCAGTAGAACGGGCCCATTGCCGCCTGGCCGGTGCCGCAGGCGGTGGGTGTGGAGCCACGGAACAGTACGAGCTTCGGGTCCTGATAGGCGTTGCCACCCTGGCGGAAGATGTCGGTCCACACGTCTTCGGTGTCGGCCAGCACGGTGGAGACGAAGCGCGCCATCTTGTCGTCGGCCGGCGGGCGGTGTGCCGGCGCCTGCTGGACCTGGGCGGGAGCGCCTCCGCCGCCGCTCAGCAGTCCCAGAATCGTCAAGGGATTGATCCCGAAAATCCACCCCCCCAGCAACGCCACCACGATGGTGCCGATGCCGATGCTGCGGCCGCCGAACACCGGCATGCCCCCACCGCCGCCGCCGTCACGGCGATCCTCGACGTTGTCCGATTCGCGGTTGCCTTCCCATTTCATACGGTTCTCCTGCTCGCACCTGCGGATGCGGTGCGCTGGATGTTACGCCCGCGCCGCAGGCCGGGCAGCGGTTCCCATGGGTCGATTCGAGAAGGCATCAAGGCTGCGGCTCGCTGAACGAGGGCGCGTCCACCGCTGCATAGGTGGCCGGTGAACTCTGCAGGCCCCGGGGCGCCCAGTGCGCCTGGCGCTCCGATGCCTGCTGCACCTGCCCCTGCACCACCCAGCCCAGCGCGACGAGTTGCGCCGCGATCACCACGCTGCCGATCACGATGGGCCAAGGGCGCAGCGTCGGGGCGGAGGACACGGGGGGATGAAAATCGTCGTGCATGGCGGTCTCTTGCGATAGGTCTGAAATGGATGGATGGGATGCTAGGCAGCGCGCCAGAGCCGAAAACCCGGTCGATGGCCTGCGGGGGCGTAGGACGGAGCCGGTCTGGCGACACCCCCTGCAACGCGCCGACCTTCAGGCGCTCCCTGCCTGGATCAACGCGTGCACCAGTGCACGCTGGCGGCGGCGGGCTCGGCGTCTTCGAAATACCCGGACAACTCCTGCACCAGGGCTTGCAGGGCGCATCCCGGAAGGGCACGGGCCCGTTCGATCTGCTGCAGGGCGTAAGTGCGGTCGCCGAGCATCATGGCGGCGCTGATGCAATGGCCACGGGCGGCCATCTGCAGCAGGAAGGCATCGAGCGCTTCGGCGGGCCAATAGCAGCGGTGGGTGCTGCCTCCCGAAGCCTCGTGCAGCACATGCGAAAGGCCCGTGCGCTCGGCCTGGAAAGACGATACGGCGTGGTGGGTGGCAGGCATGGTGGGCTCCTCAGGCAGCGTTCTGCGTGGGATTTACAGCATTCAACCGAATGCAACACAGAACCTGGCTGAATCGTAAAAAACCGTAGCCGCCCTCGCTCACGGCAAAAAAGCCGTGGCGGTGTAGGACTCCACCGCCCGAAAAATCAGGCCCGCATCAGGCCTTGGGCAGCGTGACGCCGCTTTGCCCCTGGTATTTGCCGCCCCGGTCTTTGTAACTCACGTCACAAACCTCGTCGCTTTCGAAAAACAGCACCTGGGCGCATCCCTCGCCGGCATAGATGCGGGCCGGCAGCGGGGTGGTGTTGCTGAATTCCAGCGTGACATAGCCCTCCCACTCGGGCTCGAACGGCGTCACGTTCACGATGATCCCGCAGCGGGCATAGGTGCTCTTGCCCAGGCAGATGGTCAGCACGTTGCGGGGAATGCGAAAGTACTCCACCGTGCGTGCCAGCGCGAAGCTGTTGGGCGGGATGATGCAGCTGTCGCCTTCGAAGTCGACGAAGCTCTTTTCATCGAAGTTCTTCGGGTCTACCACGGTGCTGTGGATGTTGGTGAACACCTTGAATTCCGGCGCGCAGCGGATGTCGTAGCCATAGCTGCTGGTGCCGTAGCTGATGATCTTGCGGCCTTCGGCCTCACGGACCTGGCCCGGCTCGAAGGGTTCGATCATTCCGGTCTGCTCTGCCATGCGGCGAATCCATTTGTCGCTTTTGATGCTCATTGCTCACTCCTGCTGGGCCGCCATTGTAGAGAGGACGCGCGGGCAGGCACTATATTTTTCATAGCGACATGCGCTAGTGCAACCTGCGTCAGGGGCCTATTCGGCTTGGGAAACCACGGTGCGCTCGATCACCCGGTCGTCGCCCAGCACGATCATCGCGAAGAGCAGTTCGTCCAGGTTGGCCGCGTGCGCGGTCTTGCGCGCCAGCAGCGGCGTGGCGCGCGGATCCAGCACCACGAAGTCGGCCTCGCACCCGGGCTGCAGGTTGCCGATGACGCCCGCCAGCCCCAGCGCGCGCGCCGCGCCGGCCGTGTGCTGCCACCACAGCGCCTGCGGCGACAGCGACAGGCCGGGCTTCGTCTGCCCTTCGCGCCCCACGTAGTAGGCGGCGAGCATGGTGTGGAACGGGCTGAAGCTCGTGCCGCCCCCCACATCGCTCGCCAGTCCGTAGCGAAAGCCGACCCAGTCGGCCCCGGCGTAGTCGAAGAAGCCACTGCCCAGAAACAGGTTGCTGGTGGGGCTGACCGCCGCCACCGCCCCGGTGTCGCGCATGAGCGCCCGGTCGGCATCGTCGAAGTGGATGCAGTGGGCGTACACGGCGCGCTCGCGCATCAGCCCGAAATCGTCGTACACCGACAGGTAGCTGCGGGCTGCGGGAAACAGTTCGCGAGCCCATCGGATCTCGTCCAGGTTCTCGGCCACGTGCGACTGAATCCACACGTCGGGGTATTGCGCCGCCAGTTCGCCCGCACCGCGCAACTGGGCCTCGGTGCAACTGGGCGCAAAGCGCGGCGTGATGGCATAGCCCAGCCGGTCCTGGCCGTGCCAGCGGCGGATCAGCGCCTCGGTGTCGCGCAGGGACTGCTCGGTCTGGTCGCGCACGCCATCGGGCGAGTGGCGGTCCTGCAGCACCTTGCCGGCGATCAGGCGCAGTCCGCGCGCCTGCGCCTCGCCCATCAGCGCGTCCACCGACGCCGGGTGCGAGGTGGCGAACGTGAGCGCGGTCGTCACGCCGTTGCGCAGCAGTTCGTCTAGGAACACGGTGGCCACGCCGGCGGCATAGGCTGGATCGGCAAAGCGGGATTCGTGGGGAAAGGTGTAGTTTTCCAGCCAGGGCAGCAGGCCGTCGGCGGGCGAGCCGATCACATCGGTCTGCGGAAAATGCACGTGCATGTCGACGAACCCCGGCGCGATGATGCGGCCGGGCCAGTGCACCACCGGCCACTGTGCGTATTGGGCCGCCAGGGTGTTCCAGGCGCCTGCGGCCTGGACGCGCTGGCGCCCCTGGGCATCGGGGCCGATGGCCAGCAGGCCGTCTTCTTCATACAGGGCCGAATGGTCGTCGGCGAAACGCAGCAGGCCGGAGCGGTAGATTTGCATGGCGGCAGCTTAACGCCGGGCACGGCGCCTTTCATGCGCCGCAGCGCATGGGGCCCATACCGGCGGCACTACACCGCCACCCGCTCCCGGGGCGGCAACGCCTCGCGGTCCTGCGCCGCCGTCGGGGCGGCAGTGCGGCCCAGTTGCCCCGCGATGCGCTGGGCGTGCAGCAACAGCCGCTCGATGGCAGACACGTAGAACAGCGCGCCCTGGGTCAGCGCCCCGATGGCAAACAGGCCGGGCTGGCCCAGCACCTGAAGGCTTTGCGCATCGATCGCGATGCCGCCCAGTTCGTGCTGGCGAATCAGGCCGCGGTCGATCAGATTCTCGATGAGCGGCGAATCGATGCGCGCCAGGTTGCCGGCCACGCCGGTCGCATCCAGGATGCCGTCGAGCGCCAGCGTTCCACCGGCCAGTTCCACCTGGAATCCCGGCCGGCCCTCCGCCAGCCGGGTGGCCCGGTATCCGGGGTGCACGGTCAGCTGGCCCGCCTGGAGCAGCGCCTGGACCTTGCGCGCGTTGTCCAGCGGCATCGGGTGCCGGTAGCTCATCCAAAGGCCCTGGTATTTGCGAAAGAACCGGCGTTTCTGGTCCGGCCGCAGCGCGGTCCAGTAACGGTCGATGTCCTCCTTGGTGGCGTCCAGCTGCAGCTGCCAGTCCCGCACCGCCTGGGCCGCCTCGATCTCCCGGCCGATGCGGACCAGGGGGTCGCGGATCGTCATGAGGCCCGGGTATTCGTGCCCACAAGGATGGCTTTCGCGGAACCAGCGCAGGAAGCCGCGCAGCGTGTCGCCCGCATAGCGGTGCTCGGGGCGCACCAGGGGCGTGGTGGGCAAGGCGCCGCGCACCAGGGGCAACTGGCCGGAATGGGAAAACATGTGAATGCGCTCCACACCGAGCCGGCCGAGCAGTAGCGCCATGTCGATGGCCGTGAGCTTGGTGCCGAGGATGCCGATGCGTGCGTTCCGCGGCAGCTCGGCCTTGATGGCGCCCAGGTCGTGGTACGGGTTCGCGTGGTAGTGCGCCACGCCCGGAAACGGCGACCGCTTTTTGAGATGCCCCAGCGCCAGCACGACCTGGTCCACATGCCAGGCATGCTGGGCTGTGGCCACGTGAAAGCCGCTGGCCCCGCGCTCGATGTCGGTCACCGCCTGCGCCACGCGCACCAGCTTCACGCCGCGCGCGGCGAACGCGCTCTCGGCCTGGTGGGCGACATCCTGCAGGTAGGCCCCCATGAGCGAGCGCCGCACGTATCCGCCCGGCGCATCGGCCTGCCCCGCGCAGAGTTGCTGCAGCCAGCGGTCGAACCCGTCCGGCTCGCCGGCCCGGGCGCTCAGCAACGACGAAGCCATGTTGAGGATGAACTCGCCGTCGTTGGTGTCCCGGCCGTAAGGCAGTCCCGGGCCGAACCCGCCGGACTCGTCGAACAGCAGCACCTCGGAAATCCCGGCTTGGCCGCCCATGCGGCTCAGCGCTTGCGTGACGAGGGTGCCGCTGCAGCCGCCCCCGATGATGGCGATCCTGGCCATGCTCATGTCTCCTTCGCGGGTGCGGTGCGCCGACGCATCAGGCGGTACCACCGGCCAGGGCCAGGTCCGCCGCGCGATCCCGGGCCGCGGGCACGGGGCGTGCCGGGGAGCCATGCCGTGCGAAATGCTGGCGCAGCAACATGTCGGCACGCAGCGAGGCGGGAGCGGTCTGCAGCAGCGCCACCAGCTCGACCAGCGAAGCGGGCGCGCCTTCCAGGTAACGGCGGATGGAGTGCCCGTCGTGCAGGCGCACGGGGTCTTCCCGCAGCACCACGCCCGCCAGGCGGAGCAGCAGCTTCTTTTGCTCGCCCTTGCGCAGGATCCAGTGCGCGCTGCCGTAGCGGAACGCCTCGTCATCGCGGTGCGGCAGGAGCGGCGCCAGGCTCCAGAGCCCGTTGTTGCTGCCGCACAGGTAGTCCGGCGTGGTCGTGCCGGCCACGCTGCGCACATCGTTCAGCGCGGTGACGTCCACGGTGGGTGTGCCGAGCACGGACAGGTTCACATCGCAGGCCGACGCGAACGACAAGGCGACGGAGCGGTTGAAGATTTCCTCCTGCTCCTGCACCGAATAGCCCAGCCGCTGCAGGTCCGCCCGGGCAGCGTTGTCGATCTGCTGGATGGTCGCGATGCCGGAGCTGTGCGCCAGGAAATGCAGCCGCACCAGGTCTTCGATGCCCTGGAAAGAAAGCCGCCCCGCCGGCTGCCCGTCGCGGTTCAGCGGCCGGCCCGCCGCATCGCGTTCCACCAGCCCTGTGGCCGTCCAGGCCAGCGCCCGCGGCAACGCGACCAGCCGGGGCAGCACCACGCGCTCGTAGATGAGGCGGGACGAGTGGCTGACCACCTGCGCATGCGCCTTCGTGTTGAGCGTGAAGCGGTTGTGCAGCATGCTGGATTCGATCAGCACGGTGCCGTCGGCATCGAGGCCGGCGTGCGCGATGCCGAGCACCTCGGCGGCGGCCTGCGTGCGCTCCAGGAACCGGGCGAACGTGGCCGTGAGCCCGGTGGAGAGCTTCAGCCCCTCCGGGTAGTGGGTGGTGGGCGTGCTCGGCAGGACGATCCATGCGCCGCGGGCGATGGCGCCCTGCACGGCCGCCACGTCCATGTCAATGGGCACCGCCAGGCCGCCGCTGCGCTGCGCGGCCCGGTACACCCGGATGCCGGCGCTCTTGGGCTCGGCCTCCGAATTGGCCCGCAGGGCCACCGCCCGCTCGTGGATGGCCTCGAACAGCACGGCCATGGCGGCGCTGTAGCCGGGCTCGCTGCGCACGGCGGTGTGGACGATGTCGGTGCGGTCGTCCGTGTAGTGGCAGGGAATGGCGGTGAGGAATTCGAGAAACCGCCCCTCCGGCCCCTTGAACTGCGCAGGCGGCACCTGGTAGGCATGGGGCGGCAGGCCCGCTTCAGTAGCCATGGCCTGCAGCGCCGCGTCCCACCGCCCGCCGGGGCACTGGCGCTCGGCCAGCAACTCGCGCACGAAGTTCAGGGCCTGCAGCGGATAGACGTGCCGGAACGCCGCCGCACCTTCACGGGGATAGCGGTCCCGCTCTTCCACGAAAAATCGCGCGTAGAGCCCGTGGTCGCGCAGGGCCGCGAGCGCGAGGTCGCCCGCACCCGGTGCCTGCGCATCGGGCGGCAGGTGGTTGGCCGCCGCCTCCAGCGCGTCCAGGAACCGGGATTCCCGGGCCGCGTAGGCGGGCTGCAGCGGTGCCAGCGCCGCCAGCACGGCGCTGGCCATGGCCCGGGGGCGGTCCAGCGGCACGGTCGCTGCGAGCGGCTGCAGCCGGGCGATCGCGGCCTGCAGCAGCGCCACATCGGGATGGGGCATGTCCAGCGCCACGCGCGTTTCCTCGGCCGTCAGCACCGTGGCCCCCAGGGCCTGCAGTTGCTCCCGCACGTAGCGCACCTGCTCCGCCGTGGTGCCGCGGCGCCAGCCGCCCGTCACCTCGGGATCCGGCACGTTCAAGGCATCTTCCAGGCCCACCCGCACGCCGTCGAGGCCCAGGGCCACGGCCAGGCGCGGCAGCAGCACGATCATCGGGCCGGGCACGAGGGCGGACACCTTGGCGCCCGGGCACTTCGCGCGGATGCGCGCCACCACTGGCCGCAGCCGCGCCACCGCCTGGGCCAGGGCCTGCTCGAAGGACTCTGCGGAGCCTTCGGCCAGCAGGCGCAGGATGTCCTTGCGCTCTTGCACCGGCAGCAGGGAATCGTCCTGCACTCCGCCCTCAGGCAGGCGCCGGTGCTGGTCCACCCCCACCACCAGCATGAACAGCACGGGCCCGCCCACCGAGCGCAGGCCGGCCTGATACGGCCCCAGCGCACCGTCCAGGATCGCGCCGTTGAACACCTCCACCTCGGGCCGCACGCCCCATTGCCGGCAGTGCGCGATCTGCGCCGCCAGGAAGGCCGGGGGGTTTTCATAGCCGCCGCCCGCCTGGAAGACCACCGGCCCGGGGCTGAAGGAGCCCATCTCCGGCGCGCGCTGCTGCGCGCCGTAGGCCCGCAGATGCACCCGGCGCACGGGGCTTTCAAAGTCGGCCGCGCCGCCCCGCACACTGGTGGACAGGTTCAGGATGGCAGCGGGCGCCGCCTGGTGCAGCCGGGGCACGATCGCCGCGTACTGTGCCTCGTCGATGTGATTGGCCTGCCGCCCCAGGCGTACCGGCACGGCCACCCCGGGCACGTGGACCGGGTGCTGGCCGCTGCAGTCCCGCGTGTGCAGGTGCACGATGGCGGCCCCTTCGCGCACCGCCGCCACGCTGTGCGCGACGATGGCTTCGGGTGCGATGGGCAGGTGCGGCGATGCCGTCCTGCCCGGGTTCCAGTGGCCTGCGCCGTGGTCGGCCCAGCCGCGCTCGCGCAGGGCGTCCAGCAGTTGCGGCGCCTCGGCCTGCAACGCGGCCACCAACGCGGGTGGCAAGTAGGTCTCGATCGTTTCCGGGTGCCATGCCAGATCGCCGGCGCCCGCCACGTCCCAACCCTGGGAGGTGAGCGTCAGCACCAGCTCGCGCGCCGTTTTTGCCGATGCGATGCGGTGCAGGGCCTCACCCGGCAGGTGCCGGCGCGCCTCCATGTCGCCCAGGCGGCGGCCCGGGGCCTGGGGCCCGTCCGCCGCGCTGGCCACCTGCAGGGCGTCCAGGCTGTCGCAGATCCCCAGGCCGCCGGCCGGCACCGCCTCCCAGCCATCGGCGGCCAGCCGATGGGCCAGGCCCATGCCCTGGGCGTCCGCGGCCTCGATAGACCGGGCGGGCAGGAATTTCGGCTCCCGGGCCAGGGCTTGCTGTGGAACGGCGCCCACAGGCGCCGCCGTGATGAACATTCGCATCGACCTTCTCCCCTTGGTTTTTTTCTGGACCCGCCGGGCGCGCCGCGGGCCGCGCGGGCCAGCGCATCGCGTGCCTGGCGGGCATGTCGATGGCATTACAGCAATGCCCGGGGCGCCCGGAAACTATCCCTTCGGGTAGTTGCCAGACCGGCGCAGATGCATTCCAGGTCAGCGCGGAGCCCTGCGAACGACGCGCTTGGCGCTATGCGGCGTCGCCGGCCTGCGCTGCCGCCTGCCGGGCGCAGACCGCGCGCAGCGCCGCCACGAACAGCGATTGCTCTTCGTAGCGCGCGCCCTCGGTCCGCTGGAACAGCGTGATGGGCGGCAGCGTCCAGCCGAAGCGGTGGGCGACGATGCCCACACCCGCGATGCGGGCCAGTTCCTCCGCGATGTCGGCGGGCACAATGGACACCGCTTTTTCGTTGGCCGCGATCAGCTCGCCGATGAGCTTGGACGACAGGCTCTCGACGAACGGCGCGGGCGGCGCCACCCCTGCGCGCAGGAAGAAATCGGTGATTTGCTCGCGCATGGGCGTCTGGCGGGCGCCCAGAATCCACTCCAGCCGGGCCAGTTCCTGCCAGGCCAGCGGCTGGCGCCCGAGCCGGGCGGCGAGGCGGCGGTGGGTGATGAGGCGGGGCTCCTGGTGGTAGAGCACTTCATGCTCCAGCCCCTGCATGTCGAGCACGGCCGATGCACGGCCGATCACGCAGTCCAGTTCGTGCTGGCGCAGGCGCTCCAGCAGGCGGTCGCTGGTGCCTTCGTGGATGGTCACGGTCACCTGCAGGCCCTGCGGCCGCGTCTGGCCGATGGCGGCGGCCAGCAGCCGCCCGGACACGAAAGGGATCACGCCCACCTGCAGGTGCGCGGCGCGGCCCAGGCCCACGGCCTCGATGTCGCGCACCCAATGGCCCAGGTCCTCCAGCATCGCCCGGGCCCGGGCGATGACCAGCTCCCCCAGCGCCGTGGGCGCCATGCCGCGCGCGGAGCGGTGGAACAGCGCGCCGCCGAACATGGCTTCCAGCTCGGCCAGCGCGTGGGTGACGGCCGGCTGGCTGGTCGCCATGCGGTGCGACACGCGGGTCAGCGACCCGTGTTCCGCAATCATGCGCAGCAGCACCAGGTGGCGCATCTTGAGCCGCGACGCGAGCCGGGCCTCCATCTCGGCAGGGGTCATCGAACGGTCCCAGAGCCATATCCATTGGCTTATGGGGCAATACTAAATGAGAAAGATTGGCTCATGCGGCTACTCCACAATCGCAGCCCATGCGGCGGCGGCCCTGCGGGGCCGGACGCCTTCCAATCCAAAAAAAGGGGGAGAAGCGCGCAATGGAAACGATCTACTGGGTGGTGGGCATCGGGGCCGTGGTGGCCGGGTTCGTGCAGGGGCTGTCGGGGTTCGCGTTCGGCATGGTGGCCATGTCGTTCTGGGCCTGGACGCTGGAGCCGCGCCTGGCGGCGGCGCTGGCGGTGTTCGGGGCGCTCACCGGGCAGATCGTCGCGGCGGTGTCGGTGCGCCGCGGCTTCGACGTGCGCACGCTCGCGCCGTTCGTGCTGGGCGGTCTGCTGGGCATTCCGCTGGGCGTGGCCTTGCTGCCACGGCTGGACATGGTGTGGTTCAAGACGCTGCTGGGCGCCCTGCTGGTGCTGTGGTGCCCGACCATGCTGATGGCCAAGCGCCTGCCGCGCATCCGCTCGGGCGGCCGCGTGGCCGATGGCGTCGTGGGGCTGGCCGGCGGCGTGATGGGCGGCATCGGCGGATTCACCGGCACGCTGCCCACGCTGTGGTGCACCCTGCGCGGCTACGAGAAGGACCAGCAGCGCGCCGTGATCCAGAACTTCAACCTGTCGATGCTGCTGGTCACCATGGGCACCTACCTGGGCACCGGCATGGTCACGCGGGACATGCTGCCGTTCTTCGCCATCGTGGCGCCGGCGATGCTGGTGCCCACGCTGCTCGGCACGCGGCTGTACATCGGTCTGAGCGACGTGGCCTTCCGGCAGATCGTGCTGGGCCTGCTCACCGCGTCGGGCGTGGCCTTGCTGGCCTCGTCGCTGCCGCAGCTGGTGGCGCGCCACCTGTAGCGGCCGAAAGAGAGAGGACGGCCCCTCGCCAAGGCCCCTTTCCGCCCTTTTCAGCGCTGCACGCCCTCGACCAGCCAGTTCATCTGCAGGATCTGCGCATCGCCGAGGGTCTGGCCCGCGGCGATGACCTCGCGGCCGGTGTTGTCGCGCACGGGGGTCGCCCCCGCGCGGAACGGGTGGAAGCGCCCCTTGGCGATGTCTTCCTGGCGGGCCAGCACCTCGGCCTTCACAGCCGGCGGCACCTTGCTGCCGAAGCCCTCGACGCGGATCATGCCTTCGCGCACGCCGCCCCAGAGGTTGCCGCTTTTCCATGTGCCCTGCGCCACGGCGCGCACGCGTTCGGTGTAGTAGCCGCCCCACTGGTGCGTGACGGCGAGGATCTGCGCGTCCGGCCCCATTCGGCGCATGTCGGAGTGGTAGCCGATCGCGAGCTTGCCGCGCTCCTGGGCCGCGGCCATCACCGCCGTGGAGCCGGTGTGGAAGGCCACCACGTCCACGTTCTGGTTGAACAGCGCCATGGCCGCATCGCGTTCCTTGGGCGGGTCGAACCACACGTCCAGCCACACCAGCTTGACCGTGGCCTGGGGGTTGACCGAGCGCAGGCCCAGCGTGAACGCATTGATGCCCTGCAGCACCTCGGGGATGGGAAAGCCGGCCACGTAGCCCGCCACGTTGGTGCGCGTCATGCGCCCGGCGGCGACGCCGGCCAGGTAGCGGCCCTCGTAGTAGCGGGCGTTGGCCGTGGCCACGTTGGGCGCGGTCTGGTAGCCGGTGATGGATTCGAACTTCACGCCGGGATAGTCCCGCGCCACCCGCAGCGTGGGCTCCATGTAGCCGAAGCTGGGCGTGAAGATGATCTGGTGGCCCGTGGCCGCCAAGTCGCGGATGACGCGCTCGGCGTCCGCGCCCTCGGCCACGTTCTCCACGAACGTGGTGCGCACGCGGTCGCCCAAGGCGGCCTCGACGGCCTTGCGGCCTTCGTCGTGCTGGTGCGTCCAGCCCGCTTCGGTGATGGGCGAGACATAGACGAAGCCGGCCTTCACCACGGCCGGGGGGACGGTCTGGACGGTCTGGCCGGTTTGGGAAAAGGCGGGGGAAAGCCAACAGCAAGCGGCCACGAGCGTGGCTGCGAGGTTTTTGTACATGGTGGTCCTCTACATGGTCCCGGGGGATGGAAACGCGAAAGGCGGCCGGGACAGCCGCCTTTCGGGGAGCGCGATTGTAGTCAGCCGGCCCGCCCCCCGTGCCGGCAGGGCCATGCGGGCGGGCGCCCCTGCGGCCATCCGGGCCGAGGCATGGACGGGCAGCCCTTCAATGATTGGGGGCGAAAAGTGCCTCCAGCGCAATTAGAACTAGGGCATGCCGCTATATTTTCAATAGCACAAATTCACTTCGGGGAATGTCACTTTTCTCACCACGCCCCAGCTGTACACCGGGGTGGCCATGGCGTGGACAGTCCATAAGACAGCCCCGGGCTTTCAACCATCCCTGCCCGGTTCTGGCTCAGGCGGTTATGGCTTTCCACTGCATCAAACCAGCGAATGACCTTCGTGCCGATGGTGTCGCCCACGGTGACGCCAGGCTTTTGGGTGTCGATGGTGGTTTTCAGGCGGCTCTGGTAGGTATTGTGCTGCGCTTGGATGACAGCCTGATTGAGGTTCTGTACCCAGCCCTCTTGTTCTGTGATGGCGGCATATCATGGACTTTGCGAAAGAGCCAATATTATTTTTCGAACAGTCGGTTTACAAAATTCTTGATTTCTCAGAGATAGGAGTTTCTTCTCAATTTCGAGCACAGCATCCCCGCTGAAATAGTCCTGCCCGATTAAATCTTCAACCACATCTTCTGGCCCCAGCAATCCCACGGGTATTGAAAGTGCATTTGAAAGAGCAATCAATTCGTTCTTTGCAACACTTTCATTAATAGCCCTTCCTTCAGCAATCTGATCAATAAGGAAATCAATATTAAGCTCTTCGCGATTCTTTAACTTCAAGAGCCGCTCCATAGCCTTTCGCCTCTTCAAAAAACCCAGCCCCAATAGCGCCCGCCATCAATACAATTAGCAAAAAAATAGCCATCTTCCCTTCTAAGTTTTGCATAGAATATTCCCTGCAGCAGAATTGCAAGGATTAATAATCCAAAAAACATTAATAATAGCAATGGGAGCAAAAACGGGCTACATTAGCAAGATGAAATCCGGCAGCTTTTTGGTAGTTTATTTAACAGTATTTATTCTGCGCAGCAGATACTTCATTCAAAATAAAAACTGCGCTCATTATAGCAATCACGACCCTCGCAGCCTCGCACTTCCCAGAAATCAATGCAATGCAATGCAATGGCTATAGCAATAGCCGGTTCCGCCGCCATCACAATGCGAGCACAGGTTGCGACCATGAAGACCACACGGTTCTGGTAGTAATGGCGAGTTCACATGCTCGGCAGACGTAGCACTTCTCTTTGAATTCAGAATCCGCTTATGGAGATGAATGCCTACAAGGAGCATTGCGTGCAATATGCAATGATTAAATTCATCGCCATATACTATAAATGCAATATAAAGATATTATCCAATAAATAAATATAATAGACACTGCACTGGCAAAAAAATTATTTTCAATGTCGAAATATGGGATATCTATTTTCATTTGCCAGCCACGACTGTGAGCAAAATTTTTTAAAATCCTCTCAGAAATAAAAAAAAGAAACGGCGCCAAAATCCCGATTATCACATAACCCCAATATTTATTATAAAAAGAATGGAATAAAACAATTCCAGGCGCTGCAATTGATAATAAAAATCTCAAGAGTGCTCTATGAAAAAAATTTGCCACCCCTCTGTCCAAGTAAAAATAAAAAAGCTCACCCCCGAAAAAAAGAGCTAGCGCCACCAAAATCTCAGCAAATATCAGCGGTGTCATTAAAAAAACCATCCCGAAAAGAAAAATATACCGAAATTAATGATCGAAAATGGCAAAAGATCTGTTATCGGACCAAATGAGATCAGAGAATTATAAAATACTGATGCAACACCTGAAAGCAGTATTGAAGCAAGCCCTTTTAGCGCCGTGAATGCAACCAAATTATTAAATTGGGTTTCATTTTTGACTTCACCCAATCCTTTGAGCAAGTTAAAGTAACTGGTAGCGGCACCAACAATAGCTAGTAGGCCACCGACGGGGCCAATTACCCCCGCCAGCAAGAGAGAACCAGCAAAGTAAGCAGAAATGACCAATAAGGAAATTGCAAAGATCACCAAAAGGAATCCCCCATTTTTACCCCCTTCAATGGTGTATCCCCCGGCCCCTGTGCTCGGATCAATGCTGACGAATCCCACTCCCGTCCACCCACTCTCCGTGATCGGGCTCTCGTGGATGGTCACCTCATACCCCGCGTCCAGCGACCGCTGCACCCGGCTCTGGGTGTCATGGCTGTGCGCCGACAGCGCCGTGTTCACGATGTCCGGGTTGTGGTTGTAAACCTTCTGCGTGATCGTATAAATCTTCTGCCCCTGCGCCGCCGCAATCCCCAGGGCCTTGACCGCGCTGATGCCCTGCGGGCAGTCGGATAGCCCCGTGACTGGACTGGAGCTGCCCGCCAGATTGCATTTCGCCGGGTCATTGAAGAACCGCTCGGGCACCGCGTGTTCCAGCGCGCTCATGTACTGGCCCCGGAGCCGGTTGTAGCTCACCCATTTCTTATCGTCGTTGTCCTTGGCCCAGCTGACGTTCCGGATGTGCCCGATATCGATGTTCACCCCAGGGAACGTCACCTTCCTCACCACGCCCCAGCTATAGGTCGGCTGGGCTAGGGCATGGAACAAGCCGTAGGACAGGCCCGGGGTTTCAACCATCCCGGCCTGATTCTGGCTCAGGCGGTTGTGGCTCTCCGCAGCTGCAAACCAGCTCCAGATCACGGCGGTGAGCAGGTCCCCACTGATTTGCTCGCCAGTCAGGTTCTGCAGCTGGTTGGCTTGCAGTTGGTTTTTGGTGTTCTCCAGCCTTGTCTTGAGGCTGTCCAGTTGCCTGGCGCTGATGCCCCCTGCGCTGATGCCGATGGCCGTGGCCTGGCCCGCCACGTGGCTTTGGTCCGGCGTCAGGTCCCACTGCGTGGGATCGTACAACTGGGTAAAGCCGCCCTGTCCTTGCAGATCCAATCCCATGGTGACCACGCCTGTGCCTTGTGCCACCACTTGCCCATCCAGGGTCATTTGCGGCTTCAGCTTGACGAGGTAGCCCGGCAGGCTGCTGGGCAGTTGGTCTGGGCGTATGGGGCTGCCGTCCGCATTGGGCTTGGGCAGAAAGCTTGCGATGAGGGCCGACGTGGCCTGGTCCGCAGGCACATAACTCAAGGTGAGGCGTTTGCTCCCCAGGCGGCTGGTGGGTGCCGTGTAGCTCAGCAGCTCATTGCCCCAACCGTCGCTCAAGCGGTAAGTGAACTGGTGCTGCAGGCCGGCCGGAACCGCAGTGCTCTGCTGGCCGGTCTGAATGATGGCCAGCGGGATGACACCGCTCAGCACGCTGTACATGGTCTGCGGAATGATCTTCCTGCCAATGATGTCGCCGACCGTGGCGTTGGGCTTTTGGGTGTCGATGTGGGTTTTCAGGCGGCTCTGGTAGGTGTCCAGTTGTCTCTGGATGGCGGCCTGGTTGAGGTTTTGTACCCAGCCTTCTTGCTCATTGACCGTGGCCCCGCTTTGGGCGGCATTCAGCAGCGCCTGCGCATCCAGTGGCACTGCGGCCTGCAGGTCCATGCCCGCGGCATAGGCGTATTGCTTGACGCTGGCATCCAGCGCCACCCAGGCATTCAACGCTCCATTGGGATGGTTGTGCTGGGAGGCCGTCGCGTTCTTGGCACCCCGCCCGGGCGCCCAGTTCACATAGGCCTGCACCCATGCGTGTTCGAAGCGGATGCTCTGGACCGTCCCGCCCTGCACGCTGCCCCGCGCTGCAATGCCGCCCTGGTTCATGAGTTGCAAAACGGCCTGTGCGTTGGATGCTCCACCCACCCAGTTCATGGCCTGCACGGCGGGGATTTCCACCGTGCCGAATTGATAGCGTGCAGGAATACCCGCTGCGCGCAGCAGCGCGATCTGCAGGCTGGCGATGTCGATGGCATTGCCGCGCTGCTTGTCCAGGGTGTCCTGCGCGCTCTGGATCGCTCCCCAGGTCGGCACCCATTCGATGGTGTTGCGCACCCAGTTCTGGATGGCAACGGGGTTGTTGCCCAGTTCCTGCGCCTTTGCGCGGACGGCGGCCGTGAGGGTGACTTCCGATGTTTCCGCCAAATCCTCGGGCGTGGGCGCTTGTCCGGGTTCTGGCGGGATGGTGAACTGCAAACCGAGGCTGTTTCCCCCGCCTGCCTGCGCAAGCTTCACCTGCTGTTTGCCATGCAGGTTCTGGAACCACGCGGTCTGGTTCCCGGCCGGCGGACGTTGATTGGGCTGCGGCGACCTCCAGGGTAATTTGCCAGGGTCTGCCGTTGCATGGGCACGGGCAGCCGGATACCGCTGGAAGTAGGCGTCCAGGGCTGCCAACGCGGCCACCCCGGGTGCCTGTCGCCAGGCACGAATCAAGTCGCGCAGTTCACCGGCACGCTTTTCCAGTTCCACCTGCGCCTGATCGTGGCGGGCCAGGATCTCCGCGCTCACGCCCTGTGCCTGGAGTTGCTGGCGCACCGAGGCAAAGTCGGCCAACACGGCATCGGTATCGGCATCGATCGCCGCCAGGAGTGCGCTGATCTGAGCCTGGTCTGCCTCGTTGGCTTGGTCAGCGGTCGGGGCGGCCTTTGCTGTTTGATTCCCGGCGTTGCCAAGCCTGGCGGTCGGGGCAGGCTGCCGCTCGGTCCGGGCTTTGACTTCTCTGAGCAGTTCGTGCACCCGGGTGAGATTGCGGCTCGTGCGCTCGGTCGCCAGCGCGCCGGGCGGCTGCGCCGCACGCGCTTGCTCCAGCTTGGCCTGCTCGATGCGTTGCTGCCATTGGGCCAGGCGCTGCATTTGCTGCTGGGCGGTCGCAGGGATGACAGGCGCGCCTTCCTGGGCCAGCACGCTCAAGGGTTGTAGCGCCAATGCCAGTTGCGCCGCCACTACGATGCGAGCCACAGGGCGCAGCCAGGGATGCCACGCGTTTCGGGGGTGTTGGAGTGCACTCATGCTCGGGGTCGCGTAATTCATGGTTCGCTTTGAAGGGGAGCGCGCGGGGACAAGCGACGGCGCGCAATGCCATGCATCGCCGCGGGCATCAGAAGCAGCAGCGCGAGCAGCCATTGCCAATCGAGAGGCACAGGCTGGATCTCGACAGGCGGCTGCCCGCCCGGGGCCATGAGCGTGAGGGTGGCTTGCGCCAGAGGTTGCTCGTTCCCTGCAATCTCGATGGTGGCGGCCACCGGCAGCACGCTGCCCGCGGTGCCTGCCGCGACCCAGTTCCAGCTGTACTGTCCACCTGCACCCACGGGCAATTGCACGCCGGTTTGGGTGAAGACAGCGATGGGTGTGCCGCTGGCGGGATCCAGTACGCGCACGCGCACCGTAGCCCCCGCGATGGCCGAGTTGCCGTTGTTGGCCAAACTCAGTTGCAGTGCCGATGAGGCGCCGACGATCACGGAAGCGGGGGCCGCACTGAGCTGGCCCGTGATGCCCACACCGCTTTGCAAGGCGTCCTGAACCACGAAGCTGGTGGTGTTGGACGCCAGTTCGACGTCTGCAAGGCCCGTCCGAGCGCTCGACTTGGCGCCCATGGCCATTCGGTTGCTCTTGTAGCTGGCCGAGCCGAAGAGCTGGATGCGCACCTGGTAGGAGCCTGGCATCAGGCTGCCGGCCTTGAGGTAGTAGCCGTACTTGCGCTGGCTGCGCGGACTGGCCTGGGCGATGTCCTCGGCATGGACGAGCACGACCTGCCCATCGGGCGCGATGACCTGCGTGATGGCACGCAGGTTTTCCTGCAGCAAATTGGCACTGAGATTGGCAACCCGCGAGTCGATGAACACGGTGTGCGCAGCGCTGTAGCGGCTGCGGTCCGTACTTGCGCGGGCGCTGTTGAGGCTGTTGTCTACCGCTCCTACCCCGGCACCCGCTTTCACGGCAAAGGAAGCGCTTGCACTGCCATAGACCAGGCCCTGAGAGGTGACGAGTTCCGCCCGGACCTGATAGTCGCCGGCGAGCACGGCAGCCACCGACCAAGGTGCCCGCACCTGTTCGGTGGTCGCCGGTTGCAGTTGGGCGGCCGTGCCGAGCGGCAACACGTCCACGGACTGGCCGGCCACATCCAGCACCGTCAGCCGCACGAGCGCGTCGCGGGCAAAGCTGCCCGCGTTGTGCACCATCGCTGTGAAGCTGGCAGTGTCCGCCTCGGTGTAGATCGGCTTGTCCGTGGCCACCGAGACAACCAGGTTGGTCGCGATGGCCCCCAGGTCGGCCGCTGCCACGTTGTTGCCGCGGTCGAAGTCCGAGAGGGTGTGCCTGCCCGTGCCATCGTCGTCGGCGACGATCCAAACGGTGCCCATGGCACTGAGTTGGGCCAAAGGCCGGGCGGGGACAATCGCCAGATCTTCGTAGGCGCCCGTTGGCAGCACGCTTCGCGTGACGCCTTGCGCCACCAGGGCTTGCGCCGCAGGCTGGCCCAGGGCGGGGTCGGTGTTGTAGACGGCGACCGGGGTGCCCGCGGGCACCTTGTAGGAGCCGGCATTGCCCACGCGCACGATGATCTGCGAAAGCGGCTGCGCTCCCTTGTCCACCACGCGCACGTAACTGGCCGTGATGTCCGCGACAGCCCGGGGGTCCGCATCCATGCGCCGGTTCAGCCGGAAGGTGTTGTGGCTCTTCCAGCTGGGCTCGGGGTCGCGGGGAACGCTCAGGTCATCGTTGATGTTGTTGATGCTGTACGCGTGCTGATTCCAGAGGGTGCGCGTGGGCACCCATGCGTTGTTGACATCTTCGAAAGCCCGAACGCCGTGGAAACGTGCTGTGGCATTGATGAGCCAACCGAAGTCGTTGGCCACCACCAGCATGTCCGAATGCCCATCGGCGTCCACATCGACGACCAAGGGATATTCCAAGGTCGTGTCCGATGTGTTTGGCTGCTCCCAGAGCACCTCGCCTGTCGGGCCCTTGAAGACGCGCAGCTTGATTTCATCGGCATAGAGCACTTCGGCCACCCCGTCGCCGTCGAAGTCGAAGACGGTCGAACCCGTGATCTGCGAAGACCAGTCCTGCGATGCCTTGCTCCACAGCAGCGATCCATCGCCCCGGAATACGGAATACGCGTTGGAGCCCGCCACGCCGATTTCCGGGATGCCGTCGCCATCCATGTCGGCAATGGTGGGCGGGCCGCCTGTTCCTCCGCCGGGTAGCGCGGTCGTCCAACGGACCTGCCCGTCCGCACCGATGAGCGAGATCTGGCCCGAATGAACGATGGCAATGGATGGTTGCCGGCTTGAATCGAAGGAGGCAACGGCGGTGTATCCATCCATGGGGGCCTGCCACACCAGCGTTCCATCGGCGGAATAGAGCGCGCCTCCGAAAATCACGTTGGCATTGCCGTGCCCCTGGATGTCGGCCGCGATGGGGATGGAAAAACCCCCGTTTCTTTCATAGGAAGTGCCGACATACGGACCATTGGCACGCCACTTGGTGGTGCCGTCGAAGTTCAGGACGGTGAGACCAAAAATGATCTCCGGCTTTCCGTCGCGATCGATGTCTGCCACATACGGCGCCCCCCACGGAGGAGAGCCGGAACTGGCAACGGTCACATCGGAAACCCACCACCGCTCGCCGGTGTGGCGGAAGGCCACGACGCGGTAGTCCCGAGTGATGGCGATGATCTCCGGCTTGCCATCGCCGTCGAGGTCCGCCAGCGCCAAGTTGGCAATCGCGGAAATGGAGTCGTCCCGGATGGACAACAGGTGCGAGCCGGTCTTGCCATCGACGACACGGATCGTCGCTGCGTTGTTGTACCCCAGCGATGCCGAGAACGACGTGAACGCCACGGCCGGCATGTCATCCCCATCCAGGCGCCCGTCGCCGTTGGTATCGACGATGCGCCCGACAACCGGCGCCATCATGACTTGGTTGTAATCGGGGTACGGCGAGTTGCTCCCATCCCAGTGCCACTTGAGTTTGGGCGAGAACGCTGCGGCCGAGGGAGTGAACAGCACATCTTGCGCGCTGGATCGCACGTTGTTGAGCTTGCTGCTCTCAGGAATGATCCCTGCGGGATCAACGATCACATGGATCGGTGCATCGCGGAAAGGCAGCATGCCCGCCACCACGATCTCGAGTGTTTGGGACTGCCCCGAAGCCAGCGCCGCCGGCAGCGTTGCCTGACCGAGCACGGCGTCCCTGCCCGGGTTGTATTCGCCATTACCGTCCATGTCCAGGAAAGCGAGCAACGGGACGCTCGCCGGGGCCGGCTGTGTGCCTGCGTTGCGTATCTGCACCTGCAGCGCACCAAGAACGCGCAACGTCTGCGGGTCGGTCTGCAAGGTGTGGCGCCTGACGGCCTGCACCTGCAGGTCCACGGCCAGCGCTGCTGTTTGCGGGGGACGCAAGCGCAGTTGTCCCAGGTCGCTGTTCTGTGCAGGCTGCAGCAAGTAGCCAGCCGTGACGCCCTCATAGCCTGCGGCCGTCACGGCGAGCTGCGCCGCGGATCCGTCCAGCCCGCCGAGTGCGAAGCGGCCATCGACCTGGCTCGCCGTGGTGCGCACGATGCCGGTGGTGGTCGTGGCGGACAGTTGCGCCGCTGCAATAGGCTGGCCGGTTCGCGCGTCCAGCACGATGCCGCTGAGGCTAGCGCCGTTGGCCTCTGGCGGGCTTTGGCTGCCCGCATGGAGCCTGGGGGAATACTGAACCGCCGTGTTGCTCTGTGAACTACAGGAGAGTCGGGTGTTGGCCTCGGCAGAGCTGTAGCCTGCTTGGCTGACGCTGATGCGTGTGTCGCCCGCAACCAGGCCAGCCAACACATAGGTGCCATCGGCATCCGTGATTGTCGTGCCGGTATTGACGCCGCTCAGAGCCACGGTGGCTCCGGCAACAGGCGTCGTGTCGGCAGCGTTGGTGACACGGCCGGTGATGCGGCAGTCGGTGGTGCTGCCCGAGCCGCCAGGCTGGCTGGGCACCAGGCCGGGGGAAAAGTCCAGGGTTTGCCCGGCCAATGCGTTGGCCTGGCCGGAGGCGTCGTAGTAGCCGGCCTTGCGGGCGATCACGCTGACGTTGCCGGGTGCGACACTGCTGATCAGGTAACGGCCTGCCGCGTCGGTGGTGGCGCTCAGCGATTGAGCAGCCACCGTGACGGTCACTGCACTCAGAGGCATTTCGCTGGCGGTGTCTTTGACGATCCCGCTGATGACCGCGGTGGCGCTGTTGCCTGGCACCAGCATCTGAAGGATACCCAGGTCCGTCACAAGGCCCGCGCGCAATGTGGCCGATGTCTGGACGGTGCTGTAGCCGGAGGTACTGGCAGTGAGGGTGTAGGCGCCGGGAACCAGTCCCGTCAGGTGAATCTGGCCCGAACTATCGCTCAATCCAAGGATGCCGCTGCTTGCCGGACCCGTGAGCTGCACTCCCGGGATGGGACTGCCATTGCGCGCGTCCACAAACTGCACGCGCAGCGCGGCCTGAGCCGGGTTGATGGCAGGGCGCTCGGCCAATGCAAGTGCGCGCAGGGCCAGTGCCGTGGTCCAGGGATCGTTGTTGCCCCACGCCCCGCTGGAACTTTGCGCTGCCAGCAACCATGCTTTTACGGATGGGCCCATGGTCGGCAGAGCGCCGCTGTAGGGGTGCACGGCTCCATAGATGAGCGCGGTGATGCCGGCATCGGACTGCCAATGTCCCGCCGGGTTAGCTTGACCCAGCAAATAAGCGGCTGCTCTGTCGGCGATGGCTGCCGCGACCACGGAGCGCTGACGGTGTTCCTGCAGACCACGCAGCACGGTGGCCGTGCTCAGCAGATCACCAACGCCACCCACGGTGAAGCTGCCGTTGGCGGCCTGTTGCTGTTGCAGCCAAGCCAGGGTGGGCTCAGCCTGGGTCGCGCTCCATTGGCCAGCCAGTGCTTGCAGTGCCCAGCCGGTATCCAGCGCATTGGTCCCGCTGAGGCTGTCATACATGGCGAAGCCGCCGGAGACCGAGCGCCGGCTTTGAAGTTCGGGGGTACGTGGAATCTGGCTTTGTTGCTGCTGCAACCATTGGGTGCATGCCAGCACCTCCGTCGCAGTCTCGGCCAATGGCGCTGCATCCAGCGCGGCCGTAAGCGATGCAGCTTTGGCGAGATCGGAAAATTCCAGCAGCGTCCGGGCTGCTTCACATTGGCTCTGGAGCGCAGTGGCAGAGCTTGAGGCGCCGGCCAGTTGGCCGTTCGCCTGCACCTGGGTCTGAAGCCATGCCAGGCCACTGGCAGTGCCTGACCAAGCCAGCCCGCAACATGTCGATATCAGAGCAAAGCACAGCCAATACCGCACGGCTCTGGCCGCGCGGTCGATTCCCGTCACACACATTGGAGATCCTCTTGTCTCTCACCATGCGCATGAAAAGCGTCGCCGGTCGACCCTGAGCCAACCACCTCCCCCAATCGCAGATGCAGAGTCGTTGCAATTTTTTATTGCGGCGGATGCTAACCATAACGATTGCAATCATCTGTGACAAATTGTGGTTGACACCGATTCGCGACAAAGCACCGCTTTCTGTTCACCCCCCGCCGTGACGATGGAATGCCCAAATGCCTCAATCATTGGCTTTCACGACATCCAGGGTGATGCGCAGCCACGCAGAGGCAATCTTCTGGTCACTACATGCCGGGTCGATTCAAGCGACAACCTTTGCAGAACCAAAGCGCCACTGCGTTTCGGGCCACTGCGGCCCAAGAGCCATTGAAACGCAAAGGGCGGCCGGGGCCCGAGGGTTGTGCGGGCCGCCCTTCACCGATGGGGGTGAAAAGTGCCTCCAGCGCAATTGGAACTAGGGCATAACGCTATATTTTCAATAGCAATCCGCACGGACGTGCGGGGATCAGCCAAAGCCTGCAGCCAGCACCCCGCGCGCCTCGCGCACGAAGTCCGACTCCCCGGCCCGGGGCGGCAGCAGATAAAAGCCCGCCTGCGGCAAGGCCGGCAGGCCGTGCGGCGCCGGCAGCACCCGCACGCCGGGGCACAGCGCCGAGGCATTGAGGCAGGCCACGCCCAGGCCCGCCGCCAGCGCCGACTGGAGCCCCGCCACGCCCGAGGCGAGCAGCGCGATGCGATAAGGCACCCGGCGGCGTTCCAGCAGCGCCACGGTGAACTGGTGCAGCGAACAGCTGTCGGGCAGCGCGAGCAGGCGCAGCGGCTCGCCCCGCACGCGCGTGACGCCGGGGGCGGCCATCCAGTGCAGGGCCTCCTGGCGCAGCAGCGACGCCTTGGCCGCGGCGGCATTGGCGGCAGGCCGTGCGCGGGCCGCGCCGGCCGCCGTGCGCGCGGCGGGCAAGGCCATGGTCAGCCCCACGTCGAACTCGCCGCTGGCATAGCCCGCTTCGACCAACCCGCTTTTCTGCACCGTGACCTGCAGCCGCACCTGCGGGTACTGCGCCTCCACCCGCGCCAGCAGGCCCGCCAGATCGGCCGGGCGGAAGTAATCGGTGACCCCGAGCCGCAGCGTGCCCTACAGCGCCACGCCGTGCAGATCGCGCCAGGCCGCTTCGCTCAGCGCGAGCAGCTGGCGCGCATGGCCCAGCAGCCGCTCGCCCGCCGCCGTGGGCGCCACGCCGGCCTTGGAGCGCAGCAGCAGCGACTGGCCGGCCTGCTCTTCGAGCTTGCGCAACTGCTCGCTGACGGCCGACTGCGACAAAAACACCCGCGGCGCGCCAGCCGTGAGGCTGCCCGCGTCGATCACGGCGGCGAAGGTGCGAAGCTGGTCGAGGGGAAAGGCGTGCATGGCGCAGTGCATCCAACGGAATAACCGATGGATGGTATCCATGAATCCCGCTTTTCAGGACGGTGGATGCGGCGAAAAATCACGGCATCCCTTCAACGAGCACCCGCACCATGCCCCACATCGCCATCCACCTGTCCGGCCCCGCCGATGCCGCCCTGGCCCGCCGCGCGACCGCGGCCGTCGCCGACATCACCCAGAACGTACTGGGCAAGGCTCTGCCCGTGATCGCCACCACGGTGCAGTTCATCGCGGCCGACCAATGGTTCATCGGGGGCGTCTCGCTGGCCGAGCTGGGCCAGACCGCCTTCCACCTGGACATCAGCATCACCGACGAGACCAACACCAAGGCGGAGAAGGCGCGCTACCTGCGCGAGATCCATGCCGCGTTCGCCGGCCTGCTGCCCCGCCTGCACGAGGTGAGCTACATCCACCTGATCGATGCCCGCGCGGCCGCTTACGGCTACGGCGGACGCAGCCAGGAATGGCGGCACCAGCAGGCCGGCGTATAGCGGCGCGGTGCAGGTGCTGCCACGCCCTGCGGCGGCAGCGTCAGCGCATCGGGATGACGAACACCCGGCGGCGCGCCTCGCAGCCCGGGCCGTCGTAAGGTGTGCTGTCGCGCTCCCAGCCCGGCCCTGGCGACACCTGGGCGCAGACGCGCTTGCCATCGACCTTGCTGCGCCAGAAGTACCACGGCGCGGGCGCGGCCCCCGCAGTGCCGGCCAGGCATGCGGCTGCCAGCAGCGCGGCGCCGCAACGCAGGACGAAGGCGCCGGCCGGGCGGGTGCGGAAATCGGGAAGCGACGAAGTCATGGCGTGTCTTTGACATGGCTGTTGAGCATGGACGGGGCGCAGCCTGCGGCGCCGCCCCGTTGCCATTCTGAGGGCCCGTGCCTCAATCCACGGGCGCCGAGACGATCCAGCCCTCCAGCGGGTCCAGCCCCGGCGGCAGGCCGTACAGCGCATCGCCCTGCCGGTGGCGCTGCTCCGCCCAGGCGGCCTGCACCAGGCACAGCACGGCGTCCAGGCGGTCGCCGCTGGCGTCGTCCACCAGCGCATCGCGCTGCGCGTGCGTGAGCTTGAGCCGCAGCCCCAGCCGGGTGGCGCCGTTCTCCAGCGCCGTGACCAGGTCCTTGCGGGCGATGAGGCGGTCGGGCGTCTGCTTGGCGCGGTCGTCGCTCTTGTAGCTGCGCCGGGCCAGGATCTCGCGCGCCAGCAGGCCGGGGTAGGCCTCCAGCGCCACGCGGGCCGGATCGCCCGCATGCAGGCCGGGCAGGTGCACGCCGGCATCCAGCAGCAACGGCACGCCCGCGTGCAGCATGTAGGCGACGGGCGGGTTGACCCACTTCATCGACGGGCTGGAGCCCGCCGGCCCGTCAGCGGCCCGGTGGGCGAACTTGGCGCCCGCCGGGCGCGCATCGCAGAATGCCGCGAAGGTGTCGCGGATCTGCGCTCGGCTCAGGCTCCGGTAGTGCTGCATGCTGGCATGCCAGGTGAGCGGCCAGCCCAGGTGCGCCAGCAGCTCGCGCGGCAGGCCGAACGGCAGGTCGAACCCGCCCACCCAGGTGCGCGGCTCGGCCAGCCAGCGTCCGAAGCCCGCCAGCGTGTCGAAGGTCTCCAGCCCCGAAAGCACCACGCGCGTCCCGGCCAGTTGCCCGCTGGCGACCACGATGGGTTTGCGCCGGCTGGGGCTGCTGGAGAAATCGCAGCCGATCAGCATCGGCAGTGGCGGCTCGGCGCTGGCACCCGCATCCATGCCCTACCCCAGCGCCAGGGCGGTGACGCCCGCCGCGATCAGCACCGCGCCCGCGATGCGCGCGGCCCGGTCGCCCTCACCCAGCAGGTGGCCGCCGATGAGAGCGGCGAACAGCATCGACACCTCGCGCGCCGGCGCCACGTGCGACAGCGGCGCCTCCTGCATGGCGTACAGCACCAGCACGTAGGCCACCGGGCTCACCGCCGCCACCAGCAGGGCGAAGCGCCACTGCACCCGCCAGAGCACGCGCGCGGCCGGCAGGTCGCGCAGCACCACGGGCGCGAGCACCGCCACCCGCACGAAGTTGCCCATGTAGTCCACGAGGATGGGCGACATGCGCAGCACCTTCACCGCGTAGCC
This sequence comes from Acidovorax sp. SUPP2539, assembly GCF_030158975.1. Lineage (NCBI taxonomy): Bacteria > Pseudomonadati > Pseudomonadota > Betaproteobacteria > Burkholderiales > Comamonadaceae > Acidovorax > Acidovorax sp. SUPP2539. The sequence continues at coordinate 526,543 of NZ_BQXJ01000001.1, read as the reverse complement.
GTCCACCACCGTGTAGCTGGCGATGAACGCGCCGGTGAGCACGCCGTAGCGGATGCCCGCATGCACCCGCTGCCGCGCGGCCGGGTCGTGCGCGGCGCGCAGCAGCGCGGGGCCGCCGGCGATGAGGAACACCCCGCCCACCACGCCCGCGATGCCCAGGCCCCCGAGCAGCGAGATCTGCTCGCCCAGGAACGTGATGGCGACGAGCGACGACATCAGCGGCCCCGAGCCGCGCGCGAGCGGGTACACCACGGTCAGGTCGGCCTGGCGGTAGCCGCGCAGCAAGATGACGTAGTACGCCACGTGCAGCAGCCCGCTGGCCACGACGAAGCCCCATTCCCTGGCGCCCCATTCGGGCACGGCATCGCGCCCGAGCCACCAGCCCAGCGGCGCCCAGCCCAGCATCATCAGCACCGAGGTGAAGAAGGCAAAGCGCGAATCGCCGCCCGCTTTCTTGGCCGCGATGTTCCAGCATGCGTGGATGAGCCCGGCCAGCAGGATGAGGGCGAAGGCGTTGAAGGTCACGGTGGTGAAACGGGGGAGAGGAAGCCTGAATGCAGAAGGCCGCAGCGCATGGCGCCTGCGGCCTCGGAAGACGGGTGGGGGACGGGGGAGGCAGGCCCGCCTAGGCGCGGCCGATGATGGACGCCGTGGCCATCAGTTCTTCCAGCAGCGCGAATGACACGCGGCCCGACACCGAGTACGGGTCCAGCTCGGGCTTTTCGGAGTATTTGAGCAAGATGGAATGGTTGATCCGGGTCAGGTTGACCTGGCCCATGGTCCAGCCGCCGAAGCGGCGCTCGTGGATCTCCTCGAAGTGCAGCAGCTCCACGTCCTTGTGCCGCGGGTCCTTCTGGATGTGGCCGTACAGGGCGCTCACCGCGGCGCGGCCGCCCTCGATCGCCTGCAGGAACACGCCCCCGCCGTAGCAGAGCACGCCGGTGATGCCGCAGGTGGGGTTGTGCTGGCGCGACTGGCTGAGGATGGCTTCGATGGCGTCGGGCGAGGTGTCCACGGCGCGGCTGGCGTAAAGCAGTCGGACGAGCATGTCAGTTCCTTCCGGGAATGAGCGAGAGGAATTCGCGGCGCAGGGCCGGGTCCTTGAGGAACACGCCGCGCATGACGGAGTTGAGCATCTTGCTGTCCATCTCGCGCACGCCGCGCCAGGACATGCAGAAGTGGCTGGCCTCCATCACGATGGCCAGGCCGTCGGGCTGGGTCTTTTCCATGATGAGGTCGGCCAGCTGCACCACGGCCTCTTCCTGGATTTGGGGGCGGCCCATGACCCAGTCCACCAGCCGCGCGTATTTGGACAGGCCGATGACGTTGGTGTGCTCGTTGGGCAGCACGCCGATCCAGATCTTGCCCATCACGGGGCAGAAGTGGTGGCTGCAGGCGCTGCGCACGGTGATCGGGCCGACGATCATCAACTCGTTCAGGTGCTCGGCGTTGGGGAACTCGGTGATGGCCGGCTGCTGCGCGTAGCGGCCCTTGAAGACCTCGTTGAGGTACATCTTGGCCACGCGCCGCGCGGTGTTCTGGGTGTTGTGGTCGGTCGCCGTGTCGATGACCAGGCTGTCGAGCACGCCCTGCATCTTGGCCTCGACCTCGTCGAGCAGCAGTTCCAGCTCGCCGGGCTCGATGAACTCGGCAATGTTGTCGTTCGCATTGAAGCGCTTGCGTGCCGCGGCCAGCCGTTCGCGGATTTTGACGGAAACGGGCGTGCCCTCTTCGGGCGGCGCGTCGTTCGATTCGGCGGCGAGTTGTCTGAACATGGGCGGCATCGTACCAGCGAATGCCCGCCCCGGCTTGCTGAGTGTTTTTGGCCCCCAGCGCATATTTTTCTAGGGCGTATAGCTATAAAAATAATAGCACCAAACCCAAGCCGCACCGGCTCAGTAGCGGTTGCCGGTCACCCAGAGCGCGGCGCGCATGATGGCGAAGGCGATGCGGTCCAGCGCGCGCTGGCGCCAGGGGCGCTCGGCGTAGGCGCGCGGGTCCATGCGCTGGCCGGCATGCTCCATGGCGTGCACCAGGCGTTCGCGCAGGTCGGCGGCGAAGCCCGCGTCCTCGATCACCACGTTGGCCTCGCGCGCCAGCAGCAGCGACAGCGGGTCCAGGTTGGACGAGCCCACGGTGGCCCAGGGGTGTTCGCCCAGCGCATCGACCACCGCCACCTTGGCGTGCAGAAAGCTGGGCGAATACTCGTGGATCTCCACGCCGGCCTTGAGCAGCGCGCCGTACACGGGCCGGGCCGCGTGGTACTGCATGAAGTATTCGTAGCGCCCCTGCAGCAGCAGGCGCACGCGCACGCCGCGGCGCGCGGCCAGCACCAGCGCGCGGCGCAGCTTGCCGCCGGGCACGAAGTAGGCGTTGGCGATGATGATCTCGTGCCGCGCGTTGGCGATGGCGCGGCGGTAGGCGCGTTCGATGCGGCTGCGATTGCGCAGGTTGTCGCGCAGCACCAGCGCGGCCCGCATACGGGGCCCCGCGTCGTCCGCGTCCTGCTGCGCGCGCCGGGCCCGGGCGGCCGCGCGCAGGTCGCGCAGCGCATCGGCCAGGCGGTGGCGGCGCGCGTCGCGCACCGCCTTGAGCCGCCACCACACGTGCTGCATGGCCTCGTCGGCCTGCTCCACCAGCCGGCCCTCGGCACGCACCGCGAAATCAAAGCGCGGGGCTTCCAGCACGCCGTGGTTGGGGTCGTGCAGGTCGTCCAGCACGTTGATGCCGCCGCAAAACAGCACGCAGCCGTCCACCACGCACAGCTTGCGGTGCAGCCGGCGCCAGCGGTGCGGCAGCAGCAGGCCCAGCGTGCCGACCGGCGAATACACCTGCATCTGCACGCCCGCGGCCTGGAAGCGCTCGGGCCACGGGCCGGGCAGCGAGCCGGTGCCCACGCCGTCCACCACCAGGTGCACGCGCACGCCGCGTTCGGCCGCGCGCACCAGCGCCTCGGCAATGGCGGCGCCGGTGCCGGTGCAGTCAAAGATGTAGGTCTCGAACTGGATGTCGGACGTGGCGGTGTCCATGTCGGCCACGAGGGCCGCGAACAGCTCCTCGGACCCCTGCAGCAAGCGGACGCGGTGGTCCGCGCCGAGCACGGCGGCATGCGACATGGCTCAAAGCCCCCCGCGGCTCACAGGCGGAACTCGGCGATGAGCGGCAGGTGGTCCGACATGCGCCACCAGATGCGCCCGCGCGGCACGTGCAGGCCGAGCGGCGTGAGCCCGCGCACGTACACGTGGTCGAGCTGCACCATGGGCAGGCGCGCCGGGTAGGTGAAGGTGCGGGGCGCCTCCTCGTACTCGTACAGCCCGCAGGCCGCCAGCGCGCGCTTGACCTGCAGGCCCCAGTCGTTGAAATCGCCGGCCACCACCAGCGGCTCGTCCGGCGGCACCTCGCGGGCGATGAAACGCTGCAACTGCGCCACCTGGCGCACGCGGCTGCCGGGGATCAGGCCCAGGTGCACCACGATGGCATGCACGCGGCGGCCGTGGATCTCGACCTCGACATGCAGCAGGCCGCGCTGCTCGAAGCGGTGGTCGGAGATGTCCTCGTGCCGGTGCCCGATCACCGGCCAACGCGACAGCAGCGCATTGCCGTGCTCGCCATGGCGGGTGACGGCGTTGGTGCGGTACACCGCCTCGTAGCCCTCGGGCGCCAGGAACTCGGCCTGGGGCATGTCGGGCCAGCGCTGGAAGTACTGCTGCTCGCGGCGGTGCATCTTGCGCACCTCCTGCAGGCAGACGATGTCGGCGTCGAGCTGCTCGACGGCATGGCCCAGGTTGTGGATCTCCAGGCGGCGGGCTGGGCCCAGGCCCTGTACTCCCTTGTGGATGTTGTAGGTGGCAACGCGCAGGATGTCGGAGGGGTCCATGGCGCGATTGTGTCGCAGGCGCGCGTCGTTCCGGTGTCAGCCTGCGGGAAGGGGCTTTTTTCCACCCTCGGGCCCGCGCCGCCCGGCCTACACTGTGCTCTTTGCTCAACGGGACGCGCGCCGCACCGCCATGGCCACCGCCAAAGAACCAGACTCCACGGAATCCCAGGCGCTGGTGATCGACAGCAACGCGACCTCGCGCAGCATCCTGGTGGCGCAGCTGCGCGAGTACGGCATCCACCGCGTGGTGCAGTGCAGCAGGGTGCAGGACGCGCGCAGCCGGCTGGAGCACACCGTGTTCGACTACGTGCTGTGCGAGCAGTATTTCGCCGAATCCGGGCAGTCCGGCCAGACGCTGCTGGACGACCTGCGGCGCGCCCAGATGCTGCCGTTTTCCACCGTGTTCTTCATGGTCACCGCCGAGGCCTCCTACGCCGCCGTGGCCGAGGCGGCGGAATCCGCGCTGGACGGCTACCTGCTCAAGCCCTTCACGCCCAGCGCGCTGTTCGAGCGGCTGGGCCTGGCGCGCCTGCGCAAGACGCACCTGCGCCCGATCTTCGATGCCATCGGGCGGGAAGACTTCGAGGCCGCCGCGCAGCTGTGCGTGGAGCGCTTCGAGGCGCGCAAGCCCTACTGGCTGTATGCCGCGCGCATCGGCACCGAACTGCTGCTGCGCTTGGCGCGGCACGACGAGGCCCGCACCCTGTTCGAGGCGGTGATCGAGGCGCGCGCCCTGCCCTGGGCCAAACTGGGGGTGGCGCGGGCGCAGATCGAGTCCGGCCAGGCGCCGCGGGCCATCACCACCTTGCAGGGCCTGATCGGGGAGGACGCCTCGTTCGCCGACGCGTATGACGTGCTGGGGCGCGCGCAAGTCGAGATGGGCCATTTCGAGGACGCCATGGCCACCTACCGCACGGCCAGCGGCCTCACGCCGGACTCGGTGGTGCGGCTGCAAAAGCTCGGCATGATGGCCCACTACATGGGCGACCGCGAGACGGCGGCCAAGGCCCTGTCGCGCGCCGCGGTGCTGGGCATCGACTCCAAGCTGTTCGACTACCAGTCGCTGGTGCTGCTGGCCTTCGCGCACTTCGCGGGCAACGACCGCAAGGGCCTGGAGCGCTGCATGGCCGACTTCGTGCGCATCCTGGAGCGCCATGGCGACAGCCGCCGCGTGCAGCGCTTCAGCGAAATCGTGGCGGCGCTGCAGCAGATCCAGCAGCGCCAGTTCGCCCAGGCCGTGGCGGGGGTGCGCTCCATGGCGCGCGAGATCGGCATCGGCGATTTCGACTACGAAGCCGCCTGCAACCTGAGCAGCCTGCTGGCCGTGCTGGCGGCCACCTCGATCGACCTGCAGGAGGGACCGGCGTGGGTCACCGCCATCGGCATGCGCTACGCCAACACGCGCGGCCTGTGCGAGCTGATGGCCAATGCCTGCCTGGTCCACCCCGACTACTCGGACATCGTGCGCGGCTGCCTGCCCCAGATCAACAAGGCCGCCGAGAACGCGGTGGCGCTCAGCCTGTCGGGCGATCCCGGCGGCGCGGTGGCGCAGTTGCTCGAAGCGGCAGGCACCACGCTCAACACCAAGCTGCTGGACCTGGCGCAGCAGATGCTGACCCGGCACGCCGCCCGCATCGACGACGCTGCAGCGCGGCAAGCGGCCATCGACGCCCTGCGCTCGCGCTGCGGCCCGACCACGCCGCGCGCCGTGCTGGGCCAGGCCACCGAAAGAAAGCCGGGCGAGCTGGTGCTGCGCACGTCCAGCGCCGCCAGCACGCCCGCCGCCACGCCCGCCTCGCCTTCGTCACCCGCCTCGCCACTGCCCGAACCGGCCGATCTCGCGGCGGTGCTGCGCCTGCGGCCGATGTAGCGCTGGCCGGGAGGCCGCGGTCAGGCGGGCGGCGTGAACCGGGGCAGCATCAGGCACGCCTCGGCATTGGAGGGCGAAAAGCAGGCCAGCGCCGCATCGCGCCAAGGCAGCCAGCGCCACGCCACATGCTCGCGCGGGCTCAGCACCACCGGCATGCCCTGCGGCACGCACAGGCCGAACAGCCGCTCGCGGTTGCGCACCACGCCCGGCGCGTAGCGATGCAGCCACTGCGGCCAGATGTCGTAGACGTTTTCCAGCGCCCAGTCGGTCAGCACGCAGCCGGGGGCGCGGGCATCGATGCCGGTTTCCTCGCGCACTTCGCGCACCGCCGCATCCTCGAAGGGCTCCTCGGGCCAGTCCTTGCTGCCGGTGACCGACTGCCAGTGGTCGCCACCGCCCGCCCGGTGGATCAGCAACACATCCAGCGCCGGGGTGTGGACCACCACCAGCACCGACTCGGGGATCTTGAACGCGCCCGGCAACGGGATCAGGCCGCCGCGGCGAGCAAGGACTGCAGGTCCTGCCGGGGCGCGTCCGCCAGCGCACCGGCCGCGCACTGCTGCAGCCACTGCGGCGAGATGCGGCAGAGCATGGCCCGGCCGGCCGGCTCGCCCGCAGTGGCGACCGGCACCACGGCATCGATCAAGGGCGCCGCTCCGGCGACCGCTCCCACGCCCACCGGCTGCAGCGTGCGGCGGTCCAGTTCGAGGATGGCGCCGAGCGCATCCACCCGCAGCGCGAACTCCTGCAGGCGCCCGTCGTCCAGGGTCGCGCGCACCACCACGATCTGGCGGTTGGGGTCGCCCTCGCGCGGGGCCGGCGCATGCGCCTGGCCTGCCGGCGCGGCGATCACGCTGCGCAGGTCCACCACCGGGCACACGCGGTGGCCGATCTGCGCCAGGCCGAGGAACGGCGCGCGCAGGCCACCCGCGTGCAGCACGGTCACGTCGGGTGCGGCCTCCACCACCGAGGCGGCCTCCAGCCCGAACCACTGCGCGCCCATGCGAAACGATGCCAGTTGCAAACCCTGCGCGGCCTCGGTGCGCGCGCCGGGCAATGTCGCCAGCGCGGGCGCCAGCGCCGCGGCGGCCTGGTGCTCGCACACGTGGCGCAGCACCGCGCAGCCCAGGCCGTGGTCATAGCCGTCCTGCGCGCGGAACTCGCGGTAGCCCTGGCCCCGCGCGAACCCCGTGGCGTACAGGTGGCGGCCCAGGACCGCCATGCGGGGCTCGGTGCGGCCGGCCGTCCAGGCGGGCAGCGCCGCCTGCACCTCGCTGCCCGTGGCGCAGACCACCGCGCCCTGCGCATCGACGAACGCGAGGACGTCGCGCCCGCCCGCACCCACCGCGCAGTCGGCCAGGATGGACGACAGCTGCTCGGCCGCATCCCAGACGATCGCAATGCCGCCCAGCAGCGGTCCCGGGGTGCCGCGGCCGTTGCCCTCGCCGCGTGCTTCGCCCCGCACCGCTGCGGCATAGACGAAGGTCGGGCCCTGGCCGTAGAACCGGCTCGGCGCGTAGCGGCTCACCACGTAACCCTGGCTGCCCTGCAGGCGCAGGCAGCGGCCGACCCATTCCTCGTCCAGTGACGTGCCCACCTGCCGCGCCTGGCCGGGCTGGGAGACGGCCACCACGCGGCCCTCGCGGTCGAACAGCACCAGGCAGGCGTACACGGTGTAGAGCCGGTTGATGCCCTGCAGCACCGCGGTGGCCTGTTCGCAGCCCGGCGTGCCGGCCTCCAGGGTGCGGGCGAATTGCGGCGTCAACGCCCACCAGCGGCAGTCGTTGGCCCGCTCATACAGGTTGCGGTCCAGGATCTGCATCGCCAGCGACGCGCGGCCCCGGGCATCGCTCAGCAGCGAACGCATGACCACGCCGTACAGGTCCTGCAGGGCACTGGCGAAGGCCAGCGCCGTCTTGCGGGCGGTGGCGCCAATCTCGGACAGCAAGGTCTTGGCGAATTGCAGCTCGCGAGGCGCCGCCGCGTCGCCACCGAGCTGGTGCAGGTCCAGCAGGCCGTTCCACACCGAGCGCTCCAGCGCCGACTGGATGGTGGCCGAGCGCGCCGGAATATCGCGCAGTTCCTGCGACAGCACATCGGCGTGGCCTGCCAGTTCGACGGGAAAAGCGCCGGCATCGCTCTGGGCCGCCTCGTCGAAGGCCACGTCCAGGGGAAGCAGCGCCACGCCGCGCCAGCCCGGCCCGGCATAGCCCTGGAAGCCCTCGGCGTCGCGCACGACCATCAGGTAGCGCCGGCTCGCATGGTGGATCGGTTGCACACCGGCGGCCGCGGCCTGCGGCACCAGCCAGCCGGCCGGCAGCTGCAGCGGGTCGTTGGACACCAGCACGCGGCCCTGGCCGTCCGTGAGCGCGAGCACGGCGTCGCAACCCTGGCCCTGCGGGCGACCGCCGTCCTGCACCGAGGCGAAGATGGCCGGCATTTCGTCGGCCAGCTTGAACTGCAGACACAGCACACCCGCCGCATGCCCCTCGAAATCCACGCGCCGGGCGTACATGAGCGTCTTGCAAGCCTCGCCGCTGAAACCGTGCACCGCGTAGTGCTCGGCATAGGGCGCATGGCTTTGCAGCACCGACTGCAAAAACGCCTGGTCAGCCTGCCGCTGCGCCTCGGAGGCGATCGGCTCCACCGCATGCAACTGGGCGCACGGCCGGCCAGCGGTGTCGAACAGGAAGATGTTGCCGTAGACCGTGTACTTGTCGGCGTACTCGCGCAACCGGGCGGCGATGGCGGGGCGGGTGCCGGGGTCGGGATGTCCCAGGAATTCGGCCACGCCCACGTCGGTGGCGAAAAAGCCGATGTCGGCCGTGCGCTCGAAGAGGTTGCGCACCAGCACATCGATGCAGACCTGGGCGCGCGAGGCGAGATCGCTGATCCGGTTCTTGAGCGCCTCGCCGGCCAGACCGCGCATCAGGTCGGCCGACAGCGCGGCGAAGTCCCTGCGGGCCTGCGCCAGATCATGGCCGGAGGAGGCCTTGGACGACAGCAGCGACAGGGATGACAGCAAGGACAGGTGGTCCCATGCGTTCTCGACCAGTCTCAATTCCTGTCGCTGGTGCTGCGCCGCCGGCATGTACCGTAACCATTGCTCGGGGGTGGCCAGAAAGGGAGACGCGTGAGACACAGGAAGTCCTTTTGCCTGGGCGATGGCCCAGATTGTGATGCATGCATGGCGCAAACCGCATGCCATCGGCATGGGGTTTGCCCTCTGCCATCCAGGCAGGGCCTGCACGACGGGGCCGAAGACAGCAGCACAATGCGTGCCACACCCCCGCACCCTGTTCCGCCTTCCCTGCCCCATCACCCACTCGGGCGACCCGGTGCCCCCCGAGTCGCTGCGCCCGGCGCGTCAGCGTCCCGAGGATTGGCGTGCCGTGGCCACGGGCGGCGGCATTTCCTTGGCCTGCAGCGCGCGCACCTGCGTGACGAGCTGGTTGTGCGCATCCAGGAAGGCCGCGGCGATCACCTTGCCCTCGTTGGTATTGCTCCAGCCCGCGCCGGCCGCCCCGCCCAGCTTGCCGAACACCAGCCCGCCCACGCCCAGGTCGGTGGACCGCGCCGCACCGGTGGAGGCCGCCACCTGCTCGGTGGTCTCGTTGTCGGACAGCAGCAGGGCCGTCTGCGCTTCCTTGAACTTGACCTGCTCCACCAGGCCGGCCAGGCCCGCGATGTCGCGCAGCACCGGGATCATGGCGATGACGCCGGACAGCCCGCGGCCCGCGTCCTGCTCGCTGAACGTGAGGCTGGGCGTGAGCGTGTACTGCGCCTCGTAGCCCCGGCCCTTTTGCACCGTGGAGTTCTTGCGCAGAACGCCCGCGTCCTTCAGGTCCTGCTCCTGCACCGTGCCCCGCAGGCCGGCGGAACGGTCCACCACGCGAAAGCAGCCGCTTTGCTGCGCCAGCAGCTTGATCAGCGGCACGGGCGAGGCCGGCAACTGGTAGCCCGACCCCATGATGTAGCCGTTCGGGTTCTCGGCCAGCGCCAGCGTGGCCACGGGCGCGTCGCAGCGCACCAGTTCGCGCGCGGCGTTGCGCGCCCCTTCCGGGCCGGCCGAGCCGGTGACGACGGAGCCGCCCTGCCCCAGCTCGGTCTTCTTCTCGCCACAGCCGGCCAGCGCAGCCACCAGGGCCAGCAGGGTCACGGAGAGCCGGGTCACTTTGCGGGTTTGCATCAACGCGTCCTTCAATGAAAAAAGCGGCAGGAACATGACGCTCCTGCCGCTTGGGGGTCCATCGCTTCAGCGGTCCCGGGGGATCGGCCGTGCGCCTGGACGGATCAGGCCGCCTTGACGGCGTCGGGGTTGCGCAGGCGGATGTGCAGCTCGCGCAGCTGCTTTTCGTCCACCGGGCTCGGCGCCTGCGTCAGCAGGCACTGCGCACGCTGCGTCTTGGGGAAGGCGATCACGTCGCGGATCGACTCGGCGCCCGTCATCAGCGTGACGATGCGGTCCAGGCCGAAGGCCAGGCCGCCGTGCGGTGGCGCGCCGTACTGCAGGGCGTCCAGCAGGAAGCCGAACTTCTGCTGCGCTTCCTCGGGCGTGATCTTGAGGGCGTCGAACACCTTCTGCTGCACGTCGGCGCGGTGGATACGGACGGAGCCGCCGCCCATCTCCCAGCCATTGAGCACCATGTCGTAGCCCTTGGAGATGCACTTTTCGGGTGCGGTGACCATCCAGTCCTCGTGACCGTCCTTGGGCGCGGTGAAGGGATGGTGCACGGCGGTGTAGCGCTGGGAGTCCTCGTCGAACTCGAACATCGGGAAGTCCACCACCCACAGAGGCGCCCAGCGGTCCTCGAACAGGCCGTTCTTCTTGCCGAACTCGCTGTGGCCGATCTTGATGCGCAGCGCGCCGATGGCGTCGTTGACGACCTTTTCCTTGTCGGCGCCGAAGAACAGCAGGTCGCCGTCCTGTGCGCCGGTGCGCTTGAGGATCTCGGCGATGGCCGCGTCATGGATGTTCTTGACGATGGGCGACTGCAGACCGTCGCGCCCCTTGGCCAGCTCGTTGACCTTGATGTAGGCCAGGCCCTTGGCGCCGTAGATCTTCACGAACTCGGTGTAGCCGTCGATCTCGCCGCGCGAGAGGCCGCCGGTCTCGCGCGCGCCGCCGGGCACGCGCAGGGCCACCACGCGGCCGCCCTTCATGTTGGCCGCGCCCGAGAACACCTTGAAATCCACGTCCTTCATCACCTCGGTCAGCTCGGTGAATTCGAGCTTCACGCGCAGGTCGGGCTTGTCGGAGCCGTAACGGTAGGCCGCGTCCTGGTACGTCATGACCGGGAACTCGCCCAGGTCCACGCCCAGCGTGTTCTGGAACACCGTCTTGATCATGCCCTGGAACATGTCGCGGATGTCCTGCTCTTCCATGAACGACGTTTCGATATCGATCTGGGTGAATTCGGGCTGGCGGTCGGCGCGCAGGTCTTCGTCGCGAAAGCACTTGGTGATCTGGTAGTAGCGGTCGAAGCCGGCCACCATCAGCAGTTGCTTGAACAGCTGGGGCGACTGCGGCAGCGCGAAGAACTGGCCGTCGTGCACGCGGCTGGGCACCAGGTAATCGCGCGCGCCTTCGGGCGTGCTCTTGGTGAGCATGGGGGTTTCGATGTCCACGAAGCCGTTGGCGTCGAGGAACTTGCGCACCTCCATCGACACGCGGTAGCGCAGCATCAGGTTGTTCTGCATGTACGGGCGGCGCAGGTCCAGCACGCGGTGCGTGAGGCGCGTGGTTTCCGACAGGTTTTCCTCGTCGATCTGGAAGGGGGGCGTGACCGAGGGGTTGAGCACGTTCAGCTCATGGCACAGCACCTCGATCTTGCCGCTCTTGAGGCTGTCGTTGGTCGTGCCCTCGGGGCGCGCGCGCACCAGGCCCTTGACCTGCACGCAGAACTCGTTGCGCACGCCTTCGGCCGTCTTGAACATCTCGGCGCGGTCGGGGTCGCACACCACCTGCACGTAGCCTTCGCGGTCGCGCAGGTCGATGAAGATCACGCCGCCATGGTCGCGGCGGCGGTTCACCCAGCCCGCGAGGGTGACGGTTTGGCCCAGGAGGGCTTCGGTGACGAGACCGCAGTAGTGGGAACGCATGGCCATTGGAGAGTCTTCCTGCGCCCTCGTGGAGCGCGACAAGGTTTCCGCACGCCCGCGGCAAGCGGGCATGCGACGAGGTGTTATCGGGAATCGGGCGGCGTGAGATCCGGGGGTGCGACCACCCCCATGGAGACGATGTACTTGAGTGCCGCATCGACGCTCATTTCGAGCTCGATGCAATCGCTCTTGCGCAGGATCACGAAGTAACCGCCCGTCGGGTTGGGGGTGGTGGGAACATAGACGCTCACGTATTCATCGCGCAGGTAGGCCGCCACTTCACCGCTCGGCGTGCCGGTGATGAACGCCACCGTCCACACGCCCTCGCGCGGCCACTGCACCAGCACGGCGGTGCGAAAGGCGTTGCCGCCCTCGGAAAAGAGCGTGTCCGACACCTGCTTGACGCTGGAGTAGATCGAGCGCACCACCGGGATGCGGCTCACCAGGGCATCGCCCCACTCCACCAGCTTGCGCCCCGCGAAGTTGCTGGTGAGCGCGCCGACCGCGAGCAGGATGCCCAGGGTGAGCAGCACCCCGAAGCCGGGAATGTGAAAGCCCAGCAGCTTGTCGGGCTGCCAGGAGCCGGGCAGGATCTGCAGGGTCTGGTCGAGCGTGCTCACGATCCAGTTCAGCACCCAGGCCGTGATGACGCCGGGAACGATGACCAGAAGGCCGGTGAACAGCCATTTGCGCAAAGCGGACATCCGGGGCCGTTCAGTTCTTCTTGGTGTCGGAACTGCTGGCGGCCGGCGCGGGCGCCGGGCTGGCGGATTCCTTCTTGGGGGCGCTGTCGCTGGCAGGCGATGCGGCGGCGGGGGCCGTGGCGTCGGGCTTGGAGCCGCCCGCACCGCTGTTGCCGCCCCGGAAATCGGTCACGTACCAGCCCGAGCCCTTGAGCTGGAAGCCGGCCGCCGTCACCTGCTTGGTGAAGGCCTCGGCCCCGCAGGCCGGACACACCGTGAGGGGGGCGTCCGAGATTTTTTGCAGCACATCCTTGGCGTGGCCACAGGAACCGCATTTATAAGCATAGATAGGCATCTTGAGCGTGTGCGATGGAAAGTGCAAAACCTTCAATTATAGGCACCGCATCCCAACCCCCTTCACGCCTGCTCCACCCCTGCCACCGGGTGGTGCGATGCATGCACGTTGCGCAGCCCCTGCGGCGCCAGCGAACCGATCAGCATGCCCGCCGTGGCGGCCAGCACGCCCGCCAGCTGGGCCGGGAACACGGCGCCGGCCGGCGTGGCCAGGAACAGCAGCCACGACGACAGGCCCGCGATGATGGCCAGGATGGCGCCCTGGGTCGTCGCGCGCTTCCAATAGAGGCCGAAGACCAGCGGCACGAAGGCGCCCACCAGCGGCACCTGGTAGGCACCCGACACCAGTTCATAGATCGACGTGCCCTGCATGTGGATCGAATAGGCCAGCACCAGGGCGCTGAACACCAGCGTGCTGATGCGCATGGTGCGCAGGCGGTCGCTGTCGGTGCCGTTCGGACGGAACTGGCGCCAGATGTTCTCGGTGAACGTGACGCTGGGCGCCAGCAGCGTGGCCGAGGCCGTGGACTTGAGGGCGGACAGCAGCGCACCAAAGAAGAACACCTGCATGATGAACGGCATCTTCTGCAGCACCAGCGTGGGGAGCACCTTCTGCGGGTCGTCCTTGAGCAGTTCGGCCGTTTCGGTCGGCATGATGATGAGCGCGCTGGCCACCAGGAACATGGGCACGAAGGCGAACAGGATGTAGCAGATGCCGCCGATCACCGGGCCGCGCGTGGCCGCCCGGATGTTGTTGGCCGACATGACGCGCTGGAACACGTCCTGCTGCGGAATGGAGCCGAACATCATCGTGATGCCCGCCGCGATGAAGAACAGAATGTCGTGCAGCTTGGGCTCGGGCAGGAAGCGGAACAGGTCGCGGCTGCTGGCCAGCTCGATCACCTTGTCCGCCCCGCCGGCCATGTTGCCGGCGAAGACGGCGATGATCGTGAGCCCGCCCACCAGGATGATCATCTGGATGAAGTCCGTCACCGCCACCGACCACATGCCGCCGAACAGCGTGTAGGCCAGGATGGAGATCACCCCGATGGTCATGCCCATCGGAATGCTGATGGCACCGCCGGACAGCAGGTTGAACACCAGGCCCAGCGCCGTCACCTGCGCCGACACCCAGCCCAGGTAGCTCAGCATGATGATGAGCGAGCACACGATCTCGACCGCGCGGCCGTAGCGCTCGCGGTAGTAGTCGCTGATGGTCAGCAGCGTCATGCGGTACAGGCGCGCCGCGAAGAACAGCCCCACGAGGATCAGGCAGAAGCCCGCGCCGAACGGGTCTTCCACCACGTTGCCCAGCCCGCCCTCGATGAACTTGGCCGGAATGCCCAGCACCGTCTCGGAGCCGAACCACGTGGCGAACGTGGTCGTCACGATCATGTACAGCGGCAGGTGCCGCCCGGCGATGGCGAAGTCCGCCGAGTTCTTCACCCGCCGCGCCGCGAGCAGGCCGATGGCGATGGTGATCAGCAGATAGACAATGACCAGGGTCAACAGCACGGCATGCTCCTCGTATGTCGCGTAGGGAGGGGTAGGGGAAAGGGAGGGGTAGGGGAAAGGGAGGGGTCGGAAAAAGGCTAGAAGAGCCGCACGCGGATCAGCAGCTGCATCGCCAGCAGCCCCAATACAAATCCCATGCCACCGTAGATCAGGCTCTGCAGCAGGCGGTTGGTGCGCTTTTGCGCGGCCAGCAGTTCCAGCAGCTCGCGCCGGTGGTCGTGCGGCCGCTCGCGCAGGTAGCCGTGCAGCAGGCGCGGCAGCTCGGGCAGCATCTTGGCAAAGCGCGGCGCCTCGGCGCGCAGCTCGCGCCACAGGCGCTGCGGCCCCATCTGGTCGAGCATCCACTTTTCGAGGAACGGCTTGGCGGTGCTCCACAGGTCCAGGTCGGGGTCGAGCTGGCGTCCCAGGCCCTCGATGTTGAGCAGCGTCTTTTGCAGCAGCACCAGCTGCGGCTGGATCTCCACATGGAAGCGCCGCGAGGTCTGGAACAGCCGCATCAGCACCATGCCGAGCGAGATCTCCTTGAGCGGGCGGTCGAAGTACGGCTCGCACACGGTGCGGATGGCCGCCTCCAGCTCGTTCACGCGCGTGTGGGCCGGCACCCAGCCGCTTTCGATGTGCAGCTCCGCCACGCGCTTGTAGTCGCGGCGGAAGAACGCCGTGAAGTTCTGCGCGAGGTATTCCTTGTCGAACTCGGTCAGCGTGCCGACGATGCCGAAGTCCAGCGAGATGTAGCGCCCGAAGGTCTCCGGCTCCAGACTCACCTGGATGTTGCCCGGGTGCATGTCGGCGTGGAAGAAGCCGTCGCGGAACACCTGGGTGAAGAAGATCGTGACCCCGTCGCGCGCCAGCTTGGGGATGTCCACCCCCGCGGCCCGAAGGCGTTCGATCTGGTTGATGGGCACGCCCTTCATGCGCTCCATCACCAGCACCTCGGCATGGCAGAAGTCCCAGAGGATCTCGGGGATCAGCACCAGTTCGAGCCCCTGCATGTTGCGGCGCAGCTGCGCGGCATTGGCGGCCTCGCGCACCAGGTCCAGCTCGTCGTGCAGGTAGTTGTCGAATTCGGCCACCACCTGGCGGGGCTTGAGCCGCTTGCCGTCGGCCGACAGGCTCTCCACCCACCCGGCCATCAGGCGCATCAGGCCCAGGTCGTTCTCGATCACGGGCAGCATGCCCGGGCGCAGCACCTTGACGGCGACTTCGCGCTCCACGCCCTTGCGGTCGCGCACGACCGCGAAGTGCACCTGGGCGATGGACGCGCTGGCGATCGGCACCCGGTCGAACGACACGAACACCTCGGCCAGCGGGCGGCGGAAGGCGCGCTCGATGGTGGCCACCGCCACGTCGGGATCGAAGGGCGGCACACGGTCCTGCAGGTGCGCCAGCTCGTCGGCGATGTCGGGCGGCATCAGGTCGCGCCGGGTGGACAGCACCTGGCCGAACTTCACGAAGATCGGGCCCAGCCGCTCCAGCGCCTCGCGCAGGCGCTGTCCGCGCGGGGCGTCCAGGTTGCGGCCGATCGACACGATGCGCGCCACCAGGCGCAGCCAGGGCTTCTGGAAGCTCGTCAGGACCAGCTCGTCCAGCCCATAGCGCAGCACCACCCAGACGATGGTGACGCCGCGAAAGAAACGACTCATGGTGCGAATCGGTCGGTACCGCCGGCCTCGCCGGCGGAGGATGCCCCGCGTGCGCCGACGAACTGGCGCAGCGCCTGCGCGGCGCGGCGGGCCGCCGAGCCGATGGCATGGGCCGGCGCATCGCCGATCACGCGGGCCAGGTCTTCCTCGACGTCCCAGCGCACGTGGTCCACCAGCCAGTTGATGTCGGCGGCCAGCTGCACGTCGCCTTCGATGCGGATGCCGGGCTTGTCACCGCGCAGCGCGGTCTGGGCCAGCGACAGGGGGGAGGTTTCGATCACCTCCAGGCGCAGGTCCGGCACCTGGCCCTCGGGGGCCAGGTCGAGCAGCCCGGCCGGGGTGATCTGCAGGGCCATGGAATAGACCCGCCACTGCACCCGCGCCACGCGCCCCTTCTGGCGCACGAGGCGGTCCATGGCCTCGGGCTCCTGCATGAGCACGTGGTTGAGGAACAGCACCAGGCGGTGCTGCACCTCGTGCACCAGCCACTGCGGTGGCTGCGGGCCTGCGGCGATGCGCTCGAAAAGCCCATCCAGGAATGAAAAAGGGGACTGTGTTGCCATAGTCCCCGATTATTCCCCGAACTGGGCGCGGCACCGAGGGCTTTACCCCCGCGCCCGCCGCGCCATTGCGGCCGGTTACTGCAGGGCCTGCACCCCGGCCACCAGCCAGCCGCTGCCGCCGCTCTTGGGCTTGGTCATGTTCCACACCTCGCGGAACGGGCTCGGGCCGGCCGAGAGTTCCTCGCGGATCATGCCGGAGAACTCCACGCTGGCCATGTAGCCATCGCCCAGGTCCTCGATGCCCAGCAGCTGTGCCTCCAGCATGACCACATCGGTGTGGTTGGGCTGGCTGGCGCCGCGCAGCGACTCGCGCTCGCTCAGCTGGGTGCGGATCTCCTCCACCATGCTGTCCGTCATCATCGAACGGAGCGCGGCGATGTCGGAACGGTCCCAGGCGCCTTGCAGCGTGATGAAGTTGCGCTTGGCTGCGGTCAGGAAGCCTTCGGTGTCGAAGCCCTCGGGCACGCCCCAGTTCTGCGAGCCGGCCAGCGCCGAGCCGATCACCACGCCGGAGCCACCGCCGCTCTGGCGCGAGGCGTCGAAGGCCATGCTGCTGCGCTCGAAGGGCCGAGCGGAGGCATCGTTGCCCACGTTCTGCGGGCTGTACTGGCGGGGCATCTGCGCCTCGGCCGGCGAAGCAGCACCGCCGCCGGCGCCCTGGAAGGCGAAGGGCGAATTGCCCGCGCCACCGCCTTCAGCGGGCTTGCGCGACCGCATGAACATGCGGAACACGGCGAAGGCCCCCAGCGCCAGCAGCGCGATCAGCAGGAACTGGCCGAAGCCCGCGCCCAGGCCGAGCGAGTGGGCCAGCCAGGCCAGGCCCAGGCCCGCGGCCAGGCCGCCGAGCATCGCGCCCCAGGGCTTCTTGGCGGCCGCCGCGGGAGCGGCTGCCGGTGCGGCGGCGGGCTTGGCAGCCGCCGCGCTGTTGACGTTCTGCGCCGGTGCGCCGGGCGCAGCGGGCGGAGGTGAAGCCGCCTCGCGCTGCGTCACATTGCTCGACTGCTTGCCAACGGACTTGCCGCCGCCCATGCGGCGCGCATCCGCATCGGCATGCACCACCAACAACATGGCGACCAGCGCCACGGACCACAGTTTCATCATGTCATCTCCAATTTATAGATAGGTGCCGGCTGCGAACGAAAACGCAAGGCGGCTCAGCACTTGATTCCAACATGCAAAGCAACGATTCCCCCCGTCATGTTGTGATAGTCCACATGCCCAAAGCCATTTTTCTGCATGAGGGTTTTGAGTTCTTCCTGCCCCGGATGCATGCGGATCGACTCGGCGAGGTAGCGGTAGCTCGCGTCGTCGCCGGCCACCATCCGGCCCAGCTGGGGCAGCACCTTGAAGGAATACCAGTCGTAGGCCTTCTCCAGCGGCTTGGCCACCTTGGAGAACTCCAGCACAAGCAGGCGGCCGCGCGGCTTGAGCACGCGGCACATCTCGGCAAGGGCCTGGTCCTTGTGCGTCATGTTGCGCAGGCCAAAGGCCACGCTCACCACGTCGAAGTGGCCATTGGGGAAGGGCAGCTTCTCGGCGTCGCAGACCAGCGTGGGCAGCACCACGCCGGCATCGATGAGGCGGTCGCGCCCCACGCGCAGCATGGCTTCGTTGATGTCGGTGTGCACCACCTCGCCCGATGCGCCGACCTTTTTGGCGAAGGCCTTCGCCAGATCGCCCGTGCCGCCCGCGATGTCGAGCACGCGGTGGCCCTCGCGCAGGTTGGCGACCATGACCGTATAGGCCTTCCATGCGCGGTGCAGGCCACCGGACATGAGGTCGTTCATGACGTCGTACTTCGATGCGACGGAGTCGAAAACGCCGCGCACGCGGCGCGCCTTTTCCGCTTCATCGACCGACTGGAATCCGAAATGCGTGGTGCTCATTCCGCGATGCTAGGGGCGCGGGCCCCGCTCGTACAGCGACAACCCCGCACCTGCATGGGGCATCTGTCGCAATTTGGACGCTGCGGCGCGCGCCGAGCGGGCCCGCCGCCGTCAGTGCGCGCAGCCGCCGGAACCGTGCGAATGGCCGCCACCGCCGCGCCGGGGCGGCATCGGCGTGTCGCGATCGGCGCCGGCCTCGTCCAGCCGGCGCAGGTAGTCGGCCCACAGCGCGTCCTGGCGCTGGCCGAGTTCGTAGAGGTAATCCCACGAGAAGATGCCCGTGTCGTGGCCGTCGGAGAACGTGGGCTTGACCGCGTAGTTCCCCACCGGCTCCAGCCCCGCGAGCGTGACGTGGCGCTGCCCGGTCTGCAGCACCTCCTGGCCCGGGCCGTGGCCCTGCACCTCGGCGGAGGGCGAGTACACGCGCATCAGCTCGAACGGGATGCGGAAGGCCGCACCGTCCGAGAACACCACCTCCAGCACGCGCGATGCCTCGTGCACCGTGATCGACTGCGGCGTGGGTGCGCCGGCTTTCAAACCTGCCATGGAAATCCTCTGTGCGTTTGCGTTGTGCCCGCTGCGGGCGGCCCGATGGAGCCGGAGCGCGATTGTCCCACCGCGCCCTGGCCGGCCCGTCAGCGCGCCCTGCCAGGGCTCACGCGCCTGGGCGTCAGGCCAGTTGCGCCAGCCGCGCGGCCATCGCCGCCTCGGCCGCGGCCAGGCGGGCGGCCACCTCGGCCTCGCGCTCGGGCGCGCGGTCGCGCTGCGGCGTGGCCCACACAGCGCCGGGGAAATGGCTGTCCCAGGCAAAGCGCGCGATCACGTGCCAGTGCAGGTGCGGCACCATGTTGCCGAGCGCGGCCAGGTTGATCTTGTCCGGCTGCACATGGGCGCGCAGCGCGGTCTCCACCGCCGCCACGGCCTCCATGCAATGCAGGCGGTCGCCCGCGTCCAGGTCGGTGAACTCCGCCGCGTGCGCGTTCCATACCACGCGGTAGAAGGCCGGAAAGCCGGCCTCCTGCGCGCGGATCACGCGCAGCTTCGGGCCGCGCCAGACCATCGCGCCGCCGTCGCCGTCGCACAGCGGGCAATCGGGCACGGTGGCCGCAGCAGGCGCCGTGGCCGCCATCAGACCAGCACCCGCTCGATGCCGCCCGCGTTGGCGCGCTGCACGTATTCGGGCATCCATTGGTCGCCCAGGATCTCGCGCGCCATCTCGACGACGATGTAGTCGGCCTCCAGCAGGCCGTTGTTCAGGTCGTCCTGGTAGCGGTTCAGGCCCTGCAGGCAGCTGGGGCAGCTGGTGAGGATCTTCACGTTGTCCTGCGCGCCCGCGGCGCCGCTGGCCCGCAGCGCGGCCTCGCCCTTCCTGATTTCCTCTTCCTTTCGAAAGCGCACCTGCGTGGAGATGTCGGGCCGCGTCACGCCCAGCGTGCCGGATTCGCCGCAGCAGCGCTCGCTCTTGAGCACCTGCGGCCCCACCAGCGCCTTCACGGTCTTGACCGAGTCCTGCAGCTTCATGGGGTTGTGGCAGGGCTCGTGGTACAGGTAGGCGCCCTTGCCCTGCAGGGTCACGCCCTTTTCCAGCAGGTATTCGTGGATGTCGATGATGCGGCTGCCCGGGAAGATCTTGCCGAAGTCGTAGCCCTGCAGCTGGTCGTAGCAGGTGCCGCAGCTCACCACCACGGTCTTGATGTCGAGGTAGTTGAGCGTGTTGGCCACGCGGTGAAAGAGCACCCGGTTGTCGGTGATCATCTTCTCGGCCTTCTCGAACTGGCCGCTGCCGCGCTGCGGGTAGCCGCAGCACAGGTAGCCCGGCGGCAGTACGGTCTGCACGCCCGCATGCCACAGCATGGCCTGCGTGGCCAGGCCCACCTGGCTGAACAGGCGCTCGGAGCCGCAGCCGGGAAAGTAGAACACCGCCTCCGTCTCGGCCGTGGTCGTGGCCGGGTTGCGGATGATGGGCACGTAGTCCTTGTTCTCGATGTCCAGCAACGCGCGCGCCGTCTTCTTGGGCAGGCCGCCGGGCAGCTTCTTGTTGATGAAGTGGATCACCTGCTCCTTGACCGGCGCGGTGCCCACCGTGGCCGGCGGCCGCGCGGTCTGGCGGCGACCCACCTTGCGCAGCAGGTCCACGGCGATGCGCTGGGCCTTGAAGCCCACGCCGACCATGGCGCTGCGCATCAGCTTGATGGTGTCGGGGTTGGTGGCGTTGAGCATGGTCATGGCCAGCGCGTTGCCCGGGCGGAAGGTCTTCTTGCCCATCTTGCGCAGCAGGTTGCGCATGTTCATGGTCACGTCGCCGAAGTCGATCTTGACCGGGCACGGCGTGTAGCACTTGTGGCACACGGTGCAGTGGTCGGCCACGTCCTCGAACTCCTGCCAGTGCTTGATCGACACGCCCCGGCGCGTCTGCTCCTCGTACAGGAAGGCCTCGACCAGCAGCGAGGTGGCGAGGATCTTGTTGCGCGGGCTGTACAGCAGGCTGGCGCGCGGCACGTGGGTGGCGCACACGGGCTTGCACTTGCCGCAGCGCAGGCAGTCCTTGACCGAATCGGCGATGGCGCCGATGTCGCTCTGCTGCATGATCAGCGACTCGTGCCCCATCAGGCCGAAGCTCGGCGTGTAGGCGTTGGTCAGGTCGGCGAACATCAGCGAGTTGCGGGCCGAACCGGGCTCCCGGGCAATATCCACCAGGGCACCACGCTCCTGATTTCGTAGCAGCTTGCCTTTGTTGAAGCGCCCTTCGGGGTCCACGCGCTGCTTGTAGTCGGCGAACGGCCGCAGTTCGTCGTCGGTCAGGAACTCCAGCTTGGTGATGCCGATGCCGTGCTCGCCCGAGATCACGCCGTCGAGCTGGCGGGCCAGCACCATGATGCGCGCCACGGCCTCGTGGGCCGTCTGCAGCATGCGGTAGTCGTCGCTGTTGACCGGGATGTTGGTGTGCACGTTGCCGTCGCCGGCATGCATGTGCAGCGCCACCCACACGCGGCCCTTGAGCACGCGCTGGTGGATGGCCTGGGCCTCGTCCATGATGGGCTGGAAGGCGGCGCCGGCGAAGATCTTGGCCAGCGGCTCGCGCAGCTGGGTCTTCCAACTGGCGCGCAGCGTGTGGTCCTGCAGCTGGGCGAAGAGCGGCTCCACATCGCGCAGCCAGCCGGTCCACAGCGCGCGCACCTCGCCCACCAGCGCCACGGCCTGGCCCACGCGGTCTTCCAGCAGTTCGGCCGACGGGATCTCGTGCGCGTCGTCCTGGCGGCCCAGCGGCAGGTTGCCGCGCAGGAAGAAGTCTTCCAGCGCATCGCACAGCGCGATCTTGTTGCGCAGCGACAGCTCGATGTTGATGCGTTCGATGCCGTCGGTGTACTCGGCCATGCGCGGCAGCGGGATCACCACGTCTTCGTTGATCTTGAAGGCGTTGGTGTGGCGGCTGATGGCGGCCGTGCGCTTGCGGTCCAGCCAGAACTTCTTGCGCGCCTCGGGGCTGATGGCGACGAAGCCCTCGCCCGAGCGCGAATTGGCCAGCCGCACGACCTCGCTGGTCACGCGCGCCACGTCGTCGGCGTTGTCGCCCGCGATGTCGCCGAACAGCACCATCTTCGGCAGGCCGCCGCCGTGCCGCTTGCTCTTGGTGGCGTAGCCCACGGCCTTCAGGTAGCGGTCGTCCAGGTGTTCCAGGCCCGCCAGCAGCACGCCGCTGCGCTGCTGCTCGGCGAACATGAAGTCCTTGATCTCCACGATGCTGGGCACCGCATCCTTGGCGTTGCCGAAGAACTCCAGGCACACGGTGCGCGTGTGCTCAGGCATGCGGTGCACCACCCAGCGCGCGCTGGTGATGAGGCCGTCGCAGCCCTCTTTCTGAATACCGGGCAGGCCCGACAGGAACTTGTCGGTCACGTCCTTGCCCAGGCCCTCCTTGCGGAAGGTCTTGCCGGGGATGTCCAGGCGCTCGGTGCGGATCGGCGTCCTGCCGTCGGCCTCGAAGTACTGCAGCTCGAAGCTGGCCACTTCGGCGTCGTGGATCTTGCCCATGTTGTGGTTCACACGGGTCACCTCCAGCCACTGGGCGTCGGGCGTCACCATGCGCCAGCTGGCGAGGTTGTCGAGCGCCGTGCCCCACAGCACGGCCTTCTTGCCGCCGGCGTTCATGGCGATGTTGCCGCCGATGCAAGACGCCTCGGCGCTGGTCGGGTCCACGGCGAACACGTAGCCCGCGCGCTCGGCCGCATCGGCCACGCGCTGGGTGACCACGCCGGCCTCGGTCCACACGGTGGCGACCTCGCGGTCCATGCCCGGCAGGCGGCGCATTTCCACCTCGGTCATGGCTTCGAGCTTTTCGGTGTTGATGACCACGCTGCGCCAGGTGAGCGGAATGGCGCCGCCGGTGTAGCCGGTGCCGCCGCCGCGCGGGATGATGGTCATCTCCAGGTCGATGCAGGCCTTGACCAACGCAGCCATCTCGGCCTCGGTGTCGGGGGTGAGCACCACGAACGGGTATTCGACGCGCCAGTCG
This sequence comes from Acidovorax sp. SUPP2539, assembly GCF_030158975.1. Taxonomy (NCBI): domain Bacteria; kingdom Pseudomonadati; phylum Pseudomonadota; class Betaproteobacteria; order Burkholderiales; family Comamonadaceae; genus Acidovorax; species Acidovorax sp. SUPP2539. The sequence goes on along the minus strand of NZ_BQXJ01000001.1, from coordinate 503,537 downwards.
GTCGCGTCGGTCACGTGGGACACGCGCGAGAGGCCGTCGAACTTGATGTTGTCCTTGGCCGTGTGGCGGCCCAGGCGCTTTTGCACCTGGCGTCGCAGTTGCGCCGCCTCGATGAAGGTGGCGTCGAACTCGGCGATGGCGCGGCGGGCGGCCTCCACCAATTGGCCCACGAGCTGGTCGCGGCTGGAGTCGTCGGCCGGCGTGCGGCGCTTGCCGATCTCGGCCAGCCGGTGCTCCAGCGCTTCGACCAGCAGCTTGCGCCGGTCGGGGTTGTCCAGCAGGTCGTCCTGCAGATAAGGGTTGCGCTGCACCACCCAGATGTCGCCCAGCACTTCATAGAGCATGCGGGCCGAGCGGCCGGTGCGGCGCTCGCGGCGCAACTGGTCGAGCACGTCCCAGGACGGAGACCCGAGCAGGCGGATGACGATTTCCCGGTCGGAAAACGAGGTGTAGTTGTAGGGAATCTCTCGCAGGCGGGCGGGCTCGGCGGCCTGCGCCTGCAGGGCAGCCAGCGCTATGGGAACGTTCATGGGGTCAACCTGGGTCGGGCGCGTGGGGCGCCCCTGTGCCTCGGGGCCGCGATTTTATGCCAGCCTCCGGGCGGTCCCGTGGGCCGGGACGGCCCCGCCAGCCAGTGCGGCAACGATCGCACCCCGGCCGCTACTATTTTTATAGCGTCATGCCGGCGTTTTCATTGTGCTGGAGGCCGTTTTACCCCCCAATCCCAAGGCAGGCCGGCGGAACCCCTGGCGGCCGGCCCGGCCGGTCAGAACAGCACGCGGCTGCGGATCGTGCCCGGCACCTTGGCCAGCTCGTCCTGCGCCAGGTCGGACGACTGGGCGTCGATGTCGATCACCACGTAGCCCACCTTCTCGTTGGTCTGCAGGTACTGGGCGGCGATGTTGATCCGGTTGTCCGAGAAGATCTGGTTGATCTGCGACAGCACGCCCGGCACGTTCTGGTGGATGTGCAGCAGCCGGTGCTTGCCCGGGTGCGCGGGCAGCGCCACCTCGGGGAAGTTGACCGATGAGATCGAGGTGCCGTTATCGCTGTACTTGACCAGCTTCTCGGCCACTTCGAGCCCGATGTTGGCCTGCGCCTCCATGGTCGATCCGCCGATGTGCGGGGTGAGGATCACGTTGTCCAGCCCGCGCAGCGGCGACAGGAACTCGTCCTTGTTGGTGCGCGGCTCGACCGGGAACACGTCGATGGCGGCGCCCAGCAGCTTCTTGGCGCGGAGCGCCTCGGCCAGCGGCTCGATCTCCACCACCGTGCCGCGCGCGGCGTTGATGAGGATGCCGCCGGGCTTCATCGCCGCGATCTCGGCCGCGCCGATCATCCACTGCGTGGAAGGCAGCTCGGGCACGTGCAGGCTCACGATGTCGGCCTGCCCCAGCAGCGCGTGCAGCGAGGGCGCCTGGCGCGCATTGCCCAGGGGCAGCTTGTTGACCACGTCGTGGAAGATCACGTGCATGCCCAGGCCCTCGGCCAGCACCGACAGCTGCGTGCCGATGGAACCGTAGCCCACGATGCCCAGCGTCTTGCCGCGGATCTCGTAGGCGTTGTCGGCCGACTTCAGCCAGCCGCCGCGGTGCGCCACCGCGTTCTTCTCGGGAATGCCGCGCAACAGCAGGATGGCCTCGGCCAGCACCAGTTCGGCCACCGAGCGGGTATTGGAGTACGGCGCGTTGAACACGGCGATGCCGCGCTCGCGGGCGGCGTTCAGGTCCACCTGGTTGGTGCCGATGCAAAAGCACCCCACGGCCACGAGCTTGTGCGCGTGGGAGAAAACCTCGGCCGTCAGCTGGGTGCGCGAGCGGATGCCCACGAAGTGCGCATCGGCGATCTTGCGCTTGAGTTCGTCGTCGGGCAGCGCGCCGGAGATCGCCTCGATCTGCGTGTAGCCCGCACCGCGCAGCACGTCGAGCGCGGACGGGTGGATGCCCTCGAGCAACAGGAACTTGATCTTGCTTTTGTCCAGAGAGGTTTTGGCCATGGAAAGGTCCGGAGGATCGGAAAAGGAAAAGGCGCGGGATTCGGCCCCGCGATCAGCCCCGAAATGGGGACGCGAGATCATTGTGCACCGCACAAAACCCTGCTGGCATCCTTGCAATTCGCTGAAATGGTGCACGGCACCAGTCGCCAAGGCGACTCCGGCCACCGCCGATCTGTCACGGAATTGTCACGAAATCGCCAGCGCTGGCGCCCGTTTGGCGGCCATGGCGGGGCCCTGCGCCGCGACGGGTTTCCCCGCTTGATCGCTGCGTGGGCCTATGCGACAACGACATATTCGTGTCACGAAATGCGTCCTACCATCGGCGCTTCGTGCATTTCGTATCGATTCGAGGAGTTTTCATGCAATTCAAGCACCTGGCGGCCGCTGCCGCCATCGCCGCTTCGCTCTGCGCCACGGCGCAGGCACAGACCGAGATCCAATGGTGGCATTCGATGACCGCGGTCAACGGCGAGTGGGTGAACGACCTGGCCAAGCAGTTCAACGAGAGCCAGAAGGAATACAAGATCGTGCCGACCTACAAGGGCACGTATGACGAGTCCATGACGGCCTCCATCGCCGCCTTCCGCGCCGGCAACGCACCGCACATCCTGCAGGTGTTCGAAGTCGGCACGGCCACCATGATGGCCAGCAAGGGCGCCATCGTGCCCGTGGGCAAGGTGATGCAGGACGCAGGCGCCAAGTTCGACCCGGCCGCCTACATCCCCGCCGTGGCCGGCTACTACACGGCCCCCAACGGCCAGATGCTGAGCTTCCCGTTCAACAGCTCCACCACCATCTTCTACTTCAACAAGGACGCCTTCAAGGCGGCCGGCCTGCCCACCGACAAGGCGCCCGCCACCTGGCCCGAAGTGGTCAACGCGGCGGCCAAGCTCAAGGCCTCGGGCCACAAGTGCCCGTTCACCACGGCCTGGCAGAACTGGACGCAGGTCGAGAGCTTCTCGGCCTGGCACAACGTGGAGTTCGCCAGCAAGTCCAACGGCCTGCAGGGCCTGGACGCGCGCCTGAAGGTCGATTCGCCCCTGCACGTGCGCCACATCGAGAACCTGGCCAACATGGCCAAGCAGGGCCTGTTCGTCTACAAGGGCCGCGGCAACGTGCCCGAGGCCAGCTTCGTGTCCGGCGAGTGCGCCATGATCAACACGTCGTCGGGCTTCTACGGCAACGTGGCCAAGAACGCCAAGTTCGCCTACGGCCTGGCTCCCCTGCCCTACTACCCCGACGTGCCCGGCGCACCGCAGAACACCGTGATCGGCGGCGCGAGCCTGTGGGTCATGGCCGGCAAGAAGCCTGCCGAATACAAGGGCGTGGCGCAGTTCTTCCAGTTCATCTCCACGCCTGAAGTGCAGTCCGCCAGCCACAAGCGCACCGGCTACCTGCCCGTCACCAAGGCCGCGTATGAGCTGACCGAGAAGTCGGGCTTTTACCAGCAGAACCCCGGCACCGACGTGGCCGTGACGCAGATGATCCGCAAGGTGACCGACAAGAGCCGCGGCATCCGCCTGGGCAACTACGTGCAGATCCGCGCGATCGAGGACGAAGAGCTCGAACAGGTGTGGTCCGGCAAGAAGACCGCCAAGGAAGCGCTGGACACGATCGTCAAGCGTGGAAACGAGCAACTGGAACGCTTCCAGAAGGCGAACAAGTCGTAATACGGCTTAAACTGACCGTTTCGCCAACCGTAAAAAGCAGATGGGTCATCCATCTGCTTTTTGCTTTGGGAAGCGCCGATTTCTCCCAACCTTCCGTCCCATGGAAAAACGCGTCCGTTTCAAATCTGCCTGGCTGCCCTGGCTGCTCATCGCGCCGCAGATGGCCATCATCCTGGTCTTCTTCTTCTGGCCCGCCAGCCAGGCGCTGGTGCAGTCGATGCAGCTGCAGGACGCCTTCGGAACCTCCACCGAATGGGTGGGCCTGGCCAACTTCCGCCAGCTCTTCAACGACGGCAGCTACGTGGAGTCGTTCAAGACCACGGCCATGTTCTCGGTGCTGGTGGCGGGCATCGGCATCAGCCTGTCGCTGATGCTGGCGATCTTCGCCGACCGCGTGGTCAAGGCGGCCATGTTCTACAAGACCATGCTGATCCTGCCCTACGCCGTCGCGCCCGCCGTGGCCGCGGTGCTGTGGGTGTTCATGTTCTCGCCGTCGCTCGGCGTGGTGGCCTACGGCCTGGAGAAGGTCGGCATCCACTGGAACCACCTGCTCGACTCCGGCCAGGCCATGACGCTGATCGTGATGGCTTCGGTGTGGAAGCAGATCTCCTACAACTTCCTGTTCTTCCTGGCCGGGCTGCAGTCGATCCCCAAGTCGCTCATCGAAGCCGCGGCCATCGACGGCGCGCGCCCGTGGCGCCGCTTCTGGACCATCCAGTTCCCGCTGCTGTCGCCCACCACGTTCTTCCTGCTGGTGATCAACGTGGTCTACGCCTTCTTCGACACCTTCGCCATCGTCGATGCGGCCACCCAGGGCGGCCCGGGCAAGGACACGGCCATCCTCGTCTACAAGGTCTACTACGACGGCTTCAAGGCCATGGACCTGGGCGGCTCCGCCGCGCAATCGGTGGTGCTGATGCTGATCGTCGTCGCGCTCACCGTGGTGCAGTTCCGCTATGTCGAAAAGAAAGTGAACTACTGATGCAACGCCCGATGCAATGCCTGGCGCAAAGCGTTTTCTCGATGGAGGCCGCCCATGGTTGAGCGCCGCCTGACCGCCGGCATCCTGGCCCATGTGATCATGGTGCTGGGCGTGCTGATCGTCGCCTTTCCGCTGTACCTGGCGTTCGTCGCCTCCACGCACACCGCGCAGGAAATCGTGCAGGCCCCCATGCCGCTGCTGCCCGGCGGCCACTTCTGGGAGACCTACAAGGCCGCCCTGTTCGGCCGCGATGCTGGCGCCGGCTCCACCGCCCCCGTGGCCCGCATGATGTGGGTGAGCCTGGTGTCGGCCCTGGTCATCACCTTCGGCAAGATCGCCATCTCGCTGCTGTCGGCGTTCGCCATCGTGTACTTCCGCTTTCCCTTCAAGGGCCTGTGCTTCTGGCTGATCTTCATCACGCTGATGCTGCCCGTGGAAGTGCGCATCGGCCCGACGTACCAGGTGGTGTCCGACCTCGGCATGCTCAACAGCTACGCGGGCCTGACCGTGCCGCTGATCGCCTCGGCCACGGCCACGTTCCTGTTCCGCCAGTTCTTCCTGACCGTGCCCGACGAGCTGGTGGAGGCCGCGCGCATGGACGGCGCGGGCCCGATGCGGTTCTTTAAGGACATCCTGATCCCGCTGTCCAAGACCTCGATCGCCGCCCTGTTCGTGATCCAGTTCATCTACGGCTGGAACCAGTACCTGTGGCCGCTGCTGGCCACCACGAGCGAAGACATGTACCCGGTGGTGATCGGCATCAAGCGCATGATCGCCGGCGGAGACGGCCAGAACGAATGGAACATCGTCATGGCGACGGCCATCCTGGCCATGCTGCCGCCGGCCGTGGTGGTGATGCTCATGCAGAAGTGGTTCGTCAAGGGCCTCGTGGACACCGAGAAATAACGGTCAACGACCACCGATCGATCTGACAAGAATCCCAAAGATATGGCATCCCTCTCGCTTCGCAACGTCATCAAGCGCTACGGCGCCGGCCCCAAGGCCACCCCGGTCATCCACGGCGTCAGCGCCGAAATCCAGGATGGCGAATTCATCGTGATCGTCGGCCCGTCGGGCTGCGGCAAATCCACCCTGCTGCGCATGGTCGCGGGCCTGGAAGAGATCAGCGGCGGCGAGATCGCCATCGGCCCGCGCGTGGTGAACAACCTCGAGCCCGCCGAGCGGGACATCGCCATGGTGTTCCAGAACTACGCGCTCTACCCGCACATGACGAACTTCGACAACATGGCCTACGGCCTGAAGATCGCCAAGGTGCCCAAGGACGAGATCAAGCGGCGCGTGGACAAGGCCGCCAAGATCCTGGAGCTGGGCCACCTGCTGGAGCGCAAGCCGCGCGAGCTGTCCGGCGGCCAGCGCCAGCGCGTGGCCATGGGCCGCGCCATCGTGCGCCAGCCGCAGGTGTTCCTGTTCGACGAGCCGCTGTCCAACCTGGACGCCAAGCTGCGCGCGCAGACCCGCCTGGAGATCCAGAAGCTGCACCGCGAGCTGGGCATCACCAGCCTGTTCGTCACCCACGACCAGGTCGAGGCGATGACGCTCGCGCAGCGCATGATCGTCATGAACGGCGGCGTGATGGAGCAGTTCGGCACGCCCGAGGAGGTCTACCACTCGCCCGCCTCGACCTTCGTGGCCAGCTTCATCGGCTCGCCGCCCATGAACCTGCTCAAGAACGCGGAAGGCGGCAAGCAGGGCGCGATCCTCGGCATCCGCCCCGAGCACCTGGACATCGGCGCCACCGGCTGGGCCGTGCAGGTCGAAACCGTCGAGCTGCTGGGCGCCGAACGCCTGGTGTACGCCCGCATGAACGGCGAATCCCTCATCGTGCGCGTGGAAGAAGGCACGCACTCGCCCCAGCCCGGCGACACCATCCACGTCGCACCGCGCCCGTCGCGCCTGCACTGGTTCGACGCCGCCACCGGCAAGCGGATGTGAGCAGCCCCGTGAGCCACCGACCCGCGCCGGCCCGGCTCGTGCACGCGACCGTTCCCGTGCTGGCCTCGCTCGACCTGGATGAGAGCGCGGCCTTCTGCGCCGACCGGCTGGGGTTCGCGCCCCGGCTGCGCACGGGCGACTACCTCATCGCCGAGCGCGACGGCTGCGAGCTGCATTTCTGGCTCTGCACCGAGCGCCACATCGCCGAGAACACCTCCTGCTACGTGCGGGGCGACACCCGCGCGCTGCATGCCGACTTCGCCGCGCGCGGCCTGGCCGTCGATCCCCCGCGCGAGCAGCCCTGGGGCATGCGCGAGCTGTACGTGATCGACCCGCACGGCAACCTGCTCAAGTTCGGCGAAAGTCTATGAAGCCCCCCGCAGTCGCCACCGGCGCCTGCGGGCACGGCCTGCTCCGCGGCCATCGGACGGCTCGGGCCGTGCCAGCTTCGAACGCCGCGACAGCATTCCCAACCCTCGTTCACTGACATGACCGCCCCTTCCGCTGCTGCTGCCGTTGCGCCCGCCGTTTCCGCGTCCGACTGGCCCTATCCGCGCTGGATCGCCCACCGCGGCGCCGGCAAGCTCGCGCCCGAGAACACGCTGGCCGCCTTCCGCCTGGGCGCGCACCACGGCTACCGCATGTTCGAATGCGACGCCAAGCTCAGCAGCGACGGCGTGCCCTTTTTGCTGCACGACGCCACGCTGGAGCGCACCACCTGCGGCCGGGGCACGGCGGGCGAGCAGGCCTGGAGCGACCTGTCGCGCCTGGACGCCGGCGCCTGGCATTCGCGCGCCCACGCCGGCGAGCCGCTGCCCACGCTGGACGCCGTGGCACGCTTTTGCCGGGCCAACGGCCACCTGCTGAACATCGAGATCAAGCCCACGCCCGGCACCGAGGAGGAAACCGGCCGCGTGGTCGCCGCGCACGCCGCGCGCCTGTGGCAGGGCGCCGCGGTGCCGCCGCTGCTCACCTCGTTCCAGGTGCGCGCGCTGTCCGGTGCACGCGACGCGGCGCCGCTGCTGCCGCGCGGCCTGCTGCTGGACACGCTGGGCGCCGGCTGGCTGGACACCGCGCAACAGCTCGGCTGCGTGGCCATCGTCTGCAACCACGCGCTGTGGAATACCGAGACCGTGGCCCAGGTGAAAGGCGCCGGGCTGCGCGCCTTGAGCTACACGGTGAACGACGAATGGGCGGCGCAGCGCCTGATCGACCTGGGCACCGACGGCATCATCACCGACCGGGTGGACCTGTTCAGCCCGGGGCAGTGATACGCTTTCGGGTCCTTGTACGCACGGACTCGCCCTTGCTTCCTTCCTTTTTCAGAACCCTGCTGGCCGGCCTGCTCATGGGCCTGGCCCTGTCCCACCCCGCGGCGGCGCAGGACCGGACCGCGGCGGCATCCGCCCCGGCCCCGGCCGCCAGCGCCACGGCCCCCCGGGCCGGCGATCCGGCCCCTCGTTCGGTGGACGACCTGCGCAAGCAGCTCGACGCCGTCCCGAAAAAGCTCGATCCGGACGACGACGGCCGCAAGCTCGTCAACGAGGTCTATGCCATCGGCACGGCCGCCGAGCAACTCGTCGCGCAGCGCACCGAAGAGCTGGCCGACCTGGACACGCGCCTGGCCGGGCTCGGCCCCTCGCCCGAGAAAGGCGCGCCCGCCGACTCCCCCGACGTGGCGCAGCAGCGGGCCGGACTGGCCAAGCAGCGCGCCGTCGTGGACGCCGACCTCAAGCTCGCCCGCCTCATCGTGGTCGATGCCGACCAGCGCAGCGCCGACCTCGTGCGCCAGCGCCGCCAGCAGTTCCAGGATGCGCTGACCGCCCGCATCGACTCGCCGCTGGGCCCCACCTACTGGCGCGCGCTGCGCAACGCCTGGCCCTCCGACACCGCCCGCCTGTCGATGCTGGCGGTCGAGATCCGCCAGGCCCTGGAGCGGGCGATGGAGCCCGCCCGGCGCGCCACCTTCCTCGGCAGCCTGGCCGGCGCGCTGCTGCTGGCCGTGCTGGGCAACTGGCTGGCCAAGCGCGTGCTGGTGCGCGTGGCGCCCACGCGGCTGCCGTCCGGGCGCCTGCGGCGCTCGCTGCTCGCGGCGGTGTCGGTCGTGGTGCATGTGCTGCTGATCGGGCTGGCGGCGCAACTGGCGCTCAGCGGCGTCGACGTGGGCGACAACCTCGGCGACCGGCTGCACGGCCTGGGCAGCACGGCGGTGCGCCTGGCCATCTTCGCCTCGTTCGCCATCGGACTGGGGCACGCCCTGCTATCGCGCCGGCGCAGCTCCTGGCGGCTGCCTTCGCTGTCGGACGACCTGGCGCGGCGGCTGAGCCCCTACCCCTGGTGGATCGCCCTGGTCGCCATCACCAGCGGACTCATCACCGAAATCAACACCGCCGTGGGCGCCAGCCTCGCGGCCGAGGTGACGACGCAGGCCGTGACGGCGCTGCTGGTCGCGCTCATCGCCATCGCCTGCCTGCGCCACCTGCACACCCCGCGTACCACGGCCAAGGACGGCGCGGCGGAGGGCGGCAGCGAGCCCGCCGAGGCCGCTGCCGCGCCCCCGCGCCCACTGTGGGTGGGCCTGCTCGTGGCCTGCGCGGGCTTCGCCTCGGTGGCGACCCTGGTGCTGGTGGCGCTGGGCTTCGTCGCCCTGGCCAGCACGCTGGCGCGGCAGATGGTGTGGAGCGCCATCGTCTTCGCCACCGCCTACCTGCTCTACCAGCTGGCCGACGACGTGTGCGAGGCCGTGCTGTCGTCCAAGGGCAGCTTCGGGCGCCGGCTGCATTCCGGCATGGGCATCGACGCGGGCCTGCTCGACCAAGCGGCCGTGCTGGGCTCGGGCGTGCTGCGCGTGGTGCTGTTCTTCTACATGGTGATCGCGCTGATGGCGCCGTTCGGCACCGGGCCGGACGAGGTCTTCCGGCGCGGCAGCAGCCTCAACAACGGCCTGCAGGTGGGCAATTTCGCGCTCGCGCCCCAGGCCCTGCTCACCGCGCTGGCCGTGGTGGCGGCGGGGTTCGTGGCCATCCGCGTGCTCAAGCGCTGGCTGAGCGACCGCTACTTTCCCAACACGTCGCTCGAGCCCGGCATGCGCAGCTCCATCGTCTCGCTGCTGGGCTACGTGGGCGGCGTGCTGGTGGTGGCCGCGGCGCTGGCGGCGCTGGGCATCAGCGTGGAGCGCATCGCCTGGGTGGCCAGCGCGCTGTCGGTGGGGATCGGCTTCGGGCTGCAGGCCATCGTGCAGAACTTCATCTCGGGCCTGATCCTGCTGGCCGAGCGGCCGGTGAAGGTGGGCGACTGGGTGGTGCTGGGCGACACCGAGGGCGACGTGCGCCGCGTGAACGTGCGCGCCACCGAGATCCAGCTGGGCGACCGGTCCACCGTGATCGTGCCCAACTCGGAGTTCATCACCAAGACCGTGCGCAACATGACGCTGACCGGCGCGCCGGGCCGCGTGCTGCTGCGCCTGCCCGCACCGCTGGACACCGATGCGCAGCGCATGCGCGAGGTGATCCTGCAGGCCTTCCACGCCCACGAAGGCATCATGGAAGACCCCGAACCCATCGTGCAGCTCGAAGGCATCCTGAACGGCACGCTCACCTTCCTGGCCATCGGCTACGTGAGCAATCCGCGCAACTCGGGCGGCGTGCGCAGCGACCTGCTGTTCACCATCCTGGACAACCTGCGCGGCGCGGGCCTGGCGCTGTCGCCGCCGGCGACCACGTCGCTCACCCACCCCACGCCGACCTCGCCGACCGTGGCGGTGCCGCAGCCGCAGGGCGGCAACGCGCCGGGCACGACGGTGGTCTGACCGGGGCGCGGCCACCCCGGCCGCAGCGAATCGCTATAAATTCAATAGCACAATGCCCTAGTGGAATATGTGCTGGAGGGCGATTTGGCTCGAAAGCCTCAATCCAGCTTCGCGCCCGACTGGGCCACGGCGGTGGCCCAGCGCGGCATCTCGGTCGCGAGGAAGGCCGCGAAGGCGTCCGCCCCCAGGAAGGCCGGATCGGCGCCCTGCGACACCATGCGCTCGCGCACCTCGGGCGACTGCAGCACCTGGCCGAACGCATCGCTCAGCTTGGCGACCACGTCCTTGGGCGTGCCGGCCGGCGCGAGAAACCCGTAGAAGCCCACCACCTCGAAGCCCTTGAGCCCGCTCTCGATCGCCGTGGGCACGTCCGGCAGGGCCGGGTTGCGCTGCCGGCTGGTCACCGCCAGGGCGCGCACCTTGCCCTGCTTGTGGTACGCGGCCGCCTGCGGAATGCTCTCGGCCATGAACTGCACCTGGCCGGCCATCAGGTCGGTGAAGGCCGGGGCGCTGCCGCGGTACGGGATGTGCACCATGAACAGGCCCGTGGCCGTCTTGAACATCTCCGGCACCAGGTGGCTGATGCCGCCGTTGCCCGCCGAGCCGAAGTTGACCTGGCCCGGCTTGGCCCGTGCGTACTGGATGAATTCGGGCAGCGTCTTCGCCGGCAGCTTCGGGTTGACCAGCAGCGCGAGCGGCTGCATGGCGGTGCGCGCGACGGGCGTGAAATCCTTGAGCGTCTGGTAGGGCAGCCGGCTGTAGAGCGCCGGGTTGATCACCATCACGCCGGTGTTGGCCAGCATCAGCGTGTGGCCGTCGGGCGGCGCCTTCATCACGTCCTGTGCGCCGACGGTGCCGCCCGCGCCCGACTTGTAGTCCACCACCACGGGCTGGCCGAGCACGGCCTGCAGCTTGTCGGTGAGCAGGCGGGCATGCTGGTCCAGCGGCCCGCCCGCTGGAAAGCCGATCACGATTCGGATGGGCCGGGAGGGAAAGCCCTGGGCCAGGGCGGCCACGGACAGGCAGGCCAGGGTGGCGGCCGCCAGGCAGGTTGAAGCGCGCCGCGATATTTGATCTCACAGAACTGAGATAAATCGACAGCGGCCTACTTTCGCGTGGCGAAAGTAAATTGCATTACAGGCGGGTTGTGACGATCAGTTGCGAACGAGGCGGCGGAGCAAGCTCCAACTTGTCCGCAGCGATGTGTTCCTCAGGTCCTGCACTAGGCTGACAAATCACTTGATTGCCAACCTGCCCAACCACGGTGTACTCATCGCCCAATGCGCCCTTGGACGTGATCCGAACGGTGTCGTTTTTTTGAAAGGTAGTCATGGACGCATTGTCCTATGCCTCCCCTTCCACATAGGGCACCCGCGTCTTTAACTTCGCCGGAGCAACGGGAAGTTTTGCGCTTGATCCGCCGGTTGCACGACATCAAGGGGGTATTTCTTTTCATGGAGAAAACTTTTGGCACTCGCATGGTGATTGATCTGGCCCCCGCGCAGCTATTGCGCGTACGGCGTTACGTCGAGACAATCCACCGCCGAACTAAAGGGAGGGAAAAGGCATGATCAAGCACGCCGTGCTGCTGATCGCAGCACTTGCAATTACACCTGCCTGGGCCATTAACAAATGCACCAGCGCAGAGGGAAAAACCGTGTTTCAGGACGCCCCTTGCACGGGGAAAGGCGAAATCATCGACGTGAAACCAGCGAGTGGTAAGGCACCGTTGGTGCCAGCTCAGAGCCAGATCAATGCAGCACAAAAAGAAGGCGCGTTCGGGGAGACATGGCGCCGCAAGACTGATCTGGAGCAGCATCTGATCCGCAATGCAAGGGCCGATTTGCAATCACACTTCACCCGTTGTGAGCAACAGCAGCAAGCTCTTTCGCAGCGCAAAGCATTAGCAAACAACAATCTCGCTGGTGCAACCTTCGAGCAATCTATTTCGGCTGAAATGCAGGCAGCGGCGACAACCTGCGACACGAAGGCGAGAGACCTCCGCGCTAGATTGGAAAGCCTTGAGAAGGAACTGCGCGAATTGACAGCATCGAAGTAGCCGGCAATCACTGCCACGATATAACCAGAATCTACAAGGGGGAATTCAAAAATGGAAGAACAAGTTTTCTTTGAACGTGAGGGCGTCAAGGTCACGAATGCCAGGTTCGTCGTAGGTGCGCAAACCTTCGCGATGAGCAACATCACTTCGGTCAATCCGGCGACGGAGCCGCCCAGCCGATTCGTGCTCATCCTTGTACTGATCGTCGGGGTGTTGATCACTTTCACCTCGCCGATCTTTGGTGGCATCGTGGTGGCAATCTGCGCATTGTTCTTGTACCTGCAAAAGACCAAGTACCACGTGATGCTGCACACCGCTGGCGGCGAAACCAAAGCGCTGACCACCGAAGAACTGGAGTACTTCAATCATGTGGTCGGCGCGCTGAACCAGGCCATCGTCCATCGCGGCTGAGAGGGCATGTGATGTCTGAAACAGCACAGGTCGCTATCGCAACGGGCATATTGACGCTGATCGGTTCACTTTTTGCCCAGAGTCTCAGCGCATGGTTTGAATCTAAAAGAGAAGAACGAAAAGCACGGCTGCGTCAAGACGAAAAGGCAGCTGATGCCCGTGCGGCACAGGCGCAAAATAAGTTGGCAAAGCTAGTGGAGCTTTGGAACGCTGTAGCGCTATCCCGGCAACGTTTGTCGGATGGTTTTCTCAAGAAAAATATCGGCGGCCAGATTGAGCCACCAGAGGCGAAGGATTCGGCAGCGACTGCAGCAAGCACGGTTTATGGGCTTGCGCTTTTATATTTTCCAGATATCCGCCCCTATGCTCGTGATTACCATATCGAAGTAGTAAAGGTAGAAGCTGCATTTTGGTTCAACCAAGTAGCTGATGAAGAAGCCGCGTGGGAGCGATTAGAAGCCGTGTCACTCAAACTCACGGCAGGGATCGAGCAGTTTGCTCAAAGGCTTGAGAAAACGTCATCCATGTCCAGCGATGATTAACCGCGCACCTTCCCCAGCCGTGAAAGGCATGCCTAAAGTGTCCCGACCAGCGATCCAAGGCACTTCTTTCACTTGGCAGGCCGGGTACGTGCAAGGGGTCTTGCAATGCACACTTCGGTCTGCAGATGACGAAGTCGTATGGGTGGCTCTCATTAGTGCGAGCGCAGCGCTGGTCACAGCACTCGTCACCCAAGTCCTAGGTCCTAGCCACACGAGCAGCCGGTAGACAAGCAGACCGCGCAGAGCAGAGAGAAGCGTTGCAATGGCAACGAAGCGAAGCGTTAAGGCGGGAGGAGCTCCAACGCAAGGAAGCGCAACGCCAAGAGGAACTTCAGGACGCGCGGTTGCGCGAGCTGTGGGACCATGTTTTGACCGTGCGTTGGCAGTTCCTAGACGTTTTGGAGCGAACTCCTGTTGAGGGACTTCCAGATCCAAAACGAGTTGACGTATCTGCTCAAGAATTGCCCATCCATGCCGCCGGGCAAGCTTATGCCGTTGCGCTGACCGGCCTAGCAGCCTTTGCGCCCCAGCGCGAATGCGTTCTATGTTGCAACCGAAAATCTGCAGCGCGCGCTGCGAGCCGTCGATTTAAAAACGGTGGCAGGTGCGGCGAACAACTGGAGGCAGGCATACGCAGCGCTGGAACTAGCCGTGGCGGCATTGGCCGATGATGTTGTCGGCGATGAGCATCCTGAAGGCGATTCTTCGGGCACGTTGACGCGACATTGAATGCCCTTGCATGGGCTTGGTGCGGTGCTTCACGATTCATGCTGATTCGAAGTTCGGCATTGAATGACGATGGCCACGACGATCAACTACCAGGTCCGCGATGTTGGCGCGGTAGGCATCGGCAGTCCCATGGTCTATGCGGCCACAGACCAGCACGGTGCGAAGTCGGGTGAGTTCGGCTTCGGGCTGTACACCACCCGCGTGGGGAGCTTCCCGATCCCGTGGGGCGACATCCCCGCCCGGCCATTTCTGGGCGCATCGGATTCAGACAAGGCAAACATCGTCAGCCTGGTGCAGAGCTACCTGATGGAAGGCTGATTGCGGTCCTGACCCGTCCTGGAATAGGTTGACACCTATGCGGGACTGAACCCTAGCCGTAATTGGCTTGCAAGAGACGCCCGGTGCACCGCATCGGGCGTTTTGTATTCTAGGGACAGGTGGGCCGCTGCTCGTTGTACAGGCGCACTGACTCGCTCACCATGGTCCTTGCCTGCTGGATGTTTGCGGGGCGGTGCAGCAGGAATTCCATCTTCAGGATGCCGTTGACCCGTTCTGCCAGGGCATTCTGGTAGCAGTCGTAGCCATCGGTCATCGAGCAGGTGATCGCATGGCGGGCATGGATGCGCTGGTACTCCGCCGAACAGTACTGGATGCCCCGATCGGAGTGGTGCACCAGTTGCTGGCTGGTTTGCCTGTAGCGCAGGGCCATTTTCAGCGCCTGACTGACCTGGGCAGTCTCCAGCCCTTCATGTACGTGCCAACCCACGATCTTGCGGGAATAGGCATCCGTTACGAGGCTCAGGTAGGCCGGCTTTTCTTTGGTGGACAGGTAGGTGATGTCGGCCACCCACAGTTGTTCGCAGCCGCTGGGCACCACCTTGGTCGCTGCTTCTTTGAGCAGGTTGGGATGGCGCCTGAAGTGATGGTGGCTGTTGGTGGTCTTGTGGTACGCCCGCTTCGGCAAGACCAGCATCCGTTCGTGACGCAGGATGTCAAACAAGGCATCGCGACCGAGCTTGATGCCTGCGTACTGCAGCGGCGCCTTCAGGATGAAGTGCAGCTTGCGTGTGCCGATGCGCGGCTGGTGCCGCCGCTTCTCATCGACCATGGCCACCACGCTGGCCTGTTGTTCATCGCGCAGCCGCTGGCAGGCCAGGGCCTTGTAGTGCGCCTGCCGGCTGATGCCCATGTACCGGCAAGCCCTCACAACGTTCAGCCCTTGGACGAGCTTTTCTTGGAGGACTTGCCAGCAGGCTTTTTTGTGACGGTTACCCCATGGTCGCGCTTGAGCACATGGACCACCGCCTCGAAGAACTGCGCTTTCTCCTGCGCCTGCTTCAGTTGCACTTCCAGTTCCTTGATGCGCTGCTCGGGTGTCAGCGGCTTGAATGGCTCTTGCATGGGGCCGGGTCCTTTGAAGCCCGATGATGCAGCCTTCCAGTCCTGGCGGCCATGCTTGCGCAACCAAACCAGCACGGTCGAGGCACCCTGGATGCCGTAGCGCTCCCGGGCTTGCCCGCACGTCAACTCGCCTCTTTCTACCTGATCCACCACCGCCAGCTTAAAGGCCAGTGTGTAGTCCTTCTGCGTTCTCTTAACCCATTGATCCACTTGACTTTCCTTTCTGATGAACAGAAAGGTGTCAACCTCATTCAGGACGGGTCAGCGCCACTATTTCCCGTCAGGAAAGAGAATTGCAGAGTTCCGGGCCCACCTCGCCCCAGTTCTTCCCGGAACTTCCCATTTATCGCACCTCCCTCTCTTCCTTTATCTCACTCCCGTTCAGCAGGTGCGCAGGCGCATGCGAAAGTCTCCTTCTTTTGTGTCTGGATGGGATCAGCCGCAGCTTAGGGCCGCCCTCCATCGCCCGGCACGGGGTCTTACCCGCAAAGCCCCTTCACGGCAGGCCCTGCTCGGTGAAAATACCCGCTCGTCCACCGCCGCCGAAAGCCCCTCACCATGACCCTCGCCCACTGGCTCGTTTTCTGCGGCGTTTCGCTGCTGATGTGCTTCACCCCCGGCCCGGCCGTGCTGCTGGCGGTGTCGAACTCGGTGGATGTCGGGGCGCGGCGCACGGCGTTCAGCTCGCTCGGCAGCTCGGCCGGCATCTTCGCCGTCTCGGGCCTCGCGATGGTCGGCATGGGGACCATCCTCAGCCTGTCGGCGAACGCGTTCCTGGTGATGAAGGTCGTCGGCGCGCTGTACCTGATCTGGCTGGGCATCAAGCGCTGGCGCAGCCAGGACGCGCTGATCGCCAGCGATGCCGGCCTGGCGCCCACCCTGCGGCGCGAGCGCAAGAACTGGCAGCTGGTGGCGCAGGGGCTGGGCGTGTCGCTGACCAACCCCAAGGCCATCCTGTTCTTCTCGGCCCTGTTCCCGCAGTTCATCGTGCCCGGCGAGCCGCTGTTCACGCAGTATCTGCTGCTGACCACGACGTTCGCCGTCTGCGCGTTGATCTCGCACGCCTTCTATGTGGTGCTGATCTCGCTGGTGAAGGGCCACGTGGTGGCGCGCGCCAAGCTGTTCAACCGCATCGTGGGCGGCACCTTCATGGCGCTGGGCGTGGGCCTGCTGCAGACCCGGCACAAGCTGGGCTGAGGGCCCGGGCCTTCGGGGCGCGTCTTTCTCAGCGCCAGCCGCGCAGCAGCAGCCACTGCGCGGTCGCGCAGCCCACCGCCAGCGCCGCATAGGTGAGCATCTTTCCGTCGCGCCCCCACCACGCCAGACCGGCCGCGAGCACGAGGCAGCCCACCCCGAACAGCACGCCCAGCTGGGCCAGCGTTCCACGCGTGGCCGCCCGCTTTCGCAGGAAGACCTTGCAGCCGGCGACCAGCAGCAACGCCACGGCGAACGCGGGCAGCACGAAATTCAGCAGATGGTTGACGGCGGACAAAGCATCCATGGACATGACCCAGATCAAGACTATTACAGGCATAGCCCCCTGCATCGGGCCGGCAATTTTATAATCGCCGCTTATGGCAGTCTGGGCCCTTGGCATCAACCACACGACCGCGCCGCTCGATCTGCGCGGTCGTTTTGCGTTCGCGCTCGATCAGATCGCGCCCACGCTGCAGGGTTTGCGCCAGTCGCTGGGCGGCGCCAACCGCCATCCCAGCGTCGAGACGGCCATCATCTCCACCTGCAACCGCACCGAAATCTACTGCGCCGGCAACGAATCCGCGCTGGACCACACGCTGGGCTGGCTCGCCCAGAGCGGCGGCGTCAGCCCCGCGCTGCTGCGCTCGCACTCCTACGCGCTGGAAGACGGCCTGGTGGCCCGCCATGCCTTCCGCGTGGCCAGCGGACTCGATTCCATGGTGCTGGGCGAGGCGCAGATCCTCGGCCAGATGAAGGACGCCGTGCGCGCCGCCGAAACCGCCGGCGCACTGGGCACCACGCTCAACCAGCTCTTTCAGCGCAGCTTCGCCGTCGCCAAGGAAGTGCGCACCAGCACCGAGATCGGCGCCCACAGCATCAGCATGGCGGCCGCGGCCGTGCGGCTGGCCGGCCAGCTGTTCGAGGACCTGTCCGAGATCCGCGTGCTGTTCGTCGGCGCGGGCGAGATGATCGAGCTGGCCGCCACCCACTTTGCGGCCAAGAACCCCAAGGCCATCGCCGTGGCCAACCGCACGCTGGAGCGCGGTGAAAAGCTCGCCACGCGCTTCGGCGGCGAGGTCATGCGCCTGGCCGACCTGCCCGACCGCCTGCACGAGTTCGACGCCGTGGTGAGCTGCACCGCCAGCAGCCTGCCCATCATCGGCCTGGGCGCCGTGGAGCGCGCCCTGAAAAAGCGGCGCCACCGTCCCATGTTCATGGTCGACCTGGCGGTCCCGCGCGACATCGAGCCCGAGGTCAAGGCGCTGGAGGACATCTATCTCTACACCGTGGACGACCTGGCCGGCGTGGTGCAGACCGCCCAGGCCCACCGCCAGGCCGCCGTGGCCCAGGCCGAGGCCATCATCGACGCGGGCGTGCAGAGCTTCATGCACTGGATGGACCAGCGCAGCCCCACCGGCGGCGTGGTGCCGCTGATCCAGCAGCTCAACGCCCAGACCGACGAGTGGCGCGCGCTGGAGATCGCCCGCGCCAAGAAGCTCCTGGCCAAGGGCGAGGACATGGACGCGGTGCTGGAGGCCCTGTCGCGCGGCCTCACGCAGAAGATGCTGCACGGCACCCTGGCCGAACTGCGGGCCGGCGACGCCGAGACCCGCGCCCAGACGGCCCAGACCGTCTCGCGCCTGTTCCTGCGCTCGCAAAGCAAGACCGGCCTGTAGCGACGCGGCTGCGCGGCCTGCCATCAGGCCAAAAACGCCCCCAGCGCAGATTCCACTAGCGCTATCAGCTACAAAAACCGTAGCAATTTCTTTCCCCCGACGATGAAGCCCTTTCTCAGAACCCAGCTCGAGCGCTATGCGCAGCGCCTTGAAGAGCTCGACTTCCTGCTCTCGCGCGAGGACATCATGTCCGACATGGCGCAGTACCGCACCATCTCCCGCGAGCACGCCGAGGTCACGCAGATCGCGGGCCGCTACGCGCGCCACCAGCAGCGCGAGGCCGACCTGGCCGGCGCCCGCGAGATGCTCGCCGACCCCGACATGGCCGAGATGGCGCAGGAGGAGATCGCCGCCGCCGAAGCCGAGCTGGCGCAGCTGGAAGAAGAGCTGCAGCGCCTGCTGCTGCCCAAGGACCCCGACGACGCCCGCAATGCCTTCCTCGAAATCCGCGCGGGCACGGGCGGCGACGAGTCGGCCCTGTTCGCGGGCGACCTGGCGCGCATGTACACCCGCTATGCCGCCAACGTGGGCTGGAAGATCGAGATCCTGAGCGCCAACGAGAACGAGATCGGCGGCTACAAGGAAGTGGTGCTGCGCGTGGAGGCCGACGGCGCCTACGGCGCGCTGCGCTTCGAATCCGGCGGCCACCGCGTGCAGCGCGTGCCCGCCACCGAGACGCAGGGCCGCATCCACACCAGCGCCTGCACCGTGGCCGTGATGCCCGAGCCCGACGAGCACCAGGCCATCACCCTGAACCCCGCCGACCTGCGCATCGACACCTTCCGCGCCAGCGGCGCCGGCGGCCAGCACATCAACAAGACCGACTCGGCAGTGCGCGTGGTCCACCTGCCCACCGGCATCGTGGCCGAATGCCAGGACGGGCGCAGCCAGCACAGCAACAAGGCCAAGGCCCTGCAGGTGCTGCAGGCGCGCATCCAGGAAAAGGAGCGCAGCGAGCGCGCCGCCAAGGAGGCCGCCCTGCGCAAGGGCCTGATCGGCTCGGGCGACCGCAGCGACCGCATCCGCACCTACAACTTCCCGCAGGGGCGCCTGACCGACCACCGCATCAACCTCACGCTCTACAAGCTGCTGGCCATCATGGAAGGCGACCTTGCCGACGTGCTGGACGCCCTGCGCCACGCGCGCGAGGCCGAGCAACTGGCCGAGCTGGAAACCACGGCCTGATCGGTTTCCAGCCCAACCACCCCGATGCCGAAGGATTCATTGCCTTGGATGCTACCAATTCAATAGCAAATGCCTCGCCGACCCTGGCCCAGGCGCTGGGCCAGGCCCACACCCTGGGGCTGGCACGCATCGACGCCCAGCTGCTGCTGCTGCACGCGCTCGGCCGCCCCGAGGCCGGCCGCGCCTGGCTGCTGGCGCACGACACCGACGCCGTGCCCCCGCCGGCGATGGACGCCTTCCTGGCGCTGTGCCGGCGCCGCGTGGCCGGCGAACCGGTGGCCTACCTGACGGGCCGCAAGGCGTTCTACGGCCTGGCGCTGCAGGTCGATGCCCGCGTGCTGGACCCGCGACCGGACACCGAAACCCTGGTGGACTGGGCGCTGCAGGTGCTCCAGCCCATCGCCGCCCCGCGCGTGGCCGACCTGGGCACCGGCAGCGGCGCCATCGCCCTTGCCTTGCAGCACCAGCGGCCCGACGCGCAGGTGCTGGCGGTCGATGCCAGCGCCCAGGCCTTGCAGGTCGCCCGGGCCAATGCAGAGCGGCTGGGCCTGCCGGTGCGCTTCGCCGAAGGCGACTGGCTCGCGGGCCTAAGCGGCAGCGCGGAATTCGATGCCATTGTCTCCAACCCTCCCTACATCGCAGCGGACGACCCGCACCTGGCGGCGCTCGTCCATGAGCCCCTGAACGCACTGGCCAGCGGCGCGGACGGCCTGGACGACATCCGCACCATTTCGGTGCAGGCGCCGATCCATCTGGTGCCCGGCGGCTGGCTGCTGCTGGAGCACGGTTGGGACCAGGCCGAGGCCGTGCAGGCGCTGCTGCGCCAGGCCGGCTTCACCGAGGTGCAAAGCCGCACCGATCTGGCCGGGCATGCGCGCTGCACCGGCGGCCGCCGCCCGCCCGCGCCGTGATGCGATCCATCCCCTGGCCGCCGGCACTGGAAAGCGCCCGCGGCGCCCCCATGTGGAGCCTGCGCACCGCCGCCAGGGCATGCCCCGGATCACCGCGGCGCCCACCGGCCTTCGCCGACAGTGAAATAATCACGCCTTGCCGCCGATCCACGGCCACTTTCAGGAGCAACCCATGAGCGACACCCAGCAACGCATCGACGCCCTCGTCAAATCCAACGACATCCTGCTGTTCATGAAGGGCAGCGCGAGTTTTCCGATGTGCGGCTTCTCGGGCCGCGCGATCCAGCTCCTGAAGGCCTGCGGCGTGGACCCTAAGAGCGTGGCCACGGTGAACGTGCTGGACGACCCGGAGATCCGCCAGGGCATCAAGGAATACAGCAGCTGGCCCACCATCCCGCAGCTCTACGTGAAGGGCGAATTCATCGGCGGCTCGGACATCATGATGGAGATGTACGAGTCGGGCGAACTCAAGCAGGTGCTGGGCACGCAGGGCGAGTGACCGGCAGCCCCGGCGGCTGCATTGACCGAAGGCCGCCCCCGGGCGGCCTTTTGCATGGGAACAACAGGGGCGGGTTGACGGGGTTTTTCCGCCGTTGAGACCAGGCATGTTGTGTGCTTGAATGGGTGCGTGACTTCCTCACACAGGAGCGCGCCATGACGACACAAAGCCTTGTTCCGCAAACGCCGGCCCTGAGCCTGCCGGTGGCCCAGTTGCGCAACGTGTTCCACCCCTGCGACGTCGAGCGCAAGCTCACGCGGCTGCAGGACGGCGGCAGCCAGCGCGAATACGAGAATCTGCGCGCGGTGTATGAACGCATGCTGGAACGCGGGCCCGAACGCTTCCAGGTCAAGCCTTCCGGCGTGCCGGACATGGCCCATCTCTATGACCAGTTGCCCAACTTCACCGACGTCCTCGACGATGTGAAGCGCCACGTGGCCCTGGCGCAGGACAGCCGCGACGGGCTCGAAGTCACGCCCATGCTGCTGCTGGGCCCGCCCGGCATCGGCAAGACCCACTTCGCGCGGCACCTGGCCGAGCTGCTGGGCACCGGCTTGAACCTCGTGCCCATGAGTTCGATGACCGCCGGCTGGCTGCTGTCGGGCTCGTCCTCGCAGTGGAAGGGCGCGCGGCCCGGCAAGGTGTTCGAGGCGCTGGTGGAGGGCGAATACGCCAACCCCGTCATCGTCGTGGACGAGATCGACAAGGCCGCGAGCGACGCGCAGTACGACCCGCTGGGCGCGCTCTACGGCCTGCTGGAGCACGACACGGCGCAGAGCTTCACCGACGAGTTCGCCGAGGTCGCCATCGACGCGAGCCAGGTCATCTGGATCACCACCGCCAACGACGAGCGCGGCATCCCCGACCCCATCCTCAACCGCATGAACGTGTTCGAGGTGCAGACGCCCACGCCGGAGCAGGCCCGCGCCATTGCGCGCAACCTCTACCAGGGCATCCGCAACGGCCACGACTGGGGCCGCATGCTCGACCCCGAGCCGCAGTCCGACGTGCTGGACGTGCTCGCGCAAATGCCCCCGCGCGAAATGCGCCGCGCCCTGATGACGGGCTTCGGCAACGCGCGCCTGCAGCACCGCAGCGCGGTCGAAGTGGGCGACCTGCCGCGCAGCGCAGGCGGCAAATCGCGCATCGGCTTCCTGCAGTGAAGTAGCCCCCCGCCGCCCTCGCCGCCCGCTTGCATCCCCTGCATGCGGGCGCGCGAAGGCGCGCGGCAGGGCGGCTACACTCGGCACGCTGGCGCACAGCACGATCATGGCGGCGCCTGCCGTCCCATGACCCTGTCCCAAAGTCTCTTCGTTATCGGCCTCCTCATCGTGGCCAGCGCGTTCTTCTCCATCGCGGAAATCTCCCTGGCGGCTTCGCGCCGCCTGCGCTTGCGCCAGATGGCCGACGAAGGCGACACCCGCGCCGACCGCGTCATGCGCATGCAGGAGCAGCCCGGCGACTATTTCACCGTGGTGCAGGTGGGCCAGAACGCCGTCGCCATCCTGGGCGGCATCGTGGGTGAAGGCGCGCTCAGCCCCCATTTCACCGAACTGTTCGCCTACTGGCTGAGCAACGCACGCGCGGAGACCGCGGGCTTCCTGGCGTCGTTCACCATCATCACCTCGCTGTTCATCCTGCTGGCCGACCTGTTTCCCAAGCGGCTGGGCATGGCCAATCCCGAACGCCTGGCCCTGCGCGTGTCGGCGCCGATGAAGCTGCTGATGACCGTGCTGCGGCCCGTGGTCTGGCTCTACAGCCGCAGCGCGGACCTGCTGTTCCGCATGCTGGGGCTATCGTCGCTGCGGGACGACCGGGTCACCTCCGACGACATCCTGGCCATGATGGAGGCCGGTGCCCGCGCTGGCGTGCTGGCCGCGCGGGAGCAGCAGGTGATCGAGAACGTGTTCGAGCTGGACACGCGCACTGTCGGCAGCGCCATGTCGCAGCGCGACCGCATCGCGTACTTCCTGCGCGACGATCCCGATACCGTGATCCGAGCGCGCATCGCGGAAGAGCCCTTCTCGACCTATCCCGTGTGCGACGGCGACATCGACCACGTGGTCGGCTACGTGGACGCCAAGGACCTCTTCCAGCGCGTGCTGAACAACCAGCCCATCTCGCTGGCCGACGAGGGCCTGGTGCGCAAGGTGCTCATCGTGCCGGACCGGCTGTCCCTGTCCGAAGTGCTGGAGCAGTTTCGCCAGGTGCACGAAGACTTTGCGGTCATCGTGAACGAATACAGCCTGGTGGTGGGTGTCGTCACCCTGAACGACGTGATGAGCACCGTGATGGGCGACCTCGTCATGGGCCCGGCCGACGAGGAGCAGATCGTGCGCCGCGACGAGAACTCCTGGCTCATCGACGGCGTCACCCCGGTCGAAGACGTGCTGCGCGCACTGAACCTGGACGAACTGCCCCACGCCGAAGAGTACGAAACGCTGGCCGGCTTCCTCATGGTGATGCTGCGCCGCGTGCCCCGGCGCACCGACAGCGTGAACTGGGGCGGCTACAAGTTCGAGGTGCTGGACGTGGACAGCTACCGCATCGACCAGATCATGGTGTCGCGGCTGCAGGATGCGAACGGCGTGCCCATCGCCGCGGCCAGCGCCATCTGAGGGCGGCGGCACCCAGGAGGCCCGACCGGGCGACTATCCACCGGCCGGTGCGAGGCCCTCGGCTGCGGTGGTGATGCGGTCCTGGAACACCCAGTTGCGCTGCGCAGCGAACACCGCGTCGGGGTACTGCGGCCGGCCGCGGCTGCCGTTGTAGCGGCCCAGCGTCATGAACAGATCGCCACGCTCCCGATCGAGGTAGTGGCGCAGGATCACGCAGCCGAAGCGCAGGTTGGTCTGCATATGAAAAAGCTTGCCCGGATCGCCGTCGCCGATCACCCGCGTCCAGAAAGGCATCACCTGCATGTAGCCCCGCGCGCCCACGCTGGACACGGCGAACTTGCGGAATGCGCTTTCGACCTGCACCAGGCCAAGCACCAGTGATACATCGAGCCCTGCCCGCTTGGACTCGTACCAGACGGTCTGCAGGAAATCCCGGCGCACCTCCCAATCCGGCTTGCGGCGGCGCAGCCGGTCGCTCATGGTGCCCAGCCAGCGCAGGTAGTGCAGCCGCGCTTCCGTCGTGCCGAACTGGGGCTCGGGCGGCGCCTGATTGAGCACTGCGGAACTCAAGGCAGTGCGCACGGAGTCGATCAGGGGTTCTTCCAGTTGCCCCCCGGCATGGGCGGCCTGGGGGGCCGCCAGCCAGGCCGCCGGCCCGGCGGACAAGGACACCAGACAGGCCCGGCGCGAAACCGCCCCGGCCTCGCCTTTCATCGCGCTCATGGTGTCAGCCGGCCCTTGATGTGCGCCAGGATGTCGGCCGTGGCGACCTTGGTCGCGGTGGTATCGCGGCGGTGCTGGTATTCGAGCTGGCCTTCCTTGAGCCCACGGTCGGAGATCACCACGCGGTGCGGCACGCCGATCAGCTCCCAGTCGGCGAACATCGCGCCCGGGCGCTCGCCGCGGTCGTCCAGCAGCACGTCCACGCCGGCCGCCAGCAGATCACCGTAGAACTGTTCGGCCGCGGCCTTGACCTCCGCGCTGCGGTCCATGCCGATCGGGCACACCACCACCGTGAAGGGGGCGATGGCATCGGGCCAGATGATGCCGCGGTCGTCGTGGTTCTGTTCGATGGCGGCGGCCGGCAGGCGGGTGATGCCGATGCCGTAGCAGCCCATCTCAAAGAATGCGGGCTTGCCATCCTCACCCAGGAAGGTGGCGTTCATGGCTTTGCTGTACTTGGTCCCGAGGTAGAACACATGGCCGACTTCGATACCGCGCTCGATGGCGAGTTCACCCTGGCCGTCCGGCGAGCGGTCGCCCGCCACGACGTTGCGCAGGTCGGCCACCACCTCGGGCTCCGGCAGATCGCGCCCCCAGTTCACGCCCGTCATGTGGAAGTCGATCGCGTTGGCGCCGCAGATCCAGTCGGCCATCACGGCCACTTCGCGGTCCACCACCAGCTTCACCGGCTTTTGCAGTTGCAGCGGGCCCAGGTAGCCCGGCTTGCAGCCGAAGTGGTCTTCGATCTCGCCCACGGTGGCAAAACGGAAACCCGCCAGGCCCGGCACCTTGGACACCTTGATCTCGTTCATGTCGTGGTCACCGCGCAGCAGCAGCAGCCAGACCTGCGTCTTGACGATCTCGCCGGCCTCGTTGGTCTCGTCGGTGGCGAGCACCAGAGACTTCACGGTGGTCTGCAACGCCACGCCCAGCAGTTGCGCCACATCCGCGCAGGTGCTCTTGCCCGGCGTGGGCGTCTTGGCCAGGGCCTGGGCTGCCGCTGGCCGCAGGCCTGCGGGGGCCAGCGCCTCGGCCTTTTCCATGTTTGCGGCGTAATCGCTCTGGGGGCAGTAGACGATCGCGTCCTCGCCCGTGGCAGCAATCACCTGGAATTCCTCGCTCAGGTCGCCGCCGATCGCGCCGCTGTCCGCGGCCACGGCCCGGTAGGTCAGGCCGAAGCGATCGAAAATGCGGCGGTAGGCCTGGGCCATCACCTGATAGCTGGCCTTGGCGGCCTCCTGGTCGCGGTCGAAGGAGTAGGCGTCCTTCATGATGAACTCGCGGCCCCGCATCAGCCCGAAACGCGGGCGGCGCTCGTCGCGGAACTTGGTCTGGATCTGGTACAGGTTCTTGGGCAGTTGCTTGTAGCTGCGAAGTTCCTGGCGGGCGATGTCAGTGACCACTTCTTCGCTCGTGGGCTGGATCACGAAATCGCGCCCGTGCCGGTCCTGGATGCGCAGCAGTTCCGGGCCCATCTTGTCGAAGCGGCCGGTCTCTTGCCAGAACTCTGCCGGCTGCACCACGGGCATGGCGACCTCGACGGCGCCGGCCCGGTTCATTTCTTCCCGCACGATGGCCTCCACCTTGCGGATGACGCGCAGTCCCATGGGCATGTAGTTGTAGATGCCCGCCCCCAGCTTCTTGATGAGGCCCGCCCGCGTCATGAGCTTGTGGCTGACCACTTCCGCATCGGCCGGGGCTTCCTTGAGGGTGGAGACGAAGAATTGGGACGCTTTCATTGGGGGGATTTCATGCAATTGCGCCCGGTCTGCTTGCTGCGCACAAGGCGCCGTGCATAATGGTCACAGTTTAAAAAATTGGGGTTAGATTATGCTTGACCGGGACGGCTTTCGGCCGAACGTCGGCATCATCCTGCTCAACCAGAAAAACCAGGTGTTCTGGGGCAAGCGGATCCGCACCCACAGCTGGCAGTTCCCGCAGGGCGGCATCGACAGGGGGGAAACTCCCGAACAGGCAATGTACCGCGAACTGCACGAAGAAGTGGGATTGCAGCCGGGCCATGTGCGCGTGGTTGCCCGCACCAGGGACTGGTTGCGCTATGAGGTGCCTGACCGGTACATCCGCCGCGATGCGCGCGGACACTACAAGGGCCAGAAGCAAATCTGGTATTTGCTGCAGCTGCTGGGCCATGACTGGGACCTGAATCTGCGCGCCACCAACCACCCCGAGTTCGACGCCTGGCGTTGGAACGATTACTGGGTGCCGCTCGATGTGGTGGTGGAGTTCAAGCGCGGCGTGTATGAAATGGCGCTCACCGAGTTGGCGCGCTTTCTGCCGCGCCACGAGCAACGCAATCGCTATCTGCGCAGCGGCATGCGCTCCCGTGAAGGCGAAGGCTTGCCCAGCGGCATGCCCATGCACCGGGCAGGCTCCCTGCTGGTCAGTCCTGGCATGGAAATGCCCCCGGGTGCCAGCTTCGATCCCGACCCTCAAAAGAGCAAATCCACCTCGCCTCCTTCGGAACAGGGAGCTGGCATTCCACTGTCGCCTTCGCAGTTCCTGCCCAAATTGGTTTGACGCGCCGCTGCCTTCTCCGAAAGGAAAAGGCAGCCCGCAAGCCCATGCCTGTGCGTCAGGCGTTTGCCAGCACCATGTTGTCGCGGTGCACCATCTCCGGCTCGGCGACATACCCCAACAACCGTTCGAATTCCGCCGAGGGCTTGCGGCACAGCAGACGGGCCTCCGCACTGGCGTAGTTGGCAAGCCCCCGCGCCACTTCCGCCCCGGTCTCGTCACGCACGGCGATGACGTCACCGCGAGAAAAATCCCCCTCCACGGCGGTCATGCCGATCGGCAGAAGGCTTTTTCCCTCGGTTCGCAGCTTGACCGCCGCTCCCATGTCCACGGTCACAGCGCCACGGAGTTGCAGATGGTCCGCCATCCATTGCTTGCGCGCCTGCTTTTTCTGCGTTTGCGCGACCAGCAGCGTTCCGATGGCTTCGCCCTGGGTCAGGCGAACGAGCACATCGGTCTCGCGGCCCCACGCGATCACGGTGGAGGCGCCTGAACCCGCGGCCCGCTTGGCGGCAATGATCTTCGTGATCATGCCGCCCCGGCCGATGCTGGAGCCCACGCCCCCCGCCATCGCCTCCAGGGCGAGATCGCCCGCCTGGGCTTCGTGCACGAACTGTGCGTCCGGATTGCGCCGTGGATCTGCCGTGTAAAGCCCTTTTTGATCCGTCAGGATGATCAAGGCATCGGCCTCCACCAGATTGGCCACCAGCGCACCGAGCGTATCGTTGTCGCCGAATTTAATCTCATCCGTGACCACGGTATCGTTCTCGTTGATCACAGGCACCACGCCCAGGCGCAGCAGGGTGAGCAACGTGGACCGGGCATTCAAATACCGCTCCCGATCCGCCAGATCGGCATGCGTGAGGAGCACTTGCGCACTGCCCAGCCCTTGTTCCCTCAACTTGGTCTCGTACATCTGCGCCAGCCCCATCTGGCCGACCGCCGCAGCCGCCTGGAGTTCGTGGATCTCATGCGGACGCGTCGCCCAACCCAGGCGCTTCATGCCCTCCGCAATCGCGCCGCTGGACACCATGACCACCTCGCGCCGCCCACCCGATTCACCGCGCGCCAGCGCCGCCAGCTGGCGACTCCATTCGCCGATGGCAGCCTCATCCAGGCCACGGCCCTCGTTGGTCACGAGACTCGACCCTACTTTGACGACAATGCGGCGCGCGTCGCGCAATATGCTGGAAACCATATGGACAGTATTGGCGTCAGCGCTGGATGGACAAGCGATGAACGCTATTGAATAAGTAGCAGGAGTAGCGAAGCAAACGGATCACTCGGGCCGATCGCCCACGAAACGTGGATCCACCTCTTCCGGCGTCTGTTCGGCCTTCTGCTGAACCTGCACATGCCGGTAAATGGCATGGATCAACGGCTCACAGCCCTCGCGCGTCAAAGCCGAAATCTCGAAAACAGGCCCCTTCCACTTGAACCGCTTCACGAAATCCCGGACGCGCGCTTCACGCTCTTCCTTGGGAACCATGTCCAGCTTGTTGAGCACCAGCCAGCGCGGCTTGTCATAGAGGCCTGCGTCGTATTTCTTGAGCTCGCCCACAATGGCCTTGGCTTGCGCAACAGGATCGACAGCGTCGTCGAAAGGCGCCAGATCGATCACGTGCAACAGCAAACGCGTGCGCTGCAGGTGGCGCAAGAACTGGTGCCCGAGCCCCGCCCCTTCAGAAGCGCCTTCGATCAACCCAGGAATGTCGGCGACGACGAAGCTCTGCTCCGGCCCCACCCGAACCACGCCCAGATTGGGGTGCAACGTCGTGAAGGGGTAGTCGGCGATCTTGGGCCGCGCATTGGAAATGGCAGCGATCAAGGTGGATTTGCCGGCGTTGGGCATGCCCAGCAGGCCGACATCGGCAAGCACCTTCAACTCCAGCTTGAGATTTTTTTTCTCGCCAGGCCATCCTGGTGTTTTCTGGCGCGGCGCACGGTTGATGGCGCTTTTGAACCGCATGTTGCCAAAACCGCCATCGCCGCCCTTGGCGATGGTAATCACCTCGCCCGGCACCAACAGTTCATACAGCACTTCGCCCGTCTCGGCATCGGTGATGATGGTGCCCACTGGCATTTTCAACGTGATGTCATCGCCAGCGGCGCCGAACATGTCGGAGCCCATGCCGTGCTCGCCGCGCTTGGCCTCGTGGCGGCGGGAATAGCGGAAATCCACCAGCGTATTCAGATTCGGATCGGCCACGGCAAAGACATGCCCGCCCCGGCCGCCGTCGCCCCCATTGGGACCGCCGAACTCCTTGTACTTTTCGTGCCGGAACGACACACAACCATTGCCGCCGTCGCCGGCAGCAATGTCGATAAAGGCTTCGTCGACGAACTTCATGGGGATCCAGTTTACAAAACAGGGTTCGGAAAGCGACGCGATGCCGATTCATCCGGCAGCCAACACTTCCAAAACGACAAAGCCCCGACAGGTCGGGGCTTCGAAAGCATCAAGTGGCAGGCGTCAGGCCGGCGTCACATTGACGGTGTGCTTGGACAGTGCGCCCTTGGTGCCGAAGGACACGTGGCCATCGACCAGTGCAAACAGCGTGTGGTCCTTGCCCACACCGACGTTAGTGCCGGGGTGGAAACGCGTACCGCGCTGGCGAACGATGATCGAGCCCGCGCTGATCAATTCGCCGCCGAAAGCCTTCACACCGAGCATCTTGGGCTTGGAATCGCGCCCGTTTCGCGTAGAGCCGCCGCCTTTTTTCTGTGCCATGACATCAGCTCCTTTTAACCGGCGATCGCACCGATTTGCAGTTCGGTGAACTGCTGGCGATGGCCTTGGCGTTTCTGATAGTGCTTGCGACGGCGCATCTTGAAGATGTGCACTTTGTCGTGCTTGCCGTGCGCCACGACGGTTGCCGTGACGGTTGCGCCGGACACCAGGGGGGTGCCAACCTTGATTTCAGCGCCGTTTCCGACGGCCAGAACCTGGTCGATCACAATTTCCTGGCCTACGTCCGCAGCAATCTGTTCTACTTTAATTTTTTCGCCGGAAGCAACGCGATACTGCTTGCCGCCGGTTTTTATGACCGCGTACATGTGAACCTCTTTGAATGGAGTTCTGCGGACGAATTTCCGCAGAGCCGACGACTATAGCACGAGGCAACCTTTTTAGCCAGCCGGCCGCGTCCGACCAGGCCGCAACCGGAAAAGTCGTCTTTTGTGGTGGGCAAGCCAGGAGCACCCGAGTCGGTACAAAGCGATTCCTATAATCCATTTTTCGTCGCTGCACACGCTCATCTTGTCCACCACCACCTCCAGCACTTCAGCAACCCTCGCCTTGATCGCCGACGACATGCACGAGGTGGACAAAGTCATTGCCGCCCGGCTGAATTCGTCAGTCTCTCTTGTGGGAGACATTGCCCGCTACATCATTTCCGCAGGTGGCAAGCGCCTGCGTCCAGCCTTGCTTTTGCTGATGTGCGGAGCGCTCGGTTACAAGGGACTTCAGCGCTTCAATCTTGCAGCGGTGGTGGAGTTCATCCATACCGCGACCTTGCTGCACGATGATGTGGTGGATGAGTCCACGCTGCGGCGAGGGCGCCCAACAGCCAACGAGAACTTCGGCAATCCGGCAAGCGTGCTGGTCGGCGATTTCCTGCACTCGCGTGCCTTCCAGATGATGGTCGATGCGGATGACATGCGCGTGATGCAGATTCTTTCAGAGGCCACCAATGTCATCGCCGAAGGGGAAGTGCAGCAGCTCATGAACACCCATGACGCATCGCTGGATGAGCAGGGCTATCTGGAGGTCATCCGGTCGAAGACGGCCAAACTCTTCGAAGCAAGCGCCCGGCTGGCAGCGATTCTGGCTCGCAGTTCACCGGATCTTGAGAAAGCCTGCGCAGATTACGGTCAGGCGCTCGGCACCGCATTCCAGGTCATTGACGATGTGCTCGACTACGACGGCGACTCTTCAGAGATGGGGAAAAATCTGGGAGATGATCTTCGGGAGGGCAAAGTGACCCTGCCCCTGATCATTGCCATACAGCGCGGCACCCAGGACCAGCGGCGCCTGATAGAAAACGCCATACAGACGGGCGCGGTGGAAGAACTCCCAGCCATCGTGCAAATTGTGAAGAGTACCGGGGCCCTGGAAGCAACTCGACTTGCCGCTGCGGCCCAAGCACAGCAGGCAGTCGATGCCGCAAGGCAATTGCCCTCCAATCGCTACACGGAAGGTTTGCTAGAATTGGCCTCGCAATTGCTGGAGCGGCGCCTGTAATTGCCTTGAAAACAACACATCGGGGTGTAGCTTAGCCTGGCAGAGCGCTACGTTCGGGACGTAGAGGCCGGAGGTTCGAATCCTCTCACCCCGACCACGTTGTTACACCTTCGTGGTTTCGCCGCACTCTATCCCGTTGATCCCATGGCCCGAACATCCGCACGATGTTAGGATGGTTTCCTTTCCATCCACATTGATTCTGCTGGTTACATGGCCGTTGATACCGCACCCAAAGAAGGCGCCGCAATTGCCCTGCCAGGTTTAGGCCGGGCATTGATGTCAGCCGGCAAGCTGAGTCAAAAATCAGCCGAAGATATCTTTCGCAAGTCACAAGTCGGCAAAACAAGCTTCATTGCCGAGTTGACCGGGTCGGGGGCTGTTTCCTCTGCCGATCTGGCGCACACGGTTTCTGCCGTATTCGGTGCGCCCTTGCTGGATCTGGAAGCCATCGATCCCCTTCGGATTCCCAAAGATCTCCTGGATCCGAAGATCTGCATCGCCTATCGTGTTGTGGCCCTGAGCAAGCGCAACAACCGGCTGATCGTGGCCACCGCAGACCCCACCGACCAAGAGGCAGCGGAAAAGATCAAATTCACGACCCAGATGGGGGTGGACTGGATCATTGCGGAATACGACAAGCTCATCAAGCTGATCGAGGCCAATACCAAGTCGGTCAGCGAGTCGATGGAAAGCCTGTCGGGCGGGGGAGATTTCGAATTCGACGATGTCAAGGTCGAAGAAGCCCCCGAAAACTCGGACAGCGCCAACGACGTTGAAGATGCGCCAATCGTCAAGTTCCTTCACAAGATGCTTTTGGACGCGTTCAATATGCGTGCGTCCGATTTGCATTTCGAACCTTACGAGCACCAGTACCGGGTGCGTTTTCGCATCGATGGCGAATTGCGAGAAATCGCTTCGCCCCCCATTGCCATCAAGGACAAACTGGCGTCCCGAATCAAAGTCATTTCCAGATTGGACATTTCGGAAAAGCGTGTCCCACAAGATGGCCGCATGAAGCTCAAAGTCGGCCCGGACCGGGTCATCGACTTTCGGGTGAGCACGCTGCCTACGCTCTTTGGCGAAAAGATCGTGATCCGGATTTTGGATCCCAGCAGCGCCAAGCTGGGAATCGATGCGCTGGGTTACGAGCCGGAAGAAAAAGAACGGCTGATGCATGCCATCGGCCGGCCTTACGGCATGATTTTGGTGACCGGGCCAACGGGTTCAGGGAAAACCGTTTCCTTGTACACCTGCCTGAACTTGTTGAATAAAGCAGGCGTTAATATCGCGACCGCGGAGGACCCCTCGGAAATCAATTTGCCTGGTGTCAATCAGGTGAACGTCAATGAGAAAGCGGGGCTGACCTTTGCCACCGCCCTCAAGTCGTTTCTGCGTCAAGATCCTGACATCATCATGGTCGGCGAAATTCGCGATCTTGAAACGGCGGATATTTCCATCAAGGCAGCACAGACGGGCCACTTGGTGCTGTCCACACTCCACACCAACGATGCTCCGACCACGCTCACCCGGATGCGCAATATGGGAATTGCGCCATTCAATATTGCGTCCAGCGTCATTCTGATAACGGCCCAGCGCCTGGCTCGCCGTTTGTGCCCGGTCTGCAAAGCGCCCGCCGATATTCCACATGAAACCCTGCTCGAGGCAGGCTATAAAGAGGATGAAATCGATGGCACCTGGGTGACCTATCGTCCCGTCGGTTGTTCCGCTTGCAACAATGGCTACAAGGGGCGGCTGGGCATCTACCAAGTCATGCCGATTTCCGAAGAAATTCAACGCATTATTTTGCGCGATGGAAGCGCCTTGGAAATCGCCAAGCAGGCCAAGGCGGAGGGGGTCCGCTCCTTGCGCGAAGCAGGCCTTTATAAAGCCAAGATGGGGCTGACCTCTCTCGAAGAGGTGCTGGCCGTCACCAACGAATAGCGCCAATCGCGAGGATCATTATGGCAACCGCCGCATCGAGGGATATCAAGGACTTCGTCTTTGAATGGGAGGGCAAGGATCGCAGTGGAAAGATTGTCCGCGGGGAAGTGCGCGCCGTAGGTGAAAACCAGGTCCAGGCGACCTTGCGCAGACAGGGTGTGCTGCCTACCAAGATCAAGAAGCGGCGCATGCGTTCGGGCAAGAAGATCAAGCCCAAGGACATCGCATTGTTCACGCGCCAGATGGCCACCATGATGAAGGCTGGCGTGCCGCTGTTGCAATCCTTCGATATCGTGGGCCGGGGCAATACCAATGCCAGCGTCACCAAATTGCTCAACGACATTCGCAGTGACGTGGAAACCGGGACGTCGCTGAATGCAGCCTTCCGCAAGTACCCGATGTACTTCGACAGCCTTTATTGCAACCTCGTCGAAGCCGGCGAGGCCGCGGGTATCTTGGAGGCGCTGCTGGACCGGCTTGCCATGTACATGGAAAAGACCGAGGCCATCAAATCGAAGATCAAATCGGCATTGATGTACCCCATTTCGGTGGTGATCGTTGCATTCGTCGTGGTCACGGTGATCATGATCTTTGTGATCCCAGCATTCAAGGAAGTATTTACCTCCTTCGGCGCTGAACTGCCGGCACCTACGCTCCTCGTGATGGCCATGAGCGAGGTATTCGTCAAATGGTGGTGGCTGATTTTTGGCGTATTGGGCGGCGGATTTTATTTCTTCATGCAGGCGTGGCGCCGCAGCGAAAAAGTACAGATGTTCATGGACCGTCTGTTGCTGCGGCTTCCGGTGTTCGGGTCCCTGATCGATAAATCATGCGTTGCTCGCTGGACCCGAACGCTGTCCACCATGTTCGCCGCAGGGGTTCCCCTGGTTGAAGCCTTGGATTCGGTGGGCGGCGCTTCCGGCAATTCCGTGTATGCCCTTGCGACGGAAAGAATTCAGCAGGAAGTCTCCACAGGGACGAGCTTGACGGCTGCCATGGGCAATGCCAACGTGTTCCCTTCCATGGTGATCCAGATGTGCGCCATTGGCGAAGAATCCGGCTCCATCGACCACATGCTGGGTAAAGCCGCAGACTTCTATGAGGCCGAAGTGGATGAAATGGTCGCGGGGCTGTCCAGCCTGATGGAGCCCATCATCATCGTGTTCCTGGGCACCATCATTGGGGGCATCGTGGTTTCGATGTATCTGCCGATCTTCAAACTGGGCCAAGTCGTCTGATGGAACTGGGACCTTGGGGAGACGCTTCGGTACTCGGCATTTTGGGTCTGCTCATCGGTAGCTTCCTGAATGTCGTGATCCATCGCTTGCCGAAGATGATGGAGCAGCAGTGGGCTGCAGAATGCGCTGACTTTGCCGCCATGGCGAACAAGGATGCGGCCTCCACGGAGGCGCCCGCGGCGCCGGTGGAATCCTTCAACCTCTGGACACCGGCGTCGCGGTGCCCTGCCTGCGGGCATGCGGTGCAGTGGTATGAAAACATCCCGGTCCTGAGCTATCTGTGGCTTCGCGGACGGTGCTCCGCCTGCAAAGTGCGGATCAGTCCCCGATATCCCCTGGTCGAACTGGCCACGGGCGGCCTTTTCTTCTTTTGCGGCTGGCATTGGGGCACGACGCTCACCGCAGTGGCCTGGTGTGGATTCGCCGCTGCGCTGATCGCTCTGGCGTTCATCGACTGGGACACCACGCTGCTGCCCGATGACATCACGCTGCCCTTGCTCTGGGCGGGTCTCATCGCCTCCGCGATGCAGTGGACCACCGTTCCGCTGTTCAGCGCGGTCATGGGGGCCGTGGGAGGCTACCTGTCCCTGTGGACGGTGTATTGGGCCTTCAAGCTCGCGACAGGCAAGGAAGGCATGGGCCATGGCGACTTCAAGCTCTTTGCAGCGCTCGGGGCCTGGTTCGGCTGGCCGGCGCTGGTGCCCATCATTCTCATTGCGTCCGTCATCGGAGCGTTCATTGGCATCGGCATGAAATTCGCCAGCCAGTTGCGCGAAGGCGGATACGTCCCTTTCGGTCCGTTCCTGGTCGGCTCGGGGCTCGCAGCCATGGTGTTCGGGCCGGAAACGATCCTGCAGGGGCTATTGCGCAGCCTGGGGCTTTGAGCCCATGGCGACCGGATCGCGGACCGCTCTCCGTCTGGGGTTGACCGGCGGCATCGGCAGCGGGAAAAGCACGGTGGGCCAAATGCTGGCGGAACACGGCGCCGCACTCATCGACGCCGATCGGCTTTCGCGCCAGGTGACGGCCCCAGGGGGGGCCGCCATCGGACCCATCCGCGACGCGTTCGGCGACGCCTTGATCGATGCGCACGGCGCGATGGACCGCGACCGCATGCGGGAACGCGTGTTCACGGACCCGGCGGCGCGTCAGCGCCTGGAGCGCATCGTCCACCCGCTGGTGGCCCTGGCAACGCAGGAAGCCGCTTCGCGCGCCGTGCAAAGCGGTGCGGCCCTGATCGTCTTCGACATCCCGCTGCTGGTCGAGTCTGCCCGCTGGGCGCAACAGCTGGACCAGATTCTCGTGGTGGACTGCACCGCCGAAACCCAGATCTCGCGGGTGCAGCAGCGCAGCGCCCTGGCGCGCGAGACGATCGAAGGCATCATGGCGTCCCAAGCCCCCCGCGCGATCCGGCGGGCGGCAGCGGACCTGGTGGTCTACAACGACGGAATCTCGCTGCAAGGGTTGCGAGCTGATGTCCTTCAGATCGCCCAGCGGTTCGGGCTATGATGCCCGGCATATACGGACGCGCGAAGCTGGCAGCGCCAGCCGTGTGCCCCAGGAACCCTGCAGCGTGATCCTTTACGAATATCCCTTCAACGAACGACTGAGAACCTACCTGCGGCTCGAGCAGCTGTTTCGCCGCCTGGGTGAGTTGATTCCGCGCCAGCATCCCCTGGACCACCACTACGCACTGGTGACGGTCTTCGAAATCATGGATGTCGCGGCGCGCGCCGATCTCAAGTCGGATGTGCTCAAGGATCTGGAAAAGCAGAAGCACCAGCTGGATGGCTATCGGGGCAACCCTTCGATTTCCGAAGCGGTTCTGGACGGCATCATCGCGCAGCTCGATCGGTGCTTTGCCGGGTTGAATGCGCAGACGGGCAAGGCAGGCCAGGCCCTGGCGGAAAACGACTGGCTGATGAGCATCCGCAGCCGGGTGGGCATTCCCGGGGGAACCTGCGGCTTCGATCTGCCGGCCTACTACGCCTGGCAGCACCATGCCCCCCAGCAGCGCCAGCAGGATCTGGAAGCCTGGGCGACCACCCTCGCCCCCCTGGCGGAGTCGTTGTACGTCCTCCTGAAGCTGCTGCGTGATTCGGGCGTGCCCCAGAAGGTGGCCGCGGACCATGGGCAGTTCCAGCAGACCCTGCCCCAGGGCCGCACCTTCCAACTGCTGCGCCTTCGCATCGATCCTTCCCTGGACCTGATCCCGGAGATCAGCGGCAACCGCCTGATCGTCTCCGTGCGGCTGATGCGCCAGCATGACGACGGCAAGCTGCATGCTGCCAACGAAGATGCCGCGTTCGAACTGACCTTGTGCGCCTGAGCGCCCGTTGACCATGAGCCGTTCTCAGCCGCGTTCACCGGCCCCCTCCAACGCCAAGTACGTGACGTGCCCGGCCTGCCGTGGCGAAAGCCTCTACGGCCCCAGCAATCCCTTCCGACCGTTTTGCAGCGAACGCTGCAAGCAGATCGACCTGGGGGCCTGGGCGAGCGAAGAATTCCGCGTGCCTACCGAACCGCCGACCCAAGACCCCGACCTGGGCGACGGGCTTCCGCACATTCCGCCGGGCGCCTGGGAAAAATAGCCCCCAGGGCATATGTTTCTAGGGCGTTTAGCTATTATTTTTATAGCTGATTGATCGTGGAAGGGTCAAAGGTTGCTCCCCTCTCCTGGGCCAGCCACTCCAGTACGGGATAAGCGCCCGGCAGTACGGGCGAGACCTGCAGGGGCCACTGCTGCCAGGCCATGGTCTGGCCCTCCCGCATTTCGAAGTCGCCCTGCCATTCCCACACCTTGCACCAGTGCAAGCGAACCAGCGCGTGGGGATAGTCGTGCTCCGTCACCTTCCAGACGGATGCCGCACCGATGGTGACGCCCAGCTCCTCGATCAACTCGCGCCGCAAGGCCTTTTCCACGGTCTCCCCGGCCTCCAGCTTGCCGCCAGGGAACTCCCAGTACCCGGCGTAAGGCTTGCCCGCAGGCCGGGTGGACAGCAGCATGGCGCCATCCGCACGCAGCAGGATGCCGACCGCCACTTCGGTGTGCGTTCTGGCGTCGACAGGGGCCACGGGATCAGCCATGCTGGCGCCCCGCATAGTCCCGCGCGAACTGGTAGGCGACCCGGCCGCTGCGCGATCCGCGCTCCAGTGCCCAGACCAGCGCCTGGGGGCGCGCTGCGGCAATCTCCGCATCCGCGACACCCAGGAAGGAAAGCCACTGCGCCACGATGGCCAGGTATTCGTCCTGGCTAAAAGGGTAGAAGCTGACCCACAGGCCGAACCGTTCGGACAGCGAGATCTTTTCTTCCACCACCTCGCCCGGGTGCACCTCACCATCTTCCGTGTGGGTATAGGACAGGTTTTCCTTGTGGTACTCGGGTAGCAGGTGGCGGCGGTTGCTGGTGGCATACACCAGCACATTGGGCGTGGAAGCCGCCACCGATCCGTCGAGGATCGACTTCAGCGCCTTGTACCCCGGCTCGCCCTCTTCAAAGCTCAGGTCATCGCAGTAGACGATGAATTTCTCGGGCCGATCCGCCACGATCTCCACGATGTCGGGCAGGTCCGTCAGATCGGCCTTGTCCACCTCGATCAGGCGCAGCCCCTGAGGCGCATAGGTATTGAGGCACGCCTTGATGAGGGAGGACTTGCCCGTCCCGCGGGCGCCCGTTAGCAGCACGTTGTTGGCCGGCCGGCCTTCCACGAACTGCTGGGTGTTGCGCTGGATCTTTTCTTTCTGGGCGTCGATTTCCTTCAGATCGTCCAGACGCATGCCCCCCACGTGGCGCACGGGCTCCAGCGCACCGTGGCCGCCGCTGCGCTTGCGATAGCGCCACGCGATGGCACGGGACCAATCCGGTGCGGTCAGGGCCTGGGGCAGTACCGATTCGATGCGGGAGATCAATTGCTCCGCACGGAGCATCAGGTGTTCGAAGGTGGCGGTCATAAGCGCTGCAGGAAGCCCGGATTCAGGAACGGTAGTCGGCGTTGATCGTCACGTACTCGTGGCTGAAATCGCAGGTCCACACCGTTTCCGCGGCATCGCCACGGCCGAGGCCCACGCGCACGGTGATCTCGCTTTGCTTCATCACGCGCTGGCCGTCTTCCTCGCGGTAGCTGGGGTTGCGTCCGCCCTTCGTCACCACATGCACATCGTCCAGGTGCAGCTCGATGAGGGTCTGGTCGAGATCGGCGATGCCGGCATAGCCCACCGCCGCCAGGATGCGGCCCAGATTGGGGTCGCTGGCGAAGAATGCCGTCTTGACGAGCGGCGAATGCGCGATGGCGTACGCCACCAGTTGGCATTCTTCCGCCGTATTGCCGCCCTCGACGCGGACGGTGATGAACTTCGTGGCGCCCTCGCCGTCGCGCACGATGGCCTGTGCCAGCTTCTGCGCGACGTCCAGCATCGCGGCCTTGAGCGCCTGGCCCTCGGCGCTGTCCAGCGACACGATGGGCGCATGCGCGGCCTGCTGAGTGGCGATGGCCACGAACGAATCGTTGGTGGAGGTGTCGCCGTCGATCGTCACCCGGTTGAACGAACGGTCGGCCAGTTCGCGCAGCAACGGCTGCAGCAGTGCGGGTTCGATGCGCGCATCCGTGGCCAGAAAGCCCAGCATCGTGGCCATGTTGGGGCGGATCATGCCCGCGCCCTTGCTGATGCCCGTCACCGTCACGGTGGCGCCGCCGATCTGCACCTGCCGGCTGAAGGCCTTGGGCAGCGTATCGGTGGTCATGATGCCTTCGGCCGCCTGCGCCCAATGGCCGGGCTGCGCGTCCGCGATGGCAGCGGGCAGGCCGGCTTCGATGCGGTCGACGGGCAGCGGCTCCATGATCACCCCGGTGGAAAACGGCAGCACCTGCGAAGGCGACAGGCCCAGCAAGCCGGCCGCAGCCTGGCAGGTGGACCGTGCGCGTGCCAGGCCCTCGGCGCCCGTGCCCGCATTGGCATTGCCGGTATTGACCACGATGGCGCGGATGGCTTGGCCGCCCGCCAAGTGCTCGCGGCAGACCTGCACGGGGGCCGCGCAGAAGCGGTTCTGCGTGAACACGCCGGCCACGGTCGCGCCTTCGTCGATCAGCAGCACCGTGAGGTCGCGGCGATTGGCCTTGCGCACCCCAGCCATGGCCACGCCCAGGCGCACGCCGGGCACGGGATGCAGGTCAGCGGGATTCGGCGCAATCAGGTTCACGGGCATGGCAGTGGGTCTCGGCGGGTAAGGGGGAAAGAAGAAGGAAGGTCAACGGCGAAAACTGCCGATTCTAGGGCGTGGCTTTTGGAGCGGCCTGGCTGGCATCGCCATCGGGCAGGTGGATCAGTCCGGTGTGGAAATCGTATTCGAACACTTCGCCATAGCGGCCCCATTCGATGACCGTGCGCAGCACCTGTTCGGCCTGGGCCTCGTCCAGGCTTTCGTGCAGCAGGCGCAGGAACGGCTTTTCCGGCAGCTCGCCCGCAGGGTCTTGCTCCAGGCTGTGACGCATGTGGGCTGCCAGCGGAACATGCGCGAGCAGCTGCTGGCCGAACAGGGTCTGCCGCACGATGTTGGGCGCCTGCACGTAGCGCTGGCCCAGCGCGGTCAGGTGCAGGTCGCCGTCGGCCAGCTGCGCAAACCCCAGCAGGGCCAGCGCCTGGGCCAGAACCAGCAGTTCGTCGTCGGCCAGTTCCGCGTCTTCGGCCATGCGCGGCAGGTCGGCCCGGCCGTCGAAAGGCGCCTCGGACAGCCGCTCGAGCAGCCCCTCCATCCGCCCGACATCGGCGGGCGGCAACTGGTCGGCCAGGGGCCTGCGGGACGGCTCGGCGGCCGGGCGGCCCGCGCCCGGCTGGCGTGCCGTCATGAGCCCGTAGACCTCGTCGATGAGGGCCCGCACCTCGGGGCTGTCGGGGTGGCGCGGTCGAGGCAGCTGGATCGGCAGCTCGGCCCGCACGCGGCCCGGGTTGCTGGCGAAAATCAGAACCCGGTCGGCCATGAGCACGGCCTCCTCGATGTTGTGCGACACGATGAGCATGGCGCGCGTGGGCATGCTGCCGCTGCCCCACAGCTCCAGAATGTCGTCGCGCAACCGTTCGCCCGTCAGTACATCGAGGGCCGAAAAGGCCTCGTCCATCAGCAGCACCTCGGGCTCCACCACCAGCGCGCGCGCAATGCCCACGCGCTGGCGCATGCCGCCCGACAGTTCGCGGGGCAAAGCGCCTTCGAACCCGGACAGCCCGATCAGCTCGATGGCGGCGGCGGCCCGCCGTGATCGTTCGGCGGGGGCGACACCCCGGGCCTCCAGGCCCAGCTCCACGTTCTGCTGCACCGTGAGCCACGGAAAGAGCGCGAACGACTGGAACACCATGGCGATGCCGCGCGCCGGGCCGTACAGCGGCTGGCCCCGGTAGCGAACATCGCCGGCATCCACCGGAACTAGGCCCGCCAGGATGCGCAGCAGCGTGGACTTGCCCGACCCCGACTGCCCGAGCAACGCGACGATCTCGCCCTCCTGCAGCACAAGATCGACCCCCTCCAGCACCGAACGTGCGGTGCCGTCGCTGGAGCGAAAAGACTTGCCGACCTGGGCCAGCTCGGCGATGGGGGACATGGGAGAGGTTTCCATGGGTTCGGTTCCAGGCGTCAGGAGTGCATGCGGTTTTCGGCCATCGCGTAGAGGCGCCGCCACACGAAATGGTTCATGCCCATGACGAAGACACACATCACGCCGATGCCCAGCGCGATGCGGGGAAAGTCGCCGATCGCCGTCATGTGGGCGATGTAGCTGCCCAGGCCATCGGCCTGCAGCGTGGTGTCGCCCCAGGTCACGTACTCGGCCACGATGCTCGCGTTCCACGAGCCGCCGCTGGCCGTGATCGCACCGGTGACGAAGCTGGGGAACACCGCCGGCAGCAGATAGCGCTTCCAGCGCAGCCAGCCCGACAGCCCCAGGTTCTGCGCGGCATAGCGCAACTCCGACGGCACGCTGGAAGCCCCGGCGATCACGTTGAAGAGCAGATACCACTGCGTGCCAAGCACCATCAGCGGCGCCAGCCAGAGGTTCGGATCGAGGTGCCAGCGCACGATCAGCACCACGGCCAGCGGGAACATCAGGTTCGCCGGAAAGGCCGCCAGAAACTGCGCCACGGCCTGCAGCCGGCCCGCCCAGCGCGGATTCATGCCGATCCAGACGCCCACCGGCACCCAGACCACCGCCGCCAGCAGGATCAGCACGACCACGCGCACCAGCGTGTACGTGCCGAGCACGAAGACATGGCCCACCTCGTGCCAGCCCACCTCGCTGTGGATGAAGCGCACGAGCCAGATCACCGCCAACATCACCGCCGCCGCCAGCAAGGCATCGCCCGCGCGCGTCAGGGCGGGATGGGGCACGGAGGGGCGTGCACGGATCGAGGTGCCATCGTGGCGCCGACGCAGCCGCGTGAGCGACCACTCCAGCGGCACCACGAACAGCGCCACCACCCGCTTGAGCTGCGACGTGCGGCGCATCCAGGACAGCAGCCAGGAGGTCGGCTGGGCTTCGCTGCCGCCCTCCTCGAACCGGAATTTGTCGGCCCAGGCAATGAGCGGGCGAAAGAACAGCTGGTCGTACAGCACGATCCCCACCAGCATGCCCACGATCGCCCAGCCGATCGCGCCCAGGTCGCGCGCCTCGATGGCCAGGGCGATGTACGAGCCCACGCCCGGCAGCTTGATGTCCTGGTGCGATACCGAGATCGCCTCCGACGCCACCACGAAGAACCAGCCGCCGGACATGGACATCATCATGTTCCACAGCAACCCTGGCATGGCGAAGGGCAGCTCCAGCCGCCAGAAGCGCTGCCAGCCCGACAGCTGGAACACCGCAGC
The DNA here is from genome assembly GCF_030158975.1 of Acidovorax sp. SUPP2539. NCBI lineage: Bacteria > Pseudomonadati > Pseudomonadota > Betaproteobacteria > Burkholderiales > Comamonadaceae > Acidovorax > Acidovorax sp. SUPP2539. The sequence continues at coordinate 461,370 of NZ_BQXJ01000001.1, read as the reverse complement.
GGCTTCGCGCAGTTCGGCCGGCACCGTGCGCATGGACTGGTACAGGCTGAAGGCCATGTTCCAGGCCTGCGAGGTGAAGATGGCGAAGATCGCCGCGCACTCGACGCCGAAGAGGTTGCCCGGGAACAGCGCGATGAACCCCGTCACCGTGATCGACAGGAAGCCCAGGATCGGAATGGACTGCAGGATGTCCAAGAGCGGCACCATCACCCGCTCCGCCATGCGGTACTTGGCCGCCAGCGCCGCGAAGAGGCAGGCAAACACCAGCGATGCGCCCAGCGCGATGAACATGCGCAGCGTGGTGCGCAGCAGATAGTAGGGCAGCATCCACGGATCGAGCGACAGCGGCAGCACGTCGCCCACCTGGTAGGGCCGCGCCATCTGCGAGCCGCCCCAGGCCAGCGCGAAAAGCACGGCCAGCACCAGGGGTAGCAGGGCCCAATCCCATCGGTTGCCGGTGGCCTGCACCACCTGCCGCGGGAAAAACCGCTTGTCGATCATCCTTGCGCCCTTCTCCCTGTGACGCGAAACAGCCTAGCAGCGGCCCGTGACAAGCCGAAGACGAAGCCCCCACTGCTGCAGCCCGCCGCGCCCCATCCCTGCGCGCCCGGGGCACAGGCATCCCGCCCCGCGATCAGGGCGGTGCCGCATGGTCAGTCCAGACGGCCGTGGCAGCTCTTGTACTTCTTGCCGCTGCCGCAAGGGCATGGGTCGTTGCGGCCGACACGGGGCACTTCGCCCGCGAGCGCACCGGCCGCCATGGCGGCCATGGCCGCCTCGGAGCGGACCTCCACCTCACCGGTTTCGGTGGGGGCGGTGTAGGTCACGTTGGCGATCTTCTCGGCACGGCTCTCCAGGGCCTCGGCAGCCTCGTCCAACTGGGCAGGCGACTGCACCTGCACCGTCATCAGGATCTTGGTGACTTCGTTCTTGACCTGATCGATCAGTTGGCGGAACAGCTCGAACGCCTCGCGCTTGTATTCCTGCTTGGGCTGCTTTTGCGCGTAGCCGCGCAGGTGGATGCCCTGGCGCAGGTAATCGAGGGCCGCCAGGTGGTCGCGCCAGTTGGAGTCGAAGCTCTGCAGCAGCACCGCGCGTTCGAACTGGTTGAAATTCTCCTGGCCCACCAGCTCCAGCTTGGCCTGGAAGGCGGCCTTGCCTGCGGTGAGCACCTTTTCCAGGATCTCGTCGTCGGTGATGGCGTGCGCGCTGTCCACTTCCTGCTTCAGCGGCAACTGGATCTGCCAATCCTCGGCCAGCGACTTCTCGAGCGCCTGCAAGTCCCACTGCTCCTCGACCGATTCGGCCGGCACGTACTGGCGCACCAGATCGGTCAGGCAGTCTTCCTGCATGTTGGCGATCAGGCCGGACAGGTCGGTCGCGTCCAGGATCTCGTTGCGCTGCTGGTAGATCACCTTGCGCTGGTCGTTGGAAACGTCGTCGTATTCCAGCAGTTGCTTGCGGACATCGAAGTTGCGCGCCTCGACCTTGCGCTGCGCCGACTCGATGCTGCGCGTGACGATGCCCGCCTCGATGGCCTCGCCATCGGGCATCTTGAGGCGGTCCATGATCGCCTTCACGCGGTCGCCGGCGAAGATGCGCATCAGCGAATCGTCCAGGCTCAGGTAGAACCGCGAAGAGCCAGGGTCGCCCTGGCGGCCCGAGCGGCCACGCAACTGGTTGTCGATGCGGCGGGACTCGTGGCGCTCGGTCGCAATGATGCGCAGGCCACCCAGCTCCTTGATCTTCTCGTGGTCGCGCGTCCACTGCGCGCGCACCTCGGCCACGCGGCTTTCCTTGGTCGCCTCGTCGAGCGACTCGTCGCTCTCGATGGCGGCCAGCGCCTTTTCGATGTTGCCGCCCAGCACGATGTCGGTGCCGCGGCCTGCCATGTTGGTCGCGATCGTGATCATGCCGGCACGACCGGCCTGGGCCACGATGTCGGCCTCGCGGGCATGCTGCTTGGCGTTCAGCACCTGGTGCGGCAGGTTTTCCTTTTGCAGCAGCTGGTCGATGATTTCGGAGTTCTCGATCGACGTGGTGCCCACCAGCACGGGCTGGCCGCGCTCATGGCACTCGCGGATGTCCTTGATCGCCGCTTCGTACTTTTCGCGCGTGGTCTTGTACACGCGGTCCAGCTGGTCGTTGCGCTTGCTCGGGCGGTTCGGAGGAATCACCACGGTTTCCAGGCCGTAGATTTCCTGGAATTCATAGGCCTCGGTGTCGGCCGTGCCGGTCATGCCCGCCAGCTTCTTGTACAGGCGGAAATAGTTCTGGAACGTGATGGATGCCAGCGTCTGGTTCTCGGCCTGGATGCCCACGCCTTCCTTGGCCTCGACGGCCTGGTGCAGGCCTTCGCTCCAGCGGCGGCCCGACATGAGGCGGCCGGTGAACTCGTCCACGATGACGATCTCGCCTTCCTGCACCACATAGTGCTGGTCGCGGTGGTAGAGGTGGTTGGCCCGCAGCGCCGCATACAGGTGGTGCATGAGCGTGATGTTGGCCGGGTCGTAGAGCGATGCGCCTTCGGCGATCAAGCCGCGGCTGGCCAGCACGCGCTCTGCGGTTTCGTGGCCCTGCTCGGTGAGGAACACCTGGTGCGTCTTTTCGTCGAGCGTGAAATCGCCCGGCTTGGTGACGCCCTCGCCGGTGCGCGGATCGGCCTCACCCTCTTGGCGCACCAGCAGCGGCACCACCTCGTTCATGGCGATGTACATCGCCGTGTGGTCTTCGGCCTGGCCGCTGATGATGAGCGGCGTGCGCGCCTCGTCGATCAGGATCGAGTCCACTTCATCGACGATGGCGAAATTCAGCCCGCGCTGCACCCGGTCGCGCGACTCGTACACCATGTTGTCGCGCAGGTAGTCGAAGCCGTACTCGTTGTTGGTGCCGTAGGTGATGTCGGCCTGGTAGGCGGCCTGCTTTTCCTCGCGCGGGGCCTGCGGCAGGTTGATGCCGACGGTCAGGCCCAGGAAGTTGTACAGGCGCCCCATCCACTGCGCATCGCGGTTGGCGAGGTAGTCGTTGACCGTCACCACGTGCACGCCGTCGCCGGACAGCGCATTCAGGTAGACCGGCAGCGTGGCGGTGAGCGTCTTGCCTTCGCCGGTTCGCATTTCCGAAATCTTGCCGTAATGCAGCGCCATGCCGCCCAGCAACTGCACGTCGAAGTGGCGCATTTTCATGATGCGCTTGGAGCCTTCGCGCACCACGGCGAAAGCCTCTGGCAGCAGATCGTCCAGCGATTCGCCTTTGGAGACGCGTTCCTTGAACTCGGCGGTCTTGGCGCGCAGCGCCTCGTCACTCAGCTTTTCGTAGTCGGGCTCCATCGCATTGATGCGGGCCACCGTCTTGCGGTATTGCTTGAGGAGCCGGTCATTGCGGCTGCCGAATAATTTGGTGAGGAAATTGGTGGCCATGCGAGCAGGACCGCGCCGCGTGCCCGAAGGCGTACGGCGCGACCAGAATCCCTAAAGAAGAAGTGAGTTCAGGTGGGGCTGCGTTCTCGGGTTGCAAGTTGCGCAACCCGGGTCGGCAGGTCCGGACCGCGGATTTTACCTGCGCGGGGTGACGGGCTGGCCATCGGCCTTTTGGGGCGGTCCGGCACTGGCCACGCGGGTGGAGGGGGCATGGGCTCCGGCCATCAGGAATTTTTGCGGATCCTGCGGAACGCCCTGCACCAGCACCTCGAAATGCAGGTGGGGGCCGGTGGAGCGGCCCGTCGTGCCGACCTCGGCGATCTTCTGGCCGCGGCGCACGAGGTCGCCGCGCTTGACCATCGTTTTGGAGGCATGCGCATAGCGGGTGACCAGCTGATTGCCGTGGTCCACCTCGATCATGTTGCCGTAGGCGGGGTGGTACTCCTGCGCGACCACCACGCCCCCGGCTGCCGCGAGGATGGGCGTGCCCGTGTCCGCCTGGAAGTCCAATCCCGTGTGCAGGGCGGAGTGGCCCGTGATGGGGTCGATGCGCCAGCCGAACGCCGAGCCGGGGAGCTTGCCCAGCACCGGCGCCTGCGTCGGCACCATGTGCTTTCGGATGTGCTGGTCGAACAGCCGCGATTCCACCACCGTCATCAGATCCACCCGGCGGTCCGTGAGCTGGGCCAGGTCATCCAGCGTGCGCTCCAGTTCCTGCATGTCCATGGGGTGACCCGACACCAGCGCACCGCCCTGCCCCGGCGGCCGCGACAGTTCCGACGCCGGCATGCCCGCCAGTCCCAGCACCCGCTCGCCCAGCGATTCCAGCTGCATGACGCGCGCCTGCATCTCGCCGACCTTGCGCGCCATGGCGTCGAGGTTGGCGCGCATGAAGCGGTCGCGCTCTTCCATTTCGTCCTTGGCCACCAGCTTGACCAGCGACCCGACGATGGGCCAGCCTTCGCGCGCGCCTTTGAGAAAGACCCAGTGGTAGAGCATGGCCGCGACCAGCATGATGGTGAACGAGACCAGCAAGCCTGCCGCCATGAGCCGTGTCCCTGTCAGGTGTATGGCCCGGCTTCGCGCCAGCCGGGCGTCCGTGATAATCAAGTGCACTACATTTCTCCGCGCCGCGCGGCGCATTGCCATGAACCGCCGTCACCAAGCCGTCACCCTGCTTCAAGCCACGGAGGAATCCCCCACATTGGCCAAGCTGGCGGCACTGACACGCGAATCCACGGAGCGGCTCAAGGCCATCGAGCCATTGATCCCCCCCACTTTGCGGCCCGCCATTCAGGCAGGGCCGATCGAAGGCCCGACATGGTGCCTGCTGGTGCGCAGCAACGCAGCGGCGGCCAAGGTGCGTCAGCTGCTGCCTGCCTTGCAGGCGCATTTGCGCACTCGGGGGTGGGAGGTTAACTCCATTCGCCTCAAAATCCAAACCTGAAGCCCGCAAGGGAAGGCATGGCAAAGGGGAGACGAAAAGAGGGAAAGATGGTGCCGATTGTCGGAATCGAACTGACGACCTACCGCTTACAAGGCGGGTGCTCTACCAACTGAGCTAAATCGGCGAAGGCTGCATTCTAGCCGCGCGAAATGCGCCGCAGCCGCACGGCAACGCTATTTGACGCGCTTGAGCGAGGGCCGGCCACCAGCACCCGGCGACGTGGGCCGGGGCGGCGCGCCACCGTCGTCCGGAGGCGAATCGGTGGACACCAGCTGCACCACACGATCGTCCGCGCCCGTCGAAGACTCGGACTCTGCGGGCGCGGAGGTGGCCGTACTGAGGACCGAGGAAGACAGCACGCCCCCTTCGCTCGGCTCCAGCACGTCCACCGGGGGCGGAAAGGCCATGCCCTGGCCATTCTCTCGCGCGTAGATGGCGATCACGCGGCCCACGGGGACCATGATGTCGCGTGGCTTGCCGCCGAAGCGCGCCTTGAACTCGATGAAATCGTTGCCCAGCTGCAGCGCACTGGTCGCGTCGTAGCTGATGTTGAGCACGATCTCGCCATCCTTCACATACTCGCGCGGCACCTGCACCGAGTCGTCCACCCGCACGGCAACGTAGGGCGTGAGCCCGTTGTCGGTGCACCACTCATACAAGGCCCGAATGAGATAGGGGCGAGTGGAGGTGGAGTCCTGGGCGTTCATCATGGTGGCGTGCGGGAAGGAAGGATCGCGCAATCACTTGCGCATGACTTTTTCGGAAGGCGTCAGCGCTTCGATGTACGCAGGACGCGAGAAGATGCGCTCAGCATACTTGAGCAGCGGCGCGGCGTTCTTGCTCAGGTCGATGCCGTAGTAATCCAGGCGCCAGAGCAGCGGCGCGATGGCCACGTCCAGCATCGAGAAATTCTCGCCCAGCATGTACTTGTTCTTGAGGAACACGGGCGCCAGTTGCGTGAGGCGGTCGCGGATGTGGGCGCGGGCTTTTTCCAGCGCCTTCTCGTTGCCCTTGGTGGCACGCGATTCGAGGATGTTCACGTGAACGAACAGTTCCTTCTCGAAGTTCAGCAGGAACAGGCGCACGCGGGCGCGGTCCACCGGGTCGCCGGGCATCAGTTGCGGATGCGGGAAGCGCTCGTCGATGTATTCGTTGATGATGTTCGACTCATACAGGATCAGGTCGCGCTCGACCAGGATCGGCACCTGCCCGTAGGGGTTCATCACGCTGATGTCTTCGGGCTTGTTGTACAGGTCCACATCGCGGATCTCGAAGTCCATTCCCTTCTCGAACAGAACGAAACGGCAGCGATGGGAGAAGGGACAGGTCGTACCCGAATAAAGCACCATCATGGTGAGAGGCTCCTAAAAATCAAAAAGAGTGGGCGCAGGATGCGTCCACTCTGAAAACCTGGGCAGCGCCAGGTCTGGCGCCGCAGGCGGTTGGTGCGGTTACTTGATGTCTTTCCAGAAAGCTGCGTTGAGCCTCCAGGCAATCACCGTGAACACACCGAGGAAAATCAAAACCCAGACGCCGACGCGCAACCGGGTATTTTGCGCTGGCTCGCCCATCCATTGCAGGTAATTGACGAGATCACCCACGGCCTGATCGTATTGGAGGGGGCTCATTGTGCCCGGACTCACCTGCGTCCAGCCCTTGAAGACTTCCGTCTTGTGGCCATGGCTCTCCTGCTGTTCGAACACGGGGCGCCGGTCGCCCTGCAATTGCCAGAGCACGTGAGGCATGCCGACACTCGGGAAGGCGAGATTATTCCATCCCGTGGCCTTGGTCTCGTCGCGGTAGAAAGTGCGCAGGAAGGTATAGAGGTAATCCGCCCCCGTTCCGCCATGGCCGGCGCGCGAACGGGCGATCACCGTGAGGTCGGGCGGATTGGCGCCGAACCAGTCCTTGGCCTGGCGCGGATCGATGGTGGACTTCATGGTCTCGCCCACCTTTTCGGTGGTGAACAGCAGGTTGTCCTTGATCTGCTGGTCGGTGAGGCCGATGTCCTTCAGGCGGTTGAACCGCATGAACGCGGCCGAGTGGCAGCTCAGGCAGTAGTTGACGAAGAGCTTGGCGCCGTTTTGCAGCGAGGCCGTGTCGTTGGTCTGGACCGGGGCCTTGTCCCAGGCGATGCCGCCTTCGGCGGCCTGCGCGCCCGTGGCGATGCCCAGGGCCGCGATCAGCGTGAGGATGATTTTTTTCATGGGATGGGTCTCCTGCCTGCTCAATGCGCCTTGAAGATCACGCGGTCCGGCACGGGCTTGGGCTCGCCGAGCCGGCTCCACCAGGGCATGAGCAGGAAGAAACCGAAATAGAACAGCGTGCCGACCTGCGAGACACGCTCGCCCAGCGGCGACGGTGGCTGCACGCCCAGATAGGCCAGCGCGACGAAGTTGATCACGAAGATGCCGTACAGGTACTTGTGCCAGCCCGGACGGTAGCGGATCGACTTGACCGGGCTCATGTCCAGCCAGGGCAGGAAGAACAGGATGATGACGGCGCCGCCCATCACGACCACGCCCCAGAACTTGGCGTCGATCGACAGCATGAGGGCGATGGCCGCTGCCGCGATGGCCACGATCGCCACCTTGATGAAGACCGGCAGGCGGCCCTTGACCACGCCGAAGCCGGCGGCCAGCACCACGCACGCGATGAGGGCGTACATCATCTCGCTGGTGATGGCGCGCAGCATGGAATAGAACGGCGTGAAGTACCAGACGGGCGCGATGTGCGCGGGCGTCTTGAGCGGATCGGCCGGGATGAAGTTGTTGTACTCGAGGAAGTAGCCACCGAACTCGGGCGCGAAGAACACCACGGCCGAGAAGATGAACAGGAACACGCAGACCCCGAAGATGTCATGCACCGTGTAGTAGGGGTGGAACGGGATGCCGTCCAGCGGGTGGCCCTTGTCGTCGCGGGGGGCATTGGGGCCCTTGATCTCCACGCCGTCGGGGTTGTTGGAGCCCACGTCGTGCAGCGCCAGCAGATGCGCCACCACCAGGCCCAGCAGCACCAGCGGCACGGCGATCACGTGGAAGCTGAAGAAGCGGTTCAGCGTTGCATCGCCCACCACGTAGTCGCCGCGGATCAGCAGCGCGAGGTCGGGGCCGATGAAGGGGATGGCCGCGAACAGGTTCACGATCACCTGGGCGCCCCAGTACGACATCTGGCCCCAGGGCAGCAGGTAGCCCATGAAGGCCTCGGCCATCAGCGCCAGGAAGATGGCGCAGCCGAAGATCCAGACCAGTTCGCGCGGCTTGCGGTACGAGCCGTAGAGCAGCCCGCGGAACATGTGCAGGTACACCACCACGAAGAACGCCGAGGCGCCCGTGGAGTGCATGTAGCGGATGAGCCAGCCCCACGGCACGTCGCGCATGATGTACTCGACCGACTCGAAGGCCTTCGCCGCGTCGGGCTTGTAGTGCATCACCAGGAAGATGCCGGTGACGATCTGGATCACCAGCACCAGCAAAGCCAGCGAGCCGAAGATGTACCAGAAGTTGAAGTTCTTCGGCGCGTAGTACTCCGACATGTGGACGCGATAGGCGTCGAACGCGGTCGGGAACCGGTTCTCGAACCAGTTGGTGACTTTGGCGCCGGTGGAGGCGTTGGGGGAGATGTCCTTGAATTCGTGGGCCATGTCGTGTTCCCTCATGCCTTCTTGTCTTCACCGATCAGGAGCTTGGTCTCCGACAGGTACATGTGGGGAGGCACTTCCAGGTTGTCCGGCGCCGGCTTGTTCTTGAACACGCGGCCGGCCATGTCGAACGTGGAGCCGTGGCAGGGGCACAGGAAGCCGCCCTTCCAGTCGTCGGGCAGCGAGGGCTGCGCACCGGGCACGAACTTGTCCGAAGGCGAGCAGCCCAGGTGGGTGCAGATGCCCACGGCCACGAGGATTTCAGGCTTGATGGAGCGTGCCTCGTTGCGGGCGTATTCGGGGGTGAGTTCGCTCGGCTTGCGCTCCGATTTCGGGTCGGCCAGCTGTGCATCCAGCGAGGGCAGCGCGGCGAGCTGGTCGGGCGTGCGCTTGATGATCCAAACGGGCTTGCCGCGCCATTCGACCGTGATTTTCTCGCCCAGCTTGAGATCGGAAATATCGACTTCGACCGCGGCGCCTGCCGCCTTGGCCTTCTCGGAAGGCTGGAACGTGCTCACGAACGGTACGGCGGTTGCTACGCCGCCCACGGCACCAGCGCAGCCAGAGGCGATGAGCCACGTCCGCTTGCTGGAGTCGATAGGAGTTTCACTCATGGGTGTCCTCGTTGTACTTCGCTGGGTGGGGCAATCGCGGAATTGTAGCGGAGTGAAAATGGGTATTCCTAGGCGTTAACACCCCTCAACCTGCGCAATACTGCGAGGGTTTTCAGCTATATCAAGGAGGGGCGAAATGAGCATCGCAAAGGAATTCAAAGAGTTCGCGATCAAAGGTAATGTGGTAGACCTTGCGGTCGGCGTGATCATCGGCGGCGCCTTCGGCAAGATCGTCGATTCGGTGGTCGGCGACCTGATCATGCCGGTGGTGGGGCTGGTCTTCGGCCGGCTGGACTTCTCCAACCTGTTCGTGGTGCTGGGCACCGTGCCGCCCGGCGTGCCGCAGACGCTGGACGCGCTCAAGAAGGCCGGCGTTCCGGTGCTGGCCTACGGCAACTTCATCACCGTGGCGGTCAACTTCCTGATCCTGGCTTTCATCATCTTCATGATGGTCAAGCAGATCAACCGCCTCAAGCGCCAGGCGCCGGCCCCCGCGCCGGCCCCGGTGGCGACGCCGGAAGACATCGTGCTGCTGCGCGAGATCCGCGACAGCCTCAAGCGCTGAAAGCCAGGGCGCGCGGCGCGCCCGGAGCACCCGGCACGGGCGGCCTCCCGGCCGCTCAGGCGGCCGAGGCCAGCCGCCGCGCCATGCGCACGGCCTCGATCAGGCTGGAGGCATCCGCGATGCCCTGGCCGGCGATGTCGAACGCCGTGCCGTGGTCGGGGCTGGTGCGCACCAGCGGCAGGCCGAGCGTCACGTTCACGCCCTTGTCCACGCCCAGGTACTTGACCGGGATCAGCCCCTGGTCGTGGTACATCGCCAGCACGGCGTCGAACTCGCCCGCGCGCTGCGGCGTGTGGCGTGCCCGCATGAAGATGGTGTCCGGGGCGTAGGGGCCGTGCGCGTCCACGCCCAGGCGGCGCGCGGCCTCGACGGCCGGGGCGATCACTTCCAACTCTTCACGGCCGAACAGGCCGCCCTCGCCCGCGTGCGGATTGAGCCCCGCCACGCCGATGCGCGGCGCGCGGCCCAGGCTGCGCGAGAGCGCTTCGTGGGTGATGCGCAGCGAGTCCAGCACGTTCTCGCGCGTGACGGCCGCGATCGCATCGCGCAGCGAGACGTGGATGCTCACCAGCACGGTGCGCAGCTCGTCGCTCGCCAGCATCATGCGCACGGGCATGTCGGCCAGCGGCACGCCGGCGTGGCGCGCGGCCTCGGCCTGCAGCAGTTCGGTGTGGCCGGGAAAATCCACGCCCGCGGCGCTCAGCGCCTCCTTGTGCAGCGGCGCGGTGACCAGGGCGGCGATCTCGCCGCGCAGGGCGGCCTGCGCGGCCCAGACCACGCAGTCGGCCGCCGCCCGGCCGGCCTGAGCGCTCACCTGCCCGAAGGGCACCGGCCCCGGCAACCCCGGCAGGGGCCACACCGGCAGGCAGCGCGGCGGCACGCCGGCCACGTCGGTGGGCGCCTGCAGGATGGCCACGGGCAGCGACGGCTCCCCGGGCCGCTGGATGCACTGGGCGGCCCGGCGCAGCGTGGCCAGATCGCCCACGGCGAAGCAGCCGCGCAGGTCGTCCGGCGCATCGCGGAACGCCTTGGCCACGATTTCAGGGCCGATGCCGGCCGGATCGCCCTGGGTGATGGCCAGGGGCGGCAGGGCGAGGGGGGTGTCGGATGAAGGCATGAATCGGGCTCTAGCGCATATATTTCTAGGGCATACCGCTATTAATTCAATAGCATTTAAAAACCACGGCCGGCCCAGGGCTCACGCCAGCACGCCCGAGGTCAGCCGCACCACGCGGTCGCAGCGCGCGGCGAGCGACTCGTCATGGGTGACCATCACGAACGCCGTGCCTTTGTCGCGCGCGAGTTGCAGCATGAGCTGGAACACCCCGTCGGCGGTGGCCCGGTCCAGGTTGCCCGTGGGCTCGTCGGCCAGAACGCAGGCGGGCCGGGTGACCAAGGCCCGCGCGATCGCCACGCGCTGGCGCTCGCCGCCGGACAGCTCGGCCGGCCGGTGCTGCACCCGGCCGGCCAGCCCCACGGCGGTGAGCATCTCGACCGCCTGCGCCACGCAGTCGGCATACGGCATGCGGCGGATGCGCAGCGGCATGGCCACGTTGTCCTGCGCGCTGAACTCCGGCAGCAGGTGGTGGAACTGGTAGATGAACCCGAGGTGCTGGTTGCGCAGCTGCCCCTGGCGGTCGGCCGAGAGCGTGTCGAAGGCCTTGCCCTGCAGCTGCACGCTGCCGGCGGTGGGCGCGTCCAGCCCGCCCAGCAGGTGCAGTAGCGTGCTCTTTCCGGAGCCCGAAGCGCCGACGATGGCGAGCGTCTCGCCGGCATGCACGTCCAGGTCCACCCCTTGCAGCACGGTGACGTCCAGGCGGCCTTCGGTGAAGCGCTTGGTCAGGCCCCGGGCCTGCAGGACCACCGGCCCGCGGGCGGCGGCAGCGGCATGGGGCGCGGCGGCGCCGGGCGTGGACAGGTCATTCATAGCGCAGGGCCTCCGCGGGGTTCACGCGGCTCGCGCGCCAGCTGGGATAGAGCGTGGCCACGAAGGCCAGCACCAGGGAAATGATGCCGATGGGCACGATGTCGCTGCTTTGCGGCTCGCTCGGCATCTTGCTGATGAGGTAGATGTCCTTGGGCAGGAAGCTCGCGTTCAGCGCGTGCTCGATGGCCGGCACGATCACGTCGATGTTCACCGCGATCCCCAGGCCCAGCAGCAGGCCGGCCAGCGTGCCGATGACGCCCACCATCGCGCCCTGCACCACGAAGATGCCCATGATGCTGCCCGGGCTCGCGCCCAGGGTGCGCAGGATGGCGATGTCCGCGCGCTTGTCGGTCACGGTCATCACCAGCGTGGACACGAGGTTGAACGCCGCCACCGCCACGATCAGCGTGAGGATGATGAACATCATGCGTTTTTCCAGCTGCACGGCGGCGAACCAGGTGCGGTTCTGCTGCGTCCAGTCGCGGATCAGCAGGTCGCCGGTGAGCGAGTGCGCCAGCTCCTGCGCCACCTGGGGCGCGCGGTGCAGGTCCTTGAGCTTGAGGCGGATGCCGGTCGGCCCCTCCAGGCGGAAGATGCGTTCGGCGTCCTCGTGGTGCAGCAGCACCAGCGCCGAGTCGTATTCGTAATGCCCCGAGTTGAACGTGCCCGCCACCGTCATCTGCTTGAGGCGGGGCACCACGCCCGCGGGCGTGACCTGCCCGCCCGGTGCGATCAGCGTGACCGCGTCGCCCAGGCGCACGCCCAGGGCGCGGGCCAGTTCGCTGCCCAGCACCACGCGGAACTCGCCCGGCACCAGGGCCTTGAGGGCGTCGACGTTGGCGGCGGCCAGGTCGGTCACATCGCCTTCGCGCAGCGGGTCGATGCCGCGCACCAGCGTGCCCTTCATGTCCTCGCCGCGCGCCAGCAGCGCCTGCGCGGAGACGAATGGCGCCGCGCCCACGACCTCGGGATTGGCCCGCGCCTGGGCCAGCGTGCGCGGCATGTCCGGCAGCGCCGCGCCGTGGGGCGCGAAGATCTCGATGTGCGAGACCACGCTCAGCATGCGGTCGCGCACCTCTTTCTGAAAGCCGTTCATCACGCTGAGCACGATGATGAGCGCCGCCACGCCGAGCGCGATGCCCAGCATGGAAACGCCCGAGATGAACGAGATGAAGCCGTTGCGCCGCGTGGCGCGCCCGGCCCGGGTGTAGCGCCAGCCCAGGGCCAGCTCGTAGGGAATTTGCATGGGTGTGATGGAAGGCCCGCCGCCGCTCTGGAAATGTCGGCCACCGGGCGGCGCCGATTGTGGCATCCCGGACAATACGCCCATGTCGGACACCCCCCATTTGCTCATTCCGTTCGCGGCCAGCCCCTCGGACGGATGCCAGCAGGCCTTGCAGGACCTCGCCCTGCCCCACCTCGACTGGCTGCTCGCCCGCCTGCCGCCCCCCGCCACCGACCCCGGAGACGAGACCGATTTCATCCCCCCCCACGAGCGCGCCCTGGCCCGCCACCTGGGTTTGCCGGCCACCAGCCGCCAGGCGCCCTGGGCCGCCTGGCACCAGCGCCAGACCGGCGTCACTGGCGCCGATGGCGACGGCGGCACGGCCTGGGCCTTCGTCACGCCCTGCGAATGGCGCGTGACCACCGAGCACGTGACCGTCGGCGATCCGGCCGCGCTGCGCCTGGACGAGGCCGCATCGCGCGCGCTGCTGGACATCGTGGCGCCCTGGTTCGCCGAGGACGGCATCGTGCTCGCCTATGAGCAGCCCACGCGCTGGCTGGCGCGCGGCGCCGTGTTCGAAGGGCTCGCCACCGCCTCGCTGGACCGCGTGATCCAGCGCGACGTGCGCGCCTGGATGCCCGATGCGCTGCAGGCCCGCCTGCTGCACCGCCTGCAAAGCGAGATGCAGATGCTGCTCTACACCCATGCCTTCAACGACGCGCGCGCGGCGCAGGGCCTGGGGCCGGTCAACTCCTTCTGGGTGCACGGCACCGGATCGCTGCCGCCCGCCGCCCCGGGCGCGGCAACGGCGGCCCCGCCGCCCGAAATGCCCACCGCCCTGCGCGATGCCGCCCTGGCCGAGGACTGGCGCACCTGGCGCGCCGCCTGGCAGGCGCTGGACAGCGGCCCGGTCGCCCGGCTGGCCGACCGCGTGGCCGCCGGCGGCGCGGCGCGGCTCACGCTGTGCGGCGAGCGCAGCGCGCTCACCTGGCAGACGGGGCCGCGCGGATTCGTGCAAAGGATTCAAAGCCTTTTCCGGCCCCAGCGCATGAAAGACTACGGCACATTGCTATGAAAATAGTAGCAAGAGACATTCCGCCGCGCGCCGCCTGGGCGCTGGAGCAGGCCGGCGTGCACCCGCTGCTGGCACGGCTGTACGCCGCCCGCGGCGTGTGCGGCAAGGACGAGCTGGACGACGGCCTGGCCCGGCTGCTGCCTCCCGACACGCTGCGCGGCACGCGCGAGGCCGCCGTGCTGCTGGCCGACGCCATCGCGCAGGACCGCCGCCTCATCGTGGTGGCCGACTACGACTGCGACGGCGCCACCGCCTGCGCCGTGGCCGTGCGCGGCCTGCGCCTGCTGGGCGCGCGGCAGGTGGACTACCTGGTGCCCGACCGCGTGGCGGACGGCTACGGCCTCACCCCCAGCATCGCGCGCCGCGTGCACGAGCGCGGCGCCGACATGCTCATCACCGTGGACAACGGCATCGCCAGCGTGGACGGCGTGGCCGAGGCCAAGGCGCTGGGCCTGCAGGTGCTCGTCACCGACCACCACCTGCCCGGCCCCGCGCTGCCGCTGGCCGATGCCATGGTCAACCCCAACCAGCCCGGCTGCAGCTTCGAAAGCAAATCCATCGCCGGCGTGGGCGTCATGTTCTACGTGCTGATGGCGCTGCGCGCCGAGCTGCGCGAACGCGGCGTGTTCGACAAGGCCAGCCAGCCCAAGCTGGAGCCGCTGCTGCCGCTCGTCGCGCTGGGCACCGTGGCCGACGTGGTGCGCCTTGATAGCAACAACCGCCGTCTGGTGGCGCAGGGCCTGCGCCGCATCCGCGCGGGCGCCATGCCGGCGGGCATCGCCGCGCTGTTCGATGCCGCGGGCCGCAAGGCGCCCGTGGCGACCACCTTCGACTTCGGCTTCGCCCTGGGGCCGCGCATCAACGCCGCGGGGCGCCTGGCGGACATGACGCTGGGCATCGAATGCCTGCTGACGGACGACCCCGGCCGCGCCGCCGAACTCGCCCGCACGCTCGATGCCATCAACCGCGAGCGCCGCGAGATCGAGGGCGGCATGCGCGAGCAGGCGCTGCTCATGGCCGAGAGCCTGTTCGAGGAAGGCACCGAGCCCCCGCCGGCCATCAGCGTGTTCGACCCCGACTTCCACGAAGGCGTGGTGGGCATCGTCGCCTCGCGCATCAAGGACAAGCTGCACCGCCCGACCTTCGTCTTCGCCGCCAGCGCCGCGCCGGGCAAGGGGCACGAACTCAAGGGCTCGGGGCGGTCCATTCCGGGCTTTCACCTGCGCGACGCGCTCGACCTCGTGGCCAAGCGCCACCCGGGCACGCTGCTCAAGTTCGGCGGCCACGCCATGGCGGCCGGCTGCACGGTGGCCGAGGAACACTTCGCCACCTTCGAGCGCGCCTTCGCCCTGGTCGCGCAGGAGTGGCTGGACGCCGCCACGCTCACCCGCCGTCTCGACACCGACGGTCCCCTGGCCCCCGAATACTGCCGCGCGGACATGGTGGACACCCTGCACCGCGAGGTTTGGGGCCAGGGCTTCGCGCCGCCCACGTTCAGCGAAGAGGTCGAAGTGCTGTCGCAGCGCCTGGTGGGCGAGAACAAGCACCACCTGTCGCTCAAGCTGCTGCACCAGGGCCAGCCGGTGGACGGCATCTGGTTCGGCCACACCGAGCAGCTGCCCTCGCGCGTGCTGCTGGCGTTCCGGCTGGACGTGAACGAGTGGAAGGGCGAGCGGCGGGTGCAGTTTCTGGTGGAAGGCGCGCAGCTTTGAAGGGGCGGCGCCGGGCCATCGTGCGGCCCGGCGGGCCCGGGCGCTGCCGGGGCCCATTCATGGGGAAACAGGCCTCACGCCGGCGGATTGATTGCCTGATTAGCTACTGATTTCGTAGCAAACAGCCCCTGCCGCGTTGAGCGCCCGGGTGCCGGGCGCCAGGGCCTGCGCCTGGCTTGGCCCGCACCCGGCGTCCCGGTTTTTCAGAACGTTTCCCAATCATCCTCGGAGCCGGACGCCGACCGCGCTGCGGCCGGGCGCGGCGCTGCGGCGGCACTGGCGGCGCGGGGCGCGGCTGCGGGTGCAGCGGGTGCCTTGGCCGAAGGCGCCCGGGGCGCGGCCGCCGCAGCGGGTTTGGCAGGTTTGGCGGACGCCGCCGCGCCAGCGCGGGGAACCGGCGCGGCGAGCGCTGCCGGAGCAGCGGCTGCCGGGACGCGTGCCGGCGCTGCGGCCGAACGGTTCGGCGCCACGGCGGGCGCCGGGCGCGGCGCGGCAGGCCGCGCGGGGGCCGGGATCGGCGCCCTCGCCACGGCCACCGCCCCCACGTTGAACACCGACACGACCTGCGACAGCCGCTGCGCCTGATCGCGCATCGCCGTGGCGGCAGCGCTCGACTGCTCCACCAGCGCGGCGTTCTGCTGGGTCATCTGGTCCAGGTTGCTCACGGCCTGGTTCACCTGGGCAATGCCGTCGCGCTGCTCGGTGGACGACGCGGTGATCTCGCCGATCAGGTCGGACACGCGCTGCACGCTGCCGACGATCTCCTCCATGGTCTGGCCGGCCTGCGCCACCTGCTGCGAGCCCGACTCCACGTTGCGCACGGAGGTGTCGATCAGCAGCTTGATCTCCTTGGCCGCCTCGGCCGAGCGCTGCGCCAGGCTGCGCACCTCCGACGCCACCACCGCGAAGCCCCGGCCCTGCTCGCCCGCGCGGGCCGCTTCCACGGCCGCGTTCAAGGCCAGGATGTTGGTCTGGAAGGCGATGCCGTCGATCACGCCGATGATGTCGCTGATCTTGCGTGAGCTGTCGGTGATCTGCTGCATGCTGGTCACCACCTGGCCCACCACCTCGCCGCCCCGCCCGGCCACCTGCGCCGCCGTGGACGCGAGCTGGTTGGCCTGGCGCGCCGTGTCGGCGGACTGGGTGACGGTGGCGGTCAGCTCTTCCATGCTGGCCGCCGTCTCCTCGAGGTTGGCGGCGGTCTGTTCGGTGCGGGCGGACAGGTCCTGGTTGCCGGTGGCGATCTCGGTGGAGGCGGAGGACACCGACTCCACGCCCGAGCGCACCTCGGCCACCACCCCGCGCAGGCGCGCCGCCATGGCGGACAGCGAGCGCAGCAGGTGGCCCAGCTCATCCTTGCGCGCGTCCTGCACGTCGACGGTCAGATCGCCCTCGGCGATGGCGTCGGCCAGGCCCACGGCGCGGTCCAGCGGCTGGGTGATCGAATGCACCGTGAGATACGCCAGGAACACGCCCAGCAACACCACCAGGGCAGCAATCGCCGCGCCAATCCAGTGCGCCTTTTCCCGCTGGCGCCGGCCCTCGGCCTTGGCCGCTTCGCGCTGGCCCTCCTGCTGCTCGACGAAGGTCTCCTGGGTCTGGATGTACTTGGCGACGGCAGGCAGCAAAGTGTCGTCCACGAGCTTGCGGGTGGCGTCGATGTCCCCGCGGCCTTCCTGGGCCTGGGCGGTGATCTTGAGCACGGCGGTGCGCTCGGCGGAGACGCGTTCGAGCTGGGCCTTTTCTTCGGGCGCCACGGCCTGCGCGATGATCTTCTTCTGGATCTCGGTGATGGCGGCGATGTCGTTCTTGACCAGCGCCTTCATGCGGGTGCTCAGCACCTCGTCGGTGGTGACCGCGCTGACCACCACGCGCTCCACGGCCAACTGTGTCATGCCCTTCCAGCGCAAGGCCAGCGAGATGCGGTCTTCATTGGCCTGGACCATGGCGGTGGTGTCGGCATCCACGCGGGCCGTGTAGGCCACGAGGGCATAGACCAGCAGCAGCATGCTGCCCATGAGGCCGAGGATGATGAGCCACAGCTTGCGGCCAACGGAAAGGTTCTGGAAGTTCATCGGGAAATGGGCGAAGGTGAAGAAGCGCAAAAAAGCGCACGGCAGACGATGCAACGCGTGGAGCGTTACCGGCGTGCACTTTTGCTTACATTTTCAGTGGTTGCGCCGATGGGCGTCAGCGGGGTTTTCCATACCTGGTGCGAGATTGCGACACACGGGAGGGCCAGCGCCCTAGAATCGATCCGTGTCCATCCTTCTCAACGCCGACCTGCACTGCCACTCCGTGGTTTCCGACGGCACGCTCACGCCCGAGGAACTGGCCGCCCGGGCGCATGCCAACGGCGTGCAGCTGTGGGCCCTGACGGACCACGACGAGATCGGTGGCCAGCACCGCGCCATGGCCGCCGCCGCATCGCACGGCCTGCCCTACCTCACCGGCGTGGAGATCTCGGTCACCTTCGCCGACACCACGGTGCACATCGTCGGCCTGGGATTCGATCCGGACAACCGGCAGCTCAGCCAGGGCCTGGCCGCCACCCGTGGGGGGCGCGGCGAGCGCGCGATGGAAATGTCCCGCCAGCTGGCCCAGGTGGGCATCCGCGGTGCCTACGAGGGCGCCCTGCGCTATGTGGGCAATCCGGAGCTCATCTCCCGCACCCATTTCGCGCGCTTTCTGGTGGAAACGGGCGTGTGCCGCGACACCTCCGAGGTGTTCCGCAAATACCTCACCGAAGGCAAGCCCGGCTACGTTCCCCACCGCTGGGCCACGCTCGGCAATGCGGTGCGCTGGATCCACGAGGCCGGCGGCATCGCCGTCATCGCGCATCCGGCCCGCTACAAGTTCAGCGCGAACGCCGAGTACGCGCTCTTCACCGAATTCATCCAGCATGGCGGCCGGGGGGTGGAAGTGGTGACCGGCAGCCATTCCGTGGCCGAGTACGGCGTGTATGCCGCCATGGCCACCGAATTGAACCTCGCCGCGTCGCGCGGCAGCGACTTCCACAGTCCGGACGAATCGCACACCGACCTGGGCGCCCTGCCCTCGCTGCCCGGCGCATTGACCCCCGTGTGGGACCTGCTGGCAGACCGCATCCACACCGCCGCCTGAGGACCTTCCCCTTGGCCCAGTATTTCGAAGTCCACCCCGACAACCCACAGCCCCGGCTGCTCAAGCAGGGCGCCGCGCTGCTCAAGCAAGGCGCGGTGCTGGCCGTGCCCACCGACTCCAGCTACGCCCTCGTGTGCCAGCTGGACGACAAGGCGGCCGTGGACCGCCTGCGCCGCATCCGGCAGGTGGACGAAAAGCACCACCTCACCCTGCTGTGCCGTGACCTGTCGGAGCTGGCCAACTACGCCCGCGTGGACAACCGGCAGTACCGCCTGCTCAAGCTGGCGACGCCCGGGCCCTACACCTTCATCCTGGACGCCACCAAGGAAGTGCCCCGCCGCGTGAGCCATCCGCAGCGCAAGACCATCGGCCTGCGCGTGCCGGACCGCAAGGGCCTGCAACTGCTGCTGGAACTGCACGGCGCGCCGCTCCTGGCCACCACCTTCATCGCGCCGGGCGAAACCCTGCCGTTGAACGACCCGCGCGAGATCCGCGAGCGCTACGAGCACCAGATCGACGCCGTCGTCGATGCGGGCGCCTGCCCGCTGGAGCCCACCACCGTGGTGGACCTGACCGACATGTACGACGGCGGCGAACCGCGGGTGGTGCGCGAGGGCCGCGGCAGCCTGCAGGCGCTGGGCCTCTGATGGATGCGGCGCTGACGCGGCACTGAGACGCGAGTCAACGCGCCGCCGCTGCCCTCAGGCCGGCAGGCGCAGAGTGGACGGGCCGTGATGGCCGGGCGAGCCCAGGGCGGGCGTGTCGTCATCGTCCAGCTTGAACGCGCCCACGGCACGCTGCAGGTCGTTCGCGCGTTCCGACAGCACCGACGCGGCCCGCGCCGCCGCCTCCACCATCGCCGCGTTCTGCTGCGTGGCGCCATCCATGTGCGCGACCGCCTGGTTCACATGGGCGATGCCATCGCTCTGCTCGTGCAGGGCGTGCGAAATCTCACCCAGCAGGGCAGTGACCTGCCCCACGTCGTGCACGATCTCCTGCATCGTCTTGCCCGCCTGGCCGACCAGACCGGTGCCGTTCTGCACCTGCTGCACGGACTCCTGGATCAGTGTGCGGATCTCGCGCGCCGCCACGGCGCTGCGCTGGGCCAGGCTGCGCACCTCGGAGGCCACCACCGCGAAGCCACGGCCCTGCTCGCCCGCGCGGGCCGCTTCCACGGCGGCGTTGAGCGCCAGGATGTTGGTCTGGAAGGCGATGCCCTCGATCACCTGGATGATGTCCACGATCTTGTGCGAGCTGCCACTGATGGCCTGCATGGTCTGCACCACCTCGCCCACCACCGCTCCGCCGCGCTCGGCCGTGGCGGACGCGGCCACGGCCAGGCCGCTGGCAGAGCGCGCCCGGTCGGCGTTCTGGCGCACGGTGGAGGTGAGCTGCGCCATGCTCGCGGCCGTCTCGGTCAGGGAGGACACCTGCTCCTGCGTGCGGCGCGACAGATCGGAATTGCCCGAATCGATGTCGCCCGCGCACAGCGTGATCGCATCGGTGGACTGCTTGATGCGCGAGACCAGCTCGGTCAAGGTGTCTTCCATCGTGCCCAACGCCCCGAGCAGCCGCCCGAAATCGCCCTGCAGGTCGGAGCTGAACTCCTTGCTCAGGTCGCCCGCCGCCACGGTTTCGGCGATGACGATGGCCTGGGCCAGGGGGCTCACGATGCCCTGGCGCAGCAGCAGGAACGCGGCAATGGCCACCGCGAACACCAGCCCGCCCAGCACCAGCAGCCACACCCGCACGCCGTCCAGTTGCCCCTGCGCCGCCTGAACGGCCTGCACCAGCGGCATTCGCTGCGTGTCGGCCAGGCCGCCCGCCAGTTGCAACGCCGCGCGGTGCGACGCCTGCGCCCGCCCGATGTCGGTGAGCCCCACGACCACCAGCAGCGCCATCAGCGCCGCGAGCGCCCCGAACGCCAGCACCAGCCGCGTACCAATCTTCAGCCTGTCCAAGCCCATGATCGACTGTCTCCTATGCCTGTTGTATGTCGTTATCGCAGGCAGCCACCGGCGCCCGGCGGTGTGCACAGGCTACGTTTTGCAACATGCCGTGCCATGCTATCAACGATCGCGCCGGGCGCCCTCCGTAGTTGCGCTTATGCTGCGGGAAAGGCCCCTCGCCGGTGTCTGAGACAATCGCCCGGTGGACTTCTCCAACCTCATCCAAACCGTTCTCATCTACGCACTGCCGGTGCTCTTCGCCATCACGGTGCACGAAGCCGCCCACGGCTACGCCGCGCGCCACTTCGGCGACCAGACCGCGTTCATGATGGGCCGCATCACGCTCAACCCGCTCAAGCACATCGACCCGGTCGGCACCATCCTCATGCCGCTGCTGCTGTACTTCGCCACGTCGGGGGCATTTCTGTTCGGCTACGCCAAGCCGGTGCCGGTGAATTTCGGCAACCTGCGCAACCCCAAGCGCGACATGATCTGGGTCGCGCTGGCGGGGCCGGCCTCCAATTTCTTCCAGGCCATCTTGTGGGCAGTGTTCCTCATCGCGCTGGTCGGCTTCGGCGTGCAGGAGCGCTTTTTCCTGGAGATGGCGCGCGCCGGCATGCTGGTCAACCTCGTCATGTGGGCCTTCAACCTGTTCCCGCTGCCGCCGCTGGACGGCGGGCGCATCCTGGTCGGCCTGCTGCCTTGGAAGCAGGCGCAAATGGTGTCGCGCATCGAGCCCTACGGGTTCTTCATCGTGCTGGCCCTGGTCGTGGCCGGCGTGGTGGGTGCGGTCTGGCTGCGCCCGCTCATGTCGCTGGGCTACTCGGCCATCAACCTGCTGCTGACGCCCCTGATGGCGATGCTGCGCTGATCGGCACCCGCACCTGAAGGTCGCGGTGCCGACAGGCCCGCGGCTGCGGTTCTCTTTTTCTTTGTTTTCTGCTGATCTTGCTTTCATGACCACCACGCGCTTTCTCACCGGCATCACCACCACGGGCACGCCGCACCTGGGCAACTTCGTCGGGTCCATCCGCCCCTCCGTCGCGGCCAGCCTGCAGCCCGGCGTGCAGAGCTTTTACTTTCTGGCCGACTACCACGCGCTCATCAAGTGCGAAGACCCGGTGCGCATCCAGCGGTCCACGCTGGAGATCGCGGCCAGCTGGCTCGCCGCCGGGCTGAACCCCGATCACGTCACCTTCTACCGCCAGTCCGACATTCCGGAAATCCCCGAACTCAACTGGCTGCTGAGCTGCGTGACCGGCAAGGGCGTGCTCAACCGTGCCCATGCCTACAAGGCGTCGCAGGACAAGAACACCGCGGCCGGCCGCGAGGCCGATGACGGCGTGACCGCCGGCCTGTTCATGTACCCCGTGCTCATGGGCGCCGACATTCTGCTGTTCAAGGCCCACAAGGTGCCCGTGGGCCGCGACCAGGTGCAGCACATCGAGATGGCGCGCGACATGGCGGCCAGCTTCAACCACCTGTACGGCGAGCGCTTCGTGCTGCCCGAGGCCGCCATCGACGAGCACGTGGCCACCCTGCCGGGCCTCGACGGCCGCAAGATGAGCAAGAGCTACGACAACACCATCCCGCTGTTCTCGTCGCGCGAACAGCTGCGCAAGCTCATCGGCGGCATCCTCACCGACTCGCGCGCGCCCGGCGAACCCAAGGACACCGAGGGCTCGGCCCTGTTCCAGATCTACCAGGCCTTCGCCACCGAGGCGGAGACCGCCGCGCTGCGCCGGCAATACGCCGAAGGCATCGCCTGGGGCGACGCCAAGCAGGTGCTGTTCGAACGCGTGGACCAGGTCATCGCCCCGATGCGCGCGCGCTACGAAGCGCTGATGGCCGACCCCTCGCAGATCGAGGACACCCTGCTGGCCGGCGCCGAACGCGCGCGGGCCATCGCCACGCCGTTCATGCGCGACCTGCGCGCGGCCGTTGGGCTGCGCAGCCTGCGCACTGCCGCAGTGGCGGCGCCGGCACAGGCCAAGCCCGCCAAGGCGGCGCTGCCGTCGTTCAAGCAGTACCGGGAGGCGGACGGCAAGTTCTACTTCAAGCTGGTCGCAGCGGATGGCCGGGTGCTGCTGCAAAGCACCGGCTTCGATGCGCCGCGCGATGCGGGGCAGTCCATTGCACGGCTGCAGAAGGAATCGGGAGCGCTGCAGGCACTGGCAGCCTGCCTGGTGCCGCAGCAGGGGGTCGAGGACCGCGAAGTGGACGAGGCCCTGCAGGCATTGATCGCCGCAGCGGCGGAGTGACGCGCCGCCAGGCCGGATAGACAGCCCGAGGCGTTTTCCATGAGCACCAAGCCACTCGCCGAAACCAGCAAGTTTCTCAGCTACGTTCTGCGCCATGAACCCCAATCCATCGGGCTGACCCTGGATCGCGAGGGCTGGGCCCCGATCGACACATTGATCGCGGCGGCGGCCCTGCACGGTCGCGCGCTGGACCGTGCATTGATCGAGCAGGTCGTCATCACCAGCGACAAAAAGCGGTTTTCGATTTCGGAAGATGGCTCCAGCATCCGCGCGGTGCAAGGGCACTCCACCCCCACCGTGTCGATCCGCATGGAGGAAAAGACGCCGCCCGCTGTTCTGTACCACGGCACTGCGACCCGGTTTCTGGAGTCGATCCGCCAGCAAGGATTGCTGCCGGGTTCGCGGCACCATGTGCATCTTTCAGAGGATACGCAGACCGCGACCAGCGTGGGGCAGCGATACGGGCAACCCGTGGTGCTGTCCATCGCAGCGGCTGCCATGCACGGCCAAGGGCACCGGCTCTACCAAGCAGACAATGGCGTCTGGCTCACGGCGAATGTGCCGGCCGACTTCATTGACTTCGCGCCGGCAAACCGCGGTCAACGCTGATCAGCGGCGGGCATCGGCAACGCATACCCACACGCCCTCTTCCTGGCGCACGAGCCCACGCGCGACCAGCGAATCCAGGTACCGCTGGTGGCCCTGCTCGGCCCTGCGCTGGAACAGGGGCAGCGCCCGCACCAGGCAATTGGGGAGCAACATCGCCAGCCGCACCGTCCAGGACTCGGCAGGCCGCACGAAGCGCTCCAGGCAAGGCTGGTCCAGGCAGCGCATCACCTGCAGCGCCACCTCGTCGGGCATCTGGGGCGGGTCCATGAACTGCAGCTTGTTGCCCCCGTGGATCGCCTCGCGCATCAGCATCGGGGTCTCGGTGGCCGAAGGGTTCACGATGGAAAACCGCACCCGGAGCCGCGCGCCGTCCAGCCCCAGGCACAGCATGGCGCCACGCAGCCCGAACTTGCTTGCGGAATACACGGTGGACTCCGGCAACGGAAACATGCCGCCGAGCGACACGATGCTCACCACCCGGCCGTCGCCCGTGCACTGGAGCAACGGCAGCAGGCTGTGGGTGAGCAGCAACGGCGCCATCAGATTCAACTCCAGCTCGTTGCGGATGGAATCCTGGCCGCGCTGCTCGAACGGGGTCGTGCCCACCATGCCCGCGTTGTTCACCAGCAGGTCCAGCCGGCCCCAACGGGCCTGCACCTGTTGCACCAGAAGCTGCCGGGCCGTCGGGTCGGTCAGATCGGCAACGTGCGGCATGGCCAGCGGACCCAGCGCCTGAACGGCCCGGTCCAGCGCCTGCGGGTCGATATCGACCAGCAGGCAGCGCATTCCCCGCTGGATCAGCCGCGCGGTGATCGCCCGCCCCAATCCACCGGCGCCGCCGGTCACCAAGGCAAGCCCGCCGGCGAAAGGCTTGCGCTCAGCCATGCGCTACCTCGCCCGGCTGCGGCGCGGCTGCGAGCCCGTTGCGGCCGCTGTGGCGCACGGGGCTGGCCTTGACCCTGAGGGCGTCGTACATGGTCTCGCTGAGTTCTCCCCAGCCCATGCGCCTGCGCAACTTGCGCAGATAGGCCTTGAAGGCATGCGCGTCGATATAGACGGCATGCCGGGGCGACTGAACGAATCGGATACCGCCCGACAGATCGGGCTCGTCCTTGCGGATGGCATCGTCGAACCGTTGTGCGCTCTCCGGTGCCGTCTGCTGCGCCTTCAGGTAGCAGGCGATCATGTGCGCCTGCGTGTCGAACAGCTTGTAGGCACTGGAGTTGGTTTCCAGATAGCCGATGCCGAAAAGGTTGCGGTGGCTGCGGTTGAACATCGACAGGTACATCTGCGGCCGCCCTGCCGTCCAGGTGAAGAACTCGGTGGCGTAGGAACAGCTCCACCGGTAGCCGGTTGCGCAGAGCACCAGGTCGACCTCTTCCCGGGAGCCGTCCTTGAACATCACGTGCCCGCCATCCAGCCGTGCGATGTCGGGCTTGACGGCGATGTTTCCGTGTTGCAGGTGATGCAGCAACTGCGAATTGAGAAGCGGGTGGCTCTCGAAAAGGCGGTGGTCGGGCTTCGGCAGCCCCAGTCGCGTGAGATCGCCCTGAACGAGCCGCAGCAGGCCACTGAAGAGCGGGCGGGCCAGCCACATCGGCAGGTGCGGCCCCGTCTCCGCGATCTGGTCGACGGGCACGCCCATCAGGTGCTTGGGGATGAAGTGGTAGCCGCGGCGCACGCTGATGAAGGCACGCTGGGCATGCGCGGCCGCTTCGCACGCGATATCGGCGCCCGAATTGCCCGCCCCCACGACCAGCACACGCCGCCCCCGGAACTCGTCCCCGTGCTTGAAGGTCGCCGCATGGCGCACCTCGCCCTGGAAGGCGCCTTCGAAGCTCGGCATGCTGGGGTCCCAGTTCACCCCGGTGGCACAGACCACGGCACCGTAGAGTCGGTGCGTGCCGTCCGCCAACTCCACCACCCAGCGCGAAGCGCTGTCTTTCCGTATGCGTTGCACGCCGGTGTTGAACTGGATTTTTTCTCGCAGGCCGAACGCATCGGCAAAGCTGCGCAGGTAGGCCAGGATCTGCCGGTGCGACGGATAGTCGGGATAGTCGCGCGGCATGGGATAGCCGATGAAACCCGACAGATCGCGCGATGAAATGAAATGGGTCGACGCATAGACGGGCGAGCCGGGGTTCGTCGTATCCCACAAGCCACCCAGGTCGCTGTGGCGTTCGAACTGGTCATAGTCCAGCCCCTGCATCTTCAGGGCCCGCGCAGCGCTCAGCCCGCCGGGGCCCGCACCGATGACACACACAGCGGCCGAACGGTCGGCCGGCTTCGATTGCAAGAGATTCGTCATGCGCTCAATTCCTTCTTTGGATACCTGGATGGCAGGAGCCACTTTAGGAAGAAGGAGTCAGGGCACGTGGGGCGGATCCGGCCAGGAGGGGGTTCGTATCGGCCATGTCTTCTCGGGGGAATCCCTTGTCAGGGCGCAAGTTGGCTGGAGACTGTCGTGAACGCACGGGATGTGGACTTGTTCGCAGGCGATCGAGTGGTGATGTGTTTCCCCAGACGGTCTCCATCTGTGGCGTTGCCGTTGTAGATGGCGTACAGAGAGATGCCATCGAGCTGCACAATGGCGGCGTGTACGTCGTTCTGCCACCAGGAGGTCTGGATTGCAGTGGAAATTCGGGTCGCTGTTGTTGGGCTCAGCGTAGATGGGCAGGGTAGCAAGCCCGACAGCGCCAGGCCATTGGCCTCCGCAATGCGCCACCACAGCTTGGCATCGTCCAGCACGTTGCGCGCGATGTCTTTGAGCGTCTCCCCGCCCACCACCGTGTAGGCGATCGCGTCCAGGTTCGCGCCTTTGAGTTTCAGCGGCGCCGCGTTCAGCCGGAACTCGGCCGTGTCCACGTACTTCGGTATCTCGCCCGCGTTGGCCGGCGGGTTCTCGCTGTCCGGTGCGTCACCGTAGCGGGCGAGGACCTCTCCATTGGCCACCAACTGGCGCTGCACGTGCCCGGGGTTGAGCGAGTCGCCCACCCAGCCGCCCACGACGTAGCCGCCGGGCTGGTTCTGCACGCGGCCCGTGTGGCCCGCGCCCTGGTTCACGTACACGGCGTTGCCCTGCGCGTCGTTCACGAAGGCGCGGTTGAACCGCTCGTCGGCTACCCCCGTTGTCTGCTCGATGTTGCTCACGAAGCCGTTGGCATCACGCCAGGTCCACGTGGTGGCGCTCGTGCTACCGCGCGTGGCGCTCGAGCCAGTCTGCTGGCAGCTGCCGTTCAGGGATTGGTAGTCGTACCTCGTGGTGGTGGTGTTGCCTTGATTGCCATCGCTCACCTGCCGGTTGCCCAGGAGGTTGCCCGCCGCGTCTTACCCTCAACCCGTGATGCCATCGGCATCGTGGTAGGCCACATCCGTGCGCTGCGTCACCGCCTTGGTGTCGTCACGCCGCACCACCACGTGCGTGTCCTGCAGCTTGCCCGTGGCGTCGTAGCGGTTGTAGCGGTGCTCTTCGTTCCACGTTCGACGGCTGCGATTTCGCATCTGGGCAGATGGTGTTGATCACGAGCGTAGCCACCTACGTCAAGTTCCATCGACGCGACCGAGAAAGACGAAGTAGTCACGAACTGTGACCACCTCGCCAAGCTCGATTTCTCCCGCTCGCTGCCCTACGCCTTTACCAAGCACAGTGCGATTGAGGTAGCCAATTGTTTAGCGTGGTGTCATCACGGAACTATCCACACTGCTTGCACCTTTTAAAATCAAGGACTTAGCTGAGGCAACCCATCAAGCAGCGAAATTCCCAGCAAACCAGTCAGGATTAAAAACCAGAGTGCTCAACATGTCTCGCTATCGCTGGATATATTGAACATGCCTATTCCGAAGGCATGTCCACTACGGTTACGGTACTTTGGACCGTTGCCTTCATACCCTTCTTCAGCCTGTATCACTTAGGCAAACTTGATGTCTTCTTCCCCCATGTCCTCTGCCCTGGAGAACGCGATCGCCGCAAGCACCCATGGCGATAGCGACCAAGCGATTGCACTCTTGCGACAAGCCACTCAGGAACAGCCGGAGTCCGGCCTGCCCCACTTTTTGCTGGGGGCCGAATACGCATCCCTCGGGCGCATGGATTTGGCGGAACAAGGTTTTGCAAATGCCGTGTTGCTTTCACCCGGGCTGGTCGTTGCCCGGTACCAGCTTGGCCTGCTGCAGTTCAGCTCCGGGCGTGCTTCTGCAGCGCTGCTCACTTGGCAGCCGCTGTTGAGTTTGGAGGATGAGAGCCCCCTGCCCCATTGGATCAGGGGTTTTGCCGCGCTGGCTGGCGACAGTTTCGATACAGCCCGAGCGTGTTTCGAAGCTGGATTGGTCCGCAATGCAGACCATCCGCCGATGTCCGCTGATATTCGCAAGGTTTTGGCGCAAATGGATGCGCTTTCGCCGGGCGCGCCCCAATCGCCACAGCAAGCAGTGCCGGTAGCAGCTCCAACGCTGTTGGCCCCGCAGCCCGACGAAGACGAGTCTTCCCATGTGCTGTTGTCGAACTATCTTCAGCAAGGCCCTGCACATTGACCTCAACCGCCACTCAACCGCATGGTGAAAGGACTTGGCCATGACTCGGATTGACGCAGCATCCCAGTTGAGTGCCATCGTCCGGGAGCAACTCGAATTGACAAGGCGGGAGCGCGCGGCCTCTCCTGCGCGTCAACGTGAGTCCAAACAAGTTCAGAATTCCCCGGGTTCCGAACAGCCCATGTTGCGGCAGATACGCGCCATTCCCGCGGACGACCCTGAGCGCAGAAGCAAGGCGTTGAGGATATTCATGGAAGCAGTGCTCACCAAGGAGTTTGGAACCAGACCGCAAGTGGACCCAGGTTTTCCGCATTTGCTCGATCAGGTCATCGGGCAAATGCAGGATGACCCTGGACTTAAAAGCGCATGCTCGATCGCCGTCGACTCTCTATTGCAGCAAGCCACTTAGAGCGCGACGGCCGTGCGCTCATCCGCGGCGATTGACGGCTCCCATGACGGCTTCGTACATCTCGCCACCCAATAGCCGACGCGCCAGTTGCTCGAGTGCCTGTGCGTCTGAAGTTTTTCCTTCCAGGATCGCCTGGGCAAAGCGACCAGACAAATTGGCGCTGTCGAGACGCAACGCGAGCTGAACATGCTTGTTCGCCTGCTCGGTTTGTTTTTGAAGCGCCAGGGCGACGGCCAACGCCCCATGGTTTTCCGCAAAATTGCGATCCAGGGCCAGTGCAGCCTCGAAGCTGGTGCACGCGGCTTGCGGATCATGCAGTGTCAGCTGCGTCCACCCTTGACCGTGCCAAGTGCCGATATGGTTCGGCATGAATGACAAGGCTCTGCGGAAAAACGCCAAAGCAGCCTGTGGTTGACCCGCTAGAAGCTGCGCGAACGCATGCGCTGACAAAGCACGACCGTCTTGGGGATGGATGAGCAATGCCTGTTCGGAGAGATCAAGGGCTCTAGCCGCATCGGTGGACGCGAGTGCCAGCGATGCCTGTGCAACGAGGGCCTCGATGGGTCGGTCCGACGCGGATGCCTGCTCAAGTGCCATGGCCGACCAGCGACTCGCAAGGGCCATATGCGCAGCATCCAGGGCGACCAAACTGGCGACTCCTGCGGCTTGACGGAAAAGGCCGCGCTGTTCTTCCAAGGTTTGCGTCCACCGCACCGCCTGTTCCAAATCACCGGCATGGTGAAGGGCGCGCAGCCAAAGCACAACCATTTCACGAGACATGGTGCTAGGAGCAGATTCCTGGTCTGCATCGCCTGCCTGCATGCGACCTGCCAATAGCGCTGTGCAGGCCCCGTAGTTCCCTTGCTGGAATTCAATGAATGCCAAGTCATGCAGGACGGCATCTCTGAAACCCGCTGGCGTATCAGGCTGCGCCTGCAACGCCCGAAGAACGATGGTCGCCTGGTCGAAATTCGATTGGGCCAGCCAAAGATCTGCTTCGCGCAATGCCCATTGCAGCGAATCGGGATGCAGCGCTTTCCCATGCCGCAAATGAAACTCCGCGCGGGACCATGCGGCGCATTGCAAAGCCGCGTTGAATGCCTCAGCGAGCAACGTTTCGTTATCCGAATCGTCGCGCAGGTAGGCCTCCAATCGATCCAGGCGGACGAGCGTTGCCGCAGCATCGGAATCGACGGGTGTGGAAAGGCGAGGGGTCAGTGTGGTTTGCATAGTTTGACGTGGCCCGGGGTGGTGCCATGCTCGAGCGGTAAGGTGCTACCAGGTGACATCACACGCGGCACCTTCCGCCAGGGATTTGCGCAGGCCCAGAAGTGCCTGTCGGTGTATCTGCGATATGCGGCTTCTTGAAACGCCCATCATGTGGCTGATGTCTTCGAATGCGATGTTCTGCTGGTAGTGGCATCGGATCACCCGCCGCTCTTGTTCCGGCAATCGATCCACCAGATCGCCCAGTAATGATTGCCAGTGCTGACTCTCACTCTTTCGAAAGTAAAGCACTTCCGGCGAAATCGCCATGCAGGCATCTTCCGATGCTTCGCCAGCGATCATTGCGGTGCCCTCCAGCATCATGCCCAGCGCAAGGCCGATTCCAACCTCGGCCAGATAGGCAAGCAAGTTTGAAGGGTTTCTAGCCGCCGCATTGCCCTCATACGGAAGAACGAAATCGGCAGACAGGCTCGCTTCCGATTTGGTAGCGTCCAGGCGATCCTTACGCAAGCGCTTCTGCAGGGCAATCTGCTGGTTCTTTTCTGTCAGCTTCTCCAAGCCATTCAGAATCGCCCCCCGGATTCGGTGCGCCGCATAGGTTTTGAAGCGGACCCCTTGTTCGGGATCGTAGCGATCCACCGCTTCCACCAGGCCGATACTGGCCAATTGAAAATAGTCGGAAAACTCCACTTCGTCGTGAAAGCGTCCCTTGAAACTGATCGCCGCCAACATGCGGGCATAAGGCAGAAAGATCTGAATCAAACGATCGCGAGCCTCCATGTCTGCGGCATGGCGCCAGCGCTGCCAGAGCAGTGTCTCTCCATCCTCCGGCTCGGGGATGGGCGAGGCGATGGAACTCGCAGAACGTGCTGTCTCAGCCATGCCTGGCGCTCCAACCCGATCAATGGAAGCTGCCCACCAGGGCCTTGAGCAGCAAGCTCCAACCATCGATGAGGATGAACATCAGAATCTTCACCGGCAGCGAAATGGTGGTCGGCGGCATCATCATCATGCCCAAAGTCATCAGCACGCTCGACACGATCAGATCGATCAACAGGAACGGCAAAAAGACGACGAAGCCGATCTGAAACGCGGCCCTGAGTTCCGAGAGCATGAAGGCAGGAATGAGCTGGACGTTGCTGATGTCGTCCATCGATGTCGGTGGCTTGGCCTTCGACAATTCGACCATCAACGCCAGATCCTGCTCACGCGTTTGCCGCACCATGAAGTCGCGCAAGGGTGCCATGCCTTTGGTGTATCCAGCTTCCATGCCGATCTTGCCAGCCATGAAAGGCTGAAACGCTTCGCGATTGACCTGCTCCAGCACTGGCGCCATCGTGAAAAGGGTGAGGAAAAGCGCCAAGCCGATCAGCACCGTGTTCGGTGGCGTCTCGTTCATGCCGATGGCATGCCGCAGCATCGACAAGACGATGATGATGCGCAGAAATCCCGTAATGCACACCAGCAGTGCAGGCAGCACCGCCAGCACCGTCAGCCCCAGCACGATGCGCAAGGCTTGCGATGTTTCAGCGCTGGACCCGAGCGCCCCGTTGCCGGCCTGTTGTGCGTACACCGCGCCGTTCAGGCCGAGCAGGCCCAATGCGCAGAGCAGGCTGATCCACCGGGTTGGCCGCCCCCGCCCCCATCGGACGGGCAATGTGAGCATCTTGTTCATGGCGCTTCGGAACCTTCGCCCATATTGGCCGACAGCCCCGTGGAATCGGGCGCCACCGCAGGCACTTCACCCAGGAGTTGCATGGATTGACCCGCGCAGCCAATGAGCATACGGCGGCCTTGCCACTGCACTTCATGCACGCTATGGCTTGGCGTCAGGCGCGCGCTGGATACGAGCGCTAGACCGGTATCAGAACGCCTGGCCCACAGATCGCTCCAGCGCGTCATCGCGGCCTTGGGAGCCTGACCCACCGGCCTGCGCATGCGGATCTTTCGCCACACCACCGCGGCCAGCAAAGCCAGTACCACCAAAATGCCCATCCAAGCCGCTTCCAGACCAGGCGTGGATGCGGCTGCCTCGGGTTCGCGCCGCAGCGGAATGGTTGCCGGCAAAGTCATGGTGCAGCAGCAGGGGTCGTCAAGGACAGCGGCAAAGGCAGTTCGGTGAGCCGGACGGCAAAACGATCCCCGACCGCCACCAGTTGCCCACGGGCGACCACTTGGCCTTCCAACAGGAGATCGACCGGCTGGTCCACGCTCCGATCGAGAAGAATCACCTGCTGTGCCTGCGCACCCAGCAGTTCACCCACCGTCACTGTCGCCGCACCGACGCACACCTGCAACGTCGTCTTGACCTGATGCAAGGGATGAAGGGTTGGCACGAGCGGCGACGATGCCATGTCCGGATCGGCAGGGTGATCGAACTCTGCCAGTTCAAGGCGATGGGCGTGCTGGGGCGTATCGGTCGAGTTGGAAGTCATGGAATATTTGAAAACAGGGTTCATGCCGACGGATGAAGCTCTACGGCCATCTTTCCCTGGCGTTGACCCAGCCAGGCAGCGCAAAGAGGCGTGGGAGGTACGTTGTTCGAATCGGAGGCGGCCTGTAGTGACCCCAAAAGCACCACCGCAGGCGCATCGAGCCGGTGATCCAAAGCGATCACGTCGCCCAACGCCACCGTCTGCAATTGCCCGAGACTCAAAGTCACCGAGGTCAATTCGACTCGCACATGGAGGGCTTTGGGACGCAAGGCATCCACCAAGGAAATCAAAGCGCGCGCAGGGGCTTCAGGCAACGGGCATGCACGCGTTTTTTCCTGAAACCCATGGCCCGTCAAAATGCGCTCTACGGCGCTTACCCCCAGGCAGAGCGCCCATCGGCCCTCCCCCCAAGGAAAGGTGATGGTCAGGTCGCCCGACCAAGGCGCCATTTCGCCTGGAAGGCTGGACAACTCTGCATCTGGAATGCCCTCCGCACCCCGCAACAGAATCTGCGAAATGCTGCGGGACCAAGCCTCCCAGGCCTGCGCAGCCAGTTGGCGAGCCATGGGCGCGCTAGGATGATCGGTCGCGCTGAAATCACACGCTGCAGGCGATTCTCCAAACATGAGCGCGCCCAGCAACTGCCGGGCCTTCGCATCGCTGAAGACTTGGCTCGAGGAGGTTTCCAGAACGCGAACCTCCACGTCACCCGCGGCAATCCCGGTGGACACCCCCCAGTCTTGGCGCCAGCGGTCATACACGCTCTGAAAGATGCTCCGCATTCCATCGCGGGCAGCAACGCTCCAGCTGCGAAGTTCGCGGCTTCTGCGGCGCGAGTCCTCGAGGGACAGCAGCCCACCGGACTCACGAGCCAGGGCCGCTGGAGTGCTGTGACGGTCGGGGGATGAAGGCACGGCTTATCGGCTCTTCATTGAAAACAGCTCTTGCAGCATCTCATTGGCGGTGGAGATCACCTGGGAACTGGCCTGGTATCCACGCTGCATGATCACCAGATCGCTGAACTCTTGTGACAGGTCGACATTGGAGATTTCGATGTACCCGGATCGCACCGACCCGAACGCACCACCTGCCACGCCGGTGTGCCAGGCGTTGCCATCCAGTGCTTCGAACTGGTTGTTGCCCAAAGACCCAACGGCATCTGCCGAATCGAAGCGCCCGAGCGACAGGCGTGAGCCCTTCACGGTCTGTCCGTTCGCGTAAGTCAAAACCAGCGTTCCGCTGGCGTCAAAGGCGGCGGCGCTCAGCTCCGCGGGGGCGTATCCGTCCTGCGATGCGAAGGCCAGGGTGGATAGCGTGCCAGAGGCGAAGGAGGTCACATCCGTACCGAAATCCAGGGTCAAAGGCAGAGCCGCTTGCCCGGTCGGTGTGTAGGTAAAAGCCAGCTTTGCCGTGGCCGCTGTCGGTTTTCCGTCCTGAAAAATCAATTGCTTCGTACCAACGACGGTGGTGCCATCCATCAGGTCGACTTGCCAGCTTCCAGGCGTGGTGGTGCCTGTGTTGGTGAGCTTGACCGTGAGCAGATGCTCTCCCCCTGCTGCGTCGATGACACGCACCCCATTGATGGTCTGGTCGGTTCCGGTGCTGGAGAGATTGCCGGTGAACTTGGCGACTGCGGTCGCTTTGCCCGGGCTCGTCTTGAGATTGGCAATGCTGATCTCAGTGAGAGCGCCATTGGCCCCCACGCCCATGACCTTGGCCCCCGTGCTCTGATCCACAAGAATACCGTCGCTATTGAACTGGAACTGCCCCGCGCGGGTATAGGTGATACGGCCATCTTCCCCCTTGAGCGTAAAAAGCCCTTGGCCATCAATGGCCAGATCCAGGCCATTGCCCGTCTGGCGCAGTTCCCCCGCCTTGAACGACAACGTTGTTCCCGCCGTGCTCACCCCATAGCCCAGTTGTCCGAACTGTCGGCCCGAGTAGCTGCCATTGGAATAAAAAGCGTCTGCAAACCGGAGCGACGTACTTTTGAAGCCAGGCGTATTGAGATTGGTGGTGTTGTTGGCGATCACGCGCAAGCCACGGGAAAAGCTCGACAAGCCCGTCATGCCAACGTAGATGGATTCGATCATGTGTATTCCTGTTTGGGGATTTGAGCGCGTCAGCGCACCGCGGTGACTTGGCTCAGGGAGATGTTCTGCAGCGTCGCACCAGCGGTCGTGCGCAGGGTGATGAGGGGCGAATCGCCGGCCAGCGACAGCGAAACGACCGTGCCCGTCAGCGTGCCTCCGGTAGAGTTGATGTCCACCGTGCGGCCTATCAACCCGACCGACTGCAGCGCCGCCTGATTGCTGATCAAGGTCGAGATCTTGTCGTTGAGCTGCTGGGCTTGCTCCAGGCTCGTGAACTGCGCCATCTGGGCCATGAACTGCTGGTTGTCCATCGGCTTCATGGGATCTTGATAGGTCAGCTGAGTCAGCAGGATTTTCATGAAATCCTCCTGATTCAGGCCGTTGGCGCGCAGGTTGGTGGCGGTGCTGCTGATGCCACTGATGCTCATGAATTCTCCTTGGGGGGCGGAAAAGAAAATAGACCGGGAGTGAAATGGCCCACGGTGCGTTGTTCCAGAAAGCTTGCAAAATCGCTGAACAGCGGGGCACCGGAAGATGCCGTGGCCGCGTCATAGACCACGCTTCCATTGCAGACCACGCGACTCAGTCTGTGTCCCTGGTTTCGAAGGGTGCGCTGCAACGTGTTGACGACGACTGCCGCCTGGGCAGTAACCTGCTGCGCCGTTCCATCCATGCCGATCCAGAGGTTCAAGCCGTCCGGCGTCCAATTGGCATGCAAGCGTGTCGCAGCTTGCTGCGCCGTGCTCCCTCCGACCAATCGGCTGGCAGGCGAGGTACCGGGCTGTGCAGGTTGCCTGGCCGCATCACCGGCATGAGATAAATCGCTCAAAGGGCTTTTGGCGTTCAACTCCACGCTGAAAAGGGAAGATTCACCGGCAACGCCTCCTTGGTCGACCCAACCCGAGGGAGCCCGCAAAACGACCGCGACCGGAGTCGAAAGCGATACAACACCGCTGGTGCCCATAGACGGATTGACAACCTTCGGATCCGCCGCATTGACTGGCAACGATGGGACGACCTGAGGTACCCGAGCACCTTCCGCACCGGCAATGATCTCGCCCAGGCTTTGTGACCCTGCGACAACCATACCCTGCGCAACTGCGTGGTTGCCTGCACTCGGCGATTGCGCAGGTTCTTGTTCGGCAGGCTTCGTCGCGAGTTGATTCCGTGACGCAGATCCGGCGAGTTCAGCGGCGGTATCTTCGTGCTCCACGACCGCAGGGCTCTGCGGTGCGCCACTTTGGCTCCCTTTGATTGCCTGCGGCGCCATCGCATCATGGGTGGCGACCACGTCCAAGGGCGCCTCAGACACAGGACGTGGGAAGCCCTCACGGACAGTCGCCGCTGAAGACATGGGGAAATAACCGCTGCGGGATGCCCAAGCCGTCTGCCCCGCCATGGACAAAGGCTCTGGTGGACGAAGCGCAGCACTGCGCTGGGAATGCCCCGATTCGGCCTCGTTTGCCAAAGGGCTGGCGGTGAAAGGCTGGAACCAGTTGGATAACTGGGCCCGTTCCATTTCATGAAGCCAGGCTTGCCGAGCCCGCTTTCTGTCCGCAGGAGCATCGTCGCCTGCCTGGCCGGGTTGCGCGGACCGGCGTTGCAGGTCGAGGTCCATCAAGGCCTCACGGTTGGCAGGTTGCAGCACCGTCATGGCAGATTCTCGAAAGATTCCGCGCCGCGAGCGGTGCGGTAGTACAGGCGGCCAATCCAGCTGCGGTCAGCTTCCGCGGCGGCAGCACGGGCGGCATCGTTGGCATACTCCTGAATGGCATCGGCACGGTGTTCTTTCAGCCCGTCGATCTTGCGCTGTTGAGCGACGCAATCGGCCTGCAAAAGCGCCTTCTGCTCGCACAAAGCCTCTATCTCCCGGTCCTTTTCCTGAATATGTCCACGCAATTGGGCCAGATACCCCAACCCGCGCTGGTGCATGTGCGGATCCGGACGGGGTTGCCAATTCAACTGCAAGTGAGCCACCTGGCTCTGAAAATCCAGATCGAGCGCCGCGCGCTGTTCACGTGACTCGGCCAGCGATTGTCGAAGCCGTGCCAAACGGTTTTCCAGCCGCTCCATCTGCCATTCCTGCTTGCGCATGTACGGCGCCAACGCATACGTGAAGCCGCGCAAGTCTACGTTCACGCTTTGAGCTGCGTTTTCCTTCATCGAGCCGCTTTCACAGGGCTTGCCATCCCGTTTGCACCAATCGCGAAACTCAGTTTCGCTGGGGGCAAGGATGCGTTCGGTACGGGTGCAGCCACAGGGATCACTGCCCGGTCAGGCCACAAGATAGCGCGCAACTCGCGCATGCCAGCGGATCGCGCAATGCCACCCTCTCGCTGCCGCAACCATTCCTTCAATGCCGGAGCCAGCAGCAAGGCGCGATCCAGTTCCGGGTTCGACCCTTTCTCATAAGCGCCGATATCCACCAATTGGCGATTGCGATCCAGCAAAGCCAGGTATCTGATGGCATCGGAAATCAGTTCCTGCTCGTCTTTGCTCGTCAAATCGGGGAGCAGCCGACTGGCGCTGCGCAACACATCGATGGCAGGGTATTGCCCCTCATGCGCCAGATGGCGAGACAGCACCACGTGACCGTCCAAAATGGAGCGCAAGCTATCCGCGATGGGTTCGTTCATGTCGTCGCCCTCGACGAGCACCGTCAGCAGCGCCGTGATGGAGCCCCCTGAGGGCGCCGTGCCGCAGCGCTCGCAAAGCTGGGGCAGTTCCGCAAAAACGGACGGCGTGTAACCACGCGCGGTGGGGGGCTCCCCTGCAGCCAGGCCCACCTCGCGGCGCGCCATGGCCAGGCGGGTGATCGAGTCCATGGTGAGCAGCACCTGCTGGCCCGCGTCCCGGAAATACTCTGCAATGGTGACGGCAGCATGCGCTGCACGGATGCGCGCCAGCGCCGGCTGGTCGGAAGTGGCGACGACGACCACAGACCGCTTCAGGCCATCTTCGCCCAACTGCTTGTCGATGAACTCCCGCACCTCGCGGCCCCGTTCGCCGATCAGGGCGATCACGTTCACATCGGCACTGACATGCCGCGCAATCATGCCCAGCAACGTGCTCTTGCCAACGCCACTGCCTGCGAAAATGCCCACACGCTGCCCCAATCCCAGCGTCAGCAACCCGTCCAGGCAACGCACTCCCGTTTGAAGCACCTGGTGAATCTTGGGCCGCTGCATGGGGTTGATCGGGATGGCATGCAATGGGCGCTGAAGCGGCGCATCGGGGTCTGCGCGTTGATCGAAGGCGTGTCCGAACCCATCGATCACACGCCCGAGCAGTTCAGGGCCAACACCGAAAGTCGACTGTCGTCCCAGTGCGATGACCTCCGCTCCTGCGGCCACGCCTTGCATGCTGCCATACGGCATCAGAGTGATGACGTCGCCCCTTAACCCAACCACTTCAGCCAACACTCCATGAGACAGGCCGTCCCCAGAAGCAAGCCTGCTTTCAGCCAAAGGCCTGCGTGGCAGGATGCGGCACAACTCGCCGACGGTAG
Source organism: Acidovorax sp. SUPP2539 (assembly GCF_030158975.1). Lineage (NCBI taxonomy): Bacteria > Pseudomonadati > Pseudomonadota > Betaproteobacteria > Burkholderiales > Comamonadaceae > Acidovorax > Acidovorax sp. SUPP2539. The sequence continues at coordinate 423,602 of NZ_BQXJ01000001.1, read as the reverse complement.
CATCCGGCCCCTGCGCTTCGATCGCCAAACCCTGCATTTGTCGCACCCATCCGATCCGCCGGAACAACTCCGTTTGCTGCAGCGCAGCGCGATAGTCCTGCAGAAGGCCGGAAGAACGGGGAGCGGACATGTTCATGCCTTCTCACCCTGGCGAGGCACGGGAACCAGCGATCGGCGGGCTTCACGGGTCTGCAAAAGGCTGGCTTTCAGTGCGTCCAGTTGCACTTCCAGCCTGGCATCCAATGCGCCTTCGGCAGAGCGCAGCAAAACGCCTCCGGACGCGACTTTCGCATCCGCTACCCAGCGCAGGGAGGCACGCTCTGCACTGAATCCTGCGGCTGAGAGTAATTGCAGACTGTCTGCGTCCGTACGCAGCAGCAGCACGTCTTCGGGATGCAGATGAATGCTCAACGGGCTGCGCCCGTGCCATGACTTGAGGCTCCTGTCCAGCAATGCGCGCAGACCGTCTTGCGTTGCCGCTTGATCCCCAAGGATGCGGCACACCACCTCGAAAGCCAGGGCAAGCATGTCTTCTTCTGCGTTTCGCAGGCATCTTTCGCGCTCTGCAGGCAACTCCGTCAGGATTTTTTCCAGCAGTTTGCTTTGCTGGTGCAGCTTGTCGTTCAGTTGCCGGCTATGGTCCTGGGCTGCTTTCTGGGCGTCTGCAGCCGCTCGACTCACCTGGTCTTGCGCCATGGTCGTGGCCAGTTTCTCTATCTGCTGCTGTGCCTCCCGCTGCGCTTGCGCAATACCCTCCTGATAGCCTTTGTCGTGCGCAGCGCGGCGTTCCTGTTCCAGAAGATGCTCGTGCCTTTTGGTCAGCTCAGCAGCCAGTGCCAACTCCGGCGCTGCCGCAACACTCGCTGCATCCAATACAGCCGGCTCCGACGCATGCGAGATCGCCTTCGCAGAGCCCTCTGCCAAAGACACGGCATCCGCTGCGCAGGCGGGTCGCTGCCGGAGCGCCGGACTTTTTTCTGCTGCTTTGTGCGCCGGCCGGCCCAGGCTCAAAGCCTGCGCATGCAAGGGCGCATCACGCAAGATCAACGTGGCCGGCTTCATCGAACCGTCCTAGCCAACGCGCCAGTCCACCGGGACATCCGCGATTTCCAGCCTTGGCCCGATCCAAGCGCCTTCTCTGGCAGCGAATCTTGCACAGCGATTCGCGCCGACTCGCAACAGGTGCGCATGCTCGCCATGAGCGCCAGAGCCAGTGCCGAATCAGATTCCACTGGACAGTGTTCCATGTCCAGCATGTCTTCGACTCTGCGCCGCGGCAACGCTGGAAGGCGCTCCAGCAGCGTGCGCTGCCACGGCCAGGCTTGCAAGCGCAGCGCCATCGCTACCAAGCCGGGCGGCTCGCTACGCCACGCCTTGGAAAGGGCAACTAGGTCTTTTTCGTCCAAGGCCATCAAGAAATCAAAATCCGACATCGCGGGAAGAGGACTCGAATGCTCCGCCACATGGAAGGCGGTGGCCTCTTCCCGCATTGTCGCGTGCGCTTCAGTCCCAGGCGCGCAGGCGTTCAAAGCCTCGTTCAAGACACTGGCGTCGGGCGAGATGCCCAGCCCATCCAACTCGGCCACCAAAGCCGTCAGTTCCTGCTGCTGCGGCAAGGGCAGGCGCGATAGCAACCAACTCCGGTCAGATGGAGCCATCGCGTGCAGCAGCAATGCGGAATGCCTGGCGCTGCGGCCGACGGGCGAACTGGTCAACTCTGAAAACATCATGGCTGATGCCGCGGCAGATCCGCGTCCAAAGGACCATTGGATGGGCCCGTCTGCATCCAGGCCTGCACGCGCCGCAGCGCGGCCTGCCGTTCGGCCTCGGTCAGCGGCGATGCGACTTGCGTGCGGCCAGCGGATTGGCGACGGCGCAGCGAATGAAAGACCCACGCGCCCAACACGAAGACGAACGCGAAGGCCAGCAAAGCCTTGGCATAGGCACCCAGTGCCATGCTCCGGCCATCAATCGCGTCACCCCTCGCAGCGGAACCTGCAGACTCTGGCCCCATGGCGGCTTGCGCACTGGAAGCATCGGCTGCTGCCTTGTCGATGGCGGGTGGAAGAAGGGCTTGCAGGGACTGCACGACCACTGTATCGCCACGCTCCAAGTTAGCACCCACCGCTGCCGCCAATACGCGGCGCAGTTTGTCTTCCTGCAAGGCGTCCAGTGGCTGCCGAACCACTGCGACGACCTGGATCCGTCGAACCGACCCGGCCTGGCTGACCACCTGCTCCACCCTGCGGCCCACTTGGTAATCCACCTCGCGCTGTGTACTGGCCCCCGCGGCGTTGGAAGATCGAACAGCATCCAGCGGAGCCAGATTCCCGTCTCGTATGGATTCCCGCTCCTTCACGATGACGCCTTTGCTGTCCGCCGTCCGCGACGGTGCGGGAATCACGTCTTCGGTAGTGATCCGAACCTGGTCCATGTTCAAGGTGACATCGACGGTCGCCAGGGCCTGGCCTGGACCGAAAGCGCGATCCAGCACGGCAGCCGCTTTTCGTGCCAACTGGGTCTCGGTGTCCTTCTTCAAGTCGAGCCGGCTGCTGCCTCCACCGGATGAGGCGGACTCACCCCCATCGTCCACCGATCGGCTCAAGGCAACACCTTGTTTGTCCACCACTGTCACGTCCTGCGCCGTCATTCCGGGCGTTGCCGCTGCAACCAATCGCTGGATACCGCTCACCTGCTCGGCACGCAATGCTTGGCCTTCTCTCAACGTGAGGGTGATCGCCGCCTTGGGGCGAGCGCTGGCTTGCTTGAACAGGCCCTGCTCCGGCAAGGCGAGATGGACCCTCACATCGCGTATTTCCGAAAGCGACAGGATGGTGCGCGTCAACTCGCCCTGGAGCGCCCGCTGGTAGTTGATCTTCTGCGCGAACTCCGTCATGCCGAAGTCGGTGTTGTTGAACAGCTCGAAGCCCACCGCACCGTGCAGTGGCAAATCCTTGCCCATCAGCTTGATGCGTGTGGAGTGCACCTGTGCCTTGTCCACCAGGATGGAGGCATTGCTTTCGTCGAACCGATAAGGAATCTTGAGCTTCTCCAGCTCGGCGGTCATGGCCGTCGCATCCTGTGGCTTGAGGTCGGCGAACAGCACTTGATAGTCTGCTTGCAGCAACCACCAAGCGAGTGCAGCGGTCATCAGGACGATGCCCAAAAGGCCAGCGATCAGGCTGGCGCGTGCGGAGCGGCTCAGGCCCTCCCAGAATGCGATCATGGTCGTACGCTCTCGGTGCGGAGTTTCAGTCTTAGCTTATCGGTCATGGCTAGAGTTGCATCTTCATGACGTCCTGGTAGGACTCCAGAAGCCGATTGCGCACCTGCATCATCAATTGGAAGGACAGCTTGCTTTCCTCCAGCCGAATCATGATCTGGTGCAAGTTCTGGACATTGCCGACAGCGAGCTGCTGCAGATCGGTCTGGCTGCCCAGCAACTGCTGGTTGACCTGCTGCAGCCCCTGCGTGACAAGATCGGAAAATCCCGGAGATTGCGGCGAATGCAGCGCTCCGACAGGCATGCCCGGCTCTGGCGGCAGTGGTAGCGGTGCAGACAGGCTCGGCAGAGCGGACGAAGCCAAGGCCGTGATGGCTTCGGTGCTCATGCATTGCCTCCGATTTCCAGCGCCTTGAGCGCCATGTTCCGGGAAGTGTTCATCGCCGCGACGTTGGCTTCGTAGGAGCGCATCGCCCCCATCAGCGTCACCATCTCGGCAGCGGGGTCCACGCCCGCATAAGCCACAAATCCACGCGCATTGGCCATCGGATGCCCAGGCTCATACACCATGCGAGGGCTTTGCAGCGTGGGCTCCACAGCGACCGAAGGGCCCGCCAGGCCTTGTGTCACCGCATCGCTGAAAGCGGTCCGTGCGACCACCCGGAGGGGCTGATAGGTTTTTCCGTCGGGGCCCGCCACCGTGTTGGCGTTGGCCAGATTGAGGGATGCAACTTCGACGCGCGTACGTTCGAGGGTCATGCCGCTGGCACTGATGGCAAAGGCTTTGGAGTAGTCCATGGAATTGCGCCTAGAAAAAGTCAGCGTTTGCCGTCGGAGACGGCGGTGGAAAGAATGGCCATGTGGCGCGACAGTCCTTTGAGCAAGGCTTGGTAATGCACCGCGTTCTGCGCCATCTGCGCCACTTCGGAATCCAGTTGGACCCGAGCCGGCAGTCCATTGCCTGCAGATACCGGCTCCAGCCTGAAACCGGCTTCTGCCATCGCGGCAAGCTGGCTTGCATCGATCCGTCGGCCTTCGTCCAGTTGGCGGCGGGCCTCTTGCATCTGGCTGGAAAAGCCCAGCCGCTGCGGCACGAAACCTTCCGTTCCGGCATTGGCAATGTTGTTGGCGATGGCCTGGTGGCGCAACGTTGCCGCATCGAGCGCCAGCGACAGGCTGGCTTGGGTGATGGCTTCGATTCCTTCGGTCATGGGGGCGTTCCGCTGTGCTTACTGGATGATGAGTTCGGCATGCAACGCACCTGCCGTCTTCACCGCCCGAAGGATGGAGATGATGTCCCGCGTGTTCGTCTTGAGCCTTGCGAGCGACTGCACCAAGTCAGACACTGTGGTGCTGCCCGTGACAAAGCCGGGGCCGTTTTGCTCGTCTACGTCGATGCGCGTATTAGTGACCAGCGCCGTGCGAACACCATCGCCCGCCTGTCCGATGAAAGAGGGCTGAGAAGCGACGGTCTCGTTGCGAATGGAGACCTTGATATCGCCGTGAGAGATCGCCACCTGGGAGATGCGAACATCCCCCCCCGACACCACCGTGCCGGTGCGTTCGTTGATCACCACCTTGGCCCGGCGGTCCGGCTCGACCATGACCGACTCCAGCCCGGCGACGAAAGCGACCAGTTGGCGGCGTTGGCTTTCGGGCACCATCAGTTCGATCCCTGATGCGTCCCGCGCTTGCGCCAGGCCGGCTCCCAACTTGCGGTTGATCGCCTCCGCCACCCGGTTGGCAGTGGTGTAGTCGGGCTCATTGAGGATGAAAGTCATCCGGGAGCTTTCTGAAACCATCTGCGCCGTCACACCCACTTCCACGGTGGCGCCATTGGGTACGGAACCCACCGTGGGATGATTTTTCTGCACCACATTGCCATTGGCGTCGTAACGGTAGCCCCCAACTGACAAAGGGCCTTGCGCCAACGCATAGACCCGCCCATTGGCCCCTTTCAAAGGGGTGAGCACCAAGCTGCCTCCGACCAGGCTGCGTGCATCGCCGACAGAGGTCACGGTGATATCCAGCGCGTCGCCCTCCCGCGAGAAGGGAGACAGTACGGCACTGACCATGACCACCGCCACGTTGCGGCTCTGGATTTGTTCGGGCCCGACATTCAGATTGAACTGGGACATGGCATTGGAGAGAGCCTGCCGCATGCTCCGGTTCGTGGACGAATCGCCAGTGCCTGCCAGACCGGTCACGATGCCCGTGCCGACCAGCGCGTTTTCACGCCAACCCTGCAGCTTTCCAAGGTCCTTGACGCGCACAGACTCCGCATGGGCTTGCGCAGACATCCCTAGCGCCAGCGACAACGCAGCGCCCGCCAACAGGCCAAAGAGGGTTCGAATGGTTCGCCTCATGGTCACAATCCCATCCCATCCAGCAGCGCCCGCCACCAGGGGCGCCGATTGCGCTCTGCAATGTCGCCCTCGCCCACATAGCTGATCCTGGCATCGGCCAGGCGCGTCGACAAAACGACATTGCCGTCCGAGATATCCAGTGGCCGCACACGGCCTTCCATGGTGACTTTTTGCGGCTCATCGTTGACGGTCAACAGTTGCTCGCCAGCGACCTTCAATTCACCGTTGGGTAGCACTTCTCGAACGGACACCGTGAGCGTGGCCAGCACCCGATTGGTCCGTTGGGTCTTGCCCCCGCCATCGAAGTCGCCGGTGACCGCGATACCCGTCTGGGCCACGCTACCGCTGCGATGCCCGAGCTCCGCAGACAACCCGTTCTTGCGCCGTGTTTCCGTATCCGCGCTCGTCGTCGCGCTGGAGTTTTCGAACACCTGCACCGTCAGTACGTCGCCCACGCGAAATGCCTTGTTATCGGCGGTCAGGGGCCTGAAGCTCTGTTCCTGGTAAAGGCTTTCAGCACAAGCGGGAGCCGCATGGATATACAGCGCCATGCTCGACAGAACGAAAAGGCCTTTGCCCGCAGCCATGACGAAAGATTGCTTCATGGCTGCAGCTCCAAATGCCCGGGGGCCGTTACACGGGCAAGCAGCACGCCGGTGGCGTTGAGGGGCCTTGCACGCACGACCTGGCCCACCTGTCCGTCCTGCAGCACTTCCACCCGGCTCTCAAGGGACACCAAACCGCTCCGCGAAACCAGACTGACCCATTCGCCGCGCGACACTGCCGGTACGGGCTGCAAATGCGCAGGAGTGACAACATCACCACTGTGGAGGTTGCGGCGAACCCGTTGCGCAGCCACAGCGTCCCCTCCGCCAAGGATTGCAGGCTGCCCCAATGCACTGGGACCCACATCCCCCAGCCGGGCCGCATCGACCTCGCGCATCACCAAGTTGTCTGCCTGAACCGAGGTGCCCACGGCCATGTCGTTCGCGGCCACTGGCGCCAAGGTGAACAAGCTCACTTCGAATCGGACCGGAATGGTCTTGACGTGCTGTCCATGCACCAGCACATCGACCCAGACCAGCATGCGTTTGCCCACCGGCACGTTGCCCAGCGGACGCACGCGCAGACTGCTGCCCCCGAGCGGAATCAAGGTAGTCGACGGCACGGACACCGCCTGCATTTCGATCCTCGGCTCGATCCAACCCTTTTGCGCCACCCCGGCCATCAGGTGATCCCGCAATGCAGATTGGGCTTTGTCAACCACCTCTTCTCCCGGCAACTCTCGCGCTGCCACGGTCAGGACCGTCGAAGTGGAACCTTGCCACTGCACCTGGTCTTCGCGCAGGCCTGTACGGCTGCGAAGCCACAGAGCCAATCGGTCCAACTCCAGAACTGCAGTATCGCCAATGCGTGGGGCCTGGCCCAATGGCAGCGCCATGGCCCGGCGCAGCAATGCCAGATCCGGACTGCTCAAAATGGCAATGTCCCCCAGTTGTACTTGCGCCTGTTGCACTTGGGCCTGCGGCCGCATTTCCACCCGCAGCAGTGCTGTGGGCACCGCAGTGCCGTTGATCGCCCATGCGGGGGTACCGAAAAGAGAACCCAGCCACAGCAAGACGGCACCCAGCGCTCCACCGAGAGGCTGCCGCCTGATCGCATTGAAAGGACTCATCGCCGCAGCCCGTTGACCAGCCCCAGAATCTCATCGGCCGCCTGAACGATCTTGACGTTGGCTTCATAGGTGCGCTGCGCCACCATCAGGTTGACCATTTCCTCGACCATCTTCACGTTGGAGCCCTCCAGATAGCCCTGGGCCAGGCTGCCCGCACCATCTTCTCCAGCCCGCACCGAAATCGCTTCCCCGGACGCACTGCTGCTTCGGTAGAGGTTGTCCCCTTCGGCCAGCAAGCCCTGAGGGCTGGCAAACCGGACCAGATCGATCTTGCCGATGTCCGTGGCAGAGGCCTGGTTGGCGGCGCGCGCCTGCACCCGTCCGTCGGGCTGTAGTACCAGGGCCTGGGTGTCCTCGGGCACGGTGATCCCGGGCTTGAGCGCATAGCCGGCCAACGTGGCCAATTGGCCGTCCTTGTTCACTTTCAGCGTGCCGCCGCGGGTGTAGGCACTGCTTCCATCGGGCATCAGCACCTCCAGAAAACCGTCGCCCTGCACAGTGACATCCAGGGGGGAGTCCGTTTTCTTGAGATCCCCCATGTCGAACAGCTTGGATAGATTGGCAATGCCCACTCCCGACCCCAGCCGCAACCCCTGCGAGATGAGACCGGCGTCACCATCCACCTGGCTGGACGCTGCACGGGCCGGATCTTTGGCAACTAGGTCAGAAAAGCTGACCCGCGCTTTCTTGAAGCCGGTGGTGTTCACGTTCGCCAAATTGTTGGCAATGGTGTCGACATTCAGCTGCTGTGCTTGCATGCCGGTGGCACCGATGTAGAGAGCGTCAAACATGGAAAGAAGTCAATTTCTAAAAAGGATGGCGGAGCCGTTGTTCAAGCGCAGCGCATCCAACAAAACAAAGAATCAAGAAAGCTCGCCGAGTTTCCGAATGGCCTGCCCCGTCATTTCGTCATAGCCCAATGCCACCTTTTGCATGGATTCGAAATGCCGCATGGTTTGCACTAACTGAACCATCTCCTGCATGGAATTGACATTCGAGTTCTCCAGGAAGCCCTGTCGGATCTGAATGTCCGCGTCTTTGAGCACGCTGAATGCCCCATCCGCTGCCAGCAACCCATCACCCTTGTGTTGAAGGCGGGTGGGGTCTTCCGCCTGCACCACCTTGAGCTGTGCGATCGGCTGCGCGTTGGCGCCTGCCGACTTGGATTCGGACTCATACACGTTCCCGGCACCATCGATGAAAGGGCGCTCCCCATTCAGGTAGATTTCGCCACCCTTGCCCATGACGGGAAAGCCTTGCGCGGTCACCAGGCGCCCCCGCCCATCCAACCGGAAATTGCCCTGGCGGGTATAGGCCGGGCCAACCTCCGTCGTCACTTCAAAGAAACCGGGGCCAGCCAGAGCCACATCCAATCCCTGGCCCGTGGACTTCAGGCTGCCCGGGCGCGTATCGGTCTGAATGAGCAGCGCAGGCGCAGGCACCGTTGCGGATGCCATGCCGGCCGCGGAAGGGGCCGTGGGCGCATTGCCCACCATGGCGGCGAACGTGGAGCCAACCATGCCCAGTGGCCGGCTGGCCATCGCTTCGCGCTGATAGCCCGGCGTCAGCGCGTTGGCCAGATTGCTGCCGATCCGGTCGAGGCGCTGCATGTCCTGGTGCATGGACTGCAAAGCGAGGGCGAGTACTTCTTGCATGGAAGGAAAGCGGGGTGAAATAAAACAGGGGGATGCCAGGAAAAAGGCCGGCTACACGCTCACGACGGCATAGGACTTCAATTCGATGGTGTGCGGAATCTCCGCCATCGACAGCACCCTCAGGTGCGGCATCACCCGCTCCGAAAGTGCTCGTACATGCCGGCGCAGTTCAGGCGCGCACAGCAGCACGGGCAACAGGTTGCTTTTCATCATGCGTTCCGCTTGCTGCATCAGCTTGACCATCAGTTGCTCGGCCATCTTGGGCTCGAGCACAAAAGGCGCGGCGGGTGAGCCCGCCTCTTCAGAACGCGCGCTGTGCGCCATCTGCACGCTCTGCAAGAATTGGCTCTCGACGGCCGGATCCAGCGTGATCACGTGCAGTGCATTCGCCTCGCCAACGAGGCCCTGGCATATCGCGTGCCCCAGCCGAAGGCGCACCAGCTCGGTCAGGTAGTTGGCATCCTTGGACTGCCGGCCCGCATCGGCTAAGGTTTCGAGAATCGCCTCGATGTGACGGATGGACACCTTCTCACGCAGCAGGTTTTGAAGCACCTTCTGTACATCGCTCACGGACAGCACGGTGGGTATCAGCTCCTCGACCAGGCTGGATTGCTGCTGCCGCACGCGGGCCAGTAGCCGATCCGTTTCCGCCCGCGTCAGCAGCGTGGCGGACTCGCGCCGCAAGACTTCGGTCAGATGGGTCATGAAGACGGTCGGTGCATCCACCAGCGTGAACTTCGCCGCAACGGCTGCTTCACGCAGGCTCTGATCGATCCACAAGGCCGGCAATCCGTAAGTGGGGTCGCGCGTCGGCTCGCCCGGCAGTCCGTCCGTCTTGCCTGCAGGGTGGATGGCCAGCAGGCGATCGGCCCGGGCCTCCCCCCGGCCGCAGATGACTCCGTCCAGATGGATCTCATAGCGGTCGGCACCGAGCCGGACCGCATCCTTGAAACGAACGCGAGGCAGCACGAGACCCAACTCCTGGGCATGCTGCTTGCGGAATGTGGCAATGCGTTCCATGAACACGCTGCCAGGCTGATTGACGAGCGCGACCCATTGGCTGCCCACATGCACCTCGATCGGCTCCACCTGCAGCGCTGCATAGGGATCCTCATCGTCGCGCGCCGAGCCCCCTTCCGCCTTCGCCACTTCGGCTCCGTCCACACCCGCCGGTGGATCCCCTTCGCCACTGGCTGCGCTTCGATACACCACCCACGCAATGGCGCCCACGATGGCCATCAGGATTGCGGTCGGCAGGACCGGAATTCCTGGAAAGAAAAGCAGGCCCGTCAGCGCGGCGCCCACCAGCAAAAGGGTCTTGGGAAACGACGTGATCTGGCGCAGCACTTCCTGGCTGAGATTGCCGTCCGAGGCAGAACGAGTAACGATGATGCCGGTGCCCACGGCGATGATCAGCGCGGGAACCTGGGTCACGATGCCATCGCCGATGGTCAGGAGCGAATAGGTCTTCAGCGCCTGGTCCCAGGGCAACTTGTGCTGCATCACACCGATCACCAGTCCACCCACGATGTTGATCAGCAGGATGATGATGCCGGCGATCGCATCGCCCTTCACGAACTTGCTTGCACCATCCATGGCGCCGTAGAAAGCCGCTTCCTTTTCGATGTTCTTGCGGCGGCGCTGGGCTTCTGCCTGATCGATGAAACCCATGTTCAGGTCCGCGTCGATGCTCATCTGCTGCCCGGGCATGCTGTCCAGCGTAAAACGCGCAGCCACCTCCGAGATTCGCTGTGCGCCATTGGTCACCACCACGTACTGCACAACGATGAGGATCAGGAAAACGATCAACCCGATCACGTAGTTGCCGCCCACCACATAGGCACCGATGGCCCCGATCACCCGGCCAGCGTCACCGTCCGACAGGATCAGGCGCGTGGCTGCCACATTGAGCGACAGGCGAAACAAGGTGGCAATCAGCAGCAGCGATGGAAAGGTGGAAAACTCCACCGGCCTCGCCATGTAGAACGTCAGCAGCAAGATGAGAAACGCGAAGCTGAAATTCGTGAGGATCAGAAAATCCAGCAGGGGACTGGGAATGGGCGCAAACAGCACCACCAGAACCCCCAGCACCAAAAGCACCATGGCGATGTCGCTGTGCCTGCCGAAGAAACGCTGAAGCGCCTTCATGCCATCGCCCCCGTGCGCACACCCTGGCGCTGGCGTTCCCGCATGGCAAAAACCCAGACGATGATGCGAGCGACCTCGGCGAACATCTGAGGCGGCACATGGTGCTCGACATCGAGCTCCTTGAAGAGCTTGCGTGCAAGAGAAGGGCTTTGAACGATGGGGATGTGGTGCCGAGCAGCGATCTGCCGCATCACCGCTGCCACGTGGCCAGCCCCCTTGGCCACCACCTGCGGAGAGTCCATCTGGCCATGGACGTAGCGCAACGCAACCGCGACATGGGTGGGGTTGGTCAGCAGCACATCGGCGTTCTTGGTCTGCCGCAGCGCCTGGCTGCGCTTTCGAGCCTCGCGGCGCAGCTCTCGCATGCGGGCACGCACACGCGGGTCACCGTCGCGCTGCTTGTGCTCATCTTTGAGCTCACGCTTGCTCATGCGCATCTTCTTGGCGAACTCGCGCTTGGTGAACATGAGGTCGACCAGCGCAATGGCGCCCAGCAGCATGGCCATCTTGAGCCCCAGGCTACCCATGTCAGCCAGCAGCGTATGCACGTATCCGAGGGGCGAAAGTCCTGAGAGGTTGTAAAACTGCGGCGCAAGATCGACCAGCGCGTAGTACGCAGTGCTGCTCAGCAAGGCCAGCTTGATGCAGGCGCGAGCGGTATCGAACAGGGCACGCAGGGAGAAAATCTTCTTGAATCCATTCACCGGATTCAGTCGATTGAAATCGGCGGTCACCGGATCCAACGAAAGAATCAGGCCCGTCTGCAAGACATTCCCCGCCACCGCAGCCAGCATGACGCAAACGAGGAAAGGGGCAATCCAGACAAGCGTTGACTTGACCATCGCAGCAACCACAGGCCAGAGGCTGCCCCCACCCGGGTCGATGTTTTCGATCTGCAGCAGCAACATCTGATCGAAACGAAACTGGTCGCGCACCGACTCCCAGCCCTGCCAGGTGAGATACACCACCGCGACCACGAACACCACCGCCGAGACCACGTCCGCACTCTTGGAGACCTGGCCTTTTTCCTTCGCTTTTTGCAGCTTGTACGGCGTGGCCGCTTCGTTGCGATCGAGATCTTGCTCCGACATCAGCGCACGCCCTCCGCACGCAAAGGCGCTGCCGGTTTTGCATCGAAGCGTGCAGCCGGCGAAGCCGTCAGGAAGACGCCTTCCCACATGCCATAGATGCTGGCGTAGACACGGTTCATCGCGCCTCCCATTCCGGCAAACCAGAGCGACAGCACCGCCAGACCCACCACAATCTTGGTGGGAATGCCCAGCACCAGCATGTTGATCTGGGGCAGATTGCGGGACACCACGCCCAGAGCCAGTTCCACCAGCAAGATGCAAAACACCACCGGAGCTGCCAGCGCGAAACCCAGCATGAAAAGGGCGCTGACATGCTTGAACACCGGGCCGGCGGCACTCGCCAGAGACCAGGGGGCTCCCAATGGGAAAACCTCCAGGCTATAGGCCAGCGCTCGCAGCAGCGCGTGGTGCCCATCCACCAGAAAGAACACCACCACCGCCGCATAGTTGAAGGCGGACACCAACAGTGGAGAGGCCCTGTTGCTCACTGGATCGAAAACCTGTGCGATGCCGAAGCCGATCTGCACGTCCAGCAGGTTGCCGGCCACGGAGAACGCGGCAAAGGCCACCAGCACACCCAGCGCCAGGGTGGCGCCCAGAGCCATCTCGATGAACGCGGCTTGCAAGATTCCGCCAGCATCCGTGCGTACCCCCGCGCCATCCATGGGAAGGGCCAGAGAAAGCACGGCAGCCAGCGACAGCACCACCAGCGCCCGCACCCGATTGGGAATGGGCATCGCGTAGAGCACAGGCGTCATGGCAAGCACCACAGCAATGCGCAACGACAGCAAAAAGAAAGGGAGCAGTACAGCCGCAGCCTGCGCGTCGCCTGCCAGAAACGACGACAACGTCCATTGGGAAGATTGGGCGGCCATTTCCGGACACTCTCAGAACATGGCGGGAATATTCGTCCAGAGCTGGGACGCGAATTGCCCCAGCTTCTTCAACATCCAGGGGCCGAACAGCACGATGGCCACACCGGCAGTGAACAGTTTCGGCACGAAGGTCAGCGACATTTCCTGCACTTGCGTGACCACTTGCAAAACGCTGATCAACAAGCCCACCAGCATGGTCAAGCCCAGAACAGGCAAGCAAATGAGCAATCCCGTCCAAAACAGGTCGGACAGCATCCGGAGAGCAAGGTCGGCGTTCATAGAAACCAGTTCATTGGAGCGACGAGGCGCTCCGCGCATCGACCAGCCGACGCGTTTACAAATTCACACTCATCAAACTACAACTTTACAATTGTAGAGACAGCGTTTGGAATTACGCGCATTTGCGGCGAAATATTACATTTCGATGTGGTAAGGAGAGCCACAGTTTTTGGCGCAATGCCCTTCACTCCATGCCATTTGGGAGCGGTCGGCCGGTCTCGCGCTGAGATCGACTATTCGAGCCAGATTGCAGGCAACAAAAAAGCGCCCCGAAGGGCGCTCGTTTGTTGGCTTACTGGCGGAGAGGGTGGGATTCGAACCCACGGTAGTGTTGCCACTACGCCTGATTTCGAGTCAGGTACATTCGACCACTCTGCCACCTCTCCTGTGTGTCGAAGCCGGGATTCTAGCAGGAAGTTTCAGCCTTCCGACCGACTCAATACTTCCCCATGTAATCGCGTTTGCCCAGTTCCACCCCGTTGTGCCGTGCAATCGCGTACGTGGCATTCACGTGGAAGAAGAACTGCGGCAGGCCGTAGTGCAGCAGGTAGTGCTGGCCAGCAAACTGCTTTTCGCGGGGCGTGCCGGGCTGCAGAATGATCTGGCGGGCCGCGGCCTCGTCGAAAGCCTCGGTGGGCAGGCCTTCGATGAACGCCAGCACGGCGTCGATCCGGGTGCGCAGGTCAGCGAAACACGGCCGTTCTGCATCGGGCAGCGATGGCACGTCCACGCCGGCCAGCCTGGCGGCGATGCCCTTGGCGAAGTCGCACGCGACCAGCACCTGCCGCGCCATCGGGAACATGTCGGGAAACAGCCGGGCCTGCAGCAAGGCGTCCGGGTCGATCTTGCGTGCGGTCGCGTGGGCTTCGGTCTTGGAGACTACATCCCCCAGCGAGCCGAGCATCTGCTTGAAAACGGGCACGCTGGCGCTGTACATGAAAGAGGTCATCGCGGGTCGATCCTTGAAAAGAGGGCCGGCAGAACGCCGGCGGATCGCAAGTACACCAGCAATGGGCTGCTGCTGCACGATCGGAGCGGGAAAACCCCTGAAATACCCAGTCCGATGGTGTTTCAGACCAGGACGATCTGCGGCACGTTCTGCAAATCGCGCAACGGCATGCGAGCCGGCTTCACCGCGCGCAGATGAGCCACCATCTCGACCACCACGTTGCGCTGGCTCTGGATGCATTCCCAGATCTGCTCATGGGCCAATCCGCGGAGCCGCTGCGCCACGGTCAGCTCGACGCGGTCGGTGATCCAGTCGCCGCAGTATCCGTAATCGGCGCGCCAGTAGTAGGGCTGGGAGAAATACCCGAAGGACCCGTGGAACAGCTGGCGCACGTGGGTCGGGTCCTCGAAGGCATCGTCGCTGGCGCCATGGGGCACGCGGATGACCATGCGCGCGTCGTGCCGGGCCACGCGGTGCAGTTCCTGCATCATGGGCAGCACCCTCGGGATGTGCTCCAGGACATGCGACAGCAGAAACTCCTCCACGCTCCCGTCCGCCAGCGGCAAGGGCGTGGCCGCGCAGGCGTCCAGGTCCGCGACGATGTCCACGCCGGGCAACGCCTGGCTGTCCAGGTTCAGCCACCCTGCAAGGGTATTGCGACCGCAGCCGACGTTGAGCTTCACGGCCTGATTACCTATACATCGTAAAAAAAGCCATTTTGAGCGGCCAGGCCCCGCGGCCTATGCGGCCAAGGAAGCGAGCCCGCCCAGGTAGGGGCGCAACGCTTGCGGAATTTCCACGCTGCCATCGGCCTGCTGGTAGTTCTCCAGCACCGCCACCAGGGTGCGGCCCACGGCCAGGCCCGAGCCATTGAGCGTGTGCAGCAACTCGTTCTTGCCTTGCGCATTCTTGAAGCGGGCTTGCAGGCGGCGGGACTGGAACGCCTCGCAGTTGCTCACCGAGCTGATCTCGCGGTAGGTGTTCTGCGCAGGCAGCCACACTTCGAGGTCGTAGGTCTTGGCGGCGCTGAAGCCCATGTCGCCCGTGCACAGGCTCATCACGCGATAAGGCAGCCCCAGCTTCTGCAGCACGGCTTCGGCGTGGCCCGTCATGGCCTCCAGCGCGTCGTAGCTCTTGTCGGGGTGCACGATCTGCACCATTTCGACCTTGTCGAACTGGTGCTGGCGGATCATGCCGCGCGTGTCGCGGCCGTAGCTGCCGGCCTCGGAGCGAAAGCACGGCGTGTGCGCCGTGAGCCGGATGGGCAGGTCCGACTCGGGCACGACCACGTCGCGCACGAAGTTGGTCAGCGGCACTTCGCTGGTGGGAATGAGGTACAGGGCCGCATGGTCGGGCACGGGCTCGCCGTCCTGGCCGCCCTTCTTGGCCGCGAAGAGGTCGCCCTCGAACTTCGGCAACTGCCCGGTGCCGCGCAGCGAATCGGCATTGACGGCATAGGGCACATAGCACTCGGTGTAGCCGTGCTCCTGGGTCTGCACGTCGAGCATGAACTGCGACAGCGCACGGTGCAGCCGGGCGATGGGGCCCTTCATCACGGTGAAGCGCGAGCCCGACAGCTTGACGCCCATGTCGAAGTCCAGCCCCAGCGGCGAGCCCACGTCCACGTGGTCCTTGGCCGCGAAGTCGAAGGCGCGCGGCGTGCCCCAGCGGCGCACTTCGACGTTGCCGGCTTCGTCCGCACCCACGGGCACGCTCTCGTGCGGCAGGTTGGGCACGGCCAGCAGCAGTGCGTGCAGTTCGCCCTGCAACTGCTCCAGCCGGGCAGCCGAGGTTTCGAGTTCCGATTTGAGCGAGCCCACTTCGGCCATGACCGCATCGGCGTTCTCGCCCTTGGCCTTGAGCTGGCCGATCTGCTTGGACAGCGTGTTGCGGCGCGCCTGCAGTTCCTCGGTGCGGGTCTGCAAGGTCTTGCGCTCGGACTCCAGGGACTGAAAGGCCTCGACATCCAGGAAGGCCTGGGGTTTTTTGCGGGTCTCCAGCCGGGCGATGGCGGAGTCGAGGTCTTTTCGAAGGAGGAGGATGTCTAGCATAGGCCGCGATTTTAGTAGGGCGTCTTACCGGGTTGGCGCGCCGGAGTTTCCGTTTTAGGATGGACCGCACTGCCCCAGGGAGGACTCCATGCACATCGAACCGTACCTTTTCTTCGACGGCAACTGCGAGCAAGCGCTGGATTTCTACGCCCAGTGCCTGGAAGGGCGCCTCACCGCCGTGCACCGCTACGAGGGATCGCCGCTGGAAAAGCAGCTTCCCGCTCACTGGCGCAACAAGATCATGCATGCCACCCTGGAGGCCCCCGGCGGCCACCGGTTCATGGCCAGCGACCGCATGCCGGGCCAGCCGTTCGCGGGCCACGCGGGCTTTTCGATGTCGGTCAACTGCCCCGGCAGCGCCGAACGCGGCGAGCGCATCTTCCACAGCCTGGCCGTGGGCGGGCACGTGGGCATGCCTTTCACCGTCACGTTCTGGGGCGCGCACTTCGGCACGCTGGTGGACAAGTTCGGCGTGGGTTGGATGGTCAACTGCGACGGGGCGCAGCCGCCCGCCTGAAGGCCAAGGCGCGCCCCCAGCACGGCGCCGCTCAGGCCAGCGTGGCGGGATCGAAATTGGCCCCGCACAGGATGAGGCCGACCGTCTCGTCAGCGCGCGGGCGGTAGGCGCCGCTTTGCAGCGCAGCCAGGCCCAGCGCCGCCGCCGGCTCGACCGCCAGCTTCAGTTCCCGCCACAGCCATTGCTGAGCGCTGCGGATGGCCTCGTCGGGCAGCAGCAGCGCGGCATGCACGTGGCGCTGCGAGACCTCCCAGGCGATATCGCCGATGCGGCGGGCACCCAACGAATCGGCGGCCACGCCACCCACCTCCACATCCACCGGCCGACCCGCCGCGCGGGCGCTGTGCAGCGTGGGCGCGCGCTCGGGCTCCAGCGCCACCACGTGCGCACGGCTTTCGCACCACGCCGCCACGCCGGCGATCAGCCCGCCGCCGCCCACGCTCACCAGCACGCTGTCGGGCAACCGGTCGCCCGCCTGGCTTTCCATCTCCAGCGCCAGCGTGCCGGCACCGGCCACGACTTCGGGCTGGTCGTACGCATGGTTGAGCAGCGCGCCGGTGGCCTGCTGGCGCGCCAGGCAGGCCTGCAGCGCTTCGGAATACGCAGCGCCGGTCACGACCACTTCGGCGCCCAGGGCCCGCAGACGGGCACGCTTGGCCTCCGGCGAGATCTCGGGCACGAACACCTCGCAGCGCACGCCCAGCGCGCGCGCCGCGGCCGCCGTGGCAATGCCCGCGTTGCCGCCCGAGGCGATGATCACGCCGCTTTCGGGCACGGGGTTGGCCAGCATGCGGTACAGCATGCCCCGGGCCTTGAAGCTGCCGCCCACCTGCAGATGCTCCAGCTTGAGCCACACCTGAGCACAGTCCACGCCCAGCACGCTGCCGCTCAACTGCAGCAGCGGGGTGGTACGAAGAAAGCCGGCCTGCGCGGCCAGGCGCTGGTGTGCAGTGGAGATGGCGGAGCGATCGATCATGAGAGGGCCTTTGGCGAATCGAAAAGAAAGACCGTGCCCGCACGGCCCCGCACGAAGAACGACGGGCAACGGGCTTGCGGCACACGAAACCGTCGAGTGTATGCAGCGCACCAGGCACCAACCACTCACCAGCCACGTGAAGCCATCGAAGCCCGCCGCCCTCCCCCCCATGCCCCGGCTTTCTGCGGCCCCAGCATCTGCCGATACCATGGACCGCCGATCGCGGCGTGCACGGCGGTGTGCACGCCGGTGCAGCGGCATGGCAGGAGATGGCGATGTTCTATGTGTTCGGGCCTTCGGGCCAGATGTACCGCGGCGGGCCGGAGCAACTGGCGCAGGTGGCGCCTGTGCGGCGGGTGCAGCGGCCCCAGGCACTGCGCACCCGCTCCGCCGACCCCGAGGCGGATCCGTTCCCACCCGTTCCCGCGCCGACCCCCGACCCCGGCCCGGTGAACCTGCGCGCGCAGGAGGCCGTGAGCGCCTACGCGCAGACCGAGCAGGGCCCGCAGGTGCCACGCCAGCCGCTGTCGCGCGTGCAGGATGTGATGACCGTGGGCGCCCTCACCGTGCCGCCCGACATCCGCGTGAACGACGCCTGGGCCACGCTGGCGGAGCACCGCATCGCCCAGGCGCCCGTGGTCGACGCCGCGGGCCACGTGGTCGGGCTGCTGCTGCGCGCCGACATGGCGCCGCTCGATCTGCTGCCCGAGCCCGGCAGCGTGAAGGCGGCCATCGACCTGGCGCGCCGGCCCGTCTCCGAGATCATGGTGAGCCCGGTGCCCACCGTGGCTGCCGACACCGAACTGCGCCGCGTGGCGGGCGTGCTGCTCGACACCGGCCTGCCCGGCCTGCCGGTGACCGACGAGGCCGGCACCATGACCGGCTTCATCTCGCGCACCGACATCCTTCGCGCCGTCGCGGCCGACCCGCCCCTGGACCTCTGGAGCTGATGCGGCCCGCGGCACCGCCCGCTGCCGCGGCGCAGCACCGCCACCGCACATGAAAAAACCCGCGGGGCCTGGCAGCCACGCGGGTTCTTGATGGATCGAGGCAGCCCGCAGCTGGCGCCACGGGGCCGCGCCCTCACTGGGCGAATCGCTCAGCGGATCATTCGGCCGAAATCGCCTCGGGTTCTGCGATCTCCACCGAGGGCAGCGGGCTCGCCAGCACCTTGTCGATGGTCTTGCCGTCCATGTCCACCACCTCGAACTGCCAGCCCTCCCACTGCACCGTGTCGGTCACGCGGGGCAGCTTGCCGGTCAGCAGCATCACCATGCCGCTGAGCGTGTGGTAGCGGCCGCGGTCTTCCTCGGGCACGGCGTCCAGGTTCAGGCGATCCTTGAGTTCGGGCACGGGGATGTGGCCGTCCAGCAGCCAGCTGCCGTCCTCGCGCTGCACCGCCCAGGAGGTTTCGGGGTCGCGGGCATGGAATTCACCCGTGATGGCCTCGATCAAATCCTGCAGCGTGACGATGCCCTGCACTTCGCCGTACTCGTCGATCACGAACGCCATGTGCAGGTCGGACTGGCGGAAGTTGTCCAGCAGCTCCATGCCGGTGATGGTCTCGGGCACGTATAGCGCCGTCTGCAGCGGCTGCGTGGCCAGGTCGCGCGCCTGCTCGCGCAGCGAGCGTGACAGCCACTGGCGGGCGTTCAGCACGCCCAGCACGTTCTCCATGCCGCCACGCACCACAGGAAAGCGCGCGTGGTCCGACTCTTCGATGCATTTGAGGTTCTCTTCGAACGAGTCCTCCACATCCAGCACCGCCACATCGGCGCGCGGCACCATCAGCGAGCCGATCTGGCGGTCGTCCAGGCGGAACACGTTGCGCACCATCTGGTGCTCGTGCGACTCGATCACGCCGGCGCTCGTGCCTTCGGCCAGCACCGCGTGGATCTCGGCCTCGGTCACCGCGCTGGCGTTGTTCTCCTTCACGCCCAGCAGGCGCAGCAGGCCCTGCGTGGACATGGACAGCAGCTTCACGAACGGCTTGGTGGCGATGGCCAGCCAGTTGATCGGGCGGGCCACCAGGCGGGCGATGACTTCCGGATGGCTCTGGCCCAGGCGCTTGGGCACGAGTTCGCCCACGACGATGGAGAAGTAGGTGATGAGCATCACCACCAGGCCGGTGGCCAGGTAGCTGGCGTATTTGGCCTCCAGCCCCAGCGTGCGCAGCCATTCGCCCAGGGGCTGGGCCAGCGCGGCTTCGCCGACGATACCGTTCAGCACACCGATGGAGGTGATGCCGATCTGGATGGTGGAGAGGAATCGGGTCGGGTCTTCGCCCAGCTTGACGGCAGCGACCGCGCCGCTATCGCCCTCATCGATCAGCTTCTGGAGCCGGGTCTTGCGCGCCGTGACCAGCGCCAGTTCCGACATGGCGAACAGGCCATTGAGCAGGATGAGGGCGAACAGTATTGCTATTTCCATAGACAGGGAACGGATGGGTTCCCTCAGAGTGAATCAACCGCAAATTGTAAGAAGTCACACCCGCCGTGGGGTCATAAGGGCCGCCCGCGTAGGGACATTGGGGCGCCAGCGTGGTATTTGCGCCCTGTCGCTGCCGGGACAGGGCCAGCGGCAGGCGCTAGAGACCCAGCATCGAAATGGCCTCCAGCACAATAAGTACTAGGGCATATAGCTATCAAATTAATAGCATATTGGCGGCCAAGCGATTTCAATGCCCTGCGGGGCCCGTCTCCGGCGTGCGCTCGGTGATCGCCAGCCCCGTGGCCGCATCGATGCGCAGGCCCTTGGGCAGCGGGAATTTCACCGTCTCCTCGATGCCGTCCATCTTGCGCACCGACACGGCGCCCAGCGCCTTGATGCGGTCGATCACCTGGCGCACCAGGATCTCGGGGGCCGAGGCCCCGGCCGTGAGCCCCACGCGGGCCACGCCCTCGAACCACTCGGCGCGCAGCTCCTCGGCGCTGTCCACCATGTAGGCCCGCGTACCGAGCCGCGCCGCCAGTTCGCGCAGCCGGTTGCTGTTGGAGCTGGTGGGGCTGCCCACCACGATCACCAGGTCCACCTGCGGGCTCAGCACCTTGATCGCGTCCTGCCGGTTCTGCGTGGCGTAGCAGATGTCCTGCTGCTTGGGCTCGCGCACGCTCGGGAACCGCGCGCGCACCGCCGCGCTGATCTCGGCCGCGTCGTCCACCGACAGCGTGGTCTGCGTCACCACCGCCAGCTTGGCCGTCTGCCCGGGCTGCACGCGGGCCACGTCCTGCACGTCCTCCACCAGGTGGATGCCATGGTCCAGCTGGCCCATGGTGCCCTCCACCTCGGGATGGCCCTTGTGGCCGATCATGATGAACTCGTAGCCCTCCTTGGCCAGCTTGGCGACCTCCACGTGCACCTTGGTCACCAGCGGGCAGGTCGCATCGAACACGCTGAAGCCGCGCTCGGCCGCCTCGGTCTGCACCGCCTTGCTCACGCCGTGGGCCGAGAACACCAGCGTGGAGCCCGGCGGCACATCGGCCAAATCCTCGATGAAGATCGCGCCCTTGGCCTTGAGGTCGTTCACCACGTAGGTGTTGTGCACGATCTCGTGGCGCACGTAGATGGGCGCGCCGAACTTCTGCAGCGCGCGCTCGACGATCTCGATCGCGCGGTCCACGCCCGCGCAAAAGCCGCGCGGCTCGGCCAGAACGATTTCCTGGGGTTTTTGCATGGCGTCAGAGCACCCCGATGAGCTGCACCTCGAAGGTGACCGGCTGCCCCGCCAGCGGGTGGTTGAAGTCGAAGCGCACCGCGCCGTCCTCGCGCACCGCCAGCACCACGCCCGCATAGCTGCCCAGCCCGTCCGGCGTGGGGAACTGCACCACGTCGCCCACCGTGTAGCGCTCGTCGGGATCGCCCAGCTCGGCCAGCAGCTTGCGCGCCACCCACTGCTGCATGTCGGGGTTGCGGTCGCCGAAGGCCTCGCCCGCGGGCAGGGTGAACGTGGTGCGGGTGCCCTCGGGCAGGCCGATCAGGCACTGCTCCATGGCGGGGGACAACTCGCCCGCGCCCAGCGACAGGGTGGCCGGCTTGTCGCCGAAGGTGTTGATCACGTCGCCCGCCGGGCCGGCCAGACGGTAGTGCAGGGTCAGGAAGGAACCGGCCTGCACGGTGGGAGCGGCGGCGGGAGAGGCAACGAGGGAGGTGGGGGCGAGGGTGGTCATGAGAGTCCCGATAAACTGGCCGCCATTGTAGAAACCCGCCCATTCCCTGCCCCGCGCGCGGCCATGCCGCCGCCCCAACGGACCTGCCGCACCATGCTCATGAAAACCATGCCTGCCGACGCCCGGCCCCGTGAACGGCTGCTGCAGCGGGGCCCTGCCGCGCTGTCGGATGCGGAACTGCTGGCGATCTTGCTGCGCACGGGCATCGCCGGCAAAGGGGTGATGGAGATGGCGTGCGAACTGCTGGCGCCGACCACCGTGGATGCAGCCTCAGGGCGTCCCACCGGAGGCTTTGGAAGCATCAGTGGCCTGCTGCATGCCAGCGTGGATGACTTGAAGCGCATCAAGGGGTTGGGCCCTGCAAAGCGCACCGTCCTTGTCGCCGTTCTGGAACTGGCCCGCCGTGTGTTGAGCGAGCAATTGCCTGAACGCGAAACATTCGGCTCGCCGACAGAGGTCAAGCACTATCTGCAGTTGCACTTGGCCGGCCGAGGCTACGAAGTCTTTGCCGTGATGTTCCTGGACGCCCAGAACCGCATGATCGCCCTGGACGAAATGTTCCGCGGCACGCTCACCCATGCCAGTGTGTACCCCCGCGAGGTCGTCACACGCGCCCTGCACCACCACGCCGCTGCAGTGGTGCTGGCCCACAACCACCCCAGCGGCAGCGTGGAGCCCAGCCGCGCGGATGAAAACCTCACCAAGACCCTCACGAACGCCCTGGCGCTGGTGGACGTGCGCGTGCTCGACCACGTGATCGTGGCGCCCGGCAACGCGCTGTCGATGGCCGAATCCGGGCTGCTGTAGGACCCTTGCGGGCTGGGCTGCCGGGGTCGCGGCCTGCCTGCCGACTCCAGCCCCCTCGCCGCGCGGCATCGCCGATTGATTAACAATTGGTTAATCAATTCAATTGCCCGAAAGTCACTTTTTTGCTTTTTCCGATTAGCATTCGCCCCCAATAAAAACGCGATCTCGAAGGGGGGATTGAATGAGCGCAGAACTCGCGGCCACGTTCTTCAACGTCGGCTACGGACAGACCCTGGCCCAGTCCATGGACAGGAATCAGGTGGACGTGCTGGTGCTGACCCAGGGCCAGTACATGAGCATCCTGCAGGACAAGGCCAGGCGCAATGCGGCCCTGGAATTCAACCTGCGCAAGATGCTGTCCCAGTCCACGTTCGGGCAGTACTGGCAGAAAGAATTCAGCCCGAATGCGGGTGAGCCTTGGGTGGGGCCGGTGGCGCAAAGTGCCAACGACGCCATCACCATCGTCAAGACGCTGAACGCCATAGGCATGGCTGGCATTTCCAGCTACATCAAGACCACTGCGACAGGGACTTACATCATCATCAAGGGGTACTCGGCACGGCGCAGCAGTGCGCTGCAAGGCACGCGGTACCTGGCGACGAATCCGAAAATGCTGCAACTGGGTTTGGGGATGAAGAGCCTGCAGGGTATCGCCAAAGGCGGTTTCATATTGGGCGTAGTGGTGTCCACTGGCATTGAACTGATGGACTTCATGTTCAACGACGAAAAGACAATGTATGACCTCGTAGGCGGGATTGGGGTGGAAGCAGTTAAGGGCGGGCTTGGGGCGCTGGCTGCCTATGTCTCGGGTGCTGTGATCAGTACAGCAACGGCGGTGGCAGTGGCGCCACTGGTAACCATGGCGTTTGCCGCTTTTATCTTTGGTACCGGGCTCAACTACCTCGATAGAAAATACGAACTCAAGAATCAGGTCATCACTGCTCTGAAAGCCTTACCGGACAACGTTGAGCAGGGCTACTACATCATCAAAACCGAAACAGTTTCATGGAGAGAAAGAGTTCGAATTTCTATGCAGCAAAAAGTTGAAGAGGTAGGCAGGAACATCGATAACGAACTTAGAGATTGGCTCTGCCCGATTTGCCGGAGATACTGAAATGACAGCAAACGCTGCTGAACTCGCCCGCATCAGAAAGATATTGCCTCTCGGCATTCCGGTCTCGATGATGCTTTTCGCGCTTGCATGGTTTTTCACGTTCGCACTGATTCCTGAACTTGTCCACGAACTGCAAATGACAGCGCCGGTGATACGTATTTGGCCGGGGATCACTCTTGGCCCGACGATGCTGCCACTAGCACTGATGATGATCGTTATCCCGCCGATGAAAGCCATCCCTATCGGGAAGGCATTCACCGACCGCGCAGCCATCTGGATCAATGTGCTGCTCGTCATCAACTTCCTTGCCATGCTGTTGATGCTCACCACATCGGCATTCTTGCAAGGCTATTTCATGCCCCAAAAGGGCTACATCAGATGCACGGAACTCAAGGACCACTCCTATATTTGGTTCAGCGATTGGGTACGTAACCCTGCCTGGTGCGTCAAAGGCAAGAGCCTGGAGTGGGTGAACGAGCAAGCGCGCATAGCCCGTCATCCCGGCACGCCATAGAGGCGATCGCTGCAACATTTCGCCTTTTTGCTATTAATTAAATAGCACCATGCCAGCACACTGATTGCGCTGGAGACCGATTCATGTCCGATATACGACCACGCCGAAAGCGTGCGCGCGACGTGCGCACCATCGATCCAACAATGTTCGCCGTTCAAAAACTCCGCAAGGGGTTGCTTTGGATCATTCCTCTTTTTTCGGCAGCGATTGCAGGCTGCTTCTGGATGACGGCAGAAATCATGGTGCCGACCATCTTGGATATCGCATACCGCGCGCCCGCAGTGCAAGTGACACCGGGCATGCTAGTGAGCCCGTTCTTGGCAGCGTTACTGATTCTGGGGATGGTCTTGGGCGGCATGCGCGCCATTCCCTTGAATGAACGCATCGTCAAACCGGTCGAACAAGCCATGATCATCGTGATGCTGGGCGCATTCGTTGGCTTGTGGCTGGTACCCATCATGGGCATCGCCCAGCATTTCTTCATGCCCAGCCTGGGCTACTACCCCTGCAACATCCTGCGGGGCAACCCCAACAAGTGGTCCAACGACTGGGTGCTCGACACGCAGTGGTGCGTCAAAGGCCAGACCATCGAATGGGTCAAGGAGCAGGCCCGCTCGGCCGTCACTCCTGGCGCTTCCAGATAGCCAAGGAACACACCTGCGGGCGAGCGACCGCCGCCTCCGCTCAGCACCCCGCCGGCCGATTTCCACGCAGGGTGAGCAGCCCGGTCACGCGCAGCGTGTCACCCGTGCCGTCCGTGGCCGTCAGCCGCTTGTTGACGATCTCGAGGTAGTCGCGGCTGTGGTGCACGTCGGTGTCGTCGCCGTCGCCGCTGGCGGTTGCGAACTCGCGGCCGCGCACGTTCAGGACCAGCCGGTAGAGCGAGTCGGCATTGGTGGCGTAGCGCACCGTGCCGGAGGCGGTGCCGTCGCCGCCCACCCGGTCGGCGCCGTCGAAGGTGAAGCTGCACAGCTCGGGGGCCGTGCCAGTGGCGGCAATTTTGGTGACCTCGCTGGCGTTGATGTTTCCGTTGCCGTACGAGCCGTCCAGACCGCTGACCGAGGCATTGGTCACGGTGAGCGACGCTGCGCGTTCGTCCAGGGAATCGCTGCCCCCGCCGCACGCGGACAACAGCGCGGCGGCGGCCAGCAGGGTGGACAGGAGAGACAAGGTTTTGAGGGAGGTGTTCATGGCCAATGGGTCGGTTGTGGGATGGAGGAAAAGGCTCGCTGGGGCCCAGCCAAAGCCAGACACCGGCCATAACTGTACCACCATGTTCTGTTTTAAATGGTGGTTTTTTGACGCCCTTTTTTGCCGGCAAATGCCTGCGATGGATTGGCTCGCAGCCGGGCCTGCCCCCGGCGCACCTACACTGCGCGCCATGCCAGACACCCGCCTGACGCCTTCGAGAAAACGCCTTTGGGGAGGGTGGGCCGCCAGCCTCGCGGCATCGGCCATGCTGGTGGTGGCTTGCACGGGCGCGCGGCAGGGCCTTGAGCCGGAAGCCACCGCGCCGGCCGCGCTGCGCCTGATCGGCACCGCCGCCATCGCCCCCGGCACCGAGGTGCTGGGCACGACCTTCGGCGGCATCTCGGGCATCGACTACGACCCGGCGCACGACCGCTGGCTGCTCATCAGCGACGACCGCTCGGCCCTGCAGCCGGCGCGCATCTATACCGCCACGCTGCGCTACACCGCCACGCACCTGGAGACCCCCGCGATCACCGGCACCGCACCGCTGCGCCAGGCCAGTGGCGCGCCCTACCCTGCGCCGCGGCACGCCGCGCCCGATGTGGACGTGCCCGATGCCGAAGCGGTGCGCTGGCTGCCGGGCGGGCACACTTTTTTGTGGACCAGCGAGGGCGACTTCGCGCGCGGCTTCGGCCCGCAGTGGCGCGAACACCGGGCCGATGGCGCGTGGGTGCGCGAACTGCCCTTGCCCACGGCGTTCGGGCGTGTGCCCGACTTCCGGCGCGGGCCGCGCGCCAACGCGACGCTGGAAGGGCTGGCGCTGTCGCCGGACGGCCGCACGGCCTGGCTGGCCATGGAAACGGCCTGGGTCCAGGACGGCCCGCGCCCCACGCCCGAGGCCCCGGGCGGGCCGCTGCGCATCACGGCGATGGACGTGACGACCGGCCGGCCATTGCGGCAGATCGCCTATGTGCCGGACGCGGTGCCGCACACCCGGCGCATCCCGTGGGGCCCGCAATTGAACGGGGTGAGCGAGGTGCTCGCGGACGGGCCGCACCACCTGCTGGTGCTGGAGCGCAGCTACAGCGCGGGGGCGGGCTTTTCCGCGCGGCTGTACCGCATCGACACGCGCGCGGGCAGCGACACGCTCGCGCTGGACGCGCTGGATGCCCAGGGCGCGCACAGCAACCACACCGCCGTGCCGAAGGCGCTGGTGGCCGACCTGGACCAGTTGGGCGCGGGCCCGCTGGACAACCTGGAGGGCATGGCCTGGGGCCCGCCGCTGGCCGGGGGCGGGCGGGTGATCGTGTTCGTGAGCGACGACAACTTCAACCCCGCGCAGGCCACGCAGTTCATCGCGGTGGAATACCGGGGCCCGGCGGCGGTGCCATCGGCAATGCCAGCGCCATGACCGCCAACGGGCTGCCCACGCGCCGGGATTGGGTGGTGCAGGCGGGCGATGCGGACCGCATGCCCTGCATCGAGGCGTACTTCCAGGGCCACGGGTATGCGCCGCACCGGCACGACACGTATGCCCTCGGCCGCACGCTGGCGGGCGTGCAGAGCTTTCGCTACCAGCGCGCGGGGCGCCACAGCCTGCCGGGGCAGAGCATCGTGCTGCACCCGGACGAGTTGCACGACGGCCACGCCGGCACGGGCGACGGCTTTCGCTACCGCATGGTGTATTTGCCGCCCGCGCTGCTGCAGCCCATGCTGGGCGGGCGGCCGCTGCCCTTCGTGGCCGGCGGCATCAGCGACGACCCGCGGCTCGCGGCGCCCATCCAGACGCTGCTGCAGCGCATGGACGGCCCGCTCGACCCGCTGCAGGAGCAGGACGCGCTGTTCGATCTGGCCCAGGGCCTGTGCGCGGCGGCCGGCATGCCGGGTGGCCGGCGGGTGTGCGATGGGGCCGCCGCCGAGCGCGCGCGCCAGTTCCTGCATGACCACCTGCACGCCGCAAGCCCGGTGACGCTGACAGACCTGGAGCGCGCCAGCAGCCAGGACCGCTGGCGCCTGTCGCGCGACTTCCGGGCGCTGTTCGGCACCAGCCCCTACCGCTACCTGACGCTGCGGCGCCTGGACCTGGCGCGCACGCTGATGCGCCAGGGCCTGGGCGCGGCGCAGGCGGCCGATGCGGCGGGCTTTTTCGACCAAAGCCACATGACGCGGCGGTTCACCCAGGCCTTCGGGGTG
Organism: Acidovorax sp. SUPP2539; assembly: GCF_030158975.1. NCBI lineage: Bacteria > Pseudomonadati > Pseudomonadota > Betaproteobacteria > Burkholderiales > Comamonadaceae > Acidovorax > Acidovorax sp. SUPP2539. The sequence continues at coordinate 395,812 of NZ_BQXJ01000001.1, read as the reverse complement.
CCGCCGGCCCGCTGGCTGCGCATGCAGGCGGGCCCGGCCGCCGCGTGCACGATCGTGCAAGACGCGGGGGCCTGAGTTGCCTAACCTGGGCGCTTTCCATTGACCAGAAAGCGCCCTGCATGCAATACGCCCACACCCCCACGCCACCGGCCCGCGCCGGCCATGCGCCCATCAATTTCGCGCACAAGTTCTCGCAGATCGATGCGCTGTGGCAGCCCCGCGTGGTCGCCGAGATGAACGGCTACCAGTTCAAGCTGGCGCGCATCGACGGCGAGTTCATCTGGCACCGCCACGCGGACACCGACGAGGCGTTCATCGTGGTGCAGGGGCGGCTGCGCATCGAGCTGCGCGACGGCGACGTGGAGCTGAATGCCGGCGAGATGTTCGTCGTGCCCCGGGACACCGAGCACCGGCCCTGCGCGCTGGGCGAGGTCTGGCTGCTGCTGGTGGAGCCGCGCGGCGTGGTGAACACGGGCGACAGCGGGGGCGAGCGCACCGCACCGAACGATCGGTGGGTGTAACGGGTCCGGCCTCGGCGCCGGCGCGGCATGGCCCGCGGCGATCCCGGGGCACTGCTGCCCACGCCGGGGCGGCGGCTGCACTTCGGGTACAACCGGCGCATGAAAGTGAAGTCCTTCCAGGATCTCCAGCCACTGCGCCAGGCCCTGGCGGAGGCGGCCGAGCGCGAGGCGCGGCTGCAGCGCGAGCGGCTGGAGGCCGCGCGCCGCGCGCGCGCCGAGCTGATGCTGTTCGAGACCGCGGTGGGCCCGGTGCAGGCCCTGCGCGGGCAGCACGACCGGCGCTGGCACCTGCCCGAGCCGGTGGAGCCGCTGCCCGTGCAGCGCGAGCTGGACGAAGAACGCGTGCTGATGGAGTCCATCAGCGACGAGTTCGACGTGACGACCTTGCTGGACGTGGATGACCAGATGAGCTACCGCCGCAGCGGCATCGGCCCCGAGGTGACGCGCCGCCTGCGCGCAGGCCACTGGAGCATCCAGCGGCAGCTGGACCTGCACGGCCTGCGCACCGACGAGGCACGCGAGGCGTTGGGCGAGTTCATCCGACTGGCGCACCGCACCGGCCTGCGCTGCGTGCGCGTGGTGCACGGCAAGGGCCTGGGCTCGCCCGGCAAGACGCCGGTGCTGAAAGGCCGCGTGCAAAGCTGGCTGGTGCAAAAGAAAGAGGTGCTGGCCTTCGTGCAGGCCCGACCGGCCGAGGGCGGCGCGGGGGCGCTGGTGGTGCTGCTGCAGCCGGTGCAGCGGCATTGAGCTTTGAAGGGCGGCACGGTGCACTGCCTGCCACCGCCACCGCAGCGGCCGCGTCAACCCGCCGGACGGTGCTCTGCCCGCACCAGCCCCCGCAGCTCCAGCCGCACGCGCAGGCCCCGAAGGGCCTCGCTTTTGTCCAGCTGCAACTGCCCGCCGTAGGCCTGGGCGATCTGGCTCGCGATGGCCAGGCCCAGCCCGCTGCCCTGCACGGATTCATCGAACCGCACGCCGCGCTGCCCGGCAGCCTGCAGTTGCTCGGCAGTCATGCCGGGGCCATCGTCTTCGATGTCCAGGCGCAGGCCCGGGCGATCGGCGCCCTCCTGCCGCGACAGGGTCAGCCGCACCCGCGAGGCGGCCCACTTGCCTGCGTTGTCCAGCAGGTTGCCCAGCACCTCCTGCAGGTCGGCCTGCTCGCCGCGCCACAGCAGGCGGCCCGCGGTGCGGTCGTCCAGCGCCCAGTCCAGTTCCTGCGCGGCATGCAGGCGTTGCATCATCCGCACGACCTGCGACAGGCAGTCGCGCACGTCCACCGCCTGCCCCGCGGCGCCGGGGTGGGCGTGCAGCGCATCGCTCAAGGTGCGGGCCTGGTAGCGGTCCACCAGCTGGGCCATCGCCTCGACCTGCTGGCGCACCTCACCGCTGGGCACCTGGGGGTGCGCGCTGGCCTGGGCACTGAGCAGGGCCAGGGGTTTCTTGAGGGCGTGGTTGAGGTCCACCGCGTGGGCGCGGGCGCGGGCCACGACATGCGCGTTGTGCGCCAGCAGGCCGGCCAGCTCGCTCTGAAGGGGCTGCAGGTCGCGCCCCGTGGGCGCGGCCAGGTGCGCGGCCACATCGGGCCCGTCGCCCTGCGGCGCGCGCAGGGCGGCCAGCAGCGCTTCGAGGCGCCGAAGCGGCGCCAGCCCCACCCGCACCTGCAGCCAGGCCAGGCCCCCGGCGAGCACCATCAGCACCAGCCCGGCCACCACCAGGGTGTGGTCGATCTGGCGCATGCTGGTCTGCAACTGGGCGGCGGGGCCGTAGACCGTGAGCGCCACCGGGGTGGGCGGCTGGCCCAGGGGGATCGGCAGCGTCAGCGACAGCAGCGGCTCCTGCAGCGGCCCGGTCGCCAGGTGCAGCAGGGCAGATCCCCGCACGGGCTCGGGGGCGGTGGGCAGGCGGTCCATGTCCCACAGCGAGCGCGAACGCAGCACCTGGCCCCCCGCCTGCGCGCGCCAGTACCACCCGGCGTAGATGGCGCTGAATTCGTCCGCGCCCCCGGTGGCTTCGCGCAGTTCGCCATTGGGCCCCTGCTGCAGCCGCACGCCCACGCGCTGGGCCTTCTCGCGCAGCACCTGCTCGAAGCCCCCCAGCAGGCTCTGGTGCATCTGCCCGCGCAGCCACAAGCCCCCGGAGGCCACCAGGAGCAGCATGGGGACCAGTGCGAGCAACGCGATGCGCGTGGCCATGGGCCACTGGGCCAGCGCCAGCGCCCATGCGGACAGACCGCGCGCCGGCAGGGCCGGCGTGGGCGGCGTGTCCGGTGCAGGCAGCGGGTCGATGCCGCCGGGCGCCATCGCCGGGCCTGGCGGGCCTGGCGGGCCCATCAGCCCGGCACCTCGGGCAGCAGCAGGCGAAAGCCCTGGCCGCGTTCGGTGACCAGTTGCGGCGCGCCGCCGAGCTTGCGGCGGATGCGGCCGATCAGCACGTCGATGGTGTTGGAGTCCGGGTCGAGGTCACGCGCGTACACGTGTTCGCCGATGTCGCTGCGCGTGAGCAGCTTGCCCGGGTGGTGCATGAAGTAGGCCAGGATCTTGTGCTCCTGCGCGGTGAGCTGCAGGCTCTGGCCCTGCAGCGAGAAGCGGCCCCGCACCACGTCGTACTCCAGCGGCCCCGCCTGCAGCACGGCGGCGGCCGACCCGGCCGTGCGGCGCAGCATGGCCCGCAGGCGCAGCACCACTTCGTCCATCAGGAACGGCTTGGTGAGATAGTCGTCCGCTCCGGCGTTGAATCCCGCGACCTTGTCGCTCCAGCGGTTGCGGGCCGTGAGCACCAGCACCGGCCAGTTGCGGCCCGCGCCGCGCCAGTCGTGCAGCACGCTCAGGCCATCCTTGCGCGGCAGGCCCAGGTCCAGCACGGCCGCGCTGTAGGCTTCGGCGCTGCCGGCGAAGGAGGCGGCTTCGCCGTCATGCTCCACATCCACGGCAAAGCCCGCGGCCTCCAGCGCGGCGCGCAGTTGCGCGGCAAGCGCGACGTCGTCTTCCACGACCAGGATGCGCATCAGTCACCCGCCTTTCGCCGCGTCACTTCCAGGGTCACGGCGTCGACCTCCAGCTCCAGCTTGAAGCCATTGGGCTGCTGCAGCTCGACGCTGTAGTACGGGCGGTGGCGGTGGTCGCTCTCCAGCTCCACCTCCAACACCAGGCCCGAGAAGCGCGGGCGCAGCGATTCCAGCACCACGTCCATGGATTTCAGGGGCGCCGGTGCAGCAGCCGCCTCTGGCCGATGCAGGACCTCGCCCGTGTTCACATCCATCAGCAGCTTCATCTCCACGGCAGGCTTGTCGGACAGCTTGACCTCGTAGACCGCCTTGCCCTGCGCATCGCGCTCGAACTCGGCGTTCACGACGCGCGCGCCGTACCGCTGCTCCAGCTGCTTGACGTACCGGGCCATCTGCGCCAGCGGGACGGGCTGCGTGGGCCACTCGCGCTCCTGCGCCACCACGGAGCCGGTGGCGGCATCCACCAGCACTTCCTGCTTGTTGCCCCGGGCGTCGATGAGGGTGATTTCGTAGCGCGGCTCGCCCTTGCGCCCGCGCTTGCTTTCCACCTCGATGACGCGGCCCGCGTACTGGCGGCTGATGTCCGCAACGATGCTGTTCAGGGGCTTGAGCTGGCCGTTGAGCACGCCGCGCCGCGCCGCGTCCTGTTCGGCCGCGGGCGCCTGCACGCACGCGAGCGCCACCGCCACGACGGCGGCACGCAAAAGCACGCTCCGGGTCCATTTTTTCATCGCGGGATTATTGCCGGCGCCGTTAAACGGCACATGAACGGACGCTTCACGAAAGGTTTAGCAGCGGTTGCGCACACTGCCTCCCAGTTCTCGCCACCTTGCAACACCGAAAGGAAAAGCACCATGAAAAAAACCGTTCTGACCCTGGCCGTCGCCGCCGCTGCTGCCGCCGCATCCGCCCTGCCTTCCATGGCCTGGGCGCTGACGGCCCAGGAAGCCGCCAACGTGATCACCCAGCACCAGTACGTCGCGCCGCAAGACCTGCAAAAGCGGTACGGCTACTGGTCTGCCGACGCGGTCGCCCTCGACGGCGTGCGCGTGGACGTGCTGGTCAATGACGCAGACGGCAGCCTCACCACCGTGCGCAAGAGCGACATCGGCAAGACGCTGCCCAGCGTGGATCAGGTGGCGCAGGCGCTGCGCGCCAAGGGCTACCAATTCGTGTACGACGTGGAGTTGGACGACGGCTTCTGGGAAGCCAAGGCGCGCCAGTCCGCCAACCAGGGCGAGAAGGTGGAGTTCGTGCTGCACCCGGTGACGCTGGAGGTGCTGAGCCAGGTGGGCCGCAGCGGCGGCACGGTCAACAACCAGCCGGTGCTGAGCGCCGACCAGGTGCGCCAGGCCCTGGAGCAGGTCGGCTACACCCGCGTGCGCGGCATCGAGTACGAAGACGGCTACTGGGAAGCCGAAGCCACCAACATGGCCGGTCTGAACATGGAACTGCGCGTGGAGCCCACCACCGGCAAGGTGATCAGCGAACGGCTGGACGACTAAAGGCGCCCGCACCGGCCCTGAAAAAAGCACCGGGCCCCGGCATGCATGTGCATGCCGGGGCCCGGTCGTTCGGCGTTGCTGGCCAGCCGTTGCCGCTGGCCGGCCCGCGGTTACTTCGACAGGTCCAACCGGTACTTGGACGTGCCCTTGCCCGAGCCGTCGTCCGCCGCCATCAGCGTGACGTTGGCCAGGCCCGCGGCCTGGGCCACGGGCAGCGCATTGGCGCCGGAGCTGAACACCACCGGGCCGGCCGTGGCCACCTTGGTGAAGCGCCAGCTCTTGGCCGCGCCGTTGGCCGCACGGGTCACGTTGGCGTTCTTGCGGATGTAGTCGATCACCACGTCGCGGTTGGCGTCCGGCGAGGCCCAGATGGTGCCCGAGCCGTCCAGCTTGTCGATGAAGCTCTTGCCGCTGGTGGCGCGGTAGTTGTTGGTGGCGATCACGAACTCCTGCGCCGCATTGATGGGCTGGCCCTTGTAGGTCAGGTTCTTGATGCGGCGGCCGGTGGGCTGCGTCACGTCGATCTCGTACTGCACGTCGGCCGTGGTGAACATGTCGAAGTTGTAGCCGGGGAAGGTGCTGATGAGCGGCTGCTCGGCGGTCTTGGCCGGGTCGATCTGGTTGAAGCGCTTGGCAGCGGCCTCCAGCCAGCCCTGGATGTCGGCGCCGTTCACCTTCACCGCGTAGACGGTGTTGGGGTACAGGTACAGGTCGGCGGCGTTGTAGATCGCCAGCGGGCCGGTGGCCACGTCGGTGTAGTCGGCTCCGCCCTGGAAGCCCGACTTGAACGGTGCACTCACCGACAGCACGGGCAGCTGCGCGTACTGCGGCAGGTTCGCGGCCACGTAGGCGGCCACGTAGTCGCGCTGGGCCTGGTTCACGATCTGGATCGCGCCGGGGTCGCCCACGTCGGCGAACAGCGTGCTCATGCGGAAGTCGGTGCTGCCGATGGGCGTCTTCACGTAGGCGATGGCGGCCTGGTGCTGCGTTTCGATCAGGGGGGCGACGGTGGGGTCGGCATCGACATACACCGTGGCGCCCGAGGCGTTCTTGCCCTGGATGTTGCGCAGCTCGCTCTTGGTGGCGGTCTTGTTCACCGTCCAGGCCTTGCCGTCCCATTGGAGGGCCAGCTGGATCACGCCCAGCGCCTTGCCCCACGAGCTGGCCATCACGGCGGGCACGCCGTTGATGGTGCCGGCCTTGTTGTCCACGCCGGCCTGCGAATAGGCCGGCGTGGCCGCGGTGTCGGGGAACACGCTGTGCTGGTGGCCCATGACCATGGCGTCGATGCCGGCGACCTTGGACAGGTACAGGCCCGGGTTCTCCATGGTGGCCGAGTAGGCGCCCGCATCGAGCCCGCCGTGCAGCAGGGCCACGACGATGTCGGCGCCCTTGGCGCGCAGCTCAGGCACGTATTTCTGCGCGGCTTCGACCGCGCCTTCGGTGTAGACCTTGCCTTCGAGGTAGCGCTTGTCCCAGTTCATGATGCCGGGGGTGGTGAAGCCGATCACGCCCACCTTGATGGGCAGCTTGACCTCCTTGCCGTCCGCGCCCTTGGAGACCAGCGTGCGCTCCAGGATGGTGTAGGGCTGCACCAGCGGCTTCTTCGTCTTGCTGCTGTACACGTTGGCCAGCACGGCGGGGTAGCCGGCGCCGGCGCATTTTTGCGCGGCATCGACGCCATCGACTTCCATGCCGCCGCCCAGCACCTGGTTGAGGAACGGCAGGCCGTAGTTGAACTCGTGGTTGCCCAGCGTGCCGGCATCGAAGCCCAAAGCGCCCATGGCCTTGTACATGGACAGCTGCTGGGTGCAGGGAATGGCCTTGACCACGGCCTCGTAGTCGGCCAGCGCCGTGCCCTGGATGGTGTCGCCGTTGTCGACCAGCAGCGTGTTGACGAACTCCTTGCGCGCCTGGCGCACCAGCGTGGCGGTGCGCTCGAAGCCGTAGCTCTTGTCTTCGGCGAGCTTGAAGTAGTCGTAGCTGCGCACGTTGAAGTGCAGGTCGGTGGTCTCCAGCACGGCCAGCGTGGCGGTGGCGCCGGCGTTGTTGTTGCCGTCGTTGTCGCTGCCGCCGCAGGCGGCCAGCAAGCTGGCGGCAGCGATCACGGTGAATGCGGTGAGGGCGGTCCGGCGGGTGGCCGGCGAGAGGTCTTGGCGTGGGAGGGTGTCCAGCATGCAATGGCCTGGGTGGTGGGTAAAGGCGAGAGTGTCACGAACCCGTTTGACACTGGCATGACGCGGCCGTGGCCCGCCCGCCCGCAGTCACCGACCGGCCCGGGCCCTGCGCCCCGCCGGCCTGCGCGCCGTCAGTCCGCCGACGCGATCAGGTCCACCTCCACCGAGGCGTTCTTGGGCAGCTGCAGCACGCCGACCGAGGTGCGCGTGTGCGCCCCGGCCACCGGCCCCAGCACATGAAAGAGCACCTGCGAGGCCGCATCGGCCACCTCGCTTTGCTGCGTGAAGCCGGGCGCGGACTGCACGTACACCGTGATGCGCGGCACGGCGCGCACCGCGTCCAGCGTACCCAGGCTGCGCTGCAGCAGCGCCAGGGCCCGCATCACGCACACCTGGGCGGCATGCTGCGCGCGCTCCAGCGGCACCTGCGCGCCCACGGCGCCGGTGACCACCACGGTGTCGCCCACGCGCGGGATCTGGCCGCTCAGGTAGATCTGCCGGCCGTCGCGCACCAGCGGCACGTAGTTGCCGCCGATCTTGATCTCGCCATCGAAGCGGTGGCCCAGGGCCAGCGCCTGTTCTTCGAACCGTGCATCGCAGGACATGGAATCTTTCCTCGGGTGTGGGACGGTGGAGGGAGTTGAAACAAAAAGTGCCTCCAGCACAATGAGTACTAGGGCATGATGCTATTAAATTAATAGCAAACGATTCATGGGGCGCCGCGTCATCCGCCGCGGTTGCGCATCCAGTCGGCCGTGCCCATGAAGCTCTCGCGCAGCCGGGTGCGCAGCTCGGCGGGCACCCCGGTCTCGCCCATGGCCTGGTCCATGCACGCGACCCACTGGTCGCGTTCCTTGATGCCGATCGAGAACGGCAGGTGCCGCGCGCGCAGGCGCGGGTGGCCGAAGCGGCTCTGGTAATGGTCCGGCCCGCCGAGCCAGCCGCACAGGAACCAGAACAGCTTGTCGCGCGCGTCCGCCAGGGTGCTGCCGTGCGCGGCGCGCAGTTCGGCATAGCCGGGCTCCAGGTCCATGAGGTCGTAGAAGCGGTCCACCAGCGCGCGGACTTTCTCTTCGCCGCCGATCCATTCGAAAGGCGTGGTGGCCGGGGCGGGCGCGGGCGGGGATTCGGGTGTGGACATGAAGGCGGGCGGGGGAAGACGGCTAACCCTCGATTGTAGAAAGCGCCGCCCCGCGTGCGCCGCCCACCCGCAGGCAGGCGAACACCGCCACCGCCGTGAACACGGTCACCCCGGCCAGCACGCGCAGCAAGGCGGCGAAGGCGCGGCCGTAGCCCTGCAGCAGTTCGGCCTGCGAGAGCTGGGGCAGCAGCGCCTGGGCGTGGGGCAGATCGCCCGCCACCAGAAATTGGGCGGCGCGCGCCGCATCGGCCGGTGGCACCTGCGGCCACTGCATGGAGAGCAGCGCCACGAATCCTGCCCCCACCAGGGCCAGCGCCAGCCCCTCGCCCGCCACGCGCACGGTGTTGAAGAGGCCGGTGGCCATGCCCGCGCGCTCGGGCGGCACCACGCTCACGGCCAGCCCGTCCATCAACCCCCACGGCAGGCCGATGCCCACGCCGATCAGCAGCAGGGGCCCGGCCAGCACCGCCGCCGGCGATCCCGGCGCGCAATCGCTCAGCCACAACAACCCCACCGCGCACACGGCGAGGCCCCCGGAGGACAACGCCGCCGCCGACCACCAGCGCGCGAGCCACCCCGCCATCAGCGGCACGCACAGCATGGCCACCGACAGGGCCAGCATCAGTTGCCCTGCCGCCATCGCGCTCAGGCCCTCGATACCGATGAAGCGCACTGGCAGCAGCACCAGCAGCACCACATAGGCATAGGCCGGCGCCGCCGCCAGCAGTTGCACGCCCACAAAGCGCGGGTAGCGGAACAGCGACAGGTCCAGCATGGGGTGCCGCACGCGGCGCTCGGTGCGCACGAAGGCCGTCGCCATGGCCGCAGCGCCCGCCAGCGCCGCCACCACGGGCAGGCTGGCCCAGCCGCTCTCGGGGGCCTGCAGCACGCCCAGGGTCAGCAGGGCCAGTGCCGCCGTGAAGCGGACCGCGCCCGGCCAGTCCACGCCGGCCGCGCCCGGATCGCGCGAATCCCGCAGGAACCGCGCACCGGCCGCGCCCGCGGCCAGCGCCACCCCGGCCACGCTGAGCGCGACGGCCCGCCAGCCGCCGTGCCCCAGCAGCCACCCGGCCAGCAGCGGTCCGAAGGCCAGCCCCACGCCGAAGGCGGTGCCCACCCAGCTGAAGGCCCGCGTGCGCGCCGGGCCCTGCACGGCCTGCGCCAGGGCCGACGTGCCCCCGGCCAGCGCGGCTGCGGCGCCCACGCCCTGCAGCGCCCGCCACAGGTTGAAGGCCACGATGCCGCCGGCACACGCCAGCCCGACCGCGCTGAGCGCCACCACGCCCACGCCGCACAGAAAGACCCGCTTGCGCCCAAAGGCATCGGCCAGCGCGCCGCAGGCCATCAGCGTGGCGCCGAAGCTCAGCATGAAGGCGTTGGTGACCCAGGCCAGTTGCACGGGGCTGCCGCCCAGTGCATCGCGCAACGCAGGCAGGGCCACGGCCGGGCCGGTGAAGCTCAAGGGCATGGCCAGCGCGGCCAGGCACACGGCCAGGAGTTGGAGGGACACGGGGGACGCCGGCTTCGCGGCGCGGGCAGGATGTTGGGTCGGGGACATGGCGGGGACAGCGGCTTTCAGGCAGTGGACAAGGGCGCCGGCGACTCCAGGCCACCAACGCCCATGAACGATAAAAGCGATGCAATGCGATGAAAATAGGCCCCCGCATCCCCAGACAAACAACCTTGGGTTGGCAATCCGAACCCATTCACCCCACTCTCACCCACCATGGACAGCTTCAGCGGCCTCGAATCGTTTGTGCGCGCAGCCGATCTGTCGAGCTTCGCGCAGGCCGGGCGCGCGCTCGGCATCTCGGCCTCGGCCGTGGGCAAGAACATCGCGCGGCTGGAGCAGCAGCTCGGCCTGCGGCTGTTCCAGCGCACCACGCGCCAGGTGCGCCTCACGCAGGAGGGCGCGCTCTTTCACGAGCGCTGCCGCCGCATCCTGGATGAGCTGCAGGACGCCCGCGCGATGATGCAGGCGGCCGTGCAGGCCCCGCGCGGGCGCCTGCGGGTGAGCCTGCCGGTCATCGGCTACCGCTTTCTGCTGCCGGTGCTGCCCGAGTTCAAGGCCCTCTACCCCGACGTGGAACTGGAGCTGGACTTCAACGACCGCCTGGTGGATGTGGTGGAGGAAGGCCTGGACGTGGTCATCCGCAGCGGCGATCTGCCCGACTCGGGCCTCGTCGCGCGCCGGCTGGGGCCGTTCCGCTTCGTGCTGGTGGCCTCGCCGCAGTACCTGGCGCGGCGCGGCACGCCCCAGGTGCCGGCCGATCTGGCGCAGCACGCCTGCCTGATCTTTCGCTTTCCCAGCGGCGGCAAGCTGCACGACTGGGTGCTGCCCGGCCTGCCGCAGCCGCTGCCCACCGAGCTGGTGTGCAACAACATGGAGGCCATGCGCGGTGCAGCCATCGCCGGCATGGGCGTGGCGTACATGCCGGACTTCCTGGCGCGCGACGCTATCGAGCGGGGCGAACTGCGGCAGGTGCTGGCCACGCACATGGTGCACACGGGGCAGTTCTCGGCGCTGTGGCCGTCGAGCCGGCAGCTGTCGCCCAAGGTGCGGGCGTTCGTGGACTTCATCGGCGAGCGGCTGTTCCAGGCGGCGCCCGCACCCACGCCGGATTGACCCGGGTGCCGGGCATCCCGGGCGCGCCGGGCTGCCGCACGGAAACCGCCGCCGTGCCAAGCGCGTTCGGCGAGTTTGATTATGAAAAAAGCGACGTTCATCCCGGGCCGCGGCAGGCATAGCCTTCGGGCTTCATCCACCGGAGAGAGAGAGAAAGAACACCATGCGCATCCGCTTCATCGCATCCCTGGTCGCCGCCGCGTTCGCCGTATCGGGCGTGGCCCACGCCGACCAGCTGGCCGACATCAAAAAGAAGGGCGAGCTGGTCGTCGGCGTGCTGGGCACCGACGAACCCAACAGCTTCATCGACCCCAAGACGCGCGAGCTGATCGGCTACGACGTGGACCTGGGCAAGGCGATCGCCAGGAAGATCGGCGTCAAGCCCGTGTTCAAGCAACTGGCCGTGGCCGCGCGCATCCCCGAACTGCAGCAGGGCCACGTGGACATCCTGGCCGCATCGCTCACCCACAACAAGGAGCGCGAGACGCAGATCGATTTCTCGCTGACCACCTTCGTCACCGGCCAGAAGGTGCTGGTCAAGAAGGCCAGCGGCATCCAGGACGTGGCGGACCTGGCCGGCAAGCGCGTGGTGACGGTCAAGGGCGGCACGCAGGAGCCCAACGTGCGCAAGGCCGTGCCCACCGTGGAGGTGGTGACGTTCGAGACGACGCAGCAGGCGTTCCTCGCGCTGCAGCAGGGCAAGGGCGTGGGCTACGTGAACGACGAGTCCTCGCTGATCGACGACTTCGGCAAGCTGGGCGAGCGCAACAAGGACTACGCCATCCTGCCCACCAACCTGAGCGTGGAGCCGCTGGCGCTGGGCATCAAGAAGGGCGAGACCGCCGTGAAATCCATTGTGGACGACACGCTGCGCGAGCTGGAGAAATCCGGCGAGGCCGAGAAGATCTTCTTCAAGTGGTACGGCCCCGGCACCAAGATCCAATTCACCACCCGCCCCTTCAAGTTCGAATCGGACAAGATCGACGGCTGATGGACGCACCCGTGGCGGCATGGTCGCCGGGGGCAGTGCACGGGCGGCAGGCATGCCATTGGCGCATGCGGGCCGCCCGGTGGCAGGCACCCCGGTGGCGGGCCGCCGCGCCCGCATGCCCCGCGTGCGGCGTTTTCCGAATGACTGGCGTGCATGCCTTTGTTTGATTACTCCTTGCTGCTGAGCGGCAAGTACCACCTCATGATGGTGGGCGGCCTGCTGCTGTCGCTGCAGCTGCTGGCCGTCTCGCTGGTGCTCGCCCTGCCCCTGGCCCTGGTCGTGGCGCTCCTGCGCCTGGCGCCGGTGGCGCCCCTGCGCTGGGCCGGCTTCGCCTTCGTGGAGGGCATGCGCAACGTGCCGCTGCTGGCGCACATGCTGTTCTGGTACTTCGGCGCGCCTGAACTGCTGCCCGAGGCCGCGAAGCAGTGGCTGTACGACAGCGGCCATGCCGAGGCGGCCGCGGCCGTCGTCGCGCTGTCGCTGTACACCGCGGCCTTCATGGCCGAGGACATCCGCAGCGGCATCCGCGCGGTGCCCACGGTGCAGATGGAGGCGGGGCGCGCCCTGGGGCTGGGGTTCCTCGCCACCATGCGGCGCGTGGTGCTGCCGCAGGCGCTGCGCGTGACCGTGCCGCCGCTCATCTCGCAGGCACTGAACCTCTGGAAGAACACCTCCATCGCCACCGTGATCGGCGTGGCCGAACTCATGTACCAGGCGGCCAAGGTGGAAAGCGCCACGTTCCGCAGCATCGAGGCGTTCGCCTTCGCGAGCGCCGCCTACCTCACGGTGTCGCTGCTCATCACGGGCCTGGCGAGCTGGTACCACCACCGCTACCCCGTGCGGACGGTTGGATGAAACACCCCCTGAGTCGCTTCGCGCCTTCCCCCTCTCTCGTCTCGCTGCGCGAGTCGGGAGGGGGACGCCCCCAGTGCGGCGGGGCGGCCCTTGCACGGGGGCACTGGCTTTGGCAGCGCCAGTTTGATGCGCCGCAGGTAATGCGCAGCGCAGTGAACAACGGATAGGCACACATGCTGGAACTGATCGATACCTACTGGCTGTACTTCCTGGTCGGCCAGTACCCCAACGGCCCGCTGGGCGGCCTGGCGCTCACGCTGCTGCTGGCGGCGGGCGCCCTGTTGCTGGCGCTGCCGCTGGGCGTGCTGTTCGGCCTGGCGCGCGTGAGCCCGTGGCGCTCGGTGCGCTGGCCGGTGACGGCCATCGTCTTCGTGGTGCGCGGCACGCCGCTGCTGATGGTGGTGTTCTGGGCCTATTTCTTCCTGCCCAGCGTGACGGGGGTGAAGACCGATCAGTTCACCACCATGCTGGTCGCGCTCGTGGTCTTCAACGCGGCCTACCTGGCCGAGATCGTGCGCGCCGGCATCCGGGGCCTGCCGCGCGGGCAGATGGAATGCGCCCGCGCCCTGGGCCTGTCGTACCCCCGTGCCATGCGCCTGGTGGTGCTGCCGCAGGCGCTGCGCAACATGCTGCCTTCGCTGGTGAACCAGTTCGTCGTCACCATCAAGGAGACCTCGCTGGGCTACATCATCGGGCTCACGGAGGTGGCCTTCATCGCCACGCAGATCAACACCCAGGTCTTCATCCGGCCGGCCGAAGTGTTCGGCATCCTGGGCATGACCTATTTCGTGCTGTGCTTCGGCCTGTCGCGCCTGGCCTACGCACTGGAGCGCCGGCTGGCGCGGCGCGCGGCCCCCTCCTCTTCTTCCGGACTCCGAACGACATGATCGAACTGCACGGCGTGAACAAGTGGTACGGCAGCTACCGCGCCTTGGTGGACGTGACCGAAACCATCGCCCAGGGCGAGGTGGTCGTGGTGTGCGGGCCCTCGGGCTCGGGCAAGTCCACGCTGATCCGCACGCTCAACCGGCTCGAACCCATCCAGGACGGGCGCATCCTGATCGGCGGGCAGCCCATCCACGGGCCGGGCGTGGACGTGAACGCACTGCGCTCGCGCATCGGTTTCGTGTTCCAGCAGTTCAACCTGTTTCCGCACCTGTCGGTGCTGCACAACTGCACGCTGGCCCCCATCCAGTTGCGTGGCCTGTCGCGCCAGGCGGCCGAGCAGCGGGCCCTGGCCCTGCTGGACCGCGTGGGCCTGGCGCACAAGGCGCAGGCCTGGCCCAGCGAACTCTCGGGCGGCCAGCAGCAGCGCGTGGCCATCGCCCGCGCCCTGGCCATGGAGCCGCCGCTCATGCTGTTCGACGAGCCCACCAGCGCGCTGGACCCCGAGATGGTGGGCGAGGTGCTGGTGGCCATGCGCGACCTGGCCCAGGGCGGCATGACCATGGTCTGCGTAACGCACGAGATGGGGTTTGCCCGCGAAGTGGCCGACCGCGTGCTCTTCATGGACGAAGGCCGCGTGCTGGAGCGCGCCACGCCGGCCGCCTTCTTCGGCCACCCGCAGCACCCGCGAGCGCAGCAGTTCCTGTCGGACATCCGCACGCCGTTCGCGCGGGCGGCATAGCGGCGCCGCTGTTCAGGCTCTTTTGCGCTACTCCGCCGCGCGGCGCAGCGTCTCCACCACCGGGCGGCGCAGCACATCGCGCAAACCCCACCAGCCCGCGGCCAGCGCCAGCACGGCCCCGGCCAGTGCGCCAATGATCGGCACCCACGGCGTGGCCGTCCAGGCGAAGTCGAACACGTAGCGCGCCAGCGCCCACCCCACCGCCACCGCCACCCCGCTGGCGAGAAAGCCCGCCAGCAGCCCCACGCCGGCCAGTTCGGCCCGCTGCACCTGGCGCAGCAGGCTGGCGCGCGCGCCCACGGCCCGCATGATGGCGAACTCGCGCGCCCGCTCCTCGCGCGTGGCCGTCACGGCGGCGAACAGCACCACCAGCCCCGCGGCCAGCGTGAAGCCGAAGAGGAACTCCACCGCGCGGATCACCTGCGCGAGCACGCCCTGCACCTGGGCCAGCGTAGCGCTCATGTCCACGTTGGTAATGTTGGGAAACGCCCGCACCAGCGTGTTGTCGAAGCCCGGTGTGGCCGGCGCGCGGTACGCCGCCAGGTAGGTCACCGGCAGCTCGGGCGGCAGCTGGCCCACCGTGTACATCACAAAGAAGTTGGCGCGCAGCGAGCCCCAGTCCACCTTGCGCAGGCTGGTGATGCGCGCCTCGCTGACCACCCCGCCGATGTCGAAGCGCAGCGTGTCGCCGAGTTTGAGGCCCAGCGTCTCGGCGATGCCGTCCTCGACGCTCACCGAATCCTTTTCGCCCGGCGTCCAGCGGCCGGCCACCACGGGGTTGTGGGTGGGCGCCTGCTCGGCGTTCGACAGGTTGAACTCGCGGTCCACCAGGCGCTTGGCGCGGTCGTCGGTGTAGTCGGCCGGGCCCACCTCGCGCCCGTTGATGGCCACCAGCCGGCCGCGGATCATGGGGTACCAGTCGTATTGCGACACGCCGCCGTCGCGCAGCGCTTTCTGAAAAGCCTCCGACTGGTCAGGCATGACGTTGATCACGAAGCGGTTGGGCGCATCGGCCGGGGTGGAGCGCTGCCAGCTGCTAATGAGGTCGGTGCGCAGCAGCACCAGCAGCACCAGCGCCAGCAGCCCCACCGCGAGGCTGCTGACCTGCACCACCGCATACACCGGCCGGGCCGAGATCTGCCGCGTGGCCAGCACCAGCCAGCGCGGGGCCGTGGCCTCGTTCACGCTGCGGCGCAGCAGCTTCACCGCGCCCCAGGCCAGTCCGGCAAACAGCAGCACCGCCCCCGCGAAACCGCCCACGGCGATCAGTCCCAGCTTCAGGTCGCTGCTGACCGCCAGCAGCAGCGCGGCGAACCCGGCCACGCCCACGCCCAGCACCGCCAGCGAGGCGGGTTTGAGGCCGCCCAGGTCGCGCCGGATCACGCGCAGCGGCGGCACCTGCGACAGCTGCAGCACCGGCGGCAGCCCGAAGGCGAACATCAGCGTGAGGCCCATCCCGAGGCCGAACGCCACCGGCCACAGGCTGGGCGCGGGCAGCGCCGTTTCCACCAGCCCCGCCAGCAGCAGCACGAACACGTGGTGCACGGCGTAGCCCAGCAGCACGCCCAGCGCGCTGGCGAACAGCCCGATCAGCGCGAACTCGACCACGTAAACGCCCGCAATGGTGCGCTGGCTCTGGCCCAGCACGCGCAGCAGCGCGGCGGCATCGAGGTGCTCGTTGGCAAAGCCACGCGCCGCCAGCGCCACGGCTACGGCCGACAGCAGCGCCGCGAGCAGCGCCACGAGGTTGAGGAATTTCTGCGCCCGGTCCAGCGTCTGGCGCATCTCGGGGCGGCCGCTGTCCAGCGACTCCACGCGCACACCGTGTATCTCGGGGGCCTTCACCGCCTCGGCCGCCCAGTCGCCGAACTGCTGGACCGCCCGCGCCTCGCCCGCCACGGCGAAGCGGTAGGTGAGCCGGCTGGCCGGCTGCACCAGCCCGGTGGCGGGTAGGTCCAACGCATTGACCATGACGCGCGGCGCAAAGCTCATGAAGCCCGCGCCCCGGTCGGGCTCGATGGCGATGATGCGGGCAATGCGCAACTGCGCGTCGCCCAGCAGCAGCGAATCGCCCATCTGCAGGCCCAGCGAGCCCAGCACCGGCGCATCCACCCACACCTCGCCAGGCGCCGGAATGTCACGCGTGGCCCGCGCGGGTGCACCGGGCGCATCCGCCACCTGCAGGCTGCCACGCAGCGGGTAGCCCGGCTCCACGCTTTTGAGCGCCACCAGCCGGCTGGCGCCGCCCTGCGCATCGCTCGCGCGGCCCATGGTGGGAAAGCCCAGCGTCGTGACCGTGGACAGGCCCGCGGCCTTCGCCCGTTCGACGAACGCCGCCGGCGTGGGGTTGTCGCTGGCCACCACCACATCGCCGCCCAGCAGCTGCAGCGCATCGCGCTGCAACCCGCCCTGCAACCGATCGGCAAAGAACCCCACCGAGGTGAGGGCCGCCACGGCCAGCGTGACCGCCACGATGAGAAGGCGCAATTCGCCAGCCCGCAGATCGCGCCACAGCGTGCGCCAGCCAATTCGGAAGAAGGACAGATTCATGGGGAGCGACGTTAGCGCAAATGGGTTGGGCTTCGGGTGGGAAGGGGCTCAGGGCGAGGGGGATTTGGAATTTCGCGGCGCCCAGGGTGGATTTGACCCAAACCTTCGACAGTGCAAGGCTGGTAGCTTGCCAAACCGGTAGCTGTCGGCTGGCGCCATGACTCCTCTTCGCCCTACCCTTGCGCGCCCCCGTACCGCACCGCCCGCGGCGGGCGGCACAGCCCCCACAGCGTGATGCCGGCCTGCTGCGCCAGGTCGATGGCCAGCGAGGTGGGGGCCGACACGGCGGCCAGCAGGGGAATGTCGAGCCGGGCGCACTTGCGCACCAGTTCGTAGCTGGCGCGGCTGGACATGACGACGAAGCCGTCCTCCCCCAGCCGGCCCTGCGCGGCCAACTGGCCGATGAGCTTGTCGAGGGCGTTGTGGCGGCCCACGTCTTCGAGCAGGTCGATCAGCTCGCCGCCTGGCGTGGCCCAGCCGGCGGCATGGACGGCGCCGGCCGCGGCATTGAGCGACTGCCGCGCGGGCATGGCGGCCACGGCGCGCAATATCGCGTCGGCGGGCAGCGCACCGGCCCAGGCGCGTTCGGTGACGCGTTCGGGCACCAGGTCCAGCGCCTGCAGGCTGTCGATGCCGCACACGCCGCAACCCGTTCGGCCCGCGAGCGAGCGGCGCTTGTCTTTCAAGCGCGCGAAGCAGCGTGCCGTGATGTCCACCCGCACCTCGCACGCGATGGCCGTGCCAGCTGGAACCCCGGCGGGCGCCTCCAGCGCATGCACCTCGATGCCGTGGCAGTCGCCCGGCTGGTCGATGATCCCCTCGCTCAAGGCGAAGCCGAGGGCGAAGGCATGCAGGTCGGCGGGCGTGGCCATCATCACGGCATGCGAGAGGCCGTTAAACACCAGGGCCACCGGCACTTCGGCGGCCACCGCGTCGTCCTCCCACATGGCAGGCACAGCACCCGGCGGGCAGGGATGGCGCTGCACGCTGCGGGTGGCCAGCGGCGTGGGCAGAGGGCGGCCTTCGTCGTCCAGGCCCTCGGGGCCGGAAGATTCTTGCGCCCCTCGCATGCTCGCGAGTTGCTGGCGCCCCGCATCGGTCAGCCAGGCCAGCCAGCGGCTGTCGTCCTGCGCCACGCGCACCCAGCCGGGGCCCGGCTGGCCGCCCACGGCCGCGCCGCTCAGCAAGTGCAGCCCGCGCAGCACGGCACTGCCGGGCAACCCCAGGTGCTTGGCCAGGCGCGGCATGGAGACGCCCTGCGGATCGTCCAGTTCGGCCAGTGCCGACAGCAGCGCGGGCGAGAGCCCGCCGTCATGGCCCACCGGCACGGGCGGCGTCAAATGGCCGCCACGGCCGCGGGCTCCGCGGCGGCGGCCGTGTCTGCAGTATCTGCCGCCCCGGCCGCATGCGGCACCAGCACCACAGGGATCGACTTGGAGGTCGGCGTGCCCGCGTTCAGCGCCACCGACGACAGGGGCACGAGCGGATTGGTCTCGGGGTAGTAGGCAGCGAGGTTGCCGCGCGGAATGTCGTAGGCCACGAGCTTGAAGCGGTCGGCGCGGCGCTCCTGGCCGTCGCTCCACACGGTCTGGATGTCCACCCAGTCGCCGTCCTTCAGACCGAGGGACCGAATGTCCTCCTCGTGGATGAACACCACGCGCCGCTGCCCGAACACGCCGCGGTAGCGGTCGTCGTGGCCGTAGATGGTGGTGTTGTACTGGTCGTGCGAGCGCGTGGTGAGCAGCGTGAACACGACGGTGTCGCGACGCAGCGCGCGGGCCTGGTGCGAGGGCGTGTCCACCGGCACGGGGTGGGCGACGAAGCTGGCCTTGCGGCCGGCCGTGGCCCAGACGCGCTCGCTGGCGGTGTTGCGCAGCCGAAAGCCCCCGGGCACGGCCACGCGCTGGTTGAAGTCCTTGAAGTCGGCGAACACGGCTTCGATCTTGTCGCGGATGCGGGCGTAGTCCTCGATGAGCCACAGCCACGGGGTGCGGCTGCGCCCGCCGATGGTGGCCGCGGCCAGCCGCGCGACGATGGCGGGCTCGGACAGCAGCTGGTCCGAGGCCGGCGGATTGATGCCCATGGACAGGTGCACCATGCTCATCGAGTCCTCCACCGTCACGCCCTGCGGGCCGCCGGCCTGCATGTCGATCTCGGTACGGCCCAGGCACGGCAGGATGAGCGCCTCGCGTCCGTGCACGATGTGGCTGCGGTTGAGCTTGGTGGTCACGTGCACCGTCAGGTCGCAGCGGCGCAGCGCCTTCCAGGTCTCGTAGGTATCGGGCGTGGCGGCGGCGAAGTTGCCCCCCAGGGCGAAGAACACGCGCCCCTTGCCGTCCAGCATGGCCTGGATGGCCTCCACCGTGTCGACGCCGGGCTCGCGCGGGGGCTCGAAGCCGAACACCTCCTGCAGCTTGTCCAGCAGCGCGGCCGGAGGCTTTTCCCAGATGCCCATGGTGCGGTCGCCCTGCACGTTGCTGTGGCCGCGCACGGGGCACGGGCCCGCACCAGGCCGGCCGATGTTGCCGCGCAGCAGCAGCCAGTTGACGATCATCTGGATGGTGGCCACCGAGTGCATGTGCTGGGTGATGCCCATGCCCCAGCAGGCGATCACGCGCTGGGCATTGCGGTACACCTCGGCTGCGGCGCGGATCTGCGCCTCGGGCAGGCCAGACTCCTCTTCGAGCAAAGGCCACGATTCGGCACGCAGGTCAGCCAACAGGCCGTCGATGCCGGTGGTGTGCTCGGCGATGAAGGCATGGTCGAGCACACCGCCGTCGCGGTCCTCGATCTCGATCAGGTGCTTCATCATCCCCTTGACCAGGGCTAGGTCGCCCCCCACGCGCAGCTGGAAGTAATGCGTGCTGATGGGTGTGGAGCCCAGCGTGGCCATTTCCATCTTGTTCTGCGGGTCCTGAAAGCGCTCCAGGCCGCGTTCACGCAGCGGGTTGAAGCTCACGATCTGCGCGCCGCGCTTGTGGGCCGCGCGCAGCTCGCCCAGCATGCGCGGGTGGTTGGTGCCGGGGTTCTGCCCGAAGATGAAGATGGCGTCGGCCTCCTCGAAGTCCTGCAGCGTGACTGTGCCCTTGCCCACGCCGATCTGCGGGCGCATGGCGCTGCCGCTGGGCTCGTGGCACATGTTGGAGCAGTCGGGAAAATTGTTGGTGCCGTATTCGCGCACGAACAACTGGTACAGGAAGGCGGCCTCGTTGCTGGCGCGGCCCGAGGTGTAGAAGATGGCCTCGTTCGGGCTGGGCAGCGCGTTCAGGTGCCGGGCGATCAGCGCGAAGGCATCGTCCCAGGCAATGGGCACGTAGTGGTCGCTGGACGCGTCGTACACCATGGGGTGGGTGAGCCGGCCCTGGTCTTCCAGCCAGAAGTCGCTCTGCTCGGCCAGGGCGGCCACCGAATGCAGGGCGAAAAGCTCCGGCCCCGCGCGGCGGGCGGTGGCCTCGGCCGCCACGGCCTTGGCGCCGTTCTCACAGAACTCGAAGGTGGAGGCATGGTTGCGGTCGGGCCAGGCGCAGCCGGGGCAGTCGAACCCGTCGGGCTGGTTGGCCGACAGCAGGGTCTTGGCCCCCTTGAGGGGAATGTCCTGGTACTGAAGCGCGCGGCCGACGGAGCGCAGCGCGCCCCAGCCGCCTGCCGGGCCTTTGTAGAACTCGATTTTCTTGTCGGTCATCGTGGTCTCCTGCTCATCGGCGAAACGAACGGCGAAAGGATTGGGCTCCCGAGGGAGCGACCGGGTTGGACACCGCCGCGCGCGCGGCGTTCCGCAGCGGCCACCATGCTAGGGCGTTTTGAAGGTGGCTGCCGCGTCGGCCAGGGCTGCGGCCTGCTCGCGCATGCGCAGGGCGGCGGCCGCGGCCTCCTCCACCAGCGCCGCATTCTGCTGGGTCATTTGCTCGATGCGGGCGACGCTCTGGTGGATGCCGTCGATGCCGCTGCTCTGCTGTCCGCTCGCTGCGGCAATGCCTTCGATCAGGTGCGTGACCTCGGCGATCGAGTGGGCAATGCCCTGCATGGACTGGCGCGCATCGTCCACCAGGCCGCCCCCCGCGTCCACCCGCTCGACAGAGGCGGCGATGAGGCCGCGGATCTCCCGCGCGGCGTCGCCCGAGCGCTGGGCCAGCGCCCGCACCTCGCCCGCCACCACCGCAAAGCCCCGGCCCTGCTCGCCCGCGCGGGCGGCCTCGACCGCGGCGTTCAGCGCCAGGATGTTCGTCTGGAAAGCGATGCCATCGATGATGCCGATGATGTCGCGGATGCGGTGCGCGCCCTCGCGGATGTCGCCCATGGTGGCGACCACCCGGTCCACCGCAGCGCCGCTTTGCCCGGTCGCCTGCGACACCGCGCCCATGAGCCCGTTGACGCGCCGGGCGTGCTCGGCGTTCTGCCCCACCGTGGCCGTGAGCTGCTCCAGCGCCGAGGCGGCGCTGTTGACCTCGCCGGCCTGCTGCTCCGTGCGCGTGGCCAGATCGCCGTTGCCGGCCGCGATCTCGCTGGTGGACAGGCGCAGCCCGTCCGCACCGCGCCGCACGTTGCCCACCAGCCCGGCCAGCCCCACGCCGATGCCGTTGATGGCCTGCAGCATCTGCCCCACCTCGTCGCGCCGGGCCACGTGCATCTGGGTGGTGAGGTCGCCGGCGGCGATGCGCTGCGCCGCTGCGCGCCCCTGCGCCACCGGCCGGGCAATGCCGCGCTGCACCATGCCGTAGATCGCCGCAGCCGCCAGCAGCGGTAGGCCCGCCACCACCGCCATCCAACTGGCAGGCAGCGGCGCCAGCACCAGCCAGGCCAGCGCCCACAGCGCGTACTGCACCGCCAGCACGAGCAGGGCCAGCCGGCCCGCCAGGTTCAACGCGGGAATCTCGCTGACATCCAGGCCCACGTAGAGCACGCCCACCACGTGGCCGGACGCATCGCGCACCGGGTCGTAACGGGTCATGTTCTGCCGGCCGAACACCGTGGCGTAGCCGGCATAGGCCCGCCCCGCGAGCAGGTTGGCATAGGCCGGGTGGGAGCGGTCGAGCAGCGTACCCACCGCGCGCTCGCCGTCCTGCTTGCGCACCGAGGTGGCGATGCGGACGAAGTCGTTGCCTTGGCGGGCGAACACGGTGGCGCGCACGCCGGTCTGCGCGGTGAAGCGGTCGGCCACCGAGAAGTCGCCGTTCAGCAGACGCCCGGCGCAGCGCAGCAGCGGTGCCTGCGCTGCGCCGCCCTGCGGTGGCTCGAGCGTGAAGCTGCCGGCGTGCTCGGCGGCGAACCGCGCCGCGGCGGCGTTGATCCGCCGGTGAAGGGAGCCTGGCAGCACCATGGTGCCCGGCCCTTACTGGAAGAACTTGGCCGCGCTCACCAGGGTCTTGTAGATGCCCCAGACCAAGGGAATGCCCACCGCAGCCCAGGCGAATGCCACCAGCGCCGGGTTGGTGGTGCTGCCGGCGCCGGTGCCCGAGCCCACCTCGGTCGCCAGCGATTTCTCGTGCGCGAGCTTTTTCTCGTGCGCCAGCTCTTCATCGGTCATGAACCACTTGTCGGCCAGCGGGCGCACCAGCAGGTTGGCGATCAGGCCGATGACCAGCATGCCCACCAGGATGTACATGGTCTGGTTGTAGACCTGCTCGCGCGGCAGGCCCAGGCCCAGCTGGTATTCGCGCATGTAGTTGACGACCACCGGGCCCAGGATGCCCGCGGTGGCCCAGGCGGTGAGCAGGCGGCCGTGGATGGCGCCCACGAACTGCGTGCCGAACAGATCGGCCAGGTACGCCGGCACCGTGGCGAAACCGCCGCCGTACATCGACAGGATGATGCAGAACGCTCCCACGAACAGCAGCTTGCTGCCGGCCCCTGCCGAGCTGGGAATGCTGGCGTACAGCAGGCCGCCCAGCACGAAGAACACCACGTAGGTCATCTTGCGGCCCAGCTTGTCCGACAGGCTGGCCCAGAAGAACCGGCCGCCGATGTTGAACAGCGACAGCAGCGCGGTGAAGCCGCCGGCCACGGCGGCGATGGCCGCCAGCTGCGCCTTGTCGAGTTCGCCGAATTTCTGCGGCACACCGATGAGCGCGCCGCCGAACACCTCCTGCAGCATGGGCGAGGCCATGCCGATCACGCCGATGCCCGCGCTCACGTTCATGCACAGCACGACCCAGACCAGCCAGAACTGCGGAATGCCCCAGACGCGCTTCACGTGCACGTGGCGCTGCGTGATCATGGTGTTGGCGCTGGGCGGCGGCGGGGTCCAGCCGGCCGGCTTCCAGCCCGTGGCGGGCACGCGGTAGCCCAGGGCGCCGGCCATCATGAAGACGAAGTACAGGAGCGCCATGACCACGAAGGTCTGCATCACGCCCACGTCGGTGGGGGTGGAAAACCGCTTCATCAGGTCCACCGCGAGGGGCGAGCCGATCATCGCGCCGCCGCCGAAGCCCATGATGGCCATGCCGGTCGCCATGCCCCGCCGGTCGGGAAACCATTTGATGAGCGTGGACACCGGCGAGATGTAGCCCAGCCCCAGGCCGATCCCGCCGATGACGCCCGAGCCGAGGATCATCAGCCAGAACTGGTGCAGGTGGATGCCCAGCGCCGACAGCAGCATGCCGCCGCACCAGCACACCGCGGACACGACACCCGCCTTGCGCGGACCGGCGCGCTCCAGCCAGCCGCCCCAGATGGCGGCAGAGCAGCCCAGGAACACGAAAAACAGGGTGTACATCCAGCCCAGCGTGGCCACGCGCCAGTCGCAGCCGGAGGCGAACAGCTCCGCGAAGAAGCTCATGTCCTTGGGGCAGGCGGCGCCGGTGCCGGCCGTGGAGAGGGCCTTGGACAGCGGCAGCCAGAACACGGAGAACCCGTAAGCCATGCCGATGCAAAGGTGGATCGCCAAGGCCGCCGGAGGAACGAGCCACCGGTTGAAGCCGGGGCCGGCAATGATGCGTTCCTTGTCCAGAAAACCGGGTTGTGTGGATGACATGCCACTCCTCTCTGCTGTGCTCTTTCTCGACGTCCGCGCGCCACCCTGGCACGGGCTCTCGAACCAGTGTCAGCGCATTGCTTGAGCTACGTCAAGACACATTGCACACAACGCGACATGTTTTTCCGCGCTGTCAGGAAGCAGAAAGGACAGCAGTGCAGGCGAAGCCGCCGGTCGTCCGGCAGCGGCCGCCTCAGGTGGTCTTGCTGATGGAGATGGTGGGGAATTTCGACGAGAAATCCTTGGCCTGCTGCGCCACCTTGACCGCCACGTCGCGCGCCATCTTCTTGTAGATGCGGGCCACCTCGCCGTCGGGATCGGCCACCACGGTGGGGGTGCCGGTGTCGGCCTGCAGGCGGATCTGCATGTCCAGCGGCAGCGCGCCCAGGTAGGCCATGCCGTATTCCGCCGCCATGCGCTGCCCGCCGCCCTCGCCGAAGATGTGCTCGGCGTGGCCGCACTGGCTGCACACGTGCACCGCCATGTTCTCGACGATGCCCAGGATGGGCACGCCCACCTTCTCGAACATCTTGATGCCCTTCTTGGCATCCAGCAGCGCGATGTCCTGCGGCGTGGTGACGATCACCGCGCCGGTGATGGGCACGCGCTGGCTCAGCGTGAGCTGGATGTCGCCGGTGCCGGGCGGCATGTCCACGATGAGGTAATCCAGGTCCTTCCAGTTGGTTTGCCGCAGCAACTGCTCCAGCGCCTGGGTGGCCATGGGGCCGCGCCAGATCATGGCCTGGTCGGCATCGATCAGGAACCCGATCGACATCACCTGCACGCCGTGGTTGCGCATCGGCTCCATGGTCTTGCCGTCGGCGCTTTCGGGCTTGCCCTCGATGCCGAGCATCATGGGCTGGCTGGGGCCGTAGATGTCGGCATCCAGCACGCCGACGCTGGCGCCCTCGGCCGCGAGCGCCAGCGCCAGGTTGGCGGCGGTGGTGCTCTTGCCCACGCCGCCCTTGCCCGAGGCCACGGCGATGATGTTCTTGACCTGCGGCAGCAACTGCACGCCGCGCTGCACCGCATGGGCGACGACCTGGCTGGTGATGCGCACCGCCACCTGCTCCACGCCGGCGACGGCCTGGGCCGCCGCGGTCAACTGGCGTTCCAGTTCGGGCACCAGGCTCTTGGCCGGGTAGCCCAGCTCGACGTCGAACGCCACGTCGCCACCGGCGATGC
The DNA here is from genome assembly GCF_030158975.1 of Acidovorax sp. SUPP2539. Taxonomy (NCBI): domain Bacteria; kingdom Pseudomonadati; phylum Pseudomonadota; class Betaproteobacteria; order Burkholderiales; family Comamonadaceae; genus Acidovorax; species Acidovorax sp. SUPP2539. Next base: position 370,660 of record NZ_BQXJ01000001.1, on the reverse strand, counting down.
GCACGTTGCGCACCGCCCGCGCACTGACGAAATCCTTGCCGGTGTGCGGATCGCTTACGCTCGCGAGCGCCGCCAACAGCGCCTGTTCTGTGACTGCCATGCCAATAACTCCTTGAGGGGCCGGTAGTCTATTCCCTGATCTTCCAACCCCGCAGGGCCGAGGACAATGCACGGTTGCCGCGCTCGCCCACGCCTGCCCACCCGTTCAGCACAAGGATTCCCGTGAAATTCAAGATGGCCCCCAACTCCCTGTTCGCGATCCTGCTGCGTTCGCCCTGGTGGATCAGTTGGTCGGTGGCCGGTCTGATCGCGCTGGTGTGCGGCGCCCTGCTGCCCTCGCACATCGCCCCGTACGCCGCGGTGGGCGCCCTGCCGATCTTCGGCGTGGGCTGCCTGGCCGCCTGGCGCCAGTGGCGCGCGCCCAGCAGCGCGCGGGTGCAGGCCGTGCTGGGGCAGGCGGCGGAGATGCCCTGGCGCAGCTTTGCGGATGCGCTGGAGCGCGCCTGGCAGGCCGAGGGCTACGCGGTGCGCCGCCTCACCGGCCTGCAAGCCGATTTTCACCTCGAGAAAGCGGGCCAGACGGCCCTGGTGAGCGCACGCCGCTGGAAGGCCGCCACCCATGGCATCGAGCCGCTGCGCGACCTGCAGGCGGCCGCCCGGGCGCAGGACGTGCCGGCCAGCACCTACATCGCGATGCAGGGCACTGTGAGCGACAACGCCCGCGGCTATGCCCGCGAGCACGGCATCACGCTGATGGAGGGGGAGGCCCTGGCCGCCCTGCTGCTGAAGTCGCCCCGCACCGCAACCGCCCGGTGATCCAACGCCGGGTACGACCACCGATCCGCCGAGGCCCGCCATGCCCTCTTCCGCCGCTGCCCCCGCCACCAAACCCGTCTCGCCCCGCCCCATCGGCCTGGTGCTGACCGGCGGCGGTGCCCGCGCGGCCTACCAGGTGGGGGTGCTGGAGGCGATTTCCGACCTGCGCATGGCGTGCGGCGCGGGGCGCGAACCCAACCCGTTTCCGATCATCACCGGCACCTCGGCCGGCGCCATCAACGCGGCCGCCCTCGCCTGCGGGGCGGACCAGTTCGACCGGGCCGTGCGCCGCATCGCCCGCGTGTGGCGCAATTTCCACGCGCAACAGGTGTACCGCGCCGACTCGCTGAGCGTGATGCGCAGCGGCGCGGGCTGGCTCACCCTCATGTCGCTGGGCTGGCTGCTGGCGCGCTGGCGGCGCATGCGGCCGCGCTCGCTGCTGGACAACTCGCCGCTCACCGGCCTGCTCACGCAACTGGTGCCGCTGGTGCGGCTGCCCCGGCTGATCCGCCAGGGGCACCTGCAGGCGCTGGCCATCACCGCCTCCAGCTACAGCTCGGGCGAGCACGTGACCTTCTTCGAGGCCGCGCAGGCGCAGCAGCCCTGGGTGCGCTCGCAGCGCAAGGCCACGCGCGACCGCATCACGCACGACCACCTGCTGGCGTCGTCGGCCATTCCGTTCGTCTTTCCCGCCACGGCGCTGGGCATCGACGGCCACACCGAATACTTCGGCGACGGATCGATGCGGCAGTCCGCCCCGATCGCGCCGGCCATCCATCTGGGCGCCGAACGCATCCTGGTGGTGGGCGCGGGCCGCATGCACGAACCGGCGGGCGAGGCGCTGCACAGCGATGCGCCGGCCTACCCGTCGCTCGCGCAGATCGCCGGGCACACGCTGTCCAACATCTTCCTGGACGCCCTGTCGGTGGATGTGGAGCGCGCCCAGCGCATCAACCAGACGCTGTCCCTCATCCCGCCCGAAGTGCGCGCGCACAGCCCCTTGCGCCCGCTGGAACTGCTGGTGATCGCGCCTTCGCAGCGCCTGGATGCGGTGGCCGCCCGCTACGTGGGCGAGCTGCCCCGCCCCATCCGCACGCTTCTGGGCGGCCTGGGCGTGACCTCCAACATGCAGGACGTGCGCGGCGCCGCGCTGGCCAGCTACCTGCTGTTCGAGGCCGGCTACACGCGCGAACTCATGGCCCTCGGCCGGGCGGACGCCCTGGCGCGCCGCAGCGAGATCTGCCGATTCTTCGGCTGGGCCGACGCGGGCAACGCGGTGCGGGCGCCTGCCGTTTGAGCCCACACACCCAGCCCGGAGTCACCCCTCCTATCGGAGACAACCGATGCCCTTCGCGCCCCGCCCCCACTTCCCATCGGCCATCGCCCGCAGGGCCCGCACCGGCCTGGCGGCGGCCGCGATCGCCGCGCTGACCGCCGGCTGCACGCATCCACCGGCCGGCCCGAAAGCGGCGGCTGCCGCCCCTGCCGCGGCGCCCCCGGCCACGGCCGAAGCCCCACCCGCCCCCACGCCGTGCCCCAAAGGCCTGGCCGCCGCCACGCGCTGCCTGAGCGGGCAGGACTCGGCCGGCGCCCACTACCTGATCGCCATCCCCGCGGACTGGAACGGCACGCTGGTGTTGCACGCCCACGGCGGCCCCACGCTCGGCGCGCCGCGCCTGTCGCGCACGGTGGAAGACCTGGAGCGCTGGGCCGTCGTGCCGCGCGCCGGCTACGCCTGGGCCGGCTCCACCTACCGCCAGGGCGGCGTGGCGGTGCACGCCGCGGCCGAAGACACCGAGCGGCTGCGGCGCATCTTCGTGCAGCACGTGGCCGCGCCGCGCATGACGCTGCTGCACGGCCAGTCGTGGGGCGCCAGCGTGGCCGCCGTGGGCGCATCGCTCTTCACCGACGACGGCCACGGCAAACGCCCCTACGACGGTGTGCTGCTCACCAGCGGCGTGCTGGCCGGCGGCAGCCGGGCGTACGACTTCCGGCTCGACCTGCGGGTGATCTACCAGGCGCTGTGCGCCAACCACCCGCTGCCCGCCGAAGCCCAGTACCCGCTGTGGATGGGCCTGCTGCCCGATGCCACGCTGAAACCCGCCGACCTGAAACGCCGCGTGGACGGCTGCCTGGGCCTGGACCGGCCCGCGGCGCAGCGCACGGCCGCGCAGCAGTCGCGCGTGCAGACCATCGTGCAGACCGTGCGCATCCGCGAAAGCGCCATCCACGGCCACCTGAACTGGGCCACCTGGCACTTCCAGGACATCGTGCAGCGGCGCACCGGCGGCGCCAACCCCTTCGGCAACCGGGGCGCGGTGTACACCGGCTCGAGCGACGATGCCGCGCTCAACCGCAGCGTGCAGCGCTACCGCGCCGATCCGCAGGCCGTGGCCACCTTCGCGCGCGACACCGACCCCGACGGGCGCATCCCGGTGCCGGTGCTGACCGTGCACGGCGTGGACGATCCCACCGCCTTCGTCGAGATGGAGGACAGCTTTCGCCGCACGATGGAGCGCGCCGGCACGGCCGGCCACCTGGTGCAGACCTTCACGGCCGACAAATCCCACAGCTACCTGACCGATGCCGCCTATCCCACGCTGCTGGCGGCGCTCGGCCAGTGGGTGCGCGGCGGCCCGCCCCCCACGCCGGCGGGCATCGCCGCGCAATGCCCGGGCGTGCAGGCGACGTTCGGCGGCGAGTGCCGGTTCCTGCCCGGGTACCGGCCGCAGCCGCTGGAGCCCCGGGTGACGCCGCGCGAGCGGCCATGAGGCCCCTGCGGGCAGCCCAGGCCGCGCGGGCCGGGGCGAGCGCCTAAAATCCGCGGCTTGTCCGCGTTTTTCGCGGCCCACCCCGAACGCCCGCACCCGATGACCGCACGCAAGATCTTCGTCACCACCGCCCTGCCGTATGCCAACGGCAACTTCCACATCGGCCACATCATGGAATACATCCAGGCCGACATCTGGGTGCGGTATCAAAGAATGCAGGGCGCCCAGGTGAACTTCGTGGGCGCGGACGATGCCCACGGCGCGCCGATCATGATCGCGGCCGAGAAGGCCGGCAAGACGCCCCAGCAGTTCGTGGCAGACATCGCCGCCGGCCGCAAGCCCTACCTGGACGGTTTTCACATCGCGTTCGACAACTGGCACAACACCGACGCGCCCGAGAACCACGCGCTCGCCCAGCAGATCTACCGCGACCTCAAGGCCAACGGCCTCATCGAGACGCGCACCATCGAGCAGTTCTTCGACCCCGAGAAGAACATGTTCCTGCCCGACCGCTTCATCAAGGGCGAATGCCCCAAGTGCCACGCCAAGGACCAGTACGGCGACAACTGCGAGAACTGCGGGGCCGTCTATGCACCCACCGACCTCATCCAGCCCTTCTCGGCGCTGTCGGGCGCCAAGCCGGTGCTGAAGAGCTCGGAGCATTTCTTCTTCAAGCTCTCCGACCCGCGCTGCGTCGATTTTTTGCAGGAATGGACGCAGAACGGCGTGCACGTGCAGCCCGAGGTGGCCAACAAGGTCAAGGAATGGTTCACCGTGCGCACCAACCCGGACGGCAGCACCAGCGAGGGCCTGGGCGACTGGGACATCAGCCGCGACGCGCCCTACTTCGGCATCGAGATCCCCGATGCGCCGGGCAAGTACTTCTACGTGTGGCTCGATGCACCCGTGGGCTACCTCGCCTCGCTCAAGAACCTGCTGGAAAAGCGCGGCGAAGACTACGAGGCCTACATGGCCGACCCGCTGCTTGAGCAGTACCACTTCATCGGCAAGGACATCGTCACCTTCCACACCCTGTTCTGGCCCGCCATGCTGAAGTTCAGCGGCCGCAAGACGCCCGACAAGATCTGCGTGCACGGCTTTCTCACCGTGAACAACGGCGAGAAGATGAGCAAGAGCCGCGGCACGGGCCTGGACCCGCTCAAGTACCTGGGCCTGTCGATGAACCCCGAATGGCTGCGCTACTACATCGCCGCCAAGCTCAATGGCCGCAACGAGGACATCGACTTCAATCCCGAAGATTTCATGGCCCGGGTCAACAGCGACCTGATCGGCAAGTTCGTCAACATCGCCTCGCGCGCGGCCGGCTTCATCGCCAAGCGTTTCGGCGGCCAGCTGGGCGCCATGAGCGGCGACGGCCAGGCCCTGCTCGCCACGCTGGCGGGCCAGGGCGGCACCATCGCCGAGGCCCTCGAAAAGCGCGACACCGCCCGCGCCCTGCGCGAGGTGATGCTGCTGGCCGACCGCGTGAACGAGTACGTGGACGCCAACAAGCCCTGGGAATTGGCCAAGCAGGACGGCATGGACGCGCGCCTGCAGGATGTGTGCACGACCTGCATCGAGGCCTTCCGCGTGCTCGCCATCTACCTCAAGCCCGTGCTGCCCGCCCTGGCCGCACAGGTCGAAGCCTTCCTGAACGTCGCGCCGCTCGCTTTTGACGATGCGCAGACGCTGCTGGGCGCCGGCCACACCATCGGCACCTACCAGCATCTGATGCAACGCGTGGACGTGAAGCAGCTCGACGCCCTGTTCGAGCCGCCCGCGGCGCCTGAGCCCGAAAAGACCGTGCCCGGCGGCGAGGAGATCGCACCCACCATCACCATCGACGACTTCGCCAAGATCGACCTGCGCATCGCGCAGATCGTGAACTGCGAGCCGGTCGAAGGCTCGACCAAGCTGCTGCGCCTGACGCTCGACGTGGGCGAAGGCCGCCACCGGACTGTGTTCAGCGGCATCGCCAGCGCCTACCAGCCCGCCGACCTGATCGGCAAGCTCACCGTGATGGTGGCCAACCTCGCCCCGCGCAAGATGAAGTTCGGCATCAGCGAGGGCATGGTGCTGGCCGCCAGCCATGGCGATGAGAAGGCCCACCCCGGCATCCACGTGCTGGAACCCTGGCCTGGCGCCACACCGGGTATGCGCGTTCGCTGAGCGGGCCCAGGCAATACGAAAGCCAGGCGGACCGAAACCACCTGCAACCCATGCATGGGCAGGCGAAGCGGGTGGCGAAGACTGCTTCAACTTGCTATCAAAAACAGAGCGCGACAGGCAATAAAACCGCCGGCATGACGGCGCTTTCACGCATGCGCACCAGAAAATTCGCCTCTGAGTTGCTGAAATCAAACCATCCAAAAGACAGCCATGACGATTTATAAATTGCTGTACTTTTCTATATCGAGTTTGATTTTTCTCCTGGCATGCGCGCCCCATTTTGAAAAATTCAGGACTGGAAAATCGCTTTTTTCAATGCTGGTGGAAATGTGGAAAGAAGGCATTCCAGGGTCACGCCTGATGATGATCACCTTCATCAACCTGATGATCTCTTCGATATCGTTTATTTTCTAAATTGGATTGGAAAATAAATACCAGTCATCGACAAACGTTTGAGATTTCAACGTTCACCACCCACACGCCACGAATGGCGGCATTCTGGACAGATGGGTGCACGCCGGACCGGCTCAATGCCCCACGTACCGCCCCGGCCGGTGGCTGATCCATAAAAACCCGCTCATCACCACCACCGCCAGCACCGAATACGCCACGCGCTCGATCGGCACGATCACCAGCGCCAGCAGCACCACGGTGCAGTCGATCGCCATCTGCACCTTGCCCGCGCGCACTCCGTAGCGCTGCTGCAGGTACAGCGAGACGATGGTGGCGCCGCCCAGGCTGGATTTGTGGCGCGCGAGGAACAGGCAGCCCGTGCCCAGCAGCAGCCCGCCCAGCACGGCGGCGAACAGCGGGTTCAGGTAGTCCACGTGCATGACGTGGGGAAACAGCTCCGTCAGCACCGACAGCAGCGCCACCGACAGGAACGTCTTGACGGTGAACTCCCGCCCCATGCGCGTCCAGGCGAACCAGTAGAACGGCAGGTTGATGGCGAAGAACAGCTTGCCGAACGAGATGTCGGTCACGTAGTGCAGCAGGAAGGCGATGCCCGCCGTGCTGCCGATGAGCAGCCCCGCCTGGCCGAACAGCATGAGCGCCATGGCCACGAACAGCGTGCCGGCGAAGAGCGCCTGCACGTCTTCGTAATGCCCGTGGCGCAGCGACCCCATGGGGTACAGCGGCGCGGAAGGCGGCGGCGCGGCCTCGGCCGGGGGCGCAGGGGGTGGCAAGGGGGCTTCGGGCATGGCGGGGCGGATGGGTGTCACAGGCTACTCCAACACCGGCAGGCCATGCAAACAACGCGCCAGCCCGTGCTGGCGGTGCCGGCGCCGGGCTATCGCCCCTCGCGGATCTCCAGCGCGCTGCCGCTGCGCAGCACCCGGCCCTGGCCGTCGAAGTACACGGTGAAGATCATGGGCTGGTTGCCGCCGTCGTTCCAGCGCCAGTCCCAGGCGGTTTCGCCCTTGCGCTCGTAGGTCATGGCCTTCATGGGCTTGCCCAGGCGCCGGCGCACGTCGTCCATGGCCATGCCGGGCACGATCTGCTCGAAGTTGTGCGGCGCCAGCACCTGGCGCAGCGCGCTCATGCGGCCGTCGGGGCCGATGGTGATCATGTAGTTCTGGTGGCCGGCCGGCTGGCGGTTGTATTCGAAGGTGCGGGCGCCGCCCGGCTCGTCCCACACGCGCTCGGGCTCGCCGAAGCGCGAGCGCACGTCGGCCTCGGTGGAGCTGCCCTCCTCCAGTTCGCTGATGCGTTGCGGATCGCAGCCGGCGAGCAGGGCCGCCAGGACGCCGAGCGTGCAGGCCAGGCCGGTCGCGCGCAGCGCCCGGGCCGCCGGGGCGCTCCATCGGGGGGTGTTCATCAGGGGTCCTTTCCGGGGCAGTGTCGGGGTCCGCACTGTAGCGCGCCGAGGCGGCGGCGCCCCGGCCAAGGGCGGCGCCCGCTAAAATCGCCGCCTCCCTACAGTGACTGCACCACCGCCATGTCCTTCTTCCGCCGCCCCGACTACCAGTCCGACACCACCCAGTTCATCAACCAGCTCAAGACCGAGAAGCCCGAACTGGACGCGCAGCAGCAGGCCGGCCGTGCGCTGCTGTGGGACAAGCGCGTGGACCGCAGCATCTGGGGCGAGTACGACGAAGCCAGCGTGCCGCAAAAGCCCTACGTCTACCAGACCCAGGGCTGAATCTCAGGCATCAAAATGCCATCCAGCGCAATAGCAACTAACGCTGGTAGCTATATTTTTAATAGCAAACGATGAGCACCGCCGCGGACAGGGCCTCCGCCCCCGCCCTGCCCGCCGGGGGTGCCGAGGGCGCCTCCCCCCAGGTCGTGGATGCGGTGGCGCTGGCGCGCCTGTATGGCGAGCCGCTGTTCGCCCTGCCCACCGACCTGTACATCCCGCCCGATGCGCTGGAGGTGTTCCTCGAAGCGTTCGAGGGGCCGCTCGATCTGCTGCTGTATCTCATCCGCAAGCAGAACTTCAACATCCTCGACATCCCCATGGTGGGCGTCACGCGCCAGTACCTGGTGTACGTGGACGAGATCCGCAGCCGCAACCTGGAGCTGGCGGCCGAGTACCTGCTGATGGCGGCCATGCTCATCGAGATCAAGTCGCGCATGCTGCTGCCGCCCAAGAAGCAGGAAGGCAGCGCCGAGCCCGAGGACCCGCGCGCCGAACTCGTGCGCCGCCTGCTCGAATACGAGCAGATCAAGCTGGCCGCGGCCGGTCTCTCGCGCATGCCGCAGTACGGGCGCGATTTCCTGCGGGCGCAGGTGCACATCGAGCAGAGCCTGCAGCCGCGCTTTCCCGACGTGCACGTGGCCGACCTGCAGGAGGCTTGGCGCGACATCCTGCGGCGCGCCAAGCTGGTGCAGCACCACCGCATCACGCGCGAGGAACTGAGCGTGCGCGAATACATGAGCGCCGTGCTCAAGACGCTGCAGGGCCGGCGCTTCGTGGAGTTCGAGGAACTGTTCGAGCCCGAAAAAGGCAGCACCGTGCTGGTGGTGACCTTCATCGCGCTGCTGGAACTGGCCAAGGAAACCCTGATCGAGATCACCCAGGCCGAGGCGTTCGCGCCCATCTACGTGCGGCTGGCGTACACGCCGGTCTGAGCCGCCGCCCTTCACCGCCACGGCCGGGCGCCCCGGCCCGAACGCCCCACACGCCCACACGCACCACCATGCCATCCCACGATTTCGACGTTCTCATCATCGGCAGCGGGCTGGCCGGGCTGTCGGCCGCGCTGCACCTGGCACCCACGCACCGCGTGGCGGTCATCACCAAGCGCGCGCTGCAGGACGGGGCCAGCGCCTGGGCGCAGGGCGGCATCGCCGCCGTGCTGGCCGAGGGCGACACCTACGAGGCCCACGTGCAGGACACCCTGGTGGCGGGCGCTGGGCTGTGCGACCTGGCCGCCACGCGCTTCGTGGTGGAGAACGCGCCCGAGGCCATCCACTGGCTGCAGGGCCTAGGCGTGCCGTTCTCGCAGGAGGACGGCGCCCTGCACCTCACACGCGAGGGCGGCCACGGCGCTCGCCGCATCGTGCACGCCACCGATGCCACCGGCGCCGCCGTGCAGCGCACCCTGATCGACACCGTGCGCGCCACGCCGGGCATCACGCTGTTCGAGCAGCACACGCTGGTGGACCTCATCACCCCGCACAAGCTGCGCCGCGGCGGGCCGCAGCGCTGCCTGGGGCTGTATGCGCTGGATGAAGGCACCGACGAGGTCGTGACCTTCCGCGCGCCACAGACCATCCTGGCCACGGGCGGCGCGGGCAAGGTGTACCTGTACACCACCAACCCCGACACGGCCACGGGCGACGGCATCGCCGCGGCCTGGCGCGCGGGCTGCCGCGTGTCCAACCTGGAGTTCATCCAGTTCCACCCCACCTGCCTGTACCACCCGCACGCCAAGTCGTTCCTCATCACCGAGGCGGTGCGCGGCGAGGGCGGGCGGCTCTTGCTGCCCCCCTCGGCCGGCGGCACGCGCTTCATGCCGCAGCACGACCCGCGCGCCGAACTGGCCCCGCGCGACGTGGTGGCCCGCGCCATCGACTACGAGATGAAGCGCCACGGCCTGGACTGCGTGCACCTGGACATTTCGCACCAGAGCCCGGCGTTCATCCAGGAGCACTTTCCCAACATCCTCGCGCGCTGCGCCGAGCTGGGGCTGGACATCACGAAGGAGCCCATTCCCGTGGTGCCCGCCGCGCACTACACCTGCGGCGGCGTGCTCACCGACCTGGCCGGCCGCACCGACCTGCCCGGCCTGTTCGCCATCGGCGAGACCGCCTGCACCGGCCTGCACGGCGCCAACCGGCTGGCCAGCAACTCACTGGTGGAGTGCATGGTCTTCGCGCGCGCGGCCGCCCAGGCCATCACCGCCGCCAGCGCGGAAGCCGTGCCCGACGTGCCGCCGTGGGACGACAGCCGCGTGACCGATGCCGACGAGTGCGTGGTCATCTCCCACAACTGGGACGAGCTGCGCCGCTTCATGTGGGACTACGTGGGGATCGTGCGCACCAACAAGCGCCTGGAGCGCGCGGCGCACCGCATCACGCTGCTGCAGGCCGAGATCGAGGAGTTCTACGCGCACTTCCACGTCACGCGCGACCTGCTGGAGCTGCGCAACCTGGTGCAGGTGGCCGAACTCATCGTGCGCTCGGCCCAGATGCGCCGCGAGAGCCGGGGCCTGCACTACAGCCGCGACTACCCCGAGCGGGCCGCTCCGGCCGCGCCCACCATCCTGGTCCCGCCGGTCCGCTGACCGCCTCACCGCCTCACCGCAAGCTCTACCTGTTTTCTTCGCCCCTCCCGCCATGCAACGCACCCTGCTGAAATCCAAGATCCACCGCGCCACCGCCACGCACTGCGAGCTGCACTACGAAGGCTCCTGCGCGATCGACGAAGACCTGCTCGACGCCGCGAACATCGTGGAGAACGAGCAGGTGCACATCTGGAACATCGACAACGGCGAGCGCTTCGTCACCTATGCCATCAAGGGCCAACGCGGCAGCGGCATGGTGTCGGTCAACGGCTCGGCGGCGCGCCGCGCTGCCGTAGGCGACCTGCTCATCATTGCCGCCTTCGCCCAGGTCGAGGAGGCCGAGGTGGCCGCACACCGGCCGCACCTGGTGTTCGTGGACGCCGCCAACCGCCAGGTGGAACTGCGCCACCACGTGCCCACGCAGGCCCTGTGAAAGGCCACCCACGATGAACCAGGACACCCTCGTCGCCCGCAGCCTGGCCAGCGTCTGGCACCCGTGCACGCAGATGAAGCGCCACGAGGCCGACCCGCCCGTGGCCATCGCCAGCGCCCAGGGGCCGTGGCTGCACGGCACCGATGGCCGGCGCTACCTGGACGGCATCAGCTCGTGGTGGGTCAACCTCTTCGGCCACAGCCACCCGCACATCCAGGCCGCGCTGACCGACCAGCTCGCGCGGCTGGACCACGTGATGCTCGCGGGCTTCACGCACGCGCCGGTGGTGGAGCTGTCCGAGCGGCTGGGTGCGCTCACCGGGCTGGGCCACGCCTTCTACGGCAGCGACGGCGCTGCGGCCACCGAGATCGCCCTCAAGATGAGCGCGCACTGCTGGCGCAACGCCGGGCGGCCGGGCAAGAGCCGCTTCGTGGGCCTGGCCGGCGGCTACCACGGCGAGACCGTGGGCGCGCTGGCCGTGACCGACATCGCCCTGTTCCGCGAGGCCTACGCCCCGCTGGTGCGCCTGGCAGCCACCGTGCCCAGCCCCGATGCGCGCAGCGCGCAGCCCGGCGAGAGCGCGCTGGATGCGGCCCGGCGCGCCGCCCAGGCGCTGGAGGCCTGGCTGGCCGAGCATCACGAGAGCACCGCCGCGCTGATCGTCGAGCCGATGGTGCAGTGCGCCGCCGGCATGGCCATGCACGATGCCGAATACCTGCGCCAGGCCCGCGCGCTGTGCGACCGCTACGGCGTGCACCTGGTGGTGGACGAGATCGCCACCGGCTTCGGCCGCACCGGCACGATGTTCGCGCACCAGCAGGCCGGCATCCGGCCCGATTTCATCTGCCTGTCCAAGGGCCTCACGGGCGGCACGCTGCCGCTGTCGGCCGTGCTCACCACCGAGGCCGTGTACGCCGCGTTCTACGACGACGACGTGGCCCGCGGCTTCCTGCATTCGCACTCCTACACCGGCAACCCGCTGGCCTGCCGCGCGGCGCTGGCCACGCTGGAGCTGTTCGACCAGCTCGACCCGCTCGCGGCCAATGCGGCGCTGGCCGGGCGCATCGACGCTGCCTGCGCGCCCATCACGCAGCACCCGCGCGTGCGCCATGCGCGCCGGTTGGGCATGGTGTGGGCATGGGACGTGGACACCTCCCTGCCCGATTTTTCCCGCCGCTACCACCGCCACGCCATGGCGCGCGGCCTGGTGCTGCGCCCCATCGGCAAAACGCTCTACGCCATGCCGCCCTACGTACTCGACGACGAGGCCGTACAGCACCTGGGCGATGCCGCCTTCGCCGCATTGCAGGCCACGCTGGCCGAGGAGACCGCCCCATGAACCCGACCCCGGCATTCGCCTGCTTCGTCACCGGCACCGACACCGGCGTGGGCAAGACGCTGGCCTCGGCCGGCCTGCTGCACGCGCTGGCACGCCACCACGCGCGCGTCGTGGGCATGAAGCCCATCGCCGCGGGCGCCGAATGGCACCATGGCCAGCTCGCCAACGAAGATGCCCTCGCCCTGCGCGCCGCCTCCACCATCGCGGTGCCCCCGGCGCTGGACAACCCCGTGCTGCTGCCCGACCCGCTCTCGCCCCACATCGCCGCCGAGCGCGCGGGCACGCGCATCGACATCGCGCACATCGTGCGCAGCTACGAAGCGCTGGCGGCGCAGGCCGATGCGGTCGTCGTCGAAGGCGCGGGCGGCTTTCACGTGCCGCTGTCGGACACCGAGACCGGTGCCGACCTCGCCCAGGCCCTGGGCCTGCCCGTGGTGCTGGTGGTGGGCCTGCGGCTGGGCTGCCTGAGCCACGCCGCGCTCACGGCCGATGCCGTGCGCGCGCGCGGCCTGCCGCTGGCCGGCTGGATCGCCAGCCGCATCGACCCGCACATGCGGGCGCCGCAAGAAAACCTCGACTGGCTCGCGCAGCGCCTGGGCGCTCCGCTGCTGGCCGACATTCCCTACCAGGCCGTGCCGGACGCCCGTGCGCTGCCCTTCGACCTTCCCGCCGCATGGACGACCCGATGAGCCCCCGCCCCGACGCCGCCTCCTGGATCGACGAGTTTCCGGCGCGCATCGCCGCGCTCGACGCCGCCCACCTGCGCCGCAGGCGCCGCGCCGTGGTGCCGGCCGGCGGCGCGCACCTGCTGGTCGATGGCGCGCCCATGCTGGCCTTTTGCAGCAACGATTACCTGGGCCTGGCCGGCCACCCCGCGCTGGCCGAGGCCGCCTGCGCGGGCGCGCGCGAGTTCGGCGTGGGCTCGGGCGGCTCGCCGCTGGTGAGCGGCCACAGCGCGGCCAACGCGGCGCTGGAGGCCGACCTCGCCCGCTTCGTGGGCCTGCCGCGCGCGCTGTACTTCTACGCGGGCTACGCCACCAACGCCGGCATCGTGCCCGCGCTCGTGGGCGAGGGCGATGCGCTGTTTTCCGATGCGCTCAACCACGCCTGCCTGATCGACGGCGCCCGCCTGTCGCGCGCCCGCATCCACCGCTACCCGCATGCCGACCTGGCCGCGCTGGAGGCCGCGCTGGCCAGCAGCCCCGCGCGCCGCAAGCTGGTCATCACCGATGCCGTGTTCAGCATGGACGGCGACGTGGCCGACATTCCCGCGCTGCTGGCGCTGTGCGAGCGCCACGACGCGCTGCTGCTGCTGGACGACGCTCACGGCTTCGGCGTGCTCGGCCCTCAGGGGCGAGGCGCGCTGGCCGAGGCAGGCCTGGTCGGCGCGCAGGCCTCGCGGCGCGTGCTGTACATGGCCACGCTGGGCAAGGCCGCGGGCGTGGCCGGCGCCTTCGTCGCGGGCGACGACGCCTTGATCGAATGGCTGCTGCAAAAGACGCGCAGCTACATCTTCGCCACCGCCGCGCCGCCGCTGCTGGCGCGCGCGCTGCAGGCCAGCCTGGCGCTCATCGAGGCCGAGGATTCGCGCCGCGAGCACCTCGCGCGCCTCGTCCAGCGCCTGCGGGGCGGCCTCGCGCCGCTGCTGCAGGGCACGCACTGGCAACTGGGCGAGTCGCGCACCGCCGTGCAGGCCGTGGTGATCGGCGCCAACGACGAGGCCCTGGCCGCCATGGAAGGCCTGCGCCAGCGCGGCCTGTGGGTGCCCGCCATCCGCCCGCCCACCGTGCCCGAGGGCACGGCGCGCCTGCGCATCGCCCTGTCGGCCGCGCACACCGAGGCCGACGTGGACCGCCTGCTGCAGGCGCTGGACGAGCTGGCGCCCGCCGCCGTGGAGGCCCTGGCATGACCTACAGCGTCAAGGAAATCTTCTACACCCTGCAGGGCGAGGGCGGCCAGGCCGGCACGCCCGCCGTGTTCTGCCGCTTCGCGGGCTGCAACCTCTGGAGCGGCCGTGAGGAAGACCGCGCCAGCGCCGTCTGCCGCTTCTGCGACACCGACTTCGTGGGCACCGACGGCACCCTGGGCGGCAAGTTCGCCACCGCCGAGGCGCTGGCCGACCTGATCGCCGCGCAGTGGCCCGCGCACGATGCCGCGCACCGCCTGGTGGTGCTGACCGGCGGCGAGCCGCTGCTGCAGGTGGACACCGCCTTCATCGACGCCCTGCACGCGCGGCGCTTTCGCATCGCCGTTGAGAGCAACGGCACCGTCGCCGCGCCGCCCGGCATCGACTGGCTGTGCATCAGCCCCAAGGCCGGCGCGCCCTGGGTGCAGCGCAGCGGGCAGGAACTCAAGCTGGTGTGGCCCCAGCCCGGCTTCGACCTGGCCACGCTGGAGGTACAGACGCAGTTCACGCACCGCTTCCTGCAGCCCATGGACGGCCCGGATCAGGCCGCCAACACCGGGCGCTGCATCGCCGCCTGCCTGGAGCGCCCCGCGTGGCGGCTGAGCCTGCAGACCCACAAGCTCACCGGCATCCGCTGAGCCCTTTTTTACGTACCGTTTTTTTCGCCCCGTTCCCGCCCGTTCGCCGACCATGCAGTTCACCGTCCACCAGCGCTTTTTCTTCGATGCCGCGCACACTTTGCAGCGCGAGATCGAGGCCGAGGGCAGCCGCCGCATCCACGGCCACACCTACCACGCGGAGGTGGCCGTCACCGGCCCGCGCGATCCCGCCACCGGCATGGTCATCGACCTGGGCCACCTGCGCGAGCGCCTGGCCGCCGTGCGCGAGCAGCTCGACCACCACTGGCTGGACGAGGTACCCGGCCTGGGCACGCCCACGCTGGAAAACCTGTGCCGCTTCATCGCCCAGGCGCTCGATGGCATGCAGCCGCCCGCCAGCCGCGTGCGCGTGTGGCGCGAGGCGCTGGGCGACGGCTGCGTGCTGGACCTGGCGCCGCCCGGCCCGGTGCCGGGCTGAGCCCATCCGCCCCCCTTCCCCTTCTTTCATCCCACCCCGCAGGAGAACCGCCATGCCCCACCTCGTCATCGAATACAGCCAGAACCTGGCCGGCCTGCCCGAAGCGCAGATGCTGGCGGAACTGAACCAGTCCCTCACCGCAAGCCCCGAGATCCAGAACGAGGCGGACCTCAAATCCCGCTTCCTGCGCGCCGACCGCTTCGAGATCGGCACCGCCCCCGCCGACCGCGCGTTCGTGCATGCCCAACTGCGCCTGCTGTCCGGCCGCTCGCCCGAGGCCAAGCAGGACCTCGGCGCCCGCGTCGTGGACGTGCTGCGCCGCCTCACGCCCCAGCCCGAGGGCGTGATGGTGCAGCTCAGCGTGGAGATCGTGGACATGGACCGCGGGTCTTACGTGAAGGAACGGCTTTGAGCCCTACAGGGCTCCAGCGCAATCAACACTAGGGCATATTGCTACAAAATAAGTAGCAAATCACTTTGCACCGGGCGATCCGTCCAAAGCGCGAGAGTGGGTCGCACCGGTGAGCCATCCCGCCTGCCGGGTCAGGACGGCTTCGCAAACCCCATCGGAGATTCGGGTCCTGTGAGAGATTCCATGGCGCTTCTCGGATGATGAGCATCATTCGAAAACCCAAGCCACAGGGCTGCCATGAGACCTCTACCCAATGCGATCGCCACCCGGCTCACTCCGGTACGCCCTTCGGCGCTGCAGGCTGCACAACTGGCAGCCGTCAAGCCGGAGAAGCCCGCTACGGGCACCTCTGAGCCGCCATTGCCAGGGCCGCTCAGGCCCCGGCCCAAACTGGAAACCGCGTCTTCCCTGCAGCCGCGCATCCAGATCAAACTCAGCAGTGGAGCCAAGATCTCGCTGAACGATGCGATGAAATTGCTCTCTGCCGCCCAGAAGCCGAGCATTGCCGCGCCAGCCGGCACCGCGCCGGGGCGCATCAGCGCCGCGTCGGTCCTGCAGTCGATGAAACCGACCTCGCAGCTCCCGAACGGCGTGGCCGTCGCAACGGTGTTGCCGCAGGCGCAGCCGCAACCCAGCGCACCGCAAGGAGAATTTCCAGCGCAGGCCGCACCTGCGCCGCTGCCGCTACAGGAAGAGCCTGTGCTGGCGATGCCCTGGATGGGTCATCCACCGCCTCAGGCCGCCCCGACCATGGCGTTTCACCCAGGCTTTCAGACACCGCCCCAGCCGGCACACCCGCTGCATCCACCACAAAACCAGCCTTTCACCGGCTTCGCGTCGCTGTTCCCGGGCGGCCCACAGCCCGCTTTCGCCCCCGTGCTGCAGCAAGCCCCCCACGGCCTGCAGGGCGCACCGGGGAATTCGCCCTGGCCTCCCGCCGAGCACGCCGTCGGTCTGGCCTCCATGCTGCCAGGCGCCACCACGGCAGGTCCTGCCCCCTCGCAGGCCGTTCATGAAGCGCCGCAAATCTGGAATCCGGCCAACCCGCCCACGCCCCATGTCGATCCCTTCGAGGACAAGCGCCTTTCATCGCCCGCAGTGCCGCCCACGGCGAAGTTCCAGCACAACGTTGCCCTCTTTGCCGAGTACGACGGCGAGCACCTTCAGGGCAACAAGACGTGGGCGACGTCCGTCACCTATCTCAATGCAGAGCAACGGCAGCAGTTCAAACTGACGGTGAAAGACGGAAAGATTTTTGACGCGGAGGGCAAGCCGTTCGACACCCGCAACGGCAAGACGGCATGCTTCGGCGGAGGCGCGGGCAAGGCGATCTTCGTCATGGATCACGATGGCAACCTGTATGCGTCCAATTACCATGCGCCTGGCAAGTTCCACCATTCGAGCTTCCTGGCCGGCCAGCCAGTCGCAGGAGCGGGCGAAATCACCGTGCACAACGGCGAGATCCAGTCCCTGACCCGCAACAGCGGACACTACCGCCCCAGCGCAGCCCAGCTGGAGCAAGTGGCCCACAACCTCAGCTCCCAGGGCCTGAGCAATTTCGTGGTCGACCAGAAGATTCAGTAAGTAGCCGGAAAGAAAAACATGGATACCGTCAAATTCCTTCGCATCCCCTTGAGCATGATCGACTACGTCGGCGACCTCGATGCCTTCCAGGGCCTGACCGCCGAACAGCTGGCCTCGCTGCCCGAGGAATACACGCCCGACGAAACCGCCGGCATCATCGCGAGCCTGCGTTTCGCCGCAGAGCATCCTGAATTCGACTTCGCTTCTTTGCTGCCGGGGATCAGCGCCTCCAACGGCCAGATCCACGTCTTTCTGGTCAAGATCTACCGCTCGTTTCAGGAAGCAGGCCTGGCCCCGCTCTGAACCGGTTCTCCGAGGGATGGCCCGGACTGCAGCCCCTGATTTGCCTTGAAGCCTGACAAGGCTCCAGCGCAATCAGTACTAGGGCATGCCGCTACAAAATCAGTAGCAAAACCCAGCGCCAGGCGCCTTCGGCCCCGCCGGCTTCAGGCCTGCAGCGTGGCGTCCAGCCAGCCCCGCAGGCTGTTCACGAACGCCCAGGCCCGCACCTGTGGCACCTCCTCCACGCGCAGCACGGCCTCGGTCACCCGGCCTTCGCGCAGGGCCACCGCGCGGCCCACGCCGGGCAGCAGGCCGCAGGACAGCGGGGGCGTGACCCACCGGCCGTCGGCCCGCAGCGCCGCGATGCAGCCGCGCGTGCATTCGGTGATCTCGCCGGCCTCGTTCCACAGCAGCGTGTCGAACACGCCCTCGGCCTCGGGCGTGAAGGCGTCGTAGTGCTCCCGGCGCGTGGTCTTGTGGCGCACGAATTCGCCGTGCGCGCCTTCCAGCGGGCGCGTGGCCAGTTGCAGGCGCACCGGCACGGTGTTGGGGGCCATCGCCCAGGCTTCGGCGCGCGGGTGGCCCGCCGCATCGAGCAGCAGGCGCGCGCGCCACAGCCCGGTGGGGTGGGCTGCAGCCAGCGCATCCAGGCAGGCCTGCACGCGCGCCGCGTCGAAGGCGTGGCCGAAGTGCGCGGCCGAGGCGGCCAGCCGCGCCACGTGGTCGGCGCGGTGGCGCAGCACGCCCTCCTCCAGCGCCAGGGTTTCCAGCAGGTCGAACGGGGCGCTGGCGCGCTGCAGGAAGGCGCTCTTGTGCTGCCACTCCTGCCACTCCGCCGCGGCCTGGGCGCCGGACGTGATGCCGCTGCCGATGCCGCACCGCGCGTCGCGGCCGCGCAGCGTCACGGTGCGGATGGGCACGTTGAAGGTGGCGGCCACGGCGCCCTCGCCGTCCGGACGCACGATGCCCACCGCGCCGCAGTACACGCCGCGCGGCGCGGGCTCCAGCGCGTGGATGGCCTGCATCGCCCGCACCTTGGGCGCCCCGGTGATGGAGCCGCACGGGAACAACGCGGCGAACACGTCGGCCAGCCTGGTGCCGGCGCGGGTGCGGGCCTCGACGTCGGACGTCATCTGCCACACGGCCGGCAGCGCCTCGGTGTGGAACAGCGCGGGCACGCGCACGCTGTGCGGCTCAGCGATGCGCGAGAGGTCGTTGCGCAGCAGGTCCACGATCATCACGTTCTCGGCGCGCTCCTTGGGCGAGGCGCGCAGTGCGGCGGCCTGCGCGGCGTCGTCCTCGGCCGTGGCGCCGCGCGGCGCCGTGCCTTTCATGGGCCGCGCCAGCAGCGAGCCCCCGCGCCAGTCGAAGAACAGCTCGGGCGAGACGGACAGGATCTGCTCGGCACCACCGTCGATGCACGCGGCGTAACCGCCCGGCTGGGCGCGCTGCAGGGCGGCGAACAGCGGCAGCGCCGCCTGCGCCCCGCCCACCGGCGACACGGTGCCCCGGATCGGCGCGGTGTAGTTGACCTGGTAGAACTCGCCGGCCGCGATGGCCTGGTGAAGGTGCGCCAGGGCGGCCTCGAACACGGCGCGCTGCGGGCGGGTGTGCCAGTCCACCGTGCGCGCTCCCGCGCCGCCACCATCGCCATCGCCGGGGGAAACTGTGGGATCGGGCCAGGGCAAGGCCCGGTCGAACACGGCGAACCATGCCAGGGGCCCGTCGGCCGGGTGCGTGCGCAGCGCGGCGTCGAACGCGCCGGCCGCCTCGTAGCGCAGGTAGCCCAGGCACCAGGCCCCGGCGCGCGCCTCGGCCTCGGCCGCGTCCAGCACGGCGCGCACCTCGTGCGGCGCCTGGGCCACCAGCGTGCGGCGCGGCGTGCCGAACGCATGGCGCAGGCGCGGCCCGGCCGGGTGGCGCGGGTCGGAGAAGTCGATCCTGAAATTCACGTCAAAACAGGCGAATGCCCTAGAAAATCATGCCTGGATAGCTATTAATTTAATAGCAAATAGATCCCATGGCGGTGCGCTTCATGCCGCGCCGATGTGGGGCACCAGCGCGCCCAGGGGCTGCCCGCCCTTGAGCGCGGCGGTGAAGGCCAGCATGCGGTCGATGGGCTGGCGTGCGCGCGGGATGAGCACCGGGTCCACGTGGATGGCGTTGGCCCCGGTCTCCAGCACGCGGGCCACGTCGGCCAGGCCGTTCATGGCCATCCAGGGGCAGTGCGCGCAGCTCTTGCAGGTGGCGCTGTTGCCGGCCGTGGGGGCCTCGTGGAAGGTCTTGCCAGGGTTGAGCGCGCGCAGCTTGTGCATCATGCCGTTGTCGGTCGCCACGATGAATTCGCGCGCATCCATCTCGCGCGCGGCCTTCAGGATGGCGGAGGTCGAGCCCACGGCATCGGCCAGCGCCACCACGTCGGCAGGGCTCTCCGGGTGCACCAGCACCTTCGCCTGCGGGTGCGCCGCCTTCAGCGCCTGCAGCTCCTCGGCCTTGAACTCGTCGTGCACGATGCAGGCGCCGTTCCAGAACAGCATGTCGGCGCCGGTCTGCTGCTGGATGTAGGCACCCAGGTGCCGGTCGGGCGCCCACAGGATCTTGTGGCCCGCCGCCTTGAGCGCGCCCACGATCTCCAGCGCGCAGCTGGAGGTGACGAGCCAGTCGGCGCGCGCCTTCACCGCCGCGCTGGTGTTGGCGTAGACGACCACGGTGCGGTCCGGGTGCGCATCGCAGAAAGCGCTGAACGCATCGGCGGGGCAGCCCAGGTCGAGCGAGCAGGTGGCATCCAGGTCGGGCATGAGCACGGTCTTCTCGGGCGACAGGATCTTGGCCGTCTCGCCCATGAAGCGCACGCCCGAGACCACCAGCGTCTGCGCGGCATGGTCGCGGCCGAAGCGCGCCATCTCCAGCGAATCGCTGACCAGCCCGCCGGTTTCCTCGGCCAGGTCCTGCAGGTCCGGGTGCACGTAGTAGTGCGACACCATGACGGCGTTCTTCTCGCGCAGCAGCCGCCGGATGCGGTCCTTGAGCGCGGCGCGTTCGGTGGGCGAGGGCTCGGCGGGCACGCGGGCCCAGGCGAACTTCGTGGAGCAGACGGCGCCGTCTTCGGGCTGCTCGTACTCCACGTCCTTGATGGCGGTGGGGGTCGTCATGGGGTGGGTCTTTCGGCCGCGGCGGCAGGGCGCGGCGCCAACACGTTATCTCAGGTCCGGAGGATGGCCGGATCGGCTAGGCAATGTCCTGCATGCGCATCGAGAAATCGATGGCCTTCACGTCCTTGGTCAGCGTGCCGATGGAGATGCGGTCCACGCCGGTCTCGGCCAGGGCGCGCAGGCCTTCGAGCGTCACGCCGCCGGAGATCTCCAGGATGGCGCGACCGGCGTTCCGGCGCACGGCCTCGTGCAGCATCGGGAGCGGCATGTTGTCCAGCAGCAGCATCGTCGCGCCGGCATCCAGCGCCTCCTGCAGCTGCTCCAGCGTCTCGACCTCGATCTCCACGAAGGCCGCCTGCGCGGCCACGGCCTGCGCGGCGCGCAGCACGGCCGCCACGCCACCGGCGGCGGCGATGTGGTTTTCCTTGATGAGCACCGCGTCGTGCAGGCCGATGCGGTGGTTGGTGCCGCCGCCGGTGCGAACGGCGTATTTCTGCGCCAGCCGCAGGCCGGGCAGGGTCTTGCGCGTATCGACGATCTGCGCCCGCGTGCCGCGCACGGCGTCCACGTAGATCGCCGTCTTGGTCGCCACGGCCGACAGCAGCTGCAGGAAGTTCAGCGCCGTGCGCTCGGCGCTCAGCAGCGCGCGGGCACTGCCCTCCACCTCCAGCACCACCTGGTCGGGCGCGCAGCGCTCGCCCTCCTGCACGTGCCACACGATGCGCGCGGCCGGGTCCAGGGCCCGCACGGCCGCCTCGGCCCAGGGGCCGCCGCAGATCACCGCGCTTTCGCGGGCCAGCACACGGGCGCGCACGCGGCGCGCCGGATCGATCAGGCCGGCGGTGAGGTCGCCGGCGCCCACGTCCTCGCGCAGCGCGCGGGCAACGTCGTCCTGGGCCAGCGATGCGATGCCGCCGTCCAGGGAAAGGGGGGATTTCGTCATGGGCGGCAAGCATAGCGGCATCGCATAGACTCGCCGCACTTTCGGCCCGGCTCTGCCCATTCCCATGACCACTGCCATCCCCAACGCCTCCGCCTCGTCCGCGACGCCCTACGGCACGCTGCCGCCCGCCTCTCCCCTGCCCGAGCGCCGGCCCGTCAGCCTGCCGCGCCTGCAGCAGATGCGCGAGGCCGGCGAAAAGATCACCATGCTGACCGCCTACGACGCCACCTTCGCCGCCATGGCGGACGCGGCGGGCGTGGAATGCATTCTGGTCGGCGACTCGCTCGGCATGGTCTGCCAGGGCCTGCCCAGCACCGTGGGCGTGTCGCTGGACACCATGGCCTACCACACGGCCAGCGTGGCGCGCGGCCTGCACCGCGTGCAGGGCACGGCGTGGCTGATCGCCGACCTGCCCTTCGGCACCTACGCCGAAAACCGCGAACAGGCCCTGCGCAGCGCCTGCACGCTGATGCAGGCCGGCGCGCACATGGTCAAACTCGAAGGCGGCGGCTGGACGGCGCCGACGGTGGAGTTCCTGGTGCAGCGCGGCGTGCCCGTGTGCGCCCACCTGGGCCTCACGCCGCAGACGGTGCACGCCCTGGGCGGTTACCGCGTGCAGGGCAAGGGCGACCTGGCCGCGCGCACCCTGCGCCAGCAGGCGTCCGAACTGCAGAACGCGGGCGCCACCATGATGGTGCTGGAGATGGTGCCCGCCGCGTTGGCCCGCGAGCTCACGGCCGAGCTGCCCCACTGCCACACCATCGGCATCGGGGCCGGCAGCGGCACCGCCGGCCAGGTGCTGGTGCTGCACGACATGCTGGGCATTCACCTGGCCAAGATGCCGCGCTTCGTGCACGACTTCATGCAGGAGGCGGGCAGCGTGCGCGGCGCGATGCAGGCCTATGTGCAGGCCGTCAAGGCCGGGCGCTTTCCGGACGACGCCCTGCACGCCTGGTAGGGCGGCCCGCGCTCGGGCTGCTCCTTCGGCCCTTACCTTCCTTTTCCTGCAGCCCTTTCTTTTTTCCCGATCGGGGATGACCCATGCTCATCGCACACACCGTGGCCGAACTGCGCCAAGCCCTCGCGGGCCGGGGCCGGCCCGCTTTCGTCCCCACCATGGGCAACCTGCACGCCGGCCACATTTCACTGGTTGAGCAGGCCCGCCCGCTGGGCGACGTGACCGTGGCCAGCATCTTCGTGAACCGCCTGCAGTTCCTGCCCCACGAGGATTTCGACAGCTACCCGCGCACCTGGGACGCCGACTGCGCCCAGCTGCGCAAGGCCGGCTGCGACGTGCTCTTCGCGCCGCGCGAGGCCGACCTGTACCCCGAGCCGCAGACCTTCAAGGTGCATCCCGACCCCGCGCTGGCCGACATCCTGGAGGGGCACTTTCGCCCCGGGTTCTTCGTCGGCGTCTGCACGGTGGTGATGAAGCTCTTCGCCTGCGTGCTGGGCGCGAGCGGCGGCACGGCCGTGTTCGGCAAGAAGGACTACCAGCAGCTCATGGTGATCCGGCAGATGGTGCGGCAGTTCGCGCTGCCGGTGGACGTGGTGGCGGGGGAGACGCGGCGCGCGGACGACGGCCTGGCCCTCAGCTCGCGCAACGGCTACCTCGGAGCGCAGGAGCGGTCGCGCGCCATGCAGCTGGCCCAGGCCCTGCGCGCGCTGGCGGACGGCTTTCTCGCGGGCGAGGGCGATGCCGGCGAACGGGAGCGCCAGGCCCTGGACGCGCTGCGCCGCCAGGGCTGGGCACCGGACTACCTCACCGTGCGGCGCCGCCACGACCTGCAGCCGCCCGAGGCCGGCGGCCCGGCCGGCGCGGGCACGCTGGTGGCCCTGGGCGCGGCGCGGCTGGGCAGCACGCGGCTGATCGACAACCTGGAATTCTGAAGGGCGCACCGCACCGGGCGGTGCATCGCTGCGAAGGCGAGCGGCTCGGCCTCTCCTGCACCGCCGGTAGGCTCGGGACTACGCGCGCAGGTCACCACGCCGCACAGGGGCGCCCAGGGGTGGCCTTTAAGGTTGATCCATCCACCAACCACTCTTCAGGAGAACTTCCATGCCTGTCATCCTCTGGCTTCTCGGCGTCCCACTGTCCCTCGTGCTGCTGCTCATGCTCTTCGGCGTGCTCTGAGCATCAACCCCTGCAACGGGCAAAGAAGCCCGGTGGCAGAGCTTTCAAAGGCCCTTCAAGGCCGCGAGAGTTCCGCCACCGGGCTTCTGCCCATGAGCAGCGCCACCGCATCGCGCGGCGTTCTCTGCCCGTCCAGCAACGCCACCACCGCTTCGGTGATCGGCATGTCCACCTGCAGATGGCGCGCACGCGCCAGCACCGTCCGGGCGCTGTAGACGCCTTCGGCCACATGGCCGAGCGAATCCACCGCCTGGGCCAGCGTCAGCCCTTGCGCCAGGGCCTGGCCCACACGCCGGTTGCGCGACAGGTCGCCCGTCGCGGTCAGCACCAGGTCGCCCAGTCCGGACAAACCCATGAAGGTATCGGGCCGCGCACCCAGCGCCAGCCCCAGCCGCGTCATCTCGGCCAGGCCGCGCGTGATGAGGGCGGCACGGGCGTTGAGCCCCAGGTCGAGCCCGTCGCACAGCCCCGTCGCGATGGCCAGCACGTTCTTCACCGCACCGCCCACCTCGACGCCGACGATGTCGTCGTTGGCGTACACCCGCAGCGTGGGGCCATGGAACGCGTCCACCAGCAGATCGCGCACGGCGGCGTGCGGGCTGGCCGCCACCAGGGCCGTCGGCTGCCCGCGGGCCGCCTCCTGCGCAAAGCTGGGGCCGCTCAGCACCCCGCTGCGCAAGCCGGGAGCGACCTGCGCGCACACCTCGTGCCCCATGAGGCCCACGGCGCTACCGCCCGGCGGCGCGGCCTCGAATCCTTTGCACAGCCAGGCCACCGGCACGTCCAGGGCGCTCAGCACCTGGAGCGTGCCGCGCAGCGCGGACATGGGCGTCGCGACCACGACCAGATCGGCGCTGGAGGCCAGCGACAACGGGTCGCCCGCGCTCAGTGCCAGGGAAGAAGGGAGTTCGATGTCCGGCAGATACCGGGCGTTCTGCCGTGTGGCCTGCATGCCGGCCACCTGCTGCGTGTCGCGCGCCCACAGGGTCACGGCATGCGCCGATGGGTGCGTTGCCGCGCTGACGGCCATGGCCGTGCCCCAGGCCCCGGCCCCCAAGACGACGATGTTCATTCGTTCGTGTGCCCGAGGTTCACGCGGGAGGCGCAACGGCCTCCCGGCGCTGCACGCTGCTTACTGCGTGATGATGGGCGACGGCGCTGCGGAGGCCACCTGGGCCTGCTGCTGCTCGTACATGGCCTGGAAGTTGATTTCGGCCAGGTGCACAGGCGGGAAGCCGGCGCGCGTGATGGTGTCGGCCACGTTACCGCGCAGGTAGGGGTACACGATCTGCGGGCAGGCGATGCCCATGATCGGGCCCATCTGGTCTTCGGGGATGTTGCGGATCTCGAAGATGCCGGCTTGCTTGGCTTCGACCAGGAACACGGTCTTGTCCTTGATCTTGGTCTGCACGGTGGCGGTCACGGCCACTTCGAAAATGCCATCGGCCACCGGCGTGGCTTCCACGCCCAGCTGGATGTCCACGCTGGGCTGTTCCTGCTCCAGCAAGATTGCGGGCGAGTTGGGCTGCTCCAGGGACAAGTCCTTCAGGTACACGCGCTGGATCTGGAACACGGGATTTTCTTCGGTAGCCATGGTGTCGGTCTTTCAGTCAGAACACTATTCGACAAAACAAAGCCCGCTGGGGAAAACGCTCCCCGCAGCGGGCACTTGGGGCTGCATTATGCAGCGCCGCAGAAACGGAAAAGCGGCAGTTCAGGCATCGGCCTGGGCACCGCCGAGCAGCGGCATCAGGCCGCCCCGGCCGTCGAGCGCGACCAGGTCGTCGTGCCCGCCGACGTGCGTGTCGCCGATGAAGATCTGGGGCACGGTGCGGCGCCCGGTGATTTCCATCATGTGGCTGCGGGCCACGGGGTCGAGGTCCACGCGGACTTCCTCGATCTCCTCCACGCCCTTGGACTTGAGGATCTGCTTGGCCCGAATGCAGTAGGGGCAGACGGCGGTGGTGTACATCTTCACGGCTTGCATGGGAGGGCCTTCCTGCTCAAAAAATGGCTACACAGCACACATTGCGGCCAACTCAGGCCTTTTCAACCGGCATGCTGGCGTCTTTCCACGCTTTCAGCCCACCCGCCAGCGCCTGGGCATTGTCGTAGCCCAGCTTTTTGGCGATGCCCACGGCGCGCTGGGCCCGCGGCCCCTTGGCGCAAACCAGCACGATCGGCAGGGCCTTGTTCTTGACCACCTGGGGCAGCCGCTCTTCCAGCTGGTTCAGGGGAATGTTCTTGGCGCCGCCCACGTGGCCTGCGGCGAATTCGTCGGGCTCGCACACGTCGATCACCACGCCCTTCTCGCGGTTGATGAGCTGCACGGCGCGCGCCGCCGTCAGCGAGCCGCCGGTGGCATCCTTGAGCAGCGGCACCAAAAGCATGCCGCCGGAGGCCAGCGCGATAAAGAACAAATACCAGTTGTCGATGATGAATTTCACGTCAGTCCTAGGGTTGGCAAACCGCTCAATTTTAGAATGCTGGATTTTGACCCGCCTGCTCTAGGGAAACCATGCACCAACTCGTCCTGATCCGCCACGGAGAATCCACCTGGAACCTCGAGAACCGCTTCACCGGTTGGACCGACGTCGATCTGACGCCCACGGGCGTGGAACAGGCCAAGAGCGCAGGCCGCCTGTTGAAGGCGGAAGGCTACGAATTCGACCTGGCCTACACCAGCATGCTCAAGCGCGCCACGCGCACGCTGTGGCACACGCTCGACGAGATGGACCGCACCTGGCTGCCGGTGCACCACAGCTGGCGCCTGAACGAGCGCCACTACGGCGCCCTGCAAGGCCTGAACAAGGCCGACATGGCCAAGCAATACGGCGACGCGCAGGTGCTGGTGTGGCGCCGCAGCTACGACACGCCGCCGCCAGCGCTGGAAGCCGCAGACCCTCGCAGCGAGCGGGGCGACCTGCGCTACGCCAGCCTGGCCCCCGAACAGATCCCGCTGACGGAATGCCTGAAGGACACCGTCGCGCGCGTGCTGCCGTTCTGGAACGAGTCCATGGCGCCCGCCATCCGCGCCGGTAAGCGCATCGTGGTCGCCGCGCACGGCAACTCGATCCGTGCTTTGATCAAGTACCTGGACGGCATCTCGGACGACGACATCGTCGGCGTGAACATTCCGAACGGCATCCCCCTGGTCTATGAACTCGATGCGGACCTGAAACCGCTGCGCCACTACTACCTGGGCGATGCCGAAGCCGCCGCCAAGGCCGCGGCCGCAGTGGCATCGCAGGGCAAGGCGTAAAGTCCGTGTAAAGGCGGCCCGCACAGCGCAAAAGTCGCTTCCAGCGCGGAACTGCACTGGGGGCAATCTTTCCAAGGTGTATATTGAAGCGGCAAAGGTGTTTTTAATGGGCCACAAACTGAAAATCGCAGGTTGGGTGTCGATCGGCGTCGTCGCCGGGGCACTGACCACCGTCTCACTGCAGACGGTGGCGCGCGGCGCGATGACGCCGCTGCCGCTCGAGGAAATCCAGCAGCTGTCTGCCGTGTTCGGTCTGGTGAAGACCGATTACGTCGAGCCGGTCGATGACAAGAAGCTCATCACCGACGCGATCTCGGGCATGGTGTCCAGCCTCGATCCGCACTCCCAGTATTTCGACAAGAAGTCCTTCAAGGAATTCCGCGAAGGCACTTCCGGCCGCTTCGTGGGCGTCGGGATCGAGATCACGCAGGAAGACGGGCTCATCAAGGTCGTCTCGCCCATCGAAGGCTCGCCTGCCTTCCGTGCCGGCCTCAAGACGAACGACCTGATCACCAAGATTGACGACACCGCCGTCAAGGGCCTGGCCCTCAACGACGCGGTCAAGAGAATGCGCGGCGAGCCGAGCACCCAGGTCACGCTGACGATCTTCCGCAAGGACGAGAGCCGCACGTTCCCGGTGACGATCACGCGCGAAGAGATCAAGACGCAGTCCGTGAAGGGCAAGGTGATCGAGCCCGGTTATGGCTGGATCCGCCTGTCGCAGTTCCAGGAGCGCACAGTGGACGACTTCGTTCGCAAGATCGAAGAGGTCTATCGCCAGGAGCCCAACCTCAAGGGCCTGGTGCTCGATCTGCGCAACGACCCGGGCGGTCTGCTGGATGCGGCCGTGGCCGTGTCCGCCGCCTTCCTGCCAGAGAACGTCACCGTGGTGACCACGGACGGACAGCTGGCGGAAAGCAAGGCCACCTTCAAGGCGGCACCGGAGTTCTACCAGCGCCGCGGCAATGGCGACCCCCTCAAGCGGTTGCCTGCAGCCCTCAAGAGCGTGCCCCTGGTGGTACTGGTCAATGAAGGCTCGGCCTCTGCCAGCGAAATCGTGGCCGGCGCCTTGCAGGACCACAAGCGCGCCACCATCATGGGCAGCCAGACCTTCGGCAAGGGCTCGGTGCAAACGGTGCGCCCCCTGGGCCCGGACACCGGCATCAAGCTGACCACCGCGCGCTACTACACCCCCAGCGGCAAGTCCATCCAGGCCAAGGGCATCGTGCCCGACGTGATGGTGGATGAAAGCGCCGAAGGCGATGTGTACGCATCGCTGCGCATGCGTGAGGCCGATCTCGAAAAGCACCTGACCAGCGGCCAGGGCGAAGAGAAAAAGGACGAAGCGCGCGAGAAGGCCCGCGAGGAAGCGCGCAAGCGCCTCGAGGAAGAAGCCAAGAAGCCCATCGCCGACCGCAAGATGCCGGAGTTCGGTTCGGACAAGGACTTCCAGTTGGCGCAGGCCCTCAACCAGTTGAAGGGCCAGTCCGTGCTTGTCAGCAAGACGCAGACCGAACGCAAGGAAGAGAAGAAGGAAAACTAAATCCCTTCTGGATTCACCGACGGCCGGGCGCCTTTCAGGCGCCCGGCCTTTTTCATGGCCCTCGCCACTGCCCCCGTTTCCAGCCCATGACAGACGATCAGCTACTGCGCTATTCGCGCCACATCATGCTCGACGAGATCGGGATCGAAGGCCAGGAGCGCATCCTGGCCGCCCACGCGCTCGTGATCGGGGCGGGCGGGCTGGGCTCACCCGCCGCCCTGTTCCTGGCCTCTGCCGGCGTGGGACGCATTACCCTGGTGGACGACGATGTGGTGGACCTGACCAACCTGCAGCGCCAGATCGCCCACACCACGGAGCGCGTCGGAGAGCCCAAGGTGCACTCCGCCGCTCAGGCGCTGCAGGCACTGAATCCAGGCGTGCGGGTGGACGCCGTCCAGGCCCGGGCCGACAAGGAATGGCTCGATGAATGGGTGAGCCAGGCCACCGTGGTGCTCGACTGCAGCGACAACTATGCAACGCGCCATGCCGTGAACGCCGCTTGCGTGGCCCACCACAAGCCGCTCGTCACGGGCGCCGCCATCCGCTTCGACGGGCAGATCACCGTCATCGACCCGCGCGATCCACTATCGCCGTGCTACGCCTGCATCTTTCCGCCGGACGCCGCGTTCGAAGAAACGCAGTGCGCCACCCTGGGCGTGTTCGCGCCGATGGTCGGCATCATCGGCGCCATGCAGGCGGGGGAAGCCCTGAAGCTCATTGTGGGGTTCGGCGAATCGCTGGCGGGGCGGCTCTCGATGCTCGACGGGCGTTCCATGGAATGGACTGTGATGAAAATTCCACGACACGGGCACTGCAGCGTATGTGGCCACGCCACACCGTAGGAAGAATCCTACCGGCTCAGCATGTTGCTACTGGCAGAATGGCACATTGGTTCCCCATAAAGTGAAGCTGTGATCACATTCTCATTCTGCCGCCGTGATCCGGACTGGACCCCACAGTGAAACTGCGCACCTACATTGTTGAAGACAACGCCACCATCCGAGAAAACCTGATCGGCACGCTCGAGGAACTGGCGGAGGTGGAAGCCGTAGGCATTGCAGAAACCGAAGACGAAGGCAAAGAGTGGCTGGCCAACAATGCAGGCCAGTGGGACCTGGCCATCGTCGATCTTTTTCTGAGACAGGGAAGCGGTCTGGGGGTCTTGGCAGCGTGCCGCAATCGCACCGCGGGCCAGAAGATGGTGGTGCTCAGCAACTATGCAACGCCGGACGTTCGCATGCGCTGCGCCCAATTGGGCGTAGATGCCGTGTTCGACAAATCCAATGAGATCGACGCACTGGTGGAGTACTGCGTAGAGCACAGCACAGCCCGCCAGGCCAACCCCAAATCCGCCACCGGCTGAGCCGAAAGGCCGTGGCCATCAGGTCGGTTTCAGACCCTTTTTACATCCGTCCCAATTTGAAAACGGCCACCGATTTCCCGGTGGCCGTTTTGCTTGGGTGCTGGTTCAATCGATCAGCTTGTTCTTCAGTGCGTAGTAGGTCAGGTCGCTGTTGGACGACAGCGCCATCTTTTCCATCAGGCGCGTGCGGTAGGTGCTCACGGTCTTCACGCTGAGCGACAACGACTTGGCGATGTCGCCCGCGGTTTCGCCCTTGGCCAGCTTGAGGAACACCTGGAACTCGCGCTCCGACAGCTGTTCGTGCGGCGGCGCATCGTCCTTGCGGTTGAGCTGCTGGGCCAGCAGATCGGCCACGGCAGGGGTCAGGTAGCGGCGGCCCAGCGAGATCGTGCGAATGGCTTCGACGATCTCCTTGGGATCGCATTCCTTGTTGAGGTAGCCGCTGGCGCCCTGGCGAATCAGGTTGATGGCGTAGTGCTCTTCCGGATAGCCGCTGAGGATCAGGATGCCCATGTCGGGCGCCTTCGCACGCAGCATGGCCAGCGCGTCGAGACCGCTTTGGCCGGGCATCGACAAGTCCATGAGCAGCACATCGATCTCCTGTGCACGAACCAGATCGATCGCCTCGCGCCCATTGGACGCCTCACCCACCACCCGGAGGTCTACATGTTCTGACAAAAATTGTCGCAATCCCGAGCGGACAATCGCATGGTCATCCACAATGCCGATCTTGATCATTGAGCGTTCTTTCAAGGGGCAGCCAAGCTGCCCGTTATCGTTCTGGTAGCCAATTCACCCGTTGCGGGCGTGCCTGCAGCGGAACACCGCTGGCTGGTGACATTATCCAGAAATCACCCGCCTGTCTTTCGGAGAAACCTATGCGTTGGTCCAATTTTCGCAAGATGGCTGTCAGCTTGCCCCTGGCACTGCTGGCTGCATCGGCGCTGGTTGGCATCAACGAGGCCGGTTATGACCGCTCGCACGATGCGGTCAGCGCCCTCTCTCGCACCTACACCACCCGCGCCGCGCTCGATCGCATGATGCAGAACATGCTCGATGCGGAGACCGGTCTTCGGGGCTATCTGCTGACGGGCGACGAGCGTTATCTCGAGCCCTACGAGAAAGCCGCGTCCACCATCAACAGCAATCTGGACGAGCTGCGCGCCATCTTCACCGCATCCTCGGTCGAAGACCAGGAGGACTTCACGCAGCTGTCGCGGCAGATTTCCCGCAAGATGTCCGAGCTCGATCTGAGCCTGCGGCTGCGGCGCCAGGACAACGACGATGCGTGGAAGTTCGTGCTGTCCACCGACGTGGGCAAGGAGAACATGGATGCCATCCGTTCGCTGTCGGGCCGGCTGACGGAACGCAGCACCGACCGCACCAACCACAGCACGCAAGAGATCCTTCATTCCCTCATGCTGTCGCGCATCGGCATCGCGACCATGGCAGCCATCGGGCTGCTGGCGTTCTACATGTACCTGCGGCAGGCCAGCGCACTGCAGTCGTTCAACCAGCGCGAGCAGGAAACCTTGGAACGCGAGCGCGATCGGCTCGAACAGCTGGTGCGGGAGCGCACTGCGTCCCTCACCGAACTGGCGAACCACTTGCAGCAGGTGCGCGAGGACGAACGCGGCCATCTGGCGCGCGAACTGCATGACGAACTGGGCGCCCTGCTCACCGCGGCCAAGCTCGACGTGGCGCGCCTCAAATCCAGGGTGGATTCCCAGGCGCCTGAAATCGCCGAACGCCTCAAGCACCTGACCGACACGCTCAACAGCGGCATTGCGCTCAAGCGCCGCATCATCGAAGACCTGCGGCCTTCGTCGCTGTTCAACCTGGGGCTGACGGCATCGCTTGAAATCCTGGGCCGCGAGTTCGCAGAACGCAGCAATGTGGAGGTGGACCTGAATCTGGAAGCGGTGGAACTGCCCGAATCCGTTCAACTGACCATCTACCGCATGGTCCAGGAATCGCTGACGAACATCGGCAAATACGCCAACGCCAGCAAGGTGCTGGTCGCCGTGCACAACTACCCCACGCACGTGGCGGTGCAGATCCGCGACAACGGCAGCGGCTTCGACACGGGCAAGGCCAACCCGTCCGCCCACGGCCTGATGGGCATGCGGCACCGGGTCGAGGCCGCTGGCGGCCGCCTGACCGTCACGTCCGAGCCTGGCGAGGGCACCCTCGTTTCCGCCGTGCTGCCGCACGTGCACTGAGGGAGCGAAGCGGGCCCAGTCGCAGCGCCCGCAAGCCCTTTTTGACCGGAATGGCCGCTGCCTGCCACCCGTGATTTTTGAGAGATCCGCCCTCATGGGCGGCGTCCTACATGGGTGCGCGCCAGGGACCGGCAGCCACCCCGCACTGCGAAAACTACATTCAATCCCAGGCGCTGACCGATGCGCCCCCTACCAACCCGCCGGAACTTCTGGTGCAAGAGGAGATGGATATGTTGCATTACGCAGTGGTTTTCCTGGTGATCGCTTTGATTGCCGCACTTTTTGGCTTTGGCGGTATCGCTGCCGGCGCCGTTGGCATTGCGAAGATTCTTTTCTTCGTGTTCGTGATCATGGCTGTGGTCACCTTCGTGCTGAGCCTGCTCAAGCGCGGTTAACGCACTGAACGCACCGCACACCGAAGCGCTCACCACTCCAAAAACCCCAAGGAACCCAACCATGATCGACACCCAGAACGCCGCGAAAAAAGCCGTGGATTCCGCACACAACGCTGCAGACAGCGTGCTCGACTCCGCCAAGGACGCCGTGCAATCCACCCGCGACGCTGCCAACAACACCCTGGACAAGGCCGCACGCAAAGTGGACGAGTTGCATGGTGAGGTGAACCCGCTGATCGACGATCTCGCAGCCCGTGCACAAGACCTCGCATCGCGCGGCATTTCCTACTGCGCAGACACCACCGAACGCGCTCGCCGCCAGCTCAACCAGGCGGCCGATGTCACGACGCGCTACGTGGTCGAGCAGCCCGGCAAATCGATGCTGCTGGCTGCCGCTGCGGGTGCCGCAGTGGCCACGCTGTGCCTGATGAGCCGCCGCCCCCGCCGCCACGAATATTGATTTCACTGGCAACTGCTTAAAACACTTCAATAACAAAGAGCGAGCGTCCCCATGTCCCCTGTCACCACCATCAACACGGCCAGCAATCCGGCGGCCCCTTCCGAGACCCTCGTGCTCGACGAAAAGGCGCTGCACTACGCAGCGACGCAGGATCTGGATGAAGGGGCTGTCACGCCCGCCTACGGCCCGCACCGCGATGCCATTGTGAAGCTGCTGAACGACGCGCTCGCCACCGAACTGGTGTGCGTGCTGCGCTACAAGCGTCACCATTTCACGGCAGACGGCATGGAGTCGCCAGCCATCGCGGCCGAATTCCTGGTGCATGCGAACGAGGAGTCCGCCCATGCGGACAAGATCGCGCAACGCATCGTGCAGCTCGGCGGCGAGCCCGATTTTTCGCCCAGCTCGCTCGAAGAGCGCAGCCATGCGGACTACGACGAATCGTCCGACCTCAAGGCCATGGTGCGAGCCAACCTGGTGGCCGAGCGGATCGCCGTCGAGGCCTATCGCCAGATGATCACTTTGATCGGCGACAAGGACCCGACGACGCGCCGGATGCTGGAAGGCATCCTGGCCGACGAAGAAGAGCATGCCGACGAACTCAAGGACTGGCTGCAACGCTGAAAGGCGACGCCGCCAACCAAGAAACAGTTCATCGACCGCGGGGGGTGCAACAGGTCGGTGGGCTGCAGAATCCCAAAGCACCCGTGTTAACAAACCAAACCAAGGAAATAACCATGAAATACGCACGTGCCCTCGCTTTTGCAGCCCTCGCTGGCGCAACCATCATCTCCGCCGGTTGCTCGGTGGCGCGCGACCAGCAGACCGTCGGCTCCTACGTGGACGACGCCGGCATCACGACCGCTGTGAAGGCCAAGATGGCTGAAGACAAGTCCGTGTCCGCCACGTCCATCAGCGTGGAAACGCTGAACGGCACCGTGCAGCTGTCGGGCTTCGCCAAGTCGCAGACCGAAAAGAACACGGCCGAATCCATCGCACGCAACACCAAGCACGTGCGTGACGTGCGCAACAGCATCGTCGTGCGTCCTTGAGGCCACGCAGGCCCGCGTGGCCTGCGAAAACCTTGCAAACACAGGCTCTTCGGAGCCTGTTTTTGTTTCGCCAACCCCTTGGGTTGCCACAGGCTTGCCGCAAGTGCAATGCAAGATTCGTCACAGGCTCTAAGCTCGCACCATGCAGGTATTCAATTGCGACCAATGCGGTCACCTCGTTTTCTTCGACAGCGTCCAATGTTTGCATTGCGGCGCCAAGCTCGCCTTCCTGCCAGACCAATTGACGATGGCCGCGCTGGTGCCCGCGGTATCGGGCCTGCGTGACGACTCCGACCTGTGGGAGCGGGTGGCGGACGCCGGCCGGGGCAGTGCCCAGCCGCTGTACCGGCTGTGCCACCACCGCACCGCGCACCGCGCCTGCAACTTCGCGCTGCAGGGCGACGACCCGCAGGCCCTGTGCGTGTCCTGCCGGCAGACTCGAATCCTTCCCGACCTGTCGGAGCCCGCCAACCTGCGCCGCTGGAAGCAGATCGAACACGCCAAGCGGCAGCTGTACTACACGCTGGCCAAGCTGGGCCTGGAGCCCGCGCCCCCCGGCGAAAGCCCGGCGTTCGAATTCCTGGCCGACCAGCCGGGGTACCCCGTGATCACCGGGCATGCGAGCGGCACCATCACCCTGAACATCGCCGAAGCCGACGACGACGAACGGGCACGCCGCCGCCTGGCACTGCACGAGCCCTACCGCACGCTGATCGGCCACCTGCGGCACGAATCCGGGCATTTCTACTGGGACCGGCTCCTGCGCGACCAGGGCAAGCTGGACCACTTCCGCGCCGTGTTCGGCGACGAGCGGCAGGACTACGGCGCAGCGCTTCAGGCCTACTACGCCAGCAGCCCGCACCTGCGGGACTGGGGCGACCACCATGTGAGCGCCTACGCCACGGCCCACCCCTGGGAAGACTGGGCCGAGACCTGGGCGCACTACCTGCACATGGTCGATCTGCTGGAGACGGCGTCGAGCTACCGCACCGGGCTTCAGATCCCGAAGCCCAAAGCGGGCGCGGCACGGCGCTTCACGATGAACGACCCGTTCGCCACGCAGTCCCCGGATTTCGATGCGATGGTCAGCGAGTGGGTGCCGCTCACGCTGCTGCTCAACAGCCTGAACCGCAGCCTGGGCCAGCAGGATGCCTATCCGTTCGCCCTGTCGTCCGGGGCGCTCGCCAAGCTGCGCTTCGTGCACGAACTGGTGCAGTCCGCCCGCAACCGCGCACGGCCCGAACCGCTGAAAGCACTGCAAGCCTGACGGCGCCGGCCGCCAAGACGCCTCAAGACGACTGCGCGCGCACCTTCACGGCCAGGCGCTCGGACACTTCCGGGGAAACGAACTTGTCCACCTCGCCGCCCAGCAGGGCGATCTCGCGCACGAAGGTGCTGCTGATGAACTGGAACTTGTCGCTGGGCGTGAGAAAAACGGTTTCCACCTCGGGCATGAGGCTGCGGTTCATGCCTGCCAGCTGGAACTCGTAGTCGAAATCGGTCACGGCGCGCAGGCCGCGCACCATGGCCTTGCCGCCGCGCTCGACCACGAAGTCGCGCAGCAGGCCGGAGAAGGTCTCGACCTGCACCTGCGGATAGGCGCGCACCGCTTCACGGACCATCTCGATGCGCTCTTCCAGGCTGAACAGGGTCTTCTTGTGGTGGCCTGCCGCCACGGCCACGATCACCCGGCCGAAGAGTTGCGTGGCGCGGCGCACCACGTCTTCATGGCCTAGCGTGATGGGATCGAAGGTGCCGGGATAGATGGCGAGGACGTTCTGGGCCATGGCGTGGTCGCTCCTTTGCGGTCTGGCGGAAGAGGGCACACGCGGTTGGGCGGGCGCAGGGGCGGATTATGCAGCGGGCGGAAAGGCTGCCTCTGCGGCAGTGATGGCCGAGGGCATTCAAAGCAAAAATGCCTCCAGTGCATATTCCACTAGGGCATTACGCTACAAATTCAATAGCATCACTGTTTTTGGAGCAGATGGGCATGCACGGCGCCGGCCTTCAGATGACGGTGCACCGCCAGCCCCAGCTCTGCCAGCGCGGCCTCGTCCCAGGCCTGCGGTGCTTCCAGGTAGATGAACCCCTGGGCTGCAACCGCCTGGGCCGCAGCGGCCAACGCAGGCTCGAACAGGGCGCCGTCGAACGGCGGGTCCAGAAACACCAGGTGCAGGCTGCCCGGCGCGCAGTGCCGCAGCGCGGCCACGCCGTCGCCCCGCTGCACCCGCACCGCCAGGGCCTGCAGGCGCTGCTGCAGCGTGTGCAGTTGCTCGACCAGTGCCAGATCGTTCTCGACCAGCTGCACGGCCGTGGCGCCACGGGAGGCGGCCTCGAACCCCAGGGCGCCCGTGCCCGCGAAGGCGTCGAGGCAGCGCCAGCCGGTCAGGTCCTGTCCCAGCCAGTTGAAGAGCGTCTCGCGCACCCGGTCGGGCGTGGGGCGCAAACCCGGCCGTTGTGCCACGGGCAGGCGCGTGCGCTTCCACTGCCCGCCGATGATCCGGACCTCGCCCGCGCCTTTCACTACGGGCGCCTTGACCGCGGACTTCTTCGCGGCGGCCCCCGACCGTGCCGAGGCTGCCGGCGCGGCGCGGCGTGCGGGCCGGTTCAAGGCTGGCCCCCGACCACCACGGTGACCATGCGATCGGGCTGCAGCTTGCGCGCCATGGCGGCGCGCACATCTGCGGCCGTCAGGGCCTGCACGCGGTCGGTCCAGTGCTCCAGGTAATCCAGCGGCAGGTCGTTCCACGCGATGTTGACGACGTTGGCCAGCAGCTTGCGGTTGCTGTCGATGCGCAGCGCGAAGCCGCCGATCAGGTTGTCCTTGGCGGCCTTGAGCTGGGCCTCGGTCGGGCCTTGCGCCACGAAGCGCGCAAGCACGTCGCGCGACACCTTCACGGCCTCGGCGGCCTGGTCGGGGCGGGTCTGCAGCCCGACCAGGAAGACGCCGGTGTTCAAGCCGGGCGAGAACTGGCTGTACACGCTGTAGCTCAGGCCGCGCTTTTCGCGCACCTCGCTGGTCAGCAGCGAGGTGAAGCCACCGCCGCCCAGAATGTGGTTGCCCACGAGCAGGGCCAAAAAGTCAGGGTCGCGCCGCGCGAAGCCCGGCTGGCCGATCAGCACATGGGCCTGCGCCGAGGCGAAGGGAATGTCCTGCTGCACCGGCGCAGCCAGCGCCTGCACCTCGGGCACGGGCGGCAGCGGCTGGCAGGTGGCGGGATCGCGCGCGGGCATCTGCGACAGCAGCGTGGCCACCAGCGCCTGCGCCTGTGGGCGCGTGACGGCCCCGACGATGCTCACGCGGGCCCGGCAGGTCTCGACGTAGCGCCCGTGGTAGGCCTGCATGTCGGCGATCTCGATGCGCCCCAGGGTGTCGGGCGTCGTGCGCTGGCCGTAGGGGTGGCTGCCGTACACCGCGCTGCCGAAGGCCTTGGCCGCGGCCGTGCCGGGGCGGGTTTCGGACTCTTTCAAAGCAGCGGCCCAGCGCGAACGCTCGCGCTGCCAGATGTCCTGCGGAAAGCTCGGCTGGGCCAGTTGCCGGGCTGCGAGCCGCGCCGCGCGGTCCAGCAGGTCGGGCTCGGTGAGCGATCGCAGCGAAAAGCTCAGGCCGTCGCGGTCGGCCGCGGCCTCGAAGCTCGCGCCCAGATCGGCCCAGGCTTCGCCGAGCGCGTTTTCGTCCATGGCAGGTTCATCGCCCTGGGCGCGCACGCCCTTGGACGACATGGCCGCCACGGCACTCGCCAGGCCCGCCTGCGCAGCCGGGTCGCGGCGCGCGCCGGCATCGAAGTCCACCTGCACGTCGACCATCGGAATGGCCGGGCTCTCCACCAGCCAGACGCGGGCGCCGCTCGGCTCCGTCCAGTGCTGGATGGGCAGCAGCGCCCAGGCGGGGTGGGCCAGGCACAAGGCCCCGGCAAAGGCGAGGCACGCGCGTGCGGCCATGCGTTGGAAGGTTTTCATGGGGGGTGTCCTGCGCGTTCTCATCAATGCATCCGCCCGTCGGCGCCGGCTGCGGGGGCGGCGCGCTTGGCGCCAGGGGCCATGGGTTGCGGCAGCAGCGTGCCCACGGTGAGCTGGTCGTCGCCGAAGTAGCGGGCCGCCACCGATTGCACCTGGGCGGGCGTCACCGCGCGCAGCAGGGCGATCAGGCGCGCGTCGGCGTCGGGGGGCAGGCCCTGCACCCAATTGCTGCCCAGGTCGCTGGCCTGGCTTTGCAGCGAATCGCGCTGGTAGATGGTGGAGGCCGCCCACTGCGTCTTCACGCGGGCCAGTTCGGCCTCGCTCACGCCTTCGCGGGCGATGCGGGCGACCTCGGCGCGCAGGGCGTCCTCGACCTGCTGCGGGGTCTTGCCGGGGGCTGGCACGCCGGTCAGCAGAAACACGCTGGGGCCGCGGCCCACGACGGAAGCCGAGCTGTCCGAACTGTCGGCCACACGGTCGGGGCCCTGGCTCAAGGCGCGCTCCAGGCGCGCGCCGTCGTAGCCGCTGAGCACGGCCGACAGCACCAGCAGCGACAGCGCATCGCGGTCGCTGTCGGCCATGTTCTCCAGGCGCGTGATGCTCGGCGCGCGGAACGCCAGGGCCACGTAGGCCTGCTCGGCCGGGGCCTTGTAGGCGATGCGGCGGATGCCCTGCTGCACGGGCTCCACGCGCGGCTTGCGGGTCGGCACGGCGCGCACGGGAATGCGGCCGTAGTACTTTTCGGCCAGCACGCGGACCTTGTCGGGGTCCACGTCGCCGGCCACCACCACGACTGCGTTGGCCGGCACGTACCACTGGCGGTGGAAGGCGCGCACGTCGTCGGCGGTCATGGCATCGAGATCGCTCATCCAGCCGACGACGGGCCGGCGGTAGGGCGAGGCGATGAACGTGGCGGCATAGAGCTGCTCGATGAGCGCGGCCCGGGGCTGGTCTTCGGTGCGCATGCGGCGCTCTTCCTTGACCACCTCGATCTCGCGCTTGAACTCGACGTCGGGCCACTGGTTGTTGGCGAAGCGGTCGGCTTCGAGCTTCATCACGTCTTCCAGCCGGTTCGCGGGGATCTGCTGGTAATAGCCGGTGTAGTCGCGGCTGGTGAAAGCGTTTTCCTGCCCGCCCAACGCAGCCACGCGGCGCGAGAACTCGCCCGGCGGCACGGTCTTGGAGCCCTTGAACATCATGTGCTCCAGCGCGTGGGCCACGCCGGAGGTGCCGTCCACCTCGTCCATCGCGCCGACCCGCAACCAGACCATGTGCACCGCCGTGGGCGCCCGGCGATCGGGCTGCACGAGCAGCTGCATGCCGTTCTTCAAGGTGAATTGCCGAACCCCCGTGGACGGCGGGCGCTGCGCCTGCGTGTCCTGGGCCGAGGGAGGAAGGGGGGTGGGAGCGGACGGCGGGGTTTGGGCCCCGGCATGCACGCAGGCCAGCAGGCCCAGAAGGGTGATAGCGCGTTTCATAGAATGGATGCGATTCTAAGAACCCTCCAATGTTCAGTTTTTTCAAGAAAAAGCCCGCCGCCCCCACCGAGCCGCAAGCCCCCCATCCCGCGGAGGCTGCGCCAGCGGTTTCCGTGCCTGCAACGCCTGCCGCCGACGCGCTCTCGCCGCCCTCCGCAGCCCCTTCGAGTGCCCCTGCGGCCTCCGGGGGTTTCGGGTGGCTGAAGAACCCGTTCGCGAAGGCGCCGGTGGAGGTGCCGGTGGTGGCGCCGCCGCCCGTCATTCATGCCCCGGTGCAGCCGCCAGCCCCGGTCGCGGCGCCTGCGCCCATTGCGCCTGCGGCACCCGTGGCACCCACGGCACCTGCACCGGCTGCGGTTCCGCGCCCCTCTCCCGCACCCATCATGCCCCCCGTGGCTGCCCCCGTGGCTGCCCCTGTGATGGCACCGGTGCCGGCCCCGGCGGCCCCCACAGTGGCGCGTGTTCCTGCGCCTGTTTCCACGCCTGTCGTGCCTCCGGTGCCCGCCCCGGTGGCGGCGCCCGCCGTGCCGGTCCCCCCACCGACGATGCCCACCCCGGCCGCACCGCCCGTGCAGCCCGCGCCCGCCGAGCGCAAGGGCTGGATGGACCGCCTGAAGAACGGCCTGCGCAAGACCGGCAGCAGCATCGCCACGGTCTTCACCGGCACCCAGATCAACGACGCGCTGTACGAAGAACTGGAAGAGGCCCTGCTGATGGCCGACACCGGCGTGAAGGCCACGCAGCACCTGCTGGACGACCTCAAGCGCCGCGTCAAGGACACCAAGACCACCGATCCGGCCGCCGTGAAGGCCCTGCTGGCCGAAGCCCTGGCCGATCTTCTGCGGCCGCTGGAAAAATCGCTGGTCATCGGCCGCTACACGCCCACCGTGATCATGGTGGCGGGGGTCAACGGCGCGGGCAAGACGACCTCCATCGGCAAGCTGACCAAGCACCTGGCCAACGAGGGCGCGGCGGTTCTGCTGGCCGCGGCCGACACCTTCCGGGCGGCGGCGCGCGAGCAGCTCGGCGTCTGGGCCGACCGCAACACGGTCGAGATCGTGAGCCAGGACGGCGGCGATCCTGCGGCGGTGAGCTTCGACGCCGTCACCGCCGGCAAGGCGCGCGGCAAGGACGTGGTGCTGGTCGATACCGCCGGGCGTCTGCCGACGCAGCTGCACCTGATGCAGGAGCTGCAGAAGATCAAGCGCGTGGTCACCAAGGCGGATGCGACGGCGCCGCACGAGGTGCTGCTGGTGATCGATGGCAACACGGGACAGAACGCACTGGCCCAGGTGCGCTCCTTCGACGATGCGCTGCAGCTGACCGGCCTCATCGTGACCAAGCTCGACGGCACGGCCAAGGGCGGCGTGCTGGCCGCCATCGCGCAGGAACGTCCCATTCCGGTGTACTTCATCGGCGTGGGCGAGAAGCTGGAAGACCTGGAAACCTTCAACGCCAAGGAATTCGCGCAGGCGTTGCTGACTTGACCGACTGGCGAACGGAGTCCGAAGCCCCCTGCCGCGCGTGCCGGGGGCTGGCCCACCGGGGCGGATTGGTGCCATCCGGTGAATTGATTGTTCACAAAACGAAGTTTTTGGATTTTTTCGCTACCAATTCAATAGCACCACACCCTTTGAATTGCTGCGCTGACGCCCTTTTTTCCGACAATGACGCATCTCCCACGTCCTACGCCGGCGCGGGAACTAGTCCCTTAGCACTCCCTCATATGGAGTGCTAACATGAATGTCATGGAAGAAAGGATCTCTGGAATGACGCTTCAATCTGGAACCGCAGCCACCGCTCTGGCTCCCGCCAATCCTTGGGCGCTCATCCCCCCCTTGGGCAATCTGGACGCCTACATCTCGGCGGTGAACCGCCTTCCGCTACTCACGGCGGAAGAAGAGCGCACGTACGCGCGCCAGCTCAAGGACAACAACGACGTGGATGCCGCCGGCCGCATGGTGATGTCGCACCTGCGCCTGGTGGTCTCGATCGCCCGCCAATACCTCGGCTACGGCCTGCCGCACGGCGACCTGATCCAGGAAGGCAACGTGGGTCTGATGAAGGCCGTCAAGCGTTTCGACCCCGATCAGAACGTGCGTCTGGTGAGCTACGCCATGCACTGGATCAAGGCCGAGATTCACGAGTACATCCTGAAGAACTGGCGCATGGTCAAGGTGGCCACGACGAAGTCGCAGCGCAAGCTGTTCTTCAACCTGCGCTCGATGAAGCAGGGCTTCAAGGCCGATGCGGCCGCCGCCGATGCAGCCACCCACCGCGACACGCTCTCCGAGCGCGAAATCGATGCAGTGGCGCAGCACCTGAACGTCAAGCGCGAAGAGGTCATCGAGATGGAAACCCGCCTGTCGGGCGGCGACGTGATGCTGGACCCCTCGCCCTCCGATGACGGCGAACAGGCTTACGGCCCCATCGCCTACCTGGCCGATGGTGCCCACGAGCCTACCGCCATGATCGAATCGCGCCAGCGCGATGCCCTGGCCACCGACGGCATCGCCGCCGCCCTCTCGGGCCTGGACGATCGCAGCCGCCGCATCGTGGAAGAGCGTTGGCTCAAGGTGAACGACGACGGCTCCGGCGGCATGACGCTGCACGAACTGGCCGCCGTGTACGGCGTGAGCGCCGAACGCATCCGCCAGATCGAAGTGGCCGCGATGAAGAAGATGAAGAAGGCCCTGGTCGAGTACGCCTGACCAGCTGGCCACCCGCCCTCAGCGGCGGGCTGGCATGGCGATAATCCCGAGCGCGCAATCCCCTGCGGATTGCGCGCTTTTTTCATGGGATGCCGGCTGCCGGTGCCCCCGATCTCCAAGGACACGACCCCCATGACTTTTCCTGCCGTTCGACGCCGCACGCTGATGGTGGCCCTTTCGCTCGCTGGCGCTCTGGGCACGGCCACGGCCCAATCGGCGCCCGACGCACTGGCGACGCCAGGGTGGCCGAGCAAGCCGCTGCGCATCATCGTGGGCTTTCCGCCGGGATCGTCGCCCGACCTGACGGCGCGCACGTTCTCCGAGCCGCTGGCGCAGGCACTCGGCCATCCGGTGATCGTGGAAAACAAGGTGGGCGCGGGCGGCAACATCGGCGCCGATGCGGTGGCCAAGGCGACCGACGGCCACACCATCGGCCTGTTCATCAACGGCAACCTGACGATCGCCAAGCTGCTCAACCCGGCCGTGCCCTACGACCCGCAGAAGGACCTCGCGCCGCTGAGCTTGGTGGGCACCTCGCCGCTGGTGCTGACCGCCCCGGCCTCGCAGCCGGACGTGCCGGCCCATGCCGATGCGCGCGCGTTTCTCGCAGCGGCGCGGCAGGCCGGCAGCCGCTGGAGCTACGGCACGCCGGGCGTGGGAACGGTAGGCCACCTGGGCACGGAACTGCTCAAGGCCCGCGCCGGCATCGCGCCGGTGCACGTGCCCTACCCCGGCTACCCGCAGGTGGCCACGGGCATGCTGGGCGGACAGCTGCAGATGGCGCTGCTCCCGCCTGCGCTCGCCCTGTCGCAGGAACGCACGGGCAAGCTGCGCCTCATCGGCGTCACCTCGGCCGGTCGCAGCACGCTCGTGCCCGGCGTGCCCAGCCTGGCGGAGGCCGGCGTGCCGGACCTGAACCTCGAGATCTGGAACGCATTCGCCGCACCGGCCACCATGCCCGCTGCGGTGCAGGCGCGGCTGTCGGCGCTGATCGCCGACATCGCCCGCAGCCCCGACGTGCGGGCCAAGCTGTTCCAGCAAGGCTGGCAGGTGGCCGGGACCTCGCCCCAGGGGCTGGCGAACCGCATCCAGGCGGACACCGCGCTCATGGCCCGCGTGATCCGCACGCAAGGCATCCGGGCCGACTGACGCCCTGCTCGGTGGGGCGCGCTGCGCCTCCACCGATGTTGATGCAGATCATGCCCCGTAGGGCCCGTGGCCGGCAGACTGGCGCCTTCGTGATTTCCAAGGCATGCCATGCAGCCCTTTCGCATCCTCGTCATCGGTGCCGGCCACACCGGCACCCCGCTGTTGCAGCAATTGCTGGCAGCGCCGTTCGTCTCCGTGCTCGGAGTGGCGGACCTGGACCTTTCCCTGCCCAGCATCGAGCTGGCGCGCAGCCACGGCGTGCCCGTAACGTCCGATTTCATGGGATTGCTGGCGGCGCAAGGCAGCGCCGCGGACATCGTGATCGATGTCACGGGCCAGCCGGCGGTGCGTGACGCGCTGCGCCGGCACATGGTGGACACGGGCAACCAGCAGACGGTCATCCTGCACGAGACCATCGCGCTTTTGCTGATGTCGCTGTCGGCCGGCCAGCGCATCGAAAGCCGCCACGGCGAACTGGCCTACGCCTGAGCCCCCGGCCTGCTCCGTCCGTCACCATCGCAAGCGATTGCTATTATTTTTATAGCGATATGCCGGGAGAAATCATGCCCTGGAGGCCGTTTTCGTGCTGAGTCTGCGCACCCGGCCGCACGGCGCCACACCGACCGAAGAAGGCGCGCCCCTGCCTCCGTGCCATACCTGCGCCGGCCGCTCGCATTGCCTGCTCGGCCAGGCCCCGCGCGAGGTGCAGATGGCGGGCCGCGTGGTGGAGCGGCGCTTTCGCAAGGGCGAGACGCTGGCGCGCCAAGGCCAGTCCGCGCCGGTGCTGCAGATCCTCAAGGTCGGTACGGTGCTGCTGCACCGCCGGGGCGCCGAGGGCATCGACCGGCCCGTGGGCCTGGCGGGCTGCGGCCATGCCCTGGGCACGACGGCGCTGTTCGCGGCGCCCGCGGAGCTGTCGGGCACGGCCCTGGGTGAGGGCCGGCTGTGCG
The DNA here is from genome assembly GCF_030158975.1 of Acidovorax sp. SUPP2539. NCBI lineage: Bacteria > Pseudomonadati > Pseudomonadota > Betaproteobacteria > Burkholderiales > Comamonadaceae > Acidovorax > Acidovorax sp. SUPP2539. The sequence goes on along the minus strand of NZ_BQXJ01000001.1, from coordinate 326,364 downwards.
AAGTGTCGGCAGAAGCCCTGCGCTCGCCCCGCCACGGCGCTGCAGCTTCGGGTTGGCTGGAGGCGCTATCGCGCGAGAACGCACGGGCGCAGGCGCAGCTTGCGGACTGGTCGGGGCTGCTGCGCATGCGCGGGGCCACGGCGCGACTGGCGGGCGCCCTGCTATTGCTGGCCGATCTGCAGCGCAGCACCCTGGTGCGGCTGCCCACGCAGGCGATGCTGGCCGCGCTGCTGGCCACGACGCGCGAGACGGTGGCCCGGGGGCTCGCGCACATCGCCCAGACGGGCGGTCTGGTCCGGCATGACCGCTGGCACTGCGCCATCGTGCGGCCCCGCCTCGCGGCCCTGGCGCGCGGCCTGGCCGAGCCGGTGTCGGGCCCGGTGGCCGGTGCTGCCTGGCGCCCGGGGGCGGCGGTGGTGGAGCACGCCGATGCGGCCGCCCCGCCGCCTCAGCCCTCGTTCAGCAGGGCCCGCACATCGGCGGCCAGCGCCTGCGCACCGCTGCCGTAGCGGTTGTACACGCGCAGGCGGCCGGCGGGGTCGTACACGTAGCTGCCGGCCGAGTGGTCCATGGTGTAGCTCGTGGGCGTCTTGCCATCGACCTTCTTGTAGTAGATCTTGAAGTCCTTGGCCACGGCGGCCAGTTGCTCGGGGCTGCCACGCAGCGCAAGGAAGGTGGGGTCGAAGTTGGCCATGTAGGCCTTGAGCACCTCGGGCGTGTCGCGCTCCGGGTCCACGGTGACGAAGATGCCCTGGAGCCGGTCGCCGTCCGCGCCCAGCGAGCGCTTGACTTCCGCCAGTTCCACCATGGACGTGGGGCACACGTCGGGGCACTGGGTGTAGCCGAAGAACACCACCACGACCTTGCCTGCGAAGTCCTTGAGGTGGCGCGGCTGGCCGTTGTGGTCGGGCAGGGGCAGGTCCTTCGCGTAGTCGGCGCCGGTGATGTCCACGCCCTTGAATTCCGGGCCCTTCTTGGAGCAAGCCGCCAACAGGCCACCAGCGCTGACCAGCAAAGCGCTGGCAGCTATTTTTTTAAGAGCAATGCGTTTGTTCATGGCGATCACAGCACGTAGTGGTCCACCAGCAGCGCGGCGAACAGCAGGCTCAGGTGGATGAGGGAAAAGCGGAAGGTCTCGCGGGCGAGCGCATCCGAGTAGCGGCGCCACAGCCGAAAGCCATAGGCGCAAAAGCCCAGGCTGAGCACCACGGCGGCGGCCAGGTAGATCCAGGAACTCATGCCGTACACGAAGGGCATGAGGCAGCCCGCGAAGAGGATCAGCGTGTACAGGAACACCTGCAGTCGCGTGAACTCGTTGCCGTGCGTGACGGGCAGCATGGGCAGGCCCGACTTGCGGTAGTCCTCCACGCGGTACAGCGCCAGGGCCCAGAAATGCGGCGGCGTCCACAGGAAGATGATGAGGAACAGGATGAGCGCCTCGGGCGCTACGTCGCCCGTCATGGCCGACCAGCCCAGCACCGGCGGCATGGCGCCCGAGGCGCCGCCGATCACGATGTTCTGCGGCGTGAGCGGCTTGAGGATCACCGTGTACACCACCGCGTAGCCGACGAAGGTGGCGAAGGTGAGCCACATGGTGAGCGGGTTGACCCACCGGTAGAGCACCAATGAACCCGCCGCGCACAGCGCCGCCGAGAACAGCAGCGTCTGCGTGTTGGACAACTCGCCCTTGGCGGTGGGCCGCCAGGCGGTGCGCTTCATCTTCGCGTCGATGCCCTGCTCCACGATGCAGTTGAATGCCGCGGCGGCACCCGCCACGAGCCAGATGCCCGCACAGGCCACGGCCATGTGCGCCCACTGCGCGCCGCTGGGCATGCCGGGCACGGCCAGCACCATGCCGATGAAGGCGCAGAAAACGATCAGCTGGACCACGCGCGGCTTGGTCAGCGCATAGAACTGCGCCGCGCGCGACGGCATGCTGGCGATCGGAGGGGAGGTGGCGGGAGCAGCGCTCATGCGGAGATTCTCGTTGCGCCCGTGGGCGCGGTTGTCGGTGCGCCGGCAGCGGCGGCCAGGGGACGGGCGGCGCCCACGGCGCGGCTGGCGGCCAGGGCCCAGGTGAGGACCACGACCAGGGCCGCGGCGCCGCCGGTGTGCAGCACGGCAGCCACGAGGGGCCAGTCCAGCACCACGTTGGACAGGCCGGTGGCGAACTGCATCAGCGCCAGGCCCGCGATCCAGCGCGCCTGGGCCGGCAGCAGCGCGGCGCGGTGCAGGCGCCAGGCCAGCAGCCCGAGGGCCAGCAGCACGGCGTAGGCCGCCAGCCGGTGCGCATAGTGGATGGCCGTGAGGCCCGCGAAGGTGATGTGGCTGCCGTCCTGCAGCAGGCCCAGTGGCCGCCAGATCTCGAAGCCCTGGCCGAAGGCCATGTCGGGCCACCAGCTGCCCTGGCAGGTGGGGAACGTGGTGCAGGCCAGCACCGCATAGTTGGTGCTCACCCAGCCGCCGAGCACGATCTGCACCGCCAGCAGCACGGTGGTCGCCACCAGCAGGCCCCGCAGGCCGCGGCCCAGCGCCACGGGCGGGACGCCGCGCGCGGCGTGCGTCTCGCGCACCGCCTGCACGCACAGCAGCGCCAGCAGCACCAGCCCGCCGATCAGGTGCAGCGTCACGATGGCGGGAAAGAGCTTCATGGTCACCGTGAGCGCACCGAATGCGCCCTGCAGGCACACCCACACCAGCGTCGCCGTGGGCCACCAGGGGCTCAGGGCGGGCGGCAGGCCCTGGCGCCTGGCCGCGCGAGACCGCTGCCACCATGCGCCGACGGTGAGCACGATGATGAGCATGCCCACGCCGCTGGCCAGATAGCGGTGGATCATCTCCACCCAGGCCTTGCCGTGCGTGACCGGCCCGGTGGGCATGGCCTGCTGGGCGGCGGAGATTTCGGCATGCGCGCCCAGCGGGCTGGCGTTGCCGTAGCAGCCCGGCCAGTCGGGGCAGCCCAGGCCCGAATCGGTGAGCCGGGTGAAGGCGCCGAACAGCACCAGATCGAAGGTGAGGAACAGGGTCAGCACGGTGAGCGCCTGCAGGCGCCGCACGCGCGAGGTGCCGCGGTTGCGCAGCCACACCCAGGCCAGCGGCCCGAGCGCGATCACCGCGCCCAGCAGCACCATGCGGGCGAGCGGGGCCAGGTCGTACAGCGGCTGGGCGTCCTGCATCATGGCGCTCCGGTGCGGCCGGGCTGGTCCCACGAGGCCGAGGCGCGCATCAGCCGCTCCAGGTCGCGCTTGGCCTTGGCCGCCCCGGCGGCGTCCAGGCCCGCCGGAAAACGCATCATCCAGTGGCCCATGGGATCGACGACGTAGAGATGGTCTTCGATCGCATGGCCGGTGGCGGGCGCGAGCCATGCGGACAGCGCCTGCGCATCCACCCGCAGCACCTGGGCCTTTTGCAGGCCCGGCTGGATCTCGGGCGGCGGCGCGGCGCCATCGGTCACCAGCCAGACCCAGTCGATGCGGTCCTTGTCTTTGCCCAGGCTTTCGCGCAGCTGCCGCTGCAGATACAGATGGTTCTGGCAGGCGGTGCCGCAGGCGCCGGGCGCCACGCTCACGAGCAGCCACTGGCCCTGCAGCTGGTCGAGCCGACCGGGAGCGCCATCGAGAGCGGTGGTCGCCATGCCCGCCGGCATCGCGCGCTGGGGGGCGATGAGTTCGCCGAAATTGCGCCGCCCTTCGGGCCGCAGCACGTAGTAGGTGAAGTAAGAGGCCACCACGGGCGCGGCGCACACCAGCAGGATGCCCAGCATCTTCCAGCGCCCCTGGCGCGACTGCTGCACGGCCGCCATGGCCCCGCCCGCGGGCGGCAGGCTGTGCACCGTGAGGCCCAGCGGGTGGGCGCCCTGGGGCGCGTCAGGCGGCAGGCTGGCGGCGTGGGCGAAGGAAGCGTCGGACGATTTGGAACCAGACATAGAGGATTGCCACCAGGCCGCAAAGCCCGAACCATTGGACGGCGTAGCCGTAGTGTTTTTCGACCCCGGCGTCGATGACGGGCCAGTCGCGCAGCAACCCGTCGCTCGCGCCCCCCGTCTGCAGCACGGTGAGTGGCGCCAGGGCCAGGCCGGTCTCGCCGCGATAGGCTGCCAGGTCGAGATTTTGCCGGATGCGGGAAGACCCCTCGGCGCTGCCGGTGGCGCCAACTTCGTACAGCCGCGATGGCGCCGCCGCGATGCGGCCTTCCACCTCAGTGTCGCCGGCCGGCGTGGGGATCTGGGGCAACTGGGTGCGGTCCTGGAAATTGCGCGGCACCCAGCCGCGCTGCACCAGCACGCTGGTGGCGCTGCCCTGCAATTGCAGCGGCGTGAGCACGAAGAACCCCGGCCGGCCCTGCATCTGGCGGTTGTCCAGGAAAACGGTGTGGGCGGACAGCCAGCGGCCGCGCAGCACGATGCGGCGGTGCACCAGCGGGTCGTCCGGCCCCGTGGCCGCAGGCAGCGCCGCGAGCGTGGCACCCTCCAATGGTGGCCGGGCCGAACGCGCGTCGATGGCGGCTTGCAAGGCCTCCTTCTGTCCCGCGCGGGACAGCTGCCAGCGCCCGAGCGACGCGGTCGCGGCCATGGCCACCACGGCGGCCAGGCTGACCAGCCAAAATTGCAGGCCAAGCCGGCGTCTTGCAGATGTCACGGGATAATGCGCTCCATGAAATACGTGGTGGTGCTGGCCTTCCTGGCCATTCTGGCGAGCCTCGGTTCCGCGCTGTTCTTCATGATGCGCAACGGCCGCAACGACAAAGCCCGCAGCGGCCACATGGCCCGCGCGCTCGCCGTCCGCGTGGGGCTGTCGATTCTGCTCTTCCTGTGCCTGCTGGCCGCCTGGAAGCTGGGCTACATCCAGCCCACAGGACTGCCGGCCACGCGCTGAGCGCCACCCGGTCCGTCCGGCATGGCCCACGGGCCGCGGCGGGCACCGAAGCACCGCCGCAAAAAAAGCGCCCTGCGGCGCTTTTTTCGTCGGGCCGCCGAATGGCCTGGATTACAGCCAATAGACCAGCACGTACAGGCCCAGCCACACCACGTCCACGAAGTGCCAGTACCAGGCGGCGCCCTCGAAGCCGAAGTGCTTTTCCGGCGTGAAGTGGCCCTTTTGCAGGCGCAGCGTGATGAACAGCAGCATCAGCATGCCCACGAACACGTGAAAGCCGTGAAAGCCCGTCAGCATGAAGAAGGTGGAGCCGAAGACGCCGGAGCTGAGCTTGAGGTTCAGGTCGGTGTACAGGTGGTAGTACTCGTAGCCCTGCACGCACAGGAAGACGATGCCCAGCAGCACGGTGGCCCACATGAAGGCGATGGTCTTGCCGCGGTGGTTTTCGCGCAGCGCATGGTGCGCGATGGTCAGCGTGACGCCGGAGGTCAGCAGCAGCGCCGTGTTGATCGTGGGCAGCCAGAACGGGCCGACCGTCTGGAAGGGCTCCACGATGCCAGCGGGCGATGCGGTCATGCCCGCCGCCATGCTGGGCCACACGGCCTTGAAGTCGGGCCACAGCAGCGCATTGTCCAGGCTGCCCAGGGCCGGCACCGAATGGGAGCGCGCCCACCACAGGGCGGTGAAGAAGGCGCCGAAGAACATCACCTCCGAGAAGATGAACCAGCTCATGCTCCAGCGGTAGGACAGATCGATCTTGTGCCCGTACAGGCCGCCCTCGCTCTCGCGCACGGCATCGCGGAACCACTGGTACAGCACGAACAGCCACCACACCATGCCCAGGGCGAGCGAATACTTGCCCCAGTCATGGCCATTGACCCACTGGCCCGCGCCCAGGATCACGAAGAACAGGCCGGCCGCCGCCATCACCGGATGGCGCGATTCGGCGGGCACGTAGTAGTACGGGGTCGTGCCGGGGGTAGATGCACTCATGTCAGCTCCTGAATCTCAAATCGTTGTTATCCGTCGGGCTGCGGCCGTCCATCAGACGACCCAGTTGACCAGCGCGATCAGCCCGACCACCAGCAGCAGCGCCGCGGCCAGGCCGACGGCGATGATGTGGATGGGGTTCAGCCGCTCCACGTCCTGCTGGTATTCCGAGCCCTTGCGCAGGCCGATGAACGACCACGCCACCGCCCGCACGGTGCGCAGCAGCGAGCCCTTGCGGCGCGCCGGCGATTCGCCGGGGCTGCGCGGGCTCACGATCCGGCCCCTTGCGGCACCACGCCGGCGGGCAGCGCAGCCGTGGGCTCGGTCGGCGCGGGCGGCGTCTTGCCGCCCACCTCGAAGAAGGTATAGGACAGGGTGATGGTGGTCACGTCCTTGGACAGGCGCGGGTCGATCACGAACGCCACGGGCCATTGCTTTTTTTCGCCCGGCTCCAGCACGTACTGGTTGAAGCAGAAGCACTCGAGCTTGTTGAAGTGCGCGGCCGCCTGCCGCGGTGCGTAGCTCGGGATGGCCTGCGCGGCCATGCGGCGGTTCTGCACGTTCTGGAACTCGTACATGACCGTGGCCAGCTCGCCCGGGTGCACCTGCAGCGAGCGCTGCGCGGGCTTGAAGTCCCACGGGCCGCGCGCGTTCGCATCAAACTCCACGGTGATGGTACGGCTCTTGTCCACCTGCGTGTTCGCGGGCACCTTCACATCGCGGCCCGCCACCCCGTTGCCCGGCACCTGCCGCTCGGACAGCGACAGGATGTTGATGCCGGTCAACTCGCAGATGTGCTTGTAGATGGGAATGAGCACGTAGCCGAAGGCAAACATGCCGACCGAGATCACGGCCAGCTTGCCCACCATCTTGGCGTTTTCGGTGCGCAACATGCCCATGGCGCGTCCAGGCTTTCAGCGGGCCAGCCAGGCCATCTTGACCATGAAGCCGACGAAGAAGGCCACGGCCACCGAGGCCAGGATCAGCGCCATGCGCCGGTTGGACTTCTTTTGCTCGGGGGTCATGCCAAGCCCTCCTCAGCCGATCACGCGGGTGGCCGAGGCGTCCAGCTTCGGAGGCGTCTCGTACGTGTGGAAAGGCGCCGGCGAAGGCACTTCCCATTCGAGGCCCTCGGCCCCTTCCCACGGGCGCTGCGGCGCCACTTCGCCCTTGCCGCGCATCGCGGGCACCACGATGAACAGGAAGAAGTACACCTGCATCAGGCCGAAGCCGAATGCGCCGATGGAGGCCAGCATGTTGAAGTCGGCGAACTGCATGGGGTAGTCGGCATAGCGGCGCGGCATGCCGGCCAGGCCCAGGAAGTGCATGGGGAAGAACGTCACGTTGAACGTGATGAGCGAGCCCCAGAAGTGGATGCGGCCCCGGGTTTCGCTGTACATCACGCCGGTCCATTTCGGCGCCCAGTAGTAGTACGCGGCGAACATGGAGAACAGCGAGCCGGCCACCAGCACGTAGTGGAAGTGGGCCACCACGTAGTAGGTGTCCTGCAGCTGGATGTCGATGGGGGCCATCGACAGGATCAGCCCGGTGAAGCCGCCCATCGTGAACACAAAAATGAAGCCCACGGCAAACAGCATCGGGGTCTCGAACGTCATGGAGCCGCGCCACATGGTGGCGATCCAGTTGAAGATCTTCACGGCCGTGGGCACCGAGATCAGCATGGTGGCGTACATGAAGAACAGCTGGCCGGTCACGGGCATGCCGGTCGTGAACATGTGGTGGGCCCACACGATGAACGACAGGATGGCGATGGACGAGGTGGCATACACCATGGAGGCATAGCCGAACAGCCGCTTGCGCGAGAACGCCGGCACGATCTGGCTGATGATGCCGAAGGCCGGCAGGATCATGATGTACACCTCGGGGTGGCCGAAGAACCAGAAGATGTGCTGGTACATCACCGGGTCGCCGCCGCCGGCGGGGTTGAAGAAGCTGGTGCCGAAGTGGCGGTCGGTCAGCGTCATGGTGATGGCGCCGGCCAGCACGGGCATCACGGCGATCAGCAGGTAGGCAGTGATGAGCCAGGTCCAGGCGAACATGGGCATCTTCATCAGCGTCATGCCGGGGGCGCGCATGTTCAGGATGGTCACGATGATGTTGATCGATCCCATGATGGACGAGGCCCCCAGGATGTGCATCGCGAAGATGCCGGCATCCATCGACGGGCCCATCTGCAGCGTGAGCGGCGCATACAGCGTCCAGCCCGCCGCCGGCGCGCCGCCAGGCATGAGGAACGAGGTCACCAGCATGATGGCCGCCGGGATCATCAGCCAGAAGCTGAAGTTGTTCATGCGCGCGAAGGCCATGTCGGATGCGCCGATCTGCAGCGGGATCATCCAGTTCGCGAAGCCCACGAACGCCGGCATGATGGCGCCGAACACCATGATCAGGCCATGCATGGTGGTGAGCTGGTTGAACAGCTCGGGGTTCACCAGCTGCAGGCCGGGCTTGAACAGCTCGGCGCGGATCAGCAGCGCCAGGATGCCGCCCACCATCAACATGGTGAACGAGAACAGCAGGTACAGCGTACCGATGTCCTTGTGGTTGGTCGCGAACACCCAGCGCCGCCAGCCCGTCGGGCCGTGGTGGTGGTGATCGCCGTGGCTGTCGTGTGCGTGGCCGCCCGCGTGACCGTGGTTGTCGAGAACTGCGCTCATCTTGGATTCCTCAGTGCGTTGGGGCGTGGGTGGCTATTTGCCACGCTGGGCCAGGATCTCGGACGGCTGCACGATCTGCCCCGTCTTGTTGGACCAGGCGTTCTTGGTGTAGCTCACCACGGCCGCCAGATCGGTGTCGCTCAACTGCGCCCAGGAGGGCATCGCGCCGTTAGCGGCGCCCTTGAGCACGATGTGGATCTGCTGGGTGTGGTCGTCGCTCTTGACGATGGCGGAGCCGTCCAGCGGCTTGATGGGGCCCGCGCCCTTGCCGTTGGCCTGGTGGCAGGCCGCGCAGTTGGCGGCATAGACCTTCTCGCCGCGCGGCAGGATGTCCTGCAGCGTACACACCTTGCTCGGGTCGTCCAGCTTGGCCGCGGCCTTCTTCTTCTCGCCCGCCACCCACTGGGTGTAGTCGGCAGCGGAGACCACCTTCACGTGGATGGGCATGTAGGCGTGTTCCTTGCCGCACAGCTCGGCGCACTGGCCGTAGTAGTCGCCCACCTTGTCGGCGCGGAACCAGGTGTCGCGCACGAAGCCGGGGATCGCATCCTGCTTGATGCCGAAGGCCGGCACCATGAACGAGTGGATCACGTCGTTGGCGGTGGTGATCACGCGCACCTTCTTGCCCACGGGCACCACCAGGGGGTTGTCCACCTTGAGCAGGTAGTCGGCCGGCGCGTTGCTCACGTTGCCGCTGTCGGACATGCGGCGGTGGCTGCTGTCGAGCGTGGAGATGTAGGCCAGACCCTGGCCTTCGCCGGTGATGTAGTCGTAGCCCCACTTCCACTGGTAGCCGGTGACCTTGATGGTCAGGTCGGCGTTGGTGGTGTCCTTTTGCGCCACGAGCACCTTGGTCGCGGGCAGCGCCATGAGGATCACGATGATGAAGGGCACGATGGTCCAGATGACCTCGACGGTCACGGACTCATGGAAATTGGCCGGCTTGACACCGCGCGACTTGCGGTGCTTCCAGATCGAATAGAACATCACCGCGAACACGGCGATGAAGATCACCGTGCAGATGATGAGCATCATCCAGTGCAGGAACTGCTGCTCCTCGGCGATGCGGGTGACCGGAGGCGCCAGATTCAATTGGTTGACGGCCGGGCCACCGGGAAGATCCTGCACGGCGTGGGCTGCGGTGCCCACCCATGCACCCGCCATCAGCAGCAAAGAAGCCAGCTTGTTGGAAATGCTCTTCATAGTTCTCACTTCTAAGCCTCAATTAACCAATCCCTGGGCGCCCCCGCGTGGGGTCGGGGCGGCGCACAAAGCCATGCGAATTCCAACATCCAGACCGTGCCCGGGCCTTGGGGCGCAATGCCCGAGCCCTTCAGCGCGGCTGGGTTCCACATGAACCCGGTTTCATCGATGCGGAGCACCGGCGGTGCTTCGCTTTTTGTCTCCTGACCTTCAAGGCCCGCGCGGGTTGGCGCGTGCCCTGCACCGTGCAGCATGCCGTTCCCGTGGCCCGATTGCAAGGCCCGCGGCGACATCCGCTGCACAGCCCCGTACAAACCATGAGAAGGTGGAAGGTTTCGCGCCGACCGCAGAGCCTGCCACCGACAGGCGGCCTCCCGGCGGGGCCGCAGGGATCGCACCGCGCAGCAGAAGTTCCGGAACAGCACCGCCAAGAATTGTAGCCTGCTGTTGCGACGGATCATGGGGGCCCTGCCCCCGGGAAAACACCCTCAGGCGCCCGGCTTTCTCGCCCCCTGCAGCATGGCGCGCATGTCCTGCAGCGACACGGCGCTGCTCTCGCTCACCCGCAACCGTGGCGCCGGCTTGAAGGCGTGGCCATAGACGATCTCGAAGGTCAGCGCCAGCTGGCCGCCCTCGTTCGGGTCGGCTAGGCGGTCGGCCAGCGCCTGTTCCAGGCGCTCGCGCCAGCGCCGCCCGCGCAGCGCGGGAAAGCGCGCCGGGTGCAGGTTGCAGCCCAGTTCGCGCAACTCCTGCAGCAGCCGGGCCGGTGTGGCGAAGGTCAGCCGGATGCGTTCCATGTCCATCACCGGTTCGGCGAACCCGGCCTGCACCAGCATGTCGCCCCAGTCGTGCATGTCCGTCATGGCATGGCCGGCGGGCGGCCAGCCCAGTTCGGCGTAGACGGCATGCAGTTCGCGCACGGTGTCGGGGCCCAGGCAGGAGAACATGAGATAGCCGTCCACGGCGAGTGCCCGGTGCCACTGGCCGATCAGCCGCTGCGGGTCGGCGGCCGTGTGCAGCGCCATGTTGGACCACACCATGTTGACGCTGCCGTCCGCCGGCAGGCCGAACTTCGGAGCACGCCCACCCCAGCGCGAAGGGCTCCACCATGCCGCGCCCAATGCCTGCTCGGCCACCGGCTGGCGGCGCACCGCGGTTTCCGCCACCTGGCAGGTGGCCTGGGGGTAGCGCTGGCGCACCAGGGCATGGGCCTGCAGGCCACCGCGCACCGGGTCCCAGTCGCACCAGGCGGCCGGGGCCTGGCGGATCCACTGGAGCCGGTCGTCCATGCGCCGGGCCACCTCCTCGTGCAGCCAGGGGGAGATGGCGGGGGCGGCGGCATGCCAGCGGGCCGCGGCGGGCGGGTCGATGGTGGGGGGAAGGTGCTCTGGCATCGTGGGGGAACGGGGTCGCGGCGAGTATATTGAGTCGATGCTCCACAGGCAGCTTGCAGGGATATCGCACTGGCTGGGCGCGGCCCTGGGTGCCGTGCCCAGCCAATGCGCCGTCTGCCATGCCTGGCCCGCGCGGCGCGTCTGCGATGCCTGCGCCACCCGCTTCGCACAGCCGCAGCCGCGCTGCGCGACCTGCGCCCTGCCCGTGCCGGCGGGCGTGGCGCGCTGCGGGCGCTGCCTTACCGACCCGCCGCCGCTGGACGCCTGCCTTGCCGCGGTGGACTACGGCTACCCCTGGGCGCAGGCGCTGGCCGATTTCAAGTTCCGGGCCGACCCCGGCTGGGCGCCGTCGCTGGCCACCCTGCTTCGCAGCACGCCCTGGGTGGAACCGGCCGTGGAAGCGGCCGACTGCCTGCTGCCCATTCCCCTGTCGCGCGAGCGGATGAAAGAGCGCGGCTTCAACCAGGCCGCGCTGCTGGCGCGTGCCTTGTCGCCGGCGAAGGCGGATGCCGCCAGCCTGCTGCGCACCCGCGCCACCGAGGCGCAGAGCGGCTTGCCGCGCAAGGACCGGCTGCGCAACCTGCGCGGCGCGTTCGCGCTGGAGCCCGCGCGCGCCGCGCGCATCGCGGGCCGCCGGGTGGTTCTGGTGGACGACGTGATGACCACAGGCGCCACGCTGCACGCGGCGGCGCGGGTGCTGCGCGAGGCCGGCGCCGCGCACATCACCGCGGTGGTGGTCGCCCGCACCGATAGTCCCTGACCCGGGCCGATCACCGGGCCTGGATACGTTTGTTTACGAGCTTTCGCGCCGGGTGCGGCGCAGATGCCGACAATAGACGCCATGTTTCATATCGTTCTTGTCGAACCCGAGATCCCGCCCAACACGGGCAACGTGATCCGGCTGGCCGCCAACACCGCGTGCCGGCTGCACCTGATCGAACCCTTGGGTTTTTCCATGGAAGACCGCCTGATGAAGCGCGCGGGCCTCGACTACCACGAGTACACCGAGGTGCAGCGCCACGCGGGATGGACCGCCTTCCTGCGCGATGCCGAGCCGGACGCCACCCGCATGTTCGCCATGACCACGCACGCCACGCTCACGGTGTACGAGACCAGCTTTCGCGCCGGCGACTGGCTGGTGTTCGGCGCCGAGACGCGCGGCCTGCCGCCCGAGCTGCGCGAATCATTCCCGCCCGCCCAGCAGCTGCGGCTGCCGATGGTGCCGGGGCAGCGCAGCCTGAACCTGTCGAACGCCGTGGCGGTCACGGTGTACGAGGCCTGGCGGCAAAACAGCTTCCTTTGATGCGTTGAGGCCCGGGCCTGGCCTTCAGGCCTGCGGTGCGGGCGCCGCCGCGTCCTGGTCCAGGACGCCAGGGGCCTGCAGCGCCTCCTCCACGGACTTGCGCGTGCGGGCGCTCAGAAAATCCAGGAAGGCCCGCGTGCGTGCGGGCATGAACTTGCGGCTCGGAAAGGCCGCGTACAGCGTGAAGCGCCCCGCCGTCCAGGGCGCCAGCACCCGCACTAGTTGCCCGCTGCGCAGATAGGGCGCGGCCAGATCGACCGGTAGCGAGGTCAGCCCCGCACCATCCAGCGCAGCGCGCAGCAGGGTCTCGATGTGGTTGGTCACGCAGACCGGCTGCACCTCGATGTCGATGGCCCGGTGGCCCAGCAGGGGATCGAACAGGCGCATCACCCCCGGTTTGGTGTCGCTGCGCCGGCGCAGCAGGCACTGGTGCCGGGCCAGGTCCTGCGGCACCTGCGGCGTGCCGTGGTCCCGCAGGTAGGCCGGTGAGGCGCACACCACGCTGTCGGAGCGCACGATGGGCCGGGTGATGACGTTGGCGCCGAAGACCGCGTCGTCGCTCAGCAGCGTGATGTCGAAGTCGCCGATGGGCGGCTCCAGCGAGGAATCCACATGGATGTCCAGCACCACCCGGGGATGCGCCCGATGAAAGCCCTCCACCAGCGGCGCGAGGATGTGGACCGCGAGCACCGGCGGCGCGTGCAGCCGCAGCACGCCGGCGATCTCCGAGGTGTGGGCCTGGGCCGCGGCGAAGGCCTCCTCCACGTCGGCCAGGATGGTGCGCACACGGGCCAGGTAGGCCTCGCCGGCATCGGTGAGCGAGACCCGGCGCGTGGTCCGCTGCAGCAGCCGGGTGCCGATGTGGCTCTCCAGGTCGGCAACCAGCCGGGTGACCGCCGCGGCCGACAGGTCCATCGCGCGCGCGGCCGCGGCGAAGCCGCCTTCGTCCACGACGGACTGGAACACGCGCATCGTCAGCAATCTATCCATTGCAGGAATGACGGCGTTTCAAGGGCCGCGATTATTTCAATTTCGTTAATTATTCATTGCCAGGAGTGCTGTTTTTCAAAGGGTTAACCCTGCGTACAGTTCAACCCATCGATGAGGAAGCCTGAAGGCGGACCCACCGAGGCAGGACAAGACCGGCCCCCAACAAGACCAGCCTTGCCCGGAAACACCAACCAATGAAGGACACCATCATGAACAACTACCGCACTCTCGCCACCGCCACCGCTGCCGCCATCGCCCTGAGCGCCTTCGCCGCCCACGCCGGTGTGGAAGGCGACGGCTCCGACTATCCCGCCCCTGTCGCCGCCTCCAGCGCGCTGACCCGTGAAGCCGTCGTGGCCGACCTGGTGGCTGCCCGCGAAAACGGCACCCTGCCCCGCGCGGGCGACTGGTACGACGTGCCCGCGCCTTTGGCTGTATCGGGCAACGCCACGGCCGTCACCCGCAAGGAAGTGCAGGCGCAAACCGTGGCGGCCGCGAAGTCGCGCAACACGGTCAGCGGCGACCACTGATCTGACCGCACGGCGGCCCGGCCGGTTGCGACCGGCCCAGCCCCTCCCCGAAAAAAAGGCCCGCAGGTTCGCCCTGCGGGCCTTTTTCATGGGCGCCGTCAGGGCGCGGCGCCGTAGTTGCGCGCCAGGGACTCGGCCACGCACGCGGGCTTGTCGGACCCTTCGCGCTCGATGGTGACCAGCCAGGTCATCTGGATGCCGTCCGGCGCGGCGGGTTCGCAGGCCTGCAGCGTGAGCCGCGCGCGCAGGCGGCTGCCCACTGGCACGGGCGAGGTGAAGCGCACGCGGTTGAGCCCGTAGTTCACGCCCATCCGCGCGCCGGCGATGGCGAACGCCGATTCGAAGAACCGCGGAATCAGCGACAGCGTGAGAAACCCGTGGGCGATCGGCGCGCCGAACGGGCCTTGGGCCGCACGCTCGGGATCGACATGGATCCACTGGTGGTCGCCCGTGGCCTCGGCGAACTGGTCGATCTGCGCCTGGGTGATGGTGATCCAGTCGGTCACCGCCACCTCGCTGCCCACGCAGGCGGCCACTTCGGAATACGTCTGGAAGGTTTTCATGCGCGCACTTTAGGCCGGGGCGGGCCGTGCGCGTTGTCGGGCGCGCGACAGCCGCGCGCGCCGGCCTACTGATCGAGCCAGTCGCAGATGCCCTGCCACTGCTCCAGGTCGCGCGCCACGCGGCTGGCCGAGACGTCGAAGACCGACAGGCCCTGCGCGGCCAGATGGATGTAGTTCTGCGTGTCGCGCAGCCGGCCCAGCACCGGCAGGCACAGGCTTTCGACGAACTCGCCCAGCTTGTCGGCCGCGATGGTGCGGGCATCGACCCGCATGCCGACGATGCCGATCTGCACGTTCGCCGCATGGCGGCTTTGGGCCAGCTCGTCCAGGAAGCCGCGGATGGCGAAGATGTCGAACACGCTGGCCTGCAGCGGCACGATCACCTTGTCGGCCAGCTGGAGCACCGACTTGAGCTGCGCGCCGTGCAGGCCCGCGGGCGTGTCCAGCACGGCGTGGGTGGCCTCCTTGGGCGGGCGGCTGATGGCGTCGGGCTGCACGGGCCAGTCGCCGATGGGCCGAACGGCCGGGGACCGCAGCCCGCGCCACAGTTGGGACGACTGCTGCGGGTCGGCGTCGCCCAGCACCACGGCGTGGCCCTGGCTGGCGAAATAGCCGGCGATGTTGGTGGCGAGCGTGGATTTGCCCACGCCGCCCTTGGGATTGGCCACTGCGATCACTGGCATGCACGCCTCCTGGGGGTCAAAAGTTGGATTGGCGGGGGCGATGGTAGCGCCGCCCGGGGCCGGGCTGGGGAGTATGCGTCAAAAACCCCTCCAGCGCATATTCCACTAGGGCATATTGCTATATTTTTAATAGCAAACGAATTCAGCCGTGCTGGGCCCCGCGCTTGACGAAGAAGAGCCCCGTGCCCACGGCCATCAACAGGCCGCCGAACACGCGGTTCTGCGCGCGCACCGCGCGGGCGTTGCGCAGCAGGCGGCGCAGCGCACTGGCGCCCGCGGCATAGCCGTGCATGACGGCCATGTCCACCGCCACCATGGTGGCCGCCATGGCGAGCAGTTGCGTCCACAGTGGGCGTGTGTCGGTCATGAACTGGGGCAGCACGGCGACCATGAAGATGATGCCCTTGGGGTTGGTGGCGTTGGTCAGAAAGCCCGTGAGGCAGCGCTTTTGCCACGGCCCGGCCGGCGCGGCCTCCCCGCCCGGCAGGGACGACGCATCGCCCGAGCGCCATTGGGCGATGCCGATGTAGATGAGGTAGCACGCGCCCAGGATCTTGACCGCGCTGAACGCCGTCTCGGATGCCAGCAGCAGCGAGCCCACGCCCGCCCCGGCGATCACCAGGATCAGCAGCAGCCCCAGCTGCAGCCCGAGGATGGTGGCGCCCGTCTTTCGCACGCCGTAGGTGAGCCCATGGCTCATGGACAGCACGGCGCCGGAGCCCGGCGAGATCGCGATGAGGCAAGCCGCCGCCAAAAATGCCAGCCAGGTGTGCAGGTCCATGGGTCCGCCGGAAAAGAAAGGAAAGAAGATGAAAGGATCGGGAGCCGCCGATCTTACCGATGCAAAATTGCCGAGGTCCCTTCACCGCCTCTCTCTCCACCCCATTCCTTCTCCATGGCCCACGCACCCACCTGGCTCACCTACGGCTTCCTCTACCTGGGCGCGGCCGTGCTCGCCGTGCCCATCGCGCGGGCGCTGGGGCTGGGGGCGATCATCGGCTACCTCGCCGCCGGCATCGCCATCGGCCCCTGGGGCCTGGGCCTGGTGAGCAACGTGCAGGACATCCTGCATTTCGCCGAGTTCGGCGTGGTGCTGATGCTCTTCCTCGTCGGCCTGGAGCTGCAGCCCAGCCGGCTGTGGAGCCTGCGGCGTCCGATCTTCGGGCTGGGCAGCGCGCAGGTGCTGGGGTGCGCGGCGCTGCTGTGGCTGGCGGCGTGGGCCTGCGGCCTGCCTTGGCGCGTGGGGCTGGTGGGCGCGCTGGGGCTGGCGCTGTCGTCCACGGCCATCGCGCTGCAGTCGCTCAACGAGCGCAACCTGATGCGCACCGACAGCGGGCAAAAGGCGTTCTCGATCCTGCTGTTCCAGGACGTGGCGGCCATTCCCATCCTGGCGCTGCTGCCGCTGCTGGGCGCTGCCGCAGCGGCCGAGGCCGCACCCCATGCCACGCCCGACTTGCTGCTGGAGGCGGGCAAGATCGTGGGCGTGGTGGGCGGCATCGTCCTGGGCGGGCGGCTGCTGCTGCGCCCGGTGCTGCGCTGGATCGCCAAGAGCAGGACGCCGGAGATCTTCACCGCCGCCTCGCTGCTGCTGGTGGTGGGCATCGCCTGGCTGATGGTGATCGTGGGCCTGTCGATGGCGCTGGGCGCCTTCCTCGCCGGCGTGCTGCTGGCCGACAGCGAATACCGGCGCGAGCTGGAGGCCGATATCGAGCCCTTCAAGGGCCTGCTGCTGGGGCTCTTTTTCATGGCCGTGGGCATGTCCATCGACTTCGGCGTGCTGATGCGCTCGCCCGGGTTGATGGCCCTGGTGCTGCTCGGTTTTCTGGTCATCAAAGGCGTGGTGATCTACGCGCTGGCGCGCGTGACCGGCACGCCGTACCAGGAGCGGCCCGTGATGACGCTGCTGCTGGCGCAGGGGGGCGAGTTCGCGTTCGTCGTGTTCCAGGCGGCATCGACGGCGGGCGCGCTGCCGGCCGAAACCGCGTCGCTGCTGATCGGCGCCGTGGCCCTGTCGATGCTGCTGTCGCCGCTGTTGCTGGTGTTGCTGGACCGTGTGCTGCTGCGCCGCTATGCGCGGCTCAAGACCGATGTGCCGGCCGCGGCGGAGATCTCCGAGCCGCAGGAGGCGCCGGTCATCATCGCGGGCTTCGGGCGCTACGGGCAGATCGTCGCGCGCACCATGCTGCTGCAAGCCGTTCCGACCACCGTGCTGGACCACAGCGTGGAGATGCTGGAGGTGGCCCACACCTTCGGCTACCGCGTGTTCTACGGCGACGCCACGCGCCTGGAGCTCCTGCGCATCGCAGGGGCCGCGCAGGCCCGCATCCTGGTCATCGCAGTGGACGACACGAGCCAGTCCGTCAAGATCGCCGCGTTGGCGCGCGCTCACTTTCCGCAGTTGAAAATCGTGGCCCGCGCCCGCAACATCAGCCATTGGAACGCGCTGCGCGATCTGGGCGTGGAGCACGTCGAGCGCGAGCTGTTCGAGTCCAGCCTGAAGACCGCCCGCACGGTGCTGGAACTCATGGGCCTGCCGGCGCAAGAGGCCCAGCGCGTGGCGGACCGATTCCGCCAACACAACATCGACCTGGCCAACCGCATGTACCCGCACCACAAGAACCAGGAGAAGTTCATCGCCGTGGCGCGACAAGGGCGCCAGCAACTGGTGGAACAGATGGCCAAGGAGCGGCAGGAAGCCGCATCCGCCGCGGCGGACGCGGGCCCCCCTGCGGACGCCGCAGGCCATGCCCCGCCCGCGCAGCGCACCGGCCTGCCGCCGGGCAGCGCCTGACTTTTTCGACCGGCTCCGCGGCCCGGACCGCGGCCGCCGGCCATCCCCCAAGACCCGTTTGCGAAAGGACACCCGACCCCATGCGCCGTTTCGAACTGATCGAAGGAAACTCCAGCAAATTCTGGGAGATCGAGCCCTCCGGCTCCGACCTGAACATCCGGTGGGGCCGCATCGGCACGGCCGGCCAGAGCCAGACCAAATCGTTCGCCGACGCCGCGAAGGCCTCGGCGGCGCTGACCAAGCTGGTCACCGAGAAAACGAACAAGGGCTACAGCGAAGTCGGTGTGGCACCGGGCGCCGCCATCGGTGCCTCGCCAGCGCCCGCCAAGGCGCCCGCGCCCCAGGCCGCTTCCAGGCAGGCGGCCACGGATGGTGCCGGGCGCTCCGCAACCGCCAGCGCTTCTGCACCGGCGCCCGCCCCGGCGGAAAGCCTGGATGCGCAGTGCGATCGCGTCTTCACAGCCTTCTGCACGCAATTGGCCGAGGGTGCGGTGAAGGTGGAAGACGTGTTCTCGGCCGCGGTGCTCAAGCGCCAGCACGGCGTGAGCGACCAGGGCGCCTCGATGGCGTTCGAGCGCCTGAAATCCGAAAGCCTGCTGACGGGCTGGGGCACGACCGCGCAGGTCGGCAAGCGCGCGACCGCCCTCGCCCAGGCCCTGCTCGCCGACGCGGCCGCTGCGGCCGAGACCACCCTGCCGGCCGCTGCGCCCACCGATGCCCCGGCCGGTGACGGCGAGCCCGGGGCGGTGCCGCCCTGGCTGGCCCAGGGCGACCCCGTGCGCCTGCCGTCCCAGATGGAGCGCGAGGCCTATGCCTCGCGCCGTTTCCCCCAGGAAGCGAAAGCCGCTGCACTGCCCCAGGCATGGCAGCGCGTGCGCAGCAACTGCGATTTCCTCGTCGACCTGCCCGCCACCGATGCGCCCCTGCGCGATCCGCTGCAGCGCACCATCGACCGCCTCGCCCGGCCCACGGCCGAGGCCGATGCAGAGGCCGACACGGCACTCCTCGCGCTGGCCCTGGCCAGTTCGGGCTACTACGGCGAGAACGAACCGGCTGCCGCCATCGTGGACTACCTCGTGGCGCAGTACGGACTGCCCGGGGCCGTCGACATCCTCATGGCAGCGCAGCGCCTGGAGACGACCAACGATTACGACTCGACCACCAAGAAGCGCCGTGCGCACCTGTCCACCACCGTGACCCGCGCGATGAGCAACGGATGGCGCGGGCCGTTGGGCCAGGGCGAGGAAGCCTTCCGCCGCCATCTTGCTGCCGCGCCACAGGCCGAGTGGGAAGCCTGCGCGGACCGCATCGAGGCCGCCCTGCCCTCCCTGCATCCGAGCCGGCAGCCGGCGATGGCGCTGCTGCTGCCCGACCGGCCGGCGGTTTCCGACGCGCTGGCGCACCGGCTCGCCGCCGAGAAGGAGGTGCCCGACACCCTGCACTGGCTGATGCTCACGGCCACCGACCCCGCCGCGATCGCGTTGGCCGCGAAGACGCGGCTGGGCTACTCCGAGGGCTTCTGGGGCAACCGGCGCATGGTGGCGACGGCCGTGCGCGAACGCGGCACCGGCGCGGTGGCGGTGCTGGAACGCGGGGCCGCCGAGGAGGCCGCCGGCGAAGCGCTGGCCACGCTCGGCACGCCCGAGGCCGTGCATGCGCTGGCCAAGGCCGCCAGCAGCTCCAAGGGCGCGCTGGCGCGCCTGTCCCTGGCAGCGGACCGCTGGCCGCTCGCGGCGATCGCGGCCCTCTCGCGGCTGGTGGCCGCGGATGGAAAGGACGCCGGCCTGCTCACGCCCATGCTCTCGCGCCTGCTGCGTGCGCACGGGCAGAGCGTGCCGCTGCTGCGCCCCTGGCTGGATGCCGCCGCGCAGGCCGCCGTGGACCGGCAATTGGCCCTCCTCACCGGTCCGGCCGAGGTGGCCGCCCGCGAAGAATTGCCGGCCGTGCTCGCCGATCCGCCCTGGCTTGCGAAGACCGCGCGCAAGACCGCGGCGGCGCTGGCGCTGGAGCCGCTGCCGCTGGCCCCCGTCGAGGAATGGGCGCCGGGCGAACGCGAAGAGGCGCAGCGTCTCAACTCCTGGCATCTCAACCGCTTTGCGAAAGCGGCGCAGGACGTGCTGGAGATGGTGGATCTGCTGGGCTTCGACACGAACAGGAAAAAGCAGCTCGCCCCCCTGGCCGAGGACGCCGCGCGCGCCATCCGGGCGGGAGACGCCGACGCGCTCATCGCGGCTTGGCGCGCCATGCTGGCCGAGCGCAAGCGCGAGCGCTACTACTGGTATTCCTTCGACTGCGTGGCTGCGGCCACGCTGCCTCCAGCGCTCGCCGTGCCGTTCTGGAATGCCGTGGCGGGCGAGGCCGAGGGCTACGGCGTGGGCCATGCGATCGCCAAGCTGGGCCTGCCCGCGCTGCCGGCGCTCACCGCCATGGTGCGCGCGAAGCCGGCCGAGAACCTGGCCTGGGCGATGCACTACGGTGCCGTGGAGATCGCCCCCACGGCCGCGCGCGCGTTCGCCAAGCTCAAGACCACGCGCGACACCGGCCGCGCCTGGCTGCTGAAATACCCCGAGCACGCGGCCTGTGCGCTCATCGCGCCGGCCCTGGGCAAAGCGGGCGAGGCGCGCGACTGCGCGGGCGCCTCCCTGCGGCTGCTGCATGCGCAAGGCCACGGGGCCCTCCTGATGGAGGTGGCCGGCCGCTACGGTGACGATGCGGTCCTGCAGGCGCTGCGCACCGTGCTCGACGAAAGCCCGCTGGACCGCTTCCCGACCAAGCGCGCCAAATTGCCCGAATTCTGGCAGCCACGCGGCTGGCGCCGCCCGGTGCTGCAGGACGGCCCGGGCCGTGGCAAGGCGCTGCCCGACGAAGCGCTCGACGCGCTCGGCCAGATGCTGACCTTCCCCACGAGCGAGGAGGTGTATGCCGGCATCGCCGTGGTGCGCGAGGCCTGCACGCCCGATTCGCTGGCCGATTTCGCATGGGATGCGTTCGGCGCCTGGCTCGAAGCGGGCGGCCCGTCGAAGGACGGCTGGGCGCTGACCGCGCTGGGCCTGCTGGGCACCGACGACACCGCCCGCCGGCTCACGCCCTTCATCCGCGCCTGGCCCGGCGAGTCGGCCCATGCGCGCGCCGTCACGGGGCTGGACGTGCTCGCGCAGATCGGCACCGACGTCGCGCTGATGCTGCTCAACGGCATCGCACAGAAGATCAAGTTCAAGGGCCTGCAGGACAAGGCCCGCGAGAAGATCGCCGCCATCGCCGAGGCGCGGGGCCTGAGCCCCGAGGAACTGGAGGACCGCCTCGCGCCCGACCTGGGCCTGGATGCGCAGGGCACGCTGCGGCTCGACTTCGGTCCGAGGGCGTTCAAAGTGGGCTTCGACGAGACGCTCAAACCCTATGTGCGCGAGGTCTCGGGGGACGGCAGCGACGGCGCGCGCCTGCCGGACCTGCCCAAGCCGAAGAAGACCGACGACCCCGACCTCTCGGCACAGGCCGTGGAGCGCTTCAAGCTGCTCAAGAAGGACGCGCGCACCATCGCCAGCCAGCAGTTGCTGCGCCTGGAGGTGGCCATGTGCGCGCGCCGGCGCTGGACGCCGGAGGTATTCCGCACCTTCCTCGCCGGCCACCCGCTCGTGCGCCACATCGTGCAGCGCCTGGTCTGGGGCGTGTACGAGGTGCCAGATGGCGGCAGCTACGGCGGCCGGCTCGCGGCCTGCTTTCGCGTGGCGGAAGACGGCAGCACCACCACGGCCGAGGACGACCCGTTCGATATCCCGGAGGGCGCGCAGGTGCGCATCGGCGTTCCGCATGCGCTGGAACTGTCGCCCGAAGACGCCGCGGCCTTCGGCCAGATCTTCGCGGACTACGAGCTGCTGCAGCCGTTCCCGCAGATCGGCCGCGACACCTACACGCTGACCGAGGCGGAGAAGGCCGACATCAAGCTCTCGCGCTGGACCAAAGCCAAGGTGCCCACGGGCCGCGTGCTGGGCCTGGTCAACAAGGGCTGGCGCCGCGGTCAGGCGCAGGACGGCGGCGGCATCTGGTACTTCACCAAGCCGCTGGGGGCCGCCCACGTGATCGAGTTGCACCTGGACCCCGGCATCATCGTGGGCATGGTGGACGAGTACCCCGAGCAGGAGCTGGGCGAGGTGCAGGTGGGCAAGCCTTCCGCCTGGGGCGAGTTGCAGAATGCCGAGCCCATCGGCCGCCTGGACGCCATCTCCGCCAGCGAGCTGATCCGCGACATGGAGGGGCTTCGCGCCTGACCGGCCATCGCATGGCTGCCCCCTGCCTTTCCCATCCCTGACCGACCGCACCATGGCCATCTCCCGCAAAACACCACCTCCCGGCGAAGCCGCAACCGCGGGTGTCCCGCTGCAGCGGCCGCCTTCCGAAATCCTCCATGCCGCGGAGCTGGAGCGCCTGCGCGCACAGGACACGGACCCGCGCCCGCCCGGCTGGTCGCTGGGCCTGCGCGCCGCGCGCGCCTTCATCCTGGGCGATGCGGCACTGGGCATCGCCCCCAAGATCGTCGCGCCCGTGGCAAGCATCGAACGCATGCTGGTCACGCTGGCCACCGGCCGCGGGCTGATGCTCGTGGGCGAGCCCGGCACGGCCAAGTCGCTGCTGTCGGAGCTGCTCGCCGCGGCCGTCTCGGGCGTCTCCACGCTGACCATCCAGGGCGGCGCCTCAACCACCGAGGACCAGATCAAGTACGGCTGGAACTACGCCCTGCTCATCAACGAAGGCCCCAGCCCGCGCGCGCTCGTGCCCGCACCGCTCTACCAGGGCATGCAGCAGGGACGCATCGTGCGGTTCGAGGAGATCACGCGCGCGCCGCTGGAGGTGCAGGACTGCCTGCTGGGCATGCTCTCCGACCGCGTGATGGCGGTGCCCGAGCTGGCGGGCGAACACGCCATGCTCTACGCCCGCGAGGGCTTCAACATCATCGCCACGGCCAACACACGGGACCGCGGCGTGAACGAGATGAGCGCCGCGCTCAAGCGCCGCTTCGACTTCGAGACCGTCTTCCCGATCCTCGACTTCGACCGGGAGCTGTCGCTCGTGCAGGACGCCAGCGCGCGGCTGCTCGCGCAAAGCGGCATCCCGCACGCGGTGCCGGCGCCGGTGCTGGAGCTGCTCGTTTCCACCTTCCGAGACCTGCGCGGTGCACCGGCCGACGGCCAGCGCGGCGCGCCGCCCGATGCGGCCATGGACCGCCTGAGCGCCGTGATGTCCACCGCCGAGGCCGTGAACGTGGCCCACGCGGTGGGCGTGCGCGCCTGGTTCCTGGAGCGGCGCGAGGGCTCGCCCGCCGATCTCGTGGACTGCATCGCCGGCACCATCGTCAAGGACAACGCCGACGACCGCGCCAAGCTGCGCCGCTATTTCGAGCAAAAGGCCGCCAAGCGCACGGGCGGGCACTGGCGCGCGTACTACGAAGCGCGCCACCGGCTGCCGTGAAGGCCGGCACGGCGCCGCCCGCCGACCCCGTCATCCTCGGCGTGCGCCACCACAGCCCCGCCTGTGCGCGGCTGGTGGCGGCGCGCATCCGGGCGCTGCGGCCCGCCTTCGTGCTGATCGAGGGGCCCGCGGATTTCAACGACCGGCTGGACGAGCTCTACCTGCCGCACCGCCTGCCGGTGGCGATCTACAGCTACCTGGCGCGCGGCGGTACGCACCGCGGATCGTGGACGCCGTTCGCCGATCACTCGCCCGAATGGCAGGCGCTGCAGGCCGGGCGCGAAGCCGGCGCGCAGGTGCGCTTCATCGACCTGCCCGCCTGGCACGACGCATTCGCCCATCTCGAAAACCGCTATGCCGATGCGGCCGATGCCGAGCACCAGGCGCGGGCCGAGGCCTACGAGCGCGCGCTGGCAGACAAGCTCGCGGTGCAGGGCCGCGACGCGCTCTGGGACCACCTCTTCGAAGACGCAGGCCAGGAGGATGCGCAGGCCGGACGGGACGACGTCGATGGCCTGGCGCTGCGCCTGTCCACGTACTTCGGCCACCTGCGCGGCGAGGGGGAGACGGGCTCGCTCGGCAACCAGGCGCGCGAACAGATGATGGCGCGCTGGATCGCCTGGGCCATGGCGCAGGACCGCGGCGCCGTGCTGGTGGTGTGCGGCGGCTACCACGCACCCGCGCTCGCGCGGCTCTGGCGCGGGATGCCCACCGGCGAGCCGGAGACGCCGCAGCCCGCGGAAGGCCCTGAAGATACTATCAAAAATATAGCAAATCAACCAATTACCACTAAGGCATCGGCACGATTTGGCTCTTACATCGTGCCCTACACCTTCCGGCGGCTCGATGCCTTCGCGGGCTATGCGTCGGGCATGCCGTCGCCGCAGTACTACCAGTGGCTCTGGGAGCACGGGGCCGAGGGCGCGGCCCGCGAGTTGCTGCGCGGCGTGGTGCAGCGCCTGCGCGAGCGCCAGCTGAGCGCCTCCACCGCCGACCTGATGGCCGTGCATGCGCGCGCGCTGGGGCTGGCGCGGCTGCGGGGGCACCGCCAGCCGCTGCGCTCGGACTGGCTCGACGCCCTGGCGGGCGCCTTGGTGAAAGAGGCGCTCGACGCCCCCCTGCCCTGGACCTACCGCGGCCCGCTGCGCGCCGGCACCGCCCCGGTGCTGGTGCAGGCGATGGACGTGCTGGCCGGCGACACGGCGGGCCGCCTCGCACCGGGCACGCCGCAGCCGCCGCTGGTCGCGGCCGTGCGGGCCGAGCTGGCCGCGCAGGGCCTGCCGCTGCGCGGCACCGTCACGCTCGACCTGCTGAAGGAAGGCGACCGCGCCCGCAGCCGCGTGCTGCACCGGCTGGCCTTGCTGCAGTTGCCGGGCGTGGTGCGCACGCGCGGCCCGGCGATGGCGCTGTCGGGCGAACGCGGCGAGGCCTGGAGCCTCAGCGAACCGCTGGAGCAGCAGGCCGCGCTCATCGAGGCGGGCGCCTGGGGCGCCACGCTGGAAGACGCCGCGCGGGCGCGCCTGGAAGACCGCCTGCGCCAGGCACGCGGGCGCATCGCGCCGCTGGCCGAAGGCCTGAACAGCGCGGCCTGGGCCGGCCTTGCGGACCTGAGCGACGGGCTGCTGCGGGACATCGGCGACGCCATCGCGCAGGAGCCGCGTTTCGAGGTGCTGGCCCCCGCGCTGGGGCTGCTGCACACGCTGCTGCGCCACGGCCAGATGCTCGGCATGGCCGGCGCACCCGTGCTGCGCGTCTCAGTGGAGGCCGGCTTCGACCGCGCGCTCTGGCTGCTTGAAGCCCCCGCCGCGGTGGCCACCGCCGACACCGAAGACCATCTGCGCGGCCACCGCGCGCTGCAGCGCATCGTCGCCGACACACTGGCCGACCTGGAAGACGGCACGCCCCATCCGCTCGCGCTGGAACCCGCGCGCGCCCTCGCGGTATGGCAGCGCAAGGCGGCCGACCCGCAGGCCGCACCGGTCAGCCGCGGCGCGGCGCTGGGCGCGGTGCTGGCGCTGTCGGGCCGCCTGGGCGGTGGCGCGCAGGGCGACGGTGCCGCCACCCCCGAGGCCGGCGTGGAGGAAGCCATGGACCTGCTCGCCGCCATGACCGCCGCCACGCTGGGCGACGCCCTCGCCGGCCTTTTGGCGCTGGCGCGCGAGGCGCTCGCCACCGAACCCGCCTTCGCCGCCGGCATGGACCGCCGCATCCGGGCGCTGGACGACGAAGACTTCGTGCAGGCCCTGCCGGCGCTGCGGGCCGCCTTCGCCTGGCTTCCGCCGCGCGAGCGGGGCCAACTCGCCGGGCAGGTGCTGTCGCTGCACGGCGCGCAGCATCTGCCGCGCCGCACCCTCACGGCCGCCACCCCGGGCGCCCTGCCCCCCGAAGCACTGGCCCGCGCGCGCGCCGGCGAAGCCGCGGCCGCGGCGCGGCTGGCCGCATGGGGCATCGACGCCGGCACCGGAGCCCCTGCATGACACCGCTGACCATCCCCGACCCCCTTCAGCGCTGGCGCCTGTTGCTCGGCGAGCCGGCGGAACCCGCGTGCGGCGCGCTCGGCGATGCCGCGCAGGCAGCCGATGCAGCGCTCGAATGGCTCTACGGCCGCGACAGCGATCGCGCCGAGCGCGGCGAGCGCAGCGCGGGCCTGGGGCCCTCGGCGCTCAGCACGCCGGACTGGATCAACACCATCCACACGCTCTTTCCCAAGGAAGTGATCGAGCGGCTGGAACGCGATGCGGTGGAGCGCTACGGCATCGACGAAGTGGTGACCAACCTGGAGGTGCTGGAGCGCATCGAGCCGTCCGAATCGCTGCTGCGCGCGGTGCTGCATACCAAGCACCTCATGAACCCGCAGGTGCTGGCCGCCGCCCGCCGGCTCGTGGCCGAGGTGGTGCGGCGCATCATGGAAAAGCTCGCCACCGAAGTGCGCCAGGCGTTCAGCGGCAGCCGCGACCGGCGCCGCCTCTCGCGCATGAAAGTGGCGCGCAACTTCGACTTCCGGCGCACCCTGCAGGCCAACCTGCGGCGCTGGGACGCGGCTCGCGGCAAGCTCTACGTGGAGCGGCCCATTTTCATCAGCCGCACGCGGCGGCATGCCGAGCCGTGGGACATCGTGCTGCTCATCGACCAGAGCGGGTCGATGGTGGACTCCGTCATCCACAGCGCGGTGATGGCCGCCTGCCTTTGGCAGCTGCCGGGCATGCGCACGCGGCTGGTGGCCTTCGACACGCAGGTGGTGGACCTCACGGCCGATGTGTCCGATCCGGTGGAGCTGCTCATGAAAGTGCAGCTGGGCGGCGGCACCGACATCGCCCGGGCCGTGGCCTATGCGCAATCGCTCGTCGCCAACCCGGCCCGCACCATCGTCGTGCTGGTGAGCGATTTCTACGAGGGCGGCGACCCCGGAGAACTCGTGCGCCGCGTGAAGGCGCTGACCGGCGCGGGCGCGAAGGTGCTGGGCCTGGCAGCGCTCGACGCGCAGGCCGAGCCCGCCTACGACCGCGAGATGGCCGCGCGCCTCGTGAAGGAAGGCGCGCAGGTCGGCGCCATGACCCCGGGCCAGCTCGCGGGCTGGCTGGCCGAAAAGGTGCAGGCATGAACGCACCGCTGCGGGCCGACCTGCTCGAACTCACCCCGGAGGCGCTGACGGCGCTGGCCAACGCGGGCTTCGTCAAGCGCGCGCAAAAGGACGTGGCGGCCCAGGTGCTGCCACGGCTGGAGACCGAACCCGACGGCACCGTGCGCGCGGAATTCGACGACGGCGCGCGCACGCGCCTGCCGCCGGGCCGCACGCTGCGCGATGCCGCATGCACCTGCGCCGCGAGTGGCATGTGCCGCCACCGCGTGATGCTGGTGCTGGCCTATCAACAACGGTACGGCACGGCGAACGCCCCTGCGGTCGATGCGTCCACAGCCGCAGCGCCGCCCACGGAATCGGGGGGCGCCTGGAGCCCCGCGCATTTCGACGACGCGGCGGTGTCGGCCAGCGTGGCGCCCTCGGTGCTGGAGCAGGCCGCGCGGCTGGCGGCCTCGCGCCCCGTGGTGGCGGTGCAGCCGTGGCAGGGCCACGCCTCGCCGCCCACGGCCCGGTTGCCGATGTGCACCGTGCGGTTCTTTTCGCGCAGCTCGCTCGTGCATGCGCGCTGCGACTGCCAGCAGGGCAGCGGCTGCGCGCATGTCGTGGTGGCGCTGTGGGCGTTCCGCGCCGCGGGCGATCTGCCCGCGGGCGGCGACGAAACCATGGTGGAAGTGCCCCCGCGCGCGGGCCCCGGGCAGGCCGGTGCCGGCACCGATGGCGGCAGCGGCACCGCGGCGGCACCCGCGCACCTGCAGTCCCCCGAGGCGCTGCGCCTGCGCGAGGCGCTCGATGCGGTGCTGCTGTCGCTGTGGCTCGACGGATCGGCCCAGCCCACGATGGCCCTGGCAGCGCGTTTCGAAGCGCTGCGCGTGCAGGCGCAGGCCCTGGGCTGGCGCTGGGTGGACGACGGCATCGCGGAGCTGTGGCTGCTGCTGCAATCGCTGCAGGCCCGCAGCAGCCGGCACGATCCGCTGCGCCTGCTGGCCGTGGCGGCCGAGCTGTGGGCGCGCCCGCGTGCCGCGGTTCACGCCGAGGCCGCGGCCGCGGACAGGACGGGGGCAGCACGCCCCGCGCTGCATGCCAGCCAGATCCTGGGCGCGGGCGTGAAGGGCGAGGTCGCGCTGGACCACATCAAGCTCGTCTCGCTGGGCGCCGCGCTCTGGTCCGATGCAGCGGCCGAAGGCGCCAACGTGCTCTTCGCCGATCCGGACACGCAGACCGTGACGGTGCTGGAACGCCAATGGCCGCGCGGCGAAGGCGCCGGCGGACCCGCGCAGGCCCTCGCCGGAAGGCGCGTGGCGGGGTTTCCGCTGCGGCAGATCGCGACCGGGCAGGTCATCACCAAGACCGCCACGCGCCGCGCCAACGGCCTCATCGACATCACCGCCGGGGCGCGCCAGACCGGCGTGATGCCGCTCTCGCCCGCGGCCTGGGACGAGCTGGCCCCGCCCTTGCGCCAAGCCAGCGTGCAAGCGCTGCGCGAGCGCCTGCGCGCCGCGCTGCCCGATTTCGTGCAGCCGCGCCAGGCCGCCACAGGCGCGGCCAGCGGGGCATCGGGCGCGCTGCATGTGGTGGCGCTGGAAGGCGGCATGCAGGTGCAGGACTGCGAGTGGGATGCCGCCGAGCAGGTGCTGCATGCGCGCATCGTGGACGCGCAGCACGAGGACGCCGGGCCTGCACTGCACCTTGCGCTGCCGCACCGTGCGACCGCGCCGGGCGCCGTGGACGCGCTGGCCCGCGCGCTGGCGGGCGAATGGGGGCCGCTGCGCGCGGTGGCCGGGCCGGTGGCGCTGCGCGGCGGCGAGGCGGTCATGCAGCCGCTGGCCCTGCTCACCCACCAGCGCGCCGTGGTGCCGCAGATCGAGCCACCAGCCGCCCAGCCGCTGGCGCTGCGCACCTGCGCCGATGCGCCCACGCCCGTGCAGGCCCTGCTCGACGAAACCCTGCAATCGCTGGCCCAGTGGCTGCGCCAGGGCCTGCGCCACCAGCCAGGCGGACTGGACGCGCGCGCGCAGTCCCAGGCCCGGCAGCTACGGCAAGGCGGCCTGGACCGCGGCGCCGCGCTGCTCGAAAGCCTGGGCGGGCACCTGCGGTCGGCCGACCGCGGACCGCTGCTGGCAGCGCTCTCCACGCTAGCACTGCTGTTGCAGGCACAAGGCGGCTGAGGCGGCCGCAAGACCGCGCGGGCAGGCTCTGCCAGCGGGTGCAGGCGCGTCACGCGCACGCATGCCGCATGCCGGCTGAAAACCTGCAGAAAGCCAGCCGATAGCCGGCGCCTCTGCCCGCCTCGCCCGTTTTCACATCAATTTGAATGATAATTATTCTTAATCAAATGGATCCGTTTCTTTTCCATCGCATTTTCCGGTGGCCTTCCGGCTGGCCGTCGGCCTCTTCCTCGCCCCTCCTCTCCCGCATTTCCATGGTCTACACCCGTTCCGACGCGGCGCACTCGCCTGCCCACGCCACCGCTTTCCTGCGCCCTTTCCTGAGCCCTTCACTGGCCCGCTCCCCCGCACGCACCCTGTGCCGCTGCGCACTCACGCCGCTGGCGCTGTGCCTGTCGCAGGCCGCCATGGCCCAGGCCAGCGCGGACGTGACGCCGCAACTGCAGGAAGTGCGCATCAACGCCAGCACGGAAAAGGACGTGGGTTTCGCCCCGGTGGAAGCCCAGACGGCCGGCAAGGCGCCCATGCGCCGGCTGGAAACCCCGCAGTCGGTGAGCGTGGTCACGCGCGAGCAGATGGAGTCACGCCAGATCGCCAACCTGCAGCAGGCGCTGCAGACCGTGGCCGGCGTGAGCCCGGTCAACTTCGGGCGGCGCGGCTTCGACGACATCAACATCCGGGGCTTTCGCTCCACCGAATCCATCCTCATCGACGGCCTGGTGCAAAGCCCCGGCATGTGGACGCGCCTCACGCCCTACGGCTACGAGCGCTTCGAGGTGCTCAAGGGCGCGGCCTCGGTGCTATACGGCCAGGTGCAGCCCGGCGGCATCGTCAACGCCATCAGCAAGCGGCCCAAGCGCGATGCTTTGAGCGAAGTGGGCGTGGAGGTGGGCAGCTTCGGCCAGCGCACCTTGCAGGCCGACATCAACCGCCCGCTGAACGAGTCGGGCAAGGCGGCGTTCCGCATCAACGCCCAGGTCTCGAACAGCGACGATCCGACCGACTTCGTCTATCGCCGCGACCGCTGGATCGCGCCCTCGCTGTCGCTGGACCTGGGCGCGCAGACCGATCTGGTGCTGTTCGCCACCTACAGCCAGAGCAACTGGATGCGCCAGCAGGGCATCACGCCCTACGGCACGGTGCTGCCCAACCGCAACGGTCCCGTGCGGACCACGCTGTACACGGGCGACCCGAGCTTCGGCGGCTACGACATCGAAAGCACCTCGGTCGGCTACGCGCTGGAGCACCGCTTCTCGCCGCAGATGACGCTGCGCCAGAACGTGCGCTACGAGTCCGAGAAGGGCAACGGCAACTTCGTCTCCAACCTGGCGCTGCAGTCCAATCAGCGCCTGCAGAACCGGCAGGCCACACGCCAGTACCTGGATGACGACATGCTGGCCACCGACACCTCGCTGCTGTCGCAGTTTGCCGCCCTGGGCGTGCAGCACCGCCTGGTGACCGGGCTGGACGCACGCACCAGCCACAGCTGGCAAGGCCAGCGGCGCTGCACCATCGGCGCGCTCGACCTGTTCAATCCGGTGTACGGCGCGGCCACCACCTGCCCGGCCGCCTACACCAGCAACGCGCCTGAAAAGCTCAGCGTGATGGGCCTGTACGCGCAGGACCAGATCAAGTTCAACCCGCAATGGACGGCCCTGGTCGGGCTGCGCCGCGACTGGTCGGACAACCAGATCGACGACCGCCTGGCCAACCGGCAGACGCGCCAGAAGGATTCCGCCACCACCCTGTCGGCCGGGCTGGTGTACGAATTCACGCCCGGATGGGCCGCCTACACCAGCTACGGCGAATCGTTCCTGCCCGTGTCGGGAACCAGCTTCGGCGGCTCGCCCTTCGCGCCGGAGACCGGCAAGCAATGGGAAGCGGGCCTGAAGTACGAGGCACCCGGCGGCGGGCTCACCGGGGCGCTGGCGCTCTTTGACCTCAAGCGCCGCAACGTCACCACCGCCGACCCGGCCAACACCGGCTTCAGCGTGCAGACCGGCGAGCAGCGCGCACGCGGGCTGGAGCTGGAAGTGGGCGCCGAACTGCTGCGCAGCCTGAAGCTGACGGGCGCCTACACCTATACCGACACGAAGGTCACGCGCGACAACAACGCCGCCATCGTGGGCCTGCCGCTGAACCTCACGCCGCGCCACACGCTGGCCCTGTGGGCCACCTACAAGCTGCCGCAGATGCCGCAGATCACCCTGGGCGCCGGCGCCCGTTACGTGAGCGAGCAGGTCGGCTCGTACCCCTTCACCCTGCCCGCCTACACCGTGGCGGACCTGTCGATCGGCTATGCCGGCTCCAACTACCGCATCACCGCGGGCGTGAAGAACGTTTTCGACAAGGCCTACTACGACGGCGCGATCAACGCCAACGTGGTGTCGCCCGCCCTGCCGCGCAGCTTCAGCGTGGGCCTGACTTACTTCTTCTGAAGCTCTGAAATCTGAAGACCGGCGGAAGGGCGTTGCCGCCCCGCCGCCCGCCATGGGGAGTGGCTGCCGCCCGCGCGCCGGGCCCTGCCCCCTCCCCCTCAAACCGCTGGCTCGCGCTCCATTCGTGGGCCGGCATCGCTAAGGGCCAGTCACCGCTTGCTCCAATTTATTCATAGATATTTATCTTTTCCCATAAATCGTCTATCTATGCGAATTTTTTGGCCGTCTTGCCCTGATCTGCGGCCAAGCCATTGATTCATAGGTTTCTATTTTTAGGCATATTCACTAACATCTATGAATGCCGAGACAGAACACCCCTCCCGCAGACTATCCCCAGGCCGTACTGCAGCAGATCGAGCAATTGGCGCAAAACATCGTCATTGCCCGCAAGCGCCGCAGGGAAACGCAGGCGCAGTGGGCCCAGCGGCTGGGTGTGTCGCAGCCGACCATGGCCCGCATCGAGCGGGGCGATCCCTCCGTGGCGATGGCGTCGTATGTCATGTGCCTGTGGCTCATCAACCAGGCGCAGGGGCTGGCCGATCTGGTTGCCCCGCAGAACGATCTCGCCTCGCTGGAGCGCGAAGTGGCAAGAGCACGCCCCAAACCCCGGTCTCCGGCCAAGCAAGAAGACAGGGGCAGGAAAGCGGCGACCCAAGGCCGTGCAAAGCGCCCCCCCTCCACCTTGAAGGCAGGCGCTGCGCCCGACAGCGGGGCTAGCCATTCGCCCCCCCGGGTGGCGAACCGGCCATCCGCATCGTCCAGAGAAGCCTTGCGCGGCGTTCCTGTGCCGGACAGGAAAGTGGAGATCGAAAAAGCCCTGCGGGATTTCGCTGAAGAAAAACAGCGAGCTGAACGATTTCTGCCCAATGCCGCTTCAGGCCTGGCCGCGCTCATCTCCGGCATCAAGAAAGAGCGGCCATGACGCTGCCAGGAGTCACGCCCCGCGCCTACGAGCCGCAGGACACGCTCTACGTCTGGACCCTGGTCAACCCGGCCGCCCCCGTGCTGACGGGCTCCGTGGCCCTGTCGCAACTGGTGCCCAACTGCGCCACTTTCACCTACACAGCGGACTGGTGGGAATTCGTGCTCAGCGAAGACCTGCCCCTCATCGCGGGCCAGACTTTCAGCGCAGGGCACAAGGACACTGCCCCCGGCGCCATCGACGACGCGCGACCGGACCGATGGGGCGAGCGCATCATCCGCCACATCGACCGGCCCGCGCGCCTGTCGATTTTGGAGATGCTGCTGTTCGCCGGGGACGACCGCTTCGGCGCCCTGGGCATCTCCACCTCCGCCGAGCACTACGTGCCCCGGCGCATCGGGCCCTATCCGCAACTGCGCGATCTGGCCTCGCTGGCGCAGGCCGTGGAAGACGTGCAGACGCAAGCGCCCATCACGCCGGACATCCAGCGCCTGGTGCAGCCCGGCGTCACGCTGGGCGGCGCACGGCCCAAGGCGCTGCTGCAGACCGACAAAGGCCCCTGCGTGGTCAAGTTCAGCGAATGGGATGACGCGGTGGACACGCCGCTGATCGAGCACGCCACCATGACGCTGGCAGCCCAGGCCGGCATCCACGTGGCCACCACCGGCGTGCTGCCCCTGCCCTCGCGGCATGCGCACGGCAAGCGGCGCCATGCGCTGACCATCGAGCGCTTCGACCGGCTCGACATCGGCGGGCAGACCCTGCGGCTGCATTGCCTCTCGGCCCGGACGGCGCTGGCGGCGGCGGGCCTTGCGGAGAGCTACGGGGCGCTGGCCACCGTGCTGCGGCGCCAGGCCCATCCGGACCGGCAGAAAGCCCAGCGCGAAGAGCTGTTCCAGCGCATGGTGTTCAACATCCTCATGGACAACACGGACGACCACGAACGCAACCACTGCCTGCGGCTGGGCTGGGACGGGTACTACGAGCTGTCGCCCGCGTTCGACGTGGTGCCCACGCTGCAGAACATGGGCTACCAGGCCATGGTGGTCGGCCGGCACGGCGCCGAATCCACGTTGGACAACGCGCTGACGGACCTGAGCGAGTTCGGCATCCCACGCGCCCGGGCCATCGAGCTCATCCAGGCCGTGGCACGCACGGTGGACCAGTGGCCGCAGCACTTTGCCGGCCACGGCGTGGACGCGAACGACATGGCACTGCTGCACGCCAGCATCGACCGCGATGCGCTCAAGGCGCAGCGCCAGGCGTTCTGCTGAGTCGGCGCCGGCGCCTGCGATTCAAGCGGCCGGCACTGGCATGAAAAATGCCGTCAGCACAAATTCCACTAGGGCATATCGCTATCAAAAATATAGCAAATCAATCCACACTGGCGCCGGACTCCTTCACGACCTTGCCCCACTTGGCGCTTTCGGACTGGATGAAGGCGGCGAACTGCTCGGGCGTCTCGCTCACCGGCTCGGCGCCCTGGTCGGCCAGTTTCTTCTTCGTCTCGGGCTGCGACAGCACCTTGACCAGGGCCTTGTTCAGTTGCGACACGATGGGCGCGGGCGTGCCGGCGGGCGCGAACATGCCGAACCACGACGTGGCCTCGTAGCCGGGCACACCGGCTTCGGCGATGGTGGGCACGTCGGGCAGCTCGGGCGAGCGCTTGGCCGTGGTCACGGCGATGGGGCGCAGCTTGCCCGAGCGCACGTGCTGGATGGCCGAGGGCATGTTGTCGAACATGATGCCGATCTGGTTGCCCAGCAGGTCCGTCACGGCCGGGGCGCTGCCCTTGTACGGCACGTGCTGCATGTCCACCTTGGCCATGCTCTTGAACAGCTCGCCCGACAGGTGGATGGAGCTGCCGCTGCCGGACGAGCCGAAGTTCACCTTGCCCGGGTTGGCCTTGGCATAGGCGATCAGCTCCTGCACCGTCTTGTAGGGCTGGTTGGGGTTGGCCACCAGCAGGTTGGGCACGTTGGCCACGCGCGTGAGCGGCGCGAAGTCCTTCACCGGATCGAACGGCATCTTCTTGTAGAGCGCGGCGTTGATGGCGTGCGTGCCCACCGTGCCCATGAAGAGCGTGTAGCCGTCGGCCGGCGCGCGCGCGGCCATCTGGCCGCCGATGTTGCCGCCCGCGCCGGCGCGGTTGTCCACCACCACCGACTGGCCCAGCTCGGCGGACAGGCCCTGGCCGATCACGCGCGCCAGGATGTCGGTGGTGCCGCCGGCTGCAAAGGGCACGATGATGGTGATGGGCTTGTTGGGGAACGCCTGCGCGAACGCGGTGGGCACCGCAGCAGTGGCGGCCACAGCCAGGGCGGCGGCCAGCAGGGTGCGGCGATGGGCGGCGAAGCGAAGGCTTGGGCGGACGGAAGTCATGTTGTTTCCTCGGATCTCTTTATGGGGATGAAAAGCGGGGCGCGGGGCGCGTGGCGGGTGCGGCGCCCGCCAGCGGGGCGCAGCGGCCAACGCCGTTATTCCTGCACGATGGACGACGGGTGGTTGGCCAGCGGCGTCACCTTGATCTGCATGTAGGGGAACAGCGGCAGGCCGCTCAAGATCGTGTGCAGCTCGTCGTTGCTGGCGACGTCGAAGATGCTCACGTTGGCGTATTCGCCGACGACGCGCCACAGGTGGCGCCACTTCCCGCCCTGCTGCAGCTGCTGCGAATATTCCTTCTCCTTGCGCTTGATTTCGTCGGCCACTTCGGGGGCCAGCGTGGACGGGATGTTCACCGTCATTTCAGCCATGAACAGCATCGGTTGCTCCTTGAAAACGAAAAAGGGATGGAAAGGAAAAAAAGAGAGGCGCCTGCGGTCAGAGGTGCGGCCAGACCAGCATGGTCACGGCGTAGATCGCGCCCACCAGCAGCATGGAGACCACCGTGTAGCCCATGATGTCTTTCAGCTTGAGCTTGGACAGCGCCAGCGCCGGCAGGATCCAGAACGGCTGCACCAGATCGTTCCAGCCGTTGCCCAGCATCACCGACATGGCGGTCTGCGCCTGCGAGGCGCCCAGCGTGGTGGCCGCGTTGATCATGAACGGGCCCTGCAGCACCCAGTGCCCGCCGCCCGAAGGCGCGAAGAAGTTGATGACGAACGAACTCACCAGGCCCCACAGCGGCAGCGTGTCGGCGGTGGAGACGCTCACGAATACGTGCGCGATGGACTCCACCAGGCCCGAGCCGTGCATGATGGCCATGATGCCGGCGTAGAACGGGAACTGCAGGATGATCCCGCCGATGGTCTTCACGCCTTCGTTGACCTTCTCCACGTACTTCATCGGCGTGCCCAGCAGCAGCACCCCGAGGAACAGGATGAAGAAGTTGATCATGTTCAGGTCGAGGTTGCCGCCCTGGATGAAGTGCATGGCCACGTACGCCATGCCGCACAGGCCGATCAGCAGGCTCAGCACGCGGCTGTTGTTCAGGCGCCAGGCCAGCGTCTTCTCGTCGCCCAGCAGGTGTTCGGCACTGGCGGGCTTGGTGTCGGCCACGGTGGCCGGGTCCAGTTCCACGACCGGCTCGCCCTTCTTGGGGTGCATGGTGGCGTTGAGCAGCGGCAGCGCGATCAGCACGGCCAGGCTGGTCAGCAGGATGGGCGCGGAGAAGATCGTCTGCGTGAGCGGGATCAGCCCCATGGTGCTTTCGAACGCGTGGCCCTTGGTGGAGATGAGCACGGGGATGGTGGCCGAGAAACCCAGGCTGTACATGGTGAAGCCCGTGTACGCCGCCGCGATGATGAGCGGGTAGTGCACGCCCTTGACCTTGAGCGCCAGCTTGCGCGCCATGATGCCGCCGATCACCAGGCCGAAGCCCCAGTTGAGGTAGCTGCCCACGCAGCCCACGATGGTGGCGACGATGATGGCCTGGCGCGGCGTGTGCACGTGCGAGGCGATGCGGTCGAGAAAGCGGTCCACGATGGGCGCGGCCGCCAGCACGTAGCCCATCACCAGGATCACCGCCATCTGCGTGGTGAAGGCCAGCAGGCTCCAGAAGCCCTTGCCCCAGTCCTGCACTACGGCATTGATGGGGCGGTTTTCCACCCCGAAGGCGAGCGCCATGGTCAGCAGCGTGAGCATGATCGCGAAGACGAACGGATCGGGCAGGTAGCGCCGCATCAGTTCGGTGAAGAAGGCGGTGATTTTCGACATGGAAATTGTCTCTTTGGTGTTGTGAGGTTTTGAGAAAACGCGAGGAGGAAGCGCTAGACCCCGGCCACGCCCACGGTCATGCCACCGCAGACGTACAAGACCTGGCCGGTGACGAAGCCGCTGCGCGCATCGAGCAGATAGGACACGGCATGCGCCACGTCGTCCGGCGTGCCCACGCGCTTGACGGGCACCGAGTCGATGATGGCTTTGGTGCGCGGCGCATCGGGCGGGTTGGCGCGGTCGAACAGCTCGGTGCGGATGGGGCCGGGGCCGATGGCGTTGGCCGTCACGCCGTGGCGGCCCAGCTCCAGCGCCCACACGCGCGTCATGCCGATCAGGCCGGCCTTGGTGGCCGAATACGCGGTGCGCAGCTCCTTGCCCAGCGCGGCGCGCGAGGACATGTTCACGATGCGCCCGAAGCCCGCCGCCTGCATGCCCGGCAGCAGCGCCTGCATGCACTGCAGCGCGCAGCGCAGGTTCAGCGCCACGGCGAGGTCGAACTGTTCCAGCGTCTGATCCGCGGCTTCGGCAGGCACCACGATGCCCACGTTGTTGACCAGGCGCGTGATGGGCCCGCCTGCCAGCGCTTGCTGCAGTGCCCGTGCGGTGTCGGCGGTGTCGGACAGGTCGGCCTGGATGCCGCCGGGCACGTGGGCGACCGCGCGGTCGATGATGACGGGCTCGTAGCCGTCGGCGCGGCAGCGCTCGGCCGTCGCCGCGCCGATGCCGGCGCCGCCGCCGGTGATGAGAACGCGCTCGCGTGCAGGTGCAGTGGTCATGGAAGGTCTTTCTTCTTCAGGGAATGCAGGGGCGCTTGGGGGCTACAGGTAGCTCTGTCCATCGACGTAGGCCTTGCGCCAGCGCGTGAGCGTGACGCGCTCGAACAGGCCGGCGGCATGGAACGGGTCGGATTCGATGAAGCGCTGGGCCTCTTCGCGCGAGTCGATCGCCACCACGTACAGGCCGCCCCCCAGATCCTTGCCGTCGTCGGCCAGCTTGGCGCCGCAAGCCAGCAGCAGGGCCTTGTGCTGGTCGAGGAACGCCAGGTGCGCGGCCCGCGTGGCCTGGCGCACGTGCTGGTGATCGGGCTTGTCGAAGGTCTCGATGATGAAAGGCACAACAGTCTCCGTGTGCACGGCGGTCCGGCACATTGCAAACGCCGGTCAACCGGCTTCAGGGGATGGATTTCCGCGCAGTGCGCACTGCGCGGAACGGGGTGACGGCCAGGGCTTCAGACGGTGGCGACCGGCGTCACGGGCGAGGCGATGGCCCCGGGCAAATTCAGCGGCGGTGCCGTCAGCAGGAATCGGGCGCGGTGGCGCGCACGCAGCCACGCGGCCAGCGGCGTCAGGTGCCACAGCTCGCCCAGGTGCACGCCCAGCTTGAACAAGCAGTGTTCGTGCAGCGGCAGCGCGGCGCAGCAGGCCGGGCCCGCCTTGGCAGGGAAGGCCTCCACGGCGTAGTTGTCGGCGGCGATGGCGGCGAGCTGGCTGTCGGTGATCCATTGCAGCAGCCTGTCATCGCGCCCGTCCAGCACGGCGCAGCGGTCCGCCAGCACGGCCGGATCGGGGTGCCTGCGCATGCCCAGCACCACGTCGGCAAAGCCCGTGTGCAGGCAGACGATGTCGCCCGGCTCCACCGCCACGCCGTCGGCCTCCAGCACGCGCATCAGCGTGTCGTAGCCGACCACGGTGCGGGCATCGCCCAGGTGCGCGCGCAGATCGATCATCACGCCGCGCCCCTGCACGCCCGTGCGGGCCATGCCCTCGATGCCCAGCGCATGCGCGGCCGAGGTGCTGGTGACCGCTCCCGGCGCGGCGGGCACGCCGGCATCGCGCACGTCGTCCGGCCCCACGATGTCGCGGCCGGCGGCATAGCCGTTGTAGTACAGCGCTTCGGGCAGACCGTCGCCATTGGCGTCGAACATCGAGCCCGCGTGCGCCAGGCCATCCCACTGCGTGGAGTACTGCAGGTGCAGGATGGCTAGGTCGTCCGACAGCACGTCGGTGCGGCCCGGCTCCAGCGCACCCAGCAGGCAGTTGAAGTTGACCAGCCCCTTGCGCAGCAGCGGCCGCAGCACGGGCGGCTGGCGATTGGGGTTGAGGGCATTGCCGCCGGGATAGTCCAGCGGCAGGCTCAGCGCGAAGGCCAGGCCCTCTTGCACTTCGGCCACGCCCTGGCGCACCTTTTCGGGCGTGAGCAGGTTCAGGCGGCCCAGTTGGTCATGGGGGCCGAAGTCGCCCCAGGTGGAGCCGGCGGGCCGGTGCTGCCAGCGGGGGTTGGTGGGCTGCGGGTCCATGCGGTCTCGGTCTCTCTTCGTGCCGCGGCTCAGCGCACCAGGAACGCGGCCAGCGCGGCGTCGAACGCGGCCGGCGCTTCCAGGTTGGACAGGTGCGAGGCCGGCACTTGCGCCAGTTGCGCGCCCGCGATGATGGCCTGCATGGCCTGCGCATCGGCCACCGTGGTCACGGGGTCGGCGCCGCCGGCGATCAGCAGCGTGGGCACGCTGATGGCACGGATGGCACTGCGCAGGTCGGCCTGGGCCAGGGCCTCGCAGCAGGCGGCGTAGCCCTCGGGGGCAATGCCAGCGATCCAGCCCTGGGCGCGCTGTACCACGGCGGGCTGCGCAGCCACGAAGGCATCAGTGAACCAGCGGCTGGGCGACGATGCGGCCAGTTCGGCCATGGCCGCCGTGCCCTTCTCGCGGACCAGCGCGGCGCGCGATGTCCAGCCCTCGGCCGTGCCGATCTTCGCGGCGCTGTTGGCCACCACCAGGTGGTTCAGCCGCGCGGGGGCATTCACGCCCAGCCACAGGCCGGTGAGGCCGCCCATCGAGATGCCGCAGAAGCTGGCGCGCTCGATGGCCAGCGCGTCGAGCAGCGCCAGCACGTCGCTGCCCAGCTGGTCGACCGTGTACGGGCCGGGCGAGGCCACGCTCGTGCCGTGGCCGCGCGTGTCGTAGCGCAGCACGCGGTGCGTGGTGGCGAAGCGCGCGGCTTGTGCTTCCCACATCTCCAGGGTGGTGCCCAGGGAGTTGGAGAGCACCAGCACGGGTGCGCCTTCGGGGCCGTCGAGGCGCACGCGGAAGGCGCCGGCGGGAGTGTGGAGGGTGGCAGTGGACACGGGCTTGATTTCCTGGGGTTTCGCAGCGGGCCGATCAGACGCGTTCAAGCACCACGGCGATGCCCTGCCCCACGCCGATGCACATGGTGGCCAGCGCGTAGCGCCCCCCCGTGGCATGCAGGCGGTTCACGGCCGTGGTGGCCAGGCGCGCGCCGCTGGCGCCCAGCGGGTGGCCCAGCGCGATGGCGCCGCCCCAGGCGTTCACGCGCGCGTCGTCGTCCTGCAGGCCCAGTTGGCGCAGCACGGCGATGCCTTGCGCGGCAAAGGCTTCGTTGAGTTCGATCACATCGAGCTGATCGAGCGTGAGGCCCGTCAGCTGCAACACCTTCTGCGTGGCCGGCGCGGGTCCGATGCCCATCACGCGCGGGGCCACGCCGGCCGTGGCCATCCCGACCACGCGGGCCTTCGGCGTGAGGCCGTGCCGGGCGGCGCTCGCCTCATCGGCCAGCAGCAGCGCGCAGGCGCCGTCATTCACGCCGCTGGCGTTGCCGGCCGTCACCGTGCCGCCTTCGCGCACCACGGGCTTGAGCTTGGCCAGCGCCTCCAGGCTGGTCTCGCGCGGGTGCTCGTCCTGGTCCACGGTGACGGGCTCGCCCTTCTTCTGCGGCACCTGCACGGGCGTGATCTCGCGCGCCAGATGGCCGGCCTGCTGGGCGGCCACGGCCTTGCGCTGGCTGGCGAGCGCCATGCGATCCTGCGCTTCGCGCTCGATGCCGTAGTCGTCGGCCACGTTCTCGGCCGTCTCGGGCATCGAATCCACACCGTACTGCGCCTTCATGAGCTTGTTGACGAAGCGCCAGCCGATGGTGGTGTCGTACACCGCATTGGCGCGGCTGAAGGCGGTTTCGGCCTTCGGCATCACGAAGGGGGCGCGGCTCATGCTCTCCACGCCGCCGGCGATCATCAGGCCCGCTTCGCCGGACTTGATGGCGCGCGCGGCCGTGCCCACGGCGTCCAGGCCCGAGCCGCACAGGCGGTTGATGGTGGCGCCGGGCACGTCGATCGGCAGGCCGGCCAGCAGCGCGGACATGCGGGCGACGTTGCGGTTGTCTTCGCCGGCCTGATTGGCGCATCCGTAGAGCACGTCCACCACGGCGGCCCAGTCCACGTTCGGGTTGCGGGCCATCAGCGCCTTGAGCGGGATGGCGCCCAGGTCGTCGGTGCGCACGCTGGACAGGGCACCGCCGTAGCGGCCGAAGGGCGTGCGGATGGCGTCGCAGATGAAGGCTTGCGTCATGGTCTTTGTCTCCAGGGTGTGTGTCGGGAAAAGGCGCCGCGGCGGCCGGTGTCAGGCGTGCGATGGCCGGATGGGCAGGCCCACGAGGCGCTCGAGTTCAGCATGGTCGAGGCCCGGCACGGCATCGATGAGCACCAGGCCCTCGGGCGTGCAGGCCAGCGTGGCCAGGTCGCTGTAGATGCGCTTGACGCAGCCGATGCCGGTCAGCGGGTAGGTGCATTGCGGCACGACCTTGGACTGGCCCTGCTTGGTGAGCAGGTCCATCATCACCCAGGTCTGCTTGGCACCGATGGCCAGGTCCATGGCGCCGCCCACGGCGGGAATGGCGCCGGGCTCGCCCGTGCTCCAGTTGGCCAGGTCGCCCGTGGCGCTGACCTGGAAAGCGCCCAGCACGCAGATGTCCAGGTGGCCGCCACGCATCATGGCGAAGCTGTCGGCATGGTGGAAGTACGCACCGCCCGCCAGCAGCGTGACGGGTTGCTTGCCGGCGTTGATGAGGTCGTAGTCCTCGTCGCCCGCGGCCGGCGCCGGGCCCATGCCCAGGATGCCGTTCTCGCTTTGCAGGATGACTTCGCGGCCCGGTGGAATGTGGTTGGCCACCAGCGTGGGCTGGCCGATGCCCAGGTTGACGTAGGCACCGTCGTGGATGTCCTGCGCCACGCGGGCGGCCAGTTCGTCTTTGCTTCTTTTTTGATAGCTGCTCACGCTAGCTCCTGTTGCGCTGGGGGCCATTTTTATGCTGGCTTCTTGAAGCCGCCGGCCTGCGTGGCCACGCGGTCGATCCGCACCACGTGGCTCACGTAGATGCCGGGCGTGACGATGGCCTCGGGGTCGAGCGCGCCCAGCTCCACCACCTCGTGCACCGTGGCCACGGTGCGCCGCGCGGCGGTCGCCATCACCGGGCCGAAGTTGCGGGCGGACATGCGGTAGGTGAGGTTGCCCCAGCGGTCGCCCCGCTCGGCCTTGATCAGCGCCACGTCGCCCTGGATGGGATACTCCAGCACGTACTGCTTGCCGCCGATCTCGCGCGTTTCCTTGCCCTTGGCCAGCTCCGTGCCGTAGCCCGTGGGACAGAAGAAGGCACCGATGCCGGCCCCGGCCGCGCGCAGGCGCTCGGCAAGGTTGCCCTGGGGCACCAGTTCCAGTTCCAGTTGGCCGGAGCGGTACAGGCCGTCGAACACGTGACTGTCCACCTGGCGCGGAAAGCTGCAGATGATCTTGCGCACCCGGCCGGCCTTGAGCAGCGCGGCCAGACCCGCTTCGGCGTTGCCGGCGTTGTTGTTCACCACGGTGAGGTCGCGCGCGCCCTGCTCGATCAGCCCGTCGATCAGTTCGCCGGGAATGCCGGCGGTGCCGAAGCCGCCGATCAGCACGGTGGCGCCATCCTGAATGCCCGACAGGGCCTGGGCCACGGAATCCGCAATCTTGTTGATCATGGGGAAAGGAGAAGCCTAAAGGTGAGAATTCGGGTCCCGCCGGAGCGGCTGGGCATTTGTTCGCATATAGAACAAATGTTCGTATAATGAATTTTAGGACCAAATGCTTATGAGCGATACCCCCGCGGAGACTGGTGATAACCCTAGGCCGGGCGACAGCTATGTGCAGTCGTTCGCCCGTGGGCTGGAGGTGATCCGCTCGTTCAGCGCCACCGCGCCGCAGCAGACGCTGAGCGAAGTGGCCGCCCGCACGGGCCTCACGCGCGCCGGGGCGCGGCGCATCCTGCTCACCTTGCAGACGCTGGGGTATGTGGAAAGCGATGGGCGGCTGTTCCGGCTGACCCCGCGCATCCTGGACCTGGGTTTTGCCTACCTGTCGTCCATGCCGATCTGGGATCTGGCCGAGCCGACGATGGAAGCGCTGGTGGACCAGGTGCACGAATCCTGCTCGGCCGCCGTGCTGGACGGCAGCGACATCGTCTACGTGCTGCGCGTGCATACCCACAAGATCATGAGCACCAACCTGGGCGTGGGCTCTCGCCTGCCCGCCTTCTGGACGTCGATGGGCCGCGTGCTGCTGGCCGGCCAGCCCGATGCCGACGTGGTGGCGCTGCTGCGGAAGGTGCCGCGCCAGCGGCTCACGCCCCACACCCTGCTGGACGACGACGCCCTGCTCGCTGCCGTGCGACAGGCCCGCGCGCAGGGCTGGTGTCTGATC
Organism: Acidovorax sp. SUPP2539; assembly: GCF_030158975.1. Classification (NCBI taxonomy): domain Bacteria; kingdom Pseudomonadati; phylum Pseudomonadota; class Betaproteobacteria; order Burkholderiales; family Comamonadaceae; genus Acidovorax; species Acidovorax sp. SUPP2539. The sequence goes on along the minus strand of NZ_BQXJ01000001.1, from coordinate 283,128 downwards.
AACCAGGAACTGGAAGAGGGCCTGATTTCGGTCGCCGCGCCGCTGCGCAACCGGGCCGGGCAAACGGTGGCGGCGCTCAACATCAGCGGGCAGGCCAACCGGACCAGCGCCGAGATGATGCAGACCGAGTTGCTGCCAGCCCTGCTCAAGGCGGCCGAAGCCATCTCGCGCACGCTGGGCACGCGCCGCTGACCGGCGGGCCGCTGTGGAATTTTTCCCACAGCCGGCCAGCGAAGTCGCCCAAAAAAGGAAGGCGTCCAGGGCCCCTGGCAATTAGTGGTTACGATTAATGACAAATTGGCAGCTTGCTGTTGCCACCTCTCCAATCGGTCATTTCCAGGAAGTCCCTTCCATGAAAAATCTCAAACTGGGCCTGCGCCTGGGCCTCGGCTTCGGCGTGGTGCTCCTGCTCATGGCAATCATCACCGGCATGAGCCTGCTCCGGCTCGCCGATCAGGACGAAGCTTCGCAGCAACTCATCACCGACCTGTACCCCAAGGCCGCAGCCAGCCAGCAGCTGTCCTACCTCACCATGGACACGGCACGCGTGGTACGCAACCTCATCATCCTGGCCGATGAAAAAGCCATGGCGCCCAACAAGGCGGCGCTGGACAAGAACGTAGCGTCGATGGGCACGCTCATCGGCACGCTGGAAAAGCTGGCCGACACCGCAGAAGAACGCGCGCTCATCCAGGACCTCAAGACCCAGAGCGCGGCCTTCATCGCATTCAGCCAGGATGTGGGCGCCCTCGGCGTGCAAAACAAGAACGAAGAGGGCCAGCAACTGCTGTTCGGCCCCCGCTATGCCATTCAGGGCATCTTCCTGGCTACCCTGAAGAAGATGGTCGATCTGCAGGAAAAGAACATGCAGGACGGCGGCGCCGCAGCCCACGCCGCTTACCTCACCGCCCGCACGATCGTCTGGGTGGTGGCGCTCATCGCCGCGCTGATCGGCGCGGTCTGCGCCTTCTTCATCACCCGTTCCGTCACGGCCCCTTTGCAGGACGCCGTGGATGCCGCCGACCGGGTGGCCGACGGCAACCTGAGCGTGCCGATCGTGTCGCAATCCAGGGACGAAACCGGTGCCCTCCTGACCGCCCTGCAGCGCATGCAGAGCAATCTGGTGCAAACCGTGGGCACCGTGCGCGGCAATGCCGAAAGCGTGGCCACCGCCAGCGCGGAGATCGCCCAGGGCAACAACGACCTGAGCCAACGCACCGAGCAGCAGGCCTCGGCCCTGGAAGAGACGGCCGCGTCGATGGAGGAATTGGGCAGCACCGTGCGCCAGAACGCCGACAACGCCCGCCAGGCCAACCAGCTCGCGCAGGATGCGAGCGACGTAGCGGTGAAGGGCGGCGAGGTGGTCAACCAAGTGGTGGACACCATGAAGGGCATCAACGACAGCTCGCGAAAGATCTCGGACATCATCTCCGTGATCGACAGCATTGCCTTTCAGACCAACATCCTGGCGCTGAACGCCGCCGTGGAAGCCGCCCGCGCGGGCGAGCAGGGCCGCGGCTTCGCCGTGGTGGCCAGCGAGGTGCGCAGCCTGGCCGGGCGCTCGGCCGATGCCGCCAAGGAAATCAAGAACCTCATCAGCGCCAGCGTGGAGCGCGTGGAGCAGGGCACGGCGCTGGTAGACCAGGCCGGCGCCACCATGCAGGAGGTGGTGACCTCCATCCGCCGGGTGACCGCCATCGTGGGCGAGATCAGCGCGGCCAGCCGCGAGCAAAGCGATGGCGTCGCCCAGGTCGGCGAAGCCGTGGTGCAGATGGACCAGGCCACCCAGCAGAACGCCGCCCTGGTCGAGCAAAGCGCGGCCGCGGCCTCGGGCCTGCGCGTGCAGGCCGACCAACTGGTGCAGGCCGTGGCCGTGTTCAAGCTGGCGGCCGGCAGCGGCATGGCCGCACCGCGCCCCGCGGTGATGGCCCCCACTGCGGCACCCGTGTCCGCCCCCCTCCCGGCGCCGGTCCGCCCGAAGGCGGCCTTGCCCGCACGGGCGACCGCAGCGCCCCGGGCCACGCCCCAGCCCTCGCCCACCCGGCTGTCGGCGCCCGCCGCCAAAGCCCCGCCCAGCAAGGCCCCCACCGCGCCCAAGGCTCCCGCCCAGAAGCCACGGGCCATCGCCGCACCCCCCGCCGCCGCGCCAGCGCCCGCAGCAGGGGGCAAGCACAACGCCGACGACTGGGAGACCTTCTGACGGTTTGCAGCGCACCGCACGCTGGAATGCCCGCTTTCCTACCGTGCAACCCCTGCTTAAAACCCGCTTTGCCCGTGCTACGCTGGCTGCCATGTTCAATCCGTCCCAAGCCGATGTGCGGCGCTTTTTCTGCGCCGTGTACGCCAAATCCCAGGCCGGCCAGCCCATGGAAGCCATCGAGACCCTGGCCAGCCTGTGGATCGCAGAGCACCCCGAATACCACGCCGATCTGGCCGACGTCGATGCAGCCCTGGCCCGCAACTACGACGAGACGCCGGACCGCGCCAACCCTTTCCTGCATCTGTCCATGCACCTGTCGATCAGCGAGCAGTGCAGCATCGACCAGCCACGCGGCATCCGCCAGGCCGTCGAACTGCTGGCCGCCCGCAAGGACTCGCTGCTCGATGCGCACCACGCCGCCATGGAATGCCTGGGGCAGATGCTGTGGGAAAGCCAGCGCTCCGGTCGGCCGCCCGATGGCGATGCGTATGTCGCCTGCGTGCAGCGGCGCGCCACCCGGGACTGAGGGCGCACCGCCCGCTGCACGCCATCATGTCCAGGACTGCCCTCTCGATCGCTGACCGGCCGGCAGCGTCGCCCGCCGCGGTGGCGCTGTGGGCCAGGCCGCACCCTGCACGGTGCCCACGGACCCGCGGTGCCCTCGCACCCGACCAGGGGGCCTGACATGCGCCGGTGGCAGATTTCTCTGCGCACCGCCATTGCCGTCCCGTTCGCCGTGCTGTTCGCGGCCACCGTGGCGTTGCATGCCTTCACCCAGCAGCGGCAGATTGGCCACCTGATCGACCAGGAAAGCGTGCGGCTGCTGGACGCCGTGACGCTCACCGCCCGGGACCGGCTGTCGCGCTTTCTCTCGCGGCCCTTCGAGATCCAGCGCGACATCGCCGATGCCATCGGCCGTCACGGCCTGTACCAGCCGGGCGACATGCGGCCCATCCACGAACACCTGCGCGCCGTGTTCGACGCTCTGTACCGCGACGAGCGCCAGATCAGCCTGCTGAGCTTCGGCAGCCGCGACGGCGAATACACCGGCATGCGCCGCGAGGCGGACGGCTTTCGGCTCATCCTCAAGGACCGCTCCACCGAGGGCCTGATGCACGTGTACCAGAGCGGCACGCCCGACGCGGTGTCGGCCTCGTTCCGCGGCTACGATCCGCGCGCACGCCCCTGGTACGTGCCCGTGGCCCGGTCCGGGCAGGCGGGCTGGTCGCCGATCTACACCACGGCCGGAGAGCGTGCCGATGTGACCATCTCGGCGGCCTCCGCCGTGATCGCCGGTGGCCAGATGGTGGGCGTGATGGAGGCCGATGTGCGCCTGGACACGCTCAACCAGTTCCTGCGGGACGACCCCTTGCGCGGAAACGGCCACATCTTCATCCTGGACACGGATCAGCGGCTGGTGGCGCAGTCCGAAGGCGGCTCGGTGCTGTCGGAGCAGCCCGCCCCGCGCGGCGGAGAGCGCGAGCGGCTCACCGCCGGCCGGAGCGCCAGCGCGCCCATCCGCGCCGCCGCCGCCGCCCTGCCCCACGCCCGCTCCGATGCGGGCATCGATTTTCAGTTCGCATATAACGGCGAACGCTACTTCGCCCGCGTGACCCCGTTCACGCAGCAGCCCGGCATCGACTGGCGCATCGTCGTGCTGCTGCCCGAGTCGGACCTGCTGGGCGACACGCGCGTCATCAGCCGCCGTTCCATTCTGGCGGCGAGCGGCATCGCCCTGCTCGGGCTGCTGCTGGGGCTGTGGGCGGTGCAGCGCGTGGCGCGCCCCATCCTGCTCACGGCCGACGCCGCCAACCGCCTGTCGCGCGGCGACTGGGAACCGGGCCTGCTGCCGCACACCAGCGCACTGCGCGAGACCACGACCCTCATCCAGGCCTTCAACCAGATGGCCGACCGGCTGCGCCAGTCCTTCCAGCAGATGCGCGAGCAGTTGCTGAGCGATCCCCTCACACGCCTGCTCACCCGGCGCGGCCTGCTGGAGAAGGCCGACTGGAAATCCCCGCGCTGGGCCGTGCTGAGCCTGGTGGGGCTGGATGCCTTTCGCGCCATCAACGACAGCGTGGGCTTCGGCACCGGCGACCGGCTGATGCAGGCCATCGCCGAGCGCATGCGCCAGCACCTGCCGGCCACCGTGCTGATGGCGCGACTCGGCGGCGACGAGTTCGCGCTGCTGCACCTGGACGGGCACGCGGTGGCGGAAGACACCATCGGCAAGGCCGTGCTGGGCCTGTTCTCCACCCCGTTTTCCGTGGGGGCGGACGAGGTCATGCTCAATGCCTCGGTGGGCGTGGTCGCGGGCTCCCTGGCGGGCGAGCATCTGGCGGAATGGCTGCGCAACGGCAGCATCGCGCTGGGCGAGGCCAAGCGGCGCGGCCGCAACCAGTGCGTGGTGTTCGAGCCCTGCATGGTCGAGCAGTCGATGGAGCGCACGCGGCTCGCAATCGAACTGCGCCAGGCGCTGGAAAAAGGCCAGTTCCTCGTGCACTACCAGCCCGTGATCGACCTGGCGAGCGGCCGTGTCACGGGGGCGGAAGCCCTGGTGCGCTGGAACAGCCCCACGCGCGGGCTGGTGCCGCCCGGCACGTTCATTCCCATCGCCGAGGAATCCGACCTCATCCTGGCCCTGGGCGACTGGGTGCTGCGCGCGGCCACGCAGGCCATTGCGGACCAACTGCCCCGCCTGCCGGAGGGCTTCGACATCCATGTGAACGTGTCGGCGCGCCAGCTCATCCAGTCGGACTTCCCCGCCACGCTGCAGCAGGTGCTGCGCGACAGCGGGCTTCCGCCGGAACACCTCACGCTGGAGCTGACCGAATCGGTACTGATCGAGGACGACGGCGTGACGCAGGCACGCCTGGCCGCCATCCGCGCGCTGGGCGTGAAGATCGCCATCGACGATTTCGGCACGGGGTATTCCTCGCTGGCCTACCTGAGCCGGCTGCCGTTCGATTGCCTGAAGATCGATCAGCGCTTCGTGCGCAACCTGCTGCATTCGCCCCAGGACGCGGCCATCGTGACCGCCGTGCTCCACATCGCCAAGGGGTTCGGCGTGGCCGTGGTGGCCGAGGGCGTGGAAACCGAAGGCGAGGCCCGCCAATTGCGCGCCATGGGCTGCGCCCAGGCCCAGGGCTACCAATTCGGCCGGCCGGCACCCCTGGAACTCATGGACCTGTCCCCGCGCGAATGAGAACCCCGCAGGGCCCCGGACGGGCCTGCAGCGGTGACTATGCGTCCGTGCCGCCGAGGCGCGTCAGGGAAACGAGGCCAGCGCTGGACACCTGCAACTCGACCTGCGCGTTCGCAGGGCCGACTGGCGCGGCCATCGTCGCCCCGTCCTGGCCCAGCCGCGCCGACCGCAGGTCATTCGCGGCCAGCACCGCCATCGCCTGCTGAAGGGCCGTGTCGACGATCCGCGCGGCCGCCGCGCCGGTTTCACCCCGGTACTTGGCGCCCTCGACGATGCACCGAACACCCTCGGACGCCCGGGAAAAGCCGATGCGCCTGCCCATTGCCAGCCAGTTGTGCACCGCCATCCGCACCTCCGCCGGCGACGTCGGCACCGCACTCAGCACCAGACCATCGAGCGCGCCGAGAAGTGCCGGCAGCAAGGCGTACAGCGCCGCTTTCGCCGCCTCGCTGCGTTGCGCCGTGGACGCCTGCGCAAGGCCGGGCAGATGGGCCACCAGGTGCAGATAGACGCGGTAGTAGTCGGCGAACTCGCGGGGCGTGCGCGCCTGGTTCACGCCGAATGTCGCGGCCTCCGACTGCAGCGGCTGCGAGGGCGCGGGCCCGCCAAAGGATCCGCCCGGCAATTCGCACAGCGCCACCCAATCCATGAAATCGATGCACTGGAACACCGGGGCCCCCGCCACGCCCAGCGAGGCCAGGAACGCCTGCGCGTTGCGCAGGTCTGCGGCGGTGAGCAGCCGATGCTCTTGCAGGACGCGCTGGACCTGCTCGACCACCGCAGGGCTGGCATCGCCGGCTTCGGCAAGCGCCAGGGTGCGAAGGTCGCTCGACCCCAGCGTCATCAGCTTGACCGGGCTGACCGCCAGCCCCAAGCCGGGTAGCAGCGCCATGGGAGACCCGTGCAGGCCTTTCTGCGTGCCATCCAGCAGGGCGGTCTCATCGGGGAAGTGGTAATGGGCCCCGGGCGAAGCGATGGCCCAGTCCAGCCATTGCGGCCCGCCGTCCACGAAGGCCAGGGCGTGCCGCCCCGACTCCGACAAGGCAGAGGAATTCTGTAGTTGGCGACCGGCGACGGAAATGCTCATGCGTTGGCCTCATGGAGATGCGTTGATGGGATGGAACGAAAGACAGGGCACACCAAAATATAACGCCCCTCCACGCCGATCCGGACCTCCATCGGCCCTGCTGCGCACCCGCCCCGGGGCATGGCCTGAGCCATCTTCCAGCCAAAGAAAAACCCGCCAGAAGGCGGGTTGGGACGGACAGCTGCGGGGCGAGGCCCCGGCGCGCGACGGTCAGCGAAAACGCGACTGCGGCACCACCTGCAGCTCGCCGTCGAGCGAACCGATGTAGCCCGCCAGCGCCTTCAGTTCGGCATTCGTGAACTGCTTGGCAATGCCCGCCATGATGGCGTTCGAGCGGCCCAGGTGCGCGTTGTTCGGGTCGGCTTTGTAGGCCTTGAGCGCCACGAACAGATAGTCCGCATGCTGGCCTGAAATCTTGGGATACGACGGATCGATGGGCTTGGCGAAGTTCTCGCCGTGGCAGGACACGCAGGCGCCCTTTTGCAGCAACTGCGCCACCTGCACGCTCGGCTCGCGCGTGGGCTTGGCCGGCAGGTTGGCGCCCTCGCGCACCTGGGCCGCGTAGTACGCGGACACATCGGCGATGTCCTGGTCGGTGAGCGAGTCGGCAATGCCGCGCATGGTCGGGTGCTTGCGGTCGCCCTTCTTGTAGGCGTTCAGGGCCGAGGCGATGTAGCGCTCGCCCTGCCCCGAAATCATGGGCACCTTGTGCACTTCGGGAAAGCTGGCCTGGTAGCCCGGGATGCCGTGGCAACCGATGCACATGGCGACCTTGCCCTGGCCCGCCTTGGCATCGCCCTTGGTCTCCTGGGCCTGCGAAACCGCGGTCACGCAAGCGACAGCCAGGGCAAATATCGTGGTCAACTTCTTGTTCATTTTGCGCGCACAATCTCGTGGAAGTTTGTCGGTGCTCGGGCAGAAAACGATTATAGCCAGCGCCTTTCCAGGCCTTTTATCAACGATTACCCTATTTACGGCCCATGAAATTCCAAGGCTCACAGAGTTACGTTGCCACCCAGGACCTGATGCTCGCAGTGAATGCGGCCATCACCTTGCAGCGCCCGCTGCTCGTCAAGGGCGAGCCCGGCACCGGCAAGACCATGCTGGCCGAAGAGGTCTCGCGCGAGCTGGGCATGCCGCTCCTGCAGTGGCACATCAAGTCCACCACCAAGGCGCAGCAGGGGCTGTACGAATACGACGCCGTGAGCCGCCTGCGCGACAGCCAGTTGGGCGATGCCGACAGCAGCGAGCGCGTGAAGGACATCCGCAACTACATCGTGCAGGGCGTGCTGTGGCAGGCCTTCACCGCGGACCAGCCCGTGGCGCTGCTGATCGACGAGATCGACAAGGCCGACATCGAATTCCCGAACGACCTGCTGCGCGAGATCGACCGCATGGAGTTCTACTGCTACGAGACGCGCGAACTCATCCGCGCCAAGCACCGGCCGCTGGTCTTCATCACGTCCAACAACGAAAAAGAGCTGCCCGACGCGTTCCTGCGCCGCTGCTTCTTCCACTACATCAAGTTCCCCGAAGCCGAGACGATGCGCAAGATCGTCGACGTGCACTTTCCCACGCTCAAGGCCGAACTGCTCGCCGTGGCGATGAAGACCTTCTACGACGTGCGCGGCCTGCCGGGCCTCAAGAAGAAGCCGTCCACCAGCGAACTCATCGACTGGCTCAAGCTGCTCGTGGCCGAAGACATTCCGCTCGAAGCCCTGCAAAGCGCCGACCAAAAGGTCGCCGTGCCGCCGCTGGTGGGTGCCCTGCTCAAGAACGAACAGGACGTGGGCCTGTTCGAGAAGCTGGTCTTCATGAACCAGCGCAACCGATGAAGGGCCCGAGATGAGCAGCGCACGCCGCCTGCTGATGGAAGGCCTGTCCGACGCCGTGGGCTTCGTGGGCGGCGCGCTCGCGGGCTACTGGATCGGCCACCTGCTGGGCTTCGACATCTTCACCTCGGGCTACGGCCCGTCCAGCCTGGCGGGCATCGCCCTCGTGGGCCTGGGCGGCGGCTTCGGCCTGCAGGCGGCACGGCGCTGGCGCGCCAGCCGCGCACCCAGCGACAAGGAGTGATTCTTTCCATGGCTTTCGTCGAACCCGTCACCCTGCGCGATCGCGGCATCCGCCTGGAGCCCCTCGCGCTGTCGCATGAAGAGGGCCTGCGCGCCGCGGCCACCGACGGCGCGCTTTGGACGCTGCGCATCACCTCCGTCCCCGAGCCGCAGGACGTGCGCGCCTACATCGAGACCGCCCTGGCCGGCCGCGAGCAAGGCCACCGCTTCGCCTTCGCCGTGGTGCAGGAAGACACAGGCAAAGTGCTGGGCACCAGCAGCTACCACGACATCGTGCCGGCCGTGAAGCGCGTGGAGATCGGCTTCACCTGGTATGCCAAGAGTGTGCAGCGCACGCATGTCAACACCACGTGCAAGCTGCTGCTGCTGGGCCACGCCTTCGACACGCTGGGATGCCACGTGGTGGGCTGGCGCACCGACAACTACAACTTCGCCTCGCAGCGCGCCATCGAGCGCCTGGGTGCAAAAAAAGACGGCGTGCTGCGCGGCCACGCGCTGCGCCGCGACGGCACCATCCGCGACACGGTGATGTACAGCATGCGCTCGGGTGAATGGCCGGAAGCCAAAGCCCAGTTGCTATACCTTTTGCAGCAGCACGCCCTAGTGGAATAAGCGCCAGAGGGCTAAAAGGCTTCAACCCATGCTGATCGACTTCTTCTACACCCTGCGCGCCGGCCAGTTGCCGGTGTCGGTGAAGGAATACCTCACCCTGCTGGAGGCCCTGCAGGCCGGCGTGGTGGGCCCGAACTCGGACGACGCCTGGAGCCTGGACGACTTCTACCACCTCGCGCGCACCGTGCTCGTGAAGGATGAGAAGCACTTCGACAAGTTCGACCGGGCTTTCGGCGCCTACTTCAAGGGCGTGGAGATGGTGGCCGACTTCCGCAAGGACATCCCCGTCGACTGGCTGCGCAAGATCCTGGAGCGCGAGCTCACGCCCGAGCAGAAGGCCGCCATCGAGAAGATGGGCTGGGACGAGCTGATGGAGACGCTCAAGAAGCGCCTGGAAGAGCAGAAGGAGCGCCACGAGGGCGGCAACAAGTGGATCGGCACAGGCGGCACCAGCCCGTTCGGCCACGGCGGCTACAACCCGCAGGGCGTGCGCATCGGCGGCGCCGGCAAGAACAAGAGCGCCGTGAAGGTGTGGGACCAGCGCGCCTACAAGGACTACGACGACACGCAGGAACTGGGCACGCGCAACATCAAGGTGGCGCTGCGGCGGCTGCGCAAGTTCGCTCGCGAAGGGCACGAGATGGAGCTGGACCTGCCGGACACCATCCGCAGCACGGCGGCGAACGCGGGCTACCTGGACATCAAGATGGTCCCCGAGCGCCACAACAACGTGAAGGTGCTGCTGCTCATGGACGTGGGCGGCACCATGGACGAGCACGTGCAGCGCGTGGAAGAGCTGTTTTCCGCGGTGAAGACGGAGTTCAAGCACCTGGAGTTCTATTACTTCCACAACTGCGTATACGACTTCATGTGGAAGAACAACCGCCGCCGCTTCGCCGAGAAGTTTCCGACCTGGGACATCATCCGCAAGTACAACAAGGACTACAAGCTCATCTTCGTGGGCGATGCCACCATGAGCCCCTACGAGATCCTGCAGCCCGGCGGCAGCGTGGAATACGACAACGAAGAGGCCGGCGCCGAGTGGCTGCAGCGCCTGATCCATGCCTTTCCCCGGTTCGCCTGGATCAACCCCGAGCCGCAGGGCGTGTGGCAGTACCGACAGAGCATCGGCATCATCCAGCAGATCGTGGGCCAGCGCATGTACCCGCTGTCGCTCAAGGGCCTGGAAGAAACCATGCGGCTACTGTCCAAGTGACCGCCTGACCGCCGGGACCACCCAGCGCGCGCCGCTGTCTGACAGCGGCGGTGCGTTTTTCAGGCCATAGTGCCCCCAATTGCCGTTGCGCACCCCGGATGCGACGGCCTGGCAGCACTCCCTTCCAGCCCCACAAAGCGCTCTTTTACGTGTCCCTCCCCGCAACGCATTTTTCGAGACGATTTCCGACGCCGGCCTTGTGGCCGGCGTTGCTGCTTTCGAGCCTGGTGGCCCTGCAGGGCTGCAGCCTGCTGCCGGGCGCCAAGGAAGGCACGGTGGACAACAACACCATCCAGTCCGATGCCGGTGCCGGCACCGGGCCCGATGCGTTCTCGCTCGAAGTGCGCGCACCCGATGCCGTGCGTGACTACCTCACGCGGCACATGGAACTGCAGCGCTTTCGCCAACTGCCCGACCTGCAGTCGAGCGAGATCACCCGCCTGCTGGGCGCGGCCGAATCCAACGCCCGAGAGCTGCTCGGCACCCTGGGCTATTTCAGCCCCACGCTCACTATCACCATGCAGGAGACGCCCGGCGCCGCCGGCGCGCCGCGCACCATCACCGTGGAGGTGGAGCCCGGCCCGCAGACCCGCGTGGCCCGTGCCGACATCGACTTCACCGGCACCGAGGCCGATTCGCCCCAGTTCGCCAACCGACGCGCGCGCGTGCAGCGCAGCTGGTCGCTCGCGCCCGGCCAGCCCTTCACGCAGGACGCCTGGGACGGCGCCAAATCCCAGGGCCTGCGCCAATTGCAGGCCACCCGCTATCCCACCGCCAGCATCGCCAAGAGCCGCGCGGAAATCGACGCCGACCGCAACGAAGCCCAGCTGGGCGTGACCTACGACCCCGGACCGCCCTACCGCTTCGGCGCGCTGCGCGTGCAGGGCGGCAAGCGCTACAGCGCCGACGGTGCGCGCCGCATCGCCCGGCTGCCCACGGGCGCCGACTACAGCGAAGCCCAGTTGCTCGATGCGCAGATGCGGCTGGCCAGCAGCGGCTACTACGACGCCGTGTTCCTTTCGCTGGAAACCGACGGCACCGACCCGCAGGCCGCGCCCGTGGTGGCCCAGGTGCGCGAGGCGCCCTTGCAGAAGGTGGTGTTCGGCGTGGGCCTGTCGACCGACAGCGGCCCGCGGCTGAGCGTGGACCACATCCACAACCAGTTGCCCGGCATCGGCTGGCGCGCCGTCAGCAAGGTCTCGGTGGACCGCAAGAACAAGCTGCTGTCCACCGACTGGACCGACCTGCCCGGGGAGGACGGCTGGCGCTGGTTCACCGGCGCGCAGGTGCAGCGCGAGACCACGGGCGACTACGAGGTCAACAGCAGCCGCCTGCGGGGCGGCCGCAGCAAGAGCACCGACCACATCGACCGCAGCTATTTCCTGCAGCACGACACCGCCAAGAGCCAGGGCACGGACGCGCCTCCCTCCAGCGCGGCCATCAGCGCCAACTACGGCTGGACGGGCCGCTACTTCAACAACACCACCAATCCCACGCGGGGCTTCGGCCTGGCCGCGGAGCTGGGCGTGGGCACCACGCTGCGGCCCGAGCGCGACCCGTTCGTGCGGGCCTACCTGCGGTGGCAGTCGTTCTATCCCATGGGCCGCGTGGACATGGGCGAGGGCGTCACCCGCACCAGCCGGCTGGCCCTGCGCGCCGAAGGCGGTGCCGTGCTCGCGCGCCGCGCGGCCGAGATCCCGGTGACCACGCTGTTCCTGACCGGGGGCGACACCACGGTGCGCGGTTACGGCTACCGCGAGATCGGGGCGCGCACCTCCAACGGCCAGCTGTATGGCGGTCGCTACCTGGCCGTGGCCAGCGCCGAATGGCAGCGGCCCATCGAGTTCCGCGGCAACCGCACCGATTTCGAAACCGCCATGTTCATCGATGCCGGCGCAGTGGCCGACCGCGCGGGCGACCTGGACCCGCGCGTGGGCGTGGGCGCCGGCCTGCGCTGGCGCAGCCCCGTGGGGCCGCTGCAGGCCGACGTGGCCTATGGCGTGCAGGCCAAGCAACTGCGGCTGCACCTGCGGCTGGGCTTCAGCTTCTGACCGCACTCTGAAAGACCCATGGCGACGCGCCCTCCCCGAAACCCCTACGCCGCCGCCGCGGCCCCCGTTCCCGCGCCCCGGCGCCGCCGCGGCTGGCGCATCGCCGCCTGGACCCTTGCCGCGCTGCTGGCCCTGGTCGCCCTCGTCCTCGGTGCGGCCTGGTGGTGGGCCGGTGGCCAAGCCTCGCTGGCCACCACGCTGGACCGCGCGGCACGCTACCTTCCCGCCGACCAGCAACTCGAAACCCGCGACGTGACCGGCTCGCTGCGCGCCGGCGGCCACATCGGCTGGCTGCGCTGGAGCAGCCCCACGCTGGCGGTGGAAGTCAACGATGCGCGCATTGCCTGGCAGCTGGCGCCCTTGCTGCAGCGCCAGCTCACGCTGGGCGAAGTGCATGCGGTCGAGGTCAAGATCATCCCGCAGGGCCCGCCCCGCACCGAGCCCGAAACGCCGCCGCAGCCGCTGCAATCGCTGGAACTGCCGCTGCGCATCGACCTGCCGTTCCGCGTGGACAGCATCACTTGGGCCGCGCCCAGCCCGGTCACCGCGCAGGGGCTGGCGGGCCACTACCGCTACGACGGCACCCACCACCGACTGGCGCTGGACAGCGTGGCCTTTGCCCAGGGCCACTATTCCGGCCAGGCCACCGTGCAGGCCCAGGCGCCGATGGCGCTGGAGCTGAAGGCCGACGGCACCGTGCGCACGGCATCGCCAGGCGGCGGCGACGACATCGAAGCCAAGGCCCATGCCGAGGCCAAAGGCACCTTGGCCACCGCAGCCGCACGGCTGCAGATCACCGCCCAATTGCAGGCACAGGCCGCCGAGCCATTGACAGTGGCTTCGCCCGCAGCAGGTACCTCACGCCCCGGCCCTGCCCCGTCCGCCAAACCCACAAAACCCAGCAAGCCCGCAGCCCGCCCCGCGGCGCCCGCCGAACCGATGCGTGCCGACGTGCAGGCCGAGATCGCACCCTGGGCTGCGCAACCCGTGCTGCAGGCGCGCGCCGATGTCGAATCGCTCGACTTGGCAGCCCTGTGGCCGCAGGCCCCCGTGACTTCGCTGAGCGGGCAACTGCGCGTGGACCCTGCCGCTGCTGCCGCACCCGGTGCCACCGCCGCAGGCTGGGCCATCGGTGCCCAATTGCGCAACGCCGTGCCGGGCCCGTGGGACCAGCGCCGGCTGCCCCTGGAAAGCATCGATGCCCAGGCCGCCTTCGACGGCACGCAATGGACCGTGCCCGACGCCACTGCGCGCATCGGCAACGGCAGCGTGGCGCTGCAGGGCCGTTTCACGCCTGCCACGCGCGCCATGGAAGGCCGTGCCGAAGTGCGTGGCCTTCGCCCCAGCGCCCTCTACAGCACCCTGGACTCCACCCCCGTCGCCGGGCAGGCGCAGGCCCGGAGCGAAGGCGGCGACGGCGAACCGCTGGTGCGCTTTTCCGCCGACCTGCGCGCCACCGGCACCGCGGCACCCCGGCGTGCCGGCGCGCCGGCAGCCTTGCGCGTCGAACGCCTGGCCACCGAAGGCACCTGGCAAGGCAGCCGGCTGGCGCTCGCCCGCCTGCAGCTCGATGCCCTGCAGGCGCAAGTGAATGCGCGGCAGTTGCAGATCGGCACGGCCGACCTGTCGGTCAAAGGACAGTTGCAGGCCACCGTGCCGGGTGCAACGGCCCAGATGGACGGCCAGATCGCTCCCCGGGCAGGCAACGGCCAGTTGGAGCTGCGGGTGGCCGATGCGCAGCGCGTGCAGCGCTGGATCGAGTCCTTGCCCGGCCTGGCCACCGCCCTGCGCGGCGCATCCATGCAGGGCGACGCCCAACTCACCACCCGCTGGAACGGCGGCTGGCAGACCCTGCAGCGCCAATTGCAGGCGGCGGGCCTGCTGGCCCCGGCCGCTGCAGGCACGGCCCGCGCCGCTGCCGGCGAGCGGTTCGAATGGCAGGCCCGGCTGGCCGCGCCGCGCTTCGACGTCTCCCTGCCCGCCAGCGGCTCCGCCGCACCCATGGCCGTGCGGCTCACGGCGGTGCGCGCCGAACTGGCCGGCGGGTTGCCCCAGTCCACGCTGTTGCTGGACGGCGAGGCACGCGTGGACCGGCGCCGACTGGACCTGCGCCTGCGCGGCACCGCGGGCACGGCCGCCCCCGGGCAATGGAACGCGCAGATCACCGAGTTGCGTGCGCAGGCCCGCGACGACCAATTGCCCGGCCCCTGGACGGTGCAGTTCAACCAGCCGCTGTCCGTTGCTCTGCGCCAGTCGCCCAGCCTGCAGGTGGAGACCTCAGGGGGGCAGGCCACTGTCTCCGGCCCGGCACCGGGGCAGGTCACGCTGCACTGGGAGCCCGTCCGCTTCGCCCAGGCCGCCAATGGCGCCATCGCCTTGCGCACGCAGGGCCGCCTGCAGGGGTTGCCCATGGCCTGGACGGAAGCGTTCGGCCCCCAAGGCCAGGAAGCATTGCAGCGCCTGGGCCTGGCCGGCAACCTCGTGTTCGACGGCGACTGGGACGTGGACGCGGGCGACACCCTGCGCGCGAGTGCCAGCGTGCGGCGCGTCAGCGGCGACATCCGCGTGCTGGCCGGCAGCGCCGCGCCCACCACGACGGTGGTGCACAGCAGCGGCCAGGGCCAGGGCACCGGCCGCGCGCAGACGAGCGAAGGGCCCGGCACGCCAGCGGGCGTGCGGCAGGCCGAAGTGCAGCTGCAGGCCGAAGGCGACACCGTGCGTGCCCGCGTGCAGTGGGACAGCGAACGCGCAGGCCGCGTGCAGGCCGAGGGCAGCACCCGTTTGGCCCGTGCCGATGGCGGCTGGCAATGGCCTGCCGACGCACCGCTGGCCGCCACCGTGCGCGCCCAGTTGCCGGACGTGGGCGTGTGGTCCGCCCTGGCACCGCCGGGCTGGCGCGTGAAGGGCACGCTGGACGCCAATGTCGCCCTCGCCGGCAACCGCGCCGCCCCCCGCTGGAGCGGAACGCTCGGCGCCGACCAGCTGTCGGTGCGATCGCTCATCGATGGCGTGGACCTGCAGGACGGGCGCCTGCGCGCCACGCTGAACGGCGACCGGCTCGACATCACCGAATTCCGCGTGAACGGCGGCCAGGGCAGCAACGCCCGCATCGCCGGCTTCAGCGGCAACCGCACCGCGGCCCCGCGCGACGGCGGCACGCTCACCGGCAAAGGCAGCGTGTCGTGGGCCACGGGCGGCAGCGGCGCCACCGGCTCCGGCATCGCCATGGACTTCGACGCCGAGGCGCGCGCCCTGCAGGTGCTGGTGCGCGCCGACCGCCAGGTCAGCGTGTCCGGCAATCTGCAGGCGCGGCTGCGCCAGGGCCAGTTCACGCTGCGCGGCAAGCTCACCACCGACCGCGCCACCATCATCCTGCCCGAGGCCGGCGCACCCAGCCTGGGCACCGACGTGGTCGTGCGCTCCGCCGCCAAGGACCGCGAAACCGTCAAGCAGGCCGAACGCGCGGGCCAGGCCGCCGGCCGCGTGGAAGCCGCCAAGCCGCCGGACATCGCCGTCACCCTCAACCTGGGCGACGACTTCGCGCTGCAGGGCCACGGCATCACCACCCGCCTGGCGGGCGAGCTGGAAATCCGCGGCGCCACCGTCGCCGGGGCGCCGCCGCGCGTCACCGGCGAGGTGCGCACCGTGGAAGGCCGCTACCGCGCCTGGGGCCAGTCGCTCGATGTGGAGACGGGCCTGGCACGCTTCAACGGCCCATACGACAACCCCGCGCTGGACATCCTAGCCATCCGGCCGAACATCAGCGTGCGCGCCGGCGTGCAGGTCACCGGCTCGGCCAAGGCGCCGCGCGTGCGGCTCTATTCCGACCCCGATCTGCCCGACGCCGAAAAGCTCTCCTGGGTGGTGCTGGGCCGCAGCGGCGCCGCCGGCGGCGCCGAGGCCGCGCTTCTGCAACAGGCGGCGCTGGCGCTGCTCGGGGGCAACGGCAATGCCGGTGCCGGCAACTTCGCCAAGCGCGTGGGGCTCGACGAGATCGGGTTCAAGGGCCCCGGCTCGGGCGAGGATGCCTCGGCCGCCGCGCTCACCTTCGGCAAGCGCCTGTCCAAGGACCTGTACGTGACCTACGAGCGCAGCCTCTCGGGAGCCCTGGGCACGCTGTACATCTTCTACGACCTGACCAAGAGCCTTACGCTGCGCGGCCAGACCGGCGCGCAAAGCGCGGTGGACCTGATCTACACGGTGCGGTACGACTGACGGGGCCCATCAGCCCGCCGCGGCGCGGGCGAACTGGGGCGCGTTCTGCACCCGGCCATCCCCGTGCGGCAGATAGGGATAGAGCAGGCCCCCCGCGGCCTGCAGCAACTCGAACTGGGCGGACGCCAGCCCTTGCTCCACCAGATCGAAATGGCACAGCGTGCCGTACAGGCCGCCGCGGTGATCGGTCACCGGCACGCCGTGGTAGGCCACCACCACCCCGCGGAACGAGCTGGCCAGCAGCCGCTCGTCGTGCATCGAGTTGTCCACCAGCAGCGAGCCATCGCGCAGAACGAACTGGCAAAAGCTGTTGTCCAGCGCCACCACGGCCAGCGCCTCGGGCCGGATCTGGTGCTGCTTGTCGTAGAGGAAGACATTGATGAGCTGCGACTCGATCACCTGGAAGACGCCGGTGTACCGATGCGGCACACCGCGGTTGAGGGCCTCCATGGCGGGAGAGAGTCCCTCCGCCTGGAGCATGGCGTGGAACTGTGGAGGCGTCATCGGTGAAATCATTGCGGAGGCATTTTAGAGCGGCGCACCGACCCGGGGCGCTTTGCCGCTGCGGAAATGCGGCACTCACATGGCCCCACGCCAGGCGCGATCTTCTTTTGCGGAGGTCTCAGCACGGCGGGGAAAAGCTGCCACGGCCACGCCTTTACAATCGCCCGTCCTCCTCGTAGTTCAATGGATAGAACGAGTGCCTCCTAAGCGCTAGATACAGGTTCGATTCCTGTCGAGGGGACCAGATTTCCTTCTTTTAGCGCAATGGCTTTTCGCCTCATCCTTGCTACCGCCGCCTGTGCGCTGCCTCTTTCCGCGTCGGCTGAGGTGTATCGCTGCGGAAAAACGTACACCGACGAGCCATGCAAATGCGCGAAGGTCATCGACACCTCCCCGATCATCAGCGATCCGAGTGGCCCGCGAACCAAGGAAATCTACCTCTGTCGCGCCCCCCAGGGCGGGTTGTACTGGACCGCCGAGCACTGCGCGCAAAGAGGGTGGACCATCGAACGGATTCAGCGGGTGCCTGCCAACGTGTCGTGGAATGACCAAGTGGAGGCCGGCAGGCATCAGAAGGCGCAAGCCGAGGCAGATGCGGCTGCGCCCATTCAAAGCCATGCCCTGCCAGCACCACAGCCCTCCCAGCCCAACAACAGCACATGCTCTGCGCTGGAAGAGCGGGTCAAGATGCTGGACAGCATGGGGCGGGCAGGCAGCCGGTACTACGACCTGGACTGGGTGAGGCGGGAGCGCAAGGATGCCAGGGATCAGCAGCACAGGCTCCGTTGCTGAGACGGGGTGCGCCATCGCCGAATTGACGGCGTGACGAGCGACCTCGCACGAGGCACCGGCCTATCGTGGGAAGTTTTTCCACAAGCCTGTCGTTGAGCACGCGCCCAGTTCGAACAAGCTGTTCATGTCATCCGTGCGCTGGCCTTTCAATGGCGCCATGACGCGGCTTTCCCAGCAAGACTCCAGTGAAAGGACTCTCTCGGGATCTGCCACGCGCTGCACTCAGGCAGACCGCCGCCGATGCCATGCCAGCAACCCCAGCAATGCCGTCAGCATCGCCAAGCCGAAGTGCGACAGCGTGGGAATGGCGGCAGCACTCGCCGGCGCCGCGGCAATCACCGCCGGCCCGCCCGGATCGGAGATCGTGCCCACCGCCGGATCGGCGTCGCCCGGGCCGTTGTCCTCGATGTCGAAGGTCACCGTGTCCCCATTGATCTGGGCGCCCGGCCATTCGAACCACTCCGACTGCGCCGCGCCCGCCGTGCGCGGGCCGTATTTCATGAAGCGGCTGCCCGCTGCCAGCGCCTGCGGGTACTTCAACGTCACCGTGACCTTGCCCGCGCAGGTGGTGGCCACGAAGCGGAAGACGCCTTGGGGAAACTGCGCGCCCGCGGGGCGGCTGGATGGCACTTCGAACGCGGTCTGCGCCGTGTCGAACGTGCAACCGCTCACGCCGGTCAGCGACGCGGTGATCTGCCCACTGCCGGCGGGCGAAGCGCCGGTGAACGAGTCCTCGACGCTCGGCAGGCGCACCACCAAGTGGATGGTCGATTCCTTCTGGATGTTGTAGTCCGAGAGGGTTCGGCCGTCTTCCAGTTGCTTGCCCGCGAAGATCAACCGCTGCTGCTCGGGCGCAATGCCTTCCTGGTCCTGGATCTTGGCCTTCACGTTCTCAATCGAGTCGCTGGGCTCCACGTCCAGAGCGATGGTCCTTCCGGAGACGGTTTTCACGAAGATCTGCATGGCCCACGCGCCCTGCGAGAGGGCGGCGAGCGCAATGAAGAGGGCCCATCGGGCAGCCCATCTCCGAATATCCAGAAAGGGGGGAACAGGCGGGGAGAACGCAAAAACCATGGATCAACTGGCAGCAGGTCGAAAAAGACCCGGGATCATGCGTTTCTGACGGGTTTCTTACAAGCGTTCCGGCCCTGGATCTGCGGAAAGTTGCGTTTTTAGGGGGCTTGCGCCAGCCAGCCCTCGATCACCCGGGCAGGCCGCCGCCGGTGAGCAGACGCAGCACATGGCGGCGAGTCGGAGTTTCAAGGGGCGGTCGGTTCAAGGCATGCGGGGCCAGCGCCCGCAGACCGCGTCTCAGCGGCTGAGCATCGCGACGACCGCGACGACGCCGAGCACCACCACCGCCACCGCCCGCGCGGCCCAGCCACCCAGGCTGGCGGCGGTCATCCCGGCAATGCCGGCTTTCACGGTACCGGCGTGGCGGCCCTCGTGGGTGCCGGATTCAAAGGCAGAGCGCCTGCTGATGGCGGGTGCCTGCGGATGGCCGCAGCCGGGGCAAGCGGCCGCCTGATCGGAAATCTGTCGGTTGCATTCGGGGCATGGAACGAGTGCCATGGGTTTTCTTCTCCTGGTGCATGGATTGAACGATGGCCACAACCTACCTGTGACCGTCGCACCATAGCCCGGCCCTTGTGCGTGACTGTTTCGAAATGCGTCGAAGCCGCGCGGCACCGACCGCGTCACGGCCAGCCTTGCAGCTCCCAACGGCTGCCATCGGCAAAAGACAGCCTGAGTCTCAAGGTGCCACCGGCTGCGGTGTACAGGCTGTATCGGCGAATTTGCGACAACTGCCGATGGGCCCAGGCCTCCATCTGCATCAGGGGCTGATCGCCGCACGCAGCCATCGTCTGGAAAACTGGCTCGGCACGAATGCCGTCATCCTCGGCCCACCACCGGTATCGGAATGTCGACCAGTTGCACACGCGCAGGCCGAAAAGCCCGGCACCTGGAAAGCTCAACCGCACCGATGGGCCGGAATTGCCCATGCCGGTCTTTGGCCAATCGTGCCGCTCTGTGCCATCAGGGCCGAAGATCGAGACCAGGCCCCATTCAGCGTTACCCAGCGTGCCGAGGTAGAAGTTTTCGCGAGCTGGCTCTGCCTCCCGCTGAGGGGGCGAGGCCATCGCGCCACTCGCTATCAGAGCGAGCGCAGCACCAGCGATGAGCGCGAGCACCCTAGCGGGCCCCGCCCAACTTCTCGAAATCCGCATCCAGCCGCGCCAGCGACGCCGCAATCTGCGCGCGCCGGGCCTTGATCCAGCCGTCCTGCTCGGCCACGCGCTGGGAGGCCTCGCGCAGCATGCGGTCCATTTCGGCGGGCTGCGGGCCGCCGGCGGTCTGGCGGTTCCTGACGATCGCCACGGGGTCGAGCGTGGAACGGAACTCGGCCTCGGACAGGGGCAGCACCTGTGCAAACTCCGTTCCCTTCACCGTCTCGGCGTAGATGCGTTGCGCCTGCGCATACGGAAACGCGAGAGGCTTGATGTCCTTGGCCTTGGCGTATTCCACGACCTCCGAGGCGAAATGGTGGCCGACGCGGAAGGGCAGCTTGTATTGGCGCATCAGCACATCGGCCAGTTCCTGCGAGGCGGTCCAATCGCTGTTGAGCTCCTCCAGCGCACGCTGGGGATCGATCACCAGGTTGTTGAGGATGCGCGTCCAGTTGTTCAGAACGCCGGCCGCCGCCTGCACCATCGCGGCGTTGGTGCGGACCTCCTTGGGGTCGCTCATGCCGGGGGGAATGTTGTGCGCCTGCAATGCGGGGCCCATGCCCAGGTTGAGCGCGGTGGAAGCGTCGCGGCGGGTGCTGTTGAGCAGGCCGGGATTGCGCTTTTGCGGCATGGCGCTGGAGACATACGTGTTGCCGCCGCCTTCCTGCAGCAGGATCCAGGGGCGCGGCTGGGCGTATTGGGTCATCACGTCTTCGATGAAGCTGCCGGCATGCAGGGCGATGGCCATGACGATGGCGCCGGCCTCCACGGGCTGGTCCACGGCGGAGATCTGCGCGGCGTCGTACGCGTTGTCCACCGTGGCGGAAAAGCCCAGGTAGTCCGCCATGCGCTGCCGGTTCAGCGGCCAGCTGGTGCCATTGAGCACCGTGGTGCCCATGGGTGAGCGGTCCATGCGGGCATAGGCTTCGCGGATGCGCTGGGCGTCGCGCTCCAGCCCGGCGGCGATGCCCAGCAGATAGTGGCCGTAGCTGTTGGGCTGGGCCGCCACACCGTTGGTGTAGTTGGGCACCACGGTGGCCCGGTGCTTGCCGGCGAGTTCGATCAGGGTGGCGGTGGTTTGGCTGAGCGCCTCGGCCAGGTGGAGCATTTCATCGCGCAGGATGGCGGACCGCGCGGTGGCCAGCATGTCCTGGCTCGATCGGCCGGCGTGCAGCAGCGTGATCTGGGGGCCGGCGGCTTCGATCAGCAACGGCTCGAAGGTGATGACCAATGAGGGCCGCTTGCCACCCGGCTTGTCGCCGTTGGCCAGCACCTGGGTGATGCCTTTGTAGACGAGGGGCGACAGCGATTGGTCGAGCAGGCCTTCGTCGGTGTTGATGACGGCGGTGGCCTTGTTGATCTCGCCGAGCCAGAAGAAATCGTCGTGCTTTTTGGCGGGGGTCTGGGCGCCCGCATGGGGCACGAGGGCCGCCAGGGAAAGGGCGGCGGCAATGGCGAGTCGGGTGGGTTTCATGGGCATGGCCTGTTGTCTCTGTAATGGGTTCGTTCCACCGGCGCAGGCGGCCGTGGCGATGATGGGCGCGCTGGGTCCGTGCTCAATACACGCCGTAGCGGTACGCAAAGTACAGGGCGGCGAGGGTGCCGACGACGGCGAGGACGGTCATTGCTTTGCGCATGGGAACTCCGCGGGGAAAAGGCCATGGTAGCCGCCCCGGCGCCGCCACCCGCCATCGGCGTCAGCGGCCGTTCAGGCCCTGCGGCGCACCGCCCGGCCGCGCAGCACGCCGCTGCAGCAGCGCCCGCACCATCACCCCCACCACCAGCGCGTTGACCACGAAAATGCCCGCGTGCAGCGCATTGCTGTGGTGCAGGAAGCCGATGAACTCGAACGGCAGGTAGATCGACCCGCTGCCCGCGGCCAGCACCTCGGCCCAGGGGCGTTCCTTGAACAGGCCGTACGCCTCCACCAGCCGCAGCGCGGCATACGCGGCAGCGCCCAGGGCCAGCAGCATGAGCCGGGAGTCCTGCACGTTGCGGGCCGCATCCAGAAAAATCTGCGGGTATCTGGCCGCGGGATTGAGGTGCGCATGCTCGATGAGCCGCACCGCGATGGCGTAGATGTCCCGGTGTGCCAGCGACAGCAGCCCGGTGGCAGCGGCCAGGACGAGCAGGCCCTTGAAAGCTTCGAGGAACGCGACGAGACGGACGGCCTGGTTCATGGAAAACGCCTCCCACGCGAACGGCGTGGATGGATAGGATGGATGAAGGTGAACGGATGACGAAGGGTGGACGGGCGCCAGGCCGATTGTCGGCCCTGCCGGCACGCGCGCCGCCGACCCCACCGAGCAGCCGGGGCCCCGGCCTACAATCCGGCGGCCCGCCCCGACGATCCGATGGCGCTGCTCCACGGATGCGGATCTGAGCCAAAAAGGCCTCCAGCGCAATCAACCTCCCGGCATAGTGCTATCAAAAATGAAGCAACCGACTTCCATCGCCCTGCTGCACGCCCTGCGTGCGCTGCGCCGTTGGGTGTTGATGGGCTTCATGGCGGCGATGGCGGTGGCCACGGCCTCGCCGCTGGTGCATGCGCGGGCGATGGAGTGGGTCTGCTCCACGTCCGGCATGGTCAAGGTCTATGTGCAGACCGACGACGGGCCGGTGGAGATGGGGCAGACGGCCATGGACTGCCCTCTGTGCATTCCCCACGGCGCACCGCCCCCGGTGGTGGCGGTGCAAACCCTGCCGCAGCCGCTGCCGCTCGGGCATGCGATGCAGGCCATTGCGGCGGCGCGCATCGCAGCCGCCACGGCCGCACCATTGCCTGCGCGCGGGCCCCCGGTCTTTCAGCACGCCTGAGCCTCGCCGGCTCCCTGCGTTCGCCGCAGCGCGGCCATTCGCCCATGAACGGGTGACGGCCGCCCCGCGCGAACGCATTTCCCCTCCCCTTTGCTGATCCGGCCTGCCGGGCGCACTGCCGTACCGCCGCCACTGCGCGGCGGGCGGCGCGCGCCGGGTGCGGGCGATCCGCGTGCTGATCGATGCCATGACCACGACTTCCCTTTTTTCCTCCGCCCTGCCCGTGCCACCGCCGCAGCCGCAGCCGATTTCGGCCCGAACACCGCGCAAGGCACGCTCGCCGCTGGCCCACGCGATGCTGGCGGCGCTGGCCGGCTTCGGGCCCGCCGCCGCCCCGGCGCAGGAGGCGCCCCTGTCGTCCGTGCCCACGCTGGCGCCGGTGACCGTCTCGGGCACATCCGCCGAGCCCCTGGGCCGGCTGAACCTGGACACCCCCGCCGAGACCGGCAGCCGCCTGGGCCTCACGCCGCGCGAGACACCCGCCTCGGTCACCGTGGTGGACCGCGCCACCATCGAAGCCCGTGGCGCGCAGGACACGCAGGAGATCCTGCGGGCGATCCCCGGCGTGACCGCGCACAACGCGCCGGGCTCGATGGCGGCCAGCTACCGCGGCTTCAGCAACAACTCGGTCACGCAGCTGTACAACGGCATCACGGTGCAGTACGGCAGCGCCACCCGCGCGGTGGACAGCTGGATCTACGACCGGGTGGAGGCCGTCGGCGGCGCGTCGAGCTTCCTGTACGGCGCGGGGGCCGTGGGCGGCTCGCTCAACTACATCACCAAGACGCCCGACCGCAGCGGCGACTTCGCGGAAGGCCGGCTGCGCGCGGGCTCGTACGGGCTCAAGGAAGCCTCGGCGGGCCTCAACCGCCGCATCGCGGGGCCGCAGGACGGCGGCGCAGGTCCGAGCCACTTCGCGCGCATCGACGTGAACCACCGCGATGCCGGCAGCTGGACCACCGGCACGCAGACCCGGTCCACGCAGCTGGCCGCATCGCTGCTGTCCGACCTGGGCGGCGGCTTCACGCACCTGCTGGCGTACGAGTACCAGAAGGACGCGGTGGACCGCCCCTACTGGGGCACGCCGGTGCTCAACCCCGCCGTGGGCGCGCTGCGCATCGATCCCGGGACGCGCTTTGCCAACTACAACAGCAGCGACGGCATGTACGCCCACCGCGTGCAGTGGCTGCGCTCGGTGGCGCAGTGGCGCGTGTCCGACGCCCTGCAGTGGCGCAACACGCTCTATGCCTACGACGCGCTGCGCGACTACCGCAACGTGGAGACCTACCAGTTCAACGCGGCCAACACCCTGGTCTCGCGCGGCAGCGCCTTCCTGCAGCGGCACGACCAGCAACTGGTGGGCAACCGCACCGAGGCCACCTGGCACGGCACGCTGGCCGGCCGGCCGAGCGACTGGGCCTTCGGCCTGGACGTGAGCGTGAACCGGCAGACGCGCTTTCCCAACAGCCTGGCCGGCACGGTGAGCACGGTGGACCCGTACCGCTTCACGACAGAGCGGTTCTTCGACATTCCCGGCATGGCCCCCGGCTTTCGCGCCGACCGCGACAACCGCGTGCAGACCACCGCGGTGTTCGTGGAGAACCGCACGGCCCTGGTGCCCGGCGTGAACCTGGTGACGGCGCTGCGGCAGGAGCGCATCGCGCTGGACCTGACCAACCGCCGCGCCGTCACCGCCACCAGCCCCGCCACGTTCGAGCGCAGCTACACGCCCACCACCGGCCGCCTGGGCGTGGTGTGGGACGTGGCCCCCGGCGCCAACGTGTACGCCCAGTACGCCACGGCGAGCGACCCACCGTCGGGCTCGCTGTCCACGGCCTCGTTCGCCGACGTGGCCAACAACAGCGCGCTCACCACGGGCCGGCAGCTGGAAGCGGGCGCCAAGTTCGACTTCTGGGGCGGACGGGGCACGGCCACGGTGGCGGCGTTCCAGATCACGCGGCGCAACATCGCCTCGCAGGACCCCAACAACCCCGCCTTCACCGTGCTGGTGGGCGAGCAGTCGTCGCGCGGCGCGGAGGTGGCCGTGGGCCTGCGCCTGACCGACCGCTGGCAGCTGCAGGCCAACGCGATGCGCACCCGCGCCCGCTACGAGCAGTTCGTGCAGGGCGGCGTGTCGCTGGCCGGCCGCACGCCCATCAACACGCCCGAGAGCGTGGCCAACCTGTGGCTGGGCTACGCGGTCACGCCCGCGCTGCAGGCCACGGCGGGGGCACGGCGCGTAGGGCGTATCTATGCGGACGCGGCCAACACGCAGTATTGGCCCTCGTACACGCTGCTGGACCTGGGGCTGTCGTGGAAGCTCTCGCCCACCGCCACGCTCTCGGGCCACCTGCGCAACGCCACCGACCGCATCTACGCGGCCGAAGCGCGCAGCGCGCAGGTGTACCTGGGCGCACCGCGCACGGTGGACGTGTCGCTGCAGGTGGCGTTCTGACCGCCGACGGGAAACGCACCATGGACTGGACCCGCCCTGTGCGCGCCAAGCGCTGGCTGTTTCTCACCCACCGCTGGCTGGGGGTGCTGCTGTGCGGCTTCTTCGCGATGTGGTTCGTCTCCGGCATCGTGATGATGTACGTGGGCTACCCCCAGCTCACCGAGGCCGAGCGCACCGCCCACCTGCCGCCGCTGGGCAGCGGCACGGGCCTGCGGGAGCCCGACGCCGCGCTGGCGCCCGCCGGCCTGGCGCTGGTGCCGCTGGCCGAGCTGCGCCTGGCGGTGGCCAGCGGCGGGCACGCGGTGTACCTGGTCCGGCCCGAAGGGGCGCCGCCCCGCTCGCCCGCCACGGTGATCGACGCGGCGACGGGCGAGGTGCTGCGCGCGGTGGATGCGCCACGCGCGCTGGCCAGCGCCGCGGCCTGGGCCGGCCCCGGCGTGGCCGCGGACTACGAAGGCACGCTGCAGGAAGATGCGTTCACCCATTCGCGCGGGCTGGACATGCACCGGCCGCTGCACCGCGTGCGGCTGCACGATGCGGACGGCACCGTGCTCTACGTGTCCGGCACCACGGGCGAGGTGGTGCGCGATGCGCCGCGCACCGAGCGCCTGTGGGGCTACGTGGGCACGTGGATCCACTGGCTCTACCCGCTGCGCGGCAACGCGCTGCAGCCCTACTGGAGCGCCACGGTGAACACGCTCGCCGTGGCCGGCACGCTGGCGGCGCTGGCCGGCACCGTCGTGGGCCTGCAGCGCTGGCGCTTTCGCGGGCGCTACCGCAGCGGCGCGCGCACGCCCTACCCCACGCCCGCGATGCGCTGGCACCATGCGCTGGGACTGGTGTTTTCGGCGGCGACCATCGCGTGGATCTTCAGCGGCTTCATGTCGATGAACCCGTGGAAGCTGTTCGACAGCGGCGCGCCGCCGCTGAATCTGGCGGCGCTGCAGGGCGGGCCGCTGGCCGTGGGCCCGCCGCAGGGCCCGCACCCGCCCGCGGCCTCGCTGGCCGCGCTGCTCACCCCGACCGGCGGCACCACGCGCGAACTGCGCTGGGTGCGCGCCACGGGCCGCACGCTGGTGCTGGCGCAGCCCGCCCAAGGCGCGCCCGAGGTGCTCGATGCCGCCACGGCCGCGCCCACTGCCATCGACGCCGCCGCGCTGCGCGAAGCCATCGCCCGCCTGGTGGCGGCGCCCCTGGTGCGCGTGGACACGCTGGCGCACTACGACCTGTACTACTACGCCCGCGCGCCCCACACCATGACGGGTGCGCCCGCCAAACCCCTGCCGGTGCTGCGCGCGGTGTTCGCCGACGAACACGCCACCTGGGTGCACGTGGACCCGCTCACCGGCGCCGTGCTGGGCCGCCTGGACGGCCACCGCCGCGCCAGCCGCTGGCTCTTCGCCATGCTGCACAGCTGGGACTGGGTGCCGCTGCTGGAGCGGCGCCCGCTGTGGGACGCGGTGATGCTGGTGCTGGGCCTGGGGGGCGCGGCCTTGAGCGCCACGGGCATGGTGATCGGCTGGCGGCGGCTGCGGCGCAAGGCGGGCCGGGCGTGAGCTCGGGCCCGGCCCGCCTTGCGCCCGCACGCGCCCACAGGGCGGTTTCGATATAAAAACCGCCTCATGCCCTAGTAATTATTGCCGATGAAGCTATAAAAACAATAGCAAAACACCGCTGCGCGGGAGCCCCGCGCCGGGCGACCGGCCCTCCTACAGCTGAAAGCCCACCGCCCGCACCACGCCCTCGCCGATGTCGCGCGGCCAGGACGGGCGCCGGGGCACATAGGGCCGCGCCAGGGCGATCTGGCGCGCGCACCAGTCCGACAGCCATTGCACCTCGGCCGGACCGTAGAAGGCCGTCATCGCCTCGTAGTTGAGGAACAGGCTGCGCGCGTCGAGGTTGAGCGAGCCGGACAGGGCCAGGTCGTCGTCGATCAGCACGGCCTTGGCATGCACCATGCCCGGTGCCAGCCACACCTCGGCGCCGGCCAGGCCCAGCTCGCGCAGGGCGCGCTCGCGGGCCCAGTCGGCCAGGCGGTGGTTGGACCGCCAGGGCACCAGCAGGCTCACGCGCACGCCGCGGCGGCAGGCCATGCACCAGGCCTCCAGCAGCGCGTCGTCGGGCACGAAATACGGTGTCACGGCCACGATGCGCTCCTGCGCGTGGTAGGCGCCGGCCAGCAGCAGGGCATGCACGGTGTCGTCGGCGTGGTCCGGTCCGCTGGGCACCCACTGGGCCAACGGGCCATCGCGCGGGCCCGGGGGCAGCGGCTGGGGCAGCGCGGCGCGCACCAGGCGGCCGCTGGCGGTGCTCCAGTCGGCCTCGAACTGCGCGGCGGCCTGTAGGGCGAGGGGGCCGTGCACCTCGTAGCTCAGGTCGATCCAGGCCGGGTGGCCGGGCTGGTCGAGGAAGTATTCGCAGGCCAGGTTGCGCCCGCCGCTCCACAGCCGCTCACCGTCGGCCACCACCAGCTTGCGGTGGTTGCGCAGGTTGGTGCGCCCACGCATCGGGTTGTGCAGCATGGGCATGAAGCGGCGTACCTGCACGCCCTGCGCCTGCAGCGTTTTCACCAGCGCGCCGGGCGTGGCCAGGCTGCCCACCGCGTCCAGCAGCAGCCGCACGGCGACGCCGCGCTGCGCGCATTCGCCCAGGGCCCGTGCGACCTGCCGGCCCACCGGGTCGTCGCCGAAGACGAAGGTGCACACGTCCAGCCGGTGCCCCGCCGAGGCGATGGTCTGCAGCAGTGTGCGCAGGGCCTGCGTGCCGTCGGCGTGCAGCACGACGCGCGCGTTGCGCACCGCCGGCTCCAGCTCCATGCTGGCCAGCAGCCGCGCGGCCCAGGGCGGGCCGGCGGGCTGCGCGGCGGCCGCGGCGGTCTCCTGCTGCGCCTTGCGCGGGCGGCGCAGGGGCCGCGCGAACTTGCGGGCGCCGAACAGCACGAACAGCGGCACCGCCACGTACGGAAAGGCCACGATGGCCAGCACCCAGGCCACCGCCGCGGAGGGGTGGCGCCGCTGGCGCCCGATGCGCGTGCCCATCACGTAGATCAGCAGGCCCACCGCCACGAAGACCGCGTGGCCCAGACCCGAGAGGACGGCGAAGCCGGTCAAGCGCCGTCCCCGGCCGATGGCGCCTGCGGAGCCGGCGCGGAGGGTGCGGCCCCCGCCAGCGCATCGAACCGCACCGACACCCGCAAGCCCCCCAGGCGCGGCGAGCCCTCCAGGGCAACCTGCGCCTGGTGCATGCGGGCGATCGACTGCACGATCGCCAGGCCCAGCCCGCTGCCCGGCACCTGCGCACCGCCCTCGACCGCCTGCGGCGCGCGGCAGAACCGGCCCAGCACGCGCTCGCGGTCGCCTTCGCCGATGCCCGGGCCGCTGTCGTCCACCACCAGGGTGACGGCGCCGCCCGGTTCCGCGCCATGTGCGGGCGCATCGGCGATCACATGCACGTCCACCACGCCGCCGTCGGGCGTGTACTTGACCGCGTTGTCCACCAGGTTGCGCAGCAGGATGCGCAGGGCCTCGGCATGGCCGGCAATGGGGGCGGCATCCGCCCGGGCCAGGCCCAGGTCGATGCCGCGCTGCTGGGCGGCGGGCGCCGCATCCGCAACCGCCTGCAGCGCCAGGTCGGCCAGCACCACGGGCTGCGCGGGGGCCCCGGCGGCCACGCTGGATTCCTGCCGCGCCAGGGCCAGCAACTGCTCGACCAGCCGCGTGGCCCGGTCGATGCCGGCCGACAGGCGGGCCACGGCCACGCCGCGCGCCTCGGCATCCGGTGCGCGCAGCAGCCCCTGCGCCTGCAGCTTGAGCGCGGCCAGGGGCGAGCGCAACTCGTGCGCCGCATCGGCGACGAAGTGCTGCTGCGCCTCGAAAGCCCGCTGCACCCGCGCGAACAGCAGATTCAGTTCGTCCACCAGCGGCTGCACCTCGGCGGGCAGGGCATCGCCGTCGACGGGCGAGAGGTCGTCCGCCTGGCGCTGCGCCACCTCGCGGCGCACGCGCTCCACCGGCGCGAGCGAGCCGCTCACCACCCACCACACGGCCAGCGCCAGCAGCGGCGCCATGAGTGCGATGGGCCCGGCCGTGCGCAGGGCCAGGTCGCGCGCCATCGCCTTGCGAACGGCCATGTCCTGCGCCACCTGAATGACCTGGGAGCGCGTCTGCACCGAAAACACGCGGTAGGTGGTGCCATGCGCCTTCACCCTGGAAAAGCCCAGCACCGCGCGCTGCGGCAGGGCAGCGCCCACGGCGGACTCGAACACGCGCAAGCCTTCGGCCGACCAGACCTGCACGACGAACTCGTAGTTCTCATCGTCGTGCACCAGCGGCCCGGGCGCGTTGGCCGGCACCTCCGGCAGGCCGGGCCGCAGGGCCATCGCCATCTGCTCCATGTGGTAGTCGAAGATCTCATCGGCCTCGGACAGCGCCGAGCGGTACGACAAAAGGATCTGCAGCAGCGCCGTGCACACGATCGCCGCCAGCAGGAACCACAGCAGCCGCGCGCGCAGCGAATGCGCCGGTGCGCCCGTGCGCGGCGCCGGCCCGCCGGGGCCCGGGGGCTGGCTGTGGGGCGGGTCCTGGGTGGCGGGCGGCATCATGCCTTGGGCACCATGTAGCCCACGCCGCGCACGTTCAGCACCAGTTCGGCGCCCAGCTTCTTGCGCAGACCGTGCACATACACCTCCACGGCGTTGCTGCTGATCTCGTCCTTCCAGCCGTAGAGCTTTTCCTCGAGCTGGGTGCGCGACAGCACCATGCCCGGGCGCGCCAGCAGCGGCTCCAGCACGGCCCATTCGCGCGCCGACAGCACCACGGGCGCGCCGTTCACCGTCACCTCGCGCGTGGCCGGCAAAATCCGCACGCCCTTGTGCTCGTAGGCCGGCTCGGCCCGGCCGGCCGCGCGCCGCGTGAGGGCGCGGATGCGGGCCAGCAGTTCATCGAGTTCGTAGGGCTTGAGCACGTAGTCGTCGGCGCCGGCGTCCAGCCCCTCCACGCGCTGGGCGAGCGCATCGCGCGCGGTGGCCACCAGCACCGGGGTGCGGTCCTTGCGCGCGCGCAGGTCGCGCAGCACCGCCAGGCCGTCGCGCCGGGGCAGGCCCAGGTCCAGCAGCACGAGGTCGTAGGTCTGCGTGCGCAGGGCGGTGTCGGCCATCTCGCCGTCGCGCACCCAGTCCACCGCGTAATGCTCGGCGCGCAGCAGATCGTGCACGGCCTCTCCGATCATGGTGTCGTCTTCCACGAGCAGCAGGCGCATGGGGCGGCCCTCCTCTTCTTTTCAGGTCTCAAACGCCACCGCGCCGGCGGCGGCTGCGGCAATCGCAGCGCCAGCGGCGCGGGTGCGTGGGGGTTGTGAACAGGCGGCGGCGTCCATGGCCGCCAAGCATAGCGGCTGGCCCAATGCCGCCGCGCAGGACGGGGCTTCAGCCCAGCGGCACCGGCACGAAGATCTTGTCGCCGTCGCGCTGGATCAGCAGGGCCACCGACTTGCCCGCCTTGGCCATCGCCTCGCGCACCTGCTCCACGCCCCGCGCCGGCGTGCCGTTGATGGCCAGCAGCACGTCGCCGGGCTGCACGCCGGCCAGGGCGGCGGGGCCGCGGGCATCCTCCACCAGCAGGCCGCCGTCCACGCCGGCATCGCGGCGTTCCTGCGGCTGCAAAGGCCGCAGCGCCAGGCCCAGCCGCCCCTTGCCGCTCGACTTTTCCGAACTGGCGATCTTGGTGGCCTTCTCGCTCGCATCGCCCAGCGTGGCGGTGAACTCCTCGCGCTTGCCATGGCGCCACACCTCCAGCCGCGCCTGCGTGCCGGGCGCCGCCTGGCCCACGATCGCCGGCAGGTCGCCCGAGGCCACGATGGGCTGCCCGTTCACGCTGCGGATCACGTCGCCCGACTTCAGGCCCGCCTTGTCGGCCGGGCCGCCCTCTTCCACGCCGGCCACCAGCGCCCCTTCGGGCTTGTCGAGCTGGAACGAATCGGCAAAGGCCTGGTTCACCTCCTGCACCGACACGCCCAGGCGCGCATGGCTGGCCTTGCCCGTGGCCAGGATCTGGTCCTTGACCTTGGCGGCCACCTCGATCGGGATGGAGAACGACACGCCCTGGTAGCCGCCCGAGCGGCTGTAGATCTGCGAGTTGATGCCCACCACCTCGCCGCGCGCATTGAACAGCGGGCCGCCCGAGTTGCCGGGGTTCACCGCCACGTCGGTCTGGATGAAGGGCACGTAGCTGTCGTCCGGCAGCGAGCGCCCCTTGGCGCTCACCACGCCGGCCGTCACGCTGTTTTCGAAGCCGAAGGGCGAACCGATGGCCAGCACCCACTCGCCCACCGCGAGGTTGCGCGTGCTGCCCAGCTGCACCACGGGCAGGTCCTTGGCGTCGATCTTGAGCACCGCGATGTCGGTCTTGGGGTCGGAGCCCAGCACCTTGGCCCGGAACTCGCGCCGGTCGGTCAGCTTCACCGTGACCATGTTGGCGCCCTTGACCACGTGGGCGTTGGTGAGGATCACGCCATCGGCGCTCACGATGAAGCCCGATCCCTCGCCCCGCGTGGGCACCTCGCGCTGGCGGCCGGGGGCCTGCAGGCCGGGCGGCACCATGCCGAAACGGCGGAAGAACTCGAACATCGGATCGTTGGGGTCGATGCCCTGCGCGCCACTGCGCGGGTGGGCCGCGGTCTCGTCATCGTCGTCGTCCGAATCGGTCATGGACGTCTTGGTGGTACCGCTCACGCTGATGTTGACCACCGCCGGACCGTTGCGCGCGGTGATCTGCGCGAAGTCCGGCGCCGTCACGCCGCCCGTGTACGGCATGGCCGCCGGCTGCACCGCGGCGGGCGGCATGGCGGCGCGGCTGGAATGCATGTTGGTCACCAGCCCCGCGCCGGTGGCCCCGATGGCGCCGGCAGTGAGCAGGGCCAGGGTCAGGCGGCGGGGGGTCGATAGAACGGAGTTCATGGCAGTCCTTTCGTTGGGTCGTTGCATGGGGGCAGTTTGGGCAACGAGACTTAGGTGTGGCTTAGGGGTGAACGCGCATTCAGCAGCAGACCACGCACTGGATGTGCCCCGGCACACATCAGAGGGAAACCCCGCAGGTGAGAGGCGCCGCACAGCCACCACAATGGCTTGGCCGACAGCTCATCCATCAGAGAGAGCGACGGTTCAAAAAAGGGAGGGAACATTGAGCGACGAAGGGCCACCGGGCGCGACCACGCCGCGCTTTTACGCGCACTCCACCAAGAATCCGGATGCCAGCGATTGGCAATCGCTGCCCGATCATTTGCGTGCCGTCGGGCAGATGGCAGAAGAGTTCGCCACTGTGTTCGGCGCCGGAACCATGGCCCGGGCGACCGGGTATCTGCACGATCTGGGAAAGTACACCCTGCCGTTTCAGGAACGGCTGCGCGGAAGCCCGCTGCGTGTGGACCACTCCACCTGGGGGGCGCGCATCGCACAGCAGCGGTGGGGGCGCATGGGACATCTGCTGGCGTATGCCATCGCCGGACACCACGCCGGGCTGGCCAACGGAAACACGCCGGGCGAGCGCACCGCTCTGGCTGACCGGCTGCTGGCGGAATTGCCTGCGTTAGACCCGGTATGGGAACAGGACATCAGCTTGCCAGCTCGGTTGGGCGGCCCAGAGGGGTTCAGGCCATATGGAGCACTGGGCAGCCAACAGGCAAATGACCGCTATCCCTTTCAGCTGGCCTTTCTCACGCGCATGCTGTTCTCATGCTTGGTGGATGCCGACTTCATCGATACCGAACGCTTCTATGGGCTGGGCAGCGAACAGGGAAATCTGCGTGAGGCCGATCCTGCGCTGTCATTGCCTGCCCTGCGCGACCAACTCGACCATTACCTGAAAGGCTTGCCGTCCGGTGGTGACGTCAACCCCTTGCGCCACAGCATCCTGAGCCATGTCCGTGGCCAGGCCGACCACCCACCCGGGCTGTTCTCGCTCACTGTGCCCACGGGCGGCGGCAAGACGCTGGCGTCGCTCGCTTTCGCGCTCGACCATGCCATTCGCCACGGCCTGCGGAGAGTGATTTTCGTGATTCCTTTCACGAGCATCGTTGAGCAGAACGCAGCCGTTTTCCGCCGGGCGCTCGGTCCGCTGGGCGATGCTGCCGTACTGGAACACCACAGCGCGTTCACCGAGCAAACACCTCCACGCGACGATCCTGAGAAATACCAGTCGGTGCAGAAACTGCGGCTGGCAATGGAGAACTGGGACGCCCCTATCGTCGTCACCACCGCCGTCCAGTTTTTCGAAAGTCTATTTGCTGCCAAGCCTTCGCAATGCCGCAAGCTGCACAACATCGCAGGCAGCGTGGTGATCCTGGACGAAGCGCAAACCATGCCGCTGCGAATGCTTCGGCCCTGCGTGGCCGCCATCGACGAACTCGCACGCAACTACCGCGCTAGCGTGGTGCTGTGCACTGCCACACAACCTGCCTTGGATGAGTCTGCACTCGAAGGAGGCTTGGAAAAAGTGCATGAGCTGGCCCCCGAAACTGCAAGCCTGTTTCAGCAACTTGAGCGTGTACGTGTGCGACCTATGCGCACGCTGAGTGATGAAGCCTTGACTGCCGAAATGCGGTCGCGTGAGCAAGTGCTGTGCATCGTAAACAACCGCCGCCACGCGCGTGCCGTTTATCAGTCCATGGCGGACCTGCCTGGTGCGCGCCACCTGACGACGCTGATGTGCGCCAAGCATCGCAGTGCGGTGCTGGACGACATCAGGGAGTTACTCAAGAATCAACAGCCTTGCCGCGTGGTCAGCACCAGCTTGATCGAAGCTGGGGTCGATGTGGACTTTCCCACCGTATTGCGTGCCGAGGCCGGATTGGACTCCATCGCCCAGGCTGCAGGGCGCTGTAACCGCGAAGGCACAAGAAGCCGCGACGCCAGTGAAGTGCTGGTATTCGCCAACGAAAACAAAGACTGGGCTCCACCGCCTGAGCTGGAGCAACACGCAGACGCCGCGCGGGAAGTTCTTCGCCACCATGTGGGAAACCCGCTATCGCCCGAAGTCATTCGTCGTTACTTCGAACGGCTTTACCGGCAAAAGGGGGACCGCGAACTCGACGCAGCCAAACTGATGAGCATGCTCAAGGCCAGCGAGTTCGACCGCCTTCCCATGGAAACGCTGGCCAAGGAATTCAAGATGATCGATAGCGTGCAGATGCCAGTGATCGTGCCGTATGACGATGACGCTAGAAAATTTCTCCGGGCATTGGAATTTGCTGAAAGCAGTGGGGGACTCGCACGTAAGTTGCAGTCTTATCTGGTGCAGTTGCCTCGGCAAGGATTCGATGCGCTTCACAAGGCTGGAGCAGTAACGGCTTTTGCCCCCGACAAGTGGGGAACTCAGTTCATGGTCCTGAGGAACGAAGACCTGTATGACGAGCAATCTGGACTGAACTGGGACAACCCAAGTTTTTTAAAGGTGTCCTCATTGGTTCAATAAAAATATCATAGCCATACAACACACTCTGAACCACAATCTGCCTACCCACTGAGGAGCGGATCATGAAGCGTCAACCCCCTGAAAAAAGCAAGGCAGGTTTCCATCTGAAGCTAGAGCTTGCTTCTTCGTGGGAGCAAAGCTCATCCACTCTGAAATGGGTAGTCGCTCTTGTAGCCGTGTTGGTTGGTTCACCTAGCTTGGTGAAACTCATTGAATGGATTGCCAGGGGCGTGGGTTGAAACAGAGTTAGTTGTATGGCCAGTTAGAAGAAAGTATCGGCATCTCCCACGAAAGTTGGGGATGCCGATTTATAAAAGTTGGGAGGATGTATGCCATTTGGAATTCGCTTAAAAATTTGGAGCGACTACGCCTGCTTTACTAGACCTGAGATGAAGGTTGAAAGGGTGAGCTACGACGTCATCACCCCGTCCGCCGCACGCGGCATCCTTGATGCCATTCATTGGAAGCCGGCAATTCGTTGGTCCATCGACCGCATCCACGTGCTGCGGCCGATCCGCTTTGAATCGATCCGGCGCAACGAAGTAGGCGGAAAGATTTCTCCTGCCAGTGTGACCAAGGCGATGAAGTCTGGCACCACAGTGGACCTGACGAACTATGTCGATGAAGATCGCCAGCAGCGCGCTGCAACCATCCTGCGTGATGTCGCCTATGTAATCGAAGCGCATTTTGATCTGACTCCGAGGGCTGGTGCCGAAGACTCGGTCGGCAAGCACCTCGACATCTTCAACCGCCGTGCCCGCAAAGGGCAGTGCTTTCACATGCCATGCATGGGAGTGCGCGAGTTTCCTGCCCATTTCGAATTGCTGGAAGACGGTATCCCGATGCCTCAGAAGCATGCATCCGTGCTGCCTGAACGAGATCTGGGTTGGATGTTGCACGACATCGACTTTGATCGTGGCATGACACCCCGCTTCTTCCGCGCACAGATGGTGGGCGGCATGGTCGAGGTACCACCCTGGCACAGCGAGGAGATCAAAGCATGATTCTTCAAGCGCTTCATACCTACTACCAGCGCCTGCTGGCGCGTGAAAAGAAGGTCTTGTCCCCGTTTGGCTACAGCCCGGAGAAGATCAGCTACGAAATCCTGTTGGCTCCCGATGGACGGGTGGTAGACGTCAACGGCATCCATGACACGACGGGTAAAAAGCCACTGCCACGGGTGATGAACGTGCCCCAGCCAGAGAAGCGGACAGTCGGCATCAAGTCCAACTTTCTCTGGGACAAGACCAGCTACGTGCTCGGCGTCAGCGCGACCAGCAAGCGGTCAGACAAAGAGCATGAAGCGTTCAAGACTCTGCACCAGAAAAGCTTAGCCGGCACAGAGGATGCGGGGTTGAAAGCGTTCCTGGCTTTTCTGTCCACTTGGACCCCCGAGCGCTTTTCCGAGGCACCTTTCAAGCAGGAGATGCTGGACACCAATGTCGTGTTTCGCATGGACGGCGAAGAGCCCCATTTGCATGAGCGTCCTGCCGCACAAACAGTGCGGGCACAACTGCTGGATACCGAAGAGGGCGGGTCGCCGGCGCTCGCCCATTGCCTGGTAACAGGGGATCGCATGCCGATCGCGCGATTGCATCCGGCCATCAAAGGTGTGAATGGGGCACAAAGCTCGGGCGCTTCGATTGTCTCGTTCAATCTTGAGTCCTTTACCTCCTACGGCAAAAGCCAGGGCGAGAATGCACCCATCTCCGAGCAGGCCGCATTCGCCTACACCACCGTGCTCAACCATCTGCTGCAGCGTGGCGAGCACCGTCAGCGCATCCAGATCGGGGATGCGAGCGTGGTGTTCTGGGCCGAGGCGGATGACGCGGAGGTCGCGCAGCAGGCCGAGTCGATCTTTGAATCGATGCTCAATGCCCAACCCGACGACCCGAAAGAAGCTGACCGCTTGCGCGATGTGCTGGAACACGTCGCACAAGTGCGCCCCTTGTCAGAGCTGAATCCGAAGTTGCAAGACAGCACGCGCATGTTCGTCCTCGGCTTGGCGCCCAACGCTTCGCGCATCTCCATCCGCTTCTGGGAAACCGAAACGTTGGGCGTGTTCGCGCAGCGGCTGGCACAACATGCACAGGACTTCCGATTGGAGCCATTGCCCTGGAAAACAGCTCCCGCTGCACGCCGCGTCGTTCTGGCCACAGCACCGAATCGCGAAGGGGCCATGCCAAAGATGGATGACGCATTCAACAATCTCGTCGGTGAATTCATGCGGTCCGTGCTGAACGGCAGGCCCTATCCGCGCAGTTTGTTGGCCAACACCCTGCTGCGCATCCGCTCAGACGGCAATTTATCAGGCATGCGCGCGGCGATCTGCAAGGGAGTGCTGGCACGCGAGTGGCGCCTCGGCATCCATACAACCATTCACAAAGAGGAGGTTCCCGTGAGTCTCGACAAGCAATCCGAAAACCCAGGCTACCGGCTGGGCCGCCTGTTCGCGGTGTTGGAAGCGGTACAGCGCAGCGCGCTCGGCGGCCAAGTCAATGCCACCATCCGCGACCGGTATTACGGCGCGGCATCGGCCACGCCGGCATCCGTCTTTCCAGTGCTGCTGCGCAATACGCAGAACCACCTGGGCAAGCTCCGCAAGGACAAGCCGGGCCTGGCCGTGAACCTGGAAAAAGACATCCGCGAAATCGTCGATGGCCTGGGGGAGCAGTTCCCGCGCAGCCTGCGCATTGAGGACCAGGGCCGCTTCGCCATCGGGTACTACCACCAGTCCCAAAGCCGTTTCATCAAAGGCGGCACGGAGGCCGAACAAGACACCGCAGATTCAAACACCGACAACACCGAGGGAGCCCCCGCATGACCGCCATTGCCCACCGCTACGAGTTCGTCTATCTTTTCGACATCACCAACGGCAACCCCAATGGCGATCCAGACGCCGGCAACCTGCCGCGCCTGGACCCCGAGACCAACCGGGGCCTGGTGACCGACGTGTGCCTCAAGCGCAAGATCCGCAACTTCGTCAGCCTGGACAAACCGGCCGACGCGGGCTATGCGATTTATATGCAGGAAAAGGCCGTGCTGAACAATCAACATCGCAAAGCCTACGACGCAATTGGACTCAAGCCAGAAGATAAGAAATTACCCAAAGACGATGAAAAAGCGCGGGCCATCACGCAATGGATGTGCAGCAACTTTTTTGATGTCCGCACTTTCGGTGCCGTTATGACAACCAAGGTGAATTCAGGACAAGTGCGCGGCCCAATTCAGATGGCTTTTGCCACATCCATCGATCCCGTGGTGCCGCTCGAAATCTCCATCACGCGCATGGCTGTTACGACACAGGAAGAGGCCGAGGCGCAGAGCGGCGACAACCGCACCATGGGCCGAAAGCACATCATTCCCTATGGGCTGTACCGCGCGCACGGCTTTGTCTCGGCCAAGCTGGCCGAGCGCACGGGCTTTTCCGATGCGGACCTGGAGCTGTTCTGGCGCGCGCTCATCAACATGTTCGAACACGACCGCTCGGCCGCACGCGGCGAAATGGCGGCCCGCAAGCTGATCGTTTTCGAGCATGAAAGCGCCATGGGCAATGCACCAGCGCATGTGCTGTTCGATGCCGTCCGGATCACACCGGCACAGGCCGATGCAGACAGCGCTCCACGCCGGTTCGCGGATTACCGCGTGGAGATCGACCGAGCGGCCATTCCTTCGGGCGTGGCCGTTCGTGAGCTGATCTAGCGCGGCTTCGCACGCCTGGAGGCAGGCCGTGGACGAATCGGACTTCATTCCCCTTTCGGCGCTGCAACATTACCTGTATTGCCCTCGCCAGTGCGCCCTCATCCACGTGGAGCAAGTGTGGGCGGAAAGCCGCCACACCGCAGAGGGGCGGGTGCTGCACGAGCGCGCCGACAAGCCCCGGAGCGAGCGCCGACGCGGTGTGCGCACGGTCACGGCCATGCCGCTGACGCACCCGGGGCTGGGCATCACCGGCATTGCGGATGTGGTGGAGTTCCACGAGATCGAAGACGGCGAACAGGCGTTTCCCGTGGAATACAAACGCGGGCGGCCCAAGACCCATCGCGCAGACGAAGTGCAACTGTGCGCGCAGGCCCTGTGCCTGGAAGCGATGCTGGAGCAGCCGATTGCGCAAGGCGCCCTGTTCTATGGCGAGACACGCCGGCGCACCGATGTGCCGTTCGATCAGGCCCTGCGCCAACTCACGTGGGAAACCATCGGTGCCACACGCGCCATGCTGGACGCGAACATCACACCCACCGCGCAGTACAGCCCCAAGCGCTGCGATGCCTGCTCGCTGCTCGACCTGTGCCAGCCCAAGCTGCTGGGACGCCAGAGCAGCGTGAACGACTGGCTCGCCCGACAACTGAAAGAAGACAGCGAGGCAGAGCCACCATGCGCAGACAGCTGAACACCCTGTATGTGACCACCGAAGGGGCTTGGCTTCACAAGGACGGGGCGAACATCGTGATGGAAGTCGAGCAAACGGTGCGTGCCCGGCTGCCCGTGCACATGCTGGAAAGCCTGGTGTGCTTTGGCCGCGTGCTGGTGTCGCCCCCTTTGCTGGGCTATTGCGCGGAACAAGGCATCAGCACCTGCTTTCTCACGACCAACGGCAAGTTTCTGGCGCGGGTGGAAGGACCCGTGTCCGGCAACGTCCTGCTGCGGCGCGCGCAGTACCGCAGCGCGGACAACCCCGAGGGGTGTGCCGGCATCGTGCGCAATCTTTTGCAGGGCAAGCTGCACAACCAGCGCGCCGTGCTGGGCCGGGCCCTGCGCGATCACAGCAGCAAGCTGGCGGCCGGAGACGAAGCCGCCCTGGCGCATGCCCACCAGCGTCTGGAACGCATCGCGGGCAAGCTGGCCCAGACACCGTCGGTGGACCTGCTGCGCGGGTACGAGGGGGAAGCGGCGCAGGCTTACTTCGGGGTGTTCGACCACCTCATCCGCGTGCCCGGCACCGCCATGCGGTTCACCGGGCGCAGCCGCAGGCCGCCGCTGGATGCGGTCAACGCCCTGCTCTCTTTTTTATATACCCTGGTGACCCACGATTGCCGCTCGGCCCTGGAAAGCGTGGGGCTGGACCCGGCGGTGGGCTTTCTGCACCGCGACCGGCCAGGCCGGCCCAGCTTGGCGCTGGATCTTCTGGAGGAGTTTCGGCCGCTGCTGGCCGACCGGCTGGCGCTGTCGCTGATCAACTTGCGCCAGATCGGCGAGCGCGATTTTCAGACGATGGACAACGGCGCCGTGCTGCTGCGCGAAGAATCGCGCAAGACGGTGCTGACGGCCTACCAGGAGCGCAAGCGCGAAACGCTGCGGCACGTTTTTCTGGAAGAGAAGGCGCCCATCGGGCTGTTTCCATTCATCCAGGCCCAATTGCTGGCCCGCCACTTGCGCGGCGACCTCGACGCCTACCCACCCTTCCTTTGGAAATGAGGCATCGCCGATCATGATGGTGCTTGTGAGCTATGACGTCCGTTCGCAGGACAAGGTGGGTGCCCGGCGCCTGCGGCACATCGCCAAAGCGTGCCTGGATTTTGGCCAGCGCGTGCAGTACTCGGTGTTCGAGATCGAAGTGGACTCGGCACAATGGGTGGCCCTGAAAAACCGCTTGGTCCAGATCATCGATCCGGCCACGGACAGCCTGCGGTTTTACTACCTGGGCCAACAATGGAAAGACCGGGTGGAACACGTGGGGGCCAAGCCCGTTCTCGACCTGAACGCGCCGCTCATTCTCTGACACGCCTTGGGCACCGGCGGCGCCATTTTGCGAACCCCAAGCGACTGGGCACGGCCATCGCGCTTCGCGGAGTTCTAACTCTTTGATTGATCGATGATTTTTCTCCTGGCACGTGGGAGAGGCGCTGGTACGCCTGCCAGGGGGAAG
Organism: Acidovorax sp. SUPP2539; assembly: GCF_030158975.1. NCBI lineage: Bacteria > Pseudomonadati > Pseudomonadota > Betaproteobacteria > Burkholderiales > Comamonadaceae > Acidovorax > Acidovorax sp. SUPP2539. The sequence continues at coordinate 242,341 of NZ_BQXJ01000001.1, read as the reverse complement.
GGGTTCGCGGAAAGAGGGGATTTTTGCTAGTGGGGACAGGCGGTTATAAATGGGCCGTCGCGCCCCGTGCGGGCGCGTGGGTTGAAACCGGCGGCTCCAACGATGACGACAATCTGATCCCACGTCGCGCCCCGTGCGGGCGCGTGGGTTGAAACGACAGGGCGACGCTGATCCTGGCCACCACGCCCAAGTCGCGCCCCGTGCGGGCGCGTGGGTTGAAACCTGTCGGTGCTGCTCAACGGGCAGCAGGTGACATCGTCGCGCCCCGTGCGGGCGCGTGGGTTGAAACGCCGGCAGAACGCCCGACAACGTGGTGATCAATGGTCGCGCCCCGTGCGGGCGCGTGGGTTGAAACTCGACCGAATAGCTCTCAAGGCACACGAGGTCTTGTCGCGTCCCGTGCGGGCGCGTGGGTTGAAACATGAAGCTGCTGGCCCTCATCGCGGCCCAGCACAAGTCGCGCCCCGTGCGGGCGCGTGGGTTGAGACATTGCGAATTGCGACGTAGTGCATTGCGGGCGCTTGGTCGCGCCCCGTACGGGGGCGTGGGTTGAAACGATGAACCGAACTGGGAGACGGGGAAAACCGTGTGGGTCGCGCCCCGTGCGGGCGCGTGGTTTGAAACAGGCTCTGAAAAGCCGCCCCCCTCTATCTCACCCTCACCCCCGACTGCGCAACGTCCGACTCAACAGCACAACCGGCACCAGCCCCACCGCCACCAGCGCCAGCGACGGCAAGGCCGCCTCGCCCAGCCGCTCGTCGCGCGCCAGCTGGTAGGCGACCACGGCCAGGGTGTCGCTGTTGAAGGGCCGCAGGACCATGGTGGCGGGCAGTTCCTTCATCACGTCGACGAATACCAGCAGCGCCGCGGCGGCCGTGGAGCGCTTGAGCAGGGGCCAGTGCACCCGGGCCAGCAGGCCGGCGCCGCCGGCGCCCAGCATGCGGGCGGAGTCGTCCAGGCTGGCGGGAATGCGCGCGTAGCCGCTTTGCATGGACTGCAGGGCCACGGCGCAGAACCGCACGAGGTAGGCCCACACGATGCCGACCGCAGTGGCGGTGATGATCGACGGCAGGCCCCACTGGGGCGCGGCGGCCTGCAGCCAGCCCACGGGCAGCAGCAGGCCCACGACGATCACGGCGCCGGGCACGGCATACCCCAGGCTGGCCAGCTGCGCCACGCCGCGGGTGAGCGCGCCGGCCCGCCGCCGCACGGCGAAGGCCAGCACCAGGGCGATGGCCACGGCCAGCACGGCGGTGATGCTGCCCAGGCGCACGCTGTTGCCGGCCCACTCCAGAAAGCGCGACCAGGGCAGCACGGACCAGTCGGCCGCCAGGGGCCGCAGCATGAAGGCCACCGGGGCCACGAAGCCGAAGACCACCGGCAGCACGCAGACCGCCCAGGCGGCGGCGCAGCGCAGCCCCTGAAGCCGCTGCGGCTGGGCCTCGGCGGAGCCCGCGCGGCCCGCCCCGCCCGCGGCAAAGCGCATGCGCCGCTGCGCACGCTGCTCCAGTTGCAGCAGCAGCATGACGAGCACGAGTAGGATGGTGGCCAGTTGCGCGGCGGCCAGGCGGTTGTCCATCGACAGCCAAGCCTTGTAGATGCCGGTGGTGAAGGTCTGGATGCCGAAGTAGCTCACCACGCCGAAGTCGGCCAGCGTTTCCATGAGGACCAGCGCCACGCCAGCCGCGACCGCGGGACGCGCCAGCGGCAGCGCGACGGTGCGCACGCGCCGCGCCAGCGGGGCCCCCAGCAGGCGGGCGGCTTCCATGAGGTGGGCGGCGCGCTCGCCCAGCGCCGTGCGGGCCAGCAGGTACACATAGGGATAGAGCGAGAAGATGAACACCCACACCGCGCCGCCCAGGCTGCGCACCTCGGGCAGCAGCCGGCCTTGCAGGCCATAGGTTTCGCGCAGCCACACCTGCAGCGGGCCGCTGAACTGCAGGAAGTCGGTGTACGCGTAGGCGGTCACATAGGCCGGCATGGCCAGCGGCAGCAGCAGCAGCCATTCCAGCGTGCGGCGGCCGCGAAAGTCGAACAGGGTGACGGCAGCGGCCGTCGCCGTGCCCACCACCGCCGCGCCGATGGCCACGGCCAGGCCCAGCCACACGGTGGTGGCGAAGTAGCCGGGCAGCACGGTGGTGGCCATTTCGCGAAGGATGGCCCCGGCCTCGGCGCCACCGGCGCTGCCCGGCAGCCACGAAGCGAGCACGGCCAACACCGGCAAGGTCAGCGCGGCGGCCAGCAGCAACAGGGGAATGGATCGCAGGGCAGAAAGAAGGCGTGACAAGGACGGGCCCTGAAGGGAAGGGTCGGGAGAATCGGACGGGGCATTCCGGTCGAAGATGGCCTCGGTCGAGCGCTGAGGGGCAGACCGGCAGGGTCGTCTGGATGCAAATGCGAATTCTACGCATTGGCGCCTTCTAGAATCGCGGCCATGTTCCTTGAAGTCTCCCAACTGGAAGTGCGCTATGCCGGCCGCGCGCAAGCCGCCGTGCGCGGCGTCACCCTGGGCCTCGCAGCGGGCGAGATCGGCGTGCTCATCGGCCCTTCCGGCTGCGGCAAGACCACGCTGCTGCGCGCCGTGGCCGGGCTGGAGCCCGTGACGGCCGGCGAGATCCGGCTCAGCGGCGCCGTGGTGAGCGGCGGCGCGGGCCGCAGCGTGCCACCGGAGCAGCGGCGCATCGGCATGGTGTTCCAGGACTACGCCCTCTTCCCCCACCTGTCCGTGGGGCGCAACGTGGCCTTCGGCATCCACCGCCTGCCGCGCGCCGAACAGGCGGCGCGCGTGGACGAGGTGCTGCGGCTCGTGGGCCTGGAGGGCAGCGCCGCCCGCTTTCCGCACGAGCTCTCCGGCGGGCAGCAGCAGCGTGTGGCGTTGGCCCGCGCGCTGGCGCCCCGGCCGCAGCTGATGCTGCTGGACGAACCGTTTTCCAACCTGGACGTGGACCTGCGCGAGCGCCTGGCGCACGAGGTGCGCGGCATTCTGAAAGCAGCCGGCGCCACGGCGCTGTTCGTCACGCACGATCAGCTGGAGGCCTTCGCCATCGGCGACCGCATCGGCGTGATGGAAAGCGGCCAGTTGCACCAGTGGGACGATGCCTATGCGCTCTACCACCGCCCGGCCACGCGTTTCGTGGCCGACTTCATCGGCCACGGGGTGTTCGCGCCGGCCACGCTCGAGCAGCGCGGGGACAACGTGGTGGCCCGCACGCCGCTGGGCGACCTGACCGATGCGGCCGAGTGCCCCCTGCCCACGAGCTACCCCAGCGGGGAATGCGACGTGCTGCTGCGGGCCGATGATGTGGTGCACGACGACGCCTCGCCCGTGCAGGCGCGCATCGTCCGCAAGTCGTTCCGGGGCTCGGAGTTCCTGTACACGCTGCAGCTGCGGGACGGCCTCACGGTGATGGCCCACGTGCCGAGCCACCATGACCACGCCGTGGGCGAGTGGATCGGCATTCGCCCGCAGGTGGACCACGTGGTGGCGTTTCCGCGGGCCTGATCCCGCGATGGGTGCGTCGATGGTGGCGGCGGCCTGCCTCGCCCCATCCAAGGCGAACAGCGGCCGTCTACGACAGGAAGAAGGCGATGAAGACGGGAGCCAGGATGGTGAGGATGAAGCCGCTCACCAGGGCCAGCGGGACCGCATCCGGATGGCAGGCCTGCTTGACGATCGGCAGCGTGGAGTCCAGTGCCGTGGCCCCTGCGCTACCGATGCCGATCGCGGGCTGGTAGCGACCGATGGCGTAGAGCGCGACAATCGCTATCAGCTCCCTGAACAAGTCGGTCATCAGCGCCATGGTCCCATAGGTCTGCCCGAGGTGATGCCCCACCATGACGCTCGACAGGGTGAACCAGCCGAAGCCGCTCGACAGCGCCAGCGAGGTTCTCATGGCCTCGCCCGTGGCCCAGGAGGCCGCGGCCGCACCCACGAACGATCCGATCACCACCAGCACCGGCACCGACAGCACGGCCCATGAAAACCAATGGGAGCTGAGCTTGACGTGGGCCAAGTCGATGCCCACCAACACGATCAAGGCCAGCAGGATGGCGGAGCTCGATGGCAGCCAGAGGGCACCGGCCAGATAGGCCTGGTTGACGAAAAACAGGGCACTGCCCAGCGCCACCATGGACAGGGCAATGCAGCACTCCTTCAGCGGCGGCCAGATGGTGTGAAAGCCCAGTTTGCCGGCCTTGGCGCCCGCCGTGCCGCTGCTGCGAATGCCGGCCGCAAAAATCAGGCCGCAGGGCACCAGGGTGGTCAGCAGGGCGAAGATCACGGCCGTCTTGACCACCTGCCCGACCGATTGCGCAGAAAGAATGACCTCGCCAAACTCCACGCCGATCAGGAAAAGCAGCAGCCAGACCAGGGGCAATATCCAACCGATCAGCCGCTTGCAAAATCGGGGTGGAATGATTTTCCCGGCAAGGAAACCGCCCACCAGCGCCAGCACGATCGGGAGCAAGGAATAAAAAACACCCATGGTTTAAATGCTCTGCCTCATTCTGGAAAAGTCGATGAGTATAACGCAGCGTTCTCCGTCACCCATTTCATTTTCTTTTCGACGAATGGGTGTCACATAATGGGATACGCGCGGATCATGGACCACGAAGCTCTCCAGAAACTGCGAGAGTTCGAATTCCGCGATGACCTGCTCCTTAGGTACCTCGTGCAGCCCGAGGCCACGCGCTTGCACCGTGCCGATGTAATTGGTGCCGCCCACGGTGCTTTTCGTGCGGCGCATCAGATGGGCGAAAGTGAAGGGTTCGCCGTCCTGGTGGAAGCAGTCTGGTGAGCTGATGCCCAGGTCGGACGATGAGCCGGACCGGAGTTTCACGAAATGCACGCCGAAATAGATGGGGGAACGGCGGTCGGCCTCCGACCAGAAGGTGTGCGAGAAATCCTTCTTCACCAGATCGCAGAGGAAATCGGTGGCTTTGGTGGCCTCGCTCAGGGCATGAAAGTACCGGATGTCGGGGTGCTCCGGGTTGTTGCCGCCCTGATCGTAGCCAGACAGGCGGGCACCCTGGTCGTCCTGCACCGTCGGAATCCAATGGATGTCCGCCTGGTCGTCCCACGGAAGGATGATCCCGTTGCCATACCGCCGGAACCGCTGGACCTGCGCAGGCGCGTAGGGGTCGTGCTCCAGGCCATCGAACTCCTGGTGCAGTATTTTCAGTTCGCCGGGATCGCATTCGATCTCAGGGATGAATTGGCAGTAACCGTGTGTCTTGAGCTGGTTTTGAATCATTTGATCTCTGCATTAAAAAAGCGGCACTACGGTCGATTCGCGGCGGCAAATTTCACATTGCCGCGAGCCGGACCGCGGGGAGCGCGCCACATTGAAAGTCCAGCAGCATTCCTGGCACGCAATAAGCCATGCCCGATCCGCATAAGCCTGGAGAAAATCGTGCCTCCGATTTCTCCCAAGTCGCTTATATTGCCCCTCTGCTGAAACGGCACCCATTCTAATAAGGAGGAATGAATGAGAGGAATGCAAAAAATGAGATTCAAATGCCAATCATCCTAATTAAATTAGATATTTTTCGCCGCTACCTCATTTGAATAATATGGACAACATTGATCGGAATCTGTTGAGCGCCTTGCACGAAGACGCCAAGACCACCGTGAAAGCGCTCAGCGAGCGGGTCGGCCTGTCTCAGCCCAGCTGCGCCGAACGGATCAAGCGACTGATCGACCAGGGAGTGATCGAGAAATTTTCGATCCAGGTATCGCCCAAGGCCATTGGGTTTCCGATTGCAGCGATCGTGCGGGTTCGCCCGCTGCCCGGAGAGCTGTCCCGGGTCGAGCAGGTGATTCGTGAAATCGACGAAGTCGTGCAATGCGACAAAGTCACTGGCGACGACGCATTCTTCTGCCGGCTTTATTTGCGCGACATCGAAGCGCTGGACCCTTGCCTGGGCAAGCTCGCGCCGTATGCCACGACGAGCACGTCCATCGTGAAGTCCACGCAGATCGCCAACCGGCTCCTGCCGCTGGAAGACCCTGCCCGCACCCACTGACACCGACACTGGCGCAGCCGCCGATGGCTGCGATGTCGGGCAGGCGTTCTGCCCGGGACGTGGTTCAGGGGCGGCGCAGCGCGTCCACGGCGTGGCGCAGATCGTCGGCCCAGGCGCGGCGGTCGCGGCCCTGCGCCTGCTGCAGCGGGCCGTAGTGCACCACCGCCACCAAGGCGTCTGCGGTCAAGGTGCGCCACAGGGAGCCGACCAGGGTGTCGTCGCCCACATAGTTGGGCGCGGTGGTCGGCGCGCCGGTGGCGCGCTCCACGAAACACAGGCCCACCGGCTGCACGGGGGCGTCGGCGGCCACGGCGGCCTGCAGCAGGTTGGCGTGGAACGGCAGCAGCGCGGCGCCATCGGCCGTGGTGCCTTCGGGAAACACGGCCAGCACCTCGCGGCGCGCCAGCGCTTCCTGCATCAGCCGGACCATGCGCACGGCATCGCGGCGCGAACTGCGCTCCAGGTAGAGCGTGCCGGCCGCCGTGGCGAGCGTGCCCACCAGCGGCCAGCCCTTGACGTCCGACTTGGAGATGAACCGGCAATGCCGCGCGGCATGCATGACAGTGATGTCGAGCCAGGACAGGTGGTTGGCCACCAGCAGCACCGGGCCATGGGGCGCGGGCGTGCCGCGCACGTCGAGGGTGATGCCGGCGTGCACCAGCATCTGCCGCGACCAGGCCTGCACGCGCGCATGCTGCTCGCTTTCCGGCATGCGGGGAAACCGCAGCGCCACGGTGCCCAGCCCGGTCACCAGATGCACCAGCACGCGCACCAGGCGCCATGCGGCGCGGACCTGGCGCTTCATGCCGCGGGCCCGGTGGCGGCGGTGCGCACGCTCACTCGCTGCCGCGCTCGAAGGCGATCTGCCCGCCCACCAGGGTGCAGCGCACGCGGCCGGGCAGTTCGTAGCCGGAGAACGGCGTGTGCTTGCCCTGGCTGCGCAGCGCACCGGCCTCCACGGTCCAGGCTGCGGCGGGATCGACCACGCACAGGTCGGCCACGCCGCCTTCCACGATCTGGCCCACGCTGGCCTGCAGCGTGCCCAGGGCGCTGCCCAGCACGCGCGCGGGTTCCGACGTGACGGTGGCCAGCGCACGCGCCAGCGGCACGCCGTGGTCGGCGGACCACTTGAGGGCGATGCCCAGCAGCAGTTCGAGCCCGGTCGCGCCCGGCTCGGCCTCGGCGAACGGCAGGGTCTTGGCGTCTTCATCCACCGGGGTGTGGTCGGACACCAGCGCATCGATGGTGCCGTCGGCCAGCGCGGCCAGGAGGGCGTCGCGGTCGCGCTGCTGTCGCAGCGGCGGCGACAGGCGGGCCCGGCTGTCGAAGAAGCCGATGTCGGTGTCGGTGAGCAGCAGGGAGTTGATGCTCACGTCGCAGGTCACCTTCAGGCCCTCGGCCTTGGCGCGGCGCACCAGTTCCACGCCCGCGGCGCTGCTGATGCGGCACAGGTGCACGCGTGCGCCCGTGGTCTTGAGCAGTTCGAAGATGGTGTGCAGCGCGATGGTCTCGGCCGCCACGGGCACGCCCGAAAGGCCCAGGCGCGTGGCCAGCGGCCCGCTGGCCGCCACGCCGCGCCCCAGATGCAGTTCCTGCGGGCGCAGCCACACCGTGTAGCCGAACGTGGCGGCGTACTGCAGCGCGCGCTGCGTGACCTGGGTGCTGGCCAGCGGCACGTCGGCCTGGCCGAAGCCCACGCAGCCGGATTCGGTCAGCTCGGCCATTTCGGTCAGCACCTCGCCGGCCAGGCCGCGGGTGAGCGCGCCCAGGGGGAACAGGCGCGCCTGGTGCAGCTTCTCGGCGCGGAACTTGAGCATCTCCACCAGGCCGGGCTCGTCCAGCACGGGGTCGGTGTCGGGCGGGCACACCAGGCTGGTCACGCCGCCGGCCACGGCCGCCGCCATTTCGGATTCGAGCATGCCCTCGTGCTCGTGGCCCGGCTCGCGCAGCCGCGCCGCCAGGTCCACCAGCCCGGGCAGCACGATGCAGCCGGTGGCGTCGATCACGCGGTTGGGCGCGAAGTCGCGGGGCACCCGCTGCACGGCGATGACCCGCCCCGCGGCCAGCGCGATATCGCCGGTCTGGTCGAGGCCGCTGGCAGGGTCGATCACGCGGCCGTTCTGGATCAGTATCTTCATGGTTTTAAGCAAAAAAGGCCGCCAGCGCAGATATCACTAGGGCATATAGCTATAAATTTCATAGCAGACGATCACGCCTCGTTGCCAGCGACGATCGACATCACCGCCATGCGCACCGCGATGCCGAAGGTGACCTGCGGCAGGATCACGCTCTGCTTGCCGTCCACCACGGCGGAGTCGATCTCCACGCCGCGGTTGATGGGGCCTGGGTGCATGACGATGGCATCGGGCTTGGCCAGCTGCAGCTTCTCGGGCGTGAGACCGAAGCTCTTGAAGTATTCCTGGCTGGACGGCAGCAGCGCGCCACTCATGCGCTCGTTCTGCAGGCGCAGCATGATGACCACGTCGGCGTCCTTGATGCCCTCCTCCAGCGTGTGGCACACGCGCACGCCCATCTGGGCCATGTCGGTCGGCACCAGCGTGCGCGGGCCCACCACGCGCACCTCGGCGCAGCCGAGCGTGGTGAGGCCGTGGATGTCGGAGCGGGCCACGCGCGAATGCAGCACGTCGCCCACGATGGCCACCGTGAGGTTGCTGAAATCCTTCTTGTAGTGGCGGATGGTGTACATGTCCAGCAGCCCCTGCGTGGGGTGGGCATGCCGGCCGTCGCCCGCATTGATGACGTGAACGTGCGGCGCCACGTGCTGCGCGATGAGGTAGGGCGCGCCCGATTCGCTGTGCCGCACCACGAACAGGTCGGCAGCCATCGCCGAGAGGTTGGCGATGGTGTCCAGCAGCGACTCGCCTTTGCTGGCCGAACTGCGCGCGATGTCCAGGTTGATCACGTCGGCCGACAGGCGCTTGGCGGCGATCTCGAAGGTGGTGCGGGTGCGCGTGCTGTTTTCGAAGAACAGGTTGAACACGCTCTTGCCGCGCAGCAGCGGCACCTTCTTGACCTCGCGGTCGTTCACCGACACGAAGTTGGCCGCGGTGTCGAGGATGTGCGTGACGATGCTCTTGGGCAGGCCCTCGATGGACAGCAGGTGGATCAGCTCGCCGTTGGCGTTCAGTTGGGGGTTGCGCTTGTACAGCACCGTCAGGCCTCTTGGACTTGGAAGTGGAAGGTGCCGGCCTCGGTTCGGGCCAGCGCCAGCGATTGCGTGTCCGGCAGCGCCACGCGGGCGGCGGCGAACTCGGCCTGCACCGGCAGTTCTCGCCCGCCCCGGTCCACCAGCACGGCCAGCCGCACGCTGGCGGGACGGCCGTAGTCGAACAGTTCGTTGAGCACCGCGCGGATGGTGCGGCCGGTGTAGAGCACGTCGTCCAGCAGCAGGATGTCGGCGCCGTTCACGTCGAAGGGCAGCGCCGTCTGCGCGCTCACCGCCATGCCGCGCTGCGAGAAATCGTCGCGGTGCATGGCCGACGACAGCACGCCCGCCTCGCCGGGCAGGCCCAGGTCCTTTTGCAGCCGCTCGGCCAGCCAGGCGCCGCCCGAGGCGATGCCCGCCAGCTGGGTGTTGGCGGTGCGCAGGCTGCGCACGCCGCGCAGCAGCTCGCGGTACAGCGCTTCGGCGTCGAGCGCGAGGGTGCCCGGGGTGGGCGGTGGGGACGTGGCACTCATGGAAGATTCCTCAAAAACTGCTCCAGGATGATGCAGGCGGAGGCGGCGTCGGCATCGCGGGCGCCGGTCGAATGCGCCTCGGTGGTGCTGTAGCGCTCGTCCACCTCGAACACCTGCAGGCCGAAGCGCCCGCGCAGCTGGCGCGCGAACTTGAGGGCGCGCGCGGTGTTCTCGTGGCTCGCGCCGTCGGGGTGGTAGGGCACGCCGATGACCAGCGCATCGGGCTGCCATTCGCGGATGCGCTCGGCCACCTGCGCGAAGCGGGCATCGCCTTCGGCGCGGATCGTGGCCTGGGGGGTGGCGGTGCGCAGCAGGCGCGAACCCACGGCGACCCCGGTGCGCTTGAGACCGAAGTCAAGCGCCAGAAAGCTCTGGAAATGCGCGGGGACGGCCAGCGGGGCGGAGGGAGCGGCGGCGGGCGTGCCGCTCATGCATGCCCCGCGTCGGGCGAGAGCATCCAGGACTGCAGCCCCAGCAGGCCCAGGGCGCGGTCGTAGCGCTCGCCCACCGGCGTATCGAAGATCACCGACAGGTCGGCGCCCACGGTCAGCCAGCTGTTCTCGGCCAGTTCGGATTCGAGCTGCCCCTCGCCCCAGGACGAGTAGCCCAGGGTGACCAGCACCCGGCGCGGGCCGGCGCCGGTGGACAGGGCCTCGAGCACATCCTTGGAGGTCGTCATCTCCAGCCCGCCCGGAATGGTCATGGTGGAAGCATAGGCCGATTCGTCGGTGTCCACGCTGTCGGTCAGCATGGGTTCGTGCAGCACGAAGCCGCGCTCGGTCTGGACCGGGCCGCCCTGGAAGACGGGCTCCTGGGACAGGTCGGCGCGGCGCAGCGACAGATCGACCTTGTCGAACAGCCCCTTGAGGCTGATGTCGGAGGGTTTGTTGATGATGAGGCCGAGCGCACCACGCTCGCTGTGTTCGCACAGGTACACGACGCTGCGGGCAAACGACGCGTCTTCCAGTCCCGGCATGGCGATCAAGAAATGGTGCGTCAGGTTCATGGGCGCAGAATCGGCAGGCATTTGGCAATTTTAACGACGATCATGGAGCACACCTTTTCATCGGGCCTTGTCTGGTTCCGCCGCGACCTGCGCAGCAACGACCACGCCGCCCTGTACCACGCCCTGCGCCAGTGCGCGCAGGTGCATTGCGCCTTCGTTTTCGACCGCGAGATCCTCGACGCCCTGCCCCGCGCGGACCGGCGCGTGGAGTTCATCCGCGAATCCCTGGTGGAGCTGGACGAGGCCCTGCGGGCGCTCTCCAAGGACCCGCATGGCGGCCTGATCGTGCGCCACGCCATCGCGCACCAGGACATTCCCGCGCTCGCCCAGGCACTGGACGTGCAGGCGGTTTTCGCCAACCACGACGACGAACCGCTGGCGCTCGAACGCGATGCACGCGTGCGCGGCGCCCTGGATGGCATGGGCAAGCGCCTGCTCACCTTCAAGGACCACAGCATCTTCGAGCGCGCCGAGGTGCTGACCCAGTCGGGCACGCCCTACACCGTGTTCACGCCCTACAAAAATGCGTGGCTGCGCAAGGCCGACGATTTCTACCTCAGCTCCTACCCCGTCGAGCGCCACGCCGCCCGGCTGGCCCCGCGGCCCGCGGGCCTGCGCCGCGGGGTGCCGTCGCTGCAGTCGCTGGGGTTCGAGCCCACGGGCCTGAAGTCGCTTCACCTGCCCACGGGCATGCAGGGCGCGCAGGCCCTGTTCGAGGACTTCCTCGGCCGCATCGACCACTACGGCGAGGCCCGCGACTTCCCGGCGGTGAAGGGCCCGAGCTACCTGAGCGTGCACCTGCGCTTCGGCACGCTTTCGCCCCGGGTGGCCGCACGCGCGGCGCACGAACGCAGCCGCAAAGGCAGTGCCGGGGCCGCCACGTGGCTGAGCGAGCTGATCTGGCGCGACTTCTACTTCCAGATCCTCGCCCACCACCCCCACGTGGCGGGCGCGAGCTTCAAGCCGGCCTACGATGCGATCGAATGGGAAAGCGGCATCCACGCCAAAGCCCTGTTCGCTGCGTGGTGCGAGGGCCGCACGGGCTACCCGCTGGTCGATGCCGCCATGGCGCAGATCAACCAGACGGGCTACATGCACAACCGCCTGCGCATGGTGGTGGCCAGCTTCCTCACCAAGGACTTGGGGCTCGACTGGCGCTGGGGCGAGCGCTACTTTGCCGAGAAGCTGAACGACTTCGACCTGTCGGCCAACAACGGCGGGTGGCAATGGGCCAGCTCCAGCGGCTGCGACGCCCAGCCCTACTTTCGCATCTTCAACCCCGTGAGCCAAAGCGAGAAGTTCGATCGGGACGGCAAGTTCATCCGCCGCTATCTGCCGCAACTGGCGGGCCTGCAGGGCAAGGCGCTGCATGCGCCCTGGACAGCAGCCCCCCTGGAGCTGCAGGCGGCAGGCGTGGTGCTGGGCAAGGACTACCCCCGCCCGGTGGTGGACCATGACGAGGCGCGGCAACGCACGCTCGCGCGGTACGGGGTGGTCAAGGCCGCAAAGGACTGATCCGGCGGCGGCGAATGGCGGCGCGCTGGCCTTGGCGGGACCGCGCGAACCGTGCCGACAGCCGTCGGGACATGGTCCGGTCAGCCCCCCTGGATGAAAAGAAAAAGGGCCGCTCGAAAGCGGCCCTCATGGCGGTGGCAGCGGGGCGGCTCAGGCCACGGCCGCTTCGGCGGCTGCCCGCGCGTAGTGCTGCACCAGGCTCAGCAGTTCCTCGTCCGAATACGGCTTGCCCAGGTAGTGGTTCACCCCCAGTTCGGCCGCATGCTCGCGGTGCTTTTGCGCGATGCGCGAGGTGATCATGATGATCGGCAGATCGCGCAGCACCGCATCGGCACGGATGTTCCGCGCCAAGTCGAAGCCATCCATGCGCGGCATTTCGATGTCGGACAGCACGACGGTCGGGCGCTCTTCCTGCAGCCGCTCCAGGGCCTGCAGGCCATCGGCCGCCAGCACGACGCGGTAGCCTTCGCGCTGCAGCAGGCGCTGCGTGACGCGGCGCACCGTGATCGAATCGTCCACCACCAGAACCAGGGGCACCTGGCTGGCCGCCGACAGGGCTGGCACCGCCGCCTTGCGCTCGCCATCGCCGCCGCCTTGCGCTTCGGCACCGCCGGCCGGCGCCGACAACGCTGCCAGCTGGGCCCGCACCTGGTCGCCGTACACCGTGGACAACGCCACCGGGTTGTAGATCAGCACGACGGCACCGGAGGCCAGCACCGACATGCCCGCCAGACCCGGCAGCCGCGACAGCTGCGGCCCGAGGTTCTTCACCACCACTTCCTGGTTGCCCAGCACTTCGTCCACGTGCACCGCGATGCGCTGCGACGCGCTGCGCAGCACCACCACCGGACGGGTCTTGCCCGAGGTCTCGCTGCTGCGCTGCGAAGACTGCAGCAAGGCCCCCGCCCAGAAGAAGGGCAAGGCCTCCACGCCATCTTCGAACGCGCCATGCTGGTAGGCGGCGTCCAGCTCGCTGGCGGTCGTACGGCGCACGATCTCCACCAGGTTGGCCGGCACGCCGATGGTCAGGTCGCCCGCGCGCAGCATCACCACCTGCGTCACGGCCGTGGTGAGCGGCAGCACCATGCGGAAGGAGGTGCCCTGCCCCGCCGTGGTGTGGGTCTCGATGCGGCCGCCCAGGGCGTTGACTTCGGCCCGAACGACGTCCATGCCGATGCCCCGCCCGGACAGGCCGGTGATCTCGTTCGCCGTCGAAAAGCCCGGCGTGAAAATCAGGTTGGCGGCATCGGCCGTGCTCAGCTCGGCGTCCGCGGGGATCAGCCCCTGGTCCACGGCCTTGGCCCGGATGCGGTCGATGTTCAGGCCCGCGCCGTCGTCGCGGAACTCGACCGAGACGTCGTTGCCTTCCTGGTGCAGGTCCACCGTGATGGTGCCCGACGCCGGCTTGCCCGCGGCCGTCCGGACCTCGGGGGCCTCGATGCCGTGGGCCACGCAATTGCGCAGCAGGTGTTCGAAGGCGGGCGTCATGCGGTCCAGCACGCCCCGGTCCATCTCGATGGAGCCGCCGGAGATGTCCAGCTTGATCTGCTTGCCGGTCTCCTTGGACGCCTGGCGCACCACGGCGTACAGGCGCTCGGAAATGCCTTCGAACTCCACCATGCGGGTGCGCAGCAGGTCGCGCTGCAGCTCGCGGGCCTGGCGGCCCTGCGCGATCAGATCGTCTTCCGCGCCTTCCATGGAGCGCTGCAGGTTGCGCTGCACCGTGGCCACGTCGTTCACCGACTCGGCCATCATGCGCGTCAGTTCCTGCACCCGCGTGAAGCGGTCGAACTCCAGCGGATCGAAGCCTGCGGCCGAATCCTTGGACAGCGCCAGGCGCGACTGCATCTGCGACTCCGCCTGCACCTCGATGTCGCGAAGCTGCTGGCGCAGGCGATCCAGGTTGCCCGACAGATCGGCCAGCGAACCCTTCATCTGCCCCAGCCGCACATCCAGGCGCGAACGGGCGATCATCACCTCACCCGCCTGGTTGACCAGCCGGTCGAGCAACTGGGCGCGCACGCGCACCGACTGGCTCGACACGGGCCGCACGGCCGTGAGTTGCGAGGCCGCCGGCAGGCGCACCGCGGGCAGCTTCTGCAGCACCGGTGCCTCGGGGGCCTCTGCCGACGACGACGACAAGTCCTGCCGCTCGGAGGCGGGCACGGGCGCCACGGCCACGGGCTCGACCAGGCCTTGCGAGCCGATCTTGCGCAGCGCATCGAAGCTGGCCTGCAGGCCGTCGAAGCTGGCCAGCAGGGGCTCGATCAGCTCCGCCTTGGGATCTTCGACGTCGATCTGCTCGACGGCCGACTCCAGGCGGTGGGCCATCTCGCCCAAACGCATGGCACCGGCCAGCCGCGAACTGCCCTTGAGGGTGTGCAGGGCGCGCAGCAGTTCGCTGCGGGCGCCCAGGTTCTCGGGCCGGGCAGCCCACTGCCGCAGCGCAGCGCCCAGCACCGGCAGCAACTCGATCGCCTCTTCCTCGAAGATGGGGAACAGGTCCGGGTCGATGACGTCCAGCGCGTCGATGTCGTCGTCGATATCGGACGACTGCGCCACCGCATGGGCGATGGCCGCGTCCACCTCGTCGTCGTACGGGTTGGACACCACGACCGACAACGCAGGCGCCACGTAGCCGCGGGCCACCGGCGCAGGCACGTCTTCGGGCTCGGACAGGGCCTCTGCGGAATCCGTCTGGGCCTCTTGCACCGGTTCCGGCGAAGTCTCTTCGCCCGGCGCGTCGGCCTCGGCGGTCTCCTCGACCGCCGGCACCTGCATGGGTTCGGCAGCCAGTGCTTCGGCCGGGGGCAGTTCCTGCAAGGCCTGCGCAGGCTCGTCGGCCAGGGCCTCGCTCTCGCTTTCCAGCGCGGCCAGGCCGCTGCCGACCTCGGTCTGCAAAATCTCGCGCAGCTCGGCCAGCACCTGCTGGTTCGGTTCTTTCAGGAAGCCTGCGGCGAACTGGTGCAGCAGGCGGCGGATGTCGTCGGCCGCTGCCAGGAACACGCGGGCCTGGTCGGCCGTGCCTTCCCCGCGCAACTGCACGTGCTGCAGCGCATGCTCCAGGGCGCGCGCCATTTCCGACAGGGCATGGAAGCCGACGGTGGCCGAGCTGCCGGCCAGCGAGTGCGCCAGGGCCACGGCGGTGTCGGGCAGCGGTTCGTGCAGCTCCAACGCCCATTCCTGCAGGCAGGTGGCCAGGCGGCGCGACCATTCGTCGGCCTCGTTGAGGTACACGTTGTACAGCGGGATGCCGATGCGCAAGGTCTCGATGACCTTCACCGCCTCGTCCTGCGCGGCCGCTTCGGCATCGGCATCGGCGACCGGTTCGGCCGGCACATCCTCGACCCCATCCTCCATGGCTTCCACGACCTCGACCATGTCCCGCACGGAGGCCATTTCGGGCTCGGTCTCGGTGTGTGGTTCTGACTCGGTTGCGAGATCGTCCTGGTGGGCGGCGGTGTCCGGCAACGCACCTGCCGCGTCGGACTCCAGTTCGGGCACGTCCAGCAGAGAGTCATCCGCGGCCAGCTCGGGCAAGGCCTCGGCCGCCAGGTCTTCGGGCAGGTCCAGCGCCAGATCGGCCAACTCGGCCTGCGACAGTTCGGACAGCGCCGCAGGTTCTGCCGCGTCCACCAGCACGTCGTCGAGCGAAGGCAGCGGAACGTCCTGCACCGACTCCTGCGCAGGGGCCTCGGCGACCGGGGGCAATTCTTCCGCCAGAGCCTCGGCGAACACCGAAAAGTCGATGTCTTCGGCCATTTCGGGCGCTGCGGCTTGCGCAGGCTCTTGCGGCGCTGGTTCGGCACCGGCCAGCTCCGGCATTTCGGTGTCTGCGAAGTCGAGCATCGGCGGCTCGTCTTCGAGGATCAGGTCAAACTCATGGGCCGGCACGGATGCCGTCGCGGGTTCGATGGCCTCGGCGGCTTCGATGGTCTCGGCAGCAGCGGGGGCGGCCTGCACCTCCGGCGTTTCGGCAGGCAGATCGATCTCGGGCAAGGGCTCCGGCAGGTCCTCGGCCAAGGTCGGCACCGGCTCTGCCGGCGTTTCGGCCACGACGCCACCGGCCGAGGGCACGGCCAGCGGCAGGAAGGTGCCGGTGTCCCGCATGGCTTCGGCCGATGCGTTGAACGCCCGGGGTTGCCAGGCCGAGGCATCGCCGGCGGCAATGTCGTCCGCCCAGGCACCGAAGGCCCGCAAGGCCTCGCCCGACAACTGCAGCAGGGCCGGGGGCATGGGCTTTTGCTCTGCCAGCCAGGCGTTGAGCACCTGCTCCATCGACCAGGCCGCTTCACCGAAGGCATCCAGGCCCACCATGCGCGAGCTGCCTTTGAGCGTGTGGAACGCGCGCCGCAGCGTGGTCTGTTCGCTCAGGTCGGCCGGCTTGGCCTTCAGGGCGTCGACCGCGGCCAGTCCGTTGGCCACCACTTCGCGCGCTTCTTCCAGGAAGATGTCGAGCAGCTCGTCTTCCTCATCGTCCTGCGTGGCATCGGCAGCCGCCACGGGGGCCGGTGCGGGCGCCGCAGGCGCGGGGGGAAGGCTCTCCACGGGTTCGATGGCGGCCGGCGGGGCCTCGGCCAGCGCCGCTGCGGAGGAAGGCAATTCCAGCACTTCTTCCAGCGTCGGGGCCAGTTCGCCCAGCGACTCCTGCACCACCTTCGGTGCGGGCTCCACGCGGGGAACGATTTCGGGCGCAACCACGGGGCCGCGCTCTTCGACCTTGGCGATCAGTTCCTCGGGCGCATCGGTGGCACGGCCACGGGTGCGGCCCATGAGAATGCGCAACTCGCCCAGTTCTTCGTCATAGACGAACAGCTTGCGGGCCATGGTGCGCTGGTAGCTCAGCATGTCGATCAGGAAGCCCAGGGCCCCCAGGCTGCTACCCAGCTTCTCGAACACCTGCTGGCGCTCGGCTTCGGGAACCTGGCCGATCAGCAGACGCTCGACGGTGTCGCGCATGCGCAGCACCGCCAGCGATGCCTGGTCCAGGCCCAGCACCGACAGCACACCGCGCATCTGCGCCAGGCGGCCCGGCACGGGCGCCAGCGTGGACAGGTCGTCCGGGCTGCGGAAATACTGGTCCAGGGCCTTTTCGGCTTCGCCGAGCGTGGACCGGAGCTCGTCCACCACGCTGCCCATCGTCTGGTGGTCGCTGACGCGGCGGTACAGCTCTTCCATCCAGGGCTCGAGGGGGGCCGATTCGCCGCCCGCGGTCACGTTGTCCAGCCGCTCCGCCAGCCGCGCGGCGCGGTCCGCCATGTATTCGTGTGCCGAGTCAAGCTCTTCGAACGTGGCCTGCAGGTACAGCACGGCCGTCGCCACTTCCATGGCGAGGGCCGGCGACGGAGGCTCTCCGGAGCGGGTGGTCACCTCCACGGCGCGGGTCAGCGCCTTGGCGAGGCTGTCGCTGCCCGGGTGCAGTTTGGACAGCGAATCGCACACCAGGCTGAACTGGTCGGTGGCCGGCTTGAGCTTGTTGCGGTCACCGCCTGCGAGGGCCGACCAGGTTTCGGTGGCGGCCGACATGCGCTTGCGCGCCTGGGCCAGCAGCGCCGGATCGAACAGCCCGAACCGGGGGGTTTCGTAATCGACGGCCTTGAACCGGTCCAGGCCGAACGCCTGGCGCACGGCCTGCAGTGCCGATCCATCGCCCGCGGGTTCGTTGGCCGCCAGCGGCCGCGCCTGGGAGCAGAAAAAGAGCAGGTCCTGCACCAGCCGGTCGGCAATGGTCGGATCGCCCTTGGCCAGGGTGGCATATTGCATGAGCACGCGGGAGGCCACGCGCTTCACGTACAGATCGGGGTTGAGGCGGCCCTTGGAGAGCGCCTCGAAGAAGCCCGCGCAGATCTTCCAGAACGCGCGCGACTGGCGGTCCGACTGCGATGCCACGAAGGCCAGGCAGATGTCGCGCAGATCGCTTGCCGCGGTCAGGTCGCCCGTCTTGACGATGCGCAGCACGGCCGAGTCGAGCCGCGCACGCGCCTCGGGGCCGTAGTCGAGCGGCGGCACGGACACGGCGAAGTCGGGCTCGCGAAAGCGCCGCTCCACCGGCCACAGGTCGGCCGGATGCACACGTTCCGCACCCGCCAGCGCCTGGGCATCGCGGTATTGGGGAAACAGCGCCACCGGGGAGACGGATTTGCCCGCCAGCACGCTTTCCAGGTATTCGACCAGCGCAAAGCTCGCGCGCTCGATCACGCCGGCGGCTTCGTCGCTGCACAGCTCGGGCCGGTGCACGAACTTCTGCACCGCTGCCTCCATGGCACGCAGCACGAGCGCGGGCGGGCCCATGCCCACCATCTCCAGCGCCCCGCTGGCCTGGTGCAGTTGCTGCCGCGCGATGCGCAACGTGCCGGCGTCGAGCGACGCCAGATCGGATTCGCGTGCCAGCTCGGCGTCGCGCACGAAGCGGCGCATGGCCTTGACGGCGCCGTCGAGGGACTTGCGCAACTCATCGAGCAC
This sequence comes from Acidovorax sp. SUPP2539, assembly GCF_030158975.1. NCBI lineage: Bacteria > Pseudomonadati > Pseudomonadota > Betaproteobacteria > Burkholderiales > Comamonadaceae > Acidovorax > Acidovorax sp. SUPP2539. Next base: position 223,635 of record NZ_BQXJ01000001.1, on the reverse strand, counting down.
CCAAGCAAGAGGACCCAGGTCCTGCTCACCCTGGGTCCAGTCTGCGGCGGGTGCGTTTGCGGCGTCAGTAGATGACATGGATTCGTCCCCGGCTCCGCGAGCCAGTTCGTTGATGGGTCCGCGCGTCAGGCGATCTTGAAACGTGCAACCGACTGGCGCAGCTCTTCAGCCATGTGCGACAGTTCGCGCACCTGCTGGGCCGTCGTGCGGGTGCCCTCGCCGGTCTGTTCCGTCACCGCAAAAATGTGCTGAATGTTGTCGGCCACTTCGTTGGCCAGTTCGGCTTCGCGGGACGTGGAGGACGAAATCTGCTCGATCAGGTCGGCCAGGCGGCGCGACACGCGATCGATCTCGGTCAGGGCCGTACCGGCACTGTCGGACAGTCGGGCCCCTTCCACCACACCCTGCGTGGAACGCTCCATGGCGGCCACGGCATCCTGGGTATCGGTCTGAATGGCCTTCACCAGCGCCGAGATCTGGCGTGTGGCATCGGCGGAGCGCTCGGCCAGCCGCTGCACTTCTTCCGCCACCACCGAGAAGCCGCGACCGGCTTCACCGGCCGATGCGGCCTGGATGGCGGCGTTCAGTGCCAGCACGTTCGTCTGCTCGGTAATGTCGGAAATCAGCTCGGTGATTTCGCCGATCTCCTGCGACGATTCGCCCAGGCGCTTGATCCGCTTGGAGGTGTCCTGGATCTGGTCGCGGATGGAATTCATACCGCCGATGGCGTTCTGCACGGCCTGCAGGCCGGAGTCGGCCGCTTGCAGCGACTGGCGCGCCACCGAGGCGGATTCCTGCGCTTGCGTGGACACTTCGTTGATTCGGCTCGCCATGTCGAGCACCGAGCGGCCGGTTTCGCGAATTTCGCGCAGCTGCTCGGTCGAAGCGGCCAGCAGCTCGGTCGAGGTGCTGTCCACCTGGGACGTCGTCTGTGCCACGCGGGTGGCCGTGTTCTGCACGCTGCCCACCAGCTGGCGCAACTCTTCCACCGTGTAGTTCACCGAGTCGGCGATGGCGCCGGTGATGTCTTCCGTCACGGTGGCTTCCTGCGTCAGATCGCCTTCGGCGACCGACTGCAGTTCGTTCATCAAACGCAAAATGGCGGCCTGGTTGGCGTCGTTCACGCGCTTGGCTTCCTGCTCCTGGCGGCGGGCGTCTTTTTGCTGCGATTCGGCAGAGGCCTGGCGCGAACGGCTGTCCATCAGCTGGACGCGCGAGATGCCGATACCGCACAACAGCACGAACAGGCCGGCGATGGCCAGCGCAGCGAACTGGCCGGCACCCAGGCCCGTCTGGGACGACAGCTTGGTCTGCAGGCCTTCCAGCTGGCGACGCAGCGGTTCGCTGTCGGCAATGATGGCGGACTGCGCTTCACGGGCGGAAACCAGGCCTTGCAGGTTGCCCAGAATGGCGCTGGCTTGCGAACGCGTCTGTTCGTAGAGCTTGATCAGGCTTTCCAGTTGCTCGCGGGTCTGCGCGTCCCGGGTGGCGGCCAGGCGCAGGTCGGCGCTGCCGTCCAGCATGCCCTGGGCGATTTCCTTGAACGAGTTCAAGTCCTTGCCCAGCAGGAACACGGCCTCGGGGCTCACGCCTTCGGTGGTCTGGAATTCGTTGGCGGACTTGCCGATGCGCTGGGTCAGCATCACCAGTTGGCCGGCGGCGGAGATTTCAGCGGCCGGGGCATTCTGCTGCAGCTTGAGCGAGGAGATCGTTTCGGCGATTTCCAGCAGGTCGGACGACTGGCGGTTGATGGTGCGAAGCGCGTCGCCCACCTGCGTCAGGATCTTCTGCTGGCCCATCACCACGCTGGCGTTGCGCTCGGCGCGCTCCATCAGCGGCGTCACGGCTTCCAGGTCGGGCTTGAACGTCTCGCCCAGCGCCTGCACGTTGCGCTCGTTGTCGCCGCTGTTCAATGCGCGCACGTCGCGTGCCAGCGAGCCCGAGCTTTCCATCACGTCCGGAAAGGCCTGTGGGCTGCCCACCAGCGCCTGCGAAACGGATTTGGCCAGGCGTTGCGACTGCATCAGCGACTGGCCGGTCGCGGCCAGCTGCTGTGCGGAACGGTCGGCCTGCTGCAGCACCCAGCCGGCGATCGCCGCCAGCACGATCACGCCGATGGCCAGCAGCATCAGCAGGCGGCGCTGGTGGCTGGCGGCCGTGGCTCGGCCCAGCAGGGGCAGCGAGATCAGGTCTTCGTCGGCGACTTCGCCCTCTGCGAACTGCGAGATCGCAGAAGGGTCACCCTGCACGCTGTTCATGGCGTCCGCCTGGTAGGAGTCACGCAGCGAGGACGCATCGGACGTCAACGGATCCAGTCCGGCATCCGCTCCCGAAAGCCCTGGGTTGGCATCCGGCTCGGCGGGCTTGCGGTTGAACATTTTTGCAAATGGGTTGACGACGGACATGGTGCGGCCTTACAGAAAAACTCAAGCACTGATGCTGAGGAAAGCGGGGTGTTGGGACAGGGCTTGCAGGTTGAGCTCCTGCCATTGGACTCCCTGGGAATCCAGATACGTGGTGCCGTAGAACGGGGGCGCGTCTTCGGCGGGGGGCTCGGAGGAAACGAAGGCTTCCGTGCCGCGCAGGCCGGCCAGGCGATCGACCAGCAGCGCGGCGTTCACATCGAGCACCGCATTGAAAGCCAGCAGGCTGGCATCGGCCAGCGCCTGCTCGGTGCGGTTGGACGGCAAACCGAGCAGACCTGCCAGATCGACCACGCCGATCAGCGAGCCGCGCAGGTTGGCCACCCCGAGGAACCAGGCATGGGTATAGGGCACGGCTTGCACGCCCGCCCAGGGAAAGATCTCTCCCGACTGGCCCAGCGGCAGCAGGAAACGGCGCCCCGCCGACTCGACGGCCAGCCAGGACGAAACAGACACACCCTCGCCCCGCGCCGCCTGCAGGCGGGCTGCAAGGCGGGTCTGGAGCTCTCTCAGCGCTTCACGGTTGGCCATGGACGGTCCGGGCGCTTTTAGTTTAGTGCGTCGATCTTGGCTTGCAGCTCGGCAGGATCCACCGGCTTGGTGATGTAGCCGCGAGCGCCCTGGCGCATGCCCCACACCCGGTCGGTTTCCTGATTCTTGCTGGTGCACATGATGATCGGCACGTCAGCGAACTGGGGATCGCGGGTGATGGCACGCGTGAGCTGAAAGCCGTTCTGGCCCGGCATCACGACGTCCATGAGGATCAGGTCGGGCTTTTCTTCCGCGAGGCGGCGGAAGGCTTCTTCGGCATTTTCCGCGGTGCGGACCTGCATGCCCTTTTTTTGCAGCAAGTCGGTCAGAAACATCAACTCGGTCTTCGAGTCGTCAACGACCAGTACTTTCTGGATAGGCATTACATCGCTCCTTGTTGGGCATTACCGAACTGCTGAACTGCTTTCAGCAGCTGGTCTTTGGTAAATGGTTTGGTGAGATATTCCTGGCACCCCACCATGCGTCCACGCGCCTTGTCGAAAACGCCGTCCTTGGAGGAGAGCATCACGACGGGCGTGTCGGCAAAGCGCGCGTTGCGCTTGATGATGGCGCAGGTCTGATAGCCGTCCAGCTTGGGCATCAGGATGTCGCAGAAGATCAACTGGGGCTGGTAGTCGTTGACCTTGGCCAAGGCATCGAAGCCATCGTCGGCGAGCAGCACTTCGTGGCCACCCTGCTTGAGGAAGATTTCTGCGCTGCGGCGGATGGTATTGCTGTCATCCACGACGAGCACCTTGAAGGATGCGCCTGTTGTAGTCAATTTCGTCACCGCTCCTGAAGGGGAAATAACAACGCTGGCAGGAGCCGCGCCTCAGATCTGGACCATTTCGAAGTCTTCCTTGCGAGCGCCACACTCCGGACAGGTCCAATTCATGGGCACTTGATCCCACGGCGTATTGGGCGCTATTCCGTGCTCAGGAGAACCTGTTGCCTCGTCATATATCCAACCGCAAATCAAGCACATCCAGGTTTTAGGGTCCGTCACAGCTTAAATGGCCTTCACATAGAATGCAACGATTGTATCCAAGCATCTCAACGGGAAGGCAGTTTCCGTGCCAACCGTTACGCTGGTGCGGCGCCATGACCACAGATTCCCCCCTCCCCCCAGACCTCTCCCCATCCCCCGATGAAGCCGACGACGACGGCGCCACCCCCGCCTGCGTGATGGTGTTCAACGCCAACGACCCGAGCGGGGCCGGAGGGCTGACGGCGGACATCGCCACCATCGCCTCCGTGGGCGGCCACCCGATCGCGGTGGCCACGGGCGCCTACATCCGCGACACGGCTGAGATCTTCGACCACTACGCCTTCGACGACGAGGCGGTGGCCGAGCAGGCCCGCACCGTGCTGGAGGACCTCACCGTGCAGGCCATCAAGGTGGGCTTCGCGGGCAGCCCCGAGAACCTGAGCGCCATCGCGTCCATCGCGTCCGACTACGACGACGTGCCCGTGATCGCCTACATGCCCAATCTGTCCTGGTGGCGGGACGACCTCATCGACCAGTACCTGGACGCCTTTCAGGAACTGCTGCTGCCCCAGGTCTCGCTGTTGGTAGGAAACCACAGCACCCTGTGGCGCTGGCTGCTGCCGGACTGGACCAGCGAGAAAAAGCCCTCCGCGCGCGACCTGGCCATGGCCGCGTCCGAACTGGGCGTGCCCTATGTACTGGTGACCGGCATTCCCGCGCCCGAGCAGTTCGTGGAGAACGTGCTCGCCTCGCCGCAAACGGTGCTGGGCAGCGGCAAGTTCGAACTGTTCGAGGCCACCTTCGCCGGTGCCGGCGACACGCTCTCGGCCGCCCTGACGGCGCTGGTGGCCAGCGGCAACGACCTGGGCGAGGCCACCAGCGAGGCGCTCGCCTACCTGGACCGCTGCCTGGACGCCGGCTTTCGCCCGGGCATGGGCCACATCATCCCCGACCGCATGTTCTGGGCGCAGCCCGACGATGACGAGGATGACGAAGACGGCGAGCCCACCCCCGACCCCACCGCCATCGACGGCTTCGTGATGCCACCCCATGACACCCAGCACTGACCTCAACCTCTCCCTGTTCGAACGCGCCAAGGCGCTCATCCCCGGCGGCGTCAATTCGCCCGTGCGGGCCTTCAAGGCCGTGGGCGGCACGCCGCGCTTCGTGCAGCGTGCGCAAGGCGCCTACTTCTGGGACGCCAACGGCCAGCGGTTCATCGACTACATCGGCTCCTGGGGGCCGATGATCCTGGGCCACGGCCACCCGGCCGTGCTCGAGGCGGTGCAGAAGGCGGCGGTCGAGGGCTTCAGCTTCGGCGCCCCGACCGAGCGCGAGGTCGAACTGGCCGAGGCCATCATCGCGCACGTGCCCTCGATGGAGATGATCCGCCTCGTCAGCTCGGGCACCGAGGCCGGCATGAGCGCCATCCGCCTGGCGCGCGGCGCCACGGGCCGCAGCAAGATCATCAAGTTCAACGGCTGTTACCACGGCCATGCCGATGCACTGCTGGTGAAGGCCGGCTCGGGCCTGGCCACCTTCGGCCACGCCACGAGCGCGGGCGTGCCGCCCGAGGTGGTGCAGCACACCCTGGTGCTCGAATACAACGACATCGCGCAGCTGGAGGAGGCCTTCGCCCTGCATGGCCGGGATCTGGCCTGCCTGATGATCGAGCCGATCGCCGGCAACATGAACTTCGTGCGCGCCAGCGTGCCGTTCATGCAGCGCTGCCGCGAGCTGTGCACGCAGTACGGTGCGCTGCTGGTGTTCGATGAGGTCATGACCGGTTTCCGCGTGGCGCTGGGCAGCGCCCAAAGCCTGTACGCCCGGAGCATTCCCGGCTTCCAGCCCGACCTCACGGTGCTGGGCAAGGTGATCGGCGGCGGCATGCCGCTGGCGGCGTTCGGCGGGCCGCGCGCGATCATGGAGCACCTGGCGCCGCTCGGGCCCGTGTACCAGGCCGGCACACTGTCGGGCAACCCCGTGGCGACGGCCTGCGGCCTAGCCACGCTGCGCGAGATCGCCCGGCCGGGCTTCTACGACGCGCTGGGCGCACGCACCCGATCGCTGGTCGAAGGCCTGGCCCAGGCGGCCCAGGCAGAAGGCGTGCCGTTCAGCGCCGACAGCGAAGGCGGCATGTTCGGCTTCTTCCTGCTGCCCGAACTGCCGCAGAACTACCCCACGGTGATGGCGACGGACGGCGCGCGGTTCAACACGCTGTTCCATGGCTTGCTGGACCGCGGCGTGTACATCGCCCCAGCGCTGTATGAAGCCGGCTTCGTGAGCAGCGCGCACACCGCGCAGGACATCGACGAAACCGTGGCGATCGCGCGCGACGTGTTCCGCACGCTCGCCGCCCGCTAGGGACCGAACCTGCCCGCGGGTCAATCACTGCCCACCCACGGCGCTTCGGGTGGTGCGGCGCCGCTTCGCGCGGCCGCCCTGCAAAGCAGGCGCGCGGCGCACAGTGTTCGCGAAGCCACGCATGTTGCGTGGCATTTTGACCGACGGCCCGTTCCGCCGGGATCGCGAGCACCCATGAGCCCCATCGACCTTCTTTCTTCCTTCAGTGCCTGGAACACCCACCGCAAGGCCCAGGTCCAGTCCGGAAATTCCCCGTCCTCCGCCTCGGGCACCGACAGCCAGACGCTGCAGAAAGCCATCGAGTCCCTGCTCAAGGGGTTCCTGGAAAAGCTGATCAAGGACTTGACCGGCCAGCAGGGGTCCGGTTCATCCGGCGGCTCAGGCGGCGGGTCGCCGTCCCCTTCGCCGGCACCATCTCCAGCCCCATCTGCCTCGCCCTCGCCCGCCGCCGCGCCTTCTTCGGGACCGTCGCCGGCACCGTCCCCCGGTGCGGCCACACCGGCGCCCACGCCCACGCAAGCCCCGGCGCCGACGGCAGCGGCGCCCACGCCCGACCCGTCCACGATCACGAACGCGCCCAAGCCATCGCCGACGCCTGCACCGCCGCCCCCCACGGAGGTGGGTTCGGGCGGCAAGGCACCGGCGACCGCGCCGTCGGCAGCCCCCACACCGGCCTCAGCCCCAGCGACGAATTCAGCCGTCACCAAGCCGCCGGCGAACATGAAGGTCGCCGAGCCCACGGGCGTGGAAGAGGTGAACAAGCCCATCATCGTGAAGGCGGGCACGACCTACGACGGGCAAGGCAAGCTGTTCAACGCCGGCGCCGGGCTGAACGGCGGCGGCACCGCCGAAACGCAGTTGCCGATGTTCATCCTCGAGCCGGGCGCATCGATCAAGAACCTGCAGTTCAAGGGCGGGGACGGCATCCACCTGCTGGGCGATGCCAAGCTGGACAACGTGCACGGCCTGCAGACCGGGGACGACTTCGTCACCGTGGATGGCGCGGAGAACAAGGCGGTCGACGCCCAGCGCGCCGGCATCTCGGCGAAGGACCTTCCGAGCGGCCCGGCCCAGGTGGAGATCACGAACTCGTCGTTCCAGAACAGCCACGACAAGGCGATCCAGATCAACGGCGACGTGAACCTGAAGCTCCAGGGCATCTACGCCGACAACATCGGCCAGCTGGCGGTCACGCGCGGCGGCTACCCGATCACGGCGAACGTGGACATCTCCGATTCGACGCTGCAGAACCTCAAGGCCTTCACCTTCCGCTTCGACTCCAAGCACTCCACCGTCAATATCTCGAACACCGATGTGGACGGCGGCAAGACGCCGGTGAACGTGATGGCGGGCGACCCCAGCAAGGTCCATGGCGCCGGCAGCGTGCGCCAGTCCGTCCAGACCGTCGGGTGACCTGACGCGCCACAACGGCGAAGGCCCTGCCAGCGCAGGAAGGCAGGGTCTGCCTTTCCCGCGTTGGCAGGGCCTTCGCGCTTGGGGGAGGTTTCTGCCGACCGGCTCAGTGGCGGAAGTGGCGCACGCCGCTGAACACCATGGCCACGCCGCGCTCGTCGGCAGCGTCGATCACTTCCTGGTCGCGCATGCTGCCACCAGGCTGGATGACGCAGGTCGCGCCCGCGTCCACCACCACGTCCAGGCCGTCGCGGAAGGGGAAGAACGCGTCGCTCGCCACCACCGTGCCGGCCAGCGACAGGTTGGCGTGCTGCGCCTTGATGCTGGCGATGCGCGCCGAGTCCAGGCGGCTCATCTGGCCGGCGCCCACGCCCATCGTCATGCCGCCCTTGCAGAACACGATGGCGTTGCTCTTGACGTACTTGGCGACCTTCCAGGCGAACAGCAGGTCTTCCATCTCTTCCAGCGTGGGCTGCTTTTTCGTGACGACCTTGATGTCGATCATCGACAACTCATGGTTGTCGGCCGACTGCAGCAGCATGCCCGAGCCGATGCGCTTGGCGTCCACCGCATTGCGGCCGCGGTGCCAGGGCGTGTTGCTGCCCAGCGCGTATTCCGCCGCGTCCAGCGCCGGGGGCAGCGCGATCTTGAGCAGCCGCACGTTGGCCTTGGCCTTGAAGACCTCCAGCGCCTCGGCCGTGAAGTCGGGCGCCATCAGCACCTCCACGAACTGCTTGGCGATCTGCTGCGCCGCCGCGCCGTCCACCGGGCGATTGAAGGCGATGATGCCGCCGAACGCGCTGGTGGGATCGGTCTGGAACGCCTTGCCGTAGGCGCCCAGGGCATCGAGCCCCACGGCCACGCCGCACGGGTTGGCGTGCTTGACGATCACGCAGGCCGGCACGTCGAAGCTCTTGACGCATTCCCAGGCGGCGTCGGCGTCGGCGATGTTGTTGTACGAGAGTTCCTTGCCCTGCAGCTGCACGCCGGTGACGATGGAGCCGGGTGCGGGGTACAGGTCGCGGTACAGCGCGGCCTGCTGGTGGCCATTCTCGCCGTAGCGCAGGTCCTGCACCTTGGTGAAGATGCCGTTGCTCTGGCCGGGGAAGGCGGTACGGGCGGGCACGTAGTCCTCGGCCAGCTTCTCGGCCTCGAACGTGACGGACGAGAGGTAGTCGCTGATGGCCGCGTCGTACTGCGCGATGCGGTTGAACGCGGCGACCGACAGGCCGAAGCGCAATGCATCCGACAACTTGCCCGACGCCTTCAGCTCGCCCAGCACGCTCTCGTACTGCGCGGCGTCGGTCACCACGCCCACGTCCTTCCAGTTCTTGGCAGCGCTGCGCACCATGGCGGGCCCGCCGATGTCGATGTTCTCGATCGCGTCGGCCAGCGTGCAGCCGGCCTTGGCCACCGTGGCCTCGAAGGGGTAGAGGTTGACCACCAGCAGGTCGATGGTGTCGATGCCGTGCGCGGCCAGCGCGGCCATGTGCTCGGGCAGCTCGCGGCGCGCCAGCAGGCCGCCGTGCACCTTCGGGTGCAGCGTCTTCACGCGGCCGTCCAGCATTTCGGGGAACTGCGTGACCTCGGCCACTTCGGTCACGGGCAGGCCGGCCTTGGCCAGCAGTTGGGCGGTGCCGCCGGTGGACAGCAGCCGGATGCCCAGCGCGTGCAGGGCCTGGGCGAATTCAACGATGCCGGTCTTGTCGGAGACGGAGAGAAGTGCGTTCATGGCAGGGGGTGGGGTTTGATTGAAATCGGGCTTCAGCACAATATCCACTAGGGCATTACGCTATTAAATTTATAGCAACTGAATTACAGCAGCTTGTGCTCCACCAGCTTCTTGCGCAAGGTGTTGCGGTTCAGTCCCAGCCATTCGGCCGCGCGGGACTGGTTGTTGTCGGCGTGGCTCATGACCACTTCCAGCAGGGGCTTCTCGACCACCCGCACCAGCATGTCGTACATGCCGTCCGGCGTCTCGCCCCCTAAGTCGCGAAAGTAGCCCTGCAGGCTCTCCCGCACGCACTCTTCGATGTGTTTCTTGCTCATGCCGCCAGGTCTTCCTGTTTTTCGCTGGGGTCTGCGTCCTCGGTGTGCGCGGGGGGCAGCCGGTCCATCCGTTGCCCGATCGCATCCAGATAGTGGGCCACCGCGTGCCACTGTTCGGAGCAGTCCTCGATGGTGTTGATGTGTTGCCTGAACGCCTCGCCGCCGGGCAGGGCCCGTACGTACCAGGCGATGTGCTTGCGCGCGCTGCGCATGCCGGTGAACTCGCCGTAGAGGCGATAGTGGTCCTGCAGGTGGTCCAGCAGCAGGCGCCGCACCTCGGCCACCAGCGGCGGCGCCAGGTGCTCGCCCGTGGCGAGGTAGTGGCCGATCTCGCGGAAGATCCACGGCCGGCCCTGCGCCGCGCGCCCGATCATGATCGCGTCGGCGCCCGTGGCGGCCAGCACCTCGCGCGCCTTCTCGGGCGAGGTGATGTCGCCGTTGGCCACCACCGGCACGCGCACCGCAGCCTTCACGGCGGCGATGGTGTCGTATTCGGCCTGGCCTTTGTAGCCCTGCTCTCGCGTGCGGCCGTGCACCGTCAGCATCTGGATGCCCACGCCCTCGAACGCCCGGGCCAGGGCCACGGCGTTCTTGTGCTCCTGGCTCCAGCCGGTGCGCATCTTGAGCGTGACGGGCACGTTGCGCGGGGCGCACGCCCCGACGACGGCCTCGGCGATTTCCAGGGCCAGGGCCTCGTTCTGCATCAGGGCGGAGCCCGCCCATTTGTTGCAGACCTTCTTGGCCGGGCAGCCCATGTTGATGTCGATGATCTGCGCGCCCCGGTCCACGTTGTAGAGCGCGGCCTCGGCCATCATCTGCGCGTCGGTGCCGGCGATCTGCACGGCGATGGGGCCGGGCTCGCCCTCGTGGTTGGCCCGGCGCGAGGTCTTGAGGCTGTCCCACAGGTCCTTGCGCGAGGTGACCATCTCGCTCACCGCGTAGCCCGCCCCCAGCGCCTTGCACAGCTGGCGGAACGGCCGGTCCGTGACGCCCGCCATCGGGGCGACGAGCAGGCGGTTCGCCAAAGGAATGTGGCCGATGTGCATGGGAGGGGGAGGCAGCGCGTGCTGAAAAAGGAGGCAGGATTGTAGCTGCTCAAAATTTCAGCAAATGAAAAGTGCGCGCGGCGCCGCCACCGCCCCCCCATCGGCGGCCCGCCGCACGTTTTCTCAGCGCGCCCCGCGGCGCTCGCGGGCCATGTGCTGCAGGTAGCTCACCAGATCGTCCAGATCGCTGTCGCTGAGCCGGTCCGGCGCGAAGCCGGGCATCGACTGCCCGGGCCACTGGCGCACGCTGGCCGGGTTGCGCACCAGCTGGCGCAGCGCCTGCGGCTGGAAGTACTCCACGGGGCTCATCGGCAGGTTCAGGTCGGGGCCCAAGCGCGCCTCGCCGCCGCCGTTCATGGTGTGGCAGACGAAGCACTGCGCCACGAAGATCGCCTGGCCGCGCCGGCGCGCATCGCCCACGGGCAACTGGGGCGCCACGCCGATCCGGGGCCAGCGCTTTTCCGGGGCCTCGCGCACGTGCAGCCGGGCCACGGCATAGGGCCACTGCTCGCTGAGCACGCCGTCGGCCACCGGCCAAACGATGTAGAACGGCCCGGGGCCCGAGGCCTTGCCCGGCAGCGCGGGCCAGGGCGCACCGGCCGGCTCGACCGCCAGCCAGGCCTGGCCCCGCCCCGGGCGCAGCACCAGCGCGCCGGGCAACTGGGCGACGAAGCCATCGAGCGCCACCGCCTCCAGCACGTCGCCTGCGCCCAGGCCCAGGCCGTTCAGCACGGCGGCCAGGGGCACGGCGCGGTAGCGCATGGGCCGGTGGTAGGCCACGTCCGCGGGCACGTCGATGTCGCGCGCCTCGGGGTGGCGCAGCAGCGTTTCGGTATCGACCTGCCGGGCACCGCCCGGTCCCTCCAGGTGCAGGACAGCGGCCTGCGCCGCACCGGCCAGCCAGCAGGCCAGGCCGAGCGCGCCCACGACCAGGGCCCGGCGCACGGCCGGGACAGAAACATCGAACCATTGCATGGTGGGGAACCTCCTCTTGTATGGGTGTGCGGCGGCGGCCCACCGGCGGGCCGCACCGCACCGCGGCGCGATCGTAGCGGAGCCCAAGCGCCTGTCCGACAGCGAAGGCTTGCCGGCGTCCCCTAAACTGCGCCCCAGTTATGGAAATCTGGATGAACCACCTCATGGACCTGCTGGCGCTGCCCCAGTACGGCCTCAGCACGGTGTTCATGGTGTCGTTCATCTCCGCCACGCTGCTGCCGCTGGGCTCCGAGCCCGCGGTGTTCGGCCTCATCAAGCTCAACCCGGAACTCTTCTGGCCCGCCGTGCTGGTGGCCACCGCAGGCAACACGCTGGGCGGCGCCCTCAGTTGGTGGATGGGCCTGGGCGCGCACAAGGCCGTGGACCGCGCCCGGGGCGAGCACTCCAATCCCCGCGCCCTCGCCTGGCTGCAGCGCTTCGGCCCCAAGGCCTGCCTGCTGAGCTGGCTGCCCGTCGTAGGCGACCCGCTGTGCGCCGTGGCCGGCTGGCTCAAGCTTCCCTTCTGGCCCTGCGTGGCCTACATGGCGGTGGGCAAGTTCGGGCGCTACCTGGCCATGACGGCCGGGCTGCTGTACCTCTGGCCCGAGGCCGGGCGCTGAATTCCATTTGCTATTAATTAAATAGCACAATGCCCTAGTGGAATATGCGCTGGCGGCCTTTTTAATCCCAATTTCTTTGAACGCCCTGCACCGCAGTCTCCCCTGCGCCCAGCATGCGCCAGCACCGCGATCCGTGCATGCGGGCAGGCAGGCTTTCTCGCCCGCCGTCCCTTGAGGCACCCGCCGGTGGGGATGGAGGCACCCGCCGGTGAGGCCCCTGAAAGTCCCCTACCCCGGCCTGACCGGCCCCGGCTCGAAGTGAAGGATGGCCGAGGTGCCCACCGAGACCGACGACTCCAGCACCAGCCGCCAGCCGAACCGCTCGCAGATGCGCTGGGTCAGGAACAGGCCCATGCCTGCGCCCCCGGCGCGCTTGCGCGATTGCTTCAACGACTCGGTGAATCGGTGGGCGGACTGCGCCGTGTCGAAGCCGCACCCGGTGTCGCGGATGCACAGCGTGGCGCCGGTGATCGAGACATGGATCTCGCCCTCGTGCGTGTGCTCGGCGGCGTTGCGCAACAGGTTGCCCGCTGCGATGCGCACCATGGATTCGGGCGCCATCAAGGTGGTGGGCTCCAGCGCATCGAGCACATAGCGCACGGGCTTTCCGGACAGCAGATAGGCGTGGTCGCGCACCAGGTCGGGAACCAGCGCGTGCAGTAACGTGACCTGCCGGCGCTCTTCGGGGCTGGGCTCGCGCGACAGGTACAGCAGCGCCTCCATGATCTGGGTCAGGTTCTCCACCGCCTCGTCGATGCGGTGCAGGGGCCGCTGGGCGCGTTCGGGCAAGGCCTGCTGGTGCAGCACATCGGCCGCCCCGGAGATGATGGCCAGCGGCGTGCGGAATTCATGGCTGGCCTGGTCGAGCAGGCTGCGCTCGCGCTCCACCGCCAGTTCCACCCGTTCGAGGTGCGCATTGGCCTCTTGCGCAATCACGTTGAGCTCGCTCTTGCGGTAGCGCACGGGCAGGCGCTGCGAGGGTTTCAGCGGATCGAGCTCGCGCATGCGCCGCGCCAGGTCCTGCACGGGCCGGGTCAGGCTCAGTTGAAGCCACCAGATCACCGCACCGATCATCAAGAGGTTGAACAGCATGAACAGCACGCTGAGCTGAACGCTGCGGTTCTGCTCGTCCTCCAGTTCGGTCAGATCGATGGACATGATCAGCCGGCCCTGCGGCACGGCCGTGACCATGACCGTGTAGCTGCGGGCGCGGTCCGCCGCATCGCCTGCGCTGGCGAATGGCGCCTTGCGGGGCGTGAGAATCGAAACCGCGACCGCGAACGTCGAAGGATCGGCGATCTGTTCGATCTGGCCTTCGGTGTAATACCCCGGGGCCAGCGCGGCGAAGAACGCCGGCATGCCCGGCGCTGCCGTGGCGCCGCTTGGCAGCAGCCATCCCTTGACCGTGCCCTGGGTCGGCAGCGTGTCGCTCAGATCGGGCCGGGACGACTGCAGGACGCTGCGCGTGCCCGACTCCAGCAGGTGGTGCCAGATGGGGTGCTCGACCAGGCCCTGGCTCAGCTTGCCCTGCACCAGCAGCGCCAGGGCGAGCATGGCGCCGAACATCAGCAAGGTGGCGTTGATCAGCCACTGCAGGCTCTGCACGCGCCATGGCCACTTCACGCCGAAGCCCCGCCCAGCCGGTAGCCGGCCCCGGTGACGGTGTGCAGCAGCCGGGCTTCGCCGGGCTGGTCGATCTCGCGCCGCAGCAGGTGCATCCTGGATCGCAGCAGGTCTGCGTCGGGAACGTCCTGGCCCCAGATCAGGCGCTCCAGCCGGTCGCGGCGCACGGTGCCCGGCGATTCGCCCATCAGCAGCTCCAGGATGTTTCGGGACGTGCCCGACAGCGCGACGGTGCGCGTGCCCCGCGTCACTTCCAGCGTGTCCAGGTGGTAGGCCAGATCGCCCACGCGCAAGGTGCGCCCGGCCGCCGCCCGGGCCTGGGCACGGCTGACCATCACCCGCAGGCGGATCTCCAGCTCGGGCAGGGCCACCGGCTTGACCAGGTAATCGTCCGCCCCGTTCTCGAAGCCCAGCAGTTTGCCTTCCAGCTGGTCCTTGGCGGTGAGCATGATGATGGGGGTCACGCAGGCATGCTCCTGCCGCAGCTTGCACAGAACGCTCATGCCGTCCATCCGGGGCAGCATCCAATCCAGGACGATCGCGTCGTACCGGTTGCGGATGGCCAGATCCAGGCCCGAGTTGCCATCGGGCGCCGCATCCGGCACGTGCCCACAAGCCTCCAGGTAGTCGAAGATGTTCGCGGCCAGCGCGCGGTTGTCCTCGATGATGAGGACTTGCAGGGGGACGGGATGGGCGAGGCTGGCGTTCACTGGACAGGCAGTTTCACAGCAAGGGGATGGAAGGCCGCGGCGGTCAGTCACGCCGGCAGAAGCCACTGCACCGACACCAGGGCGCCGGCGGCGATGCCGAAGACCGCACCCAGCAAAGCCAGGTTGATGCCCCACTTGAGGGCATTGTAGAGAGGGCGATTGCGCTCGCGCAGCTGCTTTCCCCGGGCGCGCACGGGGGCGAGCGCGGCGAACAAGGCACTGGCGAGGCCGCGCCGGTCGCGGGCATCGTTGGGCGTCTGGACCGCGCGGGCCAGCAGCGAATACGCCGCATTGAAAACGCGCCCGGGCAGCGCCATCGGCCTGCGCACGTCGCACATCAGGATGAGCCGCGGCGCGTCGGTGTCGTTGGTCACGAAGTGCAGGTAGGTCTCGTCGAACACGAAGGCCTCGCCATCGCGCCAGGCCCGCTCGATGCCATCGACGTTGATGAAACACTGCGCCGCATTGGGCGTTGCGAGCCCCAGGTGGTATCGCAGCGAGCAGCCCAGCGGATCGGCGTGGGGCGTGAGCCCCGAGCGCGGGGGCAGCACGGCGAACATGGCCGCCCGGATGTCGGGAAACCGCGAGAGGATCTCCAGGGTTCGGGGGCAACTGGCGCTTGCCGATGGGTAGGTGTAGCCATACCAGTGCAGGTAATAGCGGCTCCAGCCGTATTTGTAGAAGGTGCGAAAGCCCACATCGAACGACGCGGGCGAGCCTTGGCGCCGCGCCTCGTCGAATCCCCCGTGCGCCTGCATGGCCAGGGCTTCATCGCGCAGGGTTTCCCAGTGCTGCGCCAACTGCGCAAGCTGGGCGCAGCGATCGACCGGCACGAACGGGCCACGGGCCCAGCGCCGGGTGAAGAGATACAGCACGGCATTGGGCAGCGCGAACACCGGCCAGCTCTTGCGCCAATACTGCTGCACGCTGGCGTACCGCGCCCGGCCCCGGAACCGGTACACATAGGCCATGGCCACCAGCCAGGCCCCGGCAAGGCCCGCCAGCACGGCGGCGATCACAGCGCCGCTCCGATTGCGCCGTCGGCGCTGGCCGCTGCCCCGGCCAACGGGTCCGGCGCCTGCTCGCCACGGCCCGCCGTGCGCGGGCTGCCGCGGCCGTACACGGACATGTAGGCCTTGGCCAGCAGCCAGCTCCCGGCCGGGGAGGCCTGCCTGATCGCATTCGCGGCGCAGCCCACGGTCGCGCCCGTCCCCACGGAAGGCACCGATGCCTGTCGTTCCGGACCGCCGCGCATCAGAAGCTCCTGGACAGGCCGAACATCACCGACCCTTCGCCGTTCGTGCCGGCCTTCAGGAGCGGGCTGTTCGTGATCTTCTTGGGCAGCACCTTGTATTGCAGCGCCGTCATGAACTGCCAGTGCTGGCCGATCGGGTGCACGTAGGTCAGGCCCAGCTTGGGGATCGTCGCCGCACCGGGCTTGTAATCGACCACGCCCCGCGCCACTTCTTCGTTCAAGGTGCCGTAGTAGTAGTTGGCCATGTCCTTGGACAGATGGCTCACGCTGATGCTGGGGGTGAGGCGCCCCCGGCCGACCTGGAAGCCGTAGCCGTACCTGGCGCTCAGCTCGAACCCTTCGCTCGCGCCCGTGACGTCGGCCTTGGCGGTCACCTCGAATTCGCCGGCCGCGCCGCGCCAGGACGCGGCCACGCCCAGGTCCAGGCCGTTATCCCGGTCCTCCAGCAGGCTGCGGTTGATGCCGTTGCGCGCCAGTTCCTGCACGCCGAAGTCCTTGGCCGAGATGCCGTCGGTGCGCAGCGAGGCGATGGCATCCAGGCTGAAGCCCTTGCTGTGCATCAGATGCGCGCCGGCGGTCAGCCCGCGAAAGTAAAACAGCTCGCCTTCATAGCGGATCAGCGGCAGCGCGGTGGTCTTGGTGCCTTCGCCGGCATAGGGGCTGTCCTTGACCATGAGCCCCAGGCCCAGGCCCCAGCGCGGGGACGAGGGCGACTCGGATTGCGATACGGTCTGCGCCGTGGCAAGCATGGGCAGGGTGAGGAGGCAGGCCAGGACGGAGCAAGAGGTGTTCATAAGCGCCAGAAGTGCTGAAGGGTTCCAAAGATGCGCCGCGCACCGGGAACGAGAGGCCGGTACCGACCAGAATCGTTCGCCCGGGCGGGCAGCCATCGCAGCGTACGGACGGCATGTCGCAAGAATGTCGCGGCACTGCGCGGTACCACGCTCATGCGGGCCCGGCCACGGCGGTCGGGCGCACTTCGGCGCTCAAGGGAAGGATGGACGATGCGGCCCAGCGGCTCCGGTGCGCAGCACCCGCGAAGAACGGTCAGCGATCAGCGGTCAGCGGCCAAGGCACCGCACTTGGTCCGGGCCGGGATGGACCTGCGGGAAGCAGGCATCGGCGCGAAGCCCGCGCCGGTCACCCCTGGCTTTGCGGCGATGGGGGAGAGCCGGTTGCGGGACCGCTTGCGGCTCGGATTCAGGGGGTTCGGCCAGCGCATCGGGCGATGCCTCCAGCGGCTCGACACCGTCGCGCAGCACCCCGTTGACCTCCGCGCCGAAGATCAACGTGGTGGCGCTGATGTACAGGAATACCAGCGTGGCCACCACGCCCGCGAAACTGCCGTACACCAGCGCGAGCTTGCCGGCGCTGCGCAGCGTGTACGACAGGGTGGCGGCCGCCCCCACCCACATCGCCGCGCCCACGATGGCGCCCGGCACCACGGTGCGCAGCCGCTGCCGCAGGTCCGGCAGCCAGCCGTAGAGCAGCGCGTACAGCACCGTCAGCACCAGAAACGCCGAGCCGTAGCGCACGCTGTTGCGCAGCCAGGGCGTCTCCTGGCCCACGCCCACGTTGCGCTCCAGCAATTGCCACACGTAGGGCATGACGATCACCGAGCTGAACGCCGCGAAGATGCCGCCGCCCACCACCACCGTGAACACCGTCACCTTGATGCGCGCCTTCCAGAACGGCAGGCCGCGCTCGATGCCGTACGAGCGGTTGAGCGCCGTGCGCACCGCCTGCATGCCCGACGACGCCGTCCACAGCGTGACCAGAAAGCCGATCGCCAGCAGCGCCTGGTTGCGCTGCGCCAGCACCTGCTGGATCACCGGCTGCATCGCGTCGCGCACCACCGGCGGCGCGTATTCCAGCACGCGCTGGGCCAGCGCCGCCGCATCCCCCGGCTCGCCCACATAGGCCGCCGTGGCCGACAGCAGGATCAGCAGCGGGAACATCGCCAGCACCGACGAGAACGCCATGCTCCCGGCCTGGTTGGCACTCTGGTGGAGGATGTAGTTGCGGACCGCCAAGGCGATGACGGGCAGCCCCGGAACGGACCAGGCGATTTGCCGCACGCGGTGCAGGATGGTCTTCGGTGCCATGCGTTTGTCCAACTCTGCATCCTTCTTCGTTCCGCCGATCGACCGGCGCTCATGTGAAACCAACCCATCGACACGCGAAGCGCCAGGAGGACCTGCGGCGCGGGGCCGCACCCGCTGACTGTCGCCCAAGCCACGCAGGCCCTCTGTAGGACTCGAAGAACACCCGAAGCCGCCCAAGAGGGACCGCCGCACCACGATGCCAGCGCCGCTGGCTGCAGCGCGCAAGCCCTTGGACAGCCTGCACAGGTTACAGATGCATCCAGTGGTGACCGATCCAATATTCCGAACAGCGGAAAGATAGACTGCGCGCGGTCGTTTCCGGAGAAGTCCGGACGACCGGGTTCATTCAATCAATACAACGGAGGAATTTCATGAAACGATTTCTGTGGGGCCTGGGAATGGCCCTGGCGCTGATCGCCCCCGGGGCGCAGGCGCATGGGAGCACAGCAGAAACAGCAGCAGACGGCCGCTGGACCCGGCTGGTCACCACGGGCGAGGGGCCGTCCGTGCGTTCGACGCCCGCCGTGGCGCCGGTCCTCGGGTCTATCTATCTCTTCGGCGGGGTCAAGGACGATTTCGCCAGTGGCGAGAACACGTTCTACGGCGACCTGTACCGCTTCGACCCCCGCCTGGCCCGATGGACGCCGCTGTCGCCCTCTGGCGCCAAGCCGCCGGCCCGGGCCTTCGCCGCGAGTGCCGCCGTGCCGGCGCGGCACTGGATGCTGGTGTTCGGTGGCGCCAACTACAGCGCCGACCTTTCCTCGCTCACGTTCTTCGACGACCTGTGGGCCTACAGCGCCCTGCTCAACCGCTGGACGCAGTTGCAGCCCGGCAATCCGGGGCCTTCGGCCCGATCGCGCCCCGCCATGTGGGTGGATGGCGAGAAGGTCTATGTGTTCGGCGGCATCCAGACCGACTTCCACACCTTGAACGACCTGTGGGCCTTCGACCTGCGCACCAACCTGTGGACCCAGATCATCGCCAATGGCGACGCGAACTCGCCGACCTCGCGCCATGAGGCCGCGGTGGCCGGGCGCGCATGGGACGGGCAATTGACGCTGTACGGCGGGCAATTCAGCGACAGCGACGGCTTCGTCTCGTTGAACGACACCTGGCGCTTCGACCTCGCCACCCGTCAGTGGCAGAACATCACGCCCGCCGAAGTCGACAACGTCGATGCGCCCCGCCACCAGGGATCGACCGTGCAGATCGGCCACGCGCTGCTGATGGCCGGGGGCGACCTGCCGGGCGGCAGTTCCGGCTGCGGCGCCGCGTTCCCGCAGAACGCCACGTCCGAACTGTGGCGCTTCAATCTGCACGACCGCACGTGGCGCCTGCTGGCCCCGGGTGGCGATGCCTTCCCGGCGATCAAACGCACCAACGCGGCCGCGGTGGGCGGCGTGATGTACGTGTTCTCAGGCTTTGGCTTCTCGTGCCAGAACGATGAGGGCGGGCAGGTGTGGAACCCTGACGTCTACGCGTTCCGGCCCCGCTGACCGGGGACGCCCGGGGGCTGCGCAAGGCAGCCTGCGGGCGCCGGTCAGGACGCGCAGACATGAACAGGATTCGATGGATAGTAGTCTTTGGTCTAACGCTTGAGCCCTCTGGTCGGCTCCAGAAATACATCGGATAAACGTGAGCACCGACGAACAGGCGGGCGCTGTAATCGACTAGAAGGTGCATTGGTCGGGTCAACTTGAAGGTCGCCTATGCAGCGATTGCAGTCATCCGCTCTTCGTCGCCGAACGCGTACTATCGGCCAGAAGCAGACGTTCGCGACCACCACTCCTTCATGAGAACCTTGCCCCCAGAAATTCGGCCCGCCTCTGCCACGGACGTGAGTGCAATGTTCAAAGTCAGGGCATCGGTCGGAGAAAACACGATGACTGCCGACGAGCTTTCGGCGATAGGCGTCACGCCGGAAGCCATCGCCCTTGCCGTCAGTAGCGCACCTTGCGCGTGGGTCGCGACCATCGATGAGGAAGTCGTTGGCTTCGCGATGGTCGACTTGGACGACGCGTGCCTGTTTGCCCTGTTCGTGTTACCCGAACATGAGGGTTGCGGGATAGGCTCGCGCCTGACCCGGACTTGTGAACGCGCGTTGTTTGAGCGGCACCCTGCCGCGTGGCTCGAAACCGCCAATGGGAGCCGCGCTGCGCGGCTCTATCGTCACCTCGGGTGGGGTAGCGAGGTCGAGATTGGTGACGGAGACATCCGACTGAACAAACAGCGACCATGACCGCTTCGGGCCAAGAAGGCTCCCCGCACGAGCGGCTACAGTCGGCCAGTTACGGTCATTGGACTTCCCAAATTGAGCGGCAGCAAGGTGCCCAAAGCGGAAGGTCGAGATCGACGCCGAAGGTCGGCATCGCAGCGGACACCCCTGATAGCGTGCGCCGCGAGGGGGCCGAAGTCCAGGACGTCACCGTGGCGAGCGGTTCGCCGTCATGGTCAACTAGGTCGTATCAGGCTTGATTGGGCAAACAAGAGCCTGCCATAAGGGAGCACAGGATGAGGTTGATCAAGTACCGGGTAACGAATTTCAGATCCGTGAAGGACAGCGGGGAGATTGAGGCCGGCGATGTCGCCGCGCTGATCGGCGTCAATGAGTCGGGGAAGACCAACCTGCTGCTTCCGCTTTGGAAGCTCAATCCGGCTCGCGAAGGCGAGATCCAACCGACGTCGGATTATCCGAAGACGATGTTCGCGGACATTCGCGCGAACCCAGGCGCCTATCGGTTCATCTCTGCCGACTTTGATGCGACCTCGCTTCGAGATAAGTTGGTGGCGCTGACAAGACTGGATTCATCACAATTGGAGGTCGTGACGGTCAGCAGGTTCTTCAACAAGAATTACGAGATTTCGTTTCCGCAGTACGTCCCCAAGACGACCGTTGCCGCGTCGGACGTGAAGAACCAGCTTACGGGATTGATCGCGGACCTGGAACGAATAGATGCGCTCAAGAGCGAAGAGCAGTTGAAGGCGACGATCTCGGGCGCGGTGGGCTCGCTGGCCCAAAGCGTCTATGCCGACTGGTCCGGCGAAGTGCTCGAACAGGCCATCGAATCGCTGAGGAGGTTGTTGCCCGAGCAGCCGGCCAAGACGTCGACGATCGTCCCTCGCACACAGCAGACTATCGACGCCATGATCGCATGGCTGGCGCATGTCAGATCGCCGGCCCCCGAGGACATCGAAGGGGTCGAGGACTTCATCCTCACGTCGCTGCCCAAATTCGTCTACTACTCCAACTACGGCAACCTGGATTCGGAAATCTATCTGCCGCACGTCGTCCAGAACCTTGAGCGGAAGGACCTGGGTGCCAAGGAGGCAGCCAAGGCGCGGACGCTTCGCGTGCTGTTCAGCTTCGTGCGTCTGGAGCCTGGCGAGATCCTCCAGTTGGGTCGCGATTTCAAAGACCCAACGAACCAGGGCCGGCAGCCGTCCGCCAATGAGATCGCGGCGATAGCTGAGCGCAAACGCGAACGTTCCATCTTGTTGCAGTCCGCTGGAACCACCCTCACGAAGGAGTTCAAGTCTTGGTGGAAGCAAGGCGACTACCGTTTCCGGTTCGAAGCCGACGGCGATCATTTCCGCATCTGGGTGTCTGATGACAGGCGCCCGGAGGAGGTCGAGCTGGAGAATCGCAGCACCGGGCTGCAGTGGTTCCTGAGCTTCTATCTCGTGTTCCTGGTCGAACGCAGGGGGGACCACGAGAACGCCATCCTGCTGCTCGATGAGCCCGGCCTATCGCTGCACCCACTGGCCCAGCGCGATCTGTCGACGTTCTTCGACGGCCTAACAAACACGAACCAGATCGTGTACACGACGCATTCGCCATTTCTTGTCGACCCTGACAGGTTAGACCGAGTCCGCAAGGTCTATGTCGCGGAGGACGGCTCCACGCAGAGTTCGCCGAACCTTCGACAAGCTGGCGCTGATCCGGCACAAGCTGGAGCGGCATACGCCGTGTATTCAGCGCTGAACCTGAACGTCGCGGAGAGCTTGCTGCTGGGCTGCCGGCCGGTGGTTGTCGAAGGTGCGTCCGATCAGCACTACCTGACGATGATGAAGGCGCTGCTCATCGGCGGCGGCAAGATCACGCCCGGCCGTGAATTGGTGTTCCCCCCTGCGGGCGGCAGTAAGACCTTGAGGATCACAGCCGGAGTGCTGACCGGTCGTGACGAGATATTGCCCGTTGTCCTGCTGGACGGCGATGCGATGGGCGCGAAGATGGCTAACGAGCTGAAAACCAGCCTCTACAAGGGTGATGAGCAGAAGGTGCTCTCGACAGACGAATTCGCCGGATTCGCGGGGTCTGAGCTGGAGGACTTGGTTCCTCATCAGCGCTTCGTCGAAGCCGTGGATCGCTTTTTCAGAGCGCCGGATCAGCAATTCGCTGAGGTCGCGTCAAATGCCAAGCCTATCGTGCCGCAGGTCGAAGCGTGGGCGAAGCAAGAAAAGGTCGAGCTTGCCCAGGGCTGGAAAGTTGAGGTGGCTAAGCGCGTCAAGACGACCCTCTTGTCAAAGGGCATCAGCGACGTCGACGACGGCCTGGTTCAGCAATGGGTCAACTTGTTCGGCCGGTTTGAACCGACGATCCATTGATCCCTGAACAAACTAGCAGTTAGGTTGCCGATCTCAATTGCGCCCCGGAACGCATATCGCTCAAGCCGACGTCCCTCGCTAAGCCTCGGCCCGCCGCACAGATTCAACGTTGAAGGTCGGCTTTTGGCCGTTCACTGCGGATTGGCCAATATCCGCTTCGAGAACATGGCTGTCATTGAGGTCGAACAAACCGGTGGCAGCAAAGGGCCCAAAGCGGGTGGTCGTCCGCTAGGGAAAGCAGACGCTCAGCACGAAGGTGCCTAGCACGCTGCGGGAAGCAGAAGTGCGGCCCTCACAGCTCTGCGTCCAGTGCGATCGACTTGATAGCTATCGGCTGTCGCACAATTTGCCCGGATTTTCGATGTCTGACCTTGAATTTAAGCATCACCTTCTCAGACCTCCCGTCCCTCTGGACGTCTTGATCTGAGACGTGAAGTACGGGGTCGACGAGTTCTATCTTGTACCTAGGAGCGATCCTCATCGGCACGGAAAAGATCATTCGAATCACGCCCTCACCGTTTGGTGCGTAGAGGATTGCTTCCTTTGTCCCCGTCAGGGCTTGATGGTAGGAGATCATTGCTTGACACTCTTCCATCTGCTGCTGTGAAAACAGACCTCTGTCGGGTGTCAATGTGGTGAAATGTTGGTCCAGATCCGAAGGCACAGCGAACGTGACAGGGTCAACTTGAAGTGTCATCGAGTAGCCTTCGGCTTCATACCCCAGCTTGATAGCTCGTCCATGTGGGGTGAAATCCCCTGGGCCGAGGATCACGGAGAAGGAAACTGGCCCCTCAGGTAGATCGGTCAGATCGAATACAGCGTCTTCTTCCGCGATGTCTTCGTCATGCATGTCCAACCTATCAAGCGCAGGCACGCGGTACCCGTAGATGGCGCAAGGCTGTGTAGTTTGAGTGAGCGGGGCGACAAAGATGGCGCACCCATTCTCGTGGTAATTCACGCGGCCAGATTGATGAATCGTGATCCGCTTGTTCTTTTTACGCGGCGGATCAAACTCGATGGTCTTTGTCGCTTGCTCTCCCGGCCTCGTGCTCCATGCTGTTCTTGACGTGCTAACGCCTTCCCTCCGGATGGTCAGGCTTAGGGAACCGTCTCGGTCGCTGGTTTCCAAGACCATGAACTTCCGAGTGATCGAACCATAGCGAATGAGAATGCGCATGGACTTTTGACTTCCTAACGTTTGAAGTAAGCCCGCAGGCACTCTGTGATTGTCTGTTCGAGGACGGTGATTCCAGGAAAGCAGGTCAGCCAGCCCTATCCCACAAATGGAGGGGTGTCCGCTTTGCAGCTACTGAAACGAACGACCGCTCCTGGCCGATGGCTGAAGTATGCCGCTGACTTACCAAACGACCGCAATCAGCCTGAAGCGCCTCATGCATCTCTCCACACATCACGCTGTCGGCTTGGCCGCGCTCAATCCTTGAGGCTCACCCCCAGATTGCCCAGCTTTTTTGCATACGAGTCCCTGCGTTTTGCGGCCTTTGCAGCGGTTTCGGAGGCGGCTTGGACTGCCTTCGGGCCTTTAACCGCAGCAGCTTTGATCAATGCGAACTTGTGAGCGGCATCTGCCTCGGCCCGCTTGAAAGTGGCGATGAGTGCAGCATGGGCAACGGATGGATTCACAGGTACTCCATATCGATCAGCGGCGTGACCCTTCAATTTGGACGTCGGTGCGAAGCAAGGCGGTTCTCAATTCGCGATTCGCAGGTTTTGAAACATCCACCTTTTGAACAGCCAGGTCGAACGGTGAGCCTGGCTTGACGCTGGTTGGCAGTATCTTTTTTGCTGGATTCTTGGCGGGGTACGTGCCCTGACCCGGACACATGCGAACGGAGAACCCGAATTCTTCGAGTGCACCTTTCGCATACAACTCCGCTAATTGTTGAAACGTGACGAAGGTCGAACGTTTGACGTCTTTGAATCCTGGCCGACTGACGTCACGAACGATCTCGAATTTACCCAGCGAATCTCGCTGTGTGTCGGTAAACGGATGGAGCAAGAAGGTCTGACGAACCCCATTTTTGGACACCAGAGTGTGCTCGACGGCTATATCGGTTAACAGCATATTTTTCTCGCTCTTCAAGCTGCAGTTGCACAGCACATCATTCGCCATCCGACCCAAGTTGCAGATCGTGTTTTCACGCCAGGCCAATAGGAACCAATCGCTTTGGGACTAAAACTGCCTGCCAATGGGGGATTGGGTAAAAGCCAGAAATCAGCCTGAACTGCCGTTCAGCCGAAGCTCATCGCGAGCGTTCAGGTCAACCGACTGGCCGAACTCCACCACTGCAATATGCATCTGCGGCAAGGCTCTATCCAAGAAGCGCTATTTCGCTCTTGTTGAAATCAAGGAATCGAGCGCGCCACTAGACAGGCCTGCATTTTTCTGAGCGCTGGCCGACGCCCGCAAACGTCGGCCAAGCTTGAAAAACCAACGCGTGCCGGTTTAAACGTTGAACAGGAAGTTCATCACGTCGCCATCCTTGACGACGTATTCCTTGCCTTCGGCGCGCATCTTGCCCGCATCCTTTGCGCCCTGTTCACCCTTGAAGGCGATGAAGTCCTCGAAGGCGATCGTCTGGGCACGGATGAAGCCGCGCTCGAAGTCGCCGTGGATCACGCCGGCAGCCTGGGGCGCGGTGTCGCCCACGTGGATGGTCCAGGCGCGAACTTCCTTCACGCCCGCCGTGAAGTAGGTCTGCAGGCCCAGCAGGTTGAAGCCGGCGCGGATCAGGCGGTTCAGGCCGGGCTCGGCCTGGCCCATCTCGGCCAGGAACATGTCGCGGTCCTCGTCGCTCATCTCGGACATTTCCGCTTCCATCTTGGCGCAGATGGCCACGACGGGTGCGTTCTGGGCAGCGGCGTATTCCTTGAGGCGCTCCAGCAGCGGGTTGTTCTCGAAGCCGTCTTCGCTCACGTTGCCCACGAACATGGCGGGCTTGGCGGTAATGAGGCAGAAGGGCTTGAGCAGCGGCGCGTCTTCCTTGCTCAAGGGCACGGTGCGCGCGGGCTTGCCCTGGTCGAGCGCGGCCTGGATGGGCGTGAGGAGGGACACCAGCTTGGCGGCTTCCTTGTCGTTGCCCGACTTGGCGGCCTTGCTGTAGCGGTTGAGCGCCTTTTCCACCGTGGCGAGGTCGGCCAGGCACAGCTCGGTCTGGATGACCTCGATGTCGGAGATGGGGTCCACGCGGCCGGCCACGTGGATGACGTTGTCGTCCTCGAAGCAGCGCACCACGTTCACGATGGCGTCGGTCTCGCGGATGTGCGCGAGGAACTGGTTGCCCAGGCCTTCGCCCTGGCTGGCGCCGGCCACGAGGCCCGCGATGTCCACG
Organism: Acidovorax sp. SUPP2539; assembly: GCF_030158975.1. Lineage (NCBI taxonomy): Bacteria > Pseudomonadati > Pseudomonadota > Betaproteobacteria > Burkholderiales > Comamonadaceae > Acidovorax > Acidovorax sp. SUPP2539. The sequence goes on along the minus strand of NZ_BQXJ01000001.1, from coordinate 197,578 downwards.
AACTCGACGATGGCCGGCACGATGCGCTCGGGCGTGATGATGCCGGCGAGTTGCTGCAGGCGGGGATCGGGCACTTCCACCACGCCCGTGTTGGGCTCGATGGTGCAGAACGGATAGTTCTCGGCGGCGATGCCGGCCTTGGTCAGCGCGTTGAAGAGGGTGGACTTGCCCACATTGGGCAGGCCCACGATGCCGCATTTCAGGCTCATGGCAGGGCTTTCAGGTGTTCGGGAGACAAACCCGCGATTTTACGGGGTGGGCCCGAGCCCCTGGCGGCCGGGCGGATCACGGCCCTTTTCGAACGGGCGATTCAGTCGAAGCGCAGATCGGCCGCGACGGGCTGGCCCACGCGCAGCATGCGGCCCGCGCCTTCGCGCACGATGGCGTTCATGCCGAAGGTGACGGCGCCGCCCAGCCGGCGGTCGTGGCGGTAGGTGCGCATCATGTCGCTCACCTCGGGGCTGCTGGCGGCGGTGGCCGGGTCGATGTCCGGGATGGGGCAGCGCGCGCAAGGCTTGGTGGGCTGCAGGTGCACTTCCTCGCCCTCCCCGGTGCCGATGTAGAGCCTGTCGATGCGGTCCTCGTCGTGCGCGTGCAGTCCATCGACCACGATGTTCGGGCGAAAGCGCTCCATGCCCACGGCCGCGTGGCCGGCGGCCCGCAGCCGCTCGTTCAGCCCGTCCAGCGATGCCTGGCTGGCCAGCAGCAGCGGAAAGCCGTCGGAAAAGAGGTTGGGCACCTCCAGGCCGTCGGTCCACTTCGGGCTGGACAGCCGGCGATGCTCGGGGTCGAACCGCACCATGCGGCAGGGCTGGCCCAGGAAGTCGGTGAACCACTGGGCGGCCAGCGGGCCCATGTCCCAGGCGGGCACGGTGTCGTCCCACAGCCGCACGGTGGCCGGGCCTTCCACCTGGTCGATCGCTACATGCAGCGCCAGCATGCCGGGGGCGCGCAGCACCATTTCGTGCACCTTGAGCTGGGGCCGGACCAGGGCCATGCGCGGCAGCGTGCGCTGGGTGAGGAAGTGGCCGGCCGCGTCCACGACCATCCAGGCGCGGTCCAAGTCCAGCCCGGTGTCGGTGAGCAGCGCCTGATGCACTTCGATGCCGGCGCAGGATTTGACGGGGTGGACGAACAGGCGCGCGATGGTGCCGGCAAGGTCGTGGTCGGGGCGGAAAGTCACGGGAAAAAGCTCCAGGGGCGCGGGCGCGAAACCCATCGGTGAAAGCGGGATTGTGCCCGCCCGTGCCGCCTTGGCCGGCTCCTACAATGCCCGGCATGTCCCAAACCTTTGATGTATGTATCCGTGGCGCTGGCGTCGTGGGCCGCACCCTGGCCCTGCTGCTGGCCCGCGAACGGCTCCGCGTGGCACTGGTCGGCACGCCCCTCCCCCCGGCGGCCGATGTGCGCGCCTATGCCTTGAACGCCGCCTCGCGCGGGCTGCTGGAATCGGTGCGCGGGTGGCCCGATGCCGCCCACGCCACCGCGGTGCGGCAGATGCAGGTGCATGGCGACCAGGGCGGCGAGGTGACGTTCGATGCCGAACGCCAGGGCACCGAAGCGCTGGCCTGGATCGTGGACGTGCCCGCGCTGGAGGCCCGCCTGGCCGATGCCCTGCGGTTCCAGCCCCAGGCCGAATGGGTGGACGCCCCGGTGCCCGCCGCGCTCACCGTGGTGTGCGAGGGCCGCGCCAGCCGCACACGCGAGGAATTCGGCGTGGACTTCGCCACCATGCCTTATGGGCAGCACGCGGTCGCCACCCGGCTGCAATGCGAACGGCCCCACGGCCAAGTGGCACGGCAGTGGTTCCTGCCGGACGGCATCCTGGCCTTTTTGCCGCTGGACGGCGCCGCGGGGAACTCCGTCGCGGTCGTCTGGTCAGTCTCGCAGGACCGGGCGCAGCGCCTGGTGGCCCTGGAGCCCGCCGAATTCGAGCAACAGATCCAGCAAGCCAGCCAGAACACGCTGGGCACCCTGCAGTTGAGCGCGGACCGCACGGCCTGGCCGCTGCAGCAGGCCCGCGCGGACCGCTGGTGCGGCCCCATGGCAGCGCCGGGCCAACCGGGCGCCGCGCGCAGCTGGGCGCTGGCGGGCGATGCGGCGCACAACGTGCATCCGCTGGCCGGCCAGGGCCTGAACCTGGGGCTGGGCGATGCCCAGGCGCTGGCCCGTGTGCTGAACGGGCGCGACTATTGGCGCGGCGTGGGCGACCTGCGGCTGCTGCGCCAGTACGAGCGCGAACGCAAGGCGGCCCTGCTGCCGATGGGCTGGACGATGGACGGGCTGCAGCAGCTTTTCTCGCGCAGCGAGGGGCCTTTGATGGCGCTGCGCAACTGGGGCATGAAGGGCTTCGAGCGCAGCGGCCCGCTCAAGGATTGGGTGACGCGCCAGGCCATGGGCCTGCGCTGACGGGATGGACCGAAGGGCCGCAAGGCGGGCCGCTGGCGAACGCCGCGGCGCATTGATGAACAACGAGTTGAAGAACGAAAGAATCGCATGAAACTGATCCCTTCCCTGCTGGCCGGCGCCGCGCTCACCCTGTCCCTCGGCGCGTTCGCCCAGGAAACGGTCATCCGCAAGGCCCTGTCCGACCGCATTCCGCAGCTGGAGAAGATCGACGAGGTGCGCAGCACGCCCATGCAGGGCCTGTATGAGGTGCGCATCGGCACCGACCTGTTCTACACCGATGCCAAGGGCAACTACCTGATCCAGGGCGAGCTGATCGACACCAAGGCCCGCCGCAACCTGACCGAAGACCGCATCAACAAGCTCACCGCGGTGGACTTCGACGCGCTGCCCTTCAAGGATGCCTTCACCATCGTGCGCGGCAACGGCAAGCGCAAGATCGCGGTGTTCGAGGACCCCAACTGCGGCTACTGCAAGCGCTTCGAGAAGGATCTGCAGAACGTGGACAACGTCACGGTGTACATGTTCCTGTACCCCATCCTGAGCCCCGATTCGGCCGAGAAGTCCCGCAACATCTGGTGCGCCAAGGACCGCGTGGTGGCCTGGCAGGACCAGATGGTGCGCGACAAGCCGGCACCCGCCGCCAGTTGCGACACCGCGGCCGTGCAGCGCAACCTGGCCTTCGGCAAGAAGCACAAGATCACCGGCACGCCGACGATCATCTTCGCCGACGGCTCCCGCGTGCCGGGCGCGATCAACGCGCAGGAAGTCGAAAAGCGCATGGCCGACGCCGGCGGCTCCGGCAATTGAGCCCCGGCGTGCGCGGCGGCTGCCGCTTCGCACGCTCCTGACCGCCGGGCGGCGTGGACCACTCCCTGCGCCGGCCCGGGCCTTCACCGACCCTTCAGCGCCGCACGCACCATGTCCGCCCTTCGCCACGCCCACCCCGCCGTCCACTACCGCGTCGAGCCCGCGCAACTGCACGCCCACCTGTTCAGCGTGACGCTGACGGTGGCCAAGCCCGCGGCCCAGCAGGCGCTGTCGCTGCCCGTCTGGATTCCCGGCAGCTACCTGGTGCGCGAATTCGCCAAGAACCTGCAGAACCTGCGCGCACAGCAGGACGGCAAGGACGTGCCCCTCGCCCAACTGGACAAGTGCCGCTGGGAGGTGCAGTGCCGCAACGACCACCCGCTGGTGCTGACGTACGAAGTCTGCGCCTACGACACCTCGGTGCGCACCGCTTTTCTGGATGCCACGCGCGGCTTCTTCAACGGCACCAGCCTGTGCCTGCGCGTGCACGGCCAGGAGACCGCGCGCCACGACCTGGAAATCGTGAGCACGCCCGCCGTGGCGCGCTGGTCCGTCGCCACCGGGCTCGCCGCCGAGAAGACCACGCGCGCCGGCTTCGGCACCTACCGCGCCGAGCACTACGACGAACTGGTGGACTGCCCCGTGGAGATGGGCCCGTTCTGGAGCATCCGCTTCACGGCCTGCGGCGTGCCGCACCGGCTGGTGATCGCAGGCGCCGCGCCTTCGTTCGACGGCAACCGCATCGTGGCCGACGTGCGCCGCATCTGCGAGGCCGGCATCCGCTTCTGGCACGGCGGCGGCAAGCCGCCCTACCAGAACTACCTGTTCCTGCTGAACGTGGTGGACGACGGCTACGGGGGCCTGGAGCACCGCAACTCCACCGCGCTGATCTGCGGGCGGCGCGACCTGCCCCGCATCGGCCAGGCACGCGCGCCCGAGGGCTACAACACGCTGCTCGGGCTGGTGAGCCACGAGCACTTCCACACCTGGAACGTCAAGCGCCTGCGCCCGGCGGAGTTCGCGCAGTACGACTACACCCAGGAGAACTACACGCGCCTGCTGTGGTTCTTCGAGGGCTTCACGAGCTACTACGACGACCTGCTGCTGCGCCGCGCGGGCCTGATCGACAACGCCACCTACCTGCGCCTGCTCGCCAAGACCGTCAACCAGGTGCTGCAGACGCCCGGCCGCAAGGTGCAGTCGGTGGCGCAGGCCAGCTTCGACGCCTGGGTCAAGTACTACCGCCAGGACGAGAACACGCCCAACAGCACGGTGAGCTACTACACCAAGGGCTCGCTGGTGGCGCTGTGCCTGGACCTCGCGCTGCGCCGCGAAGGCCAGGCCACGCTGGACGACGTGATGCGCGCCCTGTGGGAGCGCTGCGCCGCCGGCCCCATGTCCGAAGCCGACCTGCTCGACGCGATCCAGGCGCTGGCGGGCCGTTCGTTCGCCACCGAGATCGCGCAGTGGGTGCACGGCACCGACGACCTGCCCCTGGCCGAACTGCTGGCCGCCAACGGCGTGACGCTGCAGGGCGAGCCGGCGCAGCTGGCCCAGCGCCTGGGCGTGCGGGTGGCGGAGGGCCAGGGCCTGCAGATCAAGGTGGTGCTGCGTGGCGGCCTGGCCGAGCAGGCGGGCTTTGCGGCCGGCGACGAATGGCTGGGGATCGAGGTGCAGGGCGAGGCCTGGCGCGTGCAGCGGCTGGACGACGTGCCGCTCTACGCCGGCGTGGAGCCCCGCGTGACGGCGCTGGTGGCGCGGGACCGGCGGCTGCTGGAGCTGCCGCTGGAACTGCCCTCGACGGCCCATGCGGGCGCCGAGGCCGAAGTCGACACCATCGGCCTGTCGGTGGCCGACGCGGCCCTGGCCAGCCGGTGGCTGGACGGCACCGCAGGCCAATAGAGGACCCTGGCAGAGGCTTTCCGGAGCCCCTTGGGTATAGTCTGCCGATCACAACGAGCAACGGAGATACCCCTTGGCCTACGAAGTCATCGAGGTCCGCATCGAGGCGGACAAGGTCGGCGTCATCACGCTGAACCGGCCCAAGCAACTGAACGCGCTGAACGACCAGCTCATGAACGAGCTGGGCGAGGCGCTGCAGGCCTTCGACGCCGACGAGAAGATCGGCTGCGTCATCGTCACCGGCAGCGAGAAGGCTTTCGCCGCGGGTGCGGACATCGGCGCCATGGCGCAGTACAGCTTCGCCGATGCGTACAAGGGCGACTACATCACGCGCAACTGGGAGCGCATCCGCTCCATCCGCAAGCCGGTGATCGCCGCGGTGAGCGGCTTCGCCCTGGGCGGCGGCTGCGAGCTGGCCATGATGTGCGACTTCATCATTGCGGCCGACAACGCCAAGTTCGGCCAGCCCGAGATCAAGCTGGGGGTCATCCCCGGTGCCGGCGGCACGCAGCGCCTGCCGCGCGCGGTGGGCAAGTCCAAGGCCATGGACATGGCCCTCACCGGCCGCATGATGGACGCCGCCGAGGCCGAGCGCGCCGGGCTGGTCAGCCGCGTCGTGCCCTTCGCCCAGCTGATGGACGAGGCCCTGGGCGCCGCGCTGCAGATCAGCGACTTCTCGCAGATCGCCGTGATGGCGGCCAAGGAATCGGTCAACCGCGCGTTCGAGAGCGGGCTGTCGGACGGCGTGATGTTCGAGCGCCGCCTGTTCCACGCGCTGTTCGCCACCAGCGACCAGAAGGAAGGCATGGACGCCTTCGTGAACAAGCGCAAGGCGACCTTCACCCACCAGTGAGGCACCCCGCCGCGCGGCCCCTGCCACGGGGCTGCGCCACCGCCCCCCGCCGCTGCCCTCAGCGGCTTTTTTTTGCCCGCGACGGCGCCTTGGCGGCCGGCACCGGCAGCCCGGCCTGCCAGTGCGCCGGATCGGCGAAGCGCTCCACCAGGAAGTCCAGCAGCGCGCGCAGCGCCGGCGGCACCTGCCGGCGCGAAGCGTACACGCCGTGCACCCCCAGCGTGCGCGGCGCATGGGCCGGCAGCAGCGCCGTGAGCCGCCCCTGCGCGATCAGCGGCGCGGCGGCATAGACCGGCTGCAGCGTCACGCCCGCGCCGTGCAGCGCGGCGGCCAGCAGCACCTGGGATTCGTTGGCGCTCAGGTTGCCGCCCACCGGCACCGCGATGCGCTCGCCCCGGTGCGTGAACTCCCACAGGCTGCGCCCGAAGTACGAATACGTGAGGCAGTTGTGCGTCGCCAGGTCCTGCGCGCGGCGCGGCATGCCGTGGGCGGCCAGGTAGGCGGGTGCGGCGCACACGACCGATGCGCATTCGCCCAGCGTGCGGGCGATGAGGTTGGGGTCCAGGTCGTTGCTGATGCGCACCGCCAGGTCGATGCGCTCCTGCACAAGGTTGACCGGCCGGGAATCGATGTGCAGGTCGATGGCCACCAGCGGATGGCGGCGCAGGAACTCGGCCACCGCGGGCGACAGCACCTCCTGCGCGAGCGACTGAGAACTGGCGATGCGCAGCAGGCCGCGCGGCACCTCGGCCCCCTCGCCCACCGGCACCGCCATCTCGGCGGCCAGCTCCAGCATGCGCCGGCAGCGTGCCAGGGCCTGCTCGCCGGCTGCCGTGAGGCCCAGGCGGCGCGTGGTGCGGTGCAGGAGGCGGGCGCCGGCCCAGGCCTCCATCTGCGCGAGGTAGCGCGTGACCATGGCGCGCGACATGTCCAGCGATTCGGCGGCGGCGGTCATGCTGCCGCGCTCGGCGATGCGCACGAAGACGTCGGCGGCGGTGAGGCGGTCCATATTCGATCGATCGATGCAACAAAGCTTTGCATGGTAGGGGGTTTTTCGGCCGATCCAGGCAACCTACGATCCAGCCCATTCCTTCTTTCTTTATTCCTTCCTTCATTCCACCTCTCGCTGACCAGGAGCCCGCCATGTCCCGCACACCCCGATTCCTTCGCACCCTGATCGCCGGCGCCGCCAGCCTCGGCTTCGCCGCCGTAGCGCTGGCCGCCGGCCCGCTGCAGCTGCAGGTGCACAACCCCGGCACCAAGAGCCTGTTCCCCGTGTCGTCGGAGCTGATCACGGGCGAGACCGAAGCCGTGCTGATCGACGCGCAATTTCAGCGCGACGACGCCCAGGCGCTGGTGGAGAAAATCCGCGCCAGCGGCAAGAAGCTGACCACGGTGTACATCAGCCACAAGGACCCCGATTTCTACTTCGGCCTGGACGTCATCCAAGCCGCCTTCCCCGCGGCCCGCATCGTCGCCACGCCGCAGACGGTGGCCGGCATCCAGGCCTCCAAGGACGGCAAGCTCGCCCACTGGGGCCCCATCCTTAAGGCCAACGCCCCCCAGGCCCTGGTGGTGCCCGAGCCGCTGCAGGGCGACACCATCACGCTGGAAGGCCAGGCCATCCAGGTGGTCGGCCTGAACGGCCCCACGCCCGGCCGCACGGTGGTGTGGGTTCCTTCGCTGAAGGCTGTGGTGGGCGGCGTGCCGGTGGCCGCCAACATCCACGTCTGGATGGCCGACACGCAGACGCCCGAATCGCGCCGCGACTGGCTCGCCACGCTCGACCAGATCGACGCGCTGCAGCCGGAGGTCGTGGTGCCCGGCCACTTCGTGCCGGACGCCAGCGGCCGGGAGCCGCGCAGCACGGCCTCGGTGGCGTTCACCCGCGGCTACGTGAAGGCCTTCGAGGAAGAAGCCGCCCGCGCCAAGGACTCGGCCGCGCTGGTCGCCGCCATGAAAAAGCGCTATCCGCAACTGGGCGAATCGTCGTCGCTGGATCTGGGCGCCAAGGTCATCAAGGGCGAAATGAAATGGCCGCAGTGAACGCCGCCGCACCGTCTGCGGTGCTGCACTACGTCTTCGACCCGCTGTGCGGCTGGTGCTACGCCGCCGCGCCGCTGGTGCAAGCCGCGCGGCAGGTGCCGGGCCTAGCGATCGCGCTGCACGGCGGCGGCATGCTGGCCGGCCCCAACCGCATCGCCATCACGCCCCGGTGGCGCGACCACGTGGTGCCGCACGACCGGCGCATCGCCCAGCTCACCGGCCAGCCCTTCGGCGAGGCGTACTTCGAAGGCCTGCTGCGCGACCCGACGGCGGTGATGGATTCGGAGCCGCCGACCACCGCCATCCTGGCCGCCCAGGCCCTGGGCCAGCGGGGGCTGGACATAGCGCACCGCATCCAGCAGGCGCACTATGCGCAAGGCCGCCGCGTGGCGGACGCCGCCGTGCTGCAGGATCTGGCGGCCGAACTGGGCCTGGACGCCGAAGCATTCCGCGCCGCCTTCGCGCAATGGCAAGGCGCACCCACGCAGGCGCACTTCGCGGAAAGCCGCCAGTGGCTGGCCCGCGCGGGCGGCCAGGGCTTTCCCACCCTGGCGCTGGAGCAGCCCGGCGCGCCGCTGCAGACGCTGGACATCGGCCCCTGGCTGGGCCAGCCCGAGGCCTGGAAGACCGTGCTGCGCCAGCACCTGGAGGCCGGGCGGGCCGCCATCGCGCCGGCCGGCAGTGCCCTGGCCTGTGGCCCGGACGGCTGCGCGATCTGATGGCGGGCGGGCATTCCCTGCCCTGCGGTTTTCAGCCGGGGAACACCGGTTCGCCCAGGTTGAGCATCAGCCGGTTGGCCCAGGCGAAGATCGCCACGGCGTGCACGGCGTCGAGGATTTCCAGGTCCGACAGGCCGGCAGCGCGCAGCGGCCGCACCTGGTCCGCACCGAACGCGCCGGGCGCGCGCGTGAGGTCGATGCTGGCCTGCACGATGGCCTGCTCGCGCGCCGTGGTGCCCGCGCCCTGCGGCTCGGTGAACACCTGCACGATCACGTCGTTGCGCTTGGCCAGCTGCTCGAACCGCTGCGCATGCACCGAGGCGCAGTACACGCAGCCGTTCACGCGCGAGACCACGGCGCTGGCCAGTTCGCGCTCGGCGCGCGACAGGCCGCCGGGCGCGTACATGATCGCGTTGAACACGATCGACCGCTCCTCCAGGATGCGCGGCTGGTGCACCAGCACGCGGTAGTAGTCGCTGGTCTTGGCCTTGGGGTGGCTGGCCTCGAGCACCGCCAGTTGCGCGGGCGAGGCCTGCGCCAGGTCCAGCACGGGCAGCCAGGCTTTCCACTCCAGCGTCTCGCTGGTGTAGCCGTTCACGCGCACGGGCTCGCCGGGCTTCGGGAGATTGGCCGGGTGCACGAACGGCGCGGCGGCCGGTGCCGGTTCGCCAGCAGCGGCTGCGGGCGAAGCCGCCGGCGTGCCGAGCGCTGCCAGGGCCTGCAGCCCCGCCACCACGCGCACCTGGTAGGCCACGAAGGCGATGAGTTGCGCCAGCGCCACCACGGCGGGCGTGGACAGGCCGGCGGCGGGCAGCTGCAGCAGCGCCTCGCGGTCGCCCTCCACCGGCCGCGCGGCCAGCAGGTCGGCAAAGCGCAGGATGGCCTGCAGGCGCGGGTCCTGCACTGGCGAATCGCCCGGGTCCAGGGCCGCGCGCTGCGCGGGCGTGAGGTCGGCCAGGCCCTGCAGCCGCGCCGTGTAGTGCGCCGCCACCGGCGCGCTGCCGGCCTGGGTGGCGATGGCTCGCGCCGCCAGCAGGCGCTCGGCCAGGGAGAGGCCCTCCAGCGCGGGATCGAACAGGCTGTCGTAGCTGCCCTGGGTGGCGGCGACCACCTTGTCGCGCTGGTGGCGCACGGCGTGCACGGGGTCGCCGGGGGTCAGCGGCACCAGGGTGTCCACCAAGTCGGGGGAAAGGGATGCATCGGTCATGGTCGGCTCCGGTGGGGCGGCCCGTCGGCCGCCAGGGATCTCAGTGTTTTAGGGCTGCAGCACAGATTCTTCTATGGCAGCTTGCTTCAAAAACGATAGCACCTGCCGCCACGAGTGTTCGTCGGCCCAGGCGTTGGGCGCAGGTGCGCCGCCGCCGGTGCTGAGCCGGCCCGAGACCGGGTGGGCGTACACGGTCTGCGTGGTGGGCAGGTAGGGGAACAAAATCGAATGCCCCGCGCCCGCGTAGTCGTACTGGGTCACCGGGTGCGGGTGCGCATGGGCCTTCAGCCGCTCCACGACCATGCGGCCGTAGCGCGACGAGGGCCAGGAGCCGTCGTCCTCGGCGGTCAGCAGCAGCACCGGGCCACGGATGCGCTCCACGCGGATGCGGGCGCGCTCCACGGCCTCCTCGTCCTGCAGCGCGGTGAGCAGCGCGTTGGCATGGCGGCGCGGCTCGGGTCCCTCGTCCCACGGCGCCCAGGTGGCCGTGCGGTTGTTTTCCCACAGGTGCGGCAGCGGCTGGCCGCGGAAGATCCACGCCGGGCCGTTGCGGCTGTCGGGGCCGTTGGCGGGGTTGCAGGCGTTCTGCGCGCTGTGCACCACCGCGCCCGGCACGTAGCCGATGACGGCCGAGACCTGCTCCGGGAACAGCGTGCCCAGCAGCAGCACCAGCTCGCCGCCGCGCGACTGCCCGCTCAGCGCGACGAAGCCGCCGCGCGGGCGCACCGTGCGATGCAGCCAGGCGAGCGCGGTCTCGAAGTATTCGAGGTGCGTGTCCGAGATATGGTCGGGCCGCCCCGGCGACTGGAAGTAGCCCAGCGCCAGCGCCGCGTAGCCGTGCGAGGCGTACAGCGCCGCACGCGGCTCGTTGATGCCCCCGCCCGAGCCGTTGAGCACCAGCACCGCCGGGTGAGGGCCCGGGCCCGGCGGCAGGAACAGCGTGCCCGACAGGCCCTCGTCGCGCACCCCGCCACGAAGCTCGCGCCGCACCACGCCGGGGCCGACCAGGTGCTGCACGAAGCGGCCCGAGAGCGGCGCCCCGCCCGGCGCGCCGCGCTCCAGGGTGACCTCGGTGGCCAGCGGCGCGGCCGGGGTGCTGGCGAACAGCGCGCGCGGCGCCTGCCCGCCGTCGGGCACCTGCGACCACACCAGGCCCATGGGCGACACGCCGGCGTAGCTGCCCGACCGCGGCGCGTCGCGCGACAGGTCCACCGTGCCCTGGGCATCGGCCTCGAAGACGGCCTCGGCGCGCCAGGCGACGCCCGGGCCGCGCAGGGTGTGGCTGCGCAGCGTGACGGTCTCGCCCGGCACGAGCCCGCTGGCCACGATGTGGCGCGGCACGTCGATCAGCGCGTCGGCGGGGGTGATGGTGAGCGCGGCCACGCCTTACTTGCCCACGCGGGTGACTTGCAGGGCGGTGGTGCGGTCGCTCAGGATCGGCTCGACCTTCAGCCCCTTCTTGGCCGCCCAGATGTTCTGGTAGTGGAACAGCGGGATCTGGCCCACGTCGTCGGTGACCAGCTTGGCGGCATGGCGGAACACGGCCTCGCGGCGGCGCGCATCGAACTCCACCGTGGCGGCATCGAGTGCCTTGTCCACCGCTTCATTGCTGTAGCGGCCCCAGTTGTTGGCGCCCCGGCCGCGCTGGGCGTCGGTGGTGGCCAGCGTCTGCAGCAGGCCGTAGCCGGCCTCTCCCGTGCCGTTGCCCCAGGCGATCACGCTGACGGCGAAGTCGTTCTTGTTGGCGCGGCTGGCGTACGAGGCCCAGGGCAGCACCTCCACCTTGGTCTTCACGCCCGCGCGGCTCCAGAACTGGGCCACGGCCTGCACGGTCTCGGGGGCCTGCGGGTAGCGGTCGCCGGGCACGTGGATGGTGATCTGGAAGCCCTGCGGAAAGCCGGCCTCGGCCAGCAGCTTTTTGGCCTGCTCCACGTTGTAGGGAATGTCCTTGACCTCGGGGTTGTAGCCGAAGCTGCCCTTAGGCATCCACTGGTTGGCCTCGGTCACCGTGCCCTGCAGCACGCGGTCCACGATGGCCTTGCGGTTGATGGCCAGCGACAGCGCCTGGCGCACGCGCACGTCCCGCAGCGGATTCTGCGCGAGCGGCTTGCCCGCGTTGTCGGTGACGAACTCGTTGGCGCCGGCCTTGAAGCTGGGCTGCAGCAGCAGCGCGCGCAGGCCGGGGTAGGTGTACACGCTCACGCTGGGCGTCTTGCGCAGCTTCTCCACGTCGGTCACGGCGACCTTGTCGATCACGTCCACATCGCCCGCCAGCAGCGCGGCGGTGCGCGCCGCGCCGTTGTTGATGTAGCGGTAGTTCACCTTCTCCCACAGCGGCTTGGTGCCGTAGTAGCTCGCGCTGCGCTCGAACACCGTGCGGTCGCCCGGCACGTAGGAGATGAATTTGTACGGCCCCGTGCCCACGACGGCGCGGCCGGCGTTGTAGTCCTCGGTCTTCGATTTTTCGCCCACGTGCTTGCTCACGATGTAGATCGAGGCGATCTCCAGCGGCAGCATGGGGTTGGGTGTGTTGGTCTTGACGATGACGGTGTGCGCGTCCTTGGCCGTGGTCGATTCGACCGTGCGCAGCGCGCCCGCATAGGACGCCACGCTGCCGGGCACGTTGCGCGCGCGCTGGAACGAGAACACGATGTCGTCGGCGGTGAAGGGCGTGCCGTCCTGCCACTTCACGTCGGTGCGCAGCTTGAACTCCCAGGTCTTGTCGTCCAGCGTCTTCCAGCTGGCGGCCAGGCCCGGCTCCAGCTTGCCGCCGTCGCGCGAGTTGACCAGCGAGTCCCAGAAATGCAGCGCCAGCGAGCGGTCGCCCGCGTGGTTGTTGAGTTGCGGATCGACCGACGACACCGGGTCGGCGAAGCCGATGGACAGCGTGTTGCCGTTCTGCGCGAGCGCGCCGGTGGCACCGGTAGTGGCGAGCAGCGCGGCAGCGGCCAGGGTGGCGAGGCGGAAGGAAGTCATGGCGGGCCTTTCAGGAAAAAACGAACGGGATACGGCGGGGGCAACGGGCGTTGGACGGTGAGCGCTCAGCCGTCGTTGAGGTGGCAGGCGCTCTCGTGCCGCACGGCGATGCCGCGCAGCCGCGGCACCTCGGTGGCGCAGCGCGGCATGGCGTGCGGGCAACGGGGGTGGAAATGGCAGCCCGAGGGCGGCGAAATGGGGCTGGGGATCTCGCCGCGGATGGACGAAAAGCGCGTGCGCCGCGCGGCCACGCTCGGGATCTCGGCCAGCAGCGCCTGCGTGTAGGGGTGGTTGGGCCGGGCGAAGAGTTCCTCGACCGGCGCGCTCTCCACCACGCGGCCCAGGTACATCACCACCACGCGGTCGCACACGTGTTCCACCACGCCCAGGTCGTGGCTGATGAACAGGTAGGTCAGGCCCAGCTGGTCGCGCAGGTCCATGAACAGGTTGAGGATCTGCGCCTGGATCGACACGTCCAGTGCCGCCACGGCCTCGTCGCACACCAGCAGGCCCGGCTGCACCGCCAGCGCGCGGGCGATGCCGATGCGCTGGCGCTGGCCACCGCTGAACTGGTGCGGGTAGCGGTGGCGCAGCGCCGGGTCGAGCCCCGCGCGGCGCAGCTGGGCGCTCACGTAGTCATCGAGCCCGGCGGCATCTGTCAGGCCGTGCAGCAGCGCCGCCTCGCCCACGATGCGCGAGACGCGCAGGCGCGGGTTCAGGCTGGCGAACGGGTCCTGGAACACCATCTGCGTGCGCAGCCGCGCGGCCAGCCGGTCGCGGCCGCTCAATCCTTCGAGCGGGCGCCCGTCCACCCACACTTCGCCCTCGGTGGCCGGCAGCAGGCCGGCGGCGATGCGTCCGAGCGTGGACTTGCCGCAGCCCGACTCGCCCACCAGCCCCACGACCTCGCCCGCGTGCACCGCCAGGTCCACGCCATCGACCGCATGGGTCACCACGGGCGCCTTCGCCAGGCCCAGGCGCCGCAGCGCCCGGCCCACGGGGCCCGGCGGCGGCTGCTGGCCGAAGCGCTTGGCCACGCTGCGCAGCTCCACCAGCGGCGGGACGGTGGCCGTGACCGGGGTGGCGCCGCCAGGGCCTGGCGGCGAAAGAACGTCGCGAACCTCGCTCATGCCGCGCCCTCCGAAGCACCGGGATGGAAGCACCGGACCGCGTGCGCCGGGGCCTGCGCGCGCGGGTGCGTGATGGCCGGTGGTACGCCGCAGGCGGCGCTGGCGCGCGCGCAGCGCGGCGCGAAGGCGCAGCCCGGCGGCATGTGCAGCAGCGACGGCGCCATGCCGGGAATCTGCCGCAGCCGCTCGCCGCGCCGGTTGGCGCTGGGCAAGCTGCCGATCAGGCCCTGGGTGTAGGGGTGCTGCGGATGGTCGAGCACGTCGTCCACCGTGCCGTGCTCCACGATGCGCCCGGCATACATCACGGCGATCTCGTCGGCCAAGCCGGCCACCACCGACAGGTCGTGGCTGATCCAGATCAGCGAGGTGCCGCGCTCGCGCACCAGCTTTTGCACCTCCGACAGGATCTGCGCCTGGATGGTCACGTCCAGCGCCGTGGTCGGCTCGTCGGCGATGACGAGGTCGGGCCCGTGCAGCAGCGCGATGGCGATCGCCACGCGCTGGCGCATGCCGCCCGACAGCTGGTGCGGGTAGGCGCGCAGCCGGTCGTCGGGGCTGGGAATGCCCATCAGCGCCAGCGTGTCGCGCGACAGGGCGCGGGCCTCGGCGGTGGTGGCGCGGCGATGGGCCTTGACGGCCTCGATCATCTGCGTGTCCACGCGCAGCACCGGGTTGAGCGTGGCCATCGGGTCCTGGAAGATCATGGCGATGCGGTTGCCCTGCAGCGCGCGCCGCTCGGCGGCCGGCAGCGTGGTGAGGTCGCGGCCCTGGAACAGCACTTGCCCGCCCTCCACGCGGCCGGGCGGATCGACCAGCCCCATGATCGAGAAGCCGGTGACGGATTTGCCCGAGCCCGACTCGCCCACCAGTCCCAGCACCTTGCCGCGCCCGAGCGTGAACGACACGCCGTCCACCACCGGCAGCACGCCGGCGCGGGTGTGAAAGCGTGTGCGCAGGTCGCGCACCTCCAGCGTGGGAACGCCGGCGGGCACCGCGGCAGCGGACGCCGGGATCGGAGAAGACGATGCGGTGCCCATCATTTCTGCAGCCTCGGGTTGAGCACGTCGCGCAGCTGGTCGCCCACGAGGTTGATCGCGACGATGGTGAACAGCAGCGCCAGGCCGGGAAAGAAGCTGATCCAGTATTCGTTGGACAGCAGGTACTGGTAGCCGTTGGAGATCAGGAGGCCCAGCGACGGCTCGGTGATCGGCACGCCCAGGCCCAGGAACGACAGCGTGGCCTCCAGCGTGATGGCGCGCGCCACCTGCAGCGCGCCGATCACCAAGAGCGGCGGCAGGCAGTTGGGCAGGATGTGCCCGGTGACGATGCGCCAGCCCGGAATGCCCTGGCCGCGCGCGGCCTCCACGTATTCGCGGCGCGCCTCCACCAGCGCCTGGCCGCGCGCCGTGCGGGCGTAGTAGGCCCACTCCAGCAGCACCAGCGTGAGCACCACGTTGCCCACGCCCTTGCCCACGTAGGCCAGGATCATCAGCGCCATGAGGATGGTCGGAAACGACAGCAATAGGTCCACCACGCGCATCAGCAGCGCATCGACCTTGCCGCCCGCGTAGGCCGCGAGCAGCCCCACCAGCGTGCCGATCACCGCCGCCACCACGGCCGAGCCCACGCCCACCAGCAGGCTGATGCGCAGGCCGTACACGATGGCCGAGTACAGGTCACGCCCCTGCCCGTCCGTGCCCAGCCAGTAGGTGAAGGTGCCCTCGGCGTTGGCCGCGCCGGGCTTCAGGCGCGCGTCCAGCACGTCGAGCTGCATCAGGTCGTAGGGGTTCTGCGGCGTGATCCAGGGCGCGGCCAGCGCCGCGATCACCACCAGCGCCAGCACGGCCAGCGCGGCGGCCGCGGTGCGCGAGCGCAGGAAGTCCGCCGCCACGCGGTACCAGATCGACCGGTCGTCGAAGCCCCGCGCCACGGGGGTGTCGGGCGAAACCACAGGCTGCGTCATGCCGCGCCCTCCACCCGGGCGCGCGGGTCCAGCAGGCGGTAGAGCACGTCCACCACCAGGTTGAGCGTCACGAAGATCACGACCACCACCATCAGGTAGGCCACCACGACGGGGCGGTCCAGGCTGTTGATGCTGTCCAGGATCAGCTTGCCCGCACCGGGCCACGCGAAGATGCTTTCGGTCACCACCGCATAGGCGATGGTCGAGCCCAGTTCCAGGCCCAGCACCGTGACGAGCGGGATCAGCGTGTTGCGCAGCACGTGCATGCCCATCACCCGCGCGGGCGACAGGCCCTTGGCGCGCGCGAACTTCACGAAGTCCTGCGGCAGCACCTCGCGCACGCCGGCCCGCGTGAGCCGCAGCACCAGCGAGATCTTGAACAGCGCCAGGTTGAACGCCGGCAGCGCCAGGTGCTGCAGGCCATCGAGCGTGAGGAACGACCACGGCACGCCGAACAGCTCGCGCGTGGCGCCTCGCCCGCTGGCGGGCATCCACCCCAGTTGCACGCTGAACACCATGATGAGCATCAGCGCCACCCAGAACGCCGGCAGCGAAAAGCCCGCGATGCTGACCGCCATGAGCGCCTTGGACACCGCGCTGTCCGGCCGCATGCCGGCATAAAGCCCCAGCGGCACGCCCAGCACCACCGCCAGCACCAGCGCGGCCAGGGCCAGCTCCAGCGTGGCGGGCAGGCGCTGCAGAATCAGGCGCACGGCGTCTTCCTGGTACACGAAGCTCTTGCCCAGGCTGCCGTGCAGCGCGCCGTCGATGAAGGCCAGGTACTGGCGCCACAGCGGCTGGTCGAGCCCCAGCCGCGCGATGGCGGCCAGGCGCTCCTGCTGGTTCATGTCGTCGCCGATCAGGATGTCCACCGGGTTGCCGATGGCGTGCAGGCCCACGAAGACGATCACCGTCATGGCCAGCACCACCAGCAGCGCCTGGCCCAGGCGGCGCAGCAGCCAGCCGGTCATGGCCGCGGGGCCGCGGGCGGCCGCGAGCGCTTCAAGGCAAAAAGGCCTCCAGTGCAATATCCACTATGGCATATCGCTATTATTTTAATAGCAATCATCGCGTGACCTCCGGGGCATTTTCGGAGAGGGCCGGGGCGCTGGCGGCCGGCGAGGCGCCCTCGGGCCCATAGGCCGGGAAGGCCGCCGGCGTCCATTCGTCGCCGTCCAGCTCGGGTTCTTCGTAGCGCTGCATGGCCGCGTAATGCAGCGCAGCGTCGTCGGCCAGCAGGCGGGCGGCCAGGCCCCGCGCCAGGCGCTGGGCGCCATCGCTGATCTGCGGGATGTCACCCGCGCCTGCACCCTGCGACAGCGCACCGCCGTAGTTGAAGCAGTGCACGCGGTCCAGGCCCGGGCAGGCGCCGGGCGCCTTCTCCTGGAACTCGAACAGCGGCCCCAGGTCGGGCGAGGCGGCCAGCTCGGCATCGTCCTCGCCGGCCGGCGGCGCGAAGCGGTCCTGCCACAGGCGCACGGCCGGCGCGAACGCGGCGAACTCCGGGCGCAGCGCCCAGTCGGTGCGAAAGCCGGTGCAAAAGACCACGAAATCCGCGGCGATCGGGCCCTTGGCGGTCTCCAGGCGCAGCGCGCCATCGGGCCGCACGGACGCGCCGTGCACGCCGGCGCCCAGGTGGAAGTGCGCGTTGGCGTGGCGCGACACGCGCAGCGTGCTGCCGTGCGGCGGAGGCACCTGCTGCACGTTCAGGTAATGGCGAAAGCGCCACTTCCATTCGTCCGGCAGCGACCAAAAGCCGTGTGCCATGCCAGGGTTGCCCGCGCCCTTGCCCTTGTTCACGCGGGGCAGTTCCGCGCGGCGCACCAGCAAGTCCACGCGCGCAGCGCCGGCCTCCAGCGCCGTGGCGGCCGAATCCATGGCCGAGGCCCCGCCGCCCACCACCGCCACGCGCAGGCCGCGCAGCTCGGCGCCGTCCCACACATCGGCCGAGTGCGCCCAGCGGCCCGCCGGCAGCGCCCGCGCCCAGTCGGGCACCCAGGGGCCGCCCAGGCCATCGCGGCCCGTGGCCAGCACCGCATGGCGGGCCAGCACGTGGTGGGGCGCGCCGCCGTTGGCATCGTCGGCCAGGTCGATCCGCACCAGGCCGTCGGCGCGCGGATGCACGGCCAGCACGCGCTGGCGGTTGCGCACGTCCAGGCCCAGCACGCGGCGGTACCAGCGCAGGTAATCCATCCACTGCAGGCGCGGGATCTTGTCCAGCGCCGCCCAGGCCGGCAGGCCGAACTGCGCCTCGAACCAAGCGCGGAAGGTGAGCGCCGGCAGGCCCAGCGCAGGCCCGGTCAGTTCCTTGGGCGAGCGCAGCGTCTCCATGCGCGCGGTGGTCGCCCAGGGGCCCTCGAAGCCCTCGGGCGCACGATCGAACAGCGGTGCCTGCACACCCATGTGCGCCAGCGAGGCGCCCAGCGCCAGCCCGGCCATGCCGCCGCCGACGATGGCCACATCCAGCACCGGCTCGCCCGCCTCGGTCAGCCGCGGCGGCACCCAGCGCCGCGCGGGCAGGCCCAGCCATTGCAGGTCCTGGCGCAGGCGCGCCTCCAGGGCGGCGAGCCCGGCAGGTGCGGGCGCAAGGGTGGAATCGGTAGGGGTGGCAATCGTCATTCTGAAACCTCGGAAGCAGTGGGGCCGGCATCGCCGCCGTAGAGCGCCTGCAGCAGCGCGGCATGCGCTTGCGGGGCGTGTTGCACGAAGCCCGGCAGCGGCCGGGCCGCCTGCAGCAGCGCATCCGCCACGGCCTGCACCTGCGGCGTGACGGGCTGCGCCTGGGGCGTGATGACCCCGAAGAAAAAAGGAATGTCGGTGTCCAGCGGCCGCACGGCCACGCCGTCGCAGGGCAGTCCCAGCGCGGTCAGCGGCTCCAGCACGGCCACGCCCAGCCCGGCGCGCACGGCGGCCTGGGCGTTGACGGACGAATTGGTTTCGATCGCATCGCGGCGCGCCAGCCCCGGCTGGCCGAGCTGGGCCAGTGCCCGGTCGATGCGCCCGCGCAGGCGAAACGGGTTGCTCAGGGTGATGAGCCGGCGCTCGGCCAGGGCCGCCAGCGGCACGACCGGTTCGGCGGCCAGCGGGTCGTCCTGCGGCAGCACGGCCATGCAGGCGGTCTGGGCGATCCAGTGCACCTGCAGCCCGCGGTGCTCCAGCGGCAGGCTGGTGGCCCCCAATTGCACCGCACCCGTGAGCACGGCATGCACCACCTCTTCGGGCGAGGTGCTGCGCAACTGGATGGCGGCGCTGCCGGTGTGCGGCTCGGCCAGCCGCAGCGCCTGGGGCAGCAGGCCCACGGCCAGCGCCGAGGTGGCGGCCAGGCGCAGGGGCCGGGCCTCGCCGCGCGCGATCTCGGCGGCGCGATCGCGGATCTGCCGCAGGCCGCCGAGTGCGCGCTCCACGTCCTCGTACAGCAAAAAGCCCTGCTCGGTCGGCGTGACGCGCGGGCCGCCGCGGGCGAAGAGCGCATAGCCGATCTCGGCCTCCAGTTCCTGCAGCGAGCGGCTGACGGAGGGCTGCGAGCGGTCCAGCAGGCGCGCGGCCGCGGTCACGCTGCCGGTGGACATCACCGCGGCGAAGGCTTCGAGCTGGCGCAATTCCATGGGCTTGATTTCATGCGTTTTGTGAAATCATGAGGCCCTTGCATGCGAATTACAAATACTTTGACCACATATGCAAATGCCGAAGGGGCGCAAGCGGGGGCTTGACGCTCGCCTTCGGCAACGCTCGGCCGTGTGCGACCGGCCGGGATCTACGCGGGGGTGGGGGTAGCCTGGGCCTGCCAATTCAGGATTTCAGGGCTTCGCTCACCGACGCCGCCAGAGGCGTCGTGGGCCGGCCGATCAGCGCACTGAGCTGGCGACCGCTGTCGAACACCGCACTCTTGGCAGCGCTGGCGTCGCTTTGCGCGAGCATCTCGGCCACAGGCGCAGGCAGTCCTACCTGCACCAGCAGGTCGCGGTAGGCGGCTTCGGGCATGTCCTGATAAGCCAGCGGCTTGCCGGCCTGGCGTGACACTTCCTGCGCCAGCTCGGCCCGGGTGTAGGCATCGTCGCCCGCGAGTTCATAGACCTTGCCGGCATGGCTGTCCTTCGCGGCCAGCACGGCGGCGGCCGCGGCGGCGTAGTCCTCCCGCGACGCCGAAGCGAACCGGCCTTCGCCGGAGCTACCCACCAGCACGCCGCGGCCGAGCGCATCGGCAATGCCCATCAGATTGTTCTCGGTGTACCAGCTGTTGCGCAGCAGCACGAAGGGCACACCCGACTCCTGGAGCAGCACCTCGGTCGCCAGATGCTCTTTCGCCAAGCCCAGCGGAGACACGTCGGCATGCAGCACGCTCGTGTAGGCGATCAGTTGCACCTTTGCCCGGGCTGCCGCGCTGATGACATTGCCATGCTGCGCGACCCGGCTGCCAACCTCGCTGGAAGAAATCAACAGCACGCGATCGATGCCCTGCAGCGCGGCATCCCACGAGGCCTCATCGCCGTAGTCCGCCTGGCGCAGCTCGATGCCTGCGGGCAGCACGGCCGCGCTTTTCTCCACGTTGCGCACCGAGGCCACGATCTGCGAGGCCGGCACCCGCGTAAGAAGCTGCTGGATGACGAGGCGACCGAGCTGGCCATTGGCACCGGTGACGAGCAGGCGGGGGGAAGAAGTGGACATTGCAAAGATCCTCTGGGTATGGATTGGAGAGGAGGTCTATATTAGGAACCGCCTCAACTTCCACAAGAAGGCAGCTTTTCATGCCCTGGTTACCTGACGCTCACCCCCCTGCCCCGGCCGCCCCCGAGGCCCTTGAAGCCCTGGCCGCCACCCAGGCCTGGATGCGCGAGCGCCCCGACGGGCTGGACCTCGGCCAGTGCCCGGTGCGCGACGTGCTGGACCACATCGGCGACAAATGGACCACGCTGATCCTGCTGACGCTCGCCCCGGCCCCCTTGCGCTTCGGCGCACTGCAACGGGCCGTGCCCGACATCTCCAAGCGCATGCTGGCCCAGACCCTGCGGTCCCTGGAGCGCGACGGCCTGCTGACCCGGCACGTCTTTCCGACCAAGCCGCCCAGTGTGGAGTACCGGCTGTCGGCTTTGGGGCAGTCGGTGCTGGCGCCGCTATCGCAGTTGCTGCAGTGGGCGGAAATGAACCATCGGAGCATCCGCAGTGCGCGGGAACGGTTCGATGGCGCGGCGTTGGAACGGCCGGCAGAGGCGGTGGCGCCCGCCGCGATGGGATGACCGGACGCCGGCTTTCGTGGCCGCCGGGCTCCCGGGCCATAGGACACAAGGGAGGCGTGAATCCCCACCATCCCTTGCCCGCCACCGGGCCGAAAAAGCAAAAGGGGCTGCGTTTGCACGCAGCCCCTTTTTTGTTTGGTGGCGCTTCACGGATTCGAACCGCGGACCTGTGGATTATGATTCCATCGCTCTAACCGACTGAGCTAAAGCGCCTAAGCCCTCAATTATAGCGCGACTTTTTTGGCGTTCAAGACTTTTCTTGTCGCCCCCTCCAACCCGGCCGGCGATCGTCCCGGGCCTGCACGTAAAATCGCGCCCCCAGCCCCTGGATGTAAACCATGAACCGCTGCCCCACTGCTCGTTTTTCCTTTCTCTTCGCGCCGTTGCTGGCCTGCGCCCTGCTCTGCGGCGCGGTCCTGCCCGCCGCGGCCCAGGTGGTCGCCCCTCTGGGCGGCGTGCGCACCTTTCCTGAAAATGCCCTGCGCGGTACGCTGGCCATCAACAGCACCGTCGATGCGCAGCTGGATGGCAAGGCCATCCGCATGGCCCCCGGCATGCGCCTGCTCAGCCCACAGAACACGCTGGTCATGGCCCATACGGTGATTGGGCAGAAGTTCACGGTGAACTATGTCGTCGAGGCCAGCACCGGCATGCTGCTGACCGCCTGGATCCTCAGCAAGGACGAAGCGGCCCAGCCGCGCAAGGGTGCGACGGCGACGGACCGCAATTTCATCTTCGAATCCGAGATTCCCAAGCGATAGACAGGCCCTGGCGCCGCCAGCGCTGCGGCCGCTGGGTGCGCCATCCCTTTCCAGCCGCACGACCGGCCCCGCCCGCCATTGGCCGCAGGCAGCGCTACCGACACCAGAGATTCCCCATGAGCAAAAAAGTCTTCATCAAAACCTTCGGCTGCCAGATGAACGAGTACGACTCGGACAAGATGGCCGACGTGCTGTATGCCGCCCAGGGCTACGAGCCCACGCAGAACGTGGACGAGGCGGATCTGATCCTCTTCAATACCTGCTCGGTGCGCGAGAAGGCGCAGGAGAAGGTCTTCAGCGATCTCGGGCGCATCAAGCACCTGAAAGAGCGGGGCGTGAAGATCGGCGTGGGCGGCTGCGTGGCCAGCCAGGAAGGCGCCGAGATCATCAAGCGCGCGCCCTACGTGGACGTGGTGTTCGGCCCGCAGACGCTGCACCGCCTGCCCGAGCTGCTGACCCAGCGCGAGGTGCAGCGCCGCCCGCAGGTGGACATCAGCTTTCCCGAGATCGAGAAATTCGACCACCTGCCTCCCGCGCGCGTGGAAGGCGCCAGCGCCTTCGTCTCCATCATGGAAGGCTGCAGCAAATACTGCAGCTACTGCGTGGTGCCCTACACCCGCGGCGAAGAGGTTAGCCGGCCGTTCGACGACGTACTGGTCGAGGTCGCTGGGCTCGCCGACCAGGGCGTGAAAGAGATCACGCTGCTGGGCCAGAACGTGAACGCCTACCTGGGCAAGATGGGCGAGACGGCGGAGATCGCCGACTTCGCGCTGCTGCTGGAATACGTGGCCGACATTCCGGGCATCGAGCGCATCCGCTACACCACCAGCCACCCCAACGAATTCACGCCGCGCCTGATCGAGGCGTATGCGCGCATTCCCAAGCTGGCCAGCCACCTGCACCTGCCGGTCCAGCACGGCTCCGACCGCATCCTCATGGCCATGAAGCGGGGCTACACCGCCATGGAATACAAGAGCACCGTGCGCAAGTTGCGCGCGATCCGGCCGGACCTGGCGATGAGCAGCGACTTCATCGTGGGATTCCCAGGCGAGACGGAAGAGGACTTCCGCAAGATGATGAAGCTCATCGACGACGTGCACTTCGACAACAGCTTCAGCTTCATCTTCAGCCCGCGCCCGGGCACGCCGGCCGCCAGCCTGCACGACGACACACCGCACGAGGTGAAGCTGCGCCGCCTGCAGGAACTGCAGGCCGTGATCAACGGCAACATCAAGTCGATCAGCGAAAGCCGCGTGGGCACGGTGCAGCGCATCCTGGTCGAAGGCGCCTCCAAGCGCGACGCCACCGAGCTGATGGGCCGCACCGAATGCAACCGCGTCGTCAACTTCGTCGGCCAGCCCCGCCTGGTCGGGCAGATGGTGGACGTGGCCATCACCGAGGCCAAGGCCTACACCCTGCGCGGCGAGGTCGTGGTGCGCGAGCCGGCGCTGGCGCACTGAGCCGCATGGGAGTGGCATTCGCAATGCGCTTCCTGCGCCGGCAGCAAGGGGTCGCGGCCTTGGGCGGCCTGTCGTTCCAGCAGATGCTGCTGCTGGCCTTCCTCCTGATCGCCGGGCTGCTGGGCGCCAGTTCGCTGCGGGCGATCTTCACGCTGGAGCAGCTGATGGGCCAGAGCCGCAACGGCGCGGCCGAGGCGATCCAGCTCAACGCTTCGGCGCAGAGCCTGAACGGGCGCAGCCAGACACTGGAGCGCGCGGCGCGCCAGTCCCTGGTGCTGGCCGACAAGTCGCTGCGGCGGCGGTTCGACGAGGTCTCGCGCGAGGCCCGCGACATCCTGCAGCGGCTGGAGGCCAAGGGCCTGCCGCCGGACCTGGCCAACCAGTGGCGCAAGCACCTGGGCGAGGTCACCTCGCTGCTGGACGGCCCCGCGGCCCTGTCGCTGGAAAACGAGCGGGTGGTGGCAGCGCTGTTCCTCGAACTGGACGCGCTCAACGGCACCATCGCCCAGACCGTGCAGGACATGAACGCGCAGCGCAGCACCGAGCTGCTGGAGAAGATCGAGGCCAGCCGGCGCGAGGTGACGCACCAGGTGGTGGGCGTGATCGTGCTGGCGCTCGCCCTGGCGCTGGCCTTCGGCATCTGGCTGGCCCGGCCGTTCAAGCGCATGGAGCACGCCATCCGCCTGCTGGGCGAGAACGACCTGTCGCAGGCGGTCGACCTGTCCGGCCCGGTGGACATCCGCCGCGTCGGCCAGCAGCTGGAATGGCTGCGCATGCGGCTGCTGGAGCTGGATGCCGACAAGGCCCGCTTCCTGCGGCACGTCTCCCATGAACTCAAGACGCCGCTGGCCTCGATGCGCGAAGGCGTGGCGCTGCTGCAGGACGGCGTGACGGGCGAGCTGACCGAAGGCCAGCGCGAGGTGGTGGACATCCTGCACCAGAACACCCTGGTGCTGCAGGGCGAGATCGAGGCGCTGCTGCGCTTCAATGCGGCGGCGTTCGAGGCGCGCCAGTTGCGCCGCGCGGAGACCGACCTGCTCGCACTCATCGAAAGCCAGGTGGAGGCGCAGCGCCTGCACTGGCAGGCCAAGAAGCTCGACGTGGTGGTGGAGGGTGCGCCGGTGGCGCTGCAGATCGATGCGGAGAAGATCGCCCCGGCGGTCAGCAACCTGCTGTCGAACGCCATCCGGTTTTCGCCGCGCGGCGGAACGATTCGGATCACCTTGTCACGTTTTCCCGACCGGATTCGCATCGATTTCGCGGATGACGGCCCCGGAGTGCATGAGAATGACCGCTCCCGCATCTTCGAACCGTTTTACCGGGGTGTGCGCCAACCCGAGGACGCCGCACGCGGCACGGGCATCGGCCTGTCCATCGTCCAGGAATACGTGAGCGCCCACGGCGGTCACGTCACCCTTGTGGAAGACGGCGAACGCACCCCCTTCCGCATTGAATTGCCCCATGTCTCCTGATTTCCCGTCGCACTCCGTCCCGCGAGCGGTCTTCGGTGCGCGCCGCGCCGGGCCGGCCGGCCTGCTGCTGGCGGTGGCCCTGCTGAGCACGGGCTGCGCCAATCCACCGCCGGCGGCACCGCCGCCACCTCCGCCCGTGGAAGTGCCCGCGCCCACCGCCCCGCCGCCGAAGGAAGAGCCCGACGAGCCCCCCGCCCCGGTGTCCGAACCCGCCAGCAAGGACAACAACGGCAGCCAGCGCCCTTCCGTTCCGCGGCAGATGCTGCAGTACGCGGACAAGGTGCGCAGCATGGGCACGGCAGAGCTTGCCGCCGAGATCACGCAGCTGTCCAACGCACAGCAGCAGTCGCCCGAAAAGCCGCTGCAGCTGGCCATCGTGCTAATGCACACTCGCCAGCCGCCCGACACAGCCCGGGCCCTCGGGCTGGTGCAGCGCGTGATGGCCGACACCACGGCGCCCGCACCGGCCTTGCATCCCCTGGCCCGCCTGCTGGAAGGCCGGTTGCTGCAGCAGCGCCGGCTGGAAGACCAGCTGGACCGGCAGAACCAGCAACTGCGCGATGCCCAGCGGCGGATCGACCAGCTGAACGACCGGCTGGAGGCCATGCGCGCCATCGAGCGCAGCCTGAACGCGCGGCCCGGCGGCGTCAACGACCCCGCCAAGGGCGCGCAACCCCCGCCCGCCGCAGAACCCCAACGCTGACCGCCAACCGATCGCCACCATGAAAGCTTCCTCCGGACACCGCCAACGCATCCTTGTGGTGGACGACGACGCCGACATGCTGCGGCTGCTGTCCCTGCGCCTGCAGGGCGCGGGATACGAGGTCACGGCGGTGACCTCCGCCGAGGCCGCGCTCGCGCAGCTGGACATCGACCGTCCCCAGCTCGTGCTGAGCGATGTGCGCCTGCCGGGGCGCGACGGCCTGGCGCTGTTCGACGAGGTGCGCTCGCGCCACCCCTCGCTGCCGGTCATCCTGCTGACCGCGCACGGCACGATCCCCGATGCGGTGGAGGCCACGGCGCGCGGCGTCTTCACCTACCTCACCAAGCCCTACGACGCCAAGGACCTGCTGGACAAGATCGCCCAGGCCCTGGCGTTCAGCACGCCCACGGCGCAGACCACCCGCGCCGACGACGCCTGGCGCGCCGAGATCATCAGCCGCTCCAACCGCATGGCGGACCTGCTGGCCGAGGCCCACATGGTGGCGCAGTCCGATGCCAGCGTGCTGCTGCTGGGCGACAGCGGCACCGGCAAAGAATTGCTGGCACGCGCCATCCACCGCGCCAGTCCGCGCGCCAACCGGCCCTTCGTGGCGGTCAACTGCGGCGCCATTCCCGAGGCGCTGCTCGAATCCGAACTGTTCGGCCACATGAAGGGCGCGTTCACCGATGCGGTGACCAACCACAAGGGCCTGTTCCAGGCCGCGGATGGCGGCACGCTGCTGCTCGACGAAATCGGCGACATGCCGCCCGCCCTGCAGGTCAAGCTGCTGCGCGTGCTGCAGGAGCGCGCCGTGCGCCCGGTGGGCGCGAGCCAGGCGACGCCGGTGAACGTGCGCATCATCTCGGCCACCCACCGGGACCTGGAAACGGCCATGGCCGCCGCCCAGTTCCGGGAAGACCTCT
Source organism: Acidovorax sp. SUPP2539 (assembly GCF_030158975.1). Classification (NCBI taxonomy): domain Bacteria; kingdom Pseudomonadati; phylum Pseudomonadota; class Betaproteobacteria; order Burkholderiales; family Comamonadaceae; genus Acidovorax; species Acidovorax sp. SUPP2539. The sequence continues at coordinate 171,013 of NZ_BQXJ01000001.1, read as the reverse complement.
ACTACCGCCTGAACGTGGTCACGCTGACCCTGCCCACGCTGGGCGACCGGCGCGAGGACATCGCGCTGCTGGCCAATCACTTCCTGGACAACCTGGCCCGAAAGTACGACAAGCGCCTGTCCGGCTTCTCGCCGGAGGCGTTGAAGGCGCTGACCACGGCCGCCTGGCCCGGCAACGTGCGGCAGCTCTTCAACGTGGTGGAACAGGTCTGCGCCCTGTCCACCACGCCCCTGGTGTCGCTGGGCCTCGTACAGCGCGCCCTGCGCACGCCCTCGGCCCAGGTGCTCAGCTTCGCCGAGGCCCGCCAGCGGTTCGAACGGGAGTATCTGGTGGACCTGCTCAAGATGACGGACGGCAACGTGGCCGACGCCGCCCGCCTGGCGCAGCGCAACCGCACCGAGTTCTACCGGCTGCTGCAAAAGCACGCGCTGACCCCCGGCAATTTCAAGGCTGATGCGGGCGCGGCAGACGATGTCGCCGATGAGCGACAGGACTAAGTCGTTGATTTAAAAGGAAATTTGGTTTCCTACCCAGGGATGGGTCGCTGAATCCCGACAGATTCGGCCGTTTTGAAGTGGTTTTGCTGCGCCGCACAACCACTTACAGACCAAAAACGTCGTAAGTCTTTGATTTAAAAAGACTTTTAGAAGCTGGCACAGGGTTTGCCCTATAGACCGGCATGACGCAAGTAATTTCCTCCTCTACCGCCCGCCCAGCGCACCGCGCTGATGCGAACCGGACACCTGCAGCAGGAGTGGCTGCAGGACAGCCACCGGCGCAGGCGGCCCGGGGTGAAACCTCTGCGCGTCCGGCCCCGTCCTCGGCCTTCGGCGCGTTTGTCGCCGAAAGCCGGACGGCCGCTTCTTCCCCAACGACAACCCAACTTCGCAGTGAGGGAACCATGGACCCACATCAATCTTCCCGTGCAGGACGTGTCGGCGCTGTTGCGCACGCACCCGCCGTGGTGGCGCGGCGCGGCGCCACGTACCCCCGGCCGGTGGCCTCTGACCGCAGCACGCTGCGCGAAGAACGCCACCCCAACTCGCTCACCGCACCGCCGGTGCACCGCGGCTCCATGGCACCCCTGCCATGGCGCGGCTTCTGGAACAGCATCGGCACCGCCTTGCTCATGCGCCTGAACGGCCAGCGCAACCGCCCCGCCGAAGGTTCTGAAACCACCGAAACGTGGCAACAGGCCGCCCAGCAGCGCCGCCTGGTGTTCATGCTGCTGACCGTGGCCAGCAGCGCGCTCGCTACCACGCTGTTCGCAGGCGTGCAGCCCAGCTACGACAGCGCCTGGCTCGAATACGGCCAGCTCGCCCTGTTCGCCCTGCTCTCCACCTGGGTCGTCACCGGCTTCCTGACCGGCGTGATGGGCTTCTGGGTCATGCTGCGGGGCGACGCGCACGCGCTGTCCGCCGCCAGCGTGCGCAACAACCCGTTGAACGCCGATGCGCGCACGGCGATCATCATGCCGATCTGCAACGAGGACGTCTCCACCGTGTTCGCCGGCCTGCGCGCCACCTGCGAATCCGTGGCCGCCACGGGGCATGCCAAGACCTTCGACGTGTTCGTGCTGTCCGACAGCTACGACCCCAAGATCGCCGCCGCCGAACGCGCCGCATGGGAAGACCTGCGCGCCGCCCTGGCCGCCAACGGCAACCAGCCGCAGGTCGAGGTGTACTACCGCCTGCGCACCCGCCGCAGCCACCGCAAGGCCGGCAACGTGGCCGACTTCTGCCGCCGCTGGGGCAAGGACTACCGCTACATGGTCGTGCTCGACGCCGACAGCGTGATGAGCGGCGATTGCATCGTCTCCATGGCCAAGCTGATGGAAGCGCATCCCCGCGCCGGCATCATCCAGACCGCCACCCAGGCCATCGGCCACGTCACCCTGCACGCCCGTGCACAGCAGTTCGCCTCCCGCGTGACGGGCCGCCTGTTCACGCTGGGCATGCAGTTCTGGCAACTGGGCGAGTCCCACTACTGGGGCCACAACGCGATCATCCGCGTGCAGCCCTTCATGGAACACTGCGCGCTGGCCCCGATCAAGGGCACCGGCGGCATGAGCGGCGGCATCATGTCGCACGACTTCGTGGAAGCAGCCCTGATGCGCCGTGCCGGCTACCACGTGTGGCTGGTGTCCGACCTGGTCGGCAGCTACGAGCAACAACCGCCGGACCTGCTGTCCGAGCTGCAGCGCGACCGCCGCTGGTGCCAGGGCAACCTGCAGAACGCCCGCCTGATGGCCGAGCCCGGCATCCACCCCGTGCACCGCGCCATGTTCGTCACCGGCGCCATGGCCTACCTGTCGGCGCCCCTGTGGCTGGCCTTCATCACCTTCGGCACGGCCCTGTGGCTGGCCGGTGCCCGCCTGGTGTCCGACTGGAACATCCTCCCCAGCGAACTGATGGCGCTGTGGGCCTGGACGCTGTGCATGCTGTTCCTGCCCCGTGCGCTGGGTGTGACGGCCATCCTGATGAAGGGTGAGCAAAAGCAGTACGGCGGTACCGCCAGCCTGCTGAAGAGCGCAGGCCTGGAAAGCGTGCTGGCCATCCTGCAGGCCCCGATCCGCATGCTGGCCCATTCGCTGTTCGTGATCATCGCCCTCACCGGCCTGAAGCTGGACTGGAAGTCGCCTCCCCGCGAAGCCAACGCTGTGCCCTGGAGCGATGCGGTGCGCCAACTGGCCCCGATGACCGGCGTGATCGCCCTGCTGGGCTTGGGCGTGGCGCTGATCGACCCGAGCGCGCTGATCTGGCTCATGCCTGTCGGCCTGCCGCTGGCCCTGTCCATCCCGCTGGTGGTGGTTTCCAGCCAGATCGCCCTGGGTCGTGCCGTGCGGGCCCAGCGCCTGCTGCTGATCCCCGAAGAGGCATGGTCTCCGCCCGTCCTGCGCCGCGCATGGATGCATGCCACCCAGCTGAAGAACCGCCCCCAGCGTTCCGCAGCCCCGGTGCTGAAGGCGGCCTGAGCGGCAGCAACCTGCCAACACGCGCCGCCCACCGCGGCGCTTCAATGAAAAAGCCGACCCTCGGGTCGGCTTTTTCTATGGAGAGATCTGGCTCCATCCACCAAGCGCACACGCACGCACGATAGATCAAAGTCTTTTCGGGCTCCAGCGCATGATTCCCTAGGGCATATCGCTATATTTTTGATAGCAAAATGCCGCCGCCGGTGCCTGCGGTCCGCCCGGCACGGCGGGCGTCGGGGCTCGGGTCAGAACGGCAGCTTCGGCATCCCGCCGCCGCCCAGGCCCTTCATGCCGCCCATGCGCTTCATCATCTTCATGAGGCCGCCGCCCTTCATCTTCTTCATCATGCCCTGCATCTGATCGAACTCGTTCAGCAGGCGGTTCACCTCCTGCACGTGCACGCCGGAGCCGGCGGCGATGCGCTTCTTGCGCGTGGCCTTGATCAGCTCGGGCTTGCGGCGCTCCAGGGGCGTCATGCTCTGGATGATGCCTTCCTTGCGACGGATGTCCTTCTCGGCCTTGTCCATGTCCACCTGGCCGGCCTTGGCGGAGAACTGGGCCGGCAGCTTGTCCATGAGGCTGGACAGGCCGCCCATCTGCTTCATCTGCTGCAGCTGCGACAGGAAGTCGTTCAGGTCGAAGCCGTCACCGCTCTTGACCTTTGCCGCGAGCTTCTGCGCCGCCTCCATGTCCACGCCCGCGCTCACTTGCTCGACCAGCGCGACGATGTCGCCCATGCCCAGGATGCGGCCGGCATGGCGCTCGGCATCGAACACTTCCAGGCCGTCGATCTTCTCGGACACCCCGGCGAACTTGATGGGCGCACCGGTCACCTGGCGCACCGACAGCGCCGCGCCGCCGCGCGAGTCGCCGTCCAGCTTGGTCAGCACGATGCCGGTGAGCGGCAGCGCCTCCTTGAAGGCGCGGGCGGTGTTGATGGCGTCCTGCCCCTGCATGGCATCGACGACGAACAGCGTCTCGACCGGGTTCAGCGCGGCGTGCAGTTCCTTGATTTCGTTCATCAAGGCTTCGTCGATGGCCAGGCGCCCGGCCGTGTCCACCAGCAGCACGTCGAAGTAATGCCGCTTGGCGTAGTCAATGGCCGCGCGGGCGATGTCCAGGGGCTTTTGGTCGGCCGTGCTCGGAAACCACTCGGCGCCGGCCTGCGCCGTCACCGTCTTGAGCTGCTCGATGGCGGCGGGCCGGTACACGTCGCCCGACACGGTGAGCACCTTCTTCTTGCGCTTTTCGATCAGGTGCTTCGCCAGCTTGGCGGTGGTGGTGGTCTTGCCCGCGCCCTGCAGGCCGGCCATCAGGATCACCGCGGGCGGCTGGGCCGCCAGATTGATGTCGGCGATGCCCTCGCCCATGGTGGCGGCCAGTTCGCGGTTCACGATGGACACCAGCGTCTGCCCCGGCTTGAGGGAGCCCAGCACCTCCTGGCCCAGGGCCTTTTCCTTCACGCGGGCGATGAAGTCGCGCACCACCGGCAGGGCCACGTCGGCCTCCAGCAGCGCCATGCGCACTTCGCGCAGCATGTCCTGGACGTTAGATTCGGTGATGCGGGCCTGGCCGCGCATCTCCTTGACGAGTCGCGTGAGTTTTTCGGTAAGGGCGGAGGCCATAGGAGTGTTCCGGAAGTGCCCCTGTGCCTGGGCGGCTGGTGCCGCAGGCAGGTCCGCCGGGGGCGGGCGAAGGGCTAAACTGTGAGTCCATGATTTTACCCAGTGCGTCTCCCGTCAGCTGGCTGCTGGCCTTGTCCGCGGCGATGGCTTACGCCGCCCCCGCCGTGGCCGCCGCGCGGTTCGGCGGCAAAACGGGCCGCACCGCGCTCTGGGTCGCCTGGGGCCTGCACGCGGCGGTGCTGGCCTACAGCCTGCTCGGAGGCACGCCGCACTTCGGTTTCGCGCCCGCCCTCTCCATGACGGCATGGCTGGTCCTCACCGTGTATGCCGTCGAACGCCAGATGTTTCCCGAACTCCAGGCCCGCTGGCTGCTGGGCGCCCTGGGCTCCGTGGCGGTGGTGCTCGCGCTGCTGTTTCCGGGCCAGCCCCTGCACGTGAACGCATCCGCCTGGCTGCCGCTGCACCTGGCGCTGGGCATCGCGTCCTACGGGCTGTTCGCCGCCGCCGTGGTCCACGCCTGGCTCATGACCCGCGCGGAGCGCAAGATCCGCCAGGCCGCGGACCCGCACAGCGGCATTCCCCTGCTCACCCTGGAGCGCCTCACGTTCCGCTTCGTGATGGCCGGCTTCGTGCTCCTCACCGCCACGCTGGTGGCCGGCTGGCTGTTCGGCGAAACGCTGTACGGCCGGGCCTGGAACTGGGAGCACAAGACGGTGTTCTCGGTCCTGTCGTGGATCACGTTCGCAGTGCTGCTGATCGGGCGCGCGCGTTTCGGCTGGCGCGGGCGCAGCGCAGTGCGCGTGCTGTATGCCGGCGCCGGCCTGCTGCTGCTGGCCTACGTGGGCTCGCGCTTCGTGCTCGAAGTGGTCCTGGGGCGGGCCGCATGAAATACCTCGTCCTGATGGCGGTGCTGGTCATCGCGTTCGGCGTGTGGCGCAACCAGCGGCGCCGGGAGATGCCACCGCCCGCCGCGGCGCGCCCCGCCTTGCCGCAGGCCATGGTGTCCTGCGCCCGGTGCGGCGTGCACATCCCCCGCTCCGAGGCACTGACCGACGGCGGCGCGAGCTACTGCACTCCCGAGCACCAGCGCCAAGGGCCGGCGTGAAAGGCCTCCGCCCGTGCCGGCCCTGAAACGCGCCAGCGCCCTGCTGTCCGCCGACGCCCCCTTCGCCCGGCTGTGGGGCAGCTTCCTGTCGGGCCGCATCATGGTGGCCGCCGCCCTGCTGCTGCTGCAGGGACTGGGCGTGGCGCTGAACCAGTCCTACGAACCCCTGCTGCTGGGCATCTGCGCCGGCTACCTGGTGGCCACCGTGCTGCTGCTGGTGCTGGCCGGCAATGCGCCGCCCGGGCCCCATTCGTGGCTGCAGTGGATGTGCTCGATCGGCGTGGACCTGGCCTTGATCAGCACGCTGCAGATCCTGCACGTGGGCTCCATGAACTTCACGCCCCTGTTCGGCCTGCCCATCCTGATGGCCGGCGTGCTGGGCACGCTGACCCTGGCCCTGGGCACGACCGCGGCGGTGACGCTGCTGCTGCTGGCATGGGCCTGGTGGCTGGGCAGCAGCGGCGGCTCCGACGCCACGCAGCGCTATTTCCAGACGGCCCTCACCGGCACGGGCTACTTCATCGTCGCCTACCTGGTGCACCAGCTCGCCTCGCGCCTGAACCGGGAGCAGCAGCTGGCCCAGGCCAGCCAGATGGCAGCCAAGGTGCAGGAACAGGTGAGCGCCCTGGTCATCCACAACCTGTCGGACGGCGTGCTGGTGCTGGACCAGCGCGACACCGTGCGCATCGCCAACCCCGCGGCGCTGCGGTTGCTGGGCACCAACGCCCGCCACGCCCTGCCGTTCTCCATGGCCCATTCCTCGCCCTGGAAGCCGCTGCTGGCCATGGCGCGCCAGACCTTCCAGAAAGGCAAGCCGCAAAGCGCCGACGTGGACGTGCTGCACCCGGGGCAAAGCCCGCTGGCGCTGCACGTACGGGCCTGGCTCACGTCGTCGCAGGAGATCGCGCGCGAGACCGGGGGCGAGCACCTGTGCGTGATGTTCCTGCACGACCTGCGCGAGATGGAGGCCCGCCTGCGCACCGAGAAGCTCGCCTCGATGGGCCGCATGTCGGCCGCCGTGGCCCATGAGATCCGCAACCCGCTCGCGGCCATCATGCAGGCCAATGCCCTGCTGGAAGAAGAACTGCACGAGCCCGGCCAGAAGCGCCTGGCCCACATGGTGCAGCAGAACGCCGAGCGGCTGGCCCGCATCGCGGAGGAGGTGCTGGACATCGCCCGGGTGCAGCACCAGATCAGCCACGCCCCCGCCTCCACCGTCGTGCTGTGCGAGGCGGTAGCGCAGGTCTGGAGCGACTGGCAGGCGCAGGACCCGGGCAAGCGCCGGGCCCAGCTCGCGCTGGAGGCGGGCCGCGCGCCCGTGGAGTTCGACGCCGAACACCTGCGCCGCGTGCTCGTCAACCTGCTCGACAACGCGCTGCGCTACATGGGCGGCGAGCCGGACTCGCTCTACGTGGCCACCTACGTCAGCGCGGCTGGCGCCGTGGGGCTGCAGGTGTGGAGCGACGGGGCGCCGCTGGACAAGACCGTGGAGCGCCACCTGTTCGAGCCCTTCTTTTCCTCGGAAAGCCGCTCCAGCGGGCTGGGCCTCTATATCTGCCGCGAGCTGTGCCAGCGGCACGGCGCGTCGATCGGCTACCAGCGCCTCACCCGCAACCTGCCGCGCGGGGCGGTCGGCGGCAACGCGTTCACGGTCGTATTCCGCAAGAACGCCCGGCCGCAGGATCCGAACACCACGCTGTTTGACACAATCGTCGTCTGACCCCGCCCGCACCTGTCCATGAACGCCAACGCCGCCACGATCCTCGTCGTCGATGACGAACCCGACCTGCGCACCCTGTACGAGCTGACGCTGCTGCGCGAAGGCTACCGGGTCGAAACGGCAGGCAACCTGCAGGAGGCCCGCCAGCAGCTGCAGGCCCGCAAGTTCGACGCCGTGATCACCGACATGCGCCTGCCGGACGGCTTCGGCATGGAGCTGCTGCACGAGCTGCGCGACCAGCAGCGGCGCGAGCGCTGCGTGGTCATGACGGCCTATGGCTCGGCCGAGAACGCGGTGGAGGCCCTGCGCTCGGGCGCCTTCGACTACCTCACCAAGCCGGTGGACCTCAAGCAGTTCCGCTCGGTCGTCGCATCGGCGGTCCAGGGCACGGGCGGCGTGCCGCCGCCCCGCTCGGCCCGCCCCGGCACCGCGCCGCGCGCCCCGCAAGAGGCCGTGGCCGGCGGCACCACGCTGTCGCTGGACCGGCTGGTGGGCGAGTCCGAGGCCATGCGCAACGTCAAGCAGCGCATCGCCAAGGTGGCGCGCAGCATGGCGCCCGTGCTCATCCGCGGCGAATCCGGCACCGGCAAGGAGCTGGTGGCGCGCGCGCTGCATGCCAGCAGCCAGCGCGCGGACGGACCGCTGGTCGCCGTCAACTGCGGCGCCATTCCGGAAAACCTGCTCGAAGCCGAATTCTTCGGCGCGCGCAAGGGCTCGTACACCGGCGCCACGCAGGACCGCGACGGCTACTTCCAGGCGGCACGCGGGGGCACGCTGTTCCTGGACGAGATCGGCGACCTGCCGCTGGCGATGCAGTCCAAGCTGCTGCGTGCCATCCAGGAACGCAGCGTGCGGGCGCTGGGCTCCACGGGGGAAGAGACCGTGGACGTGCGCATCGTCAGCGCCACCCACCGCGACCTGTCGGCCGATGTGCAGTCCGGCCGGTTCCGCCAGGATCTGTATTACCGCCTCAACGTGATCGAAGTGGTCATCCCGCCGCTGCGGGAACGCCGCGAAGACCTGCCTGCCCTGTGCGCCACGCTGCTGGCGCGCATCGCGCAGGAATCGGGCGCGCCGGTGCCGCCCCTCACGCAGAACGCGCTCGACCGCATCGCCATGCACCCGCTGACCGGCAACGTGCGCGAGCTGGAGAACCTGCTGCACCGCGCCGTCGCCCTGAGCGATGGAGAAGAGCTGCACGTGGAGCCCCCGCACGCCTCGGCCGCCGATGCCGCGCGCGCCGATGCGGGCGCATCGCCCGCCACCGGGGGGGATCCGCCCGGCAACGGCACACCGCGCAGCGCCAACCCGGCCGCCTCCGTGCCCTTGCCCAGCGACCTGCAGGCCTGGCTGGACCAGCAGGAGCGCGAGATTCTGGTGCGGGCCCTGCGGGATACCGGCTTCAACCGCACCGCCACCGCGGCGCGGCTGGGCATCAGCCTGCGGCAGATCCGCTACCGCATCGCCCGCCTGGACATTGCCGCGCCCAACGACAGCGACGCGAATGACGACAGCGAATGAGGCACCGCACCCCGGCCCAGTGCCCTGCCCGGAGGCGGGGGACAGGCCGGTGTGGGACGGCGGCTGGTACCGGGACGCCACGCGCGAGCCCTCGCCCAACTTCGGGCCGCGCCCGGCCCAGGCGGTCATCGATCTCATCGTCGTGCATTCGATCAGCCTGCCCCCCGGCGAATACGGCGGCGGGCAGGTGCACCGGCTTTTCACCAACACCCTCGACTGGGATGCGCACCCCTACTACGCCGGCATCCGCGGGCTGCAGGTGTCGGCCCACTTTTTCATCGAGCGCGACGGCCGGCTCTGGCAGTTCGTGGACTGCGATCTGCGGGCCTGGCATGCCGGGCCGTCGAGCTACCGGGGCCGCGCCAACTGCAACGACGACTCGATCGGCATCGAACTGGAGGGGCTGGAGGGCCAGACCTTCGAGCCCGCCCAATACGCCACCCTGGCGCGGCTTTGCGCCGACCTGCCGCTGCGCTACCCCATCGCCCACGTGGCAGGCCACGAAGACGTGGCCCCCGGCAGAAAGCAGGACCCGGGGCCGGGCTTCGACTGGCTGCGGCTTCGAGCGGACCTGCCGTGGCCACCCGACGTGTTTCCACTGAAGTCAACCCGACCACCGCCATAATTGAGGGTTTTCCCCAACCCTCTGCACGCGAGACGCCAAACCGCGACACTCTGGGCCCGCTGCCCTCCCGCCATGGAAGACAGGGCCCACGCGGCTCCTGAAGTCAAAACGCCCGGCGTCCTGCGCCAGACCACGTTTTCCCTTCCCCAAACCGCATCCACACGGCCTTTGCGCCATGCCTCGGCCACGGCTTCCAGGCCATGGAAACAGCATGTTTCCAGAATCCGGAGCAGAGGGCGCTGTACACTACCGGTAGTGTCTTGCTACCATTGCACACCCTAGATATAGCGTGTGGGCCAGCACCCAACCCCCACCCCGTTCTCCGCTTTGGCGCCGCCTTACGGCCCGCCAGATCCGCCTTTTCCGACAGCTCCCAAAGGACCTTTCATGCAAGCTGCGCTAAACCCTTCATCCACCACCAACGCTACGGGGCAGGCCCCCACTGCCGCAGACGAATCGCCGGCGGCGCAGCCCGGCAGCGACCTGCTGACGCACTACCAGATCATTCGCCGCAACGGCGCGGTGGTGCCGTTCGAACCGCAGAAGATCGCAGTGGCCCTGATGAAGGCGTTTCTCGCCGTGCACGGCACCCAGGGCGCCGCTTCGGCCAGCGTGCGCGAAGTCGTGGACACGCTGACCCAGAACGTCGTGCGCGCCCTCATGCGCTCGCGCCCGGGCGGCGGCACGTTCCACATCGAGGACGTCCAGGACCAGGTCGAGCTGGGCCTGATGCGCGGCGGCCACCACGAGGTCGCGCGCGCCTATGTGCTGTACCGTGAGCGCCGCTCGCAGGAGCGCGCCCACCAGCAGGAGCAGCGCACCCCCGCCGTGCCCACCCTGCACGTGATCGACCATGGCCAGCGCGTGCCCCTCGATGAAGCGCGCATGCTGAGCCTCATCCAGGCCGCCTGCTCCAACCTGGGCGCCGACATCCAGGCCGCGCCCATCGTGGCCGAAACCATGCGCAACCTGTACGACGGCGTGCCCATGGACGAGGTGTACAAGGCCTCCATCCTGGCCGCCCGCACCCTGATCGAGAAAGACCCCGACTACACCTACGCCACCGCCCGCCTGCTGCTGCACACCATCGTGCGCGAGGTGCTGGGCCGCGACGTGGCGCCCGGCGAAATGGGCGCCGCCTACGCGAACTACTTCCCCGTGTTCATCCAGAAGGGCGTGGACAACGACTTGCTGGACCCCCGCCTGCTCGAGTACGACCTGCAAAAGCTCGGCGCCGCACTGAAGTTCGAGCGCGACCAGCAGTTCGACTACCTGGGCCTGCAGACGCTGTACGACCGCTACTTCCTGCACGTGCGCAAGAGCCGCATCGAACTGCCCCAGGCGTTCTTCATGCGCGTGGCCATGGGCCTGGCGCTCAAGGAAGACAACCGCGAAGCGCGCGCCATCGAGTTCTACGAGGTGCTCTCGTCGTTCGACTTCATGTCCAGCACCCCCACGCTGTTCAACAGCGGCACGCTGCGCTCGCAGCTGTCGTCGTGCTACCTGACCACCGTGCCCGACGACCTGGATGGCATCTACGAGTCGATCAAGGAAAACGCGCTGCTGTCCAAGTTCGCCGGCGGCCTGGGCAACGACTGGACCCGCGTGCGCGCACTGGGCTCGCACATCAAGGGCACCAACGGCGAATCGCAAGGCGTGGTGCCGTTCCTCAAGGTGGTGAACGACACCGCCGTGGCCGTGAACCAGGGCGGCAAGCGCAAGGGCGCCGTCTGCACGTACCTCGAAACCTGGCATCTGGACATCGAGGAGTTCCTGGAGCTGCGCAAGAACACCGGCGACGACCGCCGCCGCACGCACGACATGAACACGGCCAACTGGATTCCCGACCTGTTCATGCGCCGCGTGATGGAGAAGGGCACCTGGACCCTGTTCTCGCCCTCCAACGTGCCCGACCTGCACGACCTGTTCGGCACCGACTTCGAAAAGGCCTACGTGGCCTATGAAGAAAAGGCCGCGCGCGGCGAGATCAAGCCCTCGCGCACGCTGCAGGCGACCGACCTGTGGCGCAAGATCCTCACCATGCTGTTCGAGACCGGCCACCCCTGGATCACGTTCAAGGATGCCTGCAACGTACGATCGCCCCAGCAGCACGCCGGCGTGGTGCACTCGTCCAACCTGTGCACCGAGATCACGCTGAACACCAGCGACACCGAAACCGCGGTCTGCAACCTCGGCTCGGTCAACCTGCTGCGCCATCTGAAGGACGGCCCGAACGGCCGCGAGCTCGACCACGTCAAGCTGCGCAAGACCATCTCCACGGCCATGCGCATGCTCGACAACGTGATCGACATCAACTACTACGCCGTCGAAAAGGCCCGCGCCTCCAACATGCGCCATCGCCCCGTGGGCCTGGGCATCATGGCCTTCCAGGACAGCCTGTACGAACTGCGCATTCCCTACGCGTCGCAGGCCGCGGTCGAATTCGCCGATCGATCCATGGAAGCCATCTGCTACTACGCCTACTGGGCTTCGACCGAGCTGGCCAAGGAACGCGGCCACTACGAGAGCTACAAGGGCTCGCTGTGGGACCGCGGCATCCTGCCGTTCGACACGCTCGAGCTGCTGGAGAAGGCCCGCGGCGGCTTCGTGGAAGTGGACCGCTCGTCCTCGCTGGACTGGGATGCGCTGCGCAAGAAGATCGCGCAGGACGGCATGCGCAACTCCAACTGCGTGGCCATCGCGCCCACCGCCACCATCTCCAACATCGTCGGTGTCGATGCATCCATTGAACCCTCGTTCGGCAACCTCTCGGTCAAGTCGAACCTGTCGGGCGAGTTCACCGTCATCAACGGCTACCTGGTGCGCGACCTCAAGCGCCTGGGCCTGTGGGACGACGTGATGGTCATGGACCTCAAGCACTTCAAGGGTTCGCTGCACTCCATCGACCGCGTGCCGCAGGACGTCAAGGCGCTGTACTCCACGGCCTTCGAGGTCGAGCCGTCGTGGCTCGTCGAGGCCGCATCGCGCCGCCAGAAGTGGATCGACCAGGCGCAGAGCCTGAACATCTACATGGCGGGCGCATCGGGCAAGAAGCTCGACGACACCTACAAGCTCGCCTGGGTGCGCGGCCTCAAGACCACGTATTACCTGCGCACGCAAAGCGCCACGCACGTCGAGATGAGCACCGTGAACACGCGCCAGCTCAACGCCGTGTCGTCGGGCACCGACGGCGGCGGCGCACAGGCCGCATCCAAGCCCAGCGCGCTCGAAGCCGCTGCGGCCGCAGCACAGGCACAGGCCGCGGCATTGCCCGCGACCGACGTGAAGTTCTGCGCGATCGACGACCCGACCTGCGAAGCCTGCCAGTGATGCGCACGCCATGCGCGGCACCCTGATCGATCAGGGTGCCGCGCATGTGCAGTGAAGCAACAAAAACATGGCTGCATCACGCTCCAGCGCTTTTAATTTTGCAGCGCTGCTTTCATAATCCGACCATTGGAAAACCTATGCTGACCTGGGACGAAGAAGTCAAGCCCTCATCGCAGAAACTCTTGGACGGCGGTCTGCAAAACAACCGCCCGGCGGAGTCGCCGTCCGCGCTTTCGCAAGCCGCTGCGGCACCCGCCGAAAGCCTGCCCACCGGCAGCACGCCCACCCCCTCTGCCCCGCCCGTCGACACCGTGCACCGCCGCGTGAATGCCGCCGACAAGCGCATCATCAACGGCCAGACCGACGTCAATCAGCTGGTGCCCTTCAAGTACAAGTGGGCCTGGGAAAAATACCTCGCCACCTGCGCCAACCACTGGATGCCGCAAGAGGTGAACATGACGCGCGACATCGCGTTGTGGAAAGACCCGAACGGCCTGACCGAAGACGAGCGCCGCATCATCAAGCGCAACCTCGGCTTCTTCGTGACCGCCGATTCGCTGGCCGCCAACAACATCGTGCTGGGCACGTACCGCCACATCACCGCGCCCGAATGCCGCCAGTTCCTGCTGCGCCAGGCCTTCGAGGAAGCGATCCACACGCACGCCTACCAGTACATCGTCGAATCGCTCGGCCTCGACGAGAGCGAGATCTTCAACGCGTACAACGAAGTCGCCTCCATCCGCAACAAGGACGAGTTCCTGATCCCCTTCATTGAGGCGATCATGGACCCCAACTTCAAGACCGGCACGCCCGAGACCGACCAGACGCTGCTCAAGTCGCTGATCGTGTTCGCCTGCCTGATGGAAGGCCTGTTCTTCTACGTCGGCTTCACGCAGATCCTCGCGCTCGGCCGCCAGAACAAGATGACCGGTGCCGCCGAGCAGTACCAGTACATCCTGCGCGACGAATCGATGCACTGCAACTTCGGCATCGACCTGATCAACCAGCTCAAGCTGGAGAACCCGCACCTGTGGACCGCGGAGTTCAAGGAAGAGATCAACGGCCTGTTCATGAAGGCCGTCGAGCTCGAGTACCAATACGCCGAAGACACCATGCCACGCGGCGTGCTGGGCATGAACGCCTCCATGTTCAAGGGCTACCTGCGCTACATCGCCAACCGCCGCGCCACGCAGATCGGCCTGGAGGCGCTGTTCCCCAACGAAGAAAACCCCTTCCCCTGGATGAGCGAGATGATCGACCTCAAGAAGGAGCGCAACTTCTTCGAGACCCGCGTCATCGAGTACCAGTCCGGCGGTGCACTGTCCTGGGATTAGCCTCCCGACACATTCCAGGCCATGCATTTTCATTCCACGTCCCAGACCGGCAGCGCTGCAAAGCCCTGCCGTGCGGGGCGTTCCCGTGTTCATGGCGATGGGACTCGTCCCATCGCCATGGATCGCTCCATGTCCAATGCAGGCGTGGAGTGCTCTTTGCAAATTGACCCAAGGAGAAAATGATGGCAACTGCGAAAAAGACCGCCGCCAAGAAGGCAGCACCCGCGAAGAAAGCCGCCGCCCCCGCTAAGAAGGCTGTGGTAGCGAAGAAGGCCGCCGCTCCGGCGAAGAAGGCAGCGCCCGCCAAGAAGGCCGCCGCCCCCGCCAAGAAGGTAACGGCTGCGAAGAAGGCAGCAGCACCGGCCAAGAAGGCCGCCGCTCCAGCGAAGAAGGCAGCGCCCGCCAAGAAGGCCGCCGCCCCCGCCAAGAAGGTGACGGCTGCGAAGAAGGCAGCAGCGCCGGCCAAGAAGGCCGCTGCTCCGGCCAAGAAAGCCGCAGCGCCAGCGAAGAAGGCAACGGCCGTGAAGAAGTCGGCTGCACCGGCCAAGAAGGCGGCTGCACCAGCGGCGAAGAAGGCCAGCGCCAAGCCAGCGACCGCGACCAAGAAGGCCGTGACGTCGGCGAAGAAGACCTCGGCCGCACCTGCTGCCAAGAAGCCTGCCGCAGCACCGGCCGCCAAGAAGGCCGCCGCGCCCAAGAAAGCCGCCAAGGCCCCTGCGCCCGCGCCTGCAGCCCAGACCACGCTGAACCCCCAGGCCGCCTGGCCCTTCCCTACGGGTGGCAAGCCGTAAGGCCCACGTCCACGGGAAGTCCCGCCAACCCGGTGCCCTGCACCGGGTTTTTTTATGCCTGCGTCGCGCGCGCAGCGTGCGGCGGCAGGCCTGTGCCCCTCGGCTTACTCGGGGTGGAAGTCGAGCACGTAGTTCTGCGGCCCGCGCTGCGCGATCTTGAGCGCGCCCATGCGGTTGCCCAGCGCGGCGCAGCGCACCAGGGGCCAGTCGCGCTCCAGCCCGAAGAGCAGCGCGCCCCGCCAGGCGTCACCGCAGCCGGTGGGGTCGACCACCTCGGCCGGCGCCGCGACCGGCACGTTGGTGCGCTCGCCGTTCTCCCACACGTCACAGCCCTCGGCGCCCAACGTGACGACGAGACCCCGCACCTTGCGGGAGATGTCCTGCAGGCTCCAGCCCGTGCGCTCGCACAGCATGCGGCCTTCGTAGTCGTTCACGGTGATCCACGTGGCCTGCTCGATGAACTGCGCCAGTTCCTGGCCGTTGAACATGGGCAGGCCCTGGCCCGGATCGAACACGAACGGAATGCCCGCCTCGACCAGTTGCGCGGCGTGCTGCAGCATGGCGTCGCGGCCATCGGGCGCGATGATGGCCAGGCGCACGTCGGGCTCGGCCACGATGCGCGAGCGGTGGGCCTGCATCATGGCACCGGGGTGGAAGGCCGTGATCTGGTTGTTGTCGCGGTCGGTCATGATCATCGCCTGGGCCGTGTAGAGGTCATCCACCTGCCCCACGTGGCGCGTGTCGATGGCCAGGCTGCGCAGGCGCTCCTGATAGCCGGCGCCGTCGCTACCCAGCATGGCCATGGGCACCGGATCGCCACCCAGCAGCTTCAGGCTGTAGGCGATGTTGCCGGCGCAGCCGCCGAAGTCCCGGCGCAGGGAAGGCACGAGGAACGAGACGTTCAGGATGTGCAACTGGTCCGGCAGTATCTGCTCGGCGAAGCGGCCCTCGAAAGTCATGATGGTGTCGAACGCCAGGGAACCGCAAATCAAGGCAGCCATAACAAATCCGGTGAAGAAGAAAAGATCCGAAGATCAGGGATAGAAAGCCAGAACACGGTAGCCGGAGACGCGCGCGCCGCCCGTGGCCACCACCATGGGCAAAGTGCCGCTCCATTCGCCACCGGGCGCGATCTCCGCGGGCGCCCCCAGGTCCTGGGGCTGCAGCACGCGGCGCAGCACCGGCCGGTCCTGCGTGTCGGTCAGCGTGAGCTCCACAGACGGCATGGCCACGGCAAAGCCGGCACGGCTCTTGATGGACAAGGCCAGCTGGTACGAGTCGCCCCGTCCCTTGTTAAAGGACGAGCTGTCGATCACCACCTCGGTGATGCGGCGCGGGGCGGCGATGGCGCATTGCAGCGGCACGCACAGCGCCTGGAGGACGGGCCGCGCACCCGGGTACTGCGATGCCAGCCGGTCGCGCTCCTGCACAGCCATCTGCAGGCCGAGGCCTGCGGCCAGGGCCATCAGCAGCACGGCCAGGCCGGCCCGCACCGCCGGCTTGCCCCAGAAGGCCTTGCGGCGCGCGGCGCGCATGAAGCCCGGCTCATCAGCGGCCGTGGCATGCGCCGCATCGTCGTCCTCGTCCTCGTCCTCGTCCTCGTCCTCGTCCTCGTCCTCGTCATCGTCTTTCGCCGGCGAGTGCAGCGGCAGGCGGTGAACGGAAGGCTGCGCACCGGCCTGGGCCGCGGAGGCGATGGCCGCTTCTGCCGGCAACGCCACCACGCCTTCCAGCCCACCACCGGCCTGCGTGGCGATGGCCACCGGATCGGTGTCGGCATCGATGGCTTCCAGGGCCATGTCCATGGCCACCGCCTTGGCGATGGCATCGTCGGTCGAAGCCTGCCGCCCATGGCCATCCGGCACATCGGCGGCGGCTAGCAGCGGCCCGTCGTCCAGATCGTCGGGCCATTCCGAATCGCGCAACTCCGCGAAGGGCAGTTCATAGCCTGCTGGCTCGGGTGGCGTTGCGCTGCGCGCGCGCCCTGCCGCAGCCGCTTCATCCTGCGGGGTTGTCGGGGCGGCGGGCACCGCACCGATGGGCCGTTCAGCGGCGGGCACCGATCCCGGCAAGGACCATCCCGATGGCAATGGAGGTAGAACGGGCTTGGCCGGCGCGGCAGTGGAATCCGTTGCCCTCGAGCGGGTTCGCCAAACCAGCGGAGACGCAGGCTCCAGGCTCCAGTCGGGGGGCGGCTCCACGCCCGGCGACGCCAGCGGCCGCGCCGTGAGATAGCTCGGCACCGGCGGCGGCTCCGGCACCTCCAGTGGCGCGGGCGGGGCGGGGTCGTCCATCGGCAGCGGTGCGATTGGCGCTGGCGTTGGGGGGAATGAATGTGGCGGAGCCAGGGTCCCAGAGACGGCGGGCCCGCGTGGCACGCCGGGCGCGGGTGGTGTCGGAGAGGGTTGGGGCACGCTCGCCGCGCCAGCGCCCCAGGCCCGTTCGGCAGGCGCCGGCGGCCGCACGGCCGCGCGCGGAGCGTCGGGAATGGCCATCTCCGGCAGCAGGTCCTGCGACGCCGAGCGCACCAGATGGGCCGCCGCATCGAAGACCTCCTTGCACTGCCCGCACCGCACCCACCCATCGGAAATGCGCAACTGGTCCGCGACGACCTTGAAGGTCGTGCCGCAGGCGGGGCAGCGTGTGATCTGGCTCATCGGCTCGGGATTGTAGGTGGGCGCCATGCCCGCCCGAAGGGCGGCACGGCCCTGCCCGTCACCGCGCGGCCACCATCAGGATCCAGCCCTCCTGCGTGTCGGCCACCTCCAGGGGCAGCCACGGCGCATAGGCCTCTTTCAGCTCGTCGGCCTGGCGCTCCAGGATGCCGGCCAGCACCAGATGGCCTCCGGCCGCCACATGCGCGCACAGCAGCGGCGCAAGCACCTTGAGGGGTGTGGCGAGGATGTTGGCCAGCACCGTCTGGTAGATGCCGCTGGCCTGGTCGGGCAGGCCCGCCTTCAGCGCCACGCCGTTGGCCTCGGCGTTCAAACGCGTGGACTCCACGGCCGCCGGATCGATGTCCACGGCATCGACATCCGTCGCACCGAACTTGGCGGCGCCGATGGCCAGGATGCCGGAGCCGCAGCCATAGTCGAGCACGCGGCCCAGCGGGTTGCCGCTGGTGCCGTGCGGCGCACCATTCGCCGCGATCCACCGCAGGCACATGCGCGTGGTGGGGTGCGTGCCGGTGCCGAACGCCAGGCCGGGATCGAGCCGGATGCTGCGGGTGGCCTGGGCTGGCAACTCGTGCCAGGTGGGCACGATCCAAAAATCCGGCGTGATGTCCACCGGTGCGAACTGCGATTGCGTGAGGCGCACCCAGTCCTGCTCGGGCACGGTGGCCACGCCCAGCACGCGGCAGCCCTCGAAGAAGTCCTGCACCTCCAGCAAGGCCCGCGCCTCCTGCGCTTCGGCTTCGTTCTGGAACAGCGCCACCACGCGGCTGCGCTGCCAGCCGTCCTTGGGCGGCGGCATGCCGGGCTCTCCGAACAGCGCCTGCTCGGCATCGGTCTGCGCGTCGGCATCCTCGACCGACACGCTCAGCGCCTGCAGCGCATCGAGCGCATCGCTCAGGGACTCGACCCGGTCTTCGGGGCACATCAGGCTCAGCTCAAACATGGGAGACCTCCGGGAGAAAACGAAAATGCTGGCACCCGTTGCCAGGTGCCAGCATGCAAAACCACCACGCGCGGCGATCTCAGCGCTTGTGCTGCGACAGCCACTCTTCCAGGTAATGGATGTTGGTGCCGCCCGCCACGAACTTGGCGTCCACCATCAGCTCGCGGTGCAGCGGCACGTTGGTGTTGATGCCCTCGATCACGGTTTCGGACAGCGCCGTGCGCATGCGGGCCAGCGCCTGCTCGCGCGTGTCGCCATGCACGATGATCTTTCCGATCATCGAGTCGTAGTTCGGCGGCACGTAGTAGTTGGTGTAGGCGTGCGAATCGACGCGCACGCCCGGGCCGCCCGGCGCATGCCACATGGTGATGCGGCCTGGCGAGGGGATGAACTTGTACGGGTCCTCGGCGTTCACGCGGCATTCGATGGCGTGGCCGCGGATTTCGATCTGGCGCTGGGTGAAGGGCAGCTTCTCGCCGGCGGCGACCATGATCTGCGTCTTCACGATGTCCACGCCCGTGATCCATTCGGTCACCGGGTGCTCCACCTGCACGCGGGTGTTCATCTCGATGAAGTAGAACTCGCCGTTTTCATACAGGAACTCGAACGTGCCCGCACCGCGGTAGCCGATCTTCTTGCAGGCGGCCACGCAACGCTCGCCGATCTTCTCGATCAGCTTGCGCGGGATGCCGGGCGCCGGTGCCTCCTCGATCACCTTCTGGTGGCGGCGCTGCATGGAGCAGTCGCGCTCGCCCAGATAGACCGCATTGCGGTGCTTGTCCGCGAGGATCTGGATTTCAATGTGGCGCGGGTTCTGGAGGAACTTCTCCATGTACACGGCCGGATTGCCGAACGCCGCGCCGGCCTCGGCCTTGGTCATCTGCACCGCGTTGACGAGCGCCGCCTCGGTGTGCACCACGCGCATGCCGCGCCCGCCGCCGCCGCCCGCGGCCTTGATGATGACGGGATAGCCCACCGCCTTGGCGATGCGGCGGATCTGCACCGGGTCTTCCGGCAGCTCGCCTTCGGAGCCGGGCACGCAGGGCACGCCCGCGCGGATCATGGCCTGCTTGGCCGAGACCTTGTCACCCATGGTGCGGATCGACTCGGGCGTGGGGCCGATGAACTGGAAGCCGCTCTTTTCCACCCGCTCGGCGAAGTCGGCGTTCTCGGACAGGAAGCCGTAGCCGGGGTGGATGGCCTCCGCATCGGTCACCTCGGCGGCCGAGATGATGGCGGGCATGTTGAGGTAGGACAGCGGCGAGGGCGCGGGGCCGATGCACACCGCCTCTTCGGCCAGCTTCACGTACTTGGCATCGCGATCCGCCTCGGAATACACCATGACGGCCTTGACGCCGAGTTCACGGCAGGCGCGCTGGATGCGCAATGCGATTTCGCCGCGATTGGCAACGAGGATTTTCTTAAACATAGGTTTCTTCGCGGCTCATCACCCATGCGCGGGCGCATGCGAGTGCGGTTGGCGTGGCCTTGCCCGGGGCAAGACGGCCGGCACCGGCGACGAGGATTTTCTGAAACATGGACGTTCCCTGGCGCCCGGCAACGAGGCCGGCGCGCCCGACAAGGACCGAGGAAGACATGCGCAATTTATTCGATCACGAACAGGGGCTGCCCGTATTCCACCGCCTGGCCGTTCTCTCCCAGGATGCGGGTGACGGTGCCGGACTTGTCGGCCTCGATCTCGTTGAGGATCTTCATGGCCTCGATGATGCAGATCGTCTCGCCTTCCTTGACCTGGCTGCCCACTTCGACGAACGACTTGGCGCCCGGGCTGGAAGCACGGTAGAACGTGCCCACCATGGGCGACTTCACGATGTGGCCGGTCGGGGCGGCCGGAGCGGGCAGTTCGGCCACCGGCGCTGCGGCAGCCGCCGCGGGGGCCGGGGCCTGCTGGGCGGGTGCTGCCACATATTGCTGGACCACCGCACCGCCGCTCTTGACGATGCGGACCTTGCCTTCTGCCTCGGTGATCTCGAGTTCTGACACATTCGACTCGGACACGAGGTCGATCAAGGTCTTGAGTTTTCGCAAATCCATGGGGAACTCCAACGCCAAAAACAAAATAGGGCGCGAATTTACCCCAAATTCGACCTATGGCCGGTATTTGGGCGCAAATTCATTGATCTTCGCGGTGGATTGCAGACCGCTATCCCAGGGAAGCCCATTGGGTGAGGTCTTCTGCGGTGACCTGGCCCATTTTACGGTGCACGATGCTGCCATCTGCGCCCATCAGCACGCTGAAAGGCAGGCCTCCAGTGAGATTGCCCAGCGAACGGCCCAGTTCGGTGCCCGAAAGCCCCGCCAGTCCCACCGGGAAATCCAGCGGCAGGCGCCCCAGGAACTGCCTCACGGACGAGGGCTGGTCGATCGCCAGGCCCACGACTTGCCAGCCTTTGGCGGCATGTTCCCGGTAGAAGGCATTTAAAAGCGGCAGCTCGTCCACGCAGGGCGGGCACCACGTGGCCCAGAAGTTCACCAGGAGCGGCTTGCCGCGAAAACGCTCCATCGCCAAGGGCTCGCCGCCCGAGGGCGCCTCGAATTGTTGGGTCCACAGGGCCGCTTCGGCGCCGGACAGCACCGCGTGCGGCTGGAACCGCCACCACGCCAGCCCTGCGCCGCCCAGCCCGGCGGCGGCGGCCACGCCGGCATACGCCATCAGCCTGCGGCGCGAAGCCTGGGGCGCAGCATCGGACCCGGCCGCGGGGGCTGGGTGGGTGTCCGGTGGGGACAAAGGGGTGCCCGTATCGGAGGGCGGTGACACATTCATTCGGGAGGGCTTTCCAACAGCTTGCGCACGGCGCGAATGTCTCCGCGCGGTGCCCGGCCCCGCGCATCGGGGCGCAATGCGCCGCGCAGGTCATCCAGGTCATAGATCAAAAGGTGCACGCCGATCATCTCGCCCAGCACCGGCGAATGGCTGGACAGGCTCAATGCCTCGACCGACTCGCCATGGAAGCCGGTGACGGTGCGCGGCTCGTAGTCCACATGGTGGTCGATCAGCGCGATCTCGGCAGATTTGCAGTCGTCGCAGAACAACTGCAGATAAATGTCGGACAGCCGGGTCGCCGTGCCATGCCACACCGCTCCGCCCAAGTGCGGGCGAAACGTCTCCATGCGCTCCATCCAGATCAGCGCCAGCTGCCGCAGCGCGAGCAATTCCTGGGGCTGGGTGTCGGCACAGAACAGGCCGATGTACTCGCGCACGGCGTCCTCGATCAGATCGTTGTCGGGCAGCGGTGTGCGGGTGGGCAGGCCCAGTTGGCGAACGGCCCGGCGTTTGGCCGGGCCCCATTCCAGGCCTTCTTCGACGACCATGCGGGCCGCGGCGTTGGCGATCTCGGTGGCGAGGGCGTTTGGCATGGCGGCGATCGGGTGGGGGGAAGGGTCCATTGTGGCCTCAATGCAAGAAGGCGGCCCGGGAAAACGCCCGCATCCGGCAGGGGCATGGTGCACCCCATCGTGGAGCTTGCTATTGAAAATGTAGCTATCAAGGCAAGAGGGATGTGCGCGGGCGGCCCTGCAGCCCTGGAACCTTAGAATCTGCGCCCATGCATATTCACATTCTGGGCATCTGCGGCACGTTCATGGGGGGCCTGGCGGCACTGGCGCGCGAAGCAGGCCACAAGGTCACCGGCTGCGACGCCAGCGTGTACCCCCCGATGAGCGACCAGTTGCGCGCCTTAGGGATCGAACTGATCGAAGGCTACGGCGCGGACCAGATGGCGCTGGCGCCCGATGCGTTCGTGATCGGCAACGTGGTCAGCCGGGCGCGCCTGCCCGGCGGCACGCCGAAATTCCCCCTGATGGAGGCCATCCTCGACGCCGGTGCCGCCTACACCAGCGGCCCCCAGTGGCTTGCCGAGCACGTGCTGCAGGGCCGGCACGTGCTGGCCGTGGCGGGCACCCACGGCAAGACGACCACCACGTCGATGCTGGCCTGGGTTCTGGAATGCGCGGGCCTGCAGCCCGGCTTCCTGGTGGGCGGCGTGCCGCTGGATTTCGGCGTCTCGGCCCGGCTGGGCGCCGCGCGCCGTCCGGTGCCCGGCCCGGGCGTGGCGGGCGATGCGCCCGTGTTCGTGATCGAGGCGGACGAATACGACACCGCGTTCTTCGACAAGCGCAGCAAGTTCGTGCACTACCGCCCCCGCACCGCGGTGCTGAACAACCTGGAATTCGACCACGCGGACATCTTCGACGACCTGCCGGCCATCGAGCGGCAGTTCCACCACCTGGTGCGCACGGTGCCGCCCTCGGGCCGCGTGGTGGTCAACGGGCTGGAGGAAAGCCTGGCCCGCGTGCTGCATGCCGGCTGCTGGAGCGAGGTGGCGAGCTTCGGCGCGCTGGTGAGCGACTTCACGGCCCAGGGCGAGCCGCACGCCTTCGATGTGCTCCACCAGGGCCGGACCGTGGCCCGCGTGGAATGGGCGCTGACCGGGGTGCACAACCAGTTGAATGCGCTGGCCGCCATCGCCGCCGCCCACCACGTGGGCGTGGCGCCGGCAGAGGCCGGCCGTGCACTGGCGCGGTTCCAGAACGTGAAGCGGCGCATGGAACTGCGCGGCACCGTGCACGGCATCGCGGTGTACGACGACTTCGCCCACCACCCGACCGCCCTGCGCACCACGCTGGACGGCCTGCGCCGCAGCGTGGGCCCGGCGGCGCGCATCCTCGCGGCATTCGAGCCGCGCAGCAACACCATGAAGCTGGGCACCATGAAATCGCAGCTGCCCTGGGCGCTGGAGCCGGCCGACCTAGCGTTCTGCCACACCGCCGGCCTGGACTGGGACGCGGCCCAGGTGCTCGCGCCGCTGGGCGACAAGGCCCGGACGGCGGCGGACATCGGCACGCTGATCGGACAGATCACCCAGGCGGCCCGGCCGGGCGATCACATCGTGTGCATGAGCAATGGCAGCTTCGGCGGCATCCACGGCAAGCTCATTGATTCGCTATCAAAATAATAGCAATATGCCCTAGAAGAATATGCACTGAAAGCCGATTCGGCCGATAGCGCAGAAGGCGACCCTCCGCCCCTCTTCAATACGTCACGGCCATGGCCGGGACATCCACCCGCACGATCGGGCGGGCCAGTGCGGCGCTGGCAGCCTCGGCGAACTGCCGGCCCCATTGCGCATCGGCCAGCAGCGGGGCCCCGGCGGCCTGTGCCACCGTGAGCACCTTGTCGGCCAGCAGCACCTTGCCGCTGGCCCGCAGGGGCTCGCACTCCAGGCTGATGAACGCCTCGTCCAGCCAGCGGCGGGCGTCTTCATTGCTCAAAGGCTGCGAGCCTTCCAGGTCGAAACGGAATTCCTGGCCCGGCGCCAGGGTGATCGAGACTTCTCTGCGCATGGATTGTTTTCCTGGTTGAGGTGGGGCCAAGGCCGGCCACGCAAGCCGATGCCCGCGGCGGGGCCATCGAGCTTACATCGCACGCCGCTGCCCCGGTCCCTGGTTTTCAGCGGGCGCGGCGGGCGGCCACGGCCGCCGACAGGTCGGCCAGCGCCGACAGCGAATCGTCCCAGCCCAGGCAGGCATCGGTGATGCTCTTGCCGTACTCCAGGGCGCCCGGCTGGTCCTTGCCCGGCGTGAATTTCTGAGCACCGGCAGTCAGGTGGCTCTCGATCATCACGCCGAACACGCAGCGCGAGCCGCCCGCGATCTGCGCGCCGATCTCGCGCGCCACGTCGCGCTGCTTTTCGTGCTGCTTGCTGCTGTTGGCATGGCTGCAATCCACCATCAGCGTGGCGGGCAGCTTGGCGGCCTCCAGGTCCTGGCAGGCCGCGGCGACGCTGGCCGCGTCGTAGTTCGGCGCCTTGCCGCCGCGCAGGATCACGTGGCAGTCGGGATTGCCCTGCGTGTTGACGATGGCCACCTGCCCATTCTTGTGCACCGACAGGAAGTGGTGGCCGCGGCTGGCGGACTGGATCGCGTCGGTGGCGATGCGGATGTTGCCGTCCGTGCCGTTCTTGAAGCCGATGGGCGCCGACAGGCCCGAGGCCAGTTCGCGGTGCACCTGGCTTTCGGTGGTGCGCGCGCCGATGGCGCCCCAGCTGATGAGGTCGCCGATGTACTGGGGCGAGATCACGTCCAGGAACTCGCTGCCGGCCGGCACGCCCATGCGGTTGATGTCGATGAGCAGCTGGCGCGCGATGCGCAGGCCTTCGTCGATGCGGTAGCTCTCGTCCAGGTACGGATCGTTGATCAGCCCCTTCCAGCCCACCGTGGTGCGGGGCTTCTCGAAGTACACGCGCATCACGATCTCCAGCGTGTCGGCGTAC
This sequence comes from Acidovorax sp. SUPP2539, assembly GCF_030158975.1. NCBI lineage: Bacteria > Pseudomonadati > Pseudomonadota > Betaproteobacteria > Burkholderiales > Comamonadaceae > Acidovorax > Acidovorax sp. SUPP2539. The sequence goes on along the minus strand of NZ_BQXJ01000001.1, from coordinate 146,077 downwards.
TGCTCGCGCACCGCCTTCAGGCGCCGCGCGTATTCCAGCGCGGCGGCCGGGTCGTGGATGGAGCAGGGGCCGATCACCACCAGCAGGCGGTCGTCCCGGCCCGCCATGATGTCCTGGATGCCGCGCCGCGTGCGCGTGATCAGGGATTCCACCGCCGTTCCCCGGATGGGGAAGAAGCGGATCAGATGTTCTGGAGGGGGCAACACGGTGATGTCCTTGATACGTTCGTCGTCGGTCTGGCTGGTCTTCTCGACGTCGCGGTACCAGGCATCGCTGGTGGGGTTGGCAGTGGCCGTCATGGTTGCGTCCTCGTGGGTTGGATCGGAAAAAAGGGGGAGCGGAAAACAAAAAACCGCCGGGCTTTTCAGCTTCGGCGGTTTCTAGAGGAGGGGGCTCGGGTGGTTGCGCGCTGACCTCTCATCCGCCTGGGACAGAGAAGTAAAACCAAAAATAAAACGCGCTACGCACTTGCATCGGTGGCAATGTAACACCGATTTTTGCGCCGCAACATCCCCGGCGCGTTGCAGCGCTGCCACAAGCGGGGTGCCGCGCTTTCATCGCCCACGCCCCGCCAACCAGCGGCGCAGGCGCGCCAGCATCGAGCGCCGCCGGGCCGCGGCGGGCTCTGGAGAAGGCTCGCTGAGCATCGCCCCGCCCTGCTCGTACATGTCGATGACCAGCATCGCCTCGCCCAGGGTGCGCCAGGCCAGGCGCTCGAACGCATCGAAGCAGGCCGGCTCGCTGCGGCTTTGGCGGGTCAGTGCCTGGTGCCAGATCTCGATGGCATCGCGCAGGTCTTTCAGGGCCTGCTGGTAGGCCCCCAGCTCGTAGAGCGCATGCCAGGCGGAGCCCAGCCCGGTGAGGAAGAACTGGTGCTCGCGCGCGGCGCGCTTCAGGTGCTCCAGGCTCCAGAAGATGGCGGAGGGATCGGCGCAGGCGCGGCGCAGGTGCGCCGCATCTTCGATGAGCGCGGACAGCGACGTCAGCGCATCGCGGAACTGGCGGGACTCCTCATCGGCCACGCCTTCGCGCAGCAGCCGGCTCACATCGCCGAACGACTGTGCGGTGTTCAGCAGTTGGCTGGACGACGGGTCAGGCATGGTGGGTGCACGCCTGGAAGGTCCGTCGCCGCCCGGGGCCTTATGCGGTGCCGCCGACCGTCAGGCCGTCGATGCGCAGCGTGGGCTGGCCCACGCCGACCGGCACGCTCTGGCCTTCCTTGCCGCAGGTGCCCACGCCGCTGTCGAGCGCCATGTCGTTGCCGATGAGCGTCACCTTCTTGAGGGATTCCGGACCGCTGCCGACGATGGTCGCGCCCTTGACCGGATACAGGATCTTGCCGTTCTCGACCCAATACGCTTCGCTGGCCGAGAACACGAACTTGCCGCTGGTGATGTCCACCTGGCCGCCGCCGAAGTTGGTGGCGTAGAGGCCGCGCTTCATGCTCGCGACGATCTCCGCCGGGTCCTTGTCGCCGCCCAGCATGTAGGTGTTGGTCATGCGGGGCATGGGAATGTGCGCGTAGCTCTCGCGCCGGCCGTTGCCGGTGGGCGCCACGCCCGAAAGGCGCGCGTTCATCGAATCCTGGATGTAGCCCTTGAGGATGCCGTCCTCGATGAGCACGTTGCGCTGGCTGGCGTGGCCTTCGTCGTCCACGTTGAGCGAGCCGCGGCGGTCGGCCAGGGTGCCGTCGTCCAGCACCGTCACGCCCTTGGCCGCCACGCGCTGGCCGATGCGACCGCTGAAGGCGCTCGAGCCCTTGCGGTTGAAATCGCCCTCCAGCCCGTGGCCCACGGCCTCGTGCAGCAGCACGCCAGGCCACCCGGGGCCGAGCACCACGGTCATCTCGCCCGCGGGCGCAGGGCGCGACTCCAGATTGACGAGGGCGGCGTTCACGGCCTCATCGACGTACTGGGTGATCTGCGCATCATCGAAATAGGCCAGGCCAAAGCGCCCTCCCCCGCCAACCGAGCCCACCTCGCGGCGGCCGGCCTGCTCGGCGATCACGGTGACAGACAGGCGCACCAGCGGGCGCACGTCGGCAGCCAGCGTGCCGTCGGAGCGCGCCACCAGCACCACGTCGTATTCGCTGGCCAGGCCCGCCATCACCTGGGCCACGCGCGGGTCCTTGGCGCGGGCCTGCTGCTCCACCTTTTCCAGCAGCGCCACCTTGGCCGTGCTGTCCAGCGACGCGATGGGATCGGTGCCGGGATAGAGCGATCGGCTGGCGGAGATCTTCTTGAGCGAGATCTTCGCCCGCTTTTCCTGAGAGGCCGCCGAGATCGCCCGCACGGTGCGGGCGGCATCGAGCAAGGAGGCCTCGGAGATGTCGTCGGAATACGCGAAGGCCGTCTTCTCGCCGCTCACGGCCCGCACACCGACGCCCTGGTCGATGCTGAACGAACCGGTCTTGACGATGCCTTCTTCCAGGCTCCATCCCTCGCTGCGGGTGTATTGGAAATACAGGTCGGCATCGTCCACTTGATGGGCCCGGATGTCGGCGAGCGCGCGCGCCAGATGGGTTTCGTCGAGGCCGAAAGGCTCCAGGAGCAGGCGGCGGGCGACGGACAGGCGTTCGATGGTGGGTTCGCGGGAGATCATGGGCGGATTCTAGAAGCCTTGGTGCCTGCCGGCATGGCGCTTTGCAAGCATCCCACCCGGCGGCGCGGCCATGCCGGCGCGAATCGGCGATGGCTAAGACGACTCAGTGATATTTCACTGATATATCATTTGAGTTTAGTCGAATTTACCCATCCCCGATGCCCGCCCTGCCCCAGCCCTCCCCTCCCGCCGCACCCGGCGGCGGTGCCCAGTTGCGCGAGCAGGCCTACGCCGACATCAAGCGCCGCATCATTGCCTGCGAGCTGGCGCCCGGCGCGCAGATCAACGAAGGCGCGCTGGGCACGCTGCTCGGCCTGGGCCGCACGCCCATTCACCAGGCGCTGCACCGGCTGGAGATGGAAGGGCTCGTGACCATCCTGCCGCGCAAGGGCATCGTGGTGGCGCCGCTGTCGCTGGACGAGGTGCTGGACATGATCGAGGTGCGCGCCTGCAACGAGACTCTGTGCGTGCGCCTGGCGGCCGAGCGGGTCCGGCCCGCTGAACTGGCCGCCATGCGCCACCTGCTGGGCGAGGCCCCGGCGCTCCTGGCCGCGCACGACGTGCCTGCACTGATGGCGCTGGACCTTCGCTTTCACAGCGCGATCTCGGCCGCCGCCCGCAACACCGTGCTGGCCGACCTGCTGCGCCGGCTGCACGAACAGCAGGCGCGCTTTTGGTTTCTGACGCTCTCGGAGGCTGGGCACAGCGTGCGCATCCACGACGAGCACCAGGACATCCTGGCCGCGCTCGAGCGCCACGACCCCGATGCCGCCGCCGCCGCGATGCAGCGCCACATCGAAGATTTCCGCCGCGCGATCACCCGCGCACTTTGATCCTTCCGCCCTTTCGTTGCCCCACCATGCCCCAGCACACCTTCGATCTCGCCGGCCACGGGCCGGTCACCCTGGACATCCGCCACCTCGTCATCGCCGGCTGGGCCGGCCGCGACCGCGCGGCGGTGGACCACCACATCGCCGAACTGGCCGCGATCGGCGTCAAGCCGCCCTCCACGGTGCCCACCTTCTACCGCGTGGCCAGCCAGCTGCTCGACACGGGCAGCACGGTGCAGGTTCCGGGCCATGACTCCAGCGGCGAGGTGGAATGCGTGCTGCTGGCCAGCGAGGCGCACGGCGTGCTCGTGGGCATCGGCTCGGACCACACGGACCGCACCGTCGAGGCCTACGACGTCACGGTGTCCAAGCAGATGTGCGCCAAGCCCGTGGGCCGCACCCTGTGGAAGCTGTCGGAGGTGCAGGGCCACTGGGACCAGTTGGTCACCCGCTGCTGGCGCACCCGCGACGGCGTGCGCGCGCTGTACCAGGAAGGCGCCCTGGCCCACCTCCTGCCCCCCGCCGAGCTGATGCAAAAATGGAATGCGGCAGACGGCCTGTCCGCCCACACGGCCATGTTCTGCGGCACCCATGCGGTGATCGGCGAACTCGGCTGGGGCGAGGCCTTCGAGCTGGAATTGCACGACCCCGTTCTGAACCGCAGCCTGCACCACCACTACGCCACCCAAGCCCTGGAGATCGCCCGATGAATGCCCTCGCCACCACCCGCCACCCCACCGTCCGCGAACAGGCCGAGGCCCTGGCCCGGGGCGACACCACCAGCGTGGCGCTGGTCGAGGCGGCGCTCGCGCGCATCGCCACGCACCGCGCGGCGGACGGGCACGCCTATGTGGGCGAGGTCGATGCCGAAGCCGCGCTGCACGCAGCCCGCGCCAGCGACGCCGCCCGTGCGGGCGGGCACGTGCCCTCGCCGCTGGCGGGCCTGCCCGTCTCGATCAAGGACCTGTTCGACGTGCAGGGCCAGGTGACCCGAGCCGGATCGGCCGTGATGGCCGGGGCACCCGCCCAGGCCGACGCCGTCGCGGTGGCCCGCCTGCGCGCCGCAGGCGCAGTGCTGCTCGGTCGCACCAACCTGAGCGAGTTCGCCTTCTCGGGCCTGGGGCTCAATCCCCACTACGGCACGCCAGCCAACCCGCACGATCCGAGCCGCATCACCGGGGGCTCCACCTCCGGCGGCGCCGCCACCGTGGCGCTCGATCTGGCCACCGTGGCGCTGGGCACCGACACGGGCGGCTCGATCCGCATTCCGTCCGCGTTCTGCGGGCTCACGGGCTTCAAGCCCACCGCCCGCCGGGTGCCGCTGGCCGGGGCCTATCCGCTGTCGCGCAGCCTGGACTCGGCCGGCCCGCTGGCCCGCAGCGTGGACTGCTGCGCCCTCGTCGATGCCATCCTGAGCGGCGAGGCGCTGGACACCCGCGCCGCACCGCTGGCCGGGCTGCGCCTGGGCGTGACGGACGACTTCGTCATGGACGGCGTCGAGCCCGAGGTGGCGGCCGCCTTCGACGGCGCGCTCCAGCGCCTGTCCGCCGCCGGCGCACGCATCGTGCGCTTCGGCTTCACCGAACTGCACCAGCTGCCCTCGCTCAACGCCGCGGGCGGGCTGATCGCCGCCGAGGCCTGGCAGGTGCACCGCGCGCGACTGGAAGACCCGGCCCAAGAGGCGCAGTACGACCACCGCGTCGCCCAGCGCACCCGCCGCGGCGCCGCGATTTCCGCGGCCGACTACATCGATCTGCAGGACGCGCGGCTGCGCCTGCAAGCCACCGCCCGCGAGCGCCTGCGCGACCTCGATGCCTGGCTGATGCCCACCGTGGCCGTGCGCGCGCCGCGCCTGGCGGACCTCACCGGCGACGATGCCCGGTTCTTCGCAACCAACGGGCTGGTGCTGCGCAACACGACGGTGCTCAATTTCCTGGATGGCTGCGCGCTCTCCCTTCCCTGCCAGGCGCCCGGCGAACTGCCCGTGGGCCTGTCCGTGGGCGGCGTGCACGGCGCCGATGCGCGCGTGCTGCAGGTGGGCCGCGCCATCGAAGCCTGCCTGCGCGCGGGCTGAAACGCTTGCGGCCAGGGCCCTGCGCGCGATGAACACCCGCTTCGTCGAAGCCTTTCTCTGGATCGCGCGGCTCGGGAGCTTCCGCGCCGCGGCCGAGCGGCTGCACGTGACGCAGGCGGCCATCTCCAACCGCATCGCCTCGCTGGAGGAAGAGATCGGCGCCCGCGTGTTCGAGCGCGACCCGCGCGACCTGCGGCTCACGCCCGTGGGCCTGCGGCTGCTGGACTATGGCGAGCGCATGCTGGAGCTGCAGCGCGAGATGATCGCGCTCGGGCACCCGCAGCAGGAGCTTCTGGGCCTGGTGCGCATCGGCGCGATCGAGAGCGTGGTGCACACCTGGCTGGTGGATTTCCTGGGCACGCTGCAGCGCCTGCACCCGGGCATCGAAGTGCAGCTGACCTCGGAAACCACCCTCGCCCTGCACGAGCGCCTGCAGATCGGCGCGATCGACATCGCGCTGCAGACCGACCCCATGGCCAGCGCCGAGATCGTCAACATGGCCTGCCCGCCGATGGCCATGGGCTGGGTGGGCGCCGGCGCCTCCGCGCCCCAGCCCGACGAAGGCCGCATCGCCCACCTGCTGCTGCAGCCGGTGCTGACCATGAGCCCGGGATCGCAGCCCCACCAGGCGCTCAAGCAGCTGTACCGGCAGGCCAGCATGCCCGTGGGCAAGGTGCATTGCGTGAGTTCGATGGCGGCGATCGTGCGGCTGGTGCAGTCGGGGTTCGGCAACGCGCTGATCCCGCTGCCACCCGTGCGCGAGGAGATCGAGCGCGGCGACCTGCGCGTGATCGCGTGCGACACGCCCCTGCCGCCCCAGCGCATCGTGGTGAGCCATCTGGACGCCAGCGGCTCGGCCGCCATCCGCCGCGCGGCCGAGCTGGCGTGCAGCGAATCCGAGCGCTTCGCTGCCTCGCTGTCCGCACCATTCCGGACGCCGGGCACAGAGGGTGAACCCTGATTTGGTGCAGAAAAAGCATCCGACCCGACAAGTAATTCTGATGGCCGCAGGGCAAAAAAACCCGTTTGTGGCACGCCGATGCGCGGCCGATGATTCCCTGGTCTTTTTGCAAGGAATCGCAAGTGCCCATGGCTTCCCAGAACCTTCCCTCCGCCGCCCCCGGCACCGTGCACGGCATGCTTTTCGTGGCTGCCGATGTCGATGCCGCCGACGAGGCCGACTTCAACCAGTGGTATGACCGCGAGCATGTCGAAGAGCGCGTGCGCATCGACGGTTTTCTCTCCGGCGCCCGCTACGTTTCACGGCAGGGTGGCCGCAAGTACCTGGGCCTGTACCGCACGCAGTCGCTCGCGGCCTTCACGTCCGATGCGTACCGCGCCGCGTTCGGCCGGCAGACGCCCTGGTCGGTCACCAACCTGGGCCGCATGCGGGACCCGATGCGCCGCGTGTGCGCGGTGGAGGCCGCAACCGGGTTCGGCTCCGGCAGCCACCTGAGCGTGCTGGCCCTGCCGCCGGCCGATGACCGCGCCGCACTGGTGGCGCGCGCCGTGCAGGCCGGCACCCAGCTCGCGCAGGTGCCCGGCTTCGTGCAGTCGTACCTGCTGGTGCCGGACCCGGTGCTGAGCACGCCCCTGCCCACGGAGCGCACCGAAGGCCGCGTGCTGCAGCCGCTCATGGTGGTGGAAACCGGCCATGCCGACGCGCACCGCGAGGCCCTGGCGCGCGCTGGTGCGCTGCTGCAGGCCGATGCCGTGGCGGCGGCCCAGTACACGCTGGGCTGGAAGCTCACGCGGGCCGACCTGGGCTGATCCCATCTGCCATTCCCGGCCCCTGCGCCCCCGATTTTTCCTTCATCGCCTTTCACCGGAGATCCTCCCATGCGTGCAGTTCCCCAGGGCGTCGCCCACGCTCCCCCCGCCGCCCCCAAGATGGGCCGACTTGCCATGGCCAGCTCGGTCGGCACCACGCTCGAGTGGTACGACTTCACGGTCTACAACATCATGGCGGCGCTGGTCTTCAACGCCATCTTCTTTCCGTCCTTCGACCCGCTCACCGGCACCATCCTCGCGTTCTCCACCTATGCCGTGGGCTACATCTCCCGGCCGCTGGGCGGCATGGTGTTCGGCCATCTGGGCGACCGGCTGGGCCGGCGCTTCGTGCTGGTGGCCACGCTGGTGATCATGGGCGTCTCGACCGGGCTGATGGGGCTGCTGCCCACGTACGGCACCTGGGGCATCTGGGCGCCCATCGCCCTGGTGGCGCTGCGCTTCGTGCAGGGCGTGGCGCTCGGCGGCGAATGGGCCGGCGCGGTGCTGCTGTCGATGGAGCACGGCAAGCCCACCGAGCGCGGGCGCAACGCCTCGTTCACGCAGGTCGGCCCGTCGTGCGGCACGCTGATTGGCACCGGCTTCATCGCCCTGGTCTCGGCCTGGCTGAGCCCCGAAGACTTCCAGGCCTGGGGCTGGCGCATTCCCTTCGTCTCCAGCGTGGCGCTGGTGCTGTTCGGCCTGTGGCTGCGCCGCGGCGTCGACGAGACGCCGGTGTTCCGCGAAATGGAGGCCCACCAGGCCACGGCCAAGACGCCCATCAAGGAGGTGTTCTCGCAGCACTGGCGGCGCCTGCTGGTGGCCGGCGGCTCGCGCATCGGCTCGGACGTGCTGTATGCGCTGGTCGTGGTTTTCACCCTGACCTACGTGACCACGGTGCTGCACCTGTCGCGCCCGCTGGCGCTCACCGCCACCATGATCGGCGCGGCGTGCAACGCCCTCGCCGTGCCGTGGTTCGGCGCGCTGTCGGACCGCATCGGCCGGCGCCCGGTGTACATCGCCGGCGCGCTGCTGGGCATCGCCTGGGCCTTCGTGTTCTTCGTGCTGATGGACCGGGCGCAGCCGCTCGCCATTTGCGCGGCGGTGGTCGGCGGCCTGCTGATCCACGCCATGATGTACGGCCCGCAGGCCGCCTTCGTGACCGAGCAGTTTCCCAACCGGGTGCGCTATGCCGGCGCCTCGCTGGCCTACACGCTGGCAGGCATCCTGGGTGGCGGCTTCGCGCCGCTCATCATCGCCTCGCTGTTCAAGTCGTACGGCTCGACGGTGGCGGTGTCGCTCTACGTGACGGCCGCGCTGGGCCTCACGCTGGTGGCCCTGCTGGTCGCCCGCGAGACCGCGCACGAGCCGCTGCAGGCCTGAGCCGCCCGGCCACGCCCGACACAGCCGGCCGCCTGGCCGGCTTTTTCATGTGCGCTCGTTCAACGGAATGCGCTGCGCCCGCGCGATGGACATCAGCACGCCCAGAGCCAGCCCCAGCGTGACCATGGCGGTGCCGCCGTAGCTCACGAAGGGCAGCGGCACGCCCACCACGGGCAGGATGCCGCTCACCATGCCCATGTTCACGAAGGCGTAGGTGAAGAAGATCATCGACACCGCGCCGGCCATCAGGCGCGAGAACAGCGTGGTGGCCCCGACCGCGATGGCCAGGCCCCGCCACACCAGCATCAGGAAGCACACGATCAGGAACAGGTTGCCGGCCAGCCCGAACTCCTCGGAGAACGCGGCGAAGATGAAGTCGGTCGTGCGCTCGGGAATGAACTCCAGGTGGGTCTGCGTGCCGGCCATGAAGCCCTTGCCCCAAAAGCCCCCCGAGCCGATGGCGATCATGCCCTGGATGATGTGAAAGCCCTTGCCCAGCGGATCGCGCGTGGGGTCCAGCAGGGTGCAGATGCGCTGCTGCTGGTAGTCGTGCAGCACGGGCCAACGCACCCCGTCGGCGCACAGCTGGGGCTCGAACCACACGATGAGGGCGATGCCGATGCCCCCGATCAGCACGGGCGGCAGCACCAGCTTCCAGGGCAGGCCGGCGAAGAAGATCACCGACAGCCCGGCCGCCAGCACCAGCAGCGAGGTGCCCAGGTCGGGCTGCTTCATGATGAGCCCCACCGGCACCGCCAGCAGCGCGCCGGCCACCACGAAGTCCAGCGGCCGCAGCTGGCCCTCGCGCCGCTGGAACCACCAGGCCAGCATGAGCGGCATGGCGATCTTGAGCAGCTCGCTGGGCTGGATGACCAGCCCCAGGTTGATCCAGCGCTGCGCACCCTTCTTGGTGATGCCGAACAGCGCCACCGCCACCAGCAGCGCCACCCCCACCGTGTACAGCGGCACGGCCATCGCCATCAGCCGCTGGGGCGGCACCTGCGCCACCACGAACAGGATGCCGGCGGCCAGCAGCATGTTGCGGCCATGGTCGTAAAAGCGCGTGCCGTGGTCGTAGCCCGAGGAATACATGGCCACCAGCCCGGTCGATGCCAGCATCAACAGCACCAGGATGAGCAGCCAGTCGAAGCCACGGAACAGGGGCAGGACGCGCTGCAGCAGGGAGGGTTTGTCGAAGACGGCGGACATGGGGCGCGATTATCCGGCCGGCCGAAGGCGCCGCCGTCCCGGCACAATCGAAGGCCCCCGGCACTGCCGCACCATTGCCTGCATCGCTCCACGCCGCCGCGCCTCCCACCATGCCCACCACCCACCTGCTTTACCTGCACGGCTTTCGCTCCTCGCCCCAGTCGGCCAAGGCCCGGCAGATGGCGGCGCACGTGGCCGCCCACCATCCGGGCGTGCATTTCTGGTGCCCGCAGTTGCCGCCCTCGCCCCGGGCGGCCATGGGCCTCGTGGCGCAGGGCATCGCGGACTGGCCGCAGGGGACGATGGCGGTGGTGGGCTCCTCGCTCGGCGGGTTCTACGCGAGCTGGGTGGCGCAGCAGACCCGCTGCCCGAGCGTGCTGCTGAACCCCGCCGTGGACCCGGCGCGCGACCTGGAACGCTACATCGGCGAGCAGACCGCATGGCACGACCCGGCCGAACGCTTTTTCTTCCGCCCCGAATACATCGCCGAGCTGCGCGCGCTGGACATGCGGGGCCGGCCCCCGGCCGGCCCGGAGCTGGCCATCATCGCCAAGGGCGACGAGCTGCTGGACTGGCGCGAAATGGCGGGCCGCTATGCCGCCGCGCAGGTGGTCCTGCTGGAGGGCGGCGACCATGCCTTGAGCGACTTTCCCGCGCACATCGGCACGGTGGCGCGGTTCTGCGGCCTGGCCTGAGGGGCGGTCAGGGCATCAAGGCAGCGGGGCGGAGGCCGCGGCGGCCGGGTGGCTGGCCGCCCAGCGCGCGTACTCCTGCGGATAGGCGATGCGGTAGCGCACCGTGTGGAAATCCACCTCGTCCGTGCGCCCAAGCAATGCCGCACTGGCCAGCACCGCCTCGATGACGCGGGGCTCGGGCGAGTAGTGCAGCAGCCGCGTGGCCCGGGTGTGGACGTCGGCCGCGTTCTGCGCGGTCACGGGTGTCGTCGTCACGGTGGCGAAATCGGCCGTGCCGCGGAAGAAGGCGATATCGCCCAGCACCTTGCGGGCGGTGTCTTCGCGGTAGGCCGGGTCGCGGTCGGGCACGGCGCGGTAGAGCTGGCTGACCCGTTCGTAGTCGCGCACCAGCAGCCCCCCGAAGGCCAACGCAGCACCCCCGGCCAGCGCGGCGGCGGCGATCCAGGCCGGCCCGGGCCGCCAGGGCCGCGCCGGGCGCACGAGCAGCAGCAACGCGAACCCCGTGGCCAGCTGGAACGGGCCGTACCACAGCGGAAACTCCAGCAGGCTGTGCACGCCCACGATGGCCAGCACGCCCCAGGCCAGCTGTCGCACCGGATCGGTCTCGCGCCAGGGCGCCAGGCGCCACACGCCCCAAAGCGCCAGCAGGCACAGCCCGCCCGCCACGGGCAGGCCCAGCTCGACGGCCAGGTGCAGCGGCAGGTTGTGGGCGTTGTCCAGCAGCACGCAAAACCGCTCGCCCGGGAACAGCGTGCTGTAGTGGGCATAGGCCATCTCGCCCCAGCCCCAGCCGGTCCAGGGCTTTTGCGCGATCAGGTGGAGCATGTTGGACCACAGCACGGTGCGGCTGACGCAGCCTTGGCCCTCGTCCGCCAGCCGCTGGAACAGCCCGTCCATCGACACGCCCGCCCAGCGCTCCAGCATCCAGGGCAGCGCCCAGGCCGCCAGCGCGTACAGCAGCCCTCCCGTGGCGGCGAAGGCCAGGGGCAGGCCGCCCAGGGAGTGGCGCCAGAGCACCAGCAGCCCGAGCATCACGCCCCATTCGAGGATGCCGGTGCGCGAGGCGGTGGCCGCATCCGCCGTGCTGATGAGCATCAGCGCCCAGGCGGCCAGCACGCCCGCGGCCACGGGCCGCCATGGCTGGCGGGTGCCGGGCAGCGCCGCCTGCAGGCGGCCCACCATCCAGGCCAGGGCCCAGGCGCCCATGCCCAGCAGCGAGGCCTGCTGGTTGCGCTGGCGCAGATTGCCCAGCGCCAGCCCCGGCGTGGAGGGGTAGATCCACGGCGCCGCGCCCACGTCGCCCCAGAAGAACTGCACCAGCCCCACCCCGGAGGCCAGCACCGCTGCCAGCACCAACCCGCCCGCGAGCACCCAGGCGGCCCCGCGGCGCAGCCCGCCCCGGGCCGGCGACACCCGGGTCGCGCCGATCGCCAGGCCCGCCAGCACGAGGGCGCACGCGCCCGACACCATCAGCGACCAGAAATTGGACAGCGGCGCCTGGGTGTACGCGAACAGGAACGGCAGCGCCACGGCCACGGTGGCCAGCGCGGCGGCGAAAGCGTTGAACAAAGGCATGGGGCGGTTGGCCGAGGCAAAGGGCCGATCATAGGCAGGGCCGCCCGTTCGGCCCCTCGGGCGCCCATGGGACAATCCCGCCCATGCATGCATTGTTTGAAGAAGCCGGCAAATTTCTCGCCGGACGCATCCTTTCCGAGGCCGAAAGCTCCGCCCAGATCGAGCTCGACTCGGGCAAACGGGTGAAGGTCAAGGCCGCCCACCTGCTGATCCGGTTCGAAAAACCCGCCCCAGCCGAGATGCTCGCCCAGGCGCAGGCCGTGGCCGCGTCGATCGAACTCGACCTGGCCTGGGAGTTCGCCCCCGAGGACGAATTCGGCTTCGCCGATCTGGCGCGGGACTATTTCTCCGAGAACGCCACCCTGGTCCAGCAGGCCGGCGCGCTGTTCGCGCTGTACGAGGCGCCGCACTACTTCCGCCGCGCGGGCAAGGGCCGCTTCAAAAAGGCACCGGCCGAGATCCTGCAGCAGGCGCTGGCCGCCATCGAGAAAAAGAAACTCGTGCTGCAGCAGATCGCCGACTGGGCCGAGCAGCTCGGCCGGGGTGAATGCCCGCAGCCCATCCGGGAGCAGCTCTACAAGATCCTGTTCCGGCCCGACAAGAACGCGCCCGAGTACAAGGCCGTGGTGGAGGCCAGCCGCGCCACCCACCTGCCGCCGCTCGATCTGCTGCAGCGGGCCGGCGCCATCGACTCGGCCTACCAGTTCCACTGGAAGCGCTTCCTGTTCGACAACTTTCCCAAGGGCACCGGCTTTGCGGCCATCACCGCGCCGCAGCCGCCCGAGGACCTGCCGCTGGCGCCCGTGCAGGCCTATTCCATCGACGACTCCCAGACGACCGAGATCGATGACGCGCTGTCGGTGCAGGGCCTGGGTACGGGCACCGTGGTGCTGGGCATCCACATCGCGGCGCCGGGCCTGGCCATCGTGCCGGGCACGCCGCTCGACCAGCTGGGGCGCAACCGCCTGTCCACGGTGTACATGCCCGGCTACAAGATCACCATGCTGCCCGACGAGGTGGTGAAGATCTACACCCTGGACGAAGGCCGCGCCAACCCGGCCGTGTCGCTCTACGTGACCATCGACGAGGCCACGCTCGAAGTCACCGGCACCGAAACCAAGCTGGAACGCGTGCCCGTGGCGGCCAACCTGCGCCACGACCAGCTGGACCACATCGTCACCGAAGCCTGGCTGACCGACCCCACGGTGCAGGCCCCGGAAGCCCCCCAGCGCTTGCTGGAGCTGCGCGGGCAGCTATCGTTTCTGTACCGCCTGGCCCAAAGCCTCAAGGCCCAGCGCGAGGTGGTGCGCGGCAAGCCCGAGACCTTCAACCGGCCGGACTACAACTTCCGCCTCACCGGCAACGACGGCGCCGAGCCGCAGGGCCGCGAGACCGTCTCGATCACCACGCGCCGGCGCGGCGCCCCGCTGGACCTGATCGTGGCCGAGGCCGCCATCGTGGCCAACAGCACCTGGGGCGGCCTGCTGGCCGACCACGGCGTGCCCGGCATCTACCGCAGCCAGGCCAGCCTGGCGCCCGGCGTGAAGGTGCGCATGGGCACCAAGGCGCTGCCGCACGCGGGCATCGGCGTCAAGAGCTACGCCTGGGCGACCTCGCCGCTGCGCCGCTACGTGGATCTGGTGAACCAGTGGCAGATCATCGCGTGCGTGCGCCACGGCAAGACCGCCGCGCTGGCCGCGCCGTTCAAGCCCAAGGACGCGGACCTGTTCTCCGTCATCAGCAGCTTCGATGCGGCCTACAGCGCCTACAACGGCTACCAGGCCGGCATGGAGCGCTTCTGGACGCTGCAGTACCTGCAGCAGAACGGCATCGCGGAGATCGAGGCCACCGTGTTCAAGGAAGGCCCAGGGGGCAGCTTCCTCGTGCGGGCCGATACGCTGCCGCTGGTGCTGCCCGTGCTGGGCGCGCAGAACCTGCCGCGCGGCGCGCGGGTGCGCGTCAAGCTCGGTGAGATCGACGAGATCACGCTCGACGTGAACGGCACCGTGCTGGAGCGCCTGGACAGCCCCGCCGACAGCGCCGAGGCCACGCCGCAGGGCGACGAGGCGGGCGAGGACGACGAAGAAGCCGTGGCCGGCCCCATCGCCATCGCGGTGGACGTGAACGAAACCGAGGCCGGCGCCAGCGCCAGCACGGATAATCGGGCGCCGTGAAACTGCCCGCCTTCTTCCAACGATTCAGCACGCTGCAGCTGGCGCTCGGCGTGTCCATCGCCGTGCATGCGGTGCTGCTGTCGGTGCGGTTCATCGACCCCGAGAGCTTCAACCGCGTCTTCCAGGACACGCCCCTGGAGGTGATCCTGGTCAACGCCAAGTCCAGCGAGCGGCCGGACAAGGCCCAGGCGATCGCGCAGTCGTCGCTGGCCGGCGGCGGCGAGGCCGCCAAGGGCCGCGCGACCAGCCCCCTGCCCTACTCGGCCCTGACGGCGGTGGGCGACGATTTCGAGGAGGCACAGCGCAAGCTCGACGCCATGCAGGAGCAGCAGAGCCAGCTGCTGGCCCAGTTGCGCAAGCAGCTGGCCACCCTGCCGGTGCCCGACCCGCGCCAGCCCAGCCAGAGCGCCGACGCCCTGGCGCAGGAGGAAAAGCGCCGCCAGCTCATCAAGCTGCTGGCCGAGATCGAAAAGCGCATCAACGAAGAGAACGCCCGCCCCAAGAAGCGCTACATCAGCCCCGCCACGCGCGAGGAGGTCTACGCGATCTACTACGACGGGCTGCGCCGCAAGATCGAGGACAAGGGCACCGACAACTTTCCCGAACAGGGCGGCAAGAAGCTCTACGGCGAGCTGACGATGATCGTGACCGTCAACCACGACGGCACGGTGCTGGAGACCGAGATCGTGCAGGGCTCGGGCAACCGCCTGCTCGACAACCGCGCCCAGGCCATCGCCCGCTCGGCCGGTCCGTTCGGCGTGTTCGGCCCCGCCATGCGGGCCAAGGCCGACCAGATCGCCGTGGTCTCGCGCTTCAAGTTCACGCGCGACCAGACGCTGGAAACCAGCGTGCGCTGACGCCGCGCCCCCTTCGCCGTACGTCCTGCACCGTACTTTCCTTGCCGCTTTTCTTCCGCACGACACCCCGATGACTTCGCCCGTGGATTCCTACTGCGTGATGGGCAACCCGGTCGAGCACAGCCGCTCGCCCTGGATCCATGCGCGCTTCGCCGAACTCACCGGCGAGCGCCTGTCGTATGCCCGCCGGCTGGTACCGCTGGACGGCTTCCCGCAGGCCCTGGCCGACTTCGCCGCGGCGGGTGGGCGCGGCTGCAACGTGACCGTGCCCTTCAAGCTCGACGCCGCGCGGCTGGCCGCCCAGGGCAGCGAGCGGGTGCGGCTGGCCGGCGCGGCCAACACCCTCACCTTCGGCGACGACGGCCGCATCGCCGCCGACAACACCGACGGCCTGGGCCTGGTGGCCGACATCGTGCGCAACGCCGGCGTGCCCCTGGCGGGCAGCGACGTGCTGCTGGTGGGCGCGGGCGGCGCGGCGGCCGGGGCGCTGGGGCCGCTGCTGCACGAACGGCCACGCCGCATCGTGGTGGTCAACCGCACCGCGGCCCGCGCCCAGGCGCTGGTGCAGGCGCATGCCGATCTCGCTTTGCTACAAAAAACAGAGCTAAACGCCCTAGAAGATCATGCGCTGGAGGCCGATTTCGATGTGATCGTCAACGCCACCGCCAGCAGCCTGGGCGGCGGCGGCATTCCGGTGCCAGCCCACGTGCTGCGGGCCGGCAGCCTGGCCTACGACATGATGTATGGCCCCGCCGCGCAGGGGTTCCTGGACTGGGCCTCCCGCCACGGCGCGGTGCCGCGCGACGGGCTGGGCATGCTGGTGGAGCAGGCGGCCGAGGCATTCGCGCTGTGGCGCGGCGTGCGCCCGCCCGCAGCCCAGGTGCTGGCCGAGCTGCGCGCCGCCATGGCCGCCGGCCACTGACCCGCCCTGGGGAGAGACCACGGCATGAAAGGCTTGCTGCGTTGGATCGGGCTGGTGCTGCTGGCCTTCGTGGCGCTGCAGGTGTTCTTCGTCGGCCGCATCGCGGCCATGGTGGCGATCGACCCCGAATCCACCGCCTTCCAGCGCTCGGAGGCCTGGGGCCAGGTCGCCCACGGCACGCTGCAATGGCGCCAGCAGTGGGTGCCCTACGGCCAGATCGCCGACACCCTCAAGCGCGCGGTGATCGCCTCGGAGGACGACGGCTTCGTCAACCACGACGGCGTGGACTGGAACGCGATCGAAAAGGCCTGGGAGCGCAACGCCCGCGCCGAGGCCCAGGCCGCCAAGCGCCAGGAGGCGCAGCCCGACCGGCCGGTGCGCAACCCCAAGATCCGCGGCGGCTCCACCATCACCCAGCAACTGGCCAAGAACCTGCTGCTGTCGGGCGAACGAACGCTGCTGCGCAAGGGGCAGGAGTTCGTGCTCACGCTGGCGCTGGAGCAGTTGCTGAGCAAGCAGCGCATCCTGGAGATCTACCTCAACAGCGTGGAATGGGGCGATGGCGTGTTCGGGGCCGAGGCCGCCGCGCAGCACTACTTTCGCAAGAGCGCCTCGAAGCTCAGCGCGGCCGAGGCCGCCCGGCTGGCGGTGATGCTGCCGCAGCCCAAGCGCTTCGAGAAGGCGCCGGGCTCGGCCTACCTCTCCGGCCGCACGCGCGTGATCCTGGGACGCATGGGCTCGGCGGAACTGCCCTGAGACGGCCTTGGGATGGCCTCGAGGGCGAGCGCGGCGCGGCGGCGCGCCGTCCCCTCCTGCCCCAATGCGCCGGGTCAGACGTGCGGGCCGTTCAGCGCCTCGCCCAGCTGGCCGGGCATGATGGCCGCCTCTTCCCCGATGCGGTCCGCCGTGGCCTGCACCAGGGGCAGGAAACGCTTGAGCATGCGCTCGTCCATCTGGCTGGCGAACGTGGAATACACCAGCGTGCCGCGCAGCACCCCGCCGCCGAACACCGGCACCGCGAAGGCCGTGCTCTCGGCATTGCTGCGCGCGTGGCGGATGGCGTAGCCCTGCCGCCGCGTCTGCTGCACGATCTTGCGCATCGCCCACAGGTCGGTGATCTTCTGACTTTCGTCGCCATTCAGGTTGGCCGACTCCACCAGGATGCGGCGCTCGGCCCGGCTGCAGAACGACAGGTAGGTGCGGCCCAGCGCGGACGGGATCAGCTCGTAGCGGCGCCCCAGGCTGGAGGGCCGGATCGCGTACGGGCTGTAGGGCATGGTGCAGAACACCACGCGGATCTGGTGCCCTTCGATCACCCCCAGGGACAGCGGCCACTTGATCTGGCGCGTGGTGGCGATCATCAGCGGCGCGGCCACTTCGGCCAGGCGCAGCTTTTCGTTGATGCCGCTGCTCAGGTTGCCCACGGCGAGCGTGAGCTGGTATTGCCCATAGGCGTGCGGATCGCTGCGCACGTATTTCTCGGACTCCAGTGTGCTCAGCAGGCGGTGCAGGGTCGATTTGGCCAGGCCGGTGCGCTGATGCAACTCCTGCAGGCTCCAGGTGGAGCGCTCATTCATCACGCGAAGGATGAGCAGCGCTCGCTGCACGGAACGGACTTCGGTACTCATGTTTCTCTCTCGGTCTCGGGTTGGGCAGTATGGCGCACGCCATACACCCCGCGCAATATGTAGTACCAGGGAGTCAGGCGGCGATGGATTCCAGCGCGCCCGCCATGGCCTGCCGTGCCGCGGCGCGCAAAAGCGCCTGGTCGGAGCCCACGACGAAGAACGCTATGCCCAGCGCCCGCAGGCCAGCCACCTGCGCGGCATCGGACACGAAGCACCCCACGGCGCATTGCGCGGCACGCCCGGCGGCGCACACCCGGGCGATGGCCTCGGCCACGCGCGGGTCGCCCGGGCCGTCGGCCCCCAGGGACACGGCCAGGTCGGCCGGCCCGATGAACAGGCAGTCGACGCCCGGCACGGCCGCGATCTCCCGCGCCTGCGCCACGGCCTCGCCGCTTTCGATCTGCACGATCACCGCGGTGTGCGCATCGCTCAGCCGCAGGTGGTCGGCCATGCTCCGCTGGCCGTAGCCGCCGGCGCGCGGCGAGGCCGAATAGCCCCGGGTACCGCCATAGCGTGCCGCGCGCACGACGTCGAGCGCGATGGCGGCGGAGTCCACGTGCGGCACCATCACCCCGGCCGCGCCCATGTCGAGCGCCTGCTGGATGGCCGCGCCGCGCGGATAGGGCACGCGCACCAGCACCGGCAGGGCGCACGCGCGTGCCGCGAGCAGGCTGCGGTCCAGGCTCTCCGGCCCGAAGGGCGCATGCTCGGCGTCGAGCACCAGGGTGTCCAGGCCCGTCGCGGCGAGCACCTCCACCGTCTGGTGCGAGGTGGTCTTCACGAACGTGGCGAACAGGAAATCGCCCGCCACCAGCCGCTCGCGCAGGGACGGGGCCTCATCGACGGCGCCGGGGCGGGCCGCCGTCATGCCAGGTATTCCGGGCGCGCGGGGGTGAAGACGTCGAGATTGAGCACCGGCTCGTCGCCCACCACGATGCCGTGGTGCATGGCGTTGGGGGGCACCACCAGCAGGCTTCCCGGGCCCAGGCGCACCACCTGGCCTTCCACGTAGAAGTCGATCTGGCCCGCCAGGATGTACACCACCTGCTCATGGGGATGGGAATGCGGGCGCGGCTCGTGCCCCGGCAGCAGCCGGTGCAGCGCGAGCGTGACGTGCTCGCTGCCGAACGCCTTGCGCTCGATGCCGTGGCGCACGGGCTTCCATTCCATTGCATTCCAATCGACGCTGTTCAGCGCCATGGGCAGGGGGTGTGGGGCGTTCATTCGGAGGAAATTCCCAGCGACTTGATGGTGGAAGACCACAGCCGGTAGTCAGCCTGCAGGATCTCGCGCAATTGAACCGGGTCCACGGGCGCCCGCACCATGCCCAGGCCCTTGAGCCGCTCGGCGACCTCGGGCAGGCCGGTCACCCGGTTGATCTCGTGGTTGATGAGGGCGCGGCGCGCCACGTCCAGCCCCTTGGGCGCGAACACGCCGTACCAGTTGGTGACCTCGAAGCCCTTGAGCGTCTCGGCCGCACTGGGCACGTCGGGCAGCAGGTCGGAGCGGGTCTTTTCGGTGACGGCGATCAGGCGCACCTTGCCGGCCTGCGCATGCGGCAGCAGCAGCGAGGCGCCGCCCGCGAACATCTGGCATTCGCCCTGCAGCAACGCGGCGACGGCCGGGCCGCCGCCCTTGTAGGGCACGTGCACGATGTCCAGTTGCGCCGTCTTGGCCAGCAGCGCGAGCGTGAGGTGGTTGTGGGTGCCGATGCCGCCCGAGGCGTAGTTGAGCTTGCCCGGGTTGGCGCGGATGTAGGCCAGCAGTTCGGGGAAGGTGCGCACCGGCACGCTGGGGGAGACGGCGATGACGTTGATCGCGTAGGCCAGCATGGCCACGGTGTCGAAGTCGTTCATCGGATCGAACGCCAACTGCTTGTACAGGCTGCCGTTCATGGCATGCGTGGACATGGCGCCGATCTCGAGGGTGTAGCCGTCGGCCGGGGACCGGGCCACCAGCGCGGCGCCCAGGTTGCCGCCCGCGCCGGCCATGTTTTCCACCACCATCGGCTGGCCGCTGGCGGGGAACAGGTGCTTGGACAGCAGCCGTCCGAGGATGTCGGTCGAGCCGCCCGGCGCGAACGGCACGATCAGGCGCACGGGGTGGGTGGGAAAGTCGGCGCCGGCCTGCGCCCTCGCCAGCATGGGCAAGGCGCCAGAGGCACCCAGAACCAGGGCCTGGCGGCGTGTGGTCGAAACGTTCATGGAGAAGCTCCCTGCTTTTTTAGCGGAATCGCCGCGGTGAAGCGGTACGGACAGTCTAGAAGTGGCCTCGCGAAAGGGAAGCGCGAACTTGGAAAATTCCACTTCGCAGAACGAATCTTCCCGATGCACGGCCGGCCCGTGGCAGGGGGCTCGCCGGCCCACGGTGCAGGCCGGCGCGGCCCCTTTGCCACGCCCCCGTATCATCGCCGCCATGCTTTCCAAGTTGATGAGCCTTTTCCTCCTCGGGCTGGTGCGATTTCTCACCGGTTCCCAGGCCCGCTGGTACGGCTGCCCGCCCAAGGCCGAGCAACGCATCTATTTCGCCAACCACCAGAGCCACGCCGACCTGGTGATGATCTGGGCCGCGCTGCCGCAGGAGCTGCGCAGCATCACCCGCCCCATCGCCGCCAAGGACTACTGGACCAAGACGCCCTTCCGGCACTGGATCACCTCGGCGGTGTTCAACGCCGTTTACGTGGACCGCCAGTCGGGCACGCCTGCCGCGGCGCCAGCGGCGGCGCCCGGCGCCGAAACGGCCGCCCTGGACCCTGCCCCGCCGGCCCCGGCGGACGGCCCAACCGCCCTGAACGCAGCCGACATTCCGCAGAGCGGATCGATGGTGGAGACCCTGGCTCCGGCGCCCCATGAAGCCGCCGCCGAATCCGCGCCGCCGACACCCGAGGCCCTGCGCGCCGCGCTCTCGCCCGACGACCCGCTGGCCCCGCTGGTGCAGGCGCTGTCCAGCGGCGATTCGATCGTGATCTTTCCCGAGGGAACGCGCGGTCACGGCGATGAGCCCCAGCCCTTCAAGTCGGGCCTGTACAAGCTGGCGCTGATGTTCCCGCAGGCGGTGCTGGTGCCGGCCTGGATCCACAACGTGCAGCGCGTCATGCCCAAGGGCGAAGTGGTGCCCGTGCCCATCCTGTGCTCGGTGACCTTCGGCGCCCCGATCCAGGTCGAGCCCGGCGAGGAGCGCCGCCCGTTCCTGGACCGCGCGCGCCGCGCCGTCATCGCGCTGCGGGAGGTCTGACATGAACGACTTCCTTCGCAACCTCACCACCACGCAGCAGATCGGCGCGCTCTTCGTCGCGATGTTCGGGCTGCTCTCGCTGGTCACCCTCTACGCCTTCTTCCAGACGCTGCGCGAGGCGCGCGGCACCGGCGTGCAGGACCAGGCCGAGCACGAGGCGCACCAGCAGGAATGGAGGCGCTTCTGGAGCCTGCTCAAGACCTCGTGGTTCATGGCCACCGTGTTCTGGGTGGGCTGGGCCCTGGGCGATACCGTGGCCACGGTGCTCTTCGCCATCGTGGCGTTCTTCGCGCTGCGCGAGTTCATCACCCTCTCGCCCACGCGCCGGGGCGACCACCGCAGCCTGGTGCTGGCCTTCTTCGTGGTGCTGCCACTGCAGTTCATCCTCGTGGGCACGCGCAAGTTCGACCTGTTCACGGTGTTCATCCCGGTGTACGTCTTTCTCGCGCTGCCGGTGGCCAGCGCGCTCGCCAACGACCCCGAGCGCTTCCTGGAGCGCAACGCCAAGCTGCAGTGGGGGATCATGGTGTGCGTGTACGGCATGAGCCATGTGCCCGCGCTGCTGCTGCTCGACTTTCCGGGCTATGAAGGCAAGGGCGCCTTCCTGGTGTTCTTCCTGGTCGTGGTGGTGCAGGCCGGCGTGATCGCCCAGCACCTGCTGGGCCGCCGGTTCCCCCACAAGCCGGTGGCGCCGCAGGTGAGCCAGAGCTTCCAGTGGCTGAGCTGGGCCAGCGGCGTGGCGGTGGGCGGCGTGGCCGGGGTCATGCTGTCGTTCATCACGCCGTTCAAGCCGGGGCAGGCGCTGGGCATGGCCCTGCTGGCGTGCCTGGCGGGCAGCCTGGGCCACCTGGTGATGAAGGCGCTCAAGCGCGACCGCGGCATCACCAGCTGGGGCATGCAGGGCCAGTCGGTCACGGGCGCGGGCGGGCTGCTGGACCGGGTGGACGCGCTGTGCTTTGCGGCGCCGGTGTTCTTCCACTCCGTGCGCTGGTACTTCGGCTTGTAGGCGAAATCGGCCCCATGCCCTAGAAATTATTGCCCTCGATGCTATGAATAAGTGAGCACATGCGAATCCTGGGAATCGACCCCGGCCTGCAGACCACCGGCTTCGGCGTGGTGGATGTGGACGGCCACGCGCTGAGCTACGTCGCGAGCGGGACGATCCGCACCACGGCGCTCGCGCTGGGCAACCTGCCGGGCCGGCTCAAGGTGCTGTTCGACGGCATCACCGAGGTGGTGGCGCGCTACCAGCCCGACGTGGCCACGGTGGAAATCGTCTTCGTGAACGTGAACCCCCAGTCCACCCTGCTGCTGGGCCAGGCGCGGGGTGCCTGCATCACCGCGCTGGTGGCCAGCGACCTGCCGGTGGCCGAGTACACCGCGCTGCAGATGAAGAAAGCCGTGGTCGGCCACGGCCGGGCCGCCAAGACCCAGGTGCAGGAGATGGTGCGGCGGCTGCTGCACCTGCCGGGCCTGCCTGGCTCCGATGCGGCCGATGCGCTGGGCATGGCCATCACCCACGCGCATGCGGGGGCGGCCATGGCGCGCCTGGGCGAGGCGGCCACGCTCAACCGGCGCCAGCACGCCATGTACAAGGGCGGCCGCAGCTACTGACCGGCGGGGTGCGCCGGCATCGGGCCCCTCGGCCCAGGTGCAGGCCGGCGGCCTACTGGAAGACGATCTGCGCGATCACCCCGGTGCCGATGGCGATGAGCAGGTAGTCCGGCCCGTTCTGCACCCAGTGGTATCCGCGCGGCGGGGGCGCCAGGTGGTGGTGGCGCCAGTTGTTCACCACGTAATGGTGCGAGCGGTACATGGGCGGCACGCGGCTGCCGCGGTACCAGTTGTGCTGCGGGCCGACGCCGCGCTGCCCGTGCATCTGCGGATGGCCGGGATGCACCATCGGCGGTCCGGGCCGGTACACAGGGCCGCCGTGGTAGGCCTGCGGCGGCGGGCCCGGGTGGCGGTAGGCCGGCGGGCCACGGCGGTCGTCGTGCCGGCGGTCGCCATGGCGTCCGTCGTCGCGGCCCCGGTCGTCGTGCCGGCCACCGTGGCGCTGGCCATGGCGCTGCTCGTGCCGATCGTCGCGCGGCTGGGCTTCGGCGCCCAGCGATGCGGCGCCCAGAAGGACGGCCACGCATGCGGCGGCCAGGCCTTGCAGGCGGCGGGAGGTGGGAGCGGTCGCAGCGGTGAAGGAGGTTCCCACGGCGGCGGCGCGGCCGGGGAAGGCATGCAGGGTCGAAGCGTCTCGCGACATTTCCAGCCTTTCGAAAAGGTTGAACATGCCCGCATGGTGCCGCAATTTGCCGGGGCCCGGTCCCGGGACGGCCCTGCTTTACCGGAGGTTTTCCCGCGGTTGCCACAGGTTTGCACGCGCTGCACACCGGCAACGAAATGCATCAGCGGGGGCCAGACGCGGGATAGGGATGGGTGGGGCAGCGCAGGGAGCCCCACCCTGCACCGCCCCGTCGACGAGGCTCAGTGCAGCTGCAACGCCTTGGCTTGCTGCGCCACCGCGGGCGACGGCACGCCGGCAGGGGAACGCGCGGCGACCCGGCCCGCAGGGGCTTCGGCGGCATCGCTCAGCTTGAACTGGCTCACGGCCTGGGTGAGCTGGTTGGCCTGGTCGCGCAAGGATTCCGATGCGGCGGTGGATTGCTCCACCAGCGCGGCGTTCTGCTGCGTCATCTGGTCGAGCTGGCTCACCGACTGGCTGATCTGCCCGATGTTGTCGCTTTGCTCGGACGACGCGGCGGTGATCTCGGAAATGATGTCCGACACCCGGCGCACGCTGCCCACGATCTCGTTCATGGTCGCCCCGGCCTCGCTCACCAGGCGCGAGCCGTCTTCCACGCGGTCCACCGACGAGCCGATGAGTCCCTTGATCTCCTTGGCCGCCTCGGCGCTGCGCTGCGCCAGGCTGCGCACCTCGCTGGCCACCACGGCGAAGCCCCGGCCCTGCTCGCCGGCGCGGGCGGCTTCCACCGCCGCGTTCAGCGCCAGGATGTTGGTCTGGAAGGCGATGGAATCGATCACGCCAGTGATGTCGGCGATCTTGCGCGAGCTGTCGGTGATCTGCCCCATGGTGCTGACCACCTGCGACACCACGGCGCCGCCGCGCGCGGCCACCTCGGCCGCGGTGGTGGCGAATGCGCTCGCCTGGCGCGCGGACTGCGCGCTCTGCTGCACGGTGCTGGTGAGCAGCTCCATGGACGACGCGGTTTCTTCCAGGTTGGCGGCCGTCTGCTCGGTGCGCTGGCTCAGGTCGTGGTTGCCCGAGGCGATCTCGGTGCTGGCCGTGGAGATGCTGCCCGACGCTTCCTGCACCTGGCGCACCAGTCCGCGCAGCGAATCCTGCATGCGGCCCATGGCGGTCACCAGCTGGCCCACCTCGTCCTGCTGCGTGGCATGCACCTCGTGCGACAGATCGCCGCTGGCGATGCGCTCGGCCAGATCGCGCGCCTGGGCCAGCGATTGCGTGATGGAGCGCACGCTGAAGAAGGTCAGCGGAATGAGCACCGCCAGCCCCAGCAGGAGCCCGCCGCCGATCGCGGCCGACATGAAGGCAGTGCGCGCTTCCACGCCCTGGCGCGCCTCCTCCATCTGCTGGCGGGCGGTGGTGGCCAGGCTGGCGAACAGCTGGTCGGTGGCCTCCATGTGCTGCTTGAGACGGTCGGCATAGGCGCCGCCGCCGGCCCCGTCGATCTGCGCGCGCTCGATCTGCTCGAAGATGGGCGAGATGCCGGTCTCGTACTGCTTGATCTCGGCAAGCGACTTGTCGATGCCCTCGACGAAGGCGGCATCCCCGGCCTGGGCCTGCCGCACGTCGGCCAGGCTCTTGCGCAGCGCGGCGAGCGTCTTGCCCCAGCTGTCGCGCAGGGCCGACACCTCAACCGAGTTGTTGAAGTTGATGATGATGTCCTTCTCGGCCCGGCGCAGATTCCCCAACGTGGTGCGCAGTTCGGCCATGTCGGTCAGGGTCTGCACGCGCTGCGAAAACAGCACCTGCAACGTGTCCCGCGTGCGGTCCAGGGCCAGATAGCCCATGGCACCGATGACGACGAGGAGCACCAAGGAAAAGATCGTCCCGAAATACAGGCGGGTGCGAATCGACAGGCGGCCCAGAGCGTTCATGGCTCTCCTCTACAAAATGTTACTTGAGCGTTAGCAATAACCACGCCACCGAAAAAACCGGCCTCGTGGGCCGGATGGGCGATCACTATATGCGGCGCCCTGCCAATAGCCGACGGGGTATTCACCGAGGTGCCAACCCAGGGTGCCATGCCCTCACGTGATGCGATGGAAAACAAATTGTCACATGTGGAGGGCACAGTCACCCCATCGCGAATGCGCCGGCCCGCGCCTTCCGGCCCCGCCCTGGCGCCCTCCACACCTCTGCACTCCACATGGCACACCCCTTCACTGCTTCCCCTGCCTCCACCGCCGCCCGTCCGGGCACCGGCTCGCTGAGCCAGCGCCTGCTGACCGTCTTTCTCGCCGTGCTGGCGCTGAGCCTGGTGGGCTCGGCCATCGGCATCTGGTCGCTGCACCACATCGGCCGCGCCACGGACGCCATGGTGCAGCGCAGCGTCGCGACCGAGCGCCTGGTGGCCGATGCGTACCGGCTGCAGGCCATCAACGCCGAGCGCTACAAGGCCGTGGCGCTGAGTTCCGAACCCGAGGTGGGCGAGATCCTCGGCGCAGACATCGCGCGCACACAGCAGCAGTACGACGCGCTGGTCGCCCAACTGGCCCGGCGGCTCGAAGGCACCGAGGACATGCAGCAAGTGACGCAGGTGCGCACCATGGGCGCCACCTTCCTGGCCGCGCGGACGGAGCTGGTGGCCGCGCGCGATTCGGGCCTCACCGAACGCATCCGCAAGGTCTATGGCGAACGCTTCCTGCCCTCGGCCACGGCGCTGCTCCAGGCGCTCGAAGCGCTCTCGCAATCGCAGCGGCAGGACATCGACGAAGCGGCAGCGCAGGTCGCCCGCCTGAGCGGCATGGCGCGCTGGGCGCTGGTGGCCTTCGGCGCGCTGTCGCTGGCCCTGGGCACCCTGCTGGCGCTGTGGCTGGTGCGCAGCATCACCCGCCCGATCGCCATCGCCAGCGCCACGGCCGACCGCGTGGCGGGGCTGGACCTGCGCCAGGACATCGCCGGCCACGAACGCGACGAGACCGGCCGCATGCTCACCTCGCTGTCGGTGATGCAGGGCGCGCTGCGCAGCCTGGTGCACCGCGTGCAGACCCTGGGGCAGAGCATCAGCGCCGCCTCGACCGACATCGCGGGCGGCAACGCCGACCTGTCCAACCGCACCGAGGAAGCCGCCGCGCGGCTGCAGGAAACCGCGGCCTCGCTGGAGCAGGTCACCCGCCGCGTGGCGGATGCGGCGGCGTCCGCCGAGCGCACGGAAGCCCTGGCTTCGCAGGCCGCCAGCGTGGCGCAGGAAGGCAGCGGCGTGGTCACGCAGGTCGTGGACACCATGGACCGCATCGCCACGGGCTCGCGCCGCATCGCCGACATCACCGGCGTGATCGACTCCATCGCCTTCCAGACCAACATCCTGGCGCTGAACGCCGCCGTGGAGGCCGCCCGCGCCGGCGACCAGGGCCGGGGCTTCGCCGTGGTGGCGTCCGAAGTGCGCAGCCTGGCCAACCGCTCGGCCGAGGCCGCGAAGGAGATCAAGGCGCTGATCGCCGATTCCGTGCAGCAGGTGGCCTCGGGCGCCAGCCTGGCCGGGCACGCCGGCCGCACGATGGAGCGCGTGGTCTCCACGATCCAGCACACGGCGCAGACCATGGGCGAGATCCGCAGCCACACCCAGTCGCAGAACCAGGACATCGCGGCCATCCACGCCGCCATGTCGCGGCTGGACGAGATGACGCAGCAGAACGCGGCGCTGGTGGAACAATCCGCCGCCGCGGCGGAAAGCCTGCGCGGGCAGGCCCACGACCTGTCGGCGGTGATCAGCCGCTTCGCGCTGCCGCATTCCACGGCGACGGGCGAAGCGGCCGGCCTTCTCCCCGTGCCGGTGCCCGCATCGGCAGCGGTTCCGGCGGCGCGGGCCCTGCGCCTAGGCCACGCCTGAGGTTCGCGCTGCGGCACGCCGCCTTGCCAGGCGGCGTGCCCTGCACCCATGCAGGGCGATGATCAGCCCACCGGCTGGATCGGCACGTACAGCTCGCCGCCCGTGCCGCGGAACTCCACCGCCTTTTCCTGCAGGCCCTTGGCGGCAAACTCGCGCACCTCCTGCGTGATCTTCATCGAGCAGAACTTGGGGCCGCACATCGAGCAGAAGTGGGCGACCTTGGCGCTGTCTTTCGGCAGCGTTTCGTCGTGGTATTCCTGGGCCGTCTCGGGGTCGAGGCCCAGGTTGAACTGGTCCTGCCAGCGGAAATCGAAACGCGCCTGGCTCAGCGCGTCGTCGCGCGCGCGGGCGCCGGGGTGGCCCTTGGCCACGTCGGCGGCGTGCGCGGCGATCTTGTAGGCGATGATGCCCTGCTTGACGTCGTCGCGGTCGGGCAGGCCCAGGTGCTCCTTGGGCGTCACGTAGCACAGCATGGCCGTGCCCATCCAGCCGATCATGGCCGCGCCGATGGCGCTGGCGATGTGGTCGTAGCCCGGAGCGATGTCGATGGTCAGCGGGCCCAGCGTGTAGAACGGCGCTTCGTGGCAGGTCTTGAGCTGCTCGGTCATGTTGGCCTGGATCATGTGCATGGGCACGTGGCCGGGGCCTTCGATCATGGTCTGCACATCGTGCTTCCAGGCGGTCTGGGTGAGCTCGCCCAGCGTGTGCAGTTCGGCGAACTGCGCCTCGTCGTTGGCGTCGGACGCGCAGCCGGGCCGCAGGCCATCGCCCAGGCTGAACGACACGTCGTACGCCTTCATGATGTCGCAGATGTCCTCGAAGTGCTCGTACAGGAAGCTCTCCCGGTGGTGCGCCATGCACCACTTGGCCATGATGGAGCCGCCGCGCGAGACGATGCCGGTGCGGCGCTGGGCCGTGAGGTGGATGTAGGCCAGCCGTACGCCCGCATGGATGGTGAAGTAGTCCACGCCCTGCTCGGCCTGCTCGATGAGCGTGTCGCGGAAGATGGCCCAGGTCAGGTCTTCGGCCACGCCGCCGACCTTCTCCAGCGCCTGGTAGATGGGCACCGTGCCGATCGGCACCGGCGAGTTGCGCACGATCCAGTCCCGCGTGGTGTGGATGGCCTTGCCGGTGGACAGGTCCATCACGTTGTCGGCGCCCCAGCGGATGGCCCACACCAGCTTTTCCACTTCTTCCTCGATGCTGGAGGTGACGGCCGAGTTGCCGATGTTGGCGTTGATCTTGACCTTGAAGTTGCGCCCGATCGCCATCGGCTCCACCTCGGGGTGGTTGATGTTGGCGGGAATGATCGCGCGGCCGCGGGCCACTTCATCGCGCACGAACTCGGGCGTGATGATCTTCGGGATGCTCGCGCCCATGGGGTTGCCCATCAGGCGCTGCTCGCGGCCCGCATCCTGCATGTACTGCGCCATCCATTCGCGGCGGCCGTTCTCGCGGATGGCCACGTATTCCATCTCGGGCGTGACGATGCCGCGGCGTGCGTAGTGCATCTGCGTCACGTTGGCGCCGCTCTTGGCGCGCAGCGGCTGGCGCTGCAGCGCGGCGGCCTCGGCCCGCAGCTGGGCCAGGCGGGCGGCGTCCTCGCTCTTTTGTCCATCGTCCAGCGCCACGGGCGGGCGGCCCTCGTAGTGCTCCACGTCGCCGCGCGCCGCGATCCAGCCGCCGCGCACGCTGGCCAGGCCCTGGCGCACGTCGATCACGGCCTCGGGGTCGGTGTAGGGGCCGGAGGTGTCGTACACGCTGACCTGCTCGCCGTTGGTGAGTGCGATGTCGCGCACCGGCACGCGCAGGTCCGCGTGCGTGTGGCCGGGCAGGTAGGCCTTGCGCGATGCGGGAAAGGGCGCGCGGGTGAGCGCGAGCAGTTCGGCGAATTTTTCGCGGGCGAGGGGTTCGGGTGCGTTCATGGGGCAGGTCTCCTGTTTCCGGGGGCGGTGGGGCTGCTCCGGAAATGGACCTGTGCCTGGAACGCAGGCGCATGGCGCCTGGTGAAGCGGTGCGTGCCACGCGGGTGCGGGCACGGTCACGGGAGGTCGGCTCTTCTTCCGCCGGTATGAACCGGATCAAGTTCGTCGGGTTCGCAAGCCAGCCTGACATTCGTCAGGCCGCCCGCATCTCAGCGCATCAGCACACCCCGGAGCAGGCGCCAGTATAGGCCAGCCCCCTCGCCCGCCGCCATCCCTCCGTGTCGGTCAGGCGATGCGCCCCAGGATGAGCACGGCGAAGAACACGAAGCCGGCGATCACCGTCCACTTCAGGATGATGAGCCCCCAGCGCTTGTAGCGCGCCTGCCCCGTGCCCACGTAGAACGCGAACGACACCGCTGCCATGAGCAGCAGCAGGGTGGCGATCCAGCGAAAGATCAGCATGCCGCGCGCCCCGTGCGCCGCCTTACCACGCGGCCACCGGCTGGGCGAAGCCGGCGGGCGCCTGGCGCTCGTTGTCGAACGTGGCGATTTCCCAGGCATCTTCCTGCGCGAGCAGTTCGCGCAGCAGCAGGTTGTTCATCGCGTGGCCCGAGCGGAACGCGCTGTAGGCCGCCAGCAGTGGCTTGCCGACGAGGTACAGGTCGCCGATGGCATCGAGGATCTTGTGCTTCACGAACTCGTCGTCGTAGCGCAGGCCGTCGCTGTTGAGCACCTTGTAGTCGTCCATGACGATGGCGTTGTCCAGCCCGCCACCCAGCGCCAGGCCGCTGGCGCGCATCATCTCGACGTCCTTGGTGAAGCCGAACGTGCGCGCCCGCGCGATGTCGCGGGTGTAGTTGCCGGAGCCGAGGTCGAACTCCACGCTCTGTCCGGTGGAATCGACCGCCGGGTGGGCGAAGTCGATCTCGAAGCGCAGCTTGTAGCCGTGGTACGGGTCGAGCCGCGCCCACTTCGTGCTCGGGCCCGTGCCCTCGCGCACCTCGACCGGGCGCGTCACGCGGATGAAGCGCTTGGGCGCCTTCTGCAGCTCCACGCCGGCGCTCTGCAGCAGGAACACGAACGAGGCGGAGGAGCCGTCGAGGATGGGCACCTCTTCGGCCGTGATATCGATGTACAGGTTGTCCAGCCCCAGGCCCGCACAAGCCGACATCAGGTGCTCGACCGTGTGCACCTTCGCGCCGCCCACGCCGATGGTGGAGGCCATGCGCGTGTCCACCACGGCCATGGCGGTGATGGGAATGTCCACCGGCTCGGGCAGGTCCACCCGGCGGAACACGATGCCCGTGTCGGGCTGGGCGGGACGCAGCGTCAATTCGACGCGCTGGCCGCTGTGCAGGCCCACGCCGACGGCGCGGGTCAGGGTCTTGATCGTGCGTTGCTGGAGCATCGGTCGATTTTAGAGGGGGAGGCCCCATCATGGGGCATCGCTGCCGCTATGGGGGCAATAGGCCCACGCGCGCAAGAAAAAACCGCCAGCCCCTTGCGGAACATGGCGGTGTTGTGAACAAGAAAGGCCCGGCGGGCCTTTCCCGTCAGTCGGCCTGCTTGCGCAGGAACGCGGGGATTTCCAGGTCGTCCATGCCGCCCGAGGACAGCGCGTCCACACGGGCTGCCGCCTGCGTGCGGTTGGTGCGCCACACGCTGGGCACCGACATGTTGCCGTAGTCTGCCTGCGCGGTGCCGCCACCGACCAGGCCCGCGCCCAGCGTCGCGCCGGACATGGGCATCTGGTAGGCCACGTTGTCCGTGCCGGTGCGCAGGCCGCCCTGCACCACCGAGATGGGCTGGCGGCGCGCGTTCTGGCGCGACAGGCCGGTGGCCACCACGGTCACGCGGATCTCTTCGCCCAGGCTGTCGTCGTAGGCGGCGCCGTAGATCACGTGCGCGTCCGGCGAGGCGTAGGCGTTGATGGTGCTCATGGCCAGGCGCGACTCGGACAGCTTCAGGCTGCCCTTGGCGGCCGTCACCAGCACCAGCACGCCCTTGGCGCCCGACAGGTCGATGCCTTCCAGCAGCGGGCAGGCCACGGCCTGCTCGGCGGCGATGCGGGCGCGGTCGGGGCCGGCGGCCGTGGCCGTGCCCATCATGGCCTTGCCGGGCTCGCCCATCACGGTGCGCACGTCTTCGAAGTCGACGTTGACGTGGCCGTATTCGTTGATGATTTCAGCGATGCCGCCCACGGCGTTCTTGAGCACGTCGTTGGCGTGCGCGAAGGCCTCGTCCTGGGTGATGTCGTCGCCCAGCACTTCTAGCAGCTTCTCGTTGAGCACGACGATCAGCGAATCGACGTTGGCTTCCAGCTCGGCCAGGCCGTTGTCGGCATTGGCCATGCGGCGGCCGCCTTCCCAGTCGAAGGGCTTGGTGACCACGCCCACGGTGAGGATGCCCATCTCCTTGGCCACGCGTGCGATCACGGGGGCCGCGCCGGTGCCCGTGCCGCCGCCCATGCCGGCGGTGATGAACAGCATGTGTGCGCCGGTGATGGCGCTGCGGATGTCTTCCACGGCCGCTTCGGCGGCGTCGCGGCCCTTGTCGGGCTTGCTGCCCGCGCCCAGGCCGCTGCCGCCCAGCTGGATGGTGCGGTGCGCGGGGCTGCGCGTGAGGGCCTGCGCGTCGGTGTTGGCGCAGACGAACTCCACGCCCTGCACATTGCGCGCGATCATGTGGGCGACGGCATTGCCGCCGCCGCCGCCGACACCGATCACCTTGATCTGGGTGCCCTGATTGAATTCTTCGGCTTCGATCATTTCGATGGTCATGGTGGGTGCTCCTAGTCTTTCACGTGAATTGCATGGGGCCAAAACGGCTGGATGGTTGGAATCGGGTGGGACGCAGCCCGGGGCACGAAAGGGGGGCCGGTGCCCCGCCATCGTTGCCAAAACAGCGCATCGGGGCCAGCGCGAGCGAGCCAGTGCTGAGGGGACAACATGTCAGAAGTTCCCCACGATGAAATCTTTGAAGCGGCCGAACGCGGTCTTCACCGAGCCGCTCTTTTGCGCCACCTTGAAGCCGCGCAGGCGCGCCAGGCGCGCCTCTTCCAGCAGGCCCATGACGGTGGCGGCGCGCGGCTGGGCGATCATGTCGGCCAGCGCGCTCGAATACTTGGGAATGCCCCGGCGCACGGGTTTGAGGAAGATGTCCTCACCCAGCTCGACCATGCCCGGCATGATGGCGCTGCCGCCCGTGAGCACGATGCCCGAGGACAGCACCTCCTCGTAGCCCGACTCGCGGATGACCTGCTGCACGAGCGAGAAGATCTCTTCCACGCGCGGCTCGATCACGCCAGCCAGCGCCTGCTTGCTGAGCATGCGCGGGCTGCGGTCGCCCAGGCCGGGCACCTCCACCTGCGCCTCGGGATCGGCCAGCAGCTGCTTGGCATAGCCGCTTTCGACCTTGATGTCCTCGGCGTCCTTGGTGGGCGTGCGCAGCGCCATGGCGATGTCGCTGGTGATGAGGTCGCCCGCGATCGGGATCACTGCCGTGTGGCGGATCGCGCCGCCGGTGAAGATCGCCACGTCGGTCGTGCCCGCGCCGATGTCCACCACCGCCACGCCCAGCTCGCGCTCGTCGTCGGTCAGCACCGCCTGGCTGGAGGCGAGCGGGTTCAGCATGAGCTGCTCCACCTCGAGCCCGCAGCGGCGCACGCACTTGATGATGTTCTCGGCCGCGCTCTGCGCGCCGGTCACGATGTGGATCTTGGCCTCCAGGCGGATGCCGCTCATGCCGATGGGCTCCTTCACATCCTGCCCGTCGATCACGAATTCCTGCGGCTCCACCAGCAGCAGGCGCTGGTCGCTGGAGATGTTGATGGCCTTGGCCGTCTCCACCACGCGCGCCACGTCGGCCTGGGTGACTTCCTTGTCCTTGACCGCCACCATGCCGCTCGAATTGAGCCCGCGGATGTGGCTGCCGGTGATGCCGGTGTACACGCGCTGGATCTTGCAGTCAGCCATCAGCTCGGCCTCTTTCAGCGCCTGCTGGATGCTCTGCACCGTGGCGTCGATGTTCACCACCACGCCGCGCTTGAGGCCATTGCTGGGTGCGACGCCCAGCCCGGCCAGCTTGAGTTCGCCATTGGGCAGCACCTCGGCCACCACCGCCATCACCTTGGCGGTGCCGATGTCCAGCCCCACGACCACGTCTTTGTATTCTCTTGCCATATTCTGTGTCCTGCCCTCAGTGGTTCTGCCCTGTTGTTCTGGCGGGGCGCGCGCGCTGCGGCGCAGTGCGCGCGGGCGCCCGGGCGGCCGCCTTGGGGGCGTCGCCATTGACCGTGGTCACCCCGCGCAGCCGCAGCGCATAGCCGTCAGCGTGGCGCAGGTCGGCCGATTCGAGTGCATCCGCGCGCCGCCCGTACTGGCCCGCCACGCGCGCCAGCGTGCGCACGAAGCGCTGCGTGCGCTGCACCACATCCTGCGGCGTGCCGCCACCCAGTTCCACCACGGCGCCGCTGTCCAGCGTGGCGCGCCAGCCGCCGCGGCCGGTGAGCTCCAGCGCATCGACCTTGGTGTCCAGCGGCTCGAAGACGGGCTGCAGGTGGTGGTACATCTGCAGCACCTCCAGCGACTGGCCCTGCGGGCCCTGCAGGCGGGGCAGGTCGTCCGCGTCCAGGTCGTCGCCGTTGGCCTCGAACACCTCGCCCTGGCTGTTGACCAGGGTGGAGCCCTCTTCGGCGCCCCAGTAGGCCGCGGCGTCGTGCTCCTGCAACTCCACGCGCAGGCTGTTGGGAAACTCGCGCCGCACCATCGCGTGGCGCACCCAGGGCACCTGCTCGAACGCCTCGCGCACGGCGCGCAGGTCCACGGTGAAGAAATTGCCCACCAAGTGCGGCCCGACGTTGGCCCGCAGCGTGACGGCGTTGTTGTGCACCAGCTCGCCCTGCACCACGATGCGCCCGATCGCGAACGCCGGATGGCGCAGCATCCACGAGCCGCCCACCACCAGCACGAACGCGGCGCAGCCCACGAACAGGACCGTGGCGGTCAGGTTCATGAGCTTGACGTCGAGCGGTGCGGGCAGCGAGGCGGTCATGCGGCTCCCGGGGTTCCCGTGGGGGTGGCGTGGACGGTGACGCCGGCATGCCCCTGCAGCCCGTCGAGCGAGGCGCTCGCCAGGATGCGCAGGCACAGCGCCTCGTAGCTCACGCCGCTGGCGCGGGCCGACATGGGCACCAGCGAATGGCCGGTCATGCCGGGCGAGGTGTTGATCTCCAGCAGGAAGGGCTTGCGGTCGCTGGCGCGGATCATGATGTCGGCGCGCGCCCAGCCCCGGCACTGGAGCGTGCGGAAGGCCTCGACAACCAGGCGCTGGATCTCGCGCTCCTCGGCCTCGGGCAGGCCGCTCGGGCAGTGGTACTGCGTGACGTCGGTGAAGTACTTGTTCTGGTAGTCGTAGTTGCCGGCCGGCGCCACGATGCGGATCACCGGCAGCGCATGCGCATCCGCCCCCTGGCCCAGCACCGGGCAGGTGGTCTCGTCGCCCTCGATGAATTCCTCGCACAGCACTTCGGGGTCGTAGCGGGAGGCCAGCAGGTACGCCTGTTCGCACTGCCCGGGCGAGGTCACCTTGGTCAGGCCGATGGTGGAGCCCTCGCGCGAGGGCTTGACGATCATCGGCGCGCCCAGCGCCTGCAGCGCCTGCGCGGTTTCGGCGGCGCTCGACACCAGGCGCCAGTCCGGCGTGGGCAGCCCCTCGAAGCGCCAGATGCGCTTGGTCATGATCTTGTCCATCGCGATGCTGGACGCCATCACGCCGGGGCCGGTGTACGGAATGCCCAGCAGCTCGAGAGCGCCCTGCACCGTGCCGTCCTCGCCATGGCGGCCGTGCAGGGCGATGAAGCAGCGCGCATAGCCGCCGTGCCGCAGCTCGGACAGATCGGTCTGCGACGGGTCGAACGCATGCGCGTCCACGCCGCGGGCGCGCAGCGCCTGCAGCACGCCGCCGCCGGACATCAGCGAGACCTCGCGCTCGGCGGACGAGCCGCCCATCAGCACCGCGACCTTGCCCAGAGCGCGCACGTCGATGGCGGGGGTGTCTTCGTGGCTCATCGCGCGACCTCCGCCAAAACTGGCGCTTCTTCTTTCTGCAGCATTTCCACCACCTTCGCCGGCACGGCGCCGATGGAGCCCGCGCCCATGCACAGCACCACGTCGCCATCCCGGGCGTTGTCCACGATCGCCTGCGCGAGCAGGGCCACGTCGTCCACGAACACCGGCTCGACCTTGCCCGCCACGCGCAGGGCGCGCGTGAGCGACCGGCCGTCGGCGGCGACGATCGGCGCCTCGCCGGCGGCATACACCTCGGTCAGCAGCACGGCGTCCGCACTGCCCATGACCTTCACGAAATCCTCGAAGCAGTCGCGCGTGCGGCTGTAGCGGTGCGGCTGGAACGCCAGCACCAGGCGCCGGCCCGGGAAGGCACCGCGCGCCGCGGCCAGCGTGGCCGTCATCTCGACCGGGTGGTGGCCGTAGTCCTCGATCAGCGCGAACCTGCCGCCGCCCGGCGCGGCGATGTCGCCGTAGCGCTGAAAGCGCCGGCCCACGCCCTTGAACTGGGCCAGGGCACGCAGTAGCGCGTCGTCGGGAATGTTCAGCTCCACCGCCACCGCGATGGCCGACAAGGCGTTCAGCACGTTGTGCTCGCCCGCCAGGTTCAGCACCACGTCGATGTCCGGCAGCGTGACGCCGTTGCGCCGCTGCACGCGAAAGCGCATCTGGCCCGCATCGGCCCGCACATCCACCGCGCGCACCTGGGCGTCTTCGGAGAAGCCGTAGCTCGTCACCGGGCAGGTCACGTCGGCCAGGATGTCGCGGATGGCCGGGTTGTCCACGCACAGGATCGCCGTGCCGTAGAACGGCATGCGGTGCAGGAACTCGACGAACGCGCCCTTGAGGCGGCCGAAGTCGTGCCCGTAGGTTTCCATGTGGTCGGCATCGATGTTCGTCACCACGGCCATCACGGGCAGCAGGTTGAGGAACGAGGCGTCGGACTCGTCCGCCTCCACCACGATGTAGTCGCCGCTGCCCAGCTTGGCATTGGCGCCCGCGCTGTTGAGCCGCCCGCCGATCACGAAGGTCGGGTCGAGCCCGGCCTCGGCCAGCACGCTGGTCACCAGACTGGTGGTGGTGGTCTTGCCATGCGTGCCGGCGATGGCGATGCCGCGCTTCAGGCGCATCAGCTCGGCCAGCATCAGCGCGCGCGGCACCACGGGAATCTTCTTTTCGCGGGCGGCCAGCACCTCGGGGTTGTCGGCCTGCACCGCCGTGGAGGTGACCACTGCATCCGCCCCCTCGATGTGCGCGGCCGCATGGCCCACGCAGGTACGGATGCCCAGCGCCTGCAGGCGGCGCAGGGTGGCGCTGTCGGACAGGTCCGAGCCCGAAATGCCGTAGCCCAGGTTGAACAGCACCTCGGCGATGCCGCACATGCCGGCGCCGCCCAGGCCGACGAAATGGATGTGGCGAATGGCGTGCTTCATGCCAGCTCCTCGCAGGCAGTCGCCACTTCGCGGGTGGCGTTAATCTTTTGCATGTTTTTGGCTTTCCGAGCAATATCCACTAGGGCATTGCGCTCTGAATTTTGTAGCAACTGTGCCAGCCACTCGGGGGTGAGGTCGCGCTGCGGCACGAGCCACCCGCCACCGGCGTCCACGAGGAAGCGGGCATTGGCGGTCTGGTGGTCGTCCACCGCATGGGGGAACGGCACGAACACCGCCGCCGCGCCCACGGCGGCGATCTCGGTGACGGTGCTGGCGCCCGCACGGCAGACGATGAGGTCCGCGTCGGCGAACGCCGCCGCGGTGTCGTCGATGAACGGCGTGAGCGTGGCCTGCACGCCCGCCTTCGCGTAGTGCTCGCGCAGCGCATCGATCTGCGCTGCGCCGCTCTGGTGGGTGACGACGGGCCGGCGGTCCGCCGGAATCAGCGCCAGGGCCTGCGGCACGATCTCGTTGAGCGCGCGGGCGCCCAGGCTGCCGCCCACGACCAGAAGGCGCAGCGGCCCCGTGCGGCCGGCGAAGCGCTCGGCCGGCGCGGGCTGCTGCGTGAAGGGGGTGCGCAGCGGGTTGCCCACCCACTGGGCCTTCTTGAGCACCCCGGGAAAGGCCGTGAAGATACGGTCGGCCACGCCGGCCAGCACCTTGTTCACGAGGCCGGCCACCGAGTTCTGTTCGTGCAGCACCAGCGGCTTGCCCAGCAGCACGGCCATCATCCCGCCCGGAAACGTGACATAGCCGCCCAGGCCCACGACCACGTCGGGGCGCACGCGGCGCACCACGGCCAGCGACTGCCAGAAAGCGCGCAGCAGGCGCAGCGGCAGCAAGGCCAGCGTGACCAGCCCCTTGCCGCGCACGCCGGAAAAATCGATGGGCTCGAACGCGAACCCGCGCGGCGGCACCAGGCGCGATTCCATGCTGCCGGGCGTTCCCAGCCAGTGCACGCGCCAGCCGCGCGCGCGCAGCTCCTCGGCCACGGCCAGGCCCGGAAAGATGTGGCCGCCGGTGCCGCCGGCCATGATGAGCGCGGTTTTGGGTGCGCTCATACGCGTCCACCCCGCACCGTGCGCTGCGCGCCCGGCATGGCTGACGCCATGCGGTGCCCGTTTTGTTGAAACAAGCACCTCATACGCGGCCTCCGCGCATCGCGCGCTGCGCGCCCGGCATGGCTGACGCCATGCGGTGCCCGTTTTGTTGAAACAAGCACCTCATACGCGGCCTCCGCGCATGAGGTGCTTGTTTTCGTAGTCAACCCGAAGCACCACGGCGATGGCCACCAGATTCATCAGGATGGCGGAGCCCCCGAAGCTCATCAGCGGCAGGGTCAGCCCCTTGGTCGGCAGCGCGCCCAGGTTTACGCCCATGTTGATGAAGGCCTGAAAGCCCATCCAGATGGCCACGCCCTGTGCCACCAGGCCGGCGAACACGCGGTCCAGCGCGATGGCCTGGCGGCCGATGTGCATGATGCGGCGGGTCATCCACAGGAAGAGCACGATGAGGATGAGCACGCCGACCAGACCGAACTCCTCGCCGATCACCGCGAGCAGGAAGTCGGTGTGCGCCTCGGGCAGCCAGTGCAGCTTTTCCACGCTGCCGCCCAGCCCGACGCCGAAGATCTCGCCGCGGCCGATGGCGATCAGCGAGTGCGACAGCTGGTAGCCCTTGCCCAGCGCGTGCTTTTCGCTCCAGGGATCGAGGTACGCGAAGATGCGCTCGCGCCGCCAGTCGCTCATCATCACCATGAGCGCGAAGGCGCCCACCAGCACGGCGGCGATCAGGAAGAACATGCGGGCGTTCACGCCGCCCAGGAACAGGATGCCCATGGCGATCACGGCGATCACCATGAAGGCGCCCATGTCGGGCTCGGCCAGCAGCAGCGCGCCCACCACGGCCACGGCCGCGCCCATGGGCAGCACGGCGCGGAAGAAGCGCTCCTTGACCTCCATCTTGCGCACCATGTAGTCCGAGGCGTAGATGAGCACGGCGAACTTCGCCAGCTCCGACGGCTGGAAGTTCATGACCCCCAGCGAGAGCCAGCGCCGCGCGCCGTTGACCACCGTGCCCACGTGCGGGATCAGCACCGCGATGAGCAAAGCGATCGACAGCACGAACAGCCACGGCGCCACGCGCTCCCAGGTGGACATGGGAATCTGGAACGCCAGCAGGGCCGCAACGAAGGCCATCACCAGCGCCATGATGTGGCGCACCAGGAAATGGGTGGGAGCGATCTTGCCGAAGCGCGGGTTGTCCGGCATGGCGATGGACGCGGAATACACCATCACCAGTCCCCAGGCGAGCAGCGCCACCACGACCCACAGGAGGGCCTGGTCGAAGCCGAGCACGCTGGCCGGCGTGGTCGTGGTCTGGCGGTATTCGGTGCCGCCCACGCGCACCGGCAGCACGTCGGCGGGCTTGGCGGGCAGGCCACCGAACCAGCCGCCGAACTTTCCGGTCACGCGCTGCAGCAGGCCGGGGGATGCGGGTGCGGTGCTCATGCGGAGCCCTCCAGGTCCTGGCCGCGATCGTTCGCAAGCGCCTGCACGGCTTCGCAAAACACGCGGGCGCGGTGCTCGTAATCGTTGAACATATCGAAACTGGCACAGGCGGGCGACATCAGCACCGCATCGCCGGCATGGGCGCGCTGCGTGGCCAGGTCCACCGCCTGCGGCAGCGTCGGTGCGTCCAGCAGGGCCACGCCCGCGTCTCTCAAAGCGGCGCGGATCTGGGGTGCGTCGCGGCCGATCAGCACCACGGCGCGGGCATAGCGCGACACGGGCGCGGCCAGCGGCGAGAAGTCCTGCCCCTTGCCGTCGCCGCCCAGGATGACGACCAGCCGGCGCTCCGCGCCCAGGCCGGTGAGCGCCGCCACCGTGGCGCCCACGTTCGTGCCCTTGCTGTCGTCGAAATATTCCACATCGCCGATGAGCCCCACGGGCTCCACGCGGTGCGGCTCGCCGCGGTATTCGCGCAGGCCGTACAGCATGGGGCCCAGCGCGCAGCCGGCGGCCTGCGCGAGCGCCAGCGCGGCAAGCGCGTTCACGGCGTTGTGGCGGCCGCGGATGCGCAGCGCATCGGCGGGCATCAGGCGCTGGATGTGCAGCTCTTCTTCCTGCGCACGCGAACGGCGGGCGGTTTCGTCGGCCTCCTGCGCCCGCACGAGCCAGGCCATGCCGTTGACGACCTCCAGACCGAAATCGCCCGGGCGCTGCGGCATGTCGCCGCCGAACGTGACATGGGGACGCACCTGCACCTTCGGGGCCTTCGCGCGCCCGGTCGCCGGCCTGGCCGCGCTGCGCGCCAGCCCGGCATCGGGCAACATGCCCATGACCTCGGGGTCTTCGCGGTTGAGCACCATCAGGCCGCTCTCGCCGAAGATGCGCGCCTTGGCGGCCGCATAGGCGGCCAGGCTGCCGTGCCAGTCCAGGTGGTCCTGGCTGATATTGAGGACGGCCGCGGCCGTGGGCTCGAAGCCCGACACGCCGTCGAGCTGGAAGCTGGACAGCTCCAGCACCCAGACCTCGGGCAGGGTGCCCGCATCGATGTGCTGGCCCAGTGTGTCCAGCAGGGTCGGGCCGATGTTGCCGGCCACGGCCACGGTCTTGCCGGCGCAGTCCACGAGCCGGCCGGTGAGCGAAGTCACCGTGGTCTTGCCGTTGGTGCCGCTCACGGCCACCACCGCCGGGGCGTAGCCGTGCGCGGCGTGCAGCTCGCGCAGCGCCATGGCGTACAGGGCGAGTTCGCCCTCCATGCGGATGCCGCGTGCCCGGGCCTCGGACGACAGGGCGGCCAGCGTGTCGGGACGCAGGCCGGGCGAGCGGTAGATGGCCTGGGGCATGCGCCCTTCGAGCAGGGAGGCGTCGAACGCACGGGCCACGAAGCGCACCTGGGGCAGCTCGGCATGCAGCGTGCCGCGCTGCGGAGGCGCCTCGCGCGTGTCGGCCACGGTCACCTGCGCGCCGCAGCGCACGCACCAGCGGGCCATGGCCAGCCCGGAAGCGCCCAGGCCGAGAATGAGAATGTCCTGGCCCTGCAGCAGCGCAGCGCCCTCGCCCGGCCAGCCGGCTGGCACCGGCGTGGGGCCGGCCACCGGGCCGGTAGCGCCGTCGGCCGGGGGCGCGTCATCGGAGGATGGCGCCGCGCCCGGATCGCGCGGACCGGCCGCGGTGGCGGACTCGGGCGAGCCCACGTCCGCGAAGATCTGCGCCACGAACGCAGCAGCGGCCGCAGCGGCCGAGACCGCGGGCGCGGTCATGCCGGCGAGCGCCTGCGCCATCGCGTCGTTCGCGGGGGTCGGTGGTGCCTGCGGGGCCGGTGCGGAGGATGCGCCCTGCGGCGCCAGCGCCACGCTTTCGGGCATGCAGGGCACGTCGGGCGAATCGGGAGCGCCGGACGCGTCGGGGCGCGGCGGCATGGCTTGCATGCCCTGCACCGGCGCCACCCCGGACGGCGAGACCATGGACGCGCCCTCCCCCTCGCCGGGGCCATCGGCACCCTGCGGCAGGCCTGGCGCCTCGCCAGGAAGAAGGGGGTCGTGCGGGTTCATCGCAGTTTCAGCGTGGTCAGGCCGATCAGGCACAGCAGCATGGTGATGATCCAGAAGCGCACGACCACCTGCGTCTCCTTCCAGCCGCTTTTCTCGAAATGGTGGTGCAGCGGCGCCATCTTGAGCAGCCGCCGGCCCTGGCCGTAGCGCTTCTTGGTGTACTTGAACCAGGCGACCTGCAGCATCACCGAAAGCGCCTCGACCACGAAGATGCCGCCCATGATGGCCAGCACGATCTCCTGGCGCACGATGACGGCGATGGTGCCCAAAGCGCCGCCCAGCGCCAGCGCGCCCACGTCGCCCATGAACACCTGGGCCGGGTGGGTGTTGAACCACAGGAAGGCCAGGCCCGCGCCGGCCATGGCCGAGCAGAAGATCAGCAATTCGCCCGCGCCGGCGATGTGCGGGAACAGCAGGTACTTGGAGTACACCGTGCTGCCAGCCACGTAGGCGAACAGCCCCAGCGCCGAGCCCACCATGACGACCGGCATGATCGCCAGGCCATCGAGGCCGTCGGTCAGGTTGACCGCGTTGCTCGATCCCACGATCACGAGGTAGGTCAGGATCACGAAGCCCAGCACGCCCAGCGGGTAGCTCACCTCCTTGAAGAACGGCACCAGCAGCCCGGCCTGCGGCGGCAGGTCCAGCGAGAAGCCGGATTGCACCCAGGTGATGAACAGTTCGAACACGCGCGAATTGGAGTTCTCGGAAATGCTGAACACCAGGTAGAGCGCCGCCAGCAGCCCGATGACGGACTGCCAGAAATACTTCTCGCGCGAGCGCATGCCTTCCGGGTCCTTGCGCACCACCTTGCGCCAGTCATCCACCCAGCCGATGGCGCCAAAGCCCAGGGTCACGGCCAGCACGATCCACACGAAACGGTTGGACAGGTCGAACCACAGCAGCGTGGAGATCGCGATCGAGCCCAGGATCAGCACGCCCCCCATGGTCGGCGTGCCGCTCTTGGACAGGTGCGATTCCATCGCGTAGCCGCGGATGGGCTGGCCGATCTTGAGCGAGGTGAGCATGCGGATCACCTTCGGCCCCGCCGCCAGCCCGATCACCAGCGCCGTGAGCGCCGCCATCACCGCACGGAACGTGAGGTACTGGAAGACGCGGAAGAACCCGAACTCCGGCGACAGGCCCTGCAGCCATTGCGACAGTATCAGCAGCATGTGGCGCCCCCGCGTGCGTTCTTCGTCGTGTCCGCACGGGCTTCCAGCACCTGCACCACCTGCTCCATCTTCATGAACCGAGATCCCTTCACCAGCACGCTGCCCACCTGGGGCAGGGCTTGCTGCACCGCTGCGAGCAGCGATGCCATGTCGTCGAAATGCCGCGCATCCGGCCCGTAGGCCTGCGCGGCGTGAGTGCTGAGCGCGCCCAGCGCGAACAGCCTGCCGATGCCGCTGGCGCGCGCCTGGGCGCCCGCCTCGGCGTGGAACTGCGGCCCCTGCTCCCCCACCTCGCCCATGTCGCCCAGCACCAGCAGTTGCGGGCCGGGCAGGCCGGCCAGCACGTCGATGGCGGCGCGCATGGAGTCGGGGTTGGCGTTGTAGGTGTCGTCCACCGCCGTGACCACGCGCCCGTCCTGCGGCACGCTGAAGGCGCGCGAGCGCCCCTTGACCGGAATGAAGGCCGAGAGCCCGCGCGCCACGGCGTCGAGCGGCACACCGGCCGCCAACGCGCAGGCCGTGGCGGCCAGGGCGTTGGTCACGTTGTGCATGCCTGCAATGCGCAGCGTGGCATCGAAGCCGCCCTGCGGCGTGTCGATGCGGATGCGCCAGGCGCTGCCCTCCCACTGAGCCACGGTGCAGCGCACGTCGGCACCGTCCGCGCCGAAGGTGATGCAGCGGCGCCCCGCGGCCAGTTGCCGCCACAGCGCGGTGTAGGCATCGCCCGCCGGGAACACGGCCACACCATCGGCGGGCAGGGCCGAAAGACAGGAGCCGTTCTCTTCGGCCACGGCGTGCACCGTGTGCATGAACTCCAGGTGCTCGCGCTGCGCGTTGTTGACGAGGGCCACCGTGGGGCGGGCCAGGTCGGCCAGGTACGCGATCTCGCCCGGATGGTTCATGCCCAGCTCGATCACCGCCGCCTCGTGCGCCGCGTTGAGCCGCAGCAGCATCAGCGGCACGCCGATGTCGTTGTTGAAGTTGCCTTGCGTCGCAAAGGCCGCCGGGCCCTTCCAGGCCTGCAGCACCGCCGCGATCATCTGCGTGACGGTGGTCTTGCCGTTGCTGCCGGTCACCCCGATCAGCGGCAGCCGGAACTGGGCACGCCAGCCAGCGGCCACCGCGCCGAGCGCAGCCAGCGTATCGGGCACCTCGATGCCGGGCAGGCCGGCGGCCTCCAGGCCGCCGTGGGCCACGGCCGCAGCGGCGCCGGCCGTGCGCGCATCGGCCAGAAAGGCATTGGCGTCGTAGCGCTCGCCCTTGAGCGCCACGAACAAATCGCCCGCCTGCAGCGTGCGCGTGTCGGTGTGCACTCGGGACAGCGGCAGCGCGCCCTCGCCCACCAGCCGGGCCGTGGGCACGCGTGCCTGGATGAACCCCAGCGCCTGCTGCAGCGTCATCATGCGCGGCCTCCCCGGCCGGCCAGGCCGACCTGGGCGTGGGCCATGTCGGAGAACGGCCGGCGCTCGCCCGCCACCTCCTGGTAGTCCTCGTGGCCCTTGCCGGCGATCAGCACCACGTCGCGCGGCCCGGCCTCGGACAGCGCCAGCGCGATCGCCGCGGCGCGGTCCACCTCGGCGCGCACGGTGCGCCCGGCCACGGTGCCCTGCAGGATTTCGTGAAGGATGTCTGCCGGCACTTCGCCGCGCGGGTTGTCGCTGGTGACGATGACCGCATCGGCCCGCTGCTGCGCGACCGCGCCCATCAGGGGCCGCTTGGTGCGGTCGCGGCTGCCGCCGCAGCCGAACACGCACCACAGCCGTCCGCCGCGCTCCACCGCAATGGGGCGCAGCGCCTGCAGCGCCTGGTCGAGTGCATCGGGCGTATGGGCGTAGTCCACGGCGACCAGGGGCTGGTGCGGCATATGGATCTGCTCCATGCGGCCCGGCACCGGCGACAGCTGCGCGCAGGCGTAGAGCGCATGCTCCAGCGGCACGCCCAGCGCCCGCAGCGTGGCCATCACGAGCAGCAGGTTGCCCACGTTGTAGTGGCCGATGAGCCGC
Organism: Acidovorax sp. SUPP2539; assembly: GCF_030158975.1. Classification (NCBI taxonomy): domain Bacteria; kingdom Pseudomonadati; phylum Pseudomonadota; class Betaproteobacteria; order Burkholderiales; family Comamonadaceae; genus Acidovorax; species Acidovorax sp. SUPP2539. The sequence continues at coordinate 101,880 of NZ_BQXJ01000001.1, read as the reverse complement.
GTCTGCAGCACATGGCTTTGCGCGCCTTCGGCCACGGTGAACGCCAGGCCGCCATCGCCCCAGGCGATGTCCCGGGCCTGGAGCCGTGCGGGCCCCTGCAGGGAGACGCTCCACAGGTCCAGCGGCTGCTGGGAGAGCGTCTCGTGCAGTTCGGCGCCGCGCCGGTCGTCGATGTTGACCACGGCGATCTGCAGCCCGGGCCAGTCGAACAGGGTGCTCTTGGCCTGCCAGTAGGCGGCCATGCTCGGGTGGTAGTCCAGGTGGTCCTGGGTGAAATTGGTGAACAGGGCCGCCCTCACCCGGGTGCCGGTCAGGCGGTGCTCCGCCAGCCCGATGGACGACGCCTCGATCGCGCAGGCCACATGGCCTTCTTTGGCGAAATGGGCGAAGGCGCGCTGCAGGCGCACCGGGTCCGGCGTGGTAAGGCCGGTGGATTCGAGCGCGGGCGGCACGCCGGCGCCCAGCGTGCCGATCAGCGCGCAGCCGCCGGGCGCCGCCAGTTCGTTGCGCGCCAGCAGGTTGAGCGCATCGGCCAGCCACCAGCTGACGCTGGTCTTGCCGTTGGTGCCGGTCACGGCCAGCACGTCGATCGACTGCGTGGGGTGGCCGAACCACTCGGCCGCCAGCGTTCCGGTGATGGCCTTGAGCCCGCGCAGCGCGGCCACGGGCGCGTCGGCGAAATGGAAGGCCTCGATGCCTTCGTGCTCGACCAGGCAGGCCATGGCGCCACGCGCGAGCGCGTCGCCCACATGGGCGCGGCCATCGGTGGCGGCGCCCGGCCAGGCGATGAAGCCGTCGCCGGGCTGGATCAGCCGGCTGTCGGTCTGCAGCGTACCGGTCACCCGGGCGGCCAGCCATTGCACGGCGTCGTGCACCGAAGTGAGCAGCGGGGTCGTCGTCATAGCGATTCCTCCACGGTGTTGGCCACGATCTGGGGCTTGACGGCCATGTCGGGCTGCACGCCCATCATGCGAAGGGTCTGCTGCACCACGGCGCTGAACACCGGCGCGGCCACCGCGCCGCCGTAGAACACGCCGTTGCTGGGCTCGTCGATCATCACCGCGACGATGATGCGCGGCTTGTCGATCGGGGCCATGCCGGTGAACCACGCCCGGTACTTGCCCGAGGCATAGCTCTTGCCCACCTGCTTGCGCGCGGTGCCGGATTTTCCGCCCACCGAGTAGCCCACGGTCTGCGCCTGCTGGCCCGTGCCGCCGGGGCCCGCGGCCATCTGCAGCATCTTGCGCACCTGGTCGGCCGTGCGCTCGGAGAACACGGGCACGCCGACCGCCGGCGTGCTCGACTTGAGCATGGTGGCGGGAATGATCTGGCCGCCGTTGGCGAACACCGTGTACGAGCGCGCCATCTGCAGCAGGCTGGCCGACAGGCCGTAGCCGTAGGACATGGTGGCCTGCTCCACCGGGCGCCAGGTCTTGTAGGGCCGCAGGCGGCCGCTCACCACGCCGGGGAAGTGGATTTGCGGCTTCTGCCCGAAACCGGCCGCCGAGAAGGTCTCCCACATCTCGCGCGCCGGCATCTGCATGGCGATCTTGGTGGTGCCCACGTTGCTGGATTTCTGGATCACGCCCTCGACCGTGAGCACGCCGTAGTTGTGCGTGTCGGAGATGGTCGAGCCCGTGATGGTGACGCGGCCGGGGTTGGTGTCCACGATGGTTTCCGGGCGCACGCGGCCGGTCTCCAGCGCCAGGCCGATGGTGAACGGCTTCATGGTGGAGCCGGGCTCGAACACGTCGGTGAGCGCGCGGTTTCGCAGTTGCTCGCCGGTGAGGTTCTGGCGCTTGTCGGGCACGTAGCTCGGGTAGTTGGCCAGCGCCAGCAGCTCGCCCGTGTGCGCGTCGATCACCACCACGCTGCCGGCCTTGGCCTTGTGCAGCGCCACCTGGTCGCGCAGCTTCTGGTAGGCGAAGAACTGCACCTTGCTGTCGATGGACAGCTGCATGTCCTGCCCGTCCACCGGCGGCACTTCGGCGCCCACGCCCTCCACCACGCGGCCCAGGCGGTCCTTGATGACGCGGCGCGAGCCGGCCTTGCCGGCCAGCTGCTGGTCGAAGGCCAGCTCCATGCCCTCCTGGCCATGGTCTTCCACGTTGGTGAAGCCCACCACGTGCGCGGCCGATTCGCCTTCGGGGTACTGGCGCTTGTATTCCTTGCGCTGGTAGATGCCCTTGATGTCGAGGGCGGCGATCTGCTGGCCGACCTCCCAGTCGAGCTGTCGCTTGATCCAGACGAAGGTCTTGTCCTCATCCGCGAGCTTGGTCTTGAGCGCGGGCAGGGGCATCTCCAGCAGCTTGGCCAGTTGCTGGAGCTTTTCGCGCACCTCGGGCTTGTCCTGCTCCACGTCTTCCGGAATGGCCCAGATGCTGGCCGCCGGCACGCTGGAGGCCAGGATCAGCCCGTTGCGGTCCAGGATGCGGCCCCGGTTGGCGGGCAGCTCCAGCGTGCGGGCGAAGCGCACCTCGCCCTGCCGCTGGAAGAACGCATTGCCGAACACCTGCACGTAGGCCGCGCGGGCACCCAGGCCCACGAAGCCCAGCGCCACCATGGCGACGATGAACTTGCTGCGCCAGACAGGCGTCTTGCTGGCCAGCAGCGGGCTGGAGGTGTAGTTGACGCTGCGGCTCATCGGCGCACGCTCCCTGCGCCACCCGGCGTGGCCGGCACCGGAGCCGCCGTGGCGGCCGTGACCACGGGCGTGCCGTCGTCGGCGACGTACTGCGTGATGGCCGGTGTGGCCGTGCGCATCTGCAGGCGGTCGCGGGCGAGCTTTTCCACCCGCAGCGGCGTCGCCTGGGCGCGCTTTTCGACCTGCAGGCGCTGGTGTTCGGTCTCCAGCCGGCGCGACTCGGCCACCGCGCGGTCCAGCTCGGTGAACAGGCGCCGCGACTCGTACTGCATGTGCACGAGGTACAGCGCGCTCACCATCACCCCCAGCAGCAGCACCAGGCTCAGGCGCGTCATGCCGGCACCTCCGTGCGCTCGGCCACGCGCATCACCGCGCTGCGGGAGCGGGGATTGGCCTCGATCTCGGCCGCGGTGGGCTTGATGCGGTCCAGCGCCTTGAGCCGCATGGGCTTCGGCTGCGCGAACGGCGCTCGGCGGTCGAAGACCTCCTTGGAATGCTGGGCGATGAATTGCTTGACGATGCGGTCTTCCAGCGAATGGAAGCTGATCACCACCAGCCGGCCACCGGGTGCGAGCACCCGCAGGCTGGCCTCTAGCGCCTGTTGCAGCTCTTCAAGCTCGGCGTTGATGAAAATCCGAAGAGCCTGAAATGTGCGCGTTGCAGGGTTCTGGCCTGCTTCGCGGGTCTTGACCGAGCCAGCCACGAGTTGGGCCAGTTCAGCGGTGGTGGCAAGAGGGCCCCGCTCCTCGCGACGAGCAACAATCGCCTTTGCAATGGGGCCAGCAAACCGTTCTTCGCCGTAGTCACGTATCACCTCCGCAATCTGCCCGACCTCGGCCGTGGCCAGCCAATCGGCCACGCTCTCGCCGCGCGTGGTGTCCATGCGCATGTCCAGCGGGCCGTCGAAACGAAAGCTGAAGCCCCGGCCGGGGCTGTCGATCTGGGGCGAACTCACGCCCAGGTCCATGAGGATGCCCGTGGCGCTGCGCTCGGGCAGTTCGGCCAGATGGCGGAATCCTTCATGCCGAATGGAAAAGCGCGCATCGGTGATGCGCGCTGCTTCTGCGATGGCCTCGGGGTCCTTGTCGAACGCCACGAGGCCCCCGCCCGGCCCCAGCCGGTCCAGTATCTTGCGGGAGTGCCCGCCACGGCCGAAGGTGGCATCGATCCACACGCCGGCGGGCGCGGGGCCGGCGGCGCCCAGCAAGGCGTCGACCGCCTCGCCCAGCAAGACCGTGGTGTGTTGCAGCGGTGCGTTCACCATGGCCTCAGAAAGAAAAGTCCTGGAAAGCGGCCGGCATCTCGGCCTGCATGGCAACAGCCTCCTGCGCCTCGTAGGTGGCCTTGTCCCACAGCTCGAAGTGGTTGCCCATGCCGAGCAGCATCGTGTCCTTGGTGATGCCGGCGGCCTGCCGCAGTTCAGGCGAGACCAGCACGCGGCCGGTGCCGTCCATGTCCACGTCCATCGCGTTGCCCAGGAAGATGCGCTTCCACCACTGGGCGGACATGGGCAGCTCGGCAATGCGCTCGCGGAATTTTTCCCATTCGGGGCGGGGGAACACCATGAGGCAGCCGTGCGGATGCTTGGTGATGGTGAGCTGGCTGTTGGCGGTCGCCGCGAGGACGTCACGATGCCGGGTAGGCACGGAAAGCCTTCCCTTCGCATCCAGACTCAGCGATGACGCCCCTTGAAACACGGAATCGAACCCCAGCTCGTTGTCGCGCCTGCGCATCCGGAATGGACGCACGAGGGCACTTTTCACCACTTAATTGCACTTTTTTGCACTGTAGCAGGAAAAAAATACCGAGCCCCGCCAGGTGCAACAAAGTTTTGCAATGAAATCAACGACTTAGCACCGACATTGCCAGTGGAGAACGCCCAAAATGCTTTACTGAATAAGCACTTAGCCCAGGCTATGCAAGTGATACCTGAAGGCTATCGGGCAACCTGGAATCCGGGCAAGAATCCAGGGGCCCGCAACGCGCCGGAATCTTTTACAAGATATAGCGCGACAAATCCTCGTCCTGGCTCAAGGACTCGAGCCGCGCGTTCACGTACGCGGCATCCACCACCACCGTCTGACCGGACAAACGGGCGGCATCGAAGCTCACTTCGTCCAGCAGCCGCTCCATCACCGTGGACAGCCGGCGCGCGCCGATGTTCTCGGTGCGCTCGTTCACCTCGAAGGCGATGTGCGCCAGGCGCGTGATGCCCTCGGGCGCGAATTCGAGCGTGACGCCTTCGGTGGCCAGCAGGGCCTGGTACTGCTTGACCAGCGAGGCATGCGTCTGCGTGAGGATGGCTTCGAAGTCCTGCACGGACAGCGATTCGAGTTCGACGCGGATCGGAAAGCGCCCCTGCAGCTCGGGGATCAGGTCGCTCGGCTTGCTCAGGTGGAACGCGCCCGAGGCGATGAACAGGATGTGGTCCGTCTTGACCATGCCGTACTTGGTGGACACGGTGGTGCCCTCCACCAGCGGCAGCAGGTCGCGCTGCACGCCCTGGCGCGAGATGTCCGAGCCGCTCGATTCCTGCCGGGTGGCCACCTTGTCGATCTCGTCGATGAAGACGATGCCGTTCTGCTCGGCGTTCTGCACGGCGCGGGTCTTCACCTCGTCCTCGTTCACGAGCTTGGCGGCCTCCTCGTCGGTGAGCAGCTTGAGCGCCTCGGCGATCTTGAGCTTGCGCGTGCGGCGCTTTTCCTGGCCCATCTGGCTGAACATGCCGCGCAGCTGCTCGGCCATCTCTTCCATGCCCTGCGGGCCCATGATCTCCAGCTGCGGCCGGGCGTCGGCCACGTCGATCTCGATTTCCTTGTCGTCCAGCTGGCCCTCGCGCAGCTTCTTGCGGAACACCTGCCGGGCGGTGTTGTCGGCCGGTGGCGCGGCCTCGGCCGCCGCATGGCCCCGCGCGGGCGGCACCAGCACGTCGAGGATGCGGTCCTCGGCCGCGTCTTCGGCGCGGGCGCGGCCCTTCTTCATGTCGCTCTCGCGCGCCTGCTTGACGGCCATCTCGACCAAGTCGCGGACGATGGAGTCCACGTCCTTGCCCACGTAGCCCACTTCGGTGAACTTGGTGGCCTCGACCTTGATGAAGGGCGCATCGGCCAGCCGAGCCAGGCGGCGCGCGATCTCGGTCTTGCCCACGCCGGTGGGGCCGATCATGAGGATGTTCTTGGGGGTGATCTCGTGGCGCAGGCTGCCTTCCACCTGCTGGCGGCGCCAGCGGTTGCGCAGCGCGATGGCGACGGCGCGCTTGGCGCTGGCCTGGCCGACGATGTGGTGGTCGAGTTCGGAGACGATTTCCTGGGGGGTCATGGACGACATGGGGACCTGCAATCAAATGAGCCGTCAGCGCATATTCTTCTAGGGCAGACAGCTATCAAAATAATAGTAACCGCCGGGGCGCTCAGAGCGTCTCGATGGTGTGGTTCATGTTGGTGTAGATGCACAGTTCGCCGGCGATCTCCAGCGATTTCTTGACCACTTCCTGCGCGCTGAGCTCGGTGTGGTTCAGCAGCGCCTTGGCCGCCGAGTGCGCATAGGCACCGCCCGATCCGATGGCCACGATGCCCTGCTCGGGCTCCAGCACGTCGCCATTGCCGGTGATGATGAGCGAGGCGCTGGTGTCGGCCACGGCCAGCATGGCCTCCAGGCGGCGCAGCACGCGGTCGGTGCGCCAGTCCTTGGTGAGTTCGATGGCCGCGCGCGTCAGGTGGCCCTGGTGCTTTTCCAGCTTGGCCTCGAACCGTTCGAAGAGCGTGAACGCATCGGCCGTGGCCCCGGCGAAGCCCGCCAGGACCTTGCCGTTGTAGAGCTTGCGCACCTTGCGCGCGGTGCCCTTGACCACGATGTTGCCCAGGGTGACCTGGCCGTCGCCGCCGATGGCGACCTGGATGCCGTCCGCCGTCTGGCGGCGGACGCTGAGGATGGTGGTGCCGTGAAACTGTTCCATAGCGTTGGCATGTGGGGATGCCTGCACGGTTTGCAACGGCCCCAGCGCACGGCGTTGCACGGGGCATGAAGAGCGGCCAGCGCGCCCTGGCGGCGACCTGCCCCGAGGGTCAGTTCTTGCGCGGAACGACCCAGGCGTGTTCGTTCACGCCGATCACGTTGAAGAACACCGCCACCAGCCGCTGCAGGTTGACGAAGTGGACCGCATGGCCGTGGGCCTGCTGCTCGGCCGCCCAGTTGAGCACCGAGCCGGCCGCCGCGAAGTCCACGCGCACCAGGCGGTCGCACGCGATGATCAGCGGCGCGCCGGGCTTCACCTGCTCCTCGAACGGCGCCAGCAGCGGCACTGCATCGCCCTCGATGTGGCCGGACAGCGAGGCCGAAGGCTCGGCGCTCTCCAGGCCCGCCGGCATGGACGAAGGATCGCCGTAGCCCGAGGCATGCAAATCGGAGGACGTGGCATCTTCGGGCACCGGGGCCCCACCGTCGTCGCTGGAATAGCTGCATCGCGGCGAGATCCACGATGGCGGCGAGACCTCGTAGGTCACGCAGTAGTCGAGTGCCACGAGTTCGAACTCGTCGGGTCGGCCCATGAGGCGCAGCGCCGCCATGCGCAGGCGCCACCACTCGGGGGACGTATCCCGGTCACCGGACTGGGTGCGGGCTTCCAGCACCGTGTTGAGCGCCTCCACGCCGAAGAACGTCAGCTGCACCTCCTGCTCCGCCCACTGCGTGAACAGGTTGGCCAGCAGCGGCACGGCCGCCTCGTCGATGGCGGCCAGGCGCGACCAGGTCAGCGTCCAGGGCGGGGCGGCGCGGGCGAGCGACGCCTGCAGCGCCACCACCGATTGCGCGGCCAGCGTGGTCGGCGAGTTCCAGCTGAACTCGCGCTGTGCGAAGCCCATGGCGGCCGGCGCGGGCTGCGCCTGCAGGCCCAGCAGCTCGGGCATGGAAAACCACAGCGGCGCAGAACGGCTGAACCGGGCCGCGTAGTCGATCGCCAGCGCATCGAAGCGCTCATGCTCCCCGATGGCACGGTACAGGTCGAACAGCGTCATCCAGATCTCCAGCTGCTGCTGGGGATCGTCCTGCTCGTGCTGCGCCAGCACTTCGAGCAGGCCGGACTCCGCGCCGGCATGGTCGCCATTGGCAAAGCGGATGGCGGCTTCCTCGAGGTCGGGTTCGTGCACGAATTCCTCCGGTTCTGCGGGGGCCACCTCGGGGGCCGGTGGCGGGGCGTATGCAGCAGCGGCTGCCGGCACCGCCTGCGAAGGCGATGGCGCTGCGCCGGCCCCCTCGGGCGCGCCGGAGGGCAGCAGGCTCTCGCCCGAAAACAGCGGCTGCACGGCGGTCGGCGCCGACAGCACGCCAGGCAGGCTGGCGGGTGCCGTGGGGGCGAAGGCCCGGTCGTGGGCCGCGGCGATGGTGGAATCGGTGGCGGAGGCGGCGGAGTCACCCAGTTCGCTGGGCGTGGGGGTGTTCTTGCTCTTCCACCACTGCTGAGACATCTGCGCTTCGATCTCGTCGATCTTCTTGAGCGTGACGGCCCGGTCGTCGGGCGATGCCATGCTGCTCTGGAAGAACGAAGGCCGTGCGGTCGGGTCTTCGGTGCGCTGGCCCTGCAGGGCCTCGCGCTTGCGCAGCTTGCGCAACTGGTCGAACTCCCGGCGCCGCACGAAATCGTTGCGGCGCTTGCGCTCGATCATCTCCTTGAGCATCTGCTTGCTGTACTGGCTTTCGCGGTCGGCATCGATGGAATCGAGATCGGTCCAGTTGACCGTGGGGTTGCGGACGAACCGAACCATCTTGGACAACAGGCCGGGGGAAGACTCTTCCTTGCTCATGGATGGTGGGTCAGGTCGCTCGCCGCGCAAAAAAGGAAAACAGGATCGGCCGGTCAGTCCCCGAACATCTTTTGCTTGAGTTCGCGGCGCTGCTGCGCTTCCAGCGACAGCGTGGCCGTGGGGCGCGCCAGCAGCCGGCCAACGCCGATGGGCTCGCCCGTCTCGTCGCAGTAGCCGTAGTCGCCCGCATCGATGCGGCCGATGGATTGCTCGATCTTCTTGAGCAGCTTGCGTTCGCGGTCGCGCGTGCGCAGTTCGAGGGCGTGCTCTTCTTCGATGGTGGCGCGGTCGGCGGGGTCGGGCACGACCACGGTGTCTTCGCGCAGGTGCTCGGTGGTTTCACCGGCGTTGTTGTGCATGTCCTGCTTGAGCTGCACCAGCTTGTGGCGGAAGAACGCCAGCTGCTTTTCGTTCATGTACTCGCTGTCGGGCATGGCGAGCACTTCGGCATCGCTCAGCTCTTCGGCGGACTTGGTTTTCCAGTTGCCGGCCAGCTTGGGATCTTTCTTGGCGGCCGCGACGGAATTTTGCGGTTGCAGGGTCGTAGGCATGGTGTGTGTATAGCTGGCTTTGGCGGCGGTGGAGGCCACCGCGGGTGCCATGGATGGTACGGTCAATTGGGCCAAACGGGAAGAAGGCCGGGGACTGCGCGCGGGTTCGCTCGAAGGCCCCGCGGAGGCAGGCACCGGCACGGCGGCTTTGGACTTGGCGGGCGCCTTGGCGGCAGCGCGGACGGAGCCGCTGGAGGGTGCCTTGGCATCCGCCTCGGGTTTGCTGGGTTCGGCTTTCACTTCCTGTCTCCTCGCAGTAGGGGCGGGCCCTGAGCACGCGACGCGGCTCCAGGGGCAGTAGCAGGCCTTCCGGCGTTTTACCGGGGCGCGATTGTATCGATCCGGGCCCGGCGCGAACTGGAAAGTGGCAGATATCACACAAGCCGGTGCGGCAAGCCCCAAACGGGGTCCTGTCCTACTCGGCCAGGCACTGTTCCAGGCCCTGGAGAAAGATGTCCTTGGGCAGGTCGATGCCGATGAAGACCATCTTGCTCAGACGCTGCTCGCCCTCGGCCCACTGCGGGCCCAGATCGCTGCCCATGAGCTGGTGCACGCCCTGGAAGATCACCTTGCGCTCGGTGCCCTTCATGTTCAGCACACCCTTGTAGCGCAGCATGCGCGGGCCGTAGATGTTGACGATGGCGCCCAGGAAGTCTTCCAGCTTGGCGGGATCGAACGGGCGCTCGGCGCGGTAGACGAAGCTCTTGACGTCATCGTCGTGGTGATGGTGGTGGCCGTGTCCCTGGCCGTGCTGGTGCGAGGGGTGGTCGCAATGCTCGCCATGCGCGTGGTCGTGATCGTGGTGGTCATGCCCATGGTCGTGGCCATGGTCATGCCCGTGCTCGTCTTCCTTGAGGAAATCCGGGTCGATGTCGAGCTTGGCGTTCAGGTTGAAGCCGCGCAGGTCCAGCACCTCGGCCAGCGGCACCTCGCCGAAATGCACAGCCTTGATCGGCGCGCGCGGGTTCATGTGCTTGAGGCGGTGGATCAGGGCGTCGGCCTCCTCCTTGCCCACGAGGTCGGTCTTGGACAGGAAGATCTGGTCGGCGAAGCCCACCTGGCGGCGCGCTTCCTGGCGGTCGTTGAGCTGCTGGGGGGCGTGCTTGGCGTCCACCAGGGTGATGATGGAGTCGATGAGGTAGGTCTCGGCGATCTCCTCGTCCATGAAGAAGGTCTGCGCCACGGGGCCGGGGTCGGCCAGGCCCGTGGTCTCGATCACGATGCGGTCGAAGTCGAGCAGGCCCTTGCGCTTCTTGGCGGCCAGCTGCTGCAGCGTCTCGCGCAGGTCCTCGCGGATGGTGCAGCAGATGCAGCCGTTGCTCATCTGCACGATCTGCTCCTTGGACTCGGTGACCAGGATGTCGTTGTCGATGTTCTCTTCGCCGAATTCGTTTTCGATCACGGCGATCTTCTGGCCGTGGGCCTCGGACAGCAGGCGCTTGAGCAGCGTGGTCTTGCCCGAGCCCAGGAAGCCGGTCAGGATGGTGGCGGGAATGAGGGACATGGAGAAAAGCCTTGGGTGAAACAGCGGGTGCCGCAACGCGGAAAGAAAGAAAAATCACGGCGCGCCGGTCTCTGCAGCGCGGCCGCGAGGGCGGCTGCAGGACCATCATCCAGTGTAGCGGCGCTGTCAAGCACCCCCATCGAGCGCAACACCGTCATCGGCCTGCTATACAGTGACTATCGAAGAAGCTTTTTGATACGTTTTGGCCATGGACTACCGCCTGACCGCCACGCTGCTCGATTCCCTGGGCATCGCCCTGTGCGTCTTCGACGACCAGCACCGCACCGTGCTGTGGAACCAGAGCTTCCTGCGCTTCTTTCCAGAGCACGACGGCCACGTCCACGCCGGTGAGCCGTACGCGGAGAACCTGCGCCGCTTCTACCGCCAGCGCCTGGCCCCGGACGACCTGCGCTACCTGGAGCGCCATGTGGCCGACGGCATCGCGCGGCACGTGCAGCAGACGCGCCCCTACGTCTTCCAGCACCGGGGCCGCTGGCTGCGGGTGGCGGCGACCTCCATGGGCGATGGGCACCGCGTGCGCATCTGGCTGGAGGTGGCCGAGGCCACCCTTCCCATGCCCACCCAGGCGCCCGCACCGCCTCCCGCCGACCGGCCGACCGACGATGCGCTGCAGATGCTCGAACACGCGGGCGACGGCGCCTCGGTGCAAAGCGGCGACGGGCGGATCGTGTTTGCGAGCGACCACTTCCTTGCCATGTATGGCCTGCCCTCGAAGGTGGCGGCGCTCGGGCGCAGCTACGCCGAGGTGGTGCGCCAGCATTGGGCGTCGGCCTGCGCCCCGGACGAATACGCGGCGCGTGCCGAAGACATCGTCGCCGCCCTGCACGACAGCCTGAACTTCGCCGGGGTGCCGTTCGAGGTGCCCCTGCCCGGCGGCCGCTGGGTGCGGGTGGCCATGAACCGCATGGCCGACGGGCAGACCTGCGCCTTCCACACCGACATCAGCACCGACAAGCGGCGCCAGGACGAACTGCGCGCGCTGACGGACCAATTGCGCGAGGAAAGCCTGCACGATGCGCTCACGGGCCTGCAGAACCGGCGCGGGCTGCATTCCATCGTGCAGACGCTGTCCGGCCAGCCCGGGCCGCATGCCCTGCTGTACATCGACCTGGACGGTTTCAAGGCAGTGAACGACGCGGCGGGCCACGGCGCGGGCGACCAGGTGCTGTGCCAGGTGGCGGTGCTGCTGCGCCAGTCGGTGCGCATGGCCGACACGCTGGTGCGCATCGGCGGCGACGAGTTCGTCGTGGTGCTGCAGGCCTGCGAGACGCAGCAGGCGCAGGCCGTGGGGACGAAGATCGTCCAGGCCATCCACCAGCAGGACTTCGCCGCCGAAGGCGCCCGCTTCCGCGTGGGCGCCAGCGTGGGGGTGCGCGTCTTCTCCAGCCACAGCGACAGCCCCGACGTGGTGCTGCACGATGCCGACGTGGCCTGCTACCGGGCCAAGCACAACGGCCGCGGGCGCGTCGAAGTGTTCGGCGCGGGCGGCTGAGCGCGGCCGGCTATTTGCGCATCACCGCCAGGCCCTTGAGGTACTCGCCTTCGGGAAACTCCAGCGTCATGGGGTGGTCGGGCGCGCCGCCCAGGCGCTCCAGGATGAAGCCGTCCACCCCCGCGTCGGCCCCGGCCGAGGCGACGATCTTGTGGAACAGGTCGGCGCTGATGCCGCCCGAACACGAGAAGGTGTACAGCATGCCGCCCGGCTCCAGCAGCTGCAGCGCCAGGCGGTTGATGTCTTTGTAGGCGCGCGCGGCCCGGTCGGCGTGCGCGGCGGTCGGTGCGAACTTCGGCGGGTCCAGCACGATGGCGTCGAAGGTGCGCCCTTCCTTGAGGAACTGCCGCAGCGAGGCGTTCACGTCGGCATCGAGGAAATCCGCGCGGCCGGCCTCGAAGCCGTTCAGGGCGACGTGCGCCCGGGCGCGCTCCAGCGCCGGGCCGGACGAATCGATCGAGGTCACGTGCCCCGCCCCGCCCGAGAGCGCCGCGACGGTGAACCCGCCCGTGTAGCAGTAGCAGTTGAGCACGCGCTGAAAGCCCAGGCGCTGCGTGGCGTCGGCGAAGCGCTTGCGGCTGTCGCGCTGGTCCAGATAGAAGCCGGTCTTGTGGCCTTCGGCGATGTCCAGCGTCAGGCGCCAGCCGTGTTCGCGGATCGACAGGCCCGTCTCGCCCTCGCCGCGCAGCCAGCCGGTGGCGGGCTCCAGCCCTTCCAGCCCGCGCACGCTGGCGTCGGAGCGTTCGTAGAGGCGCGCCAGCCCGGTCTCCTGCAGCAGCGCGTCGGCGATCACGGCCTTCCAGCGCTCGGTGCCGGCGCTGGTGAACTGCGCCACCAGGGTGTCGCCATAGCGGTCCACGATCAGGCCGGGCAGCCCGTCGGACTCGCCATGCACCAGGCGCACCCCATCGCTTTCAATGCCGAATCGGCCTCTGGCGCATATGGAACGCCGGCATGCTGCTATGAAAAAAGAAGCGTCGATGCGCTGGCCTTCGTCGAAGCTCCACACGCGTGCGCGGATGCGCGAGGTCGGGCTGAACGCGGCCCAGGCCAGGAACTGGCCTTCGTGCGATTCCACGCGCACGGTCTCGCCGCTGTCGCCGCCGCCCTTGGCGATGGCCGATTCGAAGATCCAGGGGTGGCGGCGCAGCAGGGAGCGCTCTTTGCCGGGTCGAAGGCGTAGGGTTTTCATGCCCGCGATTGTGCGATGCCCGTGCGCCGCCCCGGCGAAAGCCATGGCGCGGGCCCGGTGGCACGCGGCCGGGCCGGGAGGACGCAAAGCAACATTTGAGCATTGTTGAGAAACATCCGCTCACAGATTCCTACCATCCACCCCATCTCCAGCCCCCTGGCAGGAGACGCACATCCAAGCACCAAGCATTCCAACAATTTCAGGGAGAAAACACCACATGCTGCACTTCGGTCCTTTGAAAGTCGCCACCCGCCTGGCCCTGCTCCTGGCCCTCCTGTGCCTGCTCGCCGCCGGCGTCGGCACCGCCGGCCTGCTGGGCATGGCGGGCTCCAATGCCGCACTCGTGTCGGTCTATCACGACCGTGTCGTGCCGCTCAAGCAGATCAAGATCGTGGCGGACGCCTATGCCGTGAACGTCGTGGACACGGCGCACAAGGTGCGCGACGGCGCCATGACGCCCCGCCAGGGCCTCGACTCGATCGCCAGCGCGCGCAAGGACATCGACGCCCATTGGTCGGCCTACCTGTCCGCCCCGCTGATCGGCGAGGAGCGCCGGCTGGTCGCGCAATTTCGCCCGCTGCAACTGGCCGCCGATGCGGCGGTGGCGCGGCTCGAAGGCCTGCTGCACGCCGGCGACATCCCGGGGCTGACCGCCTTCGCCGCCCGCGAGATGTACCCGGCGCTCGACCCGCTGCAGACGGTGCTGTCGTCCCTCACGCAGGTGCAGCTGGACACGGCGCAGGCCGACTACGAAGCCGCCGAGGTGGCCTTTGCCGACACCCGCCTGGGGATCGTGGTGGCCGTGGCGGCGGGCGTGCTGGCCGCGCTCGGCTTCGGCTACCTCGTGGCGCGCAGCATCCTGCGCGAACTGGGCGCCGAGCCCGCCACCGCCGCCGCCCTGGCGCGCAGCGTGGCCCAAGGCGACCTCACCGTGGCCATCGCCCTCGCCCCCGGCGACGACACCAGCCTGATGGCGCAACTGCGCCACATGCGCGATCACCTCGCGACCGTGGTGACCGCCATCCACGAGGGCGCCGAGAGCGTCTCGGCCGCTGCGGCGCAGATCGCCCAGGGCAACGGCGACCTGTCGGCGCGCACCGAGGGCCAGGCCGGCGCGCTGCAGCAGACGGCGGCGTCCATGGAGCAGCTGAGCGCCACCGTGCGCCACAACGCCGACAGCGCGCGGCAGGCCGACCAGCTGGCGCAGACCGCGTCCGCCGTGGCCCGCGAGGGCGGCGCGGTGGTGTCGGACGTGATCCAGACCATGCGCGGCATCAACGACAGCAGCCGCCAGATCGCGGACATCATCGGTGTGATCGATTCCATCGCCTTCCAGACCAACATCCTGGCGCTGAACGCCGCCGTGGAAGCGGCCCGCGCCGGCAACCAGGGCCGGGGTTTCGCCGTGGTGGCGGGCGAGGTGCGGAACCTGGCGCAGCGCGCGGCACAGGCGGCCGGCGAGATCAAGGGCCTCATCACCGCCAGCGTGGACCGCGTGAACGCGGGCACGGCCCTGGTGGACCGCGCAGGCCAGACCATGGGCAGCGTGGTGAGCAGCATCGGCGGCCTGACCGGCCTGGTTGGCGAGATCACCGCCGCCAGCCGCGAGCAGAGCGAGGGCGTGGACCAGATCAACGGCGCCGTGACGCAGATGGACCAGACCACCCAGCACAACGCCGCCATGGTCGAGGAAATGGCCGCGGCCGCCGCTGCCCTGAGCAGCCGGGCCCGCGAACTGCTGGCCTCGGTGGCGGCCTTCAAGCTGCCCCAGCACCCCGTCCTGGCGGCCCCGCGCATCCCGCGGCGCCTGGTGCGTGGCTGATCCCGCCCCGCCCCGCGGCCGGCCGCCGGCCGCCGGCCTCCAGGCCCGGCGCCAGCGGTCGGCCCCTCAGTCGCTGGGTTTCTTGCGGGCCCGTGGATGGGCCGCGTCGTACACCTTGGCCAGGTGCTGGAAATCGAGCCGCGTGTAGACCTGCGTGGTGGTGATGTTGGCGTGCCCGAGCAGCTCCTGCACCGCGCGCAGGTCGCCGCTCGACTGCAACAGGTGGCTGGCGAACGAGTGGCGCAGCATGTGCGGGTGCACGGGCGTGGTCAGCCCCGCCTGCTGGCTGCGCTGGCGCAGGCGCAGCCAGATCGACTGCGCCGTGAGCCGTTGGCCGCGCTGGCCCACGAACAGCGCCGCATCCAGCCGCGCCGACGCAGCGCCGCCGAAAGGCTGCGGGCGCTGCGCCAGCCAGGCCTGCAGCGCAGCCAGCGCGGCCGTGCCCACCGGCACGCTGCGGCGCTTGGAGCCCTTGCCGAACACATGCGCCTCGCCGGCCTCCAGGTCGACCCAGCCGCGGCCCTGGCGCTGGGTGTCGGGGCCGGGCGCGGCATCCAGCCCCACCAGCTCGCCCACCCGCAGGCCGCAGCCGTAGAGCAGCTCCACCATGGCGGCGTCGCGCGCCTCCAGCCAGGGGTCGCCGCCCGCGTGCTCGAACTCGGCCAGGCGCACCGCGTCGTCCACGGGCAGGGCCTTGGGCAGCGGCTTGGGCGCGCGCGGCGCCCGCACGCCCTGCACGGGGTTGTGCGGCACCAGGCCCTGCTGCCCGGCCCAGGTGAAAAACCCGCGCCATCCCGAGAGGATGAGCGCGATGCCGCGCCCGCTGCGCCCGCCGCTGTGCATCTGCGCCACGAAGCGGCGGATGTGCGCGGTGGCCAGGCCCAGCAGCGGCACGCCCGCGCCTTCGGCGAAGCGGGCGAGCTTTTGCAGGTCCAGCGTGTACAGGGCCAGGGTGCGGGCGGCCAGGCGCTTTTCCACGCGCACGTGCTCCAGGTAGCGCAGCACCGCCGGATCGGTGGGCGCGGTGGCGGCCGATGCCGGCTCGGCATCGGCGGTGGGCACCGGTTCGGTCATGGCAGGCGGCGATGCAGGGGAAAAGAAAGGCAGAAGGCGCCGGCGGGCAAAGGGCCGGCGCTGCCGCTCAGCGCAGGCGCGAGAGCGCGCCGCTCGCCAGCTCCGCCATGCGGGCGAGAAAATCCGTGCCCATGGCGGCATCGAAGCGGTGCGGATCGGCCGAGCCCAGCACCAGCAGACCGAAGGCCGGCTCGGTGCTGTCGATCGCGCCTTCGCGCAGCGGCAGCAGGGCCAGCGACTGCACCTGCGATGCATCGGGCAGCCACGCCGTGGGCTCGAACCCCAGGTTGGGCCCGCAGAACGGCATGGTCAGCGACGAGGCGAAGGCCCGCGCATCCTCGCTCGCGCCCTGGGCGTAGGCCGCACCGGCATAGGTGGGGGCCACGTCCCACAGGCGCAGCGCGGCCTGGGGCACGTCGAACAGGCGGCGGATGCCCTCCTCCACCACGTGCGGCAGGCTGGAGGGGTTGCGGGCCTCGGCCAGCTCGCGCGTCCAGCGGTGGATCTTGTGGGCGATGGCGGCGTTCTCGTTGCTGTTGCGCACCATTTCCATGATGCGCTGCTCCAGGCCCTTGATCTTCTCGCGCAGCATCTCGGCCTGGCGCTCCTGCAGGCTCACGGCCCGCTGGCCGTGGGGGCTGGTGATCTGCACGCTGGCCAGCACCTCGGCGTGGCGCTCGAAAAAGCCCGGCGTCTGCGCCAGGAACTCGGCGATGTCGTCTTCGGTGATGGGGGGAACCTGGGTGCTGTGGGGAATGGTCATGGTGTGTCGGGAATGTCGATCTGGCCTTCGAAGACGGTGGTGGCGGGACCGGTCATGAAGACCGGGTCCGTGTCGCCGCCGCTCCAGGCGATGGTGAGGAGGCCGCCACGCGTCTGCACGTCCACGCGCGCATCGAGCAGCCCCAGGCGGATGCCCGCCACCACGGCGGCGCAGGCGCCCGTGCCGCAGGCCAGCGTCTCGCCGGCGCCGCGCTCGTACACGCGCAGGCGCACCCGGGTGCGGTCCACGACCTGGAGGTAGCCCGCGTTCACGCGCTGCGGAAAGCGCGCATGGCGCTCGATGAGCGGGCCGGTCTGCGCGACGGGCGCGGTGTCCACGTCGTCCACGAGCTGCACCGCGTGCGGATTGCCCATGGAAACGACTGCTACAAAAACAATAGCATTACGCCCTAGTGAATCATGCGCTAGAGGCCATTTTTGCCCCAAACCCTGCATGATGGGGGTGAGGCCCGTGGTGTCGAACGGCACGCGCGCGGGATCGAGCACCGGGCGGCCCATGTCCACCGTCACGCGGCCGTCGGGGGTGAGTTCGGGGGCGATGTCGCCAGCGCGGGTGCGCACGCGGATGCGGTCGCGGGTGGTCAGGCCCTTGTCGCGCACGAAGCGGGCGAAGCAGCGCGCGCCGTTGCCGCACTGCTCCACTTCGCCGCCGTCGGCGTTGTGGATGACGTATTCGAAGTCGATGCCCTCGGCGGGCGAGGGACGGACGGTGAGGATCTGGTCGGCGCCCACGCCGAAGTGGCGGTCGCCCAGGAAGCGGTACTGCGCGGCGGTGAGGCCGAGGCGGCCCTGGGTTTCATCGATCACGACGAAATCGTTGCCCGCGCCCTGCATCTTGGTGAAGCGGATGTGCATGGGGCCGGATTATCGCCCCCCCGACCGGGCCGCCATGTAACGGTTCATGCGGTTTGGCCTTCCGCCGGACCACCCGGCGGGAAGCCGCCGACAGTGCGGGAGCCCGGCCAGACGAACCAACGGAGCAAGGCGGTTGAAGGCCGATCCATCTCAGCCGCTTGCCACCGCCAGCGCCGCATAGTCGCCCACCTGCAGGCCCAGGCCGGCCGGCACCAGCCGCACCCCGGCCGTGAGCGCCGGCAGGTGCGCCGACACCTCGGCCTGCAGCGGCGGCAGCAGGTAGTCCTGGTGGTGCAGGAACACGCTGCCCCCGAGGCTGATGCGCTGCAGGTCCAGCGTGGCCACCAGGTTGTAGAGCATGCGGCCGAGCACGCGGCACATGCCCGCGACCGCGGCGTGCGCGGCGGCATCGCCCCGCTTGGCCGCATCGACCAGCTGTTCGGCGTCGTGGCCGAAGCGGCGCGGCATCGAGCTGCCGGCCACGAGCGACTCCACGTCGCCCACGTTGCCGCAGCCGCACAGGGCATCGCCCGGCCCGTCGCTGGAAAAACTGTGGCCCGCATGGCCCGCGTTGCCGTTCTTGCCGCGCAGCACCCGGCCGTCCACGCACAGGCCCACGCCCACGCCGGTGCTCCAGGTCACGTAGGCGCAGTGGTCCAGGCCCTGAAGCGCGCCCCAGCGGCGCTCGGCGAGCAGCGCGGCGACGGCATCGTTCTGCGCATGGACCGTGCCCAGCGCGGCCGCCAGCGGCGCCTGCAGGGGGATCTGCATCCAGTCGTTCGGCGCGTCGCGCCCGGGGCCGGCCAGGCCGCCGCAGATGTTGGGGGTGGCCAGCTCCACCTGGCCGTCGCGCAGCGCGAAGGGGCCGCAGGCCGAGACGCCGGTGGCCTGCAATTGCGCGCGGGTGATGCCTGCTTCGGCGCAGACCTCGTCCACCATGCGCAGGGCCTGCCGGGCCAGGGCGTCGGGTGCGCCGGTCTTGGCGGTGGGCTCGGTGCGGCGCGCCACCAGTTCGGCCAGGCCGGTGCCCGCGGGCGCCAGGGCGACGGCGATCTTCGTGCCGCCGATGTCGATGCATGCTCTCATTACCACCTCGCGTTCGTGCAGGGCCTGGGCCCGGCCGGCCCGCAAGGGCGGCGGCGGTCAACGGACGCAGGCGTTGCCCGCCAGTATCGGCGGGGCGGCGGCGGCGGCATGTAGGCCAGGGCCGACCGCCGGCGCGCCTGGCGGGGGCCTCAGATGGAGTAGCCCAGGACCATCGCCACGCCCGGCTCCTTGTTCGGGCGGCTGAAGCTCTCGCGGCTCAGGCGCGCCATGGGCAGGTTGAACTGCTCGGTGGCAAACCATTTCTTGTACAGCGGGTCGATGTCGCGGCTCGAGAACAGGCGGTTCAGCGTGCGGTCCACCACGGCGCCCAGCTCGGTATCGCCCTTGCGCATCATGATGGCGTAGGGCTCCACGGACAGCACGAACTTGCTCAGCTCCACCTTGTCCGCGGCCTTGTTCTTGGCGGCCATGCCGAGCAGCAGCGAATCGTCGTTGGCATAGGCGCGCACGGTGCCGTCCTGCAAGGCCTTGTAGGCCTCGGTGTCGGAGGCGAACACCTTGAGCTGCATCTTCACCTCGTTGACGGCGAGCTGGGTCAGGAGCTTTTCGGACGTCGTGCCCTTGCTCACTGCCACGGGCAGTCCGGCCAGGTCCTGCAGCACATCCATCTTGACCCCCTTGGGCACCAGCACGCGGATGCCCGCCACGAAGACGGTGTTGCTGAACGCCACGCGATCCTGGCGCGCCTTGGTGTTGGTGGTGGAGCCGCATTCGAGATCGATCTCGCCGGCTTCCAGCTTGGGGATGCGCTCCGTGCCGCTCACCACCTTGTATTTCACGTCCAGCTCCTTGAGCTTGAGCGTGCGCTTGATCTCATCGACCGCAGCCAGACACAGGTCCACGGAGTAGCCCGCGGGGGCCTTCTTGTCGTCCAGGAACGAAAACGGCCAGGCCGCTTCGCGCACGCCCAGGGTGATGGAATGGGTTTCCTGGATGCGTTGCAAGGTGTTGGCCGGGCCCTGGGCCATGGCGGAAAACGGCGCGATGGCGCAGGCGAGCAGCGGCAGCAGCCGGGCAATGGAGCGGAACATGGGAAAAACGACTTTCAAAGGGGCGGCCGGGACATCGGGCGCGCCCAGTGTGACAAGGGCAGATGGAAAATCCGTGACAGGCGACGCGCGGGCCTCACACCCACTTGGCGATCAGGCTCGCCAAGGCGCTGAGCAGCAGCGTGCTGGTGAGTGGAATGAACCACTCGCGACCGAACAGACGGAACCGGAAGTCCCCCGGCAGACGCCCCATCCCCAGGCGCTGCAGCAGCGGCGTGAGGCCGTTGATGAGCACCAGCGCGAGAAAAACGACGATCAGCCAGCGAAACATGGGCTGCAAGTGTAGGGCTTGCGGCTTTTCGGCCCCGGATCGGCCGGCCCGGGCCCTGAAAGCCCAGGGGCATGGCCCCCGCCCGCGCGCGCCCAGTGCAGCGGGCCGTTCAGTCAGCGCTGCACGCCCCAGCGGCGCACCGTCAGTCGCTCCAGCGTGTGAAAGCCCAGCGTCTCCACCAGCAGCCCGATGAGGATCACGAGCGCCAGGCCGGCAAACACCTTGTCGGTGTAGAGCTCGTTGCGGTTCTGGAAGATGTACCAGCCCAGCCCCCCCTTGCCCGACGACGCGCCGAACACCAGTTCGGCGGCGATCAGCGTGCGCCAGGCAAAGGCCCAGCCGATCTTCAGGCCCGACAGGATGGACGGCAGCGCCGCCGGCACCAGGATCTGCAGCACGTAGCGGATGCCCGTGAGGCCGTAGTTGCGCCCGGCCATGCGCAGGGTCTCGGGCACGCCCTGAAAGCCCGCGTAGGTGGCCAGCGACAGCGGCCACAGCACCGAGTGCACCAGCACGAAGACCAGGCTGCCCTGCCCCAGGCCGAACCACAGCAGCGCCAGCGGCAGCAGCGCGATCGCGGGCAGCGGGTTGAATATGGCGGTCAGCGTGGACAGCAGATCGCGCCCGAACTGGGTCGATACCGCCAGCGTGGTCAGCACGAAGGCCCCCGCGATGCCGGCCAGGTAGCCCTTGAGCAGCACCGACAGCGAGATCGCGGCCTTGGCCAGCAGCTCGCCCGACGCCAGGCCCTCGACCAGGGCCCGGGCGGTCTGCACGAACGTGGGCAGCAGCAGATCGTTGTCCTGCCAGCGCGCCAGCAGCTCCCACAGCACGGCCAGCACCGCCAGGATGGCGAGCCGGCGCACGGCCTGCTGCTGCCAAACGCGGGCGAACAGCGGCAGCGGCTGCTGGGGCGCAATGCCTTCGAGCGGCGCGAGCGGGCATTCGAACTCCGGCCGCACGGGCGGCTCGGGCCGCGCACGGGGCGCGGTATCCACGGAAGGGGTGAGGGCAGCGGTCATACGGAAATCTGGAAAGGCAGGCCGCCGATCGGCCGCGCCGCGGCGGAAGGCACTGCCCACTCGTGCGCCTGCACCTCGGCCTGCACCGGCCCGGCCGCGCCGCCACCGGGCGCCGGCTCGTCGAACAGCAGCCGGTGGATGCGCTGGGCCGTGGCCTGGAACGCCGTGCCGCCCAGGCTGTGCAGCCCGAACTGGTGGCAGTTGACCTCGGCGCGCAGCCGCCCCGGGTGCGGCGACAGGATGGCGATGCGGTTGCCCACCACCAGCGCTTCTTCGATGGAATGGGTGACGAAGATGAGCGTGAAGCGGAACTCGTCCCACAGCCCCAGCAGTTCCTCCTGCATGCGGCGGCGCGTGAGCGCATCGAGCGCGGCGAAGGGCTCGTCCATCAGCAGCACGCGCGGCTGCATGGCCAGGGCGCGGGCGATGGCCACGCGCTGCTTCATGCCGCCGGACAGCTGGTGCGGGTGCGCATCGGCGAATCGGGACAGCCCCACCTTGTCGAGGTAGAGCGCCGCGCGCTCCGCGGCCTCGGCGCGGCTGGCGCGGCGTGCGGCCAGCAGCGGGAACATGACGTTCTCGCGCACGGTCTTCCAGGGCGGCAGCTGGTCGAACTCCTGGAACACCACCACACGGTCGGGCCCCGGCCGCGTGACGGGCTGGCCGTCGAGCACGATGCGGCCTTCGCTCGACGGGATGAAGCCTGCAATGGCCTTGAGCAGCGTCGATTTGCCGCAGCCCGAAGCGCCCAGCAGCACGAAGCGGTCGGCCGCATGCACCTGGAAATCCACCCGGTGCGTGGCACGCACCACGGTGTCGCGCGTGCGGTAGTCGATGCTCACGCCTTCCACGTGCAGCAGCGCCGACGGGTCCGCCGCGCGGCTGGGCAGCGGTCCGGCCGCCGGGGCCACGCCACCGCCGGCGCCGCCGGTCTCGGGCTCCAGGCGCTCCATCAGCGCGGGGGGAAGGGGTCCCAGCCGCATGGCGCGCTTCAGTTGCCGCCCGCGGTGTGGGCGTCTTCGAAGAAATAGTCCTTGAGCGTGGTCGGCGCGTTCTTGATGGCGCCCACGCGGTGCAGGAACTGGCCCATGCCCAGCGTGTTCTCGGGTCGCACCTTGAACTGGACTTCCGGGTTCTTGATGATCTTGAGCAGCAGGTCCCGGTCGGTCTTGGCGCCGGTCACACGCAGGTAGATGTCCGCCGCTTTCTCGGGGTGGGCGGTGATGAACTTGGCGGCCTCGTCCAGGCCATCCAGAAACGCCTTGTAGGTCTTGGGGCTCTCGCGGCGGAATTTCTCGGTCGCGTACAGCACGGTGGCCGACGAAGGCCCGCCCAGCACGTCGTAGGAGTTGAGCACGATGCGCGCGGCCGGGTTGCCGGCCAGTTCCTGTTCCTGGAACGGCGGATTGCCGAAATGGCCCGTGATCTCGGTGCCGCCCTTGATGATCGCGGCGGCGGCATCGGGGTGCGGCAGGGCCACCTGGATCTTGTCCAGGCGGTTGAACTCCTTGTCGCCCCAGAGCTTGGCCGAGGCCATCTGCAGCACGCGCGACTGCACCGACACGCCGACGGCGGGCAGCGCGATGCGGTCCTGCTCGGTGAAGTCGGCCAGCGTCTTCACCTTGGGGTTGTTGCTCACCAGGTAGTACGGAAAGTTGCCCAGCGAGGCCACGCCCTTCACGTTCTGGCGGCCCTTGGTGCGGTCCCACAGCGTGAACAGCGGGCCCACGCCAGCACCTGCGATGTCGATGTTGCCGGACAGCAGGGCATCGTTGACCGCCGAGCCGCCGGACAGCTGGAGGTAATCGACCTGGATGTCGATGCCCGCCGCCTTGCCGTGCTTTTCGATGAGCTTCTGATCCTGCGCCACGTTCAACAGCAGATACACCACGCCGAACTGCTGCGCGATGCGCAACTGGCCTTCGGCCGCGTGCGAAGCGGCGGGCAGCCCCAGGCCGCAGGCGATGAGGCCGGCAGCGGCCAGGGCGGCAAGGGTGCGGCGGGCGATGCCGCGGCGTGAAGGCTGGTGCATGGTGGGCATTTCCTGGCGCGAGAAGCGAGAAGCAACGAAGAAGGGGAAGGGAGGAACGCAGGGCGAAGGCGGCGGCCGTTCAGAACGGCAGGTCGCCCTCGACCGTGGTGCGGTAGAGCTTGCGGCGCTCGCTGTCGGGCGTGCCGGCCGCCAGGTGCATGACCGAGCGGTTGTCCCAGAACACGAGGTCGTGCGGCAGCCAGCGGTGCCGGTACAGGAACTCGGACCGCACGCTGGCGGCGAACAATTCGTCCAGCAGAGCGCGGCTTTCATCGTCAGGCAGGCCGACGAGGCGCGTGGTGAAGTGCTCGCTCACGAAGAGCGCCTTGCGGCCGGTTTCGGGGTGGGTGCGCACCACCGGATGCACCGCAGGCGCCACCTCGTCGATCTGCGCCTGCGTGAGCTTCGGGCGCCAGGGGCTGCGAGCGCGCAACGCTTCGTACTTGGCCAGGTAGCTGTGCTCGGCCGACAGCGGGGCGATGGCGTTCTTGAGCGCCTGGGGCAAGGCATCGTAGGCCGCGTGCTGGTCGGCGAACAGCGTGTCGCCGCCCTCGCCGGGCAGCTCCTGCGCGTGCAGCAGCGAGCCCAGGCTGGGCTTTTCCTTGTACGACAGATCGGAATGCCAGTAATGGCCCGCATCGCCCAGCCCGATGGGCTGGCCGCCGGCGTCCTTGATGTTGGAGACGATCAGGATCTCGGGGTGATCGGCCAGTTGGAAGTTCTTCAGCACATGGATCTGCAGCGGGCCGAAGCGGCGGCTGAAATCGATGTGCTGGCGCGGGGTGACGCGCTGGTCGCGGAATACCAGCACGTGGTGCGCCAAGTGCGCACGGTGGATGCGGTCGAAGTCCTGCGCGCCGAGGGGCCGGGACAGATCGAGGCCCATCACCTCGGCGCCCAGCGGGCCTGCGGCGCCGGCCACCGGGCGGATGTCGAAGGGCTGCGGCGCGGCATCATCGTCCAGGGCGATGGCCGTCGCGGAAACCGGGGCGTGGGACAGAACTGCCGACATGGTGAACCACCTTTGAACGGGCCCGGCGGGGCCCTCTGGGTTGCCACTTTATTCAGCACACCTCCAAACCGGAACGAATGATTTATGCATTGCTAACTACAAAATCATCTATCGACACGGTGCCCCCACTGCTTGCCCAGTGCTGGCACCCGTCACGAAACGGACGCCTGACCTTGGCATATTGGGTGCTTGTGCCCTTTCAAGCAAAAGATAACACTGGGCACCCATGCCCCCCATCGCACCGACCGGGGCCGCACGGAACACGCACACGCACACCCCCTCCCCCGTTCTTTCGCGATGCTCCAGGACACCGGCGCCTGCGGGTGAACGGAGCCACCCGGCACCACCGGACCGCGGGCACGGCCCCTGCGCTATCCCCACCCGCGAACGAACCGACACGACAGGATCACAGGACATGCTGCAGGAAGAACGATTCATCCGCATCCGCACGCTGCTGGCCACGCTCACCCGCGTGAGCACCGAGCGCATCGTGAAGGACCTCGACGTTTCGCGCGAGACCGTGCGGCGCGACCTCGTCGAGCTGGAGGCGCAGGGCGTGCTGCGCCGTGTGCACGGCGGCGTGGTCGCGCCCGGCCCGGCGCCCGAACCCCCGCTGGCCGTGCGCCAGGCGGTGCGCGAGCGCGAAAAGCGCGCCATCGCCCGCGCCGCGCTGCGGCAGCTGCAGCCGGGGCAGACGCTGTTCCTCGATGCCGGAAGCACCACCACCCTCCTGGCGGCGGAGCTGTCGTCCCTGTCGGGCATGACGGTGGTGACCAACAGCCTGAACGCCGCGCTCCAGCTGGCCGGGGCCGACGCCGGCCGCCCGGCGCGCAACGACGTCATCCTGCTGGGCGGCCGCACCGACCCCGGGGTGCGGGCCACGCACGGCGACATCACGGTGGCCGAGATCCACCGCTACCGCGCCGACGTGGCGCTGCTCTCGCCCGTGGGCATCCACTGCCTGCACGGGGCCACCAGCTTCGACCACCACGAGGCGGCCATCGCCCGCGCCATGGCGGCGCAGGCGCAGCGGCTCATCGTGCTGGCCGACCACAGCAAGATCGGCCAGGCCAGCCGCGTGGTGTATGCAGGCCTGCCCGAGATCGATACCATCGTGACCGATGCGGGCTCGCGCGCGCTGCCCGGCCTGTCGGCGTTGCAGGCGGCCGGCAGCCACGTCATCGTCGCCTGACCGTCCACGAAAGGCCCCCGACGCCCCATGCCCGCCAGCCGCTACCACCACACCGCCGGCGGACAGCGCTGGCAGTTCCGCGACCTGGGCGACGTGATGGCCAAGGCCACGCCGGCCCGGTCGGGCGACGTGCTGGCGGGCATCGCGGCGGGCACGGCCGTGGAACGCATGGCCGCGCGCATGTGCCTGGCCGATGTGCCGCTCGACCGCTTCCTGAGCGAAGCGCTGATGCCCTACGAGGACGACGAGGTCACCCGCCTCATCATCGACACGCACGATGCCGCGGCCTTCGCGCCCATCGCCCACCTCACCGTCGGGGGGCTGCGCGACTGGCTGCTGGCCGCGGACAGCGCCCTGCTGACCGCGGTAGCCCCGGGCCTCACGCCCGAGATGGCGGCGGCCGTGAGCAAGCTCATGCGCAACCAGGACCTGGTGGCCGTCGCGCGCCGGTGCCGGGTGACCACGCGCTTTCGCAACACCCTCGGCCTGCCCGGGCACCTGGCCGTGCGGCTGCAGCCCAACCACCCCACGGACGACCTGCGCGGTATCGCCGCCTCGATGATCGACGGCCTGCTCTACGGCGCGGGCGACGCGGTGATCGGCATCAACCCGGCCACGGACAGCATCGCGGCCCTGACGGGGCTGGTGCACCGGCTCGACGAGGTGATCGCCACGCTGCGGATTCCCACGCAGTCCTGCGTGCTCACGCACGTGACCCACACCATCCAGATGATCGAGCAGGGCGCGCCGGTGGACCTGGTGTTCCAGTCCATCGCCGGCACCGAAAAGGCCAACGCCGGTTTCGGCGTGAACCTGGCCCTGCTGCACGAGGCGCGCGAGGCGGCCCTGTCGCTCCGGCGCGGCACGCTGGGCGACAACGTCATGTATTTCGAGACCGGCCAGGGCAGTGCCCTGTCGGCCGACGCCCACCACGGCGTGGACCAACAGACCTGCGAGGCGCGGGCCTACGGCGTGGCGCGCGCGTTCTCGCCCCTGCTCACCAACACCGTGGTCGGCTTCATCGGGCCGGAGTACCTGTACGACGGCAAGCAGATCATCCGCGCGGGCCTGGAAGACCACTTCTGCGGCAAGCTGCTGGGCGTGCCGCTGGGCTGCGACGTGTGCTACACCAACCATGCCGAGGCCGATTCGGACGACATGGACACGCTGATGACGCTGCTGGGCGTGGCGGGCCTGACCTTCATCATGGGCGTTCCGGGTGCGGACGACATCATGCTCAACTACCAGAGCACCTCGTTCCACGATGCGCTGTATTTGCGCGAGGTGCTGGGCCTGCGGCGCGCGCCCGAATTCGAGGCCTGGCTGCAGCGCATGCAGCTGACCGACGGGGCCGGTCGCCTGCTGCCCGCCGCGCAGCAGCGGCCCGCGCTGGCGCAGTTGCGGCGCATCGGAGGGGCCGGTTGATGGCCGACACGCCCGCCACCCCGGACGCCGGCCCCCCGCCCGATCCCTGGGACGATCTGCGCGCCCACACGGCGGCGCGGCTGGCGCTGGGGCGCGCAGGCACCGCCATCCCCACGCGCGAACTGCTGGACTTCGGCATGGCCCACGCCCAGGCCCGCGATGCCGTGCATCGGCTACTCGATGCCGAAGGCCTGGCCACGCAGCTCGCCTCGTCAGGCGGCACCCCGCTGCAAGTGGCCAGCGCCGCCACCGACCGTGCCACCTACCTGCTGCGCCCGGACCTCGGCCGCCGCCTGGGCGATGCCGATGCCGAGCGCCTGCGCGGCCTGGGCCGCCAGGGCGATGCCGGCACCCCGGAGGCGGGATGCGACCTGCTGCTGGTGGTGGCCGATGGCCTCTCGTCCCTGGCCGTGGAACGCCATGCCGCGCCGCTGGTGCAAGCCATCCGGGGCACGGCACCGCAGGGCTGGCGCATCGGCCCTTTGGTCATTGCCAGACAGGCGCGCGTGGCGCTGGGCGACGAGGTGGGCACACTGCTGGGCGCACGCCTGGTGGCGGTGCTGATCGGCGAACGCCCGGGCCTGAGTTCGCCCGACAGCCTGGGCATCTACCTGACCTGGCATCCGCAGGTGGGCCGCAGCGATGCGCAGCGCAACTGCATCTCCAACGTGCGGCACGAAGGGCTGGCACCGGCCGCGGCGGCGGCGCGCCTGTGGTGGCTGTGCCAGGAGGCCCGGCGCCTGGGGCTCACCGGCATCGGGCTCAAGGACCGCAGCGATGCGGCCACCCTGGACGCCGCACCGGCCAAGGGCACGCTGGCCAACGGGTAACGGGTAACGGGTAACGGGTAACGGGCCGGCAGCGCCCTTCCATCTTTTCGGCCTATGGATATGGCCCGATGTTCGGGTCGCTTGCATATCCGATTTGGTCGCTTCGCGTCCGCCATGGCGGTCTCCAGAATCCGGCCATCACCCCTTCCCCGCTGGAGCCTGCCCGTGAGCGAAACATCCCCACCCCGGTTCGATACGTCCTTTGGAAACCTGCACATCCGCCGCGTGGCGGGCAGCCTGGGCGGTGAAGTGCTCGGCCTCCAGCTGTCGGGGGAGCTGGACGACGCGACCATCGCCGACCTCACCGCCGCGCTGGTGCGCCACAAGGTGCTGTTCTTCCGCGGCCAGGCGCACCTAGACGATGCCGCGCACCAGGCGTTCGGCGCGCGCCTGGGCAAGACCGTGGCCCATCCCACGGTGCCCTCGCCCACGGGCACGCGCATCTTCGAACTCGACGCCTCCAAGGGCGGTGGCCGTGCCGATTCGTGGCACACCGACGTGACCTTCATCGACGCGTTCCCCAAGTACGGCATCCTGCGCGGTGTGACCATTCCGGCCTACGGCGGCGACACGGTGTGGGCCAACACGGCCGCGGCCTACGCCCGCCTGCCCGAAGACCTCCAGCGCCTGGCGGACGGCCTGTGGGCCGTGCACAGCAACGACTACGACTACGGTGCCGAGCGCGTGGTGGTCGAGGAGGAACGACTGAACCACCACCGCAAGGTGTTCGTGTCCTCCGTGTTCGAAGCCGAGCACCCGGTGGTGCACGTGCACCCCGTGTCGGGCGAGCGCGCGCTGCTGCTGGGCCACTTCGTCAAGAAGATCGCGGGCTTTTCCAGCACCGAATCGGCACGCCTCTTCGAGATCCTGCAAAACCGCGTGGTCCGCCTGGAGAACACCGTGCGCTGGCAGTGGCAGCAGGACGACGTGGCGATCTGGGACAACCGGGCGACGCAGCATTTCGCGATCAACGACTACGGCACGCAGGCCCGCGTGGTGCGCCGCGTCACGGTGCACGGCGAGCCCGCCGTGGCGGTGGACGGGCGCCGCAGCCGCACCCGCGTGCGGCCCGAAGCCACCAACGACGCGCAGATCGACAGCGTCATTACCGCGACCGCCTGACGCCACGGAGCCATCGACATGACCCAACGACGCCAGTGGCTCCAGGCCGCATCGGCCCTGGGCGCCACCGCCCTGCTCCCCGGCTTTGCACAGGCGCAGAGCGGTGCGAAGAAGTTCCAGGGCGTGACCCTGAATGTCTCGACCTTCAGCGCGGCCTACCCCAAGCTGCTGCAGCAGTACCTGCCCGAGTTCGAGTCGCTCACGGGCGCCAGGGTGAACTTCGACGCACCCTCGTTCCCGGTCTACAACCAGCGTGCCGACCTGGAACTGTCCACCAAGGGCTCGGCCTACGACGTGGTCAACGTGACCTTCATCTACTCGAGCCGATGGATCCACTCGGGCTGGCTCACGCCGCTCGACGATTTCATCAGGAACCCCAACCTCACGCCCGCCGACTGGGATGTGAACGACTTTTTGCCCGGCGCGCGCGCACCCGAGACCGGCAAGGACGGCAAGCTCTACGGCATCCCCTGGACGGCCGAGGCGCTGCTGTCCGCCTCCTCGCGCTTCGACCTGGTGCAGCAGGCCGGCCTGGCCTACCCGGATACCACGGACGACTTGGTGAAGGTGCTGCGCGCCGTGAACAAGAAGGAGCGCGTGGCGGGCTTCGTGTCCGACAGCCACTACGGCTGGACCTTCGTGCCCTATCTGCATGCCTTCGGTGGCGACGTGTTCCGCAAGGCACCGGACGACCTGTACCCCACGCTGGACACGCCCGAAGCCATCGCAGCGGCCGAGTACTACGCCAGCCTGCTGCGAGAGTTCGGGCCCGACGGTGCCATCACCTACACGCCCGACCAGGTGACCCAGGCCCTCAAGCTCGGCCGCGTGAACTTCACCGATGCGGGGCAGTTGCATCTCGCGCAGCTGGGGGACCCTGCCTCCAGCAAGACCTTGAAGACGCTGCAGTTCGGCCAGGTGCCCAAGGGACCTGCAGGGCGCTTTCCGGGCACGGCCGTGCATGGCCTGGGCATTCCGACGGGGTCGAAGAACAAGGAGGCCGCGTGGGCCTTCATCCAGTGGGCGCTGTCCAAGCAGACCACGCGCAAGGCGGTGCTGGCTGGCTACGGCTCGCCGGCACGCCGCTCTGACATCGACTCCCGGGAGTTCCGCGCCAGGCAGGTCATCAACGGCAACGACCTGGCACAACTGGCACTGGACTCGATCGAGCTGGCCTCCAAGACCGGGCACATGAAGTACCGCACGGTGTCGGTCTACCCGCAAGTGGACCAGCAGCTCAACAAGGCGATCGCGCTGATCGCCTCCGGCCAGGCCAGCGCGCGGCAGGCGCTGCAGCAGGCGCAGGCCCAATCGATCACCGAGCTCCAGCGCGCCGGGCTGAAGCTGTGAGCCGGCGGTGAGCACCTTGACTCTGCGCCCCGGCCTCGGCTGGGAAGCGGCGCGCCGCCGCGCCTTCCTGTGGGGCCTGCTGCCCTCGCTGGCCGTGCTGCTGGTCATCACGCTGGCGCCGGCCACGGCGCTGCTGGTGACGAGCTTCACGCCCCTGAGCCTCACCGACGCGGCCGGCACCTTCCGCTTCGACGACCCGCTGGTGAACTACCGCCACCTGCTGGAGGACGCGCGCTTTCTGCGCTCCATCGCCACGCAACTGCAGCTGTCGGTCTCCAGCGTGGCGCTGCAACTGGGCGTGGGGCTGGGCCTGGCGCTGCTGCTCAACGGGCGCTCCAAGCTGCTGGGCGCCACGCGCACGGCATTCCTGATCCCCATGGTGCTGCCGCCCATCGTGGTGGCGCTGATCTGGAAGATCCTGTACACGCCCGACGTGAGCCCGCTGCACCGCGCGCTGGAGGCGGTGGGCCTGCCGGTGCGCTCGCTGATCGCCAACCCCGACACGGCCTTGTGGGCCATCTCCATCGCCGACACCTGGCAGTGGTTTCCGTTCACCCTGCTGATGGTGCTGGCCACGCTGCAGATGGTGCCGGACGACCCGCTGGAGGCCGCGAGCCTGGACGGCGCCAACCGCTGGCAACTGTTCCGGTACATCGTGCTGCCCTACCTGCGGCCGGTGCTGGTGGTGTGCGGCCTGTTCCGACTGATCGACAGCTTCAAGGCCTTTCCGCTGATCTACGTGCTGACCGATGGCGGCCCGGGCACGGTGACCGAGGTGACCAACTACTACGGCTTCATCCAGGCCTTCAATTTCTCCTACTGGGGCTATGCCAGCGCCATCGCGATGGTGATTCTCGCGGGCGTGTTCGCGCTCAGCTGGCTGGTGGGCCGACTCGGATGGAACGACCATGACAAACGCTGAAGCCGCCCTGCCCCTGCCCTCCACGTTCACGCCGCCCCCTGCCGCGCTGCGCTTGCCAGATGCGCGGCGTGCCGGATGGCTGCGCCGCAACGCGCGCGGCCTCGTGGCCGTCGCTCTGCTGCTGGTGGTGATGTTCCCCTTCCTGTGGCTGGTGCAGCTGGCCTTCCGGCCCGGCGCGGACATCTTCGAGGACCGCCTGCTCTTCACGCCCACGCTGGAGGGCTTTCGCAGCCTGCTGCAGGGCAACTTCCTCAAGTCGTTCTGGAACAGCCTGGCGGTCAGCACCTTGTCCACCGGCCTGTCGCTGCTGATCGGCGTGCCGGCCGCCTATGCGCTCACGCGCTGGCAGTTCCGGTGGCGGCGCCAGGTGGCCCTGTGGATCCTGGTGACGCGCATGGCGCCGCCCATCGCCTTCACCATCCCGTTCTTCCTGGCCTACCGCTGGCTCAGCCTTCAGGACACCATCGTGGGCCTGGCCATCGTCTATCTCACCTTCAACCTGGCGATCGTGATCTGGCTGATGCAGACCTTCTTCGAAGCGGTGCCCACCGCGCTCGAAGAGGCGGCCTACATCGACGGCTGCGGTGTCTGGCAGGCGTTCTGGCGCATCACGCTGCCGCTGGCGGCGCCCGGGCTGGCGGCCACCGCCGTGCTGTGCTTCATCTTCTCGTGGAACGACTTCTTCTACGCGCTGATCCTCACCCGCACGAATGCCGTCACCGCCCCGGTGGCGATCGTCAACTTCCTGCAGTACGAAGGCTGGGAGTGGACCAAGATCGCCGCGAGCGGCACGCTGGTGATGTTCCCGGTGGTGATCTTCACGGTGCTCGTGCGCACCTACCTCGTGCGCGGGCTCACGGCCGGCGGCGTCAAGGACTGACATGGCCGAACTGTCCCTTCACCAGATCGTCAAGCACTACGGCGGCACACCCGTGATCCACGGGGTGGACATCGACATCCGCGACGGCGAGTTCGTCGCGCTCGTCGGGCCCTCGGGCTGCGGCAAGTCCACGCTGCTGCGCGCCATCGCGGGGCTCGAAACCATCACCAGCGGCGAGATCCGGCTGGGCGGGCGCGTGATCAACGACGTGGCGCCCAAAGACCGCAACATCGCCATGGTGTTCCAGAACTACGCGCTCTACCCCCACATGACGGTGGCGCAGAACCTGGGCTTCTCGCTGAAGCTGCAGGGCGAGAGCCAAGCCGCAATCCGGCGCCGGGTGGACGAGGTGGCTGCCATCCTGGGCCTGGAAGCCTTGCTGGACCGCACGCCGCGCCAGCTCTCGGGCGGCCAGCGCCAGCGCGTGGCCATGGGCCGCGCCATCGTGCGCCAGCCCGATGCCTTCCTGTTCGACGAGCCGCTGTCCAACCTCGATGCCAAGCTGCGCGTGCAGGTGCGCACCGAAATCAAGGCGTTGCACCAGCGGCTGGGCACCACCACGGTGTACGTCACGCACGACCAGGTGGAGGCCATGACCCTGGCCGACCGCATCGTGGTGCTCAAGGACGGGGTGATCGAGCAGGTGGGTGCGCCCCTCGATCTGTACGACCGGCCGGCCAATGCGTTCGTGGCGGGGTTCATCGGCTCACCGGCCATGAACTTCATTCCCGGCCGGCTGCTCCTGGAGGGCGAGGCCAGCGTGGTCACCGACGACGGCTTGCGCCTGCCCCTGGCCCGCCCGCCCTGTGGGCGCCATGGCGACAGCGTGCTGTACGGGGCCCGGCCCGAGCACTTCGCGCTGGACACCAGCGGCGCGGGCCTGCCGGCCCAGGTCGTCGTGGTGGAGCCCACGGGCTCGGAAACCCAGGTGGCGCTGCGGCTCGATGGCCGGCACGACATCCTGGCGGCGTTCCGCGACCGCATCGACGTGCGGCCGGGCGACGCGCTCCAGTTGCGGCCCGTGGCGGCGCAGGCGCACCTGTTCGATGCGGCCAGTGGTCTGCGGCTGAATTGACAGCCCCCCGTCACCGGTTGGATCCACTCGGGAGGGCTCAGGGCGGCACAGCGCATCACAGCCGGTGGGATCGGTCCCCTTGCGAAAAGCCCACGGGCTCCCACGGTTCGCCCGCGCCCAGGGCCAGCACCTTGAACAGCTCACCCATCTCGTGCTCCATGACCAGCTTGGCGGCCGTCGCGCGTTCGAGCAGGGGCAACTCCACCATGCGCTGGGCCAACCCGCAGTTGATGAGAAAGTGCGCCTGCGTGGTGTAGCCCAGCACCTGCAGGCCCGCGTCCTGCGCGGCCAGCGCCATGGCCGTGAAGTTGACGTGCGCGGTGATGTCCTTGCGGCCCACCGCCACCAGCGGATCGCTGTCGGCCAGGTGCCCCTGGTGGCACATCACCGTGCCCATGTGGCGCTGGGGGTGGTAGTACTCCGCTTCGCCGAAGCCGTAGTCCAGCAAGAAGGCCGCGCCGCGCTCCAGCCGGTCGGCCAGGGTGCGGATGAAGCCCTCGCCCTGCGGGTGGATCTCGGTCAGGTAGTCGTGGGGGCCTTCCACCTCGACGGGCGGGCGCAGATCGGTGGGCCGGTCGGCCCAGGCGAAGGCATCGCCCTGCAGCACCACGCCGCGTTCATGCCACACGCCGCCCGCCTGCCCGCCGTGGCGGGCCAGCAGCTTCACCGGCATGGCGTCCAGCACCTCGTTGCCCACCACCACGCCCGCGAAGCGGTCGGGCAACGCATCCACCCACCGCACCTTGTGCGCATGCGGGGACAGCAGCACCTGCTGGCGCGCGCGCAAGGTGCCGGAAAGATCGACGATGGTGTAGCGCTGCACCCGCTCGCCCAGGGCATCGAGCAGCTGCAGCGCCAGGGCGCCGGAGCCCGCGCCGAACTCCCACAGCTCGTGCGTTCCGGTCTGCGCCAGGGCCTCGCCCACCTGCACGGCCAGGGTCTGGCCGAACAGGGGGCTCAGCTCGGGCGCGGTCACGAAGTCGCTGCCCGATCCGGGCAGCAGGCCGAACTTGGTGGAGTCGTTGGCGTAGTAGCCCAGGCCGGGCGTGTACAGGGCCAGGGCCATGAAGCGGTCGAAGCCGATCCAGCCGCCGGCCTGTGCAATGGCCTGGCCGATGTGGGCCGCCAGGGCGGTCGTTAAACTTGGGGGTTCTGTCGTCGTCACGGTCCCGATTGTCCCCGATGCCCTCCCCCTCCCGTCCTCGCACCGTGCTGGTGACCGGCGCCGCCAAGCGCCTGGGCCGCGACATCGCGCTCGCGCTGGCGGCCGGCGGCTGGCAGGTGGCCGTCCACTATCGGCATTCCGAGCAGGATGCTATCGAAACCGTAGCAGAATGCCGGCGATTTTCATGCGCCAGCGCCCATTTCGATGCCGATTTCCAGGACGAGGCCGCCGTGCGCGGCCTGCTGCCCCGCGTGGTGCAGCATTTCGGCGCGGTGGATGCGGTGGTCAACAGTGCCTCGCTTTTCGAGCACGACGATGCCGCGAGCTTCGGCTTTTCCACGCTGGAGCAGCACCTGCGCAGCAACACCGCGGCGCCCGTGCTGCTGGCCCAGGGCCTGCATGCGCATCTGGAACAGCGAGCCGCAGGCGATGGGGGTGACCAGGGCGAAATCCACGGCGCCGTGGTCAACCTGCTCGACCAGAAGCTCTGGAACCAGAACCCCGACTTCCTGAGTTACACCCTCTCCAAGGCAGCGCTGGAGGCGGCCGGCACCATGCTGTCGCTGGCCCTCGCACCCCGGGTGCGGGTGGTGGGGGTGGCGCCGGGCCTCACCCTCACCAGCCACCTGCTGGAAGGCGAAAAATTCCGCCAGTTGCACGCGCTGAGCCCGCTGGGCCGGTCTTCCACGCCCGCCGACGTGGCCGCCACCGTGAAGTTCGCGCTGGAAAACCGCTCCATCACCGGCACCACGCTGCTGGTGGATGGCGGCCAGCACCTGATGCGGTTCGAGCGCGACTTTTCGATGATGTGAGCGCAGGCCGGCTCCGCCCTCCCTCTTTCCTTCCCATACCCCATGTACAACGCCGCAGGCACCCAGATCCTCACGCTCACCGGTTTGCGCTTCGACGCCAACCTGGGCATCCTCGCGCACGAGATGACCACGCCGCAGCCCATCCAGGTCGATGCCGAGCTGCACCTGGGCACGCAGCCCCTGCACCCGAGCGACGACGACATCCTGCACGTGCTGGACTACCGCAAGGTGCGCCAGATCATCATCGACGAGTGCACGGCCGAGCACGTGAACCTGCTGGAGACGCTGATCGGCAAGCTCAGCGCCCGGCTCATGCTGCTGCCCGGCGTGCTGGGCGTGCGCGTGAAGATCGCCAAATTGGAAATTTTTGACGACTGCGAAGTGGCCATCCGCAGCGAGACAGGACAGTGGTGAACCCCATGAATGCCATCCTCAACGACCCCACGCCCGGCTGGACCGCCGACGCCCCCGAGCCCCTCGGCACGCCCGATGCGGCAGCGAGCGCCGAGGCCGCTGCGGCGCCGGCCCGCCTGAAGATCGAGCGCGAGACCCACAAGCTGGAAAAGCGCCTGTGCCGCGAGGTGGGCAAGGCCATCGTGGACTACCAGATGATCGAGGAAGGCGACAAGGTCATGGTGTGCATGTCCGGCGGCAAGGACAGCTACGCCCTGCTGGACATCCTGCTCAAGCTCAAGGCGCGCGCGCCCATCCACTTCGACCTGGTGGCGGTGAACCTCGACCAGAAGCAGCCGGGGTTTCCCGAGCACGTGCTGCCCGAGTACCTGGCCTCGCAGGGCGTGCCGTTCCACATCGAGAACGAAGACACCTACAGCATCGTCAAGCGCCTCATCCCCGAAGGCAAGACCACCTGCAGCCTGTGCAGCCGGCTGCGCCGGGGCATCCTGTACCGCGTGGCCGACGAACTGGGCTGCACCAAGATCGCCCTGGGCCACCACCGCGACGACATTTTGCAGACGCTGCTGCTCAACATGTTCTTCGGCGGCAAGCTCAAGTCCATGCCCCCGAAGCTCGTGAGCGACGACGGCAAACACGTGGTGATCCGCCCGCTGGCCTACGTGGCCGAGAAGGACACCGCGCGCTGGGCCGCGCACCGCGACTTCCCCATCATTCCCTGCAACCTGTGCGGCAGCCAGGAGAACCTGCAGCGCAAGCAGGTGGGCGAGATGCTGCGCGAATGGGACAGAAAATTCCCCGGCCGCGTGGAAAACATGTTCAACGCGCTGCAGAACGTCGTGCCGTCGCACCTGCTCGATGGAACACTGCACGACTTCAAAGGTCTGAAGGCGACGGGCATCGCCAGCGAAGACGGAGACAAGGCGTTCGACCGCGAGGATTTCCCTGCCGCCCCCGGATTGCCGGGCGTGCAGGTGGTCCGGCTGTCCTGAACGCCCCATCGATCATCGCCAGCGCTGACCGCACCATGACGGCCCCTTTCCGGAGACACCCATGAAGACCCTGCGCTGCGCTTTTTCCATCACCCTGGCCACGGCCGCCCTGATGCTCGGCGGCTGCGCCGTCACCCGCACCGTGGACAGCGCGGTGCACAGCTACTCGACGCTAGCGGCCCTGCCCTCGCCGCCCACCTACCGACTGGAGCGCCTGCCCTCGCAGCAGGCCCAGGCCGCATCGTTCGCCCCCATCGAAGCCATGGCCCAGCAGTCGCTGGCGCGCGTGGGGCTTCAACGCGACGACGCCAACGCCCGGCTCGTGCTGCAGGTCGGCGCACAGGCGAGCTATGCCACGCCGGCTTACTCGCCCTACTACGGCGACCCGTTCTACCCCCGCTGGGGCCTGGGCCTCGGCTACGGGGGCCATGGCGGCCGCTGGGGCTGGGGCATGGGCGGCAGCTGGATGATGGACCGCCCCCCCACGCTCTACCGCCGCGAGGCGAGCCTGGTGCTGCGCGACGCCGCCACGCAGCAGATCGTGTACGAGACCTCCGCCGTGCACGAGGACGTCTGGACCAGCGACCCGGCCATCTTCGGCATCCTGTTCGACGCCGCGCTGACCGGTTTCCCGCAGCCCCCCGCGGGCCCGCGACAGGTGCGCACCACCCTGGCGCCGCCCGCCCCCTGATCGACGAACTCGACGCCATGCACGCCACCCGCATCATCGCCATCCGCCACGGAGAAACCGCCTGGAACGTGGACACGCGCATCCAGGGCCATCTGGACATTCCGCTCAACCACACCGGCCTGTGGCAGGCACGCCGCGTGGGCGAGGCCCTGGCCGGCGAGCCCGTGGCCGCCATCTATGCCAGCGACCTGCAGCGCGCCCATGCCACCGCGCAGGCGGTGGCCGACACCACGGGCGCACCGCTGATCGCCGAGCCCGGCTTGCGCGAGCGCAGCTTCGGCCAGCTGCAGGGCCGCACCTTCGCCGAGATCGAGACCGAAATGCCCGAGGAGGCCCGCCGCTGGCGCCAGCGCGATCCGCACTTCGTGCCCGACGGGGGCGAGTCGCTGATCGTGTTCCGAGAGCGCATCCTCGGCACCACCCACCAGCTGGCGCAGCGCCACCCCGGCGAACTCGTGGTACTGGTCGCCCACGGCGGCGTGATGGACGTGCTGTACCGCGCCGCCACCGGCCAGGAACTGCAGGCCCCACGCACCTGGCAACTCACCAACGCGGCCATCAACCGCCTGCTCTGGACCGGCGACGGCCTCACCCTGGTCGGCTGGGCCGACACACAGCACCTGGACGACGCCACGCGCGATGAAGCCCATTCCTGAATCCCTGCGCGCCAGCATCGGCCTGCGCGTCGACCTGATCGACACCCCCGCACTCGTCGTCGATCTCGACGCCATGGAGCGCAACATCCAGCGCATGGCCGACTTCGCACGCAAGCACCAGGTGCGCTGGCGGCCCCATGCCAAGATGCACAAGAGCGCCGAGCTCGCCCTGCTGTTGCAGCAGGCCGGTGCCACGGGCGCCTGCGTGCAGAAGGTGAGCGAGGCCGAGGCGCTGGCCGCCGCCGGCGTGAACGACCTGTACATCAGCAACCAGGTCATCGCCGCCGCCAAGCTGCTGCGCGTGGCACGCCTGGCGCACCAGCTCGGGCTGCGCGGCGGGCGCCTGGCCCTGGCGGTGGACAGCGAGGAAGGCATCGAACGCCTGGCCGAGGCCATGGCCGTCACCGCCAGCGATGCGGGCATCGATGTGTTCGTGGAAATCGACGTGGGCCAGCGGCGCTGCGGCGTGCCGCCCGGCGAACCGGCCGTGGCCCTGGCGCTGGCCGTGGCGCGCCATGCCCGGCTGCGTTTCGCGGGCCTGCATGCCTACCATGGCCGCGCGCAGCACCTGCGCGGCGCCCAGGCCCGCCGGGAGGCCATCGCCGCCGTGGTGGAGGCCGCGCGCCACACGCGCGACCTCATCACCGCCGCCGGCCTTCCGGTGCCGCTGGTGACCGGCGCGGGCACCGGCACGCTGGTGCACGAGGCCGCCAGCGGCGTCTACGGCGAACTGCAGGCGGGCTCGTTCCTGTTCATGGACGCGGACTACGCCGGCAACGAACGCGAGCCGGCCCAGCCGGCCTTCGAGCATGCACTGTTCGTCAAGACCCAGGTCATCTCCAGCCAGGAAACGCACGCGGTGTGCGATGCCGGCCACAAGAGCCATGCCATCGACTCCGGCCTGCCGATCGTGGCGATGCTGCCGCCCGAGCGGGCGCTGCGCTATGCCAACGGCGGCGACGAGCACGGCATTCTCTACGCCGACGGCAACAAGGCCCGGCTGCCCTCGCTGGGCCGCATGCTGTGGCTCATTCCCGGCCATTGCGACCCGACGGTGAATCTGTACGACTTCCTGATCGGTGTGCGCGGCGGGCTGGCGCACGGCGTGGTGGAGCGGATCATCCGGGTGGATGCCCGGGGCGCGCTGACCTGACCTGAAGCACTGGCAGGCGCCTGCGCGACGGTCTGCAACAAGAAAGAAAAAGGCCGGGTTGCCCCGGCCTCGTCGGCCATCGCCACCGAAGCGCTAGCCGCGCCCGGGTGGCCATGGCGGCAGGCAGGCCGCTGCCTGCCCATCCGCGGTCAGGGACGCGACGGATAGATGCCGTTCACGGCAATGATGAAGTTCAGCGTGATGCCGGGCTGCAGCGTGCTGACCGTGACGGGCACGTTCATCTGCACGGGCGTGGGCGTGGCGCTGCCGGCCGCTTGCGTGGTGATGGCAGGCAGGGTCAAGGGTGCATCGAAAGGCTTGAGCGTCGTGGTGGAGGACTTGGAGCTGTACACCTTGGCGGTGTTGTTGCCCGCCGTTGCCTTCCCGGCGATCAGAGTCGGCCCAGGAACGTTGTTGTCGCCCGTGGTGTCGTCGGCTGGAATGGACACCGAGGCCGTTCCGCCCGCAGCCACCGTCACGCCATGGGTGTGGGCGGGCAGGTTGGCGAGCGACAGGATCGCAGCGCCAATGGCGTTGGTGGACGCGGTAGCGGCACCGCTCGTACCACCGATGGTCACCATGTTCTGGGAACCGAGCGGAACCCGGTTGCGCAGATCGGGCAAGCCGAAGGTGTTGACGCCATCGCCGCCATAACGGGTGCCCAGCAGCGAGTAGAGCGCCTGGTTCTGATTGATTGACAGCAGTGTGCCGTCGCACAGGGCCCAGCCCTGCGGAACCCATGGCACGGCCCAAAGAATGATCTGGCCCAGAATCGGATCCATGTGAGTTTCCCTCTCCCAAAAAAGGTTTGTCGATCAAATATCCGCACCTGGCAGCGATGCTTTTTGACGATCTCGCAGCGAAGGCGGATAGAGGGAGTAAACACCAGAAATCGCAGGGCGACAAGCGAGAATTCACGGGGCGTCGAGAATGCAACGCGCGCCGGTCCCCGGCGCGTATCTGGCTGCTGCGATGAAGCCGCAGGAGCGTTCGGACAAGGGGTCCGGAAGCGATCGGTCAAGCAGCCGACGGCGGCCCGCCGAACAGGTCGGCAGGGTTGCGGGACGGCGCCACGCCCAGGTGGCGATAGGCCGCCAGGGTGGCCACTCGCCCGCGCGGCGTGCGCTGCAGGTAGCCCTGCTGGATCAGGTAGGGCTCGATCACGTCCTCGATGGTGCCGGACTCCTCGCCGATGCTCGCGGCGATGTTGTCCAGCCCCACGGGACCGCCGTCGAAACGGTGGATCACGGCCTCGAGCAGCTTGCGGTCCATCACGTCGAAGCCCTGGGGGTCCACGTCGAGCATGGTGAGCGCGCGCTGGGCGATATCGAGCGTGATCTGGCCCGTGCCCTTCACGTCGGCGTAGTCGCGCACCCGGCGCAGCAGGCGGTTGGCGATGCGCGGCGTGCCGCGCGATCGGCGCGCGATCTCGAAGCCCCCGTCCGGCTGGATCGGCGTGTTGAGCAGCCCGGCGCTGCGCATGACGATGCGCGAGAGTTCCTCGGGGGTGTAGAACTCCAGCCGCGCGACGATGCCGAAGCGGTCGCGCAGCGGGTTGGTGAGCATGCCGGCGCGGGTGGTCGCCCCCACCAGGGTGAAGGGCTGCAGATCCAGCTTGATGCTGCGCGCCGCGGGCCCCTCGCCGATCATGATGTCGATCTGGTAGTCCTCCAGCGCGGGGTAGAGGATTTCCTCCACCACGGGCGAGAGCCGGTGGATCTCGTCGATGAACAGGACGTCGTTGCGCTCCAGGTTGGTCAGCAGCGCGGCCAGGTCCTTGGGCTTTTCCAGCACGGGGCCGGAGGTCTGGCGCAGGTTCACGCCCAGCTCCGCGGCAATGATGTGGCTGAGCGTGGTCTTGCCCAGGCCCGGGGGCCCGAACAGCAGCACGTGGTCCAGCGCCTCGCCGCGCTTGCGCGCCGCACCGATGAAGATCTCCAGCTGCTCGCGCGCCTTGGCCTGACCGACGTACTCCTGCAGCAGCTTGGGGCGCAGCGCCCGCTCCAGCGCTTCCTCCTGCGGGGAGGCCGGCGCGGCGGAGATCACGCGTTTGGCGGGTGCGGGGGCGAAGTCGTCGGTCTGGATGCTCATGCGTTGCGGATCAGTTGGAAGTCCAGGCGTAGTACACGGGGCCTTCGTATTGGTACACCGGATAGGTGGCCTGCACGAAGTCGCGCTCTCCCTGGCTGATGGTGTAGAAGTGCGTGCCGTTGCTCTTGTTGAAGAAACGGTACATCGCGGTCGAGCCGTTGCCGGCGCCGGTCTGGGCATACCAGATCGGGCCTTCGTACTCGAACGACGGGTAGGTGGCGCGCACGAAGTCGCGTTCGCCCGCATCGATGGTGTAGAAGTGCGCGCCGTTGCTCTTGTTGAAGAATCGGTACACAGCGCTCTGGCCGGCGGTGGCGCCGCCGTAGGCATAAAAGGCCACGCCTTCGTAGGCGAACGCCGGGTAGGTGTTGATCACGAAGTCGCGCTCGCCCGCGCTCGCCGTGAAGAAGTGCGCGCCCGTGCTGCTGTTGAAGAAGCGGTACACGGCGGTGCGGCCGCTGGCGCTGGTGGCCGGCGACAACCAGTTCTTGATGGACGCGTTGTACGCCACGTCGAAGCGGCCGTAGTAGTCCGACGAGGCCTTGTTGGTGCACACGGCGCTGCCGCCGTAGAGCGTGCCGATCAGCGCGCCGCCGGAGAAGATGCCCGAGCCGCTGCTGCCGCCCTCGGTCGTGCCCTGGCTCCACGTCACCCGGTAGAAGTTGCCGCTGGTGCCGCTGCAGGTGAAGTTGGTGTCGCTGATGGACGTGCACGCGGTGAGGGACGCCAGGTTGCCGAAGCTGATCTTCTGCAGGTCGCCGCGGGGATGGTGGATGCCCGCGATGGCGCCGCCCAGCCCCTGGGGATTGGCGTTCCATGCGGCGAACACGGCGCCGGCGGGCGGGGCCTCATTCAGGCGCAGGAACGACGTGTCGCTGCTGTCCGTCGCGTACAGCAGCGTGGCGCCGCCGGTGCGCGCCGTGGTGGCGGACGACAGCGTGCGGCTGTTGCAGCTGGGGGAGCGGTAGAACCAGTCGGTGCGCAGGGTGGACGCCACGGTCTGCGTGGAGATGCAGTGGTTGGCCGAGATGAAGTAGGGCGTGCCGGTGCCGTCGCGGTCGTTCAGCAGCGTGCCCGAGCACACGTAGGTCTTGCCGTCGGGGCGCACGAACAGCATCCGTGCCACGGCGTTGCGCTGGGCGGCGTAATCGTCGTAGCAGGTCGAATCGAGGTTGCAGGTGTCGGATTCGTTGATCTTGGTCTGCTGCTCCAGCTCTTCGGCCGTGGGCAGCGACAGGTTGTCGTAGATGTGCGACAGGCGCGGCACCGACAGGTCGATCGCGCTCGCGGGCGTGCCGGATGGCAACTCGATCTCCAGCGTGGCCTCGTCGCCG
Source organism: Acidovorax sp. SUPP2539 (assembly GCF_030158975.1). Classification (NCBI taxonomy): domain Bacteria; kingdom Pseudomonadati; phylum Pseudomonadota; class Betaproteobacteria; order Burkholderiales; family Comamonadaceae; genus Acidovorax; species Acidovorax sp. SUPP2539. The sequence goes on along the minus strand of NZ_BQXJ01000001.1, from coordinate 59,547 downwards.
CCCGTGTCGGGCGTCCACCAGGTGCGGCCGGCGTCGGAGGTGTCGCCCGCCGTCTGGTTGCGCTCGATGATCTGCAGCACTTCCTGGCCGGCGATCTCGAAAACCGCCGAGGGCCGGGCCTGGCTGTACACGCGCAGCACGGCGCTGCCGGGCAGCTGGCGCACCAGCACGCCCAGGCGCAGGCCGTGCGCGCCTTCGGCCGAGAAGCTCAGGGCGGCAACCTGGCCGCCGCTGGCCGTGGGCGTCCACTGCAGCTGCTGCAAGGTGGCGCTGGCTGTGGCCGTCTGGGCGATGCTGCGGGGGCTGCCGACCTGGCGCGGACCGAAGCCGCTGGCCGCCCCTTCCTTGGACTGGTCCAGCGGCCCGAGGGCGATGCGGGCGGGTGCGATGGCCGCGCCGATCGCACGGTCCTTGACCCGCGCCACGTCCTGCACGGCGGAAGCCGGCTGCTCGCGCGACTCCACGCTGTAGACCAGGGCCCTGGCCTGCGGCGCGGCCGCGGACTGCACCGCATCGCCGCCGCTGCCGCCACCGCAGGCAGCCAGCACCGAGGCCACCGCCAGAACCGCCAAAGATCGAACTCGCCTCATTACCAGCTGCATGGAACAACTCCTGTCATCGGTTCGGGGCGGTCCCATGCCGCCCCGGATTGCAAAATGTGCCACAGCCCCGTGGCTGCCGGCAGGTGATTTCATCGCCGCGTTGCGGCATCGCGTCATGGCCCCGTTGCGCTCCCAGGCCCGCTACCGCGCCGCCAGCCACTCGTGCCAGAACGGCGCGGGGCCATCGCCGCGGCGGCCCGCCGGCCCATGCGGTGCCCCGAACCCGCGGGCGGGATGCCGCCAGGCCACCGGCACGCTCACCGGCGGCGACAGCCACTGCTTGAGCGCCTTCTGGTAGGCCAGATCGAAGCGGCCGTACACCCGCACATCGTCGACCGAGCATTGGGCGCTGGAGGCGAACCCGTACAGCGTCCCGATCACGCGGCCGCCGTGGAAGATGGCCGATCCGCTGCTGCCGTCCTCTACCGTGCCGCGGTCGAATCCGACGTCGTAGTAGCCGGCCGAGGCGTCCGTGGAGGAATCGCACAGCATGGAGCCGTCCGTGTCGTTGGTGCAGGCCAGCGTGCCCATGATGCTGCCGGTGCTGATCTTCTGCAGGTCGCCCCGGGGATGGTGGATACCGACCACCGCCGCCGATTCGGCTTGCGGGCCGGCGTCCCAGGCGGCGAACACGGCGCCCGGGGGCGGCGCCTCGTTCAGCCGCAGCAGGGCGGTGTCGGTGTCTGCGCTGGCGTAGAGCAGCGTCGCGCCGCCCGTTCGCGCGGTGGACCGGGGCGACAGCGTGGCGCTGTTGCACGCCTGCGAGCGGAAGAACCAGTCCGTCTGCAGGGTGGACGCCACGGTCTGCGAGGCGATGCAGTGGTTGGCGCTGAGGAAGTACGGTGTGCGCGTGGCGTCGCGGTCGTTGAGCAGCGTGCCGGTGCAGACGTAGGCCTTGCCGTTGTCCACGAACAGCATCCGCGCCACGGCATCGCGCTGGGGGGCGTATTCGTCGAAGCAACTCGCATCCAGGTTGCAGGCGATGGCGTCGCCGACCGCCTTGGCCGCCTGGGCGCCCTCCGGCGGCAGGGACAGGTTCTCGAAGAGGTGCGCCAGCGCCGGAACAGCCACGTCCAGCGCGGCGGCCGGCACGCCGGCGGGCAGCTCGATCTCCAGCGTGGCCTCGCTCGCGCCGGAATGGGGGGTCCACCAGGTGCGCGCGTTGTCCGATGCGTCGCCCGCCGCGATATTGCGCCCGATGGCCTGCAGGATGGCCTGCCCGGTGGTCTCGTACACCGCATCGGGACGGTCCTGGCGGTACACCCGCACCACGGCCTCGTCCGGGATCTGCCGCACCCGCACGCCCAGGCGCAGGCCCTGCGCGTCTTCGGACGCAAAACTCACGGCCGCCTTCATGCCGCCGTTGGCCAACGGGGTCCACTGCAGCAGCCGCTGCAGGCCGTCCGCCGTGGCGGTGGCCTCGATGGCGCGGGCATCGCCCACCCAGCGGGCGCCGTCGTGCCGGGACTGCGCCGCCTTGGGCCGCACGAAGGCGGGCAAGGCCACGCGGGCCGGTTCCACCCGCGGGCCCGCCGCGCGCTGCTTGGTGCGGGAAACCGCGTCCTCGGCACCCGCCGGCTGCACGGCCGAGTCCACCTGCAGCACCTCGGACGGCGCTGCGCTCACGGTGACGGCGCCGCTGTCGCCCCCGCCACCCCCGCCGCACCCCGACACCAGCGACGCCACCACGACCAGCGCGGCACCGCGCGCCATCCATTTCCCTTTGGCCATCTTTCGTTCACTCCCTTCTTTGATGGATCGACACGGACCCGCGCCACGCCGCTCAGAGGCATGCGCACGGTCTCCCATTCCTTGTTCTTCGTTGACCCGTGGCCCTCATTTGGCCAGCGCCTTGAGCGCCAGCTTGATCCCGTCGCTCACCCCCACGTCCTGGGGCAGCGCCTTCAGCGCGGCGGCGGCTTCCTTGTCGTTGTAGCCCAGCGCCAGCAGGGCCTGCAGGATGTCGGCCTGCGCGTCGCTCGTGGCGTGCGCATGGGCGCCGATGTCGGCCCCCAGCTTGCCCTTGAGCTCCAGCAGCAGGCGCTCGGCGGTCTTCTTGCCGATACCGGGCACCTTCACCAGGCGCCCCGCCTCCTGCAGGGAAACGGCCTGCGCCAGGTCGGACACGCCCATGCCGCTCAGGATGGACAGCGCGGTGCGCGGGCCTACCCCGGAGATCTTGATGAGTTCGCGGAACGCCTGGCGCTCCGGCGCCGTGGCAAAGCCGTAGAGCAGTTGCGCGTCCTCGCGCACAATGAACTGGGTGAGCAGGGCCACGCGCTCCCCCACGGGCGGCAGGTTGTAGAAGGTGCTCATGGGCACCTGCACCTCGTAGCCGACGCCGTGGCAGTCCAGCAGCACTTCTGGCGGGTTCTTTTCCAGCAGCGTGCCGGTGAGTTTGCCTATCATTGATGTCCTTCGCCGCACCGTTGCGGCCATCCAACCGGAATTATCCGCGTGATCCTGCGACACACCTTCACCCCCCACAACAACAACCGGCTGTCGCACCTGTGCGGCCCGGCCGATGCGAACCTGCGCACCATCGAGACGGCGCTGTCGGTCAGCATCGCGCACCGGCACGAGCAGTTCAAGGTGGATGGGCCGAAGGCCAAGGCCACCCAGGCGATGGAGCTGCTCCAGGCGCTGTACGAAATGGCCGAGCGGCCCATCGCCGAGGAGCACCTGCAGCTCATGCTGGCCGGCGACAGCGCCATGCTGGAGGCGCCCGGTGACGGCGCGGTGACGCTCAACACCCGCCGCGCCGACCTGCGCGCGCGCACCCCCACGCAGAGCAACTACCTGGACAACATCGCCAGCCACGACATCACCTTCGGCATCGGCCCCGCCGGCACCGGCAAGACCTACCTGGCCGTCGCCTGCGCGGTGGACGCCCTGGAGCGCAACGCGGTGCAGCGCATCGTGCTGACGCGGCCGGCGGTCGAGGCCGGCGAGCGCCTGGGCTTCCTGCCCGGCGACCTCACGCAGAAGGTGGACCCGTACCTGCGGCCGCTGTACGACGCGCTCTACGACCTCATGGGCTACGAGAAGGTGCAGAAGGCCTTCGAGCGCAATGCGCTGGAGATCGCGCCGCTGGCCTTCATGCGCGGGCGCACGCTGAACAACGCCTTCATCATCCTGGACGAGGCCCAGAACACCACGCCCGAGCAGATGAAGATGTTCCTCACCCGCATCGGCTTCGGCGCCCGCGCCGTGGTGACGGGCGACGTGAGCCAGATCGACCTGCCCAAGGGCGCGATGAGCGGCCTGATCGACGCCGAACGGGTGCTCAAGCGCGTCAAGGGCATCGCGATCACCCGGTTCACCACCGCCGACGTGGTGCGCCACCCGCTCATCGCCCGCATCGTGGACGCCTACGATGCCCAGCGCACGGCGGGCAGCCGCGCAGGGCACTCCTGAATTAATAGCACAATGCCCTAGTGAAACATGCGCCAGAGGCCCAAATGACCCTGAACCATCTGACCCTGTCGCTGCAGTTCGCGCGCTTTCCCGGGGTGCAGGAACACCGCGCCGCCCTGCCCCGCCATGCCGCGGCGCGCTTCATCCGCCACGCGCTGTCCAGCGACGCCGAGATCACCGTGCGCATCGTCGATGCCGAAGAAGGCCAGGCCCTCAACCGCGAGTACCGCCGCAAGGACTACGCCACCAACGTGCTCACCTTCGACTACGCGCAGGAGCCCCTGGTGATGGCCGACCTCGTGCTGTGCGCACCCGTGGTGGCGCGCGAGGCGCGCGAGCAGAACCGCGACCTGCGCGCGCACTACGCCCACCTGCTGGTGCACGGCACGCTGCACGCCCAGGGCTGGGACCACGAGACCAGCGCCGAGGACGCCGACGAGATGGAGGCCTACGAGACGGCCATCCTGCAGGAACTGGGCTTCGACGACCCGTACGCGGACTGAGCCGGCCACGGCGCGGGCCGCGCCCTCCCCACCGCCTAAAAGCCGGATGGTGCCTCCAAACAGCCCCATGCCGGGGTATTGATTGCCTGTTTAGCTATTATTTCAATAGCAAACCATCCGCTGGCGCCATGCGCAGTGGAATGGTGACCGGCCCGTCGTTGACCAGGTGCACCTGCATGTCGGCCGCGAAGCGGCCGGTCTCCACCACCGGGTGCAGCGCCCGCGCCCGGGCCACGAACAGGTCGTACAGCCGCCGTCCCTCGTCCGGCGCCGCCGCCTGGGTGAAGCTCGGGCGGTTTCCGCCGGAGGTGTCGGCGGCCAGCGTGAACTGGCTCACGACGAGCAGGCCGCCGCCTACGTCCTGCACGCTGCGGTTCATCTTGCCCGCATCGTCGGTGAACACGCGCAGCTTGAGCAGCTTGGTCAGCAGCCGGTCGGCCTCGGCATCGGTGTCGCCGCGCTCGGCGCACAGCAGCACCAGCAGGCCCGGGCCGATGCGGCCCACCACCTCGCCATCCACTTCCACGCGCGCTTCGCGCACGCGCTGCAACACGCTCATCATGGTGGGGAATCCTTCGGTTCTTCCAGAAATGCCTCGACCCCGACGGGCAGCAGCTCGATGGTCACGCGCAGCCCGGGCACGGCGCGCATCAGGGCGGTCTCCACGGCGCCGCGCAACTGGGCGGCGCGGCCCAGGCTCCACTCGGCGGGCACGTGCATGTGCAGGCCGGCAAAGCGGCGCTGCCCGGCCTGCCGCGTGATGAGGTGGTCGAAGCGCACCTGCGGCGCGCCCTGCGAGAAACCGTGCAGCGCCGCGTCGATGGCCGCCTGCGCCTCCGGCTCCACGGCCGCGTCCATCAGGCCCTGCGAGGCACGCCACACCATGTGCGCCCCTTCCCGCAGGATGTTCAGCGCCACGGCCATGGCCACCACCGGGTCCAGCCAGAGCCAGCCGGTCGCGCTGGCCGCGCCGATGCCGACGACCACGCCCGCCGAGGTCCAGACATCGGTGACGAGGTGGCGCGCATCGCCCTCCAGCGCCACCGACCGGTGCACGCGCGCGGAGCGGAACATCAGCCACGCCAGACCGCCGTTGAGCGCCGAGCTGACCACCGACAGCGCCAGGCCCCAGCCGACCTGCTCCAGCGGCTGCGGCGAGGACAGCCGGTGCGCCGCCGCCCAGAAGATGGCGGCGGAGGCCCCCACGATCAGGATGCCCTCGAACCCGGAAGAAAAATACTCGGCCTTGTGGTGCCCGTAGGGGTGGTCGTCGTCCGCCGGGCGCTGCGCCACGGTCACCATGGCCAGCGCGAACACCGCGCCCGCCAGGTTGACGAACGACTCCAGCGCATCGGACAGCAGCCCCACCGAGCCGGTGAGGTGCCAGGCCAGCGTCTTGAGCACGATGGTGACCAGCGCCACGGCCACCGAGCCCCACAGCAGCGTGCGGGGCGCGGGCGCGGCAGGACCGGTGCGGCCCGGGGCGCTCGGATCAGAAGGCAAGGGACGGGAGGGCATGGGCTGGCAAGGAAAGCGCCGGGGCCGCCATTCTGCCCCGAACGGCGCCATTCCGAGCCGCCGGCGGCCTGCCACGGCGAGCCCGCCACGCCCGCGAAGCCCCCACTCACTGCGGCCTGGCCGGCACCCGGAAGGGGATGCGAGGGAGAGCGCCCGCGCCCGCCGGGCTCAGGCCGGCAAGCCGTTGAACTTGCGCAGCGTCTTGTCGACGAGCCCTTCGGGCAGGTAGCGGCGCAGCGAACGGACCTGGGTGGACTGCTTGCCGGCCGAGTAGCGCAGCTTGGGCCGGGTGGCCGTGGCGGCCTTCACGACGGCATCGGCGACGATCTGCGGCGCATCGCCCGACTCCACCCATTGGCGCATGAGCGCTTCGCTCCGGGCGCGATCGTCGGCATAGTCCGCGAGGGGGCGGTCGGCGCGCGACAGGTTTTCCTCGAACGCCGTGCGCGTCACACCGGGCTCCACCAGAACCACGCGGATGCCGAACCGGCGCACTTCGTGGTCGAGGGATTCCGAGTAGCCCTCGATCGCGTGTTTGGTCGATGCGTAGAAGGCGTTGAAGGGCGCCGGAATCAGCCCCAGGATCGAGCTCATGTTGATGATGCGGCCGCTCTTTTGGGTCCGCATGAGCGGCAGCACCGCGTTGACGACGCGGGCGACGCCGAAGACGTTGACGTCGAACAGGCGCTGCGCCTGCCCGATCGAGGATTCCTCGGCCCCGCCCAGCAGGCCCACGCCGGCGTTGTTGACGACCAGATCGATGCGCCCTGCCCGCCTGGCCACCTCGTCCACAAGGCGCTGGACCGACGCCTCGTCCGTCACGTCGCAGGCCAGCATCGTGACACCGTCGGGCGGATCGGCGGGTGCCTTGCGGCTGGTGCCGAAGACCTGGTAGCCCGCCTGCACCAGGGACCGGGCGGTCACGAGCCCGATGCCCGACGACGCCCCCGTCACGACGGCGATACCCCTGTTCGTCTTGCGCATTGTTTTCCTTTCGTCATGGGCCGGATGGCCGACGAAGGGATATTACTATCGAAACAGTATTAAGTAACTACTGAAAAGATATTTTCTAAGGCACGTCGGGGCGGCGTCCGTCAGGCATACAGCCGCGAGGCGTTCTGCCGGACCGCGCCGGCCCGGTCCGGGCCCAGCGCCTCCACCACCGGCTGCCACACCGAGGCGTAGGCCGGCATGGCATCAGCAGCGAACGACGTGTGCGGCCAGTCCGAGCCCCACACCAGCCGCCCGGGCGCCAGGTCCGCCACACGCCGGACCGTCTCCTGCAGCGCGCCGTAGGGCGCCTGCGCGCGCAGCCGGTACCAGCCGGACAGCTTGATCCACGCGCCCTGCGCGGCCAGCGCCGCGAGGGCGTTCCATGCCGCGTCGTCCGCCGGCAACTCGGCATGCAGGCCCGCCAGGTGGTCGAGCACGCAGGCCACGCCGGTGCGGTCGTGCAGCGCCGCGATCTCCGCCAGATGCTCCGGGCCGGCATACCACTGCACGTGCCAGCCGCGCTCGCGCAGGCGCGGCGCCAGGGCGCGAAACGCCTCGGGCCCGTTGCCCACCGGCGAGACGCGGTTGAAGCGCACGCCCCGCACGCCCAGCGCGTGCATGCGGTCCAGCAGGGCGTCGGGTACCGCGGCGTCCACCACGGCCACGCCGCGGTGCCGGCCGGGCCGTGCGGCCAGCGCGCTCAGCATCACCGCGTTGTCGGTGCCGTACACGCTGGGCTGCACCAGCACCAGATGCCGCACCCCATGGGCGGCAGCCAGGCCCTCGATGCGCTCCAGCGGATGGTGCGCGGGGCGGTAGTGGCCGGGCTGGGTCGGCGCATCGGCGTCGAACACATGGACGTGCGCGTCCCAGCAGGCACCGGATACGTCCCAGGCATCGGGGAGGGGGGCGCGGTCGGCGTCGGTCGGCATCGGTTCAGCCGACCGAGATGTTGCGGTCGCGCACCACCTGGGCCCACTGCCCCTGCTGGGCCCGGATGAAGGCGCCGGCCGAGGCCTGCGATGCATCGGCGAACACATCGCCGCCCAGCGCGCGGATGCGCGCCAGCACCTCGGCATCGCCCAGCGCCTTGCGGATGCCATCGACCAGGCGCGTGCGCGTGGCGGCGGGCAAGCCGGCGGGGGCGAGCACCGGGTTCCATTCCAGCACCTCGTACTTGCGCACGCCCGCTTCGGTCATGGTGGGCACCTCCGGCAGCGAACGGGCCCGCAGCGCGGCCGTCACGGCCAGCGCGCGCAGCTTGCCGGAGCGGATGTGGCCCAGCGCCGAGGCCACGTTGGCGAAAAAGAGCGGCACCTGCCCCGCCATGACATCGTTCATCGCGGGGCCGCCGCCCCGGTAGGGAATGTGCGACAGCCGCACCCCGGCGCGCTCCTCGAACAGCGCTCCCGCCAGGTGCTGCGCCGAGCCGTTGCCGGACGACGCATAGGCCACTTCGCCCGGCTTGGCGCGGGCCAGCGCGATCACGTCCTGCACGCTGCGCGCCTGGAACCCCGCGGAGCACACCAGCACGTTGGGGAAGGTGGCCAGCACGGCCAGCGGCGTGAAGGCCTTGTCGGTGTCGTAGGCCATCTTGGGATAGAGAGCGGGGTTGACCGCGAAGGACGAGGCGTCCAGCAGCAGCGTGCTGCCGTCCGGCGTGGCACGCGCCACGTAGGCGCCGGCGATCTGGCCGCTGGCGCCGGGCTTGTTGTCCACCACCACGTTCTGGCCCAGCGCTTCGCCCAGCCGCGGCGCGATGATGCGCGCCATCAGGTCCGCGCCGCCGCCGGCAGGGTAGGAGACCACCAGCGTCACGGGCTTGCCGCCGATGCCTTGCGCGCGGCCGGCCACCCAGGGCGCGGCCAGGGCGGCGCCGGCGGCACCGAGGATCCAGCGGCGGCGGGCGCCGCCGGTGGCGGGGGATGCGATGGAAGGCATGCGGGTCTCCAGGTTCGGCTCAGGTCAGGGTGACGGTGTAGTGAAAGGCGTGGGCATCGCCTCGCGTGACGCGCCATTCGACGCAGCGGCCGGCCAGGTCCATGGCACGGCGGGTGACCACGGCGCAGGGGTGCCCCGCCGCGAGCCCCAGGCTGCGCGCCTGGGGCGCGGACAGCACGCCGAAGCCGATGTTGTCCACCGCCCGCTGCACGTGCACGCCGCAGCGGCTGGCATAGAAGGGATAGAGCAGCGGCGGCCAGGCGGCGGTGTCGTCCTCCGCCAGCGCGGCGAAGCGGTCCAGCGGCAGCCAGATGTGCTCCAGCAGGCAGGGCTCGCCGTCGATCAGCCGCAGGCGGTGTAGGCGCAGCACCGGCTCGCCCGGTGCCAGGCCCAGCGCGCGGGCCGCCTCGGCCGGCGCCGCAATGGCCTGGCGCGACAGGATGCGCGAAGCGGGTTCCTGCCCCGCCGCGCCCTCGCCGAAGCGAAAGAACCGCAGCATCGACGCGCCGGCGATGCCGCTGCGCACGAAAGTGCCCTTGCCGTGGATGCGCTCGATCAGGCCCTGCTCCACCAGCAGCTCCAGCGCGCGCCGCAGCGTGCCCAGCGCCACGCCATGCTCGGCGGCCAGCGCCTGCTCGGCCGGCAGGGCCGTGCCGGGCAGCCATTCGCCCCGGACGACGCGGTGCCGCAGCGCGGCCGCCAGCGCGGCGTAGCGGGCGAGGCCGGGGTGTTCCGCCACGGCGGGAGGGGATGCGGGCGACGGCAATTGATCTACTCCTCTAGATGACTTACAGTCTAAGACAGGGCGCAGGCGGCGCGATCGGGACAAACCCGGGGGCGCCGGCCCCGCCGCTGCCAGGGCCCCTCAGGAGCCGTCAAAGGCCGTCAGGTGCCATCCACCAGCCGCGCCTTCACGAGCTTGCCCTTGACCCGGCCGGCCGCCAGGCGCCGCAACACGTCCTGGGCGATGCCCCGCTCCACCGCCACGTAGGTGGAGAAATCGTTCACGTTGATCTTGCCCACCTGCTCGCGCGCAAAGCCCATCTCGCCGGTGAGCGCGCCCAGCACGTCGCCCGCGCGGATCTTTTCCTTGCGCCCGCCGATGATCTGGATGGTGGCCATGGGCGGCAAAAGCGGCCCGCCGGGGGCGGCGGTCAGCTCGGACAGCGGGTGCCATTCCGACTCGCGGCCCTGCAGTTGCTCGATCTTGCCCACGCTGCCCATCTCGGGCAGGCTGGCCAGGCTCAAGGCGAGGCCTTCGGCGTCCGCGCGGCCGGTGCGGCCGATGCGGTGTACGTGGATCTCGGGATCGGGGGTCACGTCCACGTTGATCACCGCCTGCAACTGGGCGATGTCCAGGCCCCGCGCGGCCACGTCGGTGGCCACCAGCACCGAGCAGCTGCGGTTGGCGAACTGCACCAGCACCTGGTCGCGCTCGCGCTGCTCCAGCTCGCCATAGAGGGCCAGCGCGTGAAAGCCCTGCGCCTGCAGCACACCCACCAGGTCGCGGCACTGCTGCTTGGTGTTGCAAAAGGCGATGGCCGATTCGGGCCGGAAGTGGTTCAGCAGCTGCGACACGGCGTGCAGGCGCTCGCTCTCCTTCACCTCGTACCAGCGCTGCGCGATCTTGGCCGAACCATGCTGGGCCTGCACCGTGATGCGCTGCGGCTCCTTCATGAACTGGCGCGCCAGGCGCTCGATGCCCTCGGGGTAGGTGGCGGAAAACAGCAGCGTCTGGCGCTCGGCCGGGCACTGGCGCGCGACCTTTGCGATGTCGTCGAAGAAGCCCATGTCCAGCATGCGGTCGGCCTCGTCGAGCACCAGGGTGTTGAGCGCCTGCAGATCGAGCGTGGCGCGCTCCAGGTGGTCCATCACCCGCCCGGGCGTGCCCACCACGATGTGCGCGCCGTGCTCCAGGCTGGCGATCTGCCCGCGCAGCGGCACGCCGCCGCACAGGGTGACCACCTTGATGTTCTCCTGCGCGCGGGCCAGGCGCCGCACCTCGGTGGCCACCTGGTCGGCCAGCTCGCGCGTGGGGCACAGCACCAGGGCCTGCACCGCGAATCGGCGCGCATTGAGGTTGGCCAGCAGCGCCAGGGCGAAGGCCGCCGTCTTGCCGCTGCCGGTGCTGGCCTGGGCGATCAGGTCGCGGCCCAGCAGGGCCACGGGCAGGCTCGCGGCCTGGATCGGGGTCATGCGGGTGTAGCCCAGCTGCTGCAGGTTGGACAGGGTCGCGGGGTGCAGCGCCAGGGAGGAGAACTCGGCGCCAGCGCCGGAAACGGAAGAAGTCATCCCCGGATTATCCCGGGGCCCGGCCGGCGCAAGGCGGGCAAGGGCTTGCACCCCTCGCCAGCGGCGCCCCGATCGGCTATAAAACTTCGAGATACAAGGGTGGGACATGCCAGACACATCAAGCCGAGCGGACGGTCCTTCCCAGGACCCCCACTGCAGCAGTTCCCTGCTGCGGCTGCTGGCCGACTCCGTTCCGGCGCTGCTGGCCTACTTCGAATCGTCCACCCTGCGTTGTGTTTTTGCCAATCAGGGCTACGCCGAATCCACCGGCCACACGGTGGAGGCCATCCTGGGCAAGACAGTGCAGGAAGCCATCGGCGACAGCGCCTGGGCCTCGATCCAGCCCCAGATCCAGCAGGTGCTGCGGGGCGAGCGCGTGCAATACACGCGCAAGCAGCGGGTGCGGGGCGGGCCGCCCCGCATGATCGAGGTCAATCTCATTCCCCACCTGCACCCGAAGCTGGGGCTGATGGGCGCCTTCGTGCTCATCAACGACATCACCCACCACTGGGAGGCCGAACGCGCGGTGCGCGAGAGCGAAGAGCGCATGCGCAAGTTCTCGCAGGCCACCGAAGAGGCCATCGTGTTCCACCGCGAAGGCCTGGTGACCGACTTCAACGAAGCGCTCACGCGGCTGATGGGCTACTCCCTGGCCGAGGTGCGCGGCCGGCGCATGCTCGATTTCGTGAGCGAAGAGTTCCGCCCCGTCACCGAGGCCTACGTGCGCGAGGGCCGCGAGGAGCCCTACGAAGTCACGGTGCTGCACCGGGACGGGCATGCCGTGCCTGTGGAGATCGTCGGCAAGACCATGCCCTGGAAGGGCTCGGACTACCGCATCGCGGTGCTGCGCGACATCACCGCGCGCCGCCAGGCCCAGGAGCGCGAGGCCTTCCTGGCCCGGCACGATGCGCTCACGCAATTGCCCAACCGCGCCACGCTCATGGAGCAGCTCACCGCCGTGATCGAGTCCGCGCAGCGTACGCCGCAGGCCGCCGCCGTGCTGTTCATCGACATGGACCATTTCAAGACGGTGAACGACTCGCTGGGCCATGAGGCCGGCGACATGCTGCTGTGCGAGGTGGCCCGCCGGCTCGTGCAGGGCGTGCGCTCGGTGGACATCGTGGCGCGCGTGGGCGGCGACGAGTTCGTCGTGGTGCTGCGCGACGCGCAGGACCGGCCCTCCGCCCTGGCGGTGGCCGATCAGCTGCTGGCCGACGTGTGCGCCGTGTTCCATGCCGACGGCACGCCGCTGTCGGTGTCGGTCTCCATCGGGGTGAGCATGTACCCCGACGACGGCGACACCGCCGCCGAGCTGGTGCGCCGGGCCGACGCCGCCATGCAGCAGGCCAAGGACAGCGGCCGCGCCAACCGCCAGGCCTACGCCCCGGGCATGGAGACGCCCTCCACCGGCGTGCTGCAGCACGAGCGCCTGCTGCGCGACGCCATCCTGCACGGCGCGTTCGTGCTGCACTACCAGCCGCAGGTGCGCCTGGACGACGGTGCGCTCGTGGGCTTCGAGGCGCTGGTGCGCTGGCGCCACCCCGAGCGCGACCTGGTGGGGCCCATCGACTTCATCGCCTTCGCCGAGGCGCGCGGGCTCATCACGCCCATCGGCCGCTGGGTGCTGGTCGAGGCCTGCCGGCAGATGCGGGCCTGGCACGACGAGGGCCTGCCGCAGGTGCCGGTGGCGGTCAATCTCTCAGCGCTCGAATTCCGCCAGCGCGACGTGGCCGGCGAAATCGCGGGCGTGCTGCGCCAGACGGGCCTGGCACCGCGCTTTCTGGAGATCGAGCTCACCGAATCGGTGCTCATGCACGAGGCCGACCAGGTGCGCCGCACGCTGGATGCGCTCAAGGCGCTGGGCGTGCGCGTGTCCATCGACGACTTCGGCACCGGCTACTCGTCGCTCGCCTACCTCAAGCGCTACCCGATCGACAAGCTCAAGATCGACCGCTCCTTCGTCTCGGACACGCCCGCCAACGAAGACGACGTGGCCATCGTCACCGCCATCGTCCAGATGGGCCGCAGCCTGCAGATCCAGACCGTGGCCGAAGGCGTGGAAACCGCCGCACAGCACGACCTGCTGCGCACCCTTGGCTGCCATCTGGCGCAGGGCTACCTGATCTCGCCGCCCATGGACCCGCGCCAGACGCGCGAGTGGCTGCTGAAAAAAAGATAGCGGGCCCGTCATCGGGCAGACCCGCGCGCCCGTGGACAATAGGCGCCATGGCCCAGATCCCAGACTTCACCGAGCCCACCCTTCATACCGATCCCGCCGAGGCGCTGTCCCAGGTGCAGCGCATCTACCAGCAGCAGATCGGGCACCTGCGCGATGCCATGCAGCGCTTCGTCGCCGGGGAGACCCCGGCCAGCCACGTGCGGGCCTTCTACCCCTTCGTGCGGGTGCAGACCACCACCGTGGCCCGCGCCGCCACCCAGCTGGCCTACGGCTTCGTGGAAGGCCCGGGGCGGTATGAAACCACCCTCACCCGGCCCGACCTGTTCGCCAACTACTACGCCGAGCAGTTCCGCCTGCTGCGCAACAGCCACAACATCGAGCTGGAGGTGGGCATCAGCAGCCAGCCCATCCCCATCCACTTCTCGTTCGCGGAGCACGACCACATCGAGGGCACGCTGACCGCCCAGCGCCGCATGCTCATGCGCGACGTGTTCGACCTGCCCGACCTGGAGGCCATGGACGACGGCATCGCCAACGGCACCTGGGCGCCCCGCCCGGGCGAGGCCCAGCCCCTGTCGCTCTTCACCGCGCCGCGGGTGGACTACTCGCTGCACCGGCTGCGCCACTACACCGGCACCGCGCCCGAGTGGTTCCAGAACTTCGTGCTGTTCACCAACTACCAGTTCTACATCGACGAATTCGTGCGCCTGGGCCATGCCGAGATGGCCAAGCCGGACAGCGAGTACGTGGCCTTCATCGAACCGGGCAACGTCGTCACCCGCCGCACCGGCCTGCCGGCCCAGCCGGGCGACGAGCTGGGCGTGGCCCCGCCGCGGCTGCCGCAGATGCCGGCCTACCACCTCATGCGGGCGGACAAGAGCGGCATCACCATGGTCAACATCGGCGTGGGCCCGTCCAACGCCAAGACCATCACCGACCACATCGCCGTGCTGCGCCCGCACGCCTGGATGATGCTGGGCCACTGCGCGGGCCTGCGCAACAGCCAGCAGCTGGGCGACTACGTGCTGGCCCACGCCTATGTGCGCGAAGACCACGTGCTCGACGAAGAGCTTCCGCTGTGGGTGCCCATCCCCGCGCTGGCCGAGATCCAGATGGCGCTGCAGCAGGCCGTCGCCGACGTCACGCAGATCGAGGACGCCGACCTGAAACGCATCATGCGCACCGGCACTGTGGCCAGCACCGACAACCGCAACTGGGAGCTGCTGCCCGACAACATGCCCCAGCGCCGGTTCAGCCAGAGCCGCGCCGTCGCGCTGGACATGGAGAGCGCCACCATCGCTGCCAACGGCTTTCGCTTCCGCGTGCCCTACGGCACCCTGCTGTGCGTGAGCGACAAGCCCCTGCACGGCGAGATCAAGCTGCCCGGCATGGCCAACCATTTCTACCGCGAGCGCGTGGACCAGCATCTGCGCATCGGCATGCGCGCCATCGACATCCTGCGGGCCGGGGGCGTGAGCCGCCTGCACAGCCGCAAGCTGCGCAGCTTCGCCGAGGTGGCCTTCCAGTGACGCACCGGGTGGGCGCCGCCACCAGGGATTGATGCGGCTGGATTTCGTCACCCTGATGGCCATCACGGCCACCAACCTGTGCATGCTCTCCGCGGCCCTGCCGCTGATCATGGGCCGTGGCGCGGGCACCGCCGCGCGCTGGGTGCAGGCCAGCCTGCTGCTGCAGGGCCTGGCCTGGGCGGCCATCATCGCGTCCTCGTACGCGTGGGACCAGACCCTGTCCACCGTTTCCATGGCCGCCAATTCCCTGGCCCAATGGGCCCTCTTCGAGGCCCTGGCGATCTGGCTGGGGCCCCGCCCCGGGCGGCGCCTGGTGCAGGCGCTGGTGGTGGCGATCCCGCTGGGCTACACCCTGGGCTTTTCGCACTACGCGTTTCGCGTCGGATGGGCCAACCTGCTGCTGGCCACGCTGCTGCTGGCCGTGGCGCGCGCCACACTCTACCCGGCCCATTCAGCGCACTTCGCGGACCGGCGCTGGCGCCTGCTGCTCATGGGCTGCCTGGCCACGATGGCCGCGTTCACCGCCGCGCGCGGCGTGCTGGGCGCCTTCACCGACGCCTACCCCAGCTTTCGCACGCCGCACCCCGTCAACATCGCCGCGGCCGTGGCCGCCAACGTCACCCTCGTGCTGGGCACGGTGGCGGTGCTGGTCGCGTGGCGCGACGAGGCTGAGCAACAACTGCGCACCCTGGCCATGACCGATCCGCTCACCGGCCTGCTCAACCGCCGCGGCTTCGAGGCCCACGGACAGGCCCTGCGAACGCGCGCCGCGCGCCAGCGCCTGCCCCTGGCCGCCCTGCTGCTGGACCTGGACCACTTCAAACGCATCAACGACGCCTACGGCCACGAAGCCGGCGACCGCGCCCTGGCCTGGTTCGCCCGGCTCGCCCAGTCCATGGCCGGGCCGCACGACACCGTGTGCCGGTTCGGCGGCGAGGAATTCGGTGTGCTCCTGCTGCATGCGCAGCAGGAAGAGGCGCAACGCTTCGATCAGCGCCTGCGCGAACGCCTGCAGGCCGAAAGCGCCCAGGCCCTGGGGTTTCCCATCGACTACAGCGCCGGCGCGGCGCTGTGGCACGGTGGCGAAGAGGACCTGGCCGAGCTCATGGCCCGCGCGGACGCGGCGCTGTATGCCGCCAAGGAACAGGGGCGGCGGCAGCTGGCCATGGGCTAGGAAAAAAGAACGGGCGGTGCCGCCCCTGCGCCGAGGGCGCTACGCCACCGCCACCCGCCGCTTGAGCACCCCCAACGCCAACGCCGTCACCCCCGTGCCGGCCGCGATCGCCAGCGCGTACAGCACCACGTGGTTGACCGCGTTCGGAATGGCCAGCACGAACACGCCGCCGTGCGGCGCCTGCAGGCCGATGTTCCACATCATCGACAGGCCGCCCGCCACGGCCGCACCGGCCATGCAGGCAGGGATCACCCGCAGGGGATCGCGCGCGACGAACGGGATGGCGCCTTCGGTGATGAACGCCAGGCCCAGCACCGCGACGGCCTTGGAAGCCTCGCGCTCCTCGGCGCTGAAGCGGCTGCGGAACACCCAGCACGCCAGCGCGATGCCCAGCGGCGGCACCATGCCCGCGGCCATGGTGGCGGCCATCGGGTTGGCCACGCCGCTGGCGATCAACGTGGTGGAGAACACATAGGCCGCCTTGTTGACCGGGCCGCCCATGTCGAAGGCCATCATCGCGCCGAGGATCACGCCCAGCAGCACGGCGCTGCCGGTCTGCAGGCCCTTGAGCCATTCGGTGAGCGCGGCCATCACGCCGGCCATGGGCTTGCCGATGACCATCATCATGAGCACGCCGACCACCAAGGTACCCAGCAGCGGCAGCAGCAGCACGGGCTTCAACCCGTCGAGCGTGCGCGGCAGGCGGATGGCACGGTTCATCCAGTGCACCGCATAGCCCGCGATGAAGCCCGCGGCAATGGCGCCCAGGAAGCCCGCGCCCACGGTGCCCGCGAGCAGGCCGCCGATCATGCCCGGCGCGATGCCCGGCCGGTCGGCGATGGAGAACGCAATGTAGCCCGCCAGCGCCGGCAGCATGAGCGTGAAGCCGGCCTTGGCGCCGATCTGGAACAGCGTCCAGCCCAGCGTGCCCTGGTGCGCATCGTCGTACACGTAGATGCCGCCCAGCGCGAAGGCCAGCGCGATCAGCAGCCCGCCCGCGACCACGAAGGGCAGCATGAACGACACGCCGGTCATCAGGTGCTTGTAGGGGCCGGTGCGCTCCGTGCTGCGGGCGGCAGCGCCGGCAGGCGCTGCCCCGGGCGCAGCGGCCGCGCCCGCTGTGGGCGCGCCGCCCCACACAGCGGCCTGCGCCGCCGCCTGGGCGAACACCGCGGCCGCGTCGTGGATCGCGGCCTTGGTGCCGGTCGCATACAGCCGCTTGCCAGCGAAGCGCGCGCGGTCCACCTGCGTGTCGGCGGCGATCACGACCAGATCGGCCTGGGCGATCTCGTCCGCCGTGAGCGCGTTCTGCGCGCCGACCGAGCCCTGCGTCTCGACCTTGATGGTGTGACCCAGCGCCTGGGCGCCCTGCTCCAGCGCTTCGGCCGCCATGAAGGTGTGGGCCACGCCCGTGGGGCAGGAGGTGATGGCGACGATGCGAAGGGGGTGCGCTGCGTCGGCGGCGGCCACCGCAGGCACTGCCGCGGCGGCTGGAGCCGCCCCGCCGTGCGCCGCCACTGCCCCTTCGCTTGAGCCGCCTGCGCCCGCACGTGCCAGCGCGGCGCGCACGACGTCGGCCGCATCGGCCAGCACGGCCCCCGGCGTGGTCTCGTGCAGGCGTGCGGCAGGCAGGCCGGTGCGGTCCACGGCCATGTCGGCCGCGATGATGACGGCGTCGGCACGCAAGAGTTCGTCGTCCGTCCAGCCTCCCTGCGCGCCCAGGCTGCTGCGCACGCTCAGGGCGATGTGGTGGCCGAGCCGTTCAGCGGCGGCGCGCAGCGCCTCGCCGGTCATGAAGCTGTGCGCCGGGCCGGCCTGGCTGGCGGCGATGGCGATGAGGTGGGCCATGGGATGGGTCTCCGTGCGGATTCGTTTGAGGGGGCGGGGCCGGTCAGACCGGCTGCGGCGCGATGGCGGCGGCGATGGCATCCACCTCGGCGTGCGGCGGCAGGCCGGGCGCGATGCGCTGGATGCGCGCCGCGGCGCAGGCCATGCCGAAGACGGCCGCGCCGGGGAAGGTGCCGCCCTGCGCGAGCGCGGCGAGCGTGCCGGCCACCAGCGCATCGCCCGCCCCCACCGTGGTGGCCACCGGCACGCGCAGTGCCTCGGCATGCCAGCGACCCTGGGACGTGGCGATCACCGCGCCGTCGCCGCCGAGCGAGACGACCGCCTGCCGCACGCCGTAGCGCCGGCACAAATCGGATGCGGCCTCGGCCACCTCCGCCAGCGTGGGCAGCGCGCGGCCGGCCAGTTCTTCCAGCTCGGCCCGGTTGGGCTTGACGAGCGCCACCGGCACCGCCGGGCCAGCGGCCGGATCGGACAGGCGCTGCAGCAGCTGCCGCAGCACGTCGCCGCCCGTGTCGATCACGATGTGCGCGCCCTGGGCCGCGAGGGCGCGGGCCAGCCGCTCCCACACGCCCGCCGCCGCGCCGGGCGGCAGGCTGCCGGCCAGCTCGCACCAGTCGCCGTACTGCACCTGCTGCTGCAGCGTGGCCAGCAACTGGGCTTCGGCCTGCGCCAGCGCCTCGGGCGGCAGGGACAGGCCGGGCAGGTTGATGTCTGTCGAGTCGCCCCGCCCGGCATCGGCCAGCTTGATGTTGGTGCGGGTGCTGCCCGCCACCCGCACCATCGCGTCAGCGATGCCGCTGGCGGCGAAAGCGGCGGTGAACACGCCGTCGTTCTCGGCGCCCAGCCAGCCGCTGGCGGTCACCGGCACGCCCAGGGCCGCCAGCACCGCCGCCACGCCGATGCCCTTGCCGCCGGCCTCGGTCTGCTGCCCCAGCGCCCGGTGCACGGCGCCGGGCACGAGCGTGGGAATGCGCACCGTCTGGTCGATGGCCGGGTTGAGCGTGATGGTGAACACGCGGGCAGGCGCGGCCGCGCCGGCCAGAACTTCGGGCGTCATGGTGCGGCCTTTCCCGGCATGGCACATGCCGCATCAAAAACGGCCTCAGCGCAATGAATACTAGGGCATATCGCTATATTTTTAATAGCAAACCTCATGATGCATCCCCCGTGTCGGCCACCGGGCCGGCCGGGCGCAGCGCGGCGCCCAGGGCGCGCACCTCGTCGGCGGTGTCCACGTCCAGCGCGCGGCGGGCGAGGTCCTGCAGCTCGGCCAGGGAATGCCGGCGCAGCAGCGCCTTGACGGTGCCGATATCGCCGCTGCTCATGCTCAACTCCTGCACGCCCAGTCCGGCCAGCAGCGCCGCGCCCAGCGGCTCGCCCGCCAGTCCGCCGCACACGCCCACCCAGCGCCCATGGGCCCGGGCGCCGGCGATGGTGCGTTCGATAAGCCGCAGCACCGAGGGGTGCAGGCTGTCGGCCATGCCGGCCAGCTCGGGGTGCTGCCGGTCCACCGCCAGCGCGTACTGCGTGAGGTCGTTGGTGCCGATGGAGAAGAAATCCACGTGCGCCGCCAGCCGGTCGGCCATCAGCGCGGCCGAGGGCACCTCGATCATGATGCCCACGGGCACCTGCGGCGCGTCCAGCTCGCGGCGCACCGCCTCCATGCGCTGGCGCAGCTGGTGCACCTCTTCCACGGTGCTGATCATCGGGAACATGACCGACAGCGGGCCGTGCCGCGCCGCGCGGTACAGCGCCCGCAGCTGCGGCACCAGCAGGTCGTCGCGGCGCAGGCACAGCCGCGCGCCGCGCAGGCCGAGAAAGGGGTTGTCCTCCACCGGCAGGTCCAGGTGCGGCACCTGCTTGTCGCCGCCGATGTCCAGCGTGCGCACGATCAGCGGGCGGCCGTCCAGGGCCTCGACCATGGCGCGGTACACGGCGTACTGGTCGTCCTCGTCGGGCACCGCGTCGCGCTCCAGGAACAGAAATTCGGTGCGCATCAGGCCCACGCCTTCGGCCCCCGCCGCCAGCGCGTGCGTGGCCTGGTCGGCCCGGTTGGCATTGGCGGCGATCTCCACCGTGTGGCCGTCGGTGGTGGTGGCGGGCAGCTGGCGGGTGCGGGCCTCTTCCTCCTGCCGGCGGGCCAGGCGCTGCATGCGCTCGCGCGCCTCGATCAGCGCCGTCTCGCTCGGGCCCACGTAGAGCCGGCCGCGGTAGCCGTCCAGGATGGCGGGCGTGCCGGCCGCGGCATCGGCGCCCAGCACGCCGGGGCCGGCCGCCACGACGGCGGGCAGCCCCAGAGCGCGCGCCAGGATGGCCGTGTGAGCGGTCGGGCCGCCGCGCGCGGTGCAAAAGCCCCGCACCTTGGCCGTGTCGATCTGCGCGGTGACCGAGGGCGACAGGTCGTCCGCCAGCAAGATGGCATTGGCCGGCCACGCGGCGGCGGCGCCTTCGGCCTCGTTGCCGCGCCCCAGCAGGTGGCGCAGCACGCGCTCGCCCACGTCCTGCACATCGGCCGCGCGCGCGGCCAGCGTGGCATCGGCCAGCGCACGCTGCGCAGCCACTCGCTCGCCCACCGCACGGCGCCAGGCCCAGGCCACGCCGTGGCCCTGCACCACGCTGCGGCTGGTGGCCAGCAGCAGGTCGGCATCCTGCAGCAGGCCCGCGTGGGCGGTGAAGATGCCCGCCTGCTCGGCCTTGCCCGCGGCACGCGCGCCATCGGCCAGTTGCTGCAACTGGGCCAGCGCGGCGGCCAGGGCCTGGTCCAATGCGGCGGCCTCGGCGGCCACGGAGGTGAAGCGGTCGTCCACCTCCAGCGCTGCGGCGCCCGCCTGCACCAGCGTGCCGATCACGAGGCCCGGGCTGGCCGCGATGCCGGTGAAAGTCTGGCGGGCCGTGGGCTGCCAGTCGCCCAGCTCGCGCCCGAGGCCTTGGGCCTGCGCCTGGCGGGCGGCGGACAGCTCGGCCTGGCGGCTTTCTTCCTCGCCCAACCGCACGATGGTGTCGCGCAGGGCGGCCAGCGCCGCCGGGGCATCAGGGCCTTGCGCCGACAGGCGCAGCTGCGCCCCGCGCCCCGCGCCCAGGCTTAGGAGCGCGGCCAGGTTCTTAGCATCGGCCACCGTGTCGCCGCAGCGCACATGCACCCGCGCGGTGAAGCGCTTGACCGCTTGCGCCCATTGCCCGGCTGGGCGCGCATGCAGGCCGTTGGGGTAGTTGAGCGACAGCTCGTGGCCCAGCGGAAAGTCCTCCAGCCCGGCGGCCTCGGCCGCCCCTGCGGACTCCTCGCCCGTGAGCGCCCGCACGATCTCGCCGGCATCCCGCGTGGTCGCCAGGCGGTCCATCAGGGCGTCGTCGCGCATCAGGCGGGTCAGGCGGCGCAGCACCGCGATGTGCTCGTCCGACGCGGCAGCAATGGCCACCACCAGGCGTGCCTGCTTGGCATCGTCGCCCCAGCGCACACCGCCCGGTACCTGCAGCACGGCCAGACCGGTGCGCCGCACGAGGTGCTTGTCCTCGACCATGCCGTGCGGAATGGCCAGACCCTGGCCCAGGAAGGTGTTGGCGACTTTCTCGCGCTGCAGCAGGCTGTCGGTGTAGGCGGGCTGGGCATGGCCGGCCTGGGCCAGCAGGGCGCCCGCGGCGCGCACGGCGTCTTCTCGGTTGTGGGGCGCGGCGCCCAGGCGGACCTCGACCGGGATCGTGGACATGGTGCGATGTCTCCTTGTTTTGGTATCGATTCCAGAGCAGGATTATGAAACCGCTTTTCAGGGCGGACAAGGCCACGAAGAACCCCTTTCCTATGGAAATTCGGGTAATCCCCTATGAATGAATGCCACGGTAATGCCTGCAAGGCAGCGCAGAATCAACGCTCTGGCCTGTCGCCGCCTGCGGCAAGATTGGCCATCGCAAAGCAATTTCAGGAATCGATACCAGAACGCCGGTTTCTTTTGTAGGAGAAAGCCGCTTGGCCAGCATCAAGGACGTCGCGGAGCGCGCGGGCGTCTCCACCACCACCGTATCGCGCGTGCTGTCGAACCCCGCCGCCGTGCGCACGCCGCTGCGCGAGCGCGTCGAGCAGGCCATCGCCGTGCTCGCCTACCGCCCCAACCTGGCGGCCCGGCGCCTGCGCCAGCAGCGGGCCTCGCTGGTGGGGCTGATCGTCTCGGACATCCGCAGCCCGTTCTTCACCGACGTGGGCCGCGCGGTGGAGGACGTGGCCTACCGCCACGGCCTGCGGCTCATCCTGTGCAACACCGACGAAGACCCGGCCAAGGAGCAGTCCTACCTCGAACTGATGGCCGACGAGCAGGCCAGCGGCGTGATCCTCTCGCCCACCATGGAAGGTCTCAAGCGCCTGCGGCCCACCGACTGGCCTTTTCCGATGGTGCTGGTGGACCGCGCCCTCGACACCACCCGCGCCGACCGCGTCGTGCTGGACAACCGCGCCGCCGCCCGGCGCGCCACCGAACACCTGCTGGACGCCGGCTACCGCCGCATCGCCGTGCTGGCCGGCACGCACAGCACCACGGGCCAGGAGCGCCAGGCCGGCTACGCGGATGCACTGCGCGAACGCGGGCTCGCGCCCGATCCGCACTGGGTCGCCCCCACGCGCGAGGCCGGCATGGCCGCCGCCACGGCGCTGCTGGCGGGCACCGGGGGCATGCCGCGCCCGGACGCCTTGCTGGCCACGAACGGCCTGCTGCTGCTGGGCGCGGTGCACGCGATCCAGGCCGCGGGCCTGTCCATGCCGAACGACATCGGCCTGGCAGGCTTCGACAACAACGACTGGACGGCCTTGCCGGCCCTGGACGTGACGGTGATCGCGCAGCCCACCTACGACATCGGGCGCACCGCGGCCGAGTTGCTGCTGCAGCGGCTGGCAGAGCCCGAACGGACGGTACGGCGGGTGGTGCTGGAAGGAGCGCTGCTGGCGCGGGGCTCCACGCGCAGGGGATGACGAGGCTGCGCTCGAAACGGTTGGCAGGGCATCGTCCGCCGAGCGATGCGCAGCACCACCCCATCCAGGCTCAGCGCCGTTGGCTGCCGCGCGCCATGCCCGATATCGCGTAGGTTCCCGCTGCTTTGACAAGGACCCGAATGGCATGGGTCTTTTCCACCGTGTCGTGCTCGTACTGCGCCTTGATCGCGATCTCGATTCCGCTGCCCACCTTCCTGCACCGCATTTCCTGAGTGGCGTACTGGCTGTGGTCGTCATTGAGTTCGGGAAACGCCAGGGTCCGGACCAACTCCGACCTACGCTCCTGCGTCGGCTGCGTGAGCCACTGCACGTAGATCTCGCTGCCCGCCCCTTCGTGCACATCGACAACGACTACGCGGTAGTAACCTGCCCGGTCCGCCTGGGTCCAGGCGCCGCAGGTTTCGACCTTTTGCACGTGAACGGGCAGTGACTCCACCTGGGCTTTGAGCAAGGAATCGCTGGCGTTGGCGCAGAAAGGCAACGCTAAAAACGCCCACCCAATGAATCGATTCACCACTTCGCCTTTGGATGAATGACGATGCCGGTGGTGATGTGCATGGTGCCTAGCGCGAGCGCAGGGCTGGTGGCGGGCTTGACTCTCGTAGGAACCATGCGCCCCGTCTGTTCGATCAGCAACAAATCAGACTCCCTTTTGATGTGGAGTGGCATGCTAACCAAAACCCATCGCAAAAGGCACAGATGGGCGTGGGCGCATGCTGCAAAGTGTCACCGGGCACGCCTTGCAGGCCGCCGGCCCGCAAGTCAGGGACGGCGCGAAACGAATCGTGGGCAGACTCCGGGGTGGCGAACTCGGCCCCGGCTCACCGCCGTTGCTGCAACCAGGCCATGAGGGCCACCTTCTCCATCGGCATGGCGATGTGGTACCCCTGGCCCTCGTGGCAGCCCATGTCCAGCAGGGCGCGCAGCGCGGCGGCATCCTCGATGCCCTCGGCCAGCACCTGCAGCCCGAGCTTGCGGCCCAGTTGCGCCACCATTTCCGCGATGCGAACGCCGTGCGGCTCGCCCAGGTGGCGCACGAAGGAGCGATCGATCTTGATGCGGTCGAGCGCCAGCCGCTCCAGGTAGCTCAGCGAGGAATAGCCCGTGCCGAAATCGTCGATCGCAATGGAGATGCCTTGCGCGCGCAGGCTGGACAGGGTCGAGTTCAGCAATTGGGTGGGCAGCGCGGCCACCGATTCCGTGATCTCCAGCTCCAACTGCGGCCCCTGGAGCCCGCTGTCCGCCAGGGCCGCGCACACCGTGTCGAAAAAAGCGGGGTCCTGCAACTGCACGGACGACACGTTGACCGCCATGCGCCCGGGCGCATGGCCCGCCTCCAGCAACTCCCGCATGCAGGCGCACGCGGTGGACAGCACCCACTTGCCCAGCGCCACGATGAGTCCCGAATGCTCGGCCACGGGAATGAACTGGTCGGGCGATATCAGCTGGCCATCGTCCGCGCGCCAGCGCACCAGGGCTTCCAGCCCCACCAGGCGCCGGGTCGCCAGGTCGATCTGGGGTTGGTAGACCAGAAAGAGCTTGGCCGTGTCGATGGCCGCCCGCAGATCGGACAGCAGCAGCGCCCGAGTGCGGGCCTCGGCCCCCATGTGGTCCGAATATTCCAGGTGCTGACCGCGGTGGTCGCGCTTGGCGCGCTTCAAGGCGATGGTGGCGTCCTTGACGAGATCGGCGCCCGCCTGCGGCACCTCGGGCAGGAAGACATAGCCGCAGGTGAGCGACACCTTTTGCGCCACACCATTCACCGCCAGGGGCTGGCGGACGCAGTCCAGCAGCCGCTGCAGCGACACCTGCGCCACCGCCCCCAGCACGCCGAACGTGTCCGCCCCCAGGCGGGCCAGCAGCACGCCCGGTGGCAGTGCCGCGGACAGCGCGCGGGCGACCCGCTCCAGCAGGCAGTCCCCGAAGCGGTGGCCCATGACGTCGTTGGTGGCGCTGAAATCGTCGATGTCGAGCAGCGCCAGGATGTGGCCGCGCGTGCCGAGGCGGGCGCATTCGTCCACCTTCTCGACGAAGTGCGCGCGGTTGGGCAGGCGGACCAGCGGGTCGTAATAGGCGTATTCGTGCAGCCGCGCGAGCAGGCCGTGGTTGTGCAGCAGGGTACCCAGGTTGGCGCAGAAGACGTCCAGCATCTGGGTGTCCAGCGCACCACGCGCCGCGGGCACATCGATGAAGACGGCCATGCCCTGCCGGCCCTGGTGCCCGATGTACAGCGCCACGCCGCCATCGGCGGCATACCCATTGCAGCGACCCTCCAGCACACGGCGCAGCACGCTCCACTCGGGCCGGGCGGCAACGGCATCGAACGGGCCGTCAGCGAGGACGGCGAACCGGCCGGCCGCCGCCAGCACCTGGAACCGGCCCGCAGTCTCTCCCTGCTGCGCGCACACCAGCGCATGGCATGCGACGCCCAGCAATGCCGCCAGCTGGGTGATGACGCCCGAGGCGAAAGCCCGCGGATCGGTGGTCTCCAGCAAGGACGCGCTGGACCGCACGATGAGTTCCAGGCTGCGGCGGCTGGCCTCGGCGGCGCACAGCCGCTGGTAGGACCGCACGGAGGTGACGACCAGGGCCAGCAGCCGGTCGTGCGTCAGTTCGGACTTGGGGCGGTAGTCGTTGATGTCGTACTGCAGCAGGGTGTCCAGGTCCGTCACCGGCCCGGGCTGGTCCGTGCGAAGCACGATGCGCGCGTTGGGCAGGCGGGCGGTGTGGCGGATGAAGTCCACCAGCGCCAGGGCGGTGCCGGCCGCCGCGCCGGTGCCGCCCACCGGCTCCGAAGCCACGTCGAGCAGCACCATCGCCACGTTCGGCTCGCCCATCAGCAACGCACGCGCTTCTTCGCCCGAAAAAGCGTGCCGCGGCGCCAGGGCGCGGCCGAAAAGCGTGCGGCCCTGCAGCGCTGCGCGCATGGCCGCATGCACGCCTGCGTCGCTGTCCACGACGAGGATGCGCCAGTCGGGCTCGCCCTGCGGGTCGCGGGTGCGGACGGCGCGCGCGGCGGCGACTTCCGGCGCTGGACAGTCGGGCGCCACCCCGGCGTTCATGCGGCAGGCAGGTGGCGGCTGCACGGGGCGAGCGACACGCGATTGCGGCCGCCGCGCTTGGCAACGTACAAGGCTTCGTCCGCCAGACCGTAGGCGTTGTCGAAGGTGCCGCCCTGCGCCAGGCAGCTCAGCCCGAAGCTGGCCGTGATGCCGCTGCCGTCGGGCAGGTCGAAACGGTGGGACTCGATGGCTTGGCGCAAGGCCTCGGCCACCGGCATCGCCGTATCGTGGCCCTGCCCCGGCAGCACCACGGTGAACTCCTCGCCGCCGACCCGGCCGACCTGCGCGGTCGGGGGCACGACGGCCTGCAGGCAGGCGACCACGCCCAGGATCACCCGGTCGCCCACCGGGTGGCCGAAACTGTCGTTGATGCGCTTGAAATGGTCGATGTCCAGCACGATCAGCGCGAGGCCGCCGCTTCGCAGCTGCTGGTTGACCCGCTCGATGATGGCCGCCCGGTTGAGCACGCCGGTCAGCGGGTCGTGGTTGGCCCGGTACTCCAGTTGGGCTGCCAGGTCCTGCAGCCGCAGGTTCAGCTGGTTCATGTCCAGTTCCGCCCGGTCGCTGCGGCGCACCAGGCGACGCGTCTCCCGCAGCAGCCGCTCGTAGGCGACCAGCAGATCGCCCAGCGCCTGCCGGCAGGGGGCCTCTTCCAGGCCATCATGGCGCTGGTAGGCGCTGCGTGCGACCAGCAAGGTCTGGTTTTCGGCCTCGAACAGGTCCGGGGGGGTCGCGGCGTCCATGGGCATCAGGCCGCGCTGACGGGGTGGGTCGAGAAATGGATGGCGGGAAAGTCTTCGCTGAGCTCCTGGCCGAATTCGAGGATAGTGTCGTCTTCCTCATCGTGATACCAGTGCACCACGATCTCGTTGCCCGCGCCGGCCGCATCGCTGAGCGCCTCGATCAGGTTGAAGAGCATCTTGGTGCTCGAGCTGTTGAAGTAGGCGAGCGCGATGCTCACCTCGATTTTGGTGTCCACCTGCTCGGCCAGATAGGCCCTGAGCTGCGTGAGAACGTCGCCATAGAACGCCGCGGCATTCTCGGGGTAGGACTCGCCGCGCAAGCTCAGCGCGTGGGCGTCGAACTTGAAGTCCACCTCCGGTGAACTGGGGGTCGGTGCGATGTAGAGGTTGTCCATCTGTGATCTCGATTCGTTTGCGGGCTTGGCGCGTCAGATCGCCGCTTTCAGATAGAACACCGGTGCCTGGTCGGGTCCTTGCGTCGCGTCGAAGCCAAATTCCAGCGGTTCGCGGGCGTCGCGAGCCATGGTGAGGAACCCCATGCCTGCGCCCTTGCTGCCCTCGGGGGTCTCCTCGCGCAGGGTCTGGCGATAGGCCTGCTTGATTTCTTCCAGCGTCATGCTGCGCAGCGCGGCCAGCTTCTCGCGCAGTTCGTCGGCGATGCGCGGCTCCACCGGGTTGGCGCACAGCAGCAGGAAGCTGCCGTCGGCTTCGCGGCGGATGCATACCGAGCCGTGGCGCAGTTCGCCGTTGTCATGGCTGGGGGGCGTGAGCGTATCGGCGGAGTAATGGATGATGTTCTGCGCCATCTCCACGAAGGACGAGAACAGCTTGCGCCGCGTCGGTCCCGCCACGTCGGCGACCTCCAGCTGCAGTTTCACCGCATCGGCCATGGCCGCGATGATGTTCTGCGAGAAGTAGCCCACGTAGTAGAAGATGACGCGATGCTGCCTGGCCAGGTTGAAGAAGGAACCGGGGTTTTCAGCGTTCATGAACGAGGACATGGCGGATTTCCGTCTCAGGTGCGAAAGCAAAAAAAGGTGAGGTCGTCGCGGCGGTGGTGATCGCCCTGGCCCTGCCACTGCTCCAGCGCATCGAGCACGGCCCGGTTGATCTCCGCGGGCGTGCGCTCCCGCTGCTCGAAGAGCAGCTCCCGCACGCGGCGTTTTCCCAACGCGATCGCGCGCGGGCCGCCCACCTGGTCGATCAGGCCGTCGGTGCTGACGAAAAGCAGCGTGCCGGGGGACAGGATCAGCTCCTGGTTGTTCCAGGCGAAATCGAAGTCGCTGTCCACGTAGCCCACGCCTTTACGCTGTCCTTCGATGATCTCGACCGCGTCGGCGCCGGGCCGCACCAGGAACAGCGACAGCCGCGCCCCCGCGAAGACCAGTCGCCCCTGCGCCGGCTCGAACCAGAAGCAGGCGGCATCCATGCCGTCGTTGGAGCGCTCCGTGCCTTCCTGCGCATCCTGCTGCCCCAGCATCTGCTTGATGCTGCGGTTCACGCTGCCCAGCAACTGCGCGGGATCGCGGGCGCCGTGCTGCTTGATCGCCTGGTTGAGGCTGGTGGAGGCGATCAGGGTCATGAAGGCGCCCGGCACGCCATGACCCGTGCAATCGGCGACGGTGGCGAACCAGCCGTCAGGCTCGGTGCTGAACTGGTAGAAGTCGCCCCCGACCACGTCGCGCGGCTCCCAGACCAGGTGCGCGCCGGGGCACACGCGTGCCAGCGCCTCGAGCGAACTGCGCAGCGTGGATTGCTGGATCACGCTCGCGTATTCGATGCTGTGCATGACCTGGCGGTTGCGCGAGGCCTGCATGTCGGCCACCACACGCATCAGCTGCAGCCCGTTGCCCACGCCGATGAAGGCCCCCTCGTGGGTGATGATGAAGCCATCGGACAGGGCCTTTTCGCCGCATTCCACCGTCTTGAACGTCAGTGCCTCGATGTCCAGCGCGGCATCGACGATCAACGGCTCCTTGTCCATGAACGCGATGCAGCTCTTGCGGCCGTAGAGCTCCATGCGAAACGGCTTGCTCATCTGGGAGAGGAAGATGTTCCGGTTGATCAGCCCTATGGGCTGCCTGCCCTCCACGACGGGCAGGCTGACGAGGTCACGGTGCTGGCCGAACACCTCCATGACCTGTTCGTTGGTCTGGTCGGTCGTCATGCAGGGCACCATGTTGCACAGGTCCGCCGCACTGGGCTGACGGAAACGGGGCCGAAAGCTGCTCAGGTACTCGGAATTTGCGGACATGGGGGCCAAGGGGGCTGTTTGTTAGCAAATGTTATTCATTTCATATTTCGCCGCGATGACAGGATGGTGACGGTTTGGCGCTGCGCAGAGGCAATCGAGCCTGCGGGCCATTGAAGGGGCGGCTTCAGAAGGAGGGGAGATGCGCCAGGAACGGGTGCTTTCCCATTCGTTGCGATGAAGGGGCGAGCGCCATGGCGGCGCCCGGCAAGGAGGCCACGCTGCGGGGGGCCGGCACGCTGCGCGCATGCCTGCCGTTTCGATTCGGACCCCGACGACAGCGCCCCGCCACCGCGGTCGGATCGGTGGTGTGAATGCCGATGCTTACGCTTTGCGCGGCCTGACCTTGCTAGCCGCCAGCTTGGCCCGCTCCCGCGCCACTTCGACATCGGCATCGAACGCCAGCGCCACGCCCATGCGCCGCTTCACGAAACTCTCGGGCTTGCCGAACAGGCGCAGGTCGGTGTTCGGCACGCGCAGGGCCTCGTCCACGCCGTCGAAGGCGATGCCCTGCGCGTCCATGCCGCCGTAGATCACGGCGCTGGCGCCCGGGCTGCGCAGGGCGGTGTTGACGGGCAGGCCCAGGATGGCGCGGGCGTGCAACTCGAACTCGCTCTGCACCTGCGTGGCCAGGGTGACCAGGCCCGTGTCGTGCGGGCGGGGACTCACCTCGCTGAACCACACGGCATCGCCCTTCACGAAAAGCTCCACCCCGAACAGGCCCTGGCCGCCGAGGTCGTCGGTCACGGCCTTGGCGATCTCGCGGGCGCGCTCCAGGGCCGCGGGGCGCATGGGCTGGGGTTGCCAGCTTTCCACGTAGTCGCCGCTGACCTGGATGTGGCCGATGGGTTCGCAAAAATGCGTCTCGGGCTGGCCGCCTTCGCCGAGCGCGCGCACGGTGAGCAGGGTGATCTCGTAGTCGAATTCGATGAAGCCTTCGACGATGACGCGGCCATGGCTCACGCGGCCGCCGGCCATGGCGTAGTCCCAGGCTTTTTGCACGTCGGCTGGTCCGTCGATCTTGCTCTGGCCCTTGCCGGAGCTGCTCATCACGGGCTTGACGATGCAGGGGTAGCCGATGCCGCCGTCAATGGCCGCCTGCAGCTCTTCAAGCGAATCGCAGAATTGGTAGGGGCTGGTGGGCAGGCCCAGCGTTTCGGCGGCCAGGCGGCGGATGCCTTCGCGGTCCATGGTCAGGCGCGCGGCGCGCGCGGTGGGAATCACGCGCACGGTGCCGGCGGCCTCCAGCTCTTCGAGCATGGGCGTGGCGATGGCCTCGATCTCGGGCACCACGAGGTGGGGCCGCTCGGCCTCGATGAGCGCCTTCAGCTGGGTCGGGTCGCTCATGGTGATGGTGCGCGCATGGTGGGCCACCTGCTGGCCGGGCGCGTTCTCGTAGCGGTCCACGGCGATGGTCTCCACGCCCAGGCGCTGCAGGGCGATGAGGACTTCCTTGCCCAGCTCGCCCGAGCCGAGCAGCATGACTTTGGTGGCCGAGGGCGAAAGGGGGGTGCCGAGAGTGGTCATAGCAGGTGAAAGAGATGGAATGAAGAAAGAGGGTCGGAAAAAAAGGGAGCGCGGCCCCGGAGGGCGGCGAACAATAATAGACGCCCATGGCGCATCCCCCCCTTCTCCAGATCGATCACCTGCACAAGCGCTACGGCGATGCCACGGTGGTCGACGATGTCTCGTTCTCCATCGCGCCCGGCGAATGCCTGGGCGTCATCGGCCCCAACGGCGCCGGCAAGACCACCACCATCCGCATGTGCCTGGGCCTGACCGCGCCCGACGGCGGCAGCGTGCACTTCCAACCGGAAGGGGCCGGCACGCCGCTGGCCATGCCCCAGGACGCGCTGGCCATCAAGGCGCAGCTGGGCGTGGTGACGCAGTTCGACACGCTGGACCCGGACTTCACCTGCGCGGAGAACCTGCGCATCTTCGGCCGCTACTTCGGGCTCAAGGGCGCGGTGATGCAGGAGCGCGTGCCGCGCCTGCTGGAGTTCGCGGCACTCACGCACAAGGCCGGCGCCAAGCCGGGCGAGCTGTCGGGCGGGATGAAGCGGCGCCTGTCGCTGGCCCGCGCCCTGGTGAACGACCCGCGCCTGCTGCTGCTGGACGAGCCCACCACCGGCCTGGACCCGCAGGCCCGCCACCTGATGTGGGAGCGCCTGCAATTGCTGGTGCAGCAGGGCAAGTCGATCCTGCTGACCACGCATTTCATGGACGAGGCCGAGCGCCTGTGTTCGCGCCTGCTGGTGCTGGACCACGGCCGCAAGATCGCCGAAGGCCGCCCGCGCGAGCTGATCGCCGAGCACCTGGAGCCCGACGTGGTGGAACTGTTCGGCGTGGGCGCGGTGGCGCTGGCCGAAGACGCCACCCTGCGCCCGCTCGCCGCCCGCGTGGAGGTGAGCGGCGAGACGGTGTTTTTCTACACGCACGACGCCCGGCCGCTGCTGGCCGCCCTCAGCATGCACGGACACCTGCGCACGCTGCACCGGCCGGCCAACCTGGAAGACCTGTTCCTGAAACTCACCGGCCGGCAGATCCGCGAAGACGGCTGAACCGGCCGCCTGGTAAAAAACCGGGCCCGCGCGGCTTTCGAAAAAATATTTCGCGCGGCCTGCATCCAAACGGCGTTCCCATGGGTAGTACCTGCAGCAGCGGAGATTGCTGCTGCTTTTTTCAACCCAACCGAAGACAAGGGAAACGCCATGACCATCCAGCCAACGCTCTCTCGCCTCATCCCCCTGACCGGCGCCATCGCCGCCGCGGCCCTGCTCGCGGCCTGCGGCTCCATGTCGGCATCGGGCCCGAAGTTCTCGCAGGACAGCCTGCCCGAGTCGATCAAGGTGCCGGCCGGCAACAAGGTGGCCTGGGAAACCGTGGGCGTGGGCGACATCACCTACGAATGCCGCGACAAAGCCAACATGCCCGGCCAGACCGAATGGGTGTTCGTGGGACCGAAGGCCGTGCTGAACGACCGCAGCGGCAAGCAGGTGGGCACGTACTACGGCCCACCCGCCACCTGGGAGGCGCAGGACGGCTCCAAGGTCACCGCCACGCAGCTGGCCGTGGCCCCGGCCGGCACCGGCAACCTGCCCTACCAGCTCGTGAAGGCCAACCCGGCCATGGGCTCGGGCGCGCTGACGGGCGTGACCTTCATCCAGCGCGTGGCGCTCAAGGGCGGCGTCGCCCCGGCCGCGGCCTGCACCGCCACCAACAAGGGCGACCGCCAGACCGTGAAGTACCAGGCCGACTACATCTTCTGGAAGGCCGCCTGACGGCCCGGGGCGGGTCTTTCAGGGTCGAAAGCCTTTGGAGCACGGCCATGTCGGCTACCATGCGGCCCACGTTCCGGGCGGCCGATCGACGCCAGCGCCCGGCCTTCGACCGCTGGAGCCACCGCCCCTTGCCTTCCACGCCTGCCGCTGACGACGACTTCGACTACGAAGCCACCCTGGCCCGCTGCGCGGCGGGCGACCGGCAGGCCATGCGCCGCCTGTACGAGCACGAGGGGCCGCGCCTGCTGGGCGTGGCCTGGCGCATCGTGCGGCAGCGGGCGCTGGCCGAAGACATCGTGCACGACGCCTGCGTGAACATCTGGACGCGCGCCGGCAGCTTCGATGCCAGCCGGGGCAGCGCCCGCGGCTGGATCTACAGCGTGGTGCGCAACCTGGCCCTGAACGCCGTGCGCGATGCGGGCCGCCATCTCGACGTGGACGACGACACCGTGCAGGCCCTGGAGGCCGAGCAGTCGGTGCAGGCCCACCGCGAGATCGCGGAAGCCTTCGAACTCAACGCAAGCCTGGGCCGCCTGCAGCACTGCCTGGAGGGCCTGGACCCGGCGCGGCGCAACTGCGTGCTGCACGCCTATGTGGATGGCTGCTCGCATGGCGAGATCGCCGAACGCCTGGGCGCACCGCTGGGCACTGTGAAGGCGTGGATACGGCGCAGCCTGACCTCGCTGCGGGAGTGCATGGCATGACCGCGCCGATCCCCCATCCCGCCGTGCCCGAAGACCTGCACCTGCTGGCCGGCGAGTACGTGCTGGGCACATTGTCTGCCGCCGCCCGCGCCCGCGTGGCGCAGCGCCTGGCATCGGACCCGGCCCTGCAGCGCGCCGTGGCCGACTGGGAAGCACGACTGCTGCCGCTGGCCGGGCTGGCCGAGCCGATCGCGCCACCGGCGCAGCTGTGGTCGCGCATCGATGCCTCGCTGCAGGCCGCCGACGGCGCACAGGCCAGCGCGCCCGCCACCCATTCACACGCCCATTCACCGGCCGCGTCGCCAGCGCCCCGGCCTTCCCGAAACTGGTGGAACCACCTGGGCCTGTGGCGCGGGCTGGCGGGCTCGGGCTTTGCCATGGCGGCCGTGCTGGCCGCGGTGCTGGTCACCCGCGTGGCACCGCAGGCCGCGCCCCCGCAGTTCATGGTGGTGCTGGTGGCGCCGCAGGACAAGGCGCCCGGCTGGGTCGTGCAGGCCAATTCGCCCAGCGCGCTCCAGCTCATTCCGCTGGGCGTGGCCGAAGTGCCCGCGGGCCGCGCGCTGGAGTTCTGGACCAAGGCCGACAGCTGGAGCGGGCCGGTCTCGCTGGGACTGGTCCAGCCCGGCCAGTCATTGCAGCTGGCACTGGAGAAGCTGCCGCCGCTGCAGCCCAACCAGTTGTTCGAGCTGACGCTGGAGCCCCCGAGCGGCTCGCCCATCGGCAAGCCCACCGGCCCGATCCAGTACATCGGCCGGGCGGTGAAGGTGCTGTGAGTCCGGCCGCGGCCCGTTGCTCGGCCGCCGCACAATAGCGCCATGTCCACCGCCCCCCACCCCAGCCCCGCCACGCCGGCCCGACCGGCCACCCCCTCGATCTGGCGCGCGCCCGAGCTGTCCGCCCGCTGGTGGCCCGTCTTCCTGCGCAACCTGCTGGTGTGGCGCAAGCTGGCCATCCCCAGCCTGGTGGGCAACATCGCCGAGCCGCTGATGTGGCTGGTCGCCTTCGGGTACGGCATGGGCGCGCTGGTGGGCCAGGTGAACGTGGGGGGCACGCAGGTGCCCTACATCCTGTTCCTGGCGAGCGGCTCCATCTGCATGAGCGCCATGAACGCGGCCAGCTTCGAGGCGCTGTATTCGGCGTTCTCTCGCATGCATGTGCAAAAGACCTGGGACGGGATCATGAACGCGCCGGTCAGCCTGGACAACGTGGTGCTGGCCGAGATGCTGTGGGCCGCCTTCAAGGCCGTGTTCACCGTCACCGCCATCCTG
Organism: Acidovorax sp. SUPP2539; assembly: GCF_030158975.1. Taxonomy (NCBI): domain Bacteria; kingdom Pseudomonadati; phylum Pseudomonadota; class Betaproteobacteria; order Burkholderiales; family Comamonadaceae; genus Acidovorax; species Acidovorax sp. SUPP2539. Next base: position 25,267 of record NZ_BQXJ01000001.1, on the reverse strand, counting down.
GGCGTGATGCTGGCGCTGAAGATCAGCCACAGCCCCAAGCTGCTCGTGGCCTGGCCCGTGCTGCTGTTCGTGGGGGTGATGTTCTCCAGCATCGCGCTGATCTTCAACGCGCTGGCCAAGGGCTACGACTTCTTCACCTACTACTTCACGCTGGTGCTCACGCCGATGATGTTCCTGTCGGGCGTGTTCTTCCCGCGCGAGCAGCTGCCCGCCGTGGTGCGCCATGTGTCCGACTGGCTGCCGCTGGCCAATGCGGTGGAGCTGGTGCGCCCGCTGTTCATGGACCAGTGGCCCGCGCACCCGCTGCGCCACGGCCTGGTGCTGGTGGTCACCACGGTGGTGGCGTTCTGGACGGCGCTGGCGCTCACGCGCAAGCGGTTCCAGGCCTGATCGAAAACGCCTTCAGGCCCCACCAGCAGCGTAGCTGCTCGGGTCCGCCTCAGGCCGCTGCGCGCAGCAGGTCCACGGCCTTTTCCGCGACCATGATGGTCGGCGCGTTGGTGTTGCCGCTCACGATGCGCGGCATGACCGACGCATCGACCACGCGCAGGCCGTCCAGGCCGTGCACGCGCAGGTCCGCGCCCACCACGTCCATCGCGCCGGGCCCCATGCGGCAGCTGCCCACCGGGTGGTACACCGTGTCGGCATGCTGGCGGATGAACTGGCCGATGGCCTCGTCGGTCTGCGCCGCGGCCGAGGCCGGCATTTCGCGCGCGCCGTGCGTGGCCAGCGCCGGCTGCGCCAGCCACTCGCGCATGCGGCGCACGCCGCGCACCATGCGCTGCAGATCGTCCGGATCGGCGAAGAAAGCCGGGTCCACCAGCGGCAGGGCGTGCGGGTCGGGGCCGGCCAGCGTGACCCGGCCGCGGCTCAGGGGCTGCAGCAGGCACACGTGGCACGAGTAGCCGTGGCCCAGCACCGTGCGGCGGCCGTGGTCCACGAGCTTGCCGATCACGAAGTGCAGCTGCAGGTCGGGCGCGGCCTCCTCGGGGCGGCTGCGGATGAAGCCGCCGGCTTCGGCGAAATTGGTCACCAGCATGCCGCGCCGGTGCGCCTGCCATTCGCGCACCCCGCGCAGCATCTGCCACGCGGCGGTGGGCGAGAGGCCGAACAGGTCCGTCAGGCGCGGCGCGTCCATCACCTGCACCACGTCGGGGTGGTCGTGCAGGTGCTCGCCCACGCCGGGCAGGTCGTGCACCACGGCGATGCCATGGCGCTGCAGCGCCGCGCCCGGCCCCACGCCCGACAGCATCAGCAACTGCGGCGACAGCAGCGCGCCCGCGCTCAGCAGCACCTCGCGCGCAGCGCGCACCGTGTGCGACTGCCCGCCCTGACGGTACTCCACGCCCACGGCGCGCCGGCCCTCGAACAGGATGCGCGTGGCGCGCGCGTCCGTCACCACCTGCAGGTTGGGCCGGCCGCGGTGCGGGGCGAGGTAGGCCTTGGCGGCGCTGAAGCGCTCGCCCGCGCGGTGGGTGACCTGGTACCAGCCCACGCCCTCCTGCGTGGCACCGTTGAAGTCGGGATTGCGCGCATGGCCGGCCTGCACGCCGGCCTCGATGAAATCGCGCGCGATGCGGTGGGGCGCCGGCAGGTCCATCACGTTCAGCGGGCCGCCCGTGCCGTGAAAGGCGTCGGCGCCGCGCTCGTTGTGCTCGGCGCGGCGAAAGTACGGCAGCACGTCGCTCCAGGCCCAGCCCGGGTTGCCCTCGGCGGCCCAGTGGTCATAGTCGGCCGGCTGGCCGCGCAGGTAGATCATGGCGTTGAGCGAACTGGAGCCGCCCAGCACCTTGCCGCGCGGCTGGTAGCCACGGCGCCCGTTCAGGCCGGGCTGCGGCGTGGTGTGCTGCCCCCAGCCGAAGGCGCCGGTGCGCGCCATCAGGGCGATGCCGGCCGGGCAGTGGATGAGGGCACTGGTGTCGGGCGGGCCGGCCTCCAGCAGGCACACGCGCACGGCAGGGTCTTCGGTCAGGCGCCCCGCCAGCACGCAGCCGGCCGAACCACCACCGATCACGATGTAGTCGAACATGTCCGTTGTCTCCTCTGTGCCAGTGGCCGCGGCCGCTGGGGTGTCGCACCGGCCGCGCCGTCCGCGATTGCCGATACGATCACGCCGATCCGCGCAACCCCTGTTTTTTGATTTGGCTATTTGGCCGGAAAGACTTTATATGACGATCACGACCGTCGGCATCATCGGCGCAGGCACCATGGGCAACGGCATCGCGCAGGCCTGTGCCGTGTCGGACATCCACGCGGTGATGGTGGACATCTCGGAGGCCGCCGTGCAAAAGGGCCTGGCCACCGTGGCCGGCAGCCTGGACCGGCTCATCAAGAAGGAAAAGATCACCGCCGCCGACAAGGACGCGGCCCTCTCGCGCATCCGCACCTCGACGAACTACGACGACCTCAAGGCCGCGCAGATCGTGATCGAGGCGGCCACCGAGAACCACGAGCTCAAGGTGAAGATCCTGAAGCAGGTGGACGCCATCGTGGCGCCGGAGGTCATCATCGCCTCCAACACCTCGTCGATCTCCATCACGCAACTGGCAGCCGCCACGTCGCGGCCCGACCGCTTCATCGGCATGCATTTCTTCAACCCGGTGCCGATGATGGCGCTGGTGGAGATCATCCGCGGCCTGCAGACCAGCGATGCCACGCACGACACGGTGAAGGCCCTGTCCGAGTCGCTGGGCAAGAGCCCCATCACCGTGAAGAACGCACCCGGCTTCGTGGTCAACCGCATCCTGGTGCCGATGATCAACGAGGCGTTCTTCGTGCTGGCCGAGGGCCTGGCCACGCCCGAGGACATCGACGCGGGCATGAAGCTCGGCTGCAACCAGCCCATCGGCCCGCTGGCGCTGGCGGACATGATCGGTCTGGACGTGTGCCTGGCGGTGATGAACGTGTACCTGACCGAGTTCGGCGACAGCAAATACCGCCCCTGCCCCCTGCTCAAGGAAATGGTGGCCGCCGGCCGCCTGGGCCGCAAGACCGGGCATGGCGTGTACGCTTACTGACCTTCCCCGGGGCATGGGCAGCCCCGGCCCCTCCAACGGGTCAGGCCAGTTTTGCTACATTTTTAATAGCGTAATGCCATAGTATTCATTGCGGTGGAGGCCATTTTTACGCATACGCCCGGCAGCAGGGCGCACGCGCCAAAGGACCTTCCACCGCGCTGCGATAACCCATTCGGCGCTGCCGGCTGCACGCTGCACGTCAAGCCCCCAGCGCTGATGGGGTGACGCCCAATTCAATTGCTCACAATTGAATTGGGCGTCACAATCCAGCCCATGCCCCGCCCCGACGCCCTCGCCCACCCGGTCTCCACGCCCAGCCCCGCCCTGCTGCAGCTGGACAACCAGGTCTGCTTCGCGCTCTATTCCGCGTCGCTGGCGATGACCAAGCTCTACAAGCCGCTGCTGGAATCCATCGGCCTCACCTACCCGCAGTACCTGGTGATGCTGTCGCTGTGGGAGCGCGACGGCATCACCGTCTCCGAACTGGGCGAGCGCCTGTTCCTCGACTCCGGCACGCTCACCCCGCTGCTCAAGCGCCTGGAGGCCTCGGGCCTGGTGACGCGGCTGCGCGATGCGCAGGACGAGCGCCGTGTACGCACCACGCTCACCCCCGCCGGCCGGGCCCTGCGCGACCGCGCTGAAGCCATTCCCGCCTGCGTGCTGGAAAGCAGCCAGTGCACCCTGCCCGAACTCACCGCGCTGACCCGGCAGCTGCAGCAGCTGCGCAGCCGGATCGGCTCCGGCTAGCAGCCCCGTCCTCACCGCTTTTGTCGTTCTCGCTTTCGTTGTCTTTTTTGTCCCTCAACCGCCCGCACCGCGGGCATTCACTGCAAAGGAATCACCATGCCATCGCTCGACCAAGTCCTCTACACCGCCCGCGCCCACACCACCGGCGGCCGCGACGGCGCCTCGCGCACCGATGACGGACGCCTGGACGTGCAGCTCTCCGCCCCCGGCACCAGCGGCACGGGCACGAACCCCGAGCAGCTCTTCGCCGCCGGCTATTCCGCCTGCTTCATCGGCGCGCTGAAGGCCGTGGGCGGCCAGCTGAAGATCGCCGTGCCGCAGGACGTGGCCGTGGACGCCGAAGTCGACCTGGGCAAGATCCCCAACGCCTACGGCATCGCCGCCCGCCTGAAGGTCAGCCTGCCCGGCCTGGACCGCGCCCAGGCGCAACAATTGGTGGACGCCGCCCACCAGGTCTGCCCCTACTCCAACGCCACGCGCGGCAATATCGACGTGACGATCACGCTGGCCTGATCGGCATCGGCCTCGAAGCCCCCCGGCCGTGTTTGAACGCGGCCGGGGGGCTTTTTTCGTGGTGCCGCAGACCGTGGCGCGCAGGGCGCTTCGCTGCGCTGCCCATGCGTTCGCGGCCCGCACCGTGCCGGCGCGCAGCCTGCGCGACCCTCCTGCATTCGCCAAGCCACAGGAATGCGAATGGTCTTACCCGTCAACTCCGGCACCCGCAGGGCCCCTGACCGCCGCCCGGACGAGGTGACCGCTGCGGCGAGGGCCGCCCCCGCTCCGACGCGCTCGAACCCCTCGCCGGACCTCCCGCTCGCGGCGCTGCACCTGTCCCGGGGGGCCGCGCCCATCCGGCCCCGCTCCGCGGGCATGACAGCATCGTCGATCGGTCACCGGGCCGGCACGGCCGCCGCCCTGTCGCCCGTGCAGTCCGAGGCCATCGCCCGGCTGCAGGATCTGCACCGGCGTTTCACGGATCTGGTGAACGACAACTGGGGCACGGAGGAACTGGACAAGGTCTTCGACCAGGCCATGCTGCCCACGTTGGTGGCGGCCGAAAGCGCGCGCCACCCGTCTCTGCCGCTGTCCCTGCTGGAGAGCCCTGCGGCAGTGCGGGCATGGTTCGCGGCGCCCCGGCCCGATGGCGAACGCGCCCGTGCCGTCCTTACGCTGCCCACCCCCGGCGAAGACCACGTCGTGGCGGCCGATCTCCAGCGCCACGCGGATGCCGTATCCATCGTGATCGCCGACCCGCTCCGGTTCAATCAGGAAAACCAGGCCCGCTACACCAGCGAGGTGCTGCCGGCGCTGGCGCGGCTGCTGCCCGAAGGCGGCACGGCGGCGCTGTTCATGCTGGACATCCAGACGTCCGACTCAGGCTGCCGCATCTTTGCGCTCTCGGCGGCGTCCAAGTTCGCGCAGGCTGGGGAGCGCCTGAACGCACTTCACCGGCAGGCCCTGGAATCGCCCGGCCAGCCACCCCGCACGGCGCTGGGCCGCACCGCACAGCCGCTGGCACAAGACGGAGCGGTGCAGGTGCTGGAGGGCAGGCACTTCCTGCCCGCCGAGTTTTTCAAGCACGCCCAAAGGCAAAGCAGCCTCGACGGCTGGAAACAGGCACAGGCCCCCGGCCAGGCCGACGCCGCGGTGAACCGCCGGGGTGAAAGCCTGCCGGACCGCCACCACGCCCATCGGCAGGAGCGCTACAAAATGCCCTTTCTGCTGCAGGCCGCGATGGCGCCGGACAGCGACGACGACGAGGCCGAACCCGTCAGCCCCCGGACCATGTCCGACATGCTGGAGGTGAGCGACTCCATCGAACGCAAGCGCATCGCCTTCATCGGCCGCGCCATCGCGTACCTGCACACGGCCTCGCCAGCGGAGAGCCAGGCACTGCTCGACCGAATGGTGGCCCACGACGTCGGCGAGCCGGACGACATCGCCGCGCTGGACCTGGGCCAACGCCTCTGGGGCCCCGATCCCCGCACGCTGCCGCCTGAATAGTGCCCGGCGCGCCCATCGAGGGTCACCCCCTGACCGGTTCTTTTGATTTCGTGGTCTTTCATGTGCCAGGCCGGGGATTTCATTGCCTCGATTGCTACACAAAAGATAGCAAAACAAATTCCGCGACCGGGACGGAAGGGACCGGTGCGGCGGGCATTCGGCCGCGATTGCACCTTTTTTGCGCTTCCCGCGCACTCACCCCCGCCAATGGCACCATTCGGAGCCATCATCGCAGGCGGCCCCGCCCCCGCGGGCCGATGCCTTTTCGCACCCTTGACCCCAGCCTCGCGCACCCGCCGCGTCCGCCATGAAGATCGCTCTGCTCGCCGACATCCACGCCAATCGCCATGCCCTCGATGCCTGCCTGGCGCATGCCCGTGCCCAGGGCGCCGAGCAGTTCGCGCTGCTGGGCGACCTGGTGGGCTACGGCGGCGACCCCGTGGCCGTGGTCGAGCAGGCGATGGCCCTGGCGGCCCAGGGCGCGCCCTGCGTGCTGGGCAACCACGACGTCGCGGCGCTGGACCCGCCCGCAGCGCCCACCCAGATGGGCGACCAGAGCGCGCAGTGGACGCATGCGCAGCTGTCGCCCCGGCACCGCGCCTTTCTGGCCACCTTGCCGCTCACGCGCCGCCTGGGCGCGAACACGCTGCTGGTGCACGCCAGCGCCGACCAGCCCAGCCACTGGCACTACGTGCAGGACGCGGGCGCGGCCGAGCGCAGCATGGCCGCGGCCAGCCAGCTCGACCCCGCCATCCGCTACGTGTTCTGCGGCCACGTGCACGAGCAGGCGCTGTATTTCCTCACGCCCACCGCCAAGCTGATGCGCTTTGCGCCGCAGCCCGGCGTGCCCGTGCCGGTGCCGCCGCACCGCCAGTGGCTGGGCGTCGCGGGCTCCGTGGGCCAGCCGCGCGACCGCGACGTGCGTGCCATGTATGCGCTGTTCGACGACCACGCCGCAACGGTCGCCTTCCACCGCGTGCCCTACGACCATGCCGCGGCCGCGGCCGCCGTGCGCGCCGCCGGCCTGCCCGCGTTCTTCGCCGATCGGCTGGAGCTGGGGCGGTGAGCCACGCCATCGCCCGGCCCGCCCGGCCCGCCCGGAGCCTCGCATGAAGCTGCTCGCGCCCGGCACCGAGGTGGACGGCTTCGTCGTGCACGAATGCCTGCACGCGGGCGGCATGGCGCACGTTTATCGCGTGGGTTATGCGGGCGCCGCGCGCGACGCGGGCTTTCCCATGGCGATGAAGATCCCGCGCATGACGGCGGGCGATGGCGCCGAGACCATCGTCGGCTTCGAGGTGGAGCTGCAGATCCTGCCCACGCTGAGCGGCAGCCACGTGCCGCGCTTCGTCGCCGCGGGCGACCTGGCGCGGCTGCCCTACCTGGTGATGGAATACATCGAAGGCCACACGCTGCAGCACTGGCTGGACCTGCCGCAGCCGCCGGACGCCACCACCGTGGCCCGACTGGGCGCGGCCATGGCGCATGCCGCGCACAGCCTGCACCAGCAGAACGTGTGCCACCTCGACCTCAAGCCCGCCAACGTGCTGCTGCGCGCGGACGGCAGCGCGGTGCTGCTGGATTTCGGCCTCTCGTGCCACGCCCACTACCCCGACCTGCTGGCCGAGGAGATGCGCGAGGCCGTGGGCTCGCCCGCCTGGATCGCGCCCGAGCAGGTGGTGGGCGTGCGCGGCGACCTGCGCAGCGACCTCTTCGCCATCGGCGTGATGCTGTACGAACTGGCCACGGGCGAGCTGCCCTTCGGCGCCCCCACCACGCGCGGCGGCCTGCGCCAGCGGCTGTGGATGACGCCCGCGCCGCCGCGTCGCCACCGGCCGCAGGTGCCCGAGTGGCTGCAGGAGATCATCCTGCGCTGCCTGGAGCCCGAGGCGGCGCAGCGCTACCCGTCGGCCGCGCACCTGGCCTTCGACCTGACGCACCCCGGGCAGGTGCCGGTCACCGAACGCGGCCGGCGCCTGCGCGGGCCGGGCGTGCGGGCGCACCTGCGCCGCTGGCTCAAGGCAGCGGGCATGCACTACCAGCCCAGCCCGCTGCCGGCGCGCCAGATCGAGGCGGCGCCCATCCTCATGGTGGCCGTGCCGGGCGAGGACGCGAGCGATGCCACGCTGTACTCGCTGCGCCAGGCGGCGGCGCGCTCGCTGGGCATCCGCCCCGGGGCGCGGCTGGCCTGCGTGACGGTGATCTCGCCCTCGGCCAGCAGCGCATCGGACAGCGAGCGCAGCGAAACCACGCTGCACCGCCGCCACCTGGTGCGGCTGCGTCAATGGTCCGCCGGACTGGACCTGGCCGGCCACAGCGCCAGTCACCAGGTGATCGAGGCGAGCGACGTGGCCCAGGCCCTGGTGCGCTACGCCCAGGGCAACCGCGTGGGCGTGATGATCCTGGGCGCGGCCACGCACGGCGTGCCGCTGCAGCGCTTCATCGACACCATTCCGATCCGCGTGGCGCGCGATGCGCCGTGCACCGTCATCCTGGTCAAGCAGCAGTTGCCCTTCACCGAACTGGCCGGGGGCGACAATGCCCCCCATGGATAACCTGCCCGGCACCGAGCCCACCTCTTCTTCCTCGCATCCCTACGCGCCCCTCACCCCCGACCTCGTGCTGGACGCGCTCGCCAGCGTGGACCTGTACGGCGACGGCCGCCTCATGGCCCTGGGCTCGTACGAAAACCGCGTATACCAGGTGTCGCTGGAAGACGGCAGCCGCGTCGTGGCCAAGTTCTACCGGCCGGGCCGCTGGAGCGATGCGCAGATCCTGGAAGAGCACGCGTTCGCCGCCGAACTCGCCCAGGCCGAGGTGCCCATGGTCGCCCCGCTGGTGCTGCAGGGCCGCACGCTGCACCAGCACGCGGGCTTCGCGTTCTCGGTCAGCCCCTGGCGCGGCGGGCGCACGCCCGAGCTGGACGACTTCGAGGTGCTGGAGTGGATCGGCCGCTTCCTCGCCCGCATCCACACCGTGGGCGAGGCCCGGCCCTTCGCGCTGCGCCCGGCGCTGGACGCGGCCACCTTCGCGCAGGAGCCGCACGACTGGCTGCTGGCCGAGGAGATCATCCCGCTGGACCAGCAATCGGCCTGGCGCAGCGCCTGCGAAGATGCTATTGAATTGATAGCACAAAGTGCATGGAATACCCCGGCAGGCGGCACGTTTGCCTTGAAGGATGCGCGCCCGCTGCGCCTGCACGGCGACTGCCACCCCGGCAACGTGCTATGGACGCCCACCGACCGGCCCGGCGGCGGCCCGCACTTCGTGGACCTGGACGACGCGCGCACCGGCCCGGCCGTGCAGGACCTGTGGATGCTGCTGTCCGGCGACCGCCGCCAGCGCACCGTGCAGCTGTCCGCGCTGCTGGACGGCTACGAGCAGTTCCGCCCCTTCGACCGTCGCGAGCTGGCCCTGATCGAGCCGCTGCGCACGCTGCGGCTGATCCACTACAGCGCCTGGCTGGCGCGCCGCTGGAACGACCCGATCTTTCCGATCAACTTCCCCTGGTTCGGCAGCAGCGACTACTGGCGCGGGCAGGTGGACATGCTGCGCGAGCAGATGGAGGCGATGCAGGAAGCGCCGCTGTCGGCCTGACAGCGGCGAGCACAAGATGCTCGATGGCCTTAGCGGCCCTGCGGAAAGCGCATGGACGGATGATCCGCTGCCAAGCCCGTGCGGTTCTGCAGGTCGTCGATGGCTTCCTCGTGCCTCTGGATGACGGGCTCCACTTGCCGTCCCAATCGTTCGGACTGTGCGGTCAACAATCGCACGGCACCCACCGGGTCATCGCCCAGGTCGATGCGTTGAGAGTTCTGGCGATTCAACGTTTGCTGCAGCGCCGTCAAATCTCCCGCCGCTGACTGCACCCGCGTGCGCAAGGATTCGAGTTCCCTGCGCACGGGCGAACCAAGCAACTCATTGGTGTCGGGGCCCAGCAATCCATTGATTCTCCGTTCGCGGGAGCGCAGCCCGGACAGCGCCGCATCGACGCCGAACGCAGCCGATGCCGATTCTTCGGCCTGCACACCGGCATTGGTACTTGCCGTGCGTTGATCCTGATTGCGGCGAACGGAAGCGTTCCCGCTGGAGCCGCCGATGCAATTGCCCATGAAGCTGTCCTCAAAATTTTGAACGGGCCATATTCCCTGAAAGCGCTGGGCAACGGCGAGGCAAGGCGAAGACCGGAGCATCCAAACGAAGCCGCGGCTGCAAATGCGGCCATGTCTGCGCGCGATACAAGGGGCCCCGGCGCACTCGAAGCGCCACCGATGCGTCGACGCCACGAATACATACCGCGGATTTTTCGATGAATGTTAACAATTGTCACATTCCAACCGATAGCGAAATTAAAAGGTAGTTTCGGCACCTCGCCGCGTCCCACCGGCGATCCGTATTCCATTGCCTTTGCCGTTTGCTGGTGCCCCATGCGTATCGCTGCCCTTGACGACGACCCGATCCTGATGGAGCTGATCCAGGCCTCTGTCGAACATGCGGGGCACCTGTTCCACCCCTTCACCGATGGCACCAGCCTGCTCAGGGCGCTGCGGACCGAGACCTTCGATCTGCTGATCGTGGACTGGCACCTGCCCGACATGAGCGGCATGGAAGTGGTGCGCACCCTGCGCGCCGGCCTGGCGCCGCAGATGCCCATCCTGTTCGTGACGCGCCGCAATGCCGAACAGGACGTGGTCGAGGCGCTCAACTGCGGCGCCGACGACTTCATGCCCAAGCCGATCCGCATGGGCGAACTCATGGCCCGCACCGCGGCGCTGCTGCGCCGGGCGTATCCGTCCACGGTGGCACGCACGCTCGATTTCGGCCGCTACCGCTTCGAGCCCAAGACGCGCACGCTGTGGATGGACGGCACGGCCGTGGACCTGAAGAACAAGGAATACGACCTGGCGCTGTTCATGTTCCAGAACGCGGGCCGCCTGCTGTCGCGCGAGCACATGCGCCAGAGCGTCTGGAGTGAGGTGCAGGACGTGCCCTCGCGCTCGCTGGACACGCACGTCTCGCGGCTGCGCAACAAGCTGGCCCTGTCGCCAGAGAACGGCTATGTCGTCAACGCGGTGTATGGCATGGGCTACCGCCTGGATGTGGTCGATGTCACGCAGTCCGCCTGACGCTGCACGCCAGCGCCGGCGGCACGCGCCGACACTTCTCTCAGACCCCCGACCCGCCATCCATTAAAAAAAGGGCGGTCCCGCATTCGGGACCGCCCTTTTTGCTTGGGGGAAAGACACCCCGTCGCAGGTCAGCGCCGGCGCGGGCCGTGGGACTGGCGCAGCGCCAGTCCGCCCAGCAGGCACGACAGCAGGATCAACGCCCATTGCGACAGCGTCGGCACGCTGGTGATCGCATCGGGCGGGGGCTGCACGGTCGTGGTCTTGCTCGACGTGTTGTTGGTGGGGTCGGTGTCGCCCGGCGCGTCCAGCGTGGCCGTGTTCACCAGCGGTCCGTTGCCGGTGTAGGGCTGCGCCAGGCGCGTCTTGGCGCGCAGGGTGCGGCTCGCGCCCGCCAGCAGCTCGCCCACCGAGCAGGTCACCGAGGTGCCCGTGGCCACGCAGTCGGGCGAGGAGACGAACGCCAGCCCCGCGGGCAGCGGGTCCACCACCTGGGCGCCGTTGCTGGTCAGGTTGCCGTTGTTGCGCACGGTGAAGGTGTAGTCCACGTCCGAGCCCGGGGCGATCGGGCCATCCGGGCCGGCCTTCAGGATCGACAGGTCGGTGGCGATCGGGTCGCGCTTGGTGGAAGTCTGGTCGTAGGTGGTGTTGTTGACCTGCGTGTTCTGCCCGCCCTGCAGGAACTCGGTTTCGCTCACCGACACCACGGCCTTGTGGAAGATCGTGCCCGACGCGGCTCCGGCCGGCAGGCTCATCGCCTTCATCTTGAACGTGATGGTGGCCACCTCGTCCTTGGCCAGGCCCGGGAAGGTGCACGACACGCTGCCCGAGGTCGCGCCGATGGCCGGCACCGTGCAGACGCCGCCCCGGTCCACCGTCAGGCCGCCCGTGAAGCCGAACGTGGCCGAAGAGGCGCCGTTCGTGGGGTGGGTGATCGGGAACGTGTCCGTCATCACCACGTTCGTGCCGAACGACGGGCCCGAGTTCTTCACCGTGATGGTGTAGGTCGTCTCGGCGCCCAGGGCGATGGCGTCGGCGCTGTGCGCCATCGACACCAGGATGTCCAGCTCGGGCTGGGTCAGCGTGATCTCGGCCGCGGCCTGGTTGTTGGTCAGCACGGGCTCGTCCGTCGCAGTGCCGATCTCGACCGTGTTGGAGAGCTTCACGCCCGGGGCCCAGGCGCCCGCCGCACGCATTCGGTAGGTCACTTCGTACTGGCCGCCGTTGGCGAGGAACGCGCTGTTGCCCGTGCTGCCCCAGCGGCAGTTCAGCGTGCCGCCGTTGCCGGCGGGCACCGCATCGCACACGCCGCTGTTGGAGGCGACGGGCGTGCCGATCAGCACCGCGTTGGCGGGCAGCACGTCCCTCAGCCACACGTTCTCGGCCGACGACGGGCCGTTGTTCCTGGCGCGCACCACGTACGTGATGGGCTCGCCGGAGATGGCGGTCGGCGTGGGCGAGACGGTCTTGGAGGCCACCAGGTCCACCCGGGCCGTGACCTGGCTCGTCACCGATGCCGTGTTGTTGCCCAGAACCGGGTCCACCACTTCGGGCGAATAGGCCGTGGCGGTGTTGGTGCGGTTCGCGGTGGTGGCCACCGTGGGCCGGATGGCCACGGTCACCGTCGCGCTGGCGCCGCTGTTGAGCGTGCCGAGCGAGCACAGCAGCGTGGCGGTGTTGACGTTGGAAGCGCCCGAGGGCGTGCAGGTGCCGGCGGTCGTGTTCACCGACACCAGGCCCGGCGCCGAGGCGCTGGTCACCAGGCTGGGCAGCACGTCGCGCAGGCTCACGTTGGTGGCGGCGCTGGTGCCGTTGTTGGTCACCACCATCGTGTAGGTCAGCACGTCGCCGGCAGGCACCGTGGGCTTGTCCACGGATTTGACGATGCTCAGGTCCGCCTGCACCTCACTGCCGGGGGTCTGGTCGGAGGCGCCGACGCCCACGCCCTGGCAGTTGATGCCGTGCGCGGGGTCGGTGTACCACGGGTCCTCGCGGGTGCCGCCCGTTTCGGGGCTGAACTTCACGCAGGCGTTGTTGGTGGCCGAGCCCGCGGTCGTGCGCACCGCGTTGACCACGATGTCGGGCGCGTTCGCATTCACACCCAGTCCGGCCGTGCGCTCGCAGGTGAAGGTGCCCGGGCCCACCAGCGGCAGTGCCGAGCAGGTCCAGCCCGCGCCGGAGGCCGCGTTCAGGCCGGTCAGGGTCACGCCGGCGGGCACCGAGTCGGTGACGACGATGCTCGGGGCGGCCGGCACGGTGGCGGCGGCCGCCGCGATGGCGAGCGGTCCGCGGTTGCGCGCCGTCAGGCGGTACTGGTAGCTCTGGCCGATGGCCACGGCCACGCCCTGGCCGTTCACGTAGTTGGACGCGGTCTTGGTGATCTGCAGGTCGGCCACGTTGGTCGCCGTGATGAAGACGCTGGCCGGCGAGTTGTTGGCCGTGTCGGGATCGGTGCGGGTCGGCGCGTCGATCGTGACGGTGTTGGGCAGCGTGCCCGTCTGCTGCACCGAAGCCACCACCGTGATCACCGGCAGGTTGCTGAAGTTGGCGCCCGCATAGCCGCCGGGCAGGTCGCAGGTGATCACCTGGCCCGCCGGGGTGCAGGTCCATCCCGTGCCCGTGGCCGAGACGTAGGACAGGCCCGCACCCAGCGTGTCGACCACCTGCACGGGCACGCCGGTGAGCAAGGTGCCGCCGTTCAGCCGGGGCGTGACCGTGTAGGTCACCTGGTCGTTGAGCCCATAGGTCGTGGCGCCGTTCACGGCCTTGGTGACGGAAACATCCGAGGCCGTGCCGGCCACGTTGACTTCGGCCGTGCCAGTGTTGTTGGCGGTCTGCCCGTCGGGCATTTCCGTGGACGCATCCTTGTAGCCCTTGACCGAGAACGACGTCGTGATGGAGCCGGTCACATTGGGAGCGGCGTCCACCTCCAGCGACGGCACCGTGCCGCCATTGGCCAGCGCACCGGCGTGGGAGCAGGTGACCACCGTGGCGGGCGTCGGCGCGCCGGGGGACACGAGCGGCGAGGCATTCGAGGCCGTGGGCGTGCAGGTCCATCCGTTGCTGCCGCCCACGCGGGTGAACGAGGCGCCCGTGGGCACGCTGAACATGACCTCCACGCGCCCTGCGGCGGGGATGCCGATGGGCCCCTGGTTGCTCACGTCCACCAGATAGCGGTAGGGCTGGCCGGGCGAGAGCGGATTGCCGGGGGGCGCCGTGGGGTTGGTGGTGACGGCCAGGGCCAGGTCGGCGGCCTCGGTCGTGGTGATGCGGCGATCCAGCGCGTCGTTGCTGGGGTCCGAATCGGTCTCGTTGCGCGTCACGCGGGCGTTGTTGATCCAGTTGGTCGAGACCGTCGGCAGCACGACCTCGAAATCCACCACCTTGGTGGAATTCACCGCCATCGAGCCCAGGCCGCACTGCACCGTCTGGTTGGCGACCGTGATGGCCGTGCCGGGGGCGATGGCCGGCGTGCAGGGCATGCCCGCCGGGGTCGTCGTGACCGACTGGAACACCGCGCCCACGGGCAGCTTGTCGGTGAGGACCACGCCGGTCGCCGCGCTGCCGGTGTTGTGCCGCACCGTCACCACGTAATGGAAGGTGCCGCCCGCCGGGCCCGAGGCCGATGCGGGCACCGCGTCCTGGTTGACCAGGATGTCGGTGGTCTGGGCCAGCACGGCCCCGGGTGCCAGCAGGCACCCGGCCAGCAGCAGGCCGTATCCCCGCCCGCCGGGCAGGCCTTGATGGGTGGCAGGTCTGCGCGCGGGCGCAGACGCGAACGCAGCAGGCCACAGCAGGCCCGCAGCCCGCCGTGCAAAGGAAAGAACCATACCGATCTCCAGATTGTTGTCGTGAGCAGGTCCGGGCACGCCGCGACGCCACCGGGGCCCTGGCGAGGGCTGCAATGGGGTCGGAGGGAAAGGAAGGACCGGCGCGCGGTGCCTTGCCGGCGTGGCCGGGAGTGCCGCGAATCTAGGGGGTGGGCTCTTCGGTTTTCAGAATTCAACAATTGTTGACATTCGGCTGTGCATCTGTGCGTTCGGCACCACATGCAGCGCCCGCCGCAACGACCGGCCGAATGGGCCTGCGGCTTTCCCGCGCGGCCCATCGCGGACACTGGCCGGCATGCTGTCCGACTTCGTTGCCGCGTTCCCCTTTGCCGGCGCACCCACCCTTCGTCCCGCCCGCCCCCAACCGCTCTGGTCCGTTGCGCGGTGGCGGCTTCGCCCCCTGCTGTGGCTCGGGCTGGCGTGGATGGCCGCGCTCGCCGGGCCTGCCCGCAGCGAGCCGGCGGGTGTGGAGGTGTTCCACTGGTGGGTGACGGGCGGCGAGCGCGCCAGCATGGACGCGATCCGCGACTTCACGCGCCAGCGGGGCCTGGCCTGGAAGGAAGACTTCTCGCCCGGCAGCGGCACCGCGCGCTACACCGACGTGCTGGCGGCCCGCGTGCGCGCGGGGCGGGTGCCCACCGCCGCGCAGATGATCGGCTACGAGATCCACGAATGGGCGCGGCGCGGGCTGCTGGAGAACCTGAACGACGTCGCCGCGCGAGAGGAATGGGACGAGGTCGTTCCCAACGAGATCCAGCAACTGTCCAAATGGCAGGGCCAGTGGGTGGCGGCCCCGTTCAACGCGCATTCCACCAATTGGCTCTGGGTCAACCAGTCCCTGGCCCGCCGGCTGGGAGCCGCCACGCCGCCCGACACCTGGGACGACCTGATCGCCCTGCTCGACCAGGCCCGCGCCGCCGGCATCCAGCCGCTGGCCATCGGCAAGGAAGCGTGGGAACACACGCTGCTGTTCGAATCGGTCGCGGCCGGCACCGGTGGCGCAGCGTTCTACCGGCGCGCCTTTCTCGACCTGGACCCCACCGCGCTCGACGCCCCGGTCACCACCGTGATCTTCGAGCGCATGCGGCAACTGGCGCGGTACCTGGACGCGGGCTTCATGCGCCGCCGCTGGGACCAGGCCACCGACCTCGTCGCCGGCGAGCAGGCCCTGCTGCAGGTGCAGGGCAGCTGGGTGGACGGTGAGTTCAAGGTGCGGGGCCTGCTGCCCGACCGCGACTACCAGTGCTGGCGCTTTCCCGACACCCAGGGCATGTACCTCTTCAACAGCGACCAGTTCGTCTTCTTCAAGCAGCCCGCACGCCAGCGCGCGGCGCAGGAGCGCTTCGCCTCCATCCTCATGGACCCGGATCTGCAGGTGGCCGTGAACGTGCGCACCGGCGCGGCGCCCGCGCGCGTGGACGTGCAGCAGGCCCCGTTCAACCGCTGCGGCCAGGGCGCCATCACGGACCTGCGCGGCGCCAACATGCGCCGCACCCTCATGGGCTCCATCGCCATGGGCAATGCCCACCCCTCCCCGGTGAAGGCCGCCGTGTACGACGTGGTCACCCGCCACCTGCAGGGGCGGCTGGACACGCCCGGCGCCGTGGCGGCGCTGCGCGCGGCGATCGCTCGCAAGCCCTGACCCACCCGCCCCATCTGTCTTTTTCTTTCACGGATCGACCATGCCATCGTCCCGGTACGTTCTACGGTACTTCTCCCACCTGCCGCTCACCGCAAAGATCGTCTTTCTCGTGGGCCTGATGGGCGTCATCTCCACGGCGTCGATGCTCTACGCCACCAGCAAGATGCGCGGCATCGACCAGCAGTACAACGCGCTGATCGCGCGCGAGGCGCAGAGCGCGCTGCACATCGGCGATGCCGCCCTGCTGCTGAGCGAATCGAGCCGCCTCGTGTATGCCGTGCTGACCGAACAGGACGAGGCCACCATGCGCGCCGCCCTGACCCGCCTGGCCCAGCTGCAGGCCCAGTTCAACCAGCAGATCGACACCACCGAAGCCCTGGTGCCCGCCAATGCCGCGCAGCTGCAGTCCATCCGCCAGCGCGCCACGTCGGCCTTCGCGCTGGCCGCGCGCATCGTCGATGCGGCCTCGCGCTGGCGTGGCGACCGGGCACTGCAGATCATCCACGGCGAGTTCGAGCCTGCCCTGCGCGCGCTGCAGCAGGACATGAACCAGCAGCGCAACGACTCCGTCACGCAGTTCCAGGAATCGTCCGTGCGCCTCGGACAGGTCACGCGCGACACCATCCTGACCACCGCGCTGGCCGTGGGCATCGGCCTGGCCCTGGTGATCGCGCTGTCGTCCTGGGTGGCCGTCTTCCAGATCTCCCGCCCCATCCTGCGGCTCACGCGGCACATGGAGCGGCTCACCGACCGCGAATACGACGACACCGTCACCGGCACCGAGCGGCGCGACGAAGTGGGCACCATGGCCAAGGCGCTGCAGGTGTTCAAGGAAAGCATGCAGCGCGCCGACCGCCTGGCCATCGAGGTGGCCGCGAGCGCCGAAGCACGCCGCCTGTCCGAGCAACTCGTGGACCTGACCGGCGCCATCCCGGGCGCCGTGTTCCAGATGCACGTGCGCCCCGATGGCTGGCAGCGCTTTCTCTTCGTGAGCGACAAGGCCGCCGAACTGCAGGGCCGCCCCGCGCACGAACTGCTGCGCCTGGAAGGCCCCGTGGAGCAGACCTACGGCCTGCCGCCGTCCGGACAGGACGCGCTGCGCGAGCGCTTCGAGCACAGCCTGCGCACCTTGCAGCCGCTGGACTTCGACGTCGAGGTGGCGCACGGCGACCGCACGCGGTGGCTCAAGACCCTGGCCACCGCGCGGCGCCTGTCCGATGGCGCCGTGCTGTTCAACGGCGTGTGGCTGGACGTCACCGAGCAAAAGAACCAGGCCCGCGCGCTGGCCCAGGCCGCCGAAGAGAAAGCCACCTTCCTGGCCGTGATGAGCCACGAGATCCGCACCCCCTTGAACGCCATCCTGGGCCTGGCCCAGCTCGCGCTCAAGGACGAGGCCCTGGCGCCGCCGCAGCGCGAGCGCATGGACCAGATGTACCGCGCCGGACGCCGGCTGCTGGGCATCGTCAACGACACGCTCGACTTCTCCAAGATCGACGGCGGCCACCTCGTGCTGGAAACCGTGCCGTTCGAGCTGCCCACCCTGCTCGCCGACCTGTCGGAGCTGTTCGACGACAAGGCCAAGGCCAAGGGCCTGCGCTTTCACGTGGCAGTGGCCGAGGGCGTGCCACCCTACCTGCTGGGCGACCCGCACCGCATCGGGCAGGTGCTCGTCAACTTCGTGAACAACGCCATCAAGTTCACCGAAGCGGGCGAAGTCGCTGTGACCGTCTCGGTGCACGCCTCCGCGCCGGCCGGCGACGGCCCGCATGCCGAAGGCGTGGGCGCGCAAGACGACCTGGTGCTGCACTGCGCCGTGCGCGACACCGGCATCGGCCTCACCGCCGAGCAGCAATCCCACCTCTTCCAGGCCTTCCACCAGGCCGACGCCACCATCACCCGCCGCTTCGGTGGCACGGGCCTGGGCCTGGCCATCTCGCGGCAACTGGCCCTGCTGATGGGGGGCGATGCCGGCGTGCACAGCGCGCCCGGCGCGGGCAGCACCTTCTGGTTCACGGCCCGCGTGCAGCGCAGCGCCCGCCCGGCCCTGCCCGCCCCGGGCGAGCGCGGCGCCCGCGCCCCGAGCGCCCCCGCGGCGCTGGCCGGCCTGCACGTGCTGCTGGTGGACGATAACGAGCTCAACCGCCTCGTGGCCGCAGGCCTGCTGGAATCCGGCGGCCTGCACGTGGACACCGCCAGCGACGGCGCCGAAGCCCTGCGCCGCTTGAACGAAGCGCCCGACGGCACGCACTACGACGCCGTGCTGATGGACATGCAGATGCCCGTGATGGACGGCCTTACCGCCACCCGCGCGCTGCGCCAGGACCCGCGCTTCGCCCACCTGCCCGTCATTGCCATGACCGCCAACGCCGCGCGCCAGGACATTGAGCGCACCCGGGCGGCCGGCATGAACGATCACCTGGCCAAACCGGTGCTGGAGGAAAGGCTGTGGGCCACTCTGGCGCGGTGGCTGGTGCCGGGGGGGCAGGAGGTACCTTCGGCGTCTGCTGCCCCGGCGCCTGCAACGGCATTCACATCACCGAGTGCAGAGGCCGACGACCACCATGCTCTGCTGGCCCTCGTCAAAGGGGCCACCGAAGCGGGTGCGGATGCTTTCTTCGATCAAAAGGCCTTGGAGGAACTGCGCAGTGTTTTCACCACTGACCGCTTCGACGCGCTGGTCACCCGATTTATTCTCGACTGCGAGCAGCGCATGGACCGCATCCATGACGCCCGCCGCGCCGAGGCCTGGGACCGCCTGCGGCAGGAAGTCCATGAGTTGGGGGGCACCGTTGGGAGTTTTGGGTTGCAACGGTTGAGTGGGATTACCCGGGCGCTGGAGATGGCCGCGGATGCCAAGGATGGGATACAGGTGGATGCGCTTATTCGATGGTCCGAGGAAGCGATGGCTCTTGGGCTCCAGGAGTTGAAATGGCCTTGAGTTGCGTGTGAACCCCCATCGCATCGCCATTGACACCATTCCATAAGGGTTTAAAGGCTAGGCCGTTCGCATTCGAACAATCCATTGGCTCAGCGCTTTATGAGGGAAATCTCCATCACATGGGCCACCGCTCAGTGCGTGTGCTGACGCAAGACGTGCTCCGCTTGCTTGAACCCCTTCTCGGCCGCGCGCTTAAGCAACTCAATCGCTTTCTCCGTGATGTTGCCGCCCTTGAACTCGCGCAGGGCATATGTGTAAAGCGCCTCGGGATGCTCTTGCTCAAATGCACGTTGGTACCACTGCTCGGCCATCTGCTTATCATCCGCATAGCCATACTGCCCTGTTTCCAGATACCACGCCAACTGATGTTGCGCTTCGCCCCAACCGTTTTCCGCGGCGCGCTCTAGCCAGTAATTGGCAAGCCGGACGTCACAAGGAAAGACATTGCCGTATCGAAGGGCCTGTCCTAATTCCCATTGAGCCTCGGCATTGTCGGACTCAGCGCTCCGTTGCATTTCCTGCATCCAATGCTCGCTTTGAACCGCGCTCGCAAGAACGCCTTCGCCATCGCGATACCAAAGCGCCATGAAATAGCACGCAACGGGATCTCCCTCCTTTGCACATTGCTCCATCAGTCGAAGTGCCTCTTCACTACGATTTTCGTCGGAGGCCTGCAGTGCTGCCATGAATTGACTCGATCTAAGCATCACTCGGCGAGCACCAGGACGCTTCTGAAAAATGGATCGGCACTGATTTCGCGGTCCTTATAAATTCGATACAGCCATTACCCAATGGTCAGCAATTAAATGCCTTGCCGCGTTCAATGCATTAATAAAACCTTGAACACTGCAATTCATCGCGCGGACCATTTATAGCGGCTTTTCATCCAACTATCGCAAACAGCCTTCCACCCACACAACCTCATCCGGATGGTGCTCCCTAATTGTCTCTAACGCGCCCTCAATAATATCCAAACTCGCACCCATCAAAGGATAATTAAATTGCGAAACATCTTTAATTGATATTAAATCAAAAACCAAATCTGAGCCACACCAAATATGATGACTCCCGCCATTACTCTTTAATTGCAGTGCTTCTTTTAAGCCCACAGGTGTAATTGCCAAGTAAATCATTTTTACCTCTTATTTATTTAACAAGTCCTGGATCACCTGGCACCGAAGGTCGCCCTTCCCCACGGTTTCCGTGAGTCGGTCGACTCCCGTCAGATGGACGACTCCAATCGTGTGAATGTGGAGAGCCGATGCCTCCGTGACTATGGTCCCAGTCAGTGTCCGTTTCAGGAAATCCGTCCGGCCCATACCGCCTCGTTTGTTTTCTATTACCACTTTTATTTTCACATTCCACTTCACAACCTGGCTCACCAGTCATTGGATTACTAGTCGACAGCGACCAGTTTGTAAAACGCGGAGATAAATAATCAAACGTTTGTTTGCATGCATTTATTGCTGCAACAGGGCTCTGTTGCACAAATCGAATTGCAGACGGCATGACCCCAACCCCAGACGGACCTATGCCACAGCAGCCACCGACACGGTGTGAGGACGGCCGATCTGACTGAACCGATTGAGCAAGGCCACGCGGACATGCAGCTCCACAACCTAGCGGTCGAACGTGCGCGCGATCACCCGTTCGCCCAGTCGCTTGAAGCAGTGCATCTTCGTCTCCACAAGGCTGCGCCGGTGGTAGCCGCTCCACTTCTTCCAAATGCCGCGACCCAGGCGCTGGCACGCCCGAATGGCCTCATTGCGATGCGCCGAGCCCGGACTCGACTTCTTCCAATGGCTGGCGTTCTTGCGGGGCGGGATCACCGCCATCGCGTGCCGCTCGGCAATGGCGTCCAGGCAGGCGCGCGTGTCGTAGGCGCCATCGGCACTGACGCTTTCGATGGATTCGTCAGTGGGAATCTGAGCCAGTAACCCGGGCAACATCGGCGCATCCCCAATGGCGTTGCTGGTCACCTCGATGGCGCGTATTTCCAGCGTCTGCGCGTCGATGCCCAGATGGACCTTGCGCCATTCACGCCGGTATTCAGCGCCATGCTTCTTGCGTTTCCACTCTCCTTCGCCCAGGAACTTGATGCCGGTGCTGTCCACCAGCAACTGAAGCGGCGAGTTGGTTCGCTGGTAGCTCAGTTCGACCTGCAAGGTCTTTTGGCGCCGGCAAACAGTGCTGAAGTCAGGTACCGGCCAGTCCAGCTTTGCCAGCCGCAGCAGGCTCTGCACCATGCCCAGCGCCTGTCGCAAGGGCTGGCCGAACAGGCACTTGATGCTCAGGCAGAACTGGATTGCTGCGTCCGAGAAGGTCCGGCTGCGTCCACGCCTGCCGGTCGGCGTGCCAAACCACTGCATGCCCTCATCTAGCCACATCGTCAACGAGCCTCGCGCTTTCAGCGCCGCGTTGTACGCCTTCCAGTTCGTCGTGCAGTACTTGCTCCGCTGCCTGTTCTTCGTCTCTGTCACGCAGTCAGTCTACGGGCATCAGCATCGCGATTTGTGCAACAAAGCCGCCTCAATGTATTCACTTTCGCTTGAGTAATCCTCTCTTTCGGAATTCCATCCATCATAAGTAGGCTTGAATCTATCGCCGACTTTCTCCCAAACCTCGCCACCTTTAGCTGCTGTGCAAGATATGCGCAATATCGCAATAGCGTCCAGTGCAGCATGCAGGGGCAGTGCCATTTCATCAACCCCTTCGCTTCCAAGAGAAATTCCTTCTTGCTCAAAAATCGAAGCCAAACTATCTGGAATTTTTACCAAATCATTCATTAAAAAATCAATGGAAATCTCAATTAATTAATAACAACTCCAGTTACTCACCTCTTTTTTGCACACTTTCATACAATCGGACACGCTCACCCTCAACATCAAGACGATCAAATTCCCTAGCAAAATTTTCCATATCCACCTCAACTTTCTGATTATATTTCCAAAGTGCAGCGGCCAAAATCTCCTGCATAAAAGCCAACATGTCAATCATCTTTTCACATTGAGAGTAGGGAATGCCGACCATTTCGCCTCTAATCCTGCAATATAGAAGATAAAATTTACTCTGATTTTCAACCGAGAAAAAGGCTTTATAAACTTCCTGCTCACCTCCATCGAAATTAATAGATTTCTCGCGAGCCGCATTAAACCCAAATTCATCCTCCACCCAATCAACTTTCAAACCTCCTTTTGAAATGTGGAATAGATAAACAGATCGAAATAATTCGTCAAACATTGCGTTACTTTCTATTAGGCTGAAGATGCCAAACCTCCTTAGTTGACGGGTTATAAATCATTTCAAATGCCTCGTTTACATAACGATTAAAACCCGCCATACGATCGGGCGTGACCGTCTTTGATGTGAGAAATATTTCTTCAGCCTGTAAAAATGGCGCTCCACGACCGGTGGACCAAAGTTTGTTGTAGTAATAATCAGAAAATTTAAAGACCGACCCTTCCGTATAAAAACCATTTGACAAAGTAATTGCGCGACTTGCTGTCTGAGCAGAACAAAGCCCCCTGACTCTACTCTTTCAATTACCGCTCTGGCGACTGGAGTCATCCTAGAGACAGAAGTCGGAATCTGCGCCACCAATGGGCTCATCGGAGAAACCACTGCGCCGTTGACACCAGACGCCCCAGCAATGAATTCGGTGATGGCTGGGCCATACCGATAGTAGGCACCTTGTACCCATGCCGCGGCTCTGTTCGCGATTACAACCGCGTTCAAGCCCTGCGGATCTATCGCATTGAGGGGATCTCCTCCCACGTACCCAAAGCGATTCCACCCACCCTCCAGTCCAATCGGGTCGGCCTGGAAGTACCGCCCCGAAGGCGGGTCATAGGACCGGTGCAGGTTGTAGTTCAGTTGGGTTTCCTGATCGAACACCTGCCGGATACCTCAGGTCGAACTTCACGGCTTCTGCATAGGCTGCACTGCCTTGCCCACTTTGTGAGTAATTGGTCGCCCCGGTCGTTGGGTTGACCTCCCCAAACCCCGTGATCAGCCATTGCCACGCCACCTGGCCCTGCGTGTTCGTCAGTCTTCTCGGTGTGTTCAGGTGGTCCGCATCGATGGCATACAGCCTGCCATTGATCTGCGCGGCGATGGGCATCGGCCCGTTCACGGTGGGCAGGTAGATCACTTCGGCGCTGTCCATCTCGCCTGCCGGTGCCGCGCTGTCGCTGCTCCTTCGGCTGCCGTACTGCCCCAGCACGGTGCTGCCGATGCCATCCTCCGTATAGACGGCCAGCTGGTTGAGGGCCGGGTTAGTCCCGGATATCCGCCCACTAATCTTGAACACCCGCTGTTTCAGGATTTCGTAAGTGTAGTTTGCAGTCAACTCTACCAGCGTCACCCCCCGTTCTTGACGCCCCAATTGTCCTGTGAGACTGTTGTCATCAATGCCCTCCAACGCTTTTAAGCCGGCCGTGCTCAAAATTGAATGGTATCTCTCCAAACCAAACTACCCCGTCCTCTTTTTTTATTACAATGCTCTCCGCTGGATATTTAATCACTTGCAATTGCAACTCATCTATAACAGATTTTTCTGGCATCCCAATCCATGCAGCCTCCAATAATCTCTCCAAACGGCGATTGGATTCGTTACTCGACTCTCCACTCTGCCTCACATAATTTAGAGTTATTGAGCGATCAATCCACAAATATGCAAATACAGCGCAACCAATTAGCGCCAACATTAGCGCAAAAATCATCAATTTTAGCTTCATATGTATCTCTTATTTTCCAGCATTGAAGGCACCTTTTGCAAAGGTACGGCACTGATTAGAACTCCAGGGCTTCCAACTGTATTTAGGACGATCTTTATTATTTGCAAGACTCAAAATATAATCATACACTTTTTTCTCTTCTGCCTTGGCATCACAGGTAATTTCGGCTCGCGTATTTTTACCCGATTTTTCCGAAAGAGCAAAGCGAAGATTATCAACTGACTGAGAGGTTGGTTGCCCGTCTTTATCCATGACAAGATTTGGCACACTAACACGGCGAATATTTCCATCATCCGCAGAAAGCCGCGCGCCCACTATGCCCGGGCTATTGGGACTATATCGCCCGTATTCGTAATATTGAGTCACGCCCGCTGCGTCATATCCCAATACTCCCCCATGCCCGCCTAGCCATGTGCTTGTCTTACCGTCCGCATATTCAATTGGGTAATCCGGAAACAATACCGTGCATGCAGCCAACCCTTCAGGGTCTATAAAATTCAGAGGATCGCCGCCCACATAGCCAAAGCGGTTCCACCCACCCTCTAGGCCAATCGGGTCCGCCTGGATGTATCGCCCAGACCCTTGGTCGTAGTACCGATTCAGGTTATAGGCCAGTTGGGTCTCCTCATCAAACACCTGCCCCGGATACCGCAGGTCGAACTTCACGGCTTCCGCATAGGCTGCACTGCCCTGCCCACTTTGTGAGTAGTTGGTCGCTCCCGTCGTCGGGTTCGCTTCCCCAAACCCCGTGATCAGCCATTGCCACACCACCTGGCCCTGCGTGTTCGTCAGGCGTCTCGGCGTGTTCAGATGGTCCGCATCGATGGCATACAGCCTGCCGTTGATCTGCGCGGCAATGGGCATCGGCCCGTTCGCGGTGGGCAGGTAGATGACCTCGGTGCTGTCCATCTCGCCCGCCGGTGCCGCGCTGTCGCTGCTCCTTCTGCTGCCGTACTGCCCCAGCACGGTGCTGCCGATACCGTCCTCCGCATAGACCGTCTGCTGGGTGATGGCCGGGTTGTTGGCCCCGGACAACCTCGCATCGCTCTTGAACACGCGCTGGCCCAGGGCGTTGTAGGTGTAGCTCACGGCCAATGCGTTGGCCGGGTCGGCGTTCGGCCCCGCCTTGGCGATGCGGCCGTCCACGCCGTAGTGCAGGTAGCTGTCGCCCTTCCTGGTGATCGATCCGGTGGCGTCGTGGTTGTAGCTGACGTTGGTGGTCTGCGC